>NZ_JBMPZA010000022.1:0-138887 GCF_049368575.1 Priestia sp. 40
TATATAAATTTTTCACTGTGGGGTATGGAGAGGAAAAAAAGTTCCCTCTCTTTTTTATTGCAATTATATGGTATAATTGTAAAGTTTACCTTTACTGAAAATATAAACGGGATTATGCTATTTTAATTCAGAAATTAATTGTTTAACATTAAATAAACAATATTCTTTGAAAATAAGATATAAGGAGAAGTGTATGAAAAAAGTAATTCTTTTTAACTTCAACGGGACCATTACCAGTACAAAATTTTTAGCAATTGATATGTATAACGAAATTGCTGAGAAGCAGGGATACAAAAAAATTTCAGAAGAAGATGTTCCTTATTTGAGTGCATTATCGATACGTAATAGATGCAAGGTACTTAATCTACCTTTATATAAAATGCCCTTAGTTGGGATCGCTATAAAAAGAAGATCTCAACAATATATTCCTAATTTGAAACCTGTGTCTGGAATGAAAGAAACTCTCAGTCTTTTAAAACAGGAGGGTTATAAAATAGGATTTACAACAAGTAATAATCAAGTTGTAATGAATGAATTTTTAACAAATCATTCTATTAATATATTTGATTATAGTCATTTTTCTTTTAGTCCTCTCTCTAAATCAAAAGATATTTCTTCATTTTTGAAAAAGTATAATTTAAAGAAAGAAAATGTGGTTTATGTAGGTGACGAACTAAGAGACATTAAAGCAGCTAAGAAAAATGGCCTTTTTTGTATAGCAGTATCTTGGGGATTCGACTCAGTAGAGCTTTTAAATACAGGACGTGCAGATAAGGTTATAACACAACCTAAAGAGATTGTAGATGTTTTATCAAGAATATAATAATGGCTTTTATATTTCTTAATCTATTCCGATAAATTTGAAAACCCTTTGCTTATATGGGCAAAGGGTTCTTTTTTTATGTGAATATTTCTTAAGTTGCAAACCCGTGGAGTTATATTTGTAGTCCTTTTTTTCCTGTATGTAATCTATCAGTATTTGGCGTTCATCCTCAAATAACATTTTTAAGTTACTAATCTCTGATAAAGGCTTCCAGCAAATATCTAATATCAACTCATCTGGATCTTGAAATTTCCTTTCCCCACCTAACAACTTCACTTCGAAATACTTAATATGGACATTTACATCATATGTGACTGTATCACGTTCACATATTTTATCAATGACCGAAATCTTGTATCCCGTTTCTTCCCAAACCTCTCTTATACAGCATTCTTCATATGTCTCAGAGCCTTCTATACCACCTGAAGGTACTGACCATAGTTCTGGCTGATTCGCCTTCTCCTGGGCTACCATTAATATTTCGTTGTGATCGTTTATACAGATTGCAGCAGAGCCTCTCCACTTAGTCACCTGACCCCATCCCCTTTTATAAAATTATCCCCACCACATAGCTAAAACAAATAATGACCATAGGGAAACAAACTAAGTCCTAGGATAACAAGCCAATAAACATCCAGGATACTCTTTTTAAGTTTATTTTTTTTATTGAATATGTAAGTCAATACAATTGTAATTAGATATAAAAAAATGCTTATGCATGTTATAGCAGTCAGGTAGTAGATTGGATTTAACTTTATTATGTTCTTATCCATAAAATAAGAAATATCTTGACCAAATATTGCTAATACAGTAGCTAAAAATAGAAAAGTATATATAAATACATTAGCTTTCATCATATATTACACCTCCAAAACAAACTCTAAATAAGTTATATTTTTATATAATTAGTGTAATTTTACACTAATTTTTGTTTTTTTCAATGTAATAAAAGAGAACTATTAACTAAATATTTTTCCTAACATAATATAGATGGTATTAATATAAAAAGCAGAACATCAAATATGGTGTTCTGCTTTTTATGACATTAATTTATAATACTATAAAAATATTAACGTTCATTTTCCTACATTGTTCGATAAGGCATAAACGTTCCGCCAAAAAAATAACTCCATACTACGAGAAGTACAGCAAATAAAATGAACAAGAACCAACCTCTCACATATGTGTTTAATTTTTGTTTGTTTTGTAGCTTTTCTCTGTATTTTCGTTGGAGATCATGATGTTTCGATATGTTTTTCATTAACATCCCTCCCTTGAATATTGAACAAACGATTGGAGCCAGTGTTATGAAATATAAAACATACTATACATTACCTTTTTTTTATAACTATATTTATGAAAGGTGTTCTTTTAGGTTGAAGTAATCTTTGCACCAGAACCCCAAAGACTTCAAGGTACCAGTGAGTTCTTATTACTTTCTCCTTTGCTATTCATATCCATTACCACTTCTAACAAAAAGAGGAGAAACACAGCTATAAGCTCAGTTATAGAGGGAATAGTAATGCTTCTAATTAATTCATCAGCAGTATGTATAGCAAACCAAGAAAAGCTACAATCAATGACCAGTCTCACGAGGAATTTTCTTTTAGAATTTCTAATTTGTTGAGAAAATGTATTAATAAGAAATATTGATAGTAAATCAACTATAAATCCAATAATAAAAAACAGTAAGAGGAATATTAATAGAGATAGAAATGAGTCGTATTGTACCCCAAATATTTCAAATAAACCAATAAATCCAAACACAAATGCTCCTAGCATTAATGAAATAGCAATAATAACAATTAAAGTTATAAAAATAACAGTAAATGCTTTAGCAAAAAAATTAGATATATTGTGAGAGGGTCCAGTTTTCTTTGCTTTCAAGGTAAATATTCACATCCCTTGCTGCTAATTTTTCTTTAATGTATTTATCCTAGCCAATTGTGCGTATAAGCTAGTATTCCTAAGATGGCTCCAATTCCAGCTCCAAATAAAGTAGCCCCTACTAGCTTTAAGTTATTCTTATTATAAGTCATAAAAAACCTCCTTTCATCCAATTATATACAAAAATGGTTTTTAGTAAATAAATCTCTTTAAACGATATAATTAATATGTATATACACCCTTAGTTAACATAAACGTATTATCGGCAATAACGCAAAAAAGAGGAAAGTTTAGACTTTCCTCTTTTTTATATTCCTAAAGATAAAGCTAGCTATAAATAAAACTCCAAATAAGATCGTTAAATCAAAAATTACTGGATCTCCTGATTGATTAGTTTCATCTACAATTATCCCTTGTTGAAATAATAGCATCGCTCCAATTATTACAAAGAATAAAGAGTTGAATAATATATAGCTATTAGCTTTGATTTTATTGCTTAAAAAAACTACGTACACAAAATTACATACTAAAAAGATAGTTATCAAATAATAAATCGGTCTAAAAAGTGTAAAGGTTTCCCCCAGCATTTATATAATCCTCTCTTTTTGCTATTTTAATTTTAAAAATCAATATATTTCCATTTTATCAAAAAATTGATTTTATTTCACCTTGTATACGCTATACAAAGGTAGTTACCATAATGTACCTTTCCGGTACACATGACAAAAAGAACTCCTTGTGGCTCAAGGAGTTTAGAAAAGGTTACTATTATGAATTATGCAGCTTTTTATACATCTTTGATATGAAAGGCTTTCCTTGAAGGATAAGTTAGGAAAGAATGTATAAAAGTGCACCTTTTATACATATGCCCTTCCATATAAAAATAGTCTTTTGGAAAATTACGATATGACTTATTGTGAAACAAATTTCATATTAAGTTTCCTTTATAAGCTAGCTGACATGACGACCCAAGTTAGCTTTTTTATTTGGATCTTATAGTGAATATTATAAAACTAAATTTGTATACGGTTTACAACCTAAATAAAGAAAAACTACTGTGGTGCTGTTCAGGAAGGATAGTTTTTCTGAGCTTCAATAAATCACTTTGGATATCAAAAACATCATTCATTAGTAAAGCAATTGATTTTTTAGTATCTTTGCTCTCAATTTCATTTAATTTGTCCTCAATCTCATACACAATTGGGAAGTAATCCACTAATTGGTCCAGAACCGCATAAGCGATATAGGACACTCCTTTATTAAATCCACTAGGATGTTGTAAAAGACGTTGTTGTACTGTTTCAATACTGAGTAATGGTTTAAGGTGAAAGGTCACTAAATAATTGTCTCCGATAAATAAGTCCACTTCTTCAACATCTAATGTGTGGCTATTTAAATAATGAAGAACTAAAAAGCTGTAACCCTAATAATAATCAAGTTTAGGGCGTTGTAACAAGTGAAGACAATCTTCGATAGCTAAAGGGGGAAAGTGGAAAAAGGTCTCTAACACTTTTGCTTCCTCTTCAGAAGGAGAGGAAAAGTCTACCCAAAACCATTTAAACGAGGAATCAGATAGGTGAGCAAGGGGCACATCTTCTTTAACCTGTAGGTCTTGTGTAATAGCTATTGTTCGAATCATACTGATGCTCCTCTATGTGATTAATCATTCTCTATTGTATAGTATATTACAGAAAGTAAACGATTAATCCGACTGCTAACAAGGCAATAAAATCTTTCTAATATTTCTTCTTTTTTCGTCACTTGTATCTTTATTTTTCCTAAAATATTTATCTATAAAAATAATAAAACAAAGGAGGAGGAAACTAGGGATGGTATCCAGTATTAAGAAATGCGAGAAATTATCTGTATTAGTTAACGACATAGCAATTCTCTTTATTTCTTACTTTCAAATGTGAGAATACTACATAAATCCCTCTTCATATTTTAATTAGGTAGGAAGAGTACTAAAATCAATTTAGCTGTATAATAACGAATAGTGTATAACAGAGAATTCGTTTCTTTATCCTAATGTTTATAATTAAAACCTACAAAACAACTTATTGTATACGAAAACGTTCTATACGTCCTAGTTTATTAAGATAAAAAGGATTATTAATCTTAAAAACAGGAACGTCTAAGAATGTTACAAATTAATAAGGTGAGATGGAGGGGAAAGAATAAATCATAAGTATATATACTAAAAGACATAGTAGTGGGAGATTTTTATGAAATACGCACAAATTTTTATTGATAATCGAATTCGAAATGCCACGTTGATTGTATTGCTTATTTGTATGAGTATAGCTTGGCTTTTTGATAGCGATTATTGGTACAATATAGCTGTTCTTATGGTTTCAGTATCTTTTATCTTACATGGTATAAATGATTATATCGTAGGAAAGAACAAAGCGCGAGGAACTGTTATTATACTATTGAGTGTTCTTTTCACTCTATATAATTTACTAAGAATCTTTTTTTTATGATGAAAATAAGATTCTTACACTTGCAAAGAACGAGGAGTTTGTATGTTTAAGAAAATAGTAAAATGTTATGATTACAAATTTATTGTAGCCTTAACTGTTCTAAGTCTTATCGGCTTAGTCATGGTTTACAGTGCTAGTATGGTAACGGCGGTTAGTCGTTACGGTGTAGAAGGAGATTATTTTTATCAAAAGCAAAAACTTGCTCTGATAGCAGGCTTTTTCTTTTTCTGTGTTGCTGCCTTTATTCCCTATAAAATTTATCGAGAGAAAAAAGTATTAAAAATTTTATTAATAACAGTGATTACACTCCTTGCCCTGGTCCTTATTTTTGGACATACGGCAGGAAATGCACAAAGCTGGCTTATCCTGGGCCCGATTAGAATACAACCATTAGAATTTACGAAACTAACGATCATTGTATATTTATCGGCTGTTTTTGCGAATAAACAAGAGTATATAAACGATTTAAAGCGTGCTATTATTCCACCTATTCTTATTGTCTTGTTTATTTGTTTCTTAATTGCTTTACAACCGGATTACGGTGGAATCCTACTTATTTTAGGCACAGTCTTAGCCATTGTTTTATGTTCAGGTATTTCAATAAAATCAATGCTAAAGATTGCCTTACTAGGAGTAGTAGGCATACTTATTATGTTAGTCGTTTTATTAGTGACGGGACATATAGACACCGTGTTTTCGCCTGTTCGTTTAGCTCGTTTTACTGGCTATCTACATCCTTTTGAGAACCAACAAGGAAATGGGTACCAACTGGTTAATTCCTACTTGGCAATAGGGAGTGGTGGACTATCGGGCATGGGATTAGGACAAAGTGTTCAAAAGGCAGGTTATCTGCCTGAATCCCACACAGATTTTATTATGGCAATCATTGCAGAGGAACTAGGTTTTTGGGGAGTACTTCTTGTATTAGGACTATTATTTTTTATTATCCTTCAAGGGTTAAAAATAGCAAGAAGATCTAATGATCCTTTTGGAGCACTACTAGCTATCGGTATTTCCGTTATGATAGGTATTCAAGCATTTGTTAACCTTGGAGCAGTAACGGGAATTCTTCCTATTACAGGTGTAACGTTACCTTTTGTAAGTTATGGTGGTTCTTCTCTTACCTTGCTTATGTTTGCTGTAGGAGTACTAGCGAATATATCCATGTTTAATAAATTTGAAAAGAAATACAAACACAAAGTAACAGATCCAAGGGAACTGAAAAGTATCTAATGATTTGTATGAATGACATTTCTATAAAAATTGTTGAGGATAAAATAAAATTATAAACAAAAGACACTGGTTAAGAGCCAGTGTCTTTTGTTTATGGAAGGAGGTCAAGTTTGTAGTATTGCTAAGGGAATTCAAAGGTCTATTAAAACGCCTCTTATGTATCATTTATATACTTTCCTAAAAATCTTTATGTAGAAGATAAAAATTATTCCCTTCGGAAAAACTGCAAGGCGCTATAAACGATCCATAGAAAACAGGCCACCATAACTTGTTTTTCTAGGCAAAGAATAATTGTCCATAGTATCACTAAAGTTAAAATAGGAATAGATAACTTCCTTATCATTCACACCTTTCCTTTCTTCATTATTATCCTATCTATATTCATGAAAACATGGTAGCTTGCCTGTTTTGTGCAAAAAAAAGACGCCTATTAGGGCGCCTATATCCAACGAAATAGTTTGGAAAAGGGAAAAGTGTTTACTTTAAGAATGAACATGATCTTATTTAATCATTCCCCTTTTTAAAAAGAACAAAACATACATTATAGGTAACACAAATAAGCTGCTTAAATTCTCTATTCCATTTATTGATCCTCTGGATTTACCTCGAGACTTTCAACTTCATCATTCTTCTTTACTTCTAATCGCACAACTTTGTTTTTACTATCTCCAGGCATATTGTCGTCATCTTGCTCAAAGTCTTTAGATTTTTTATAAGTCTTTTTTCCACTAGACACTTCTATTGTTACATCATTATCGGTTTCATTAATTAATTTTCCAATTATGTTGTAATCTCCATCAGCATCTTTTTCGTATATACCATTTGAATCTGCTTTTGCTTGAGGAGTTAACTCTAGACTTTCTGCATTGTTATTTTTAGCATCAATCTCTACGTTTACTTGTTTTCCACCAATATCCTTGGGTGTATCTTTTTCTTCTTTAAACGACTTACTTTTAGGTATCTTTACTTTTTTACCATCGATAACAAGTGTTAACTCATCGTTCGTTTCTTTCTCTAATGTTCCTACTAAATCAAAGTCTTCACCTTGTTGTTTACTATCCGGATCTTTGGAGAACTGTTGTAAATTTGATTTGTTTTCAGAAGAGCTATTTTCACTTTGTGATGTATTTTGCGATGATTCATTTTGATTAGAGCATCCTACAAGAGATCCTGTAGCTAAAGTACCGGCTAATGAAATACAAAGCATTACCATTTTTTTATTCATATAGCTTATTTCTCCTTTTTGTTTGTTTTTGTTTATATTGCCTATTCTTTAAAAAACCAAACGAAATTACTTTTTTAAAACCGGAGAAGTAATATAGCATAGTCACAAGAATAATCATAATTATTCTTGTGTTAACTACTATCTTTGTATGAGACCATGCTGTCACCAAATTGAAATTAATTAGTTAGATATTTTGTTCTTTTCTTTATAATGAACTGTATATACCTTTACTAACATCTTCATATAAAATCCTCAGCTCTATATAAGTAGTGATACTATTTGCATGCATTTCACATATATACAGTTTAACTTTCCCATAACTATATTGTAGTAACCCAAGTTTGTTTCATTAAAAATGAGAGAGTTACGGTGTTTTAAACGTGTTTATAATGTTTTAGAGAAGTATCAGCAAAGTTCCACACTTAACTTCTGAATATTTACATTTTAATAAATATTATATATAGAATTAGTGTTAAAATAATGAAAGTTCCATTCTTTAGGATTACCCTTCATATAGATGGTCATTCTAATGTAAGCAAATTCTTTAACATAATCAATTATACTTTGGAAAGGAGGAAAATAAATGGAGTCCATATGGATTGAATACGCCTGGGCATTGTTAATTCTAATTGGTTTAGAAGGTTTATTATCTGCTGACAATGCTCTTGTACTAGCAGTTATAGCTAAACATCTACCGGATGATCAGAAGAAAAAAGCAATTAATTATGGAATTCTTATGGCATTTATTTTTCGATTTGGTGCTCTTTTCGCTATTTCATTTATCGCTAATGTATGGTGGATACAGGCAGTGGGAGCAGCTTATCTTCTGTATTTAGGCCTAAAGCATGTTCTTAAGGACCGGATTGGGAAACGCAATAAGAATATTCATCATGAAGATGAAAAGGAGTCTGTTGTAAAAGGGTTTTGGCCGACAGTAGGGAAAATTGCATTAGCTGACCTTGCTTTTGCAGTCGATTCCATTTTAGCTGCGGTAGCTATAGCCCTTGGTCTTCCAGAATCACCGTTTGATGAAATTGGTGGTATGGATGGAGGACAATTTGCGGTTGTAGTTCTTGGAGGCATTGCAGGTCTTATCTTGATTAAGTTTGCAGCGACCTGGTTTGTAAAACTCCTCGAAAAGCGTCCTGCCTTAGAAACTACAGCATATGCCATTGTTGCTTGGGTGGGTGTCAAACTTGCTGTTATTACACTTGCTCATAAGGATATAGGTGTCTTAGACTCTCATTTTCCCCATAGCACTATTTGGACATTGATCTTCTATGGAGTATTAGTTGGTATTGCTCTATTTGGTTGGTTTGCACCGAGCAATAAGCCTTTACAAAAGTCTTCATCTTAAAAAGATAACTAAGTATGACTTATTAACATAGAAAAACCTTCTGAATTTGGACTATGTAAAAAAGGAAAATTAGACGGCCTTGTAAAATTGATAAGGCTTTCTTTTTCATATGAAGACGGTCTAGATAAATTAAGTAGTTTATAAAATTATACGTTTGTGGTTAACATAAAACAATTTTCCGATACATATGGAAAAACCAATGCTTTGAGAAACATAAGATTGATAAAGGTGGCTTTTTCTTTTTGATGCATTGATGCAGATTTAATGTTCTTTGAGTAGGTGAGAATGGGATTAATGCATATTACAAGCACTTTCTATACCCCTGCTTGTAGTGAGAAAGATGATATTTGTTGTGTTTTATCTTCAGTTATAGAGTTACTTCAAAAAGTAACCTCTTTCTTATGGCAGATTGAGGTTGCTTTTTGACATAAAAATAAAAACTAATCAGTTGCAGTGACCTTTTCTAATTGGTTTAGCAATTGATCAATGAATTGACTGATTACAATGGTGTTCTTACTCGTAAATCCTTCTTCCAAACCTACTTGAATCATGAGTTCTCTTCCTGCCTCTATATCTACAAGTAAAGCCTTCTTTAAAGCATTGTTGTATTTATATGTTTGCAATTATCTCATCACCTATTTCTCTAAGTTGTTGCTTTTTTATTTAACAATAACTAGATTTTCACTATATAACAACATTCTTTCCTTTAAAACCCAATTAGGGTCTTAAAATACCTTTTTCAGGGTCTGAATAGCTCATTTTTAATACCTAATACATGTTACAATACGTCTTGTAGATGCGAATGAAAATTCCATTTCTTATTTCATAGGCAAGAGAAGTCCTCATAATTTGAGGGCTTTTCTTGTGTTTTATCTGATAATAGTTAATTTCGAAAGAAGACCGTTAGATTACAACATAATTTTTCAAGATCATTTATAAGAAATGACCTCCTAACTATTATTTAAGGAAGATATTTTTTGTATCAATGCTACCATTTTTATCTAAGGCAATTTTTATAGCATAAAGAAACATTTGTTGGATAAACTACTAACAAATATGATTATGATGAGAGTGTATACGTATGAGTTATTTTTATGGTGCTACCTTTTTATTTTCTGGTTTATTTCTAATAAACCTGTTATTTTCGTATCAAAGCAAGCATATTGATCCAGCCTTTTGGACGACTTTAAAGTATCAACTTTTTGCCTTTCCACTATTTTTAATAGCCAATATGCTCATCGGATATGGCATCAAATTTGGATTTAAAGCAATTCAGAATTTAACATTTGTTTTGGTTACATCTAAAGGAATAGAGATAGTGATTTCAATATTAATGGGTTATCTATTTTTCAAAGAGGTTCCTACTTGGAAAACAGCATTGGGTTTTTTTATTATGATTGTAGGGATTATTGTTTCGAAAATAAAATAGAACCTTCAACCGTTTAGAAAGTTCTATTGGTAAATTTAAAATAATAAACAACTTCTGTTTGGAGAACGTTGTAGTAAAGCTTTAGTTACCATAATCACTCTTTTGGACCGCAGAAAAAAAGAACCTCTTTTCGCGTAGCTCACGCGCAAGGGGGGGGGTAAGAAAGATTACTATGATGAGGTTATACAGGTTTTTATAAATGACGAACATGCTAATTATTATTGATTAAAGAGAGTCATAACAATCAAGCCTTTTATACATATACTCAGGCAGTAGAAATCTACTCTTTATGGTAAGAATATGTTATGCTTTCTTTTCAGTTATAGATTTTTTAGAACGAGGTACCCTTTTCTTATTTAACTGCTAAAGAAACTTCCACTCTTTCTTTTCCTCTTATAATGATGATGTCCATAACTTCCGTGATGACCACGTCTTTTCCTATAATCATCACTACTGCTATAACTCTTAAAAGGTTTTGATCTTCCTCTTTTATAATCACTGCTACTGTAACGCTTGTGCTTATTATTCATTAGTGAATCAAACAGTTTCTTGAACATGATTTAACCACTCCTCATAGTCATTTTAAATCTATAAAAAACAAAAAGCGCTTTTATCCTTTTAGTAGATAAAAGCGCTTGATGTACAAACACAGACTTCACCCAACTAAAAAAATAGGCAAAGGTCTTGCTAACAATTGAAATTTCCAACAAAGCCGGAAACATTTTGTTTCGTAGTGACGACTTTTGTTGTACAGCTACTCCCCTTTGGAGTATTAAGTTTGTTCAATGGCAACGCAAACCAATTCTATAAGTCAATTAATAACTAATTAGTTATTACTTTACTAAAAAGTATTCGTATTGTTTATCTTCACCGTGCTAGATGACTGAACATTGAACGTTTTTCAAAATTAGTTTAGATATAAGATAGTATAGTGATTAATTCCACTATAAGTGTTAAATCCCCGAGAGGGGATTAGTCTCAATATCTTTAAATACCAACAGTTCTCAATTCTTATGGCAAGGCTCTTCACCTAAAAACTTGTTAGTTCCTTTGAGTGCAATAATTTTTTGTTTAATCTAGGAGTGTACATGACCAGAAAGACAGACCTTCCAATAGTATAGATAACAAAAGCTAGCCAAAGTCCATGATTATGCCATATAGGAGTGATTATAAGCTGAATGATTACAAATAAAATTGTGGCGTAAATCATAGAGTTTCGAACTGGTGCAATTTCAGTTGCTCCTGTAAAAACGCCATATATGACAAGTCCAAAACAAGCAGCGAACGGATAGACAATAAGCCATGATCCGTATTGTAGTGAAATTTCAATAACATTAGGTAGATTTGTAAAAAGCCTAATAATAGGTTCTTGAAAAATCGTATATAAGCTAGATATGATGAAAGCTGTTATTAGCGACCACTGTCTAGATAAAGTAAGAGTTTTCTTATATAACTCTTTGTCATTGGATCCTATTGATTTACCAACAAGAATACTTGAGGCATTGGCAAAACCATCGAAAAGATATGCCATTATGTAGTGAATTTGAAATAATACAGCATTCGCAGCTAGAAATTCTGTACCGAACGAAGCACCTTTTGCTGTAAACATATTAATAACAATTAGTAAACAAATAGTCCGAATAAATAAATCTTTGTTAACATTAAACACCTTTTTCATAGAATGTGTATCCAGGAGCGACTGAACTGAGGGCAGCTTCCATTCAAACGGAGAAGCTTTCCAAACAATAAATACACCTAATACAAAGGCTGAAAATTCTGCAATTAAGGTAGCCGTAGCAACTCCTTGTACGCCAAAAGAAAAAACATGAACAAAAAGAATAGCTAAAAGCATATTTAAAACATTTGTTAGTATCTGTAAACATAAAGCTTGTTTAATCTTAGCCATTCCCATTAACCAACCAAGAATAACGTAGTTCATCAATGTAAAGGGTGCTCCCCATATTCTAATTCTGAAATATTCTACGGCAAACCTACTTACATCAGCATCGGGAGAGATTAATAGAAGGGCAGCGTGTTCAATTGGCCATTGTAAAGAAATAAAAAGGATCCCTAGTGTTACAGCTAATAAAAACGGACGGCATAAAGCAAGGACTCCTTGATCTGGATCGCTTGCTCCATTTGCTTGTGCAGCGAAGGCGGATGTACTAACACGTAAAAAGCCAAATAACCAATATAATGTATTAAAAATAAGCGTTCCTACTGCAACTCCTCCAATGTAAGCTGGAGCTGGAAGTTGTCCAACAACAGCAGTATCTACGGCACCTAGTAAGGGAGTCGTCATAGTTGAGATTGTTAGAGGAATTGCTAAAGTAAGATATGCACGATGATTCATCCAATTACCCTCTTTCTACATGGTAAAAATAAAAACAACAGCCTCGATTATGTTAGTGAAATCGAGGCTTTGCTATACATATATATGTTATTAAATTAAAGCGTACCATTTCTTGTTCCAATTGAACGAAAACGTGGATGCTCTGCAAGCATAGAACTTCTCATTTCCTTTACTATAGGGTTTTCTGAAGTAAAGAAAGCATCTTTTGAATGGAAATGCTCAATTAATTCTCCTTTTTCTAATACACCTAATGTATCGCTAATAGTATAGGCAGCTTTAATATCATGGGTAATAAAAAAATACGATAACCCAAAGTCTTCTTTTAATTCTCTTAATAGTTCTAAAATTAGGGTTTGAGTAACCATATCTAGACTACTTACAGATTCATCTAAAACAATGAGCTTTGGTTTAAGAGCAATGGCCCTTGCAATATTAACCCTCTGCAATTGGCCACCACTAAATTGATGTGGATATTTTTTCAAGTCTTTTTCACAGAGCCCTACTTTCTCTAATAATTCAATTACAGCTCTTTTTTGTTCGCTTAACGTTAGCTTTTCATAGTTTTCTAACGGTTCTGCAATGATACGTTCTGCTGTCATTCTGGGATTGACTGCTGAGTGTGAATCTTGAAAAACAACTTGAAGATCACGCCGAAGTTTCTGACGAGTATGTTTATCCGCATTGTAGATATCATGTCCTTGAAAGAGAATCTGCCCGTATTGTGGTTTTTGCAAACCAAGAAGTACTTTTCCTAAAGTGCTCTTACCGGCTCCACTTGTACCAAGTATCCCAAAACATGTACGTTCTTCAATAGAGAAGGTGATATCAGAAAGTACTTTTCTAGAACGATTTTTCCATTTAAAAAATGTTCTGTTTTCGTAGCTATGAGTGACTTCATTTACTTGTAATAAACTCACTTGTTCACCTCTTATAAAAATGCTTATAATATATCAAATTAAGTTGATAACAGGTTCATCTAAATATAGTGTTGGCCTTGCATTCAGTAATTTCTTCGTATACTCATGCTTAGGATTATCAAATAGTTGAAAAACATCTGCTGTTTCAACTATTTGCCCATGTTGCATGACTGCTACTTCATCAGCCAGTTCAGCAATAACTCCTAAGTCATGAGATATCAACAAAATCGCCGAACCATAATCAGAACGAACTTTGTCCAAATGACGCAGTACTTTCTTCTGATTATTGACGTCTAATGCAGTTGTGGGTTCATCAGCAATAATAATAGCTGGACGGAGGCTTGCTGCAATAGCGATCATTACTCGTTGAAGCATCCCCCCACTCAGTTGAAAAGGATAGTATTTCAAAAGCTTGTTAGGTTCAGGTAAATTCACTTGTTTCATTGACTCAATGGCAAGCTCTGTCGCTTGTTTTTTATTCCAATTCGTATGAGAGCGAATAGTTTCAACAAATTGGTGTCCAATAGTAAAAACGGGCGTAAAAGTATTCATTGGATTTTGCATGATAAAGGCTATATCCTTACCACGAATTTTACGCATTTCCTTTTCAGCTAAACCGTTTAACTCTTGTCCCTTTAGCATTATGCTTCCTTCAATTATTGTTTCTTTACGATTAAGAAGCTGAAGAATAGACATACTCGTAATAGTTTTACCACAACCACTTTCACCAATAAGACCGAGAACCTTTCCAGGCTTTAGTTCAAAATTTATATCTTTAACAAGATCTGTAATACCATTTTTGGTTTTTAATTGAACATGTAAATCTCTAACTTGTAACACTTTTGACTCTTCTGTTCCCAACTTTTTTCATTCCTTTTCAAAATCGACGTTTGACACCGTAACGTTCTGATAGCGCTTCGCCTAATAGATTGAATGTAACAATGATAAGCATAATAGACAAACCCGGATAAAGCATGAGTTCTGGATTTGTTCGAATATACGATTTTCCTTCGTGAATCATTGCTCCCCATTCAGGTGTAGGAGACTGGACGCCTAATCCGAGAAAAGACATAGCCGATATATCCATGATAGCCCATCCCATTTCCAACGTACCCATTACGACAAGTGGAGGTAGCACATTTGGGATAATATGATTTTTGATGACTTTCCATTGCGATGATCCATTGATCTTTGCAGCAGAGATAAAGTTCTGTTCTTTCAAACTAAGAACCATCCCTCGGAACATTCTTGCGTAATAAACCCATTGCACAAGCATCAAAGCTAAGATAACTTGCGGCAGTCCAGGTCCAAATATGCCAACTAACCCTAGTACAAGGATTAGGCTTGGGAAAGCCATAACACCGTCGCAAAATCTCATTAAAACATGGTCAACCCAACCACCTTTATAACCTGAAAAAGTACCAATGAGTAAACCAATTGCTAATGATGAAATGAAGATAAGCATAGCAAAACCTAGTGAGATACGTGCTCCATATAAAATACGTGATAGGTTGCATCTTCCTAAATGGTCGGTACCTAATGGATAATTCCAGCTTGGAGACTGCAATTTATAAGCCAAATTGACAGCGATTGGATCGTGTGGCGCAATCCAAGGAGCTACTATAGCAATGATAAAAAGAACACCTAATATTGTTGAACATATAGGAATTACTCTTTGATTTTTAAATCTCATACGTATACTTGTTATCATCAATGCTGTCCTTCTTTCCTTGAAATACGCGGATCTATATACATTTGAATTATATCTACTAGTAAGTTGCTCAAAATAAATAAAATAGCTGCTATTAGTACATAGCATTGAATAACAGGAATATCACGATTAAAGATAGCTTCAATGAAATAACGACCAAATCCAGGCCAAGAAAAAACCGATTCAACGATAATTGTACCTGTAAGTAATTTTCCAAGGTTCATTCCAAGTCCAGTTATCATTGGAGAAATGGCAATTCTAAGAACATGCTTTGTCATAATTGTTTTTTCCTTCAGCCCTCTAGTCCGAGCAAACAGTACATAGGGCTCTTGTAAGTTTTCAAGAACACTTGAACGTAATAGCCTTGTATACATTGCTATTAAAGGTAGGGCTAATGTAATAGAAGGCAGTACGAGATGCTGCCATGTCCCAATTCCCTCAACTGGAAAAAGATTAAGCTTAACAGAAAAGAAAAAAACCAAGATATAGCCCAGCCAAAAAGTTGGAATAGATGCACCAAAAAAGGAGAGTAGTCGACTAAAATGATCGATAGCGCCTCCTTTCTTTACTCCCGCCAAAAAACCAAGAGGCACGCTGATGAGCACGGCTATTAATATACTTGCTAGAGCTAGTTGGATAGTGGCTGGTATTCGATATATGACCTCATCCCATACTGGTTTATTTGAAACGTAAGATATGCCAAAGTCAAGTTGGCATATCTTCAAAATAGAGTTTGCATATTGAACAAGAAATGGTTGATCTAAACCAAACTCATGTCTTTTTTGAGCTAAAATCTCATCAGTCTGTTGGATGTGTGCTGCTGTTAGATAAGCTTCAGCTGGATCCACCGATGAGAGGTGAACCATTCCAGTCGTGAAAAGTGCGGCCAAAAGAAAAACTGGAATAATGGACATAATTCGTTTTAGTATATAATTGCCCATGAAAACCTCCTGCTAGCTACTGTTTGATGCTAATTCCTGTGAATGGATTTTCATCACGATTAGCAGGGAATTTAAAATCTTTTACATTCTTTTGATAAATGGCTGTTTTCTTCATATATGAAATAGGAATAATAGCTCCTTGGTCTTGTATTGACTTTAAAATAGACGAATAGAACTGTTGGCGCTCTTTTTCATCTGTTGTTTGAGGAACCTTCGCCATTTGTTTAATTAACTCATCTTTATTTGGATATGCTGAAATAGCTTCATTAAACCCATACCCTTCTGATGCAACAATATTTAAAAATGTATGAGGATCATAAGGAGCACCAAAATTACTATAGAAATTAATATCAAATTTATTATCTTTAAATCTTTGAACTTGGTCTGGTAGTTCAACTCCCTCAATGTTTAATTTAACCCCAATTGCCGCCCATTCAGATTGAAGAGTTTCGGCCATTGATTTTTGAATTGATTCTGCTGAATCATACATTAGGTCAATTTTAAGTAACTTTCCATCTTTTTCACGAACTGTTTTTCCTTTAGGAAGTTTCCACCCGGCTTTGTCTAATAGAGCCTTTGCTTTTTCTACATTATACTTTACCAACTTCACATCTATATCTTTCGTGTAAGGTAAATTTGTAGGTAAGATATGGTTTGCTTCCTCTTCTAAACCAGAAGTCACTCCTTTAACCAACTCTTCTTTATTAAAGCCATAATGTAGGGCTTGGCGTACACGTTCATCTGAAAGCTGTTCTGTTTTTGTATTCATAACAAGCTGTCTTGTAGCAATTGGTTCAGAAACCCTAGTTTCATATTTTCCAGTGGACTTTAGCTGCTTAAACGTGTCTAGACTGACAACTCCTTCTCCATAAATCATGTCCAAGTCACCTTTTTCAAATGCGAGTACTCTCGTTTCTGCATCTGGAATAACTTTAACTTTGATTTTTTCTACTTTTGGAATTTCTCCCCAATAATTTTCATTTCTTTTATAAATAGCATATTCGTCTGTTTTATAATCTTCTAAAATCCAGGGACCTGTACCTACCGGTTTGACGATACCCTTTGAAGTATCACCATCTTTAGGAAAACCAGCTTTTCCTAAGAAACGAACTGGTCGAACTACAGCTAGTTCCTGAATTGTTGGGTAATATGGTTCAGTCAATGTTAATTTGAAAGTATTTTTATCCACTACTTCTGTTTGAGCTATTTTTGTAATGAAACCCAACCAACTGTGTAATTCTTTATTATTCAAAATAGTGTCAAAATTCTTCTTAACAATTTCTGCATTAAAGTCTGTTCCATCAGAGAATTTCACACCTTTACGCAAATGAAAAGTATATACTTTACCGTCCTCAGAGATTTCCCATGACGTAGCTAGGTTTGGTTTTATTTTACCACCATCTTGATAGCTTACTAATGGCTCATATACCATAGATTGAGCAAATAATTGTGAAGGATTGTAGACATGTGGATTCATTTCTCCTACATCTCTCGGCCAAGCAATGGTCAGCATGTTATCATGCTTGCCTTTCGATGTTGATTCCGCATTATTAGCGTTAGAACAACCAACCAATAATGTCGACAAAATTAAAATAGATAAAATAAATAACTTAATATTCAGAATACTGTTCCTCTTCGACATAACGATGTCTCCTCCTCGGTGTTGATAATCATTTTCAATTGTAAGCAGGATCCGTATTCTTGTCAATGTAATATTAAAGTCTTTATTTCATTATTGTACGAACTTGTCAAAATAACGTTTTAATGAAGTTCTATAAATAAAATTCAGAATAAAAATAAAGAAAAATAACCTTTTAAATAGATTTTTTTAAAACATATAATTTACATTAATTTAATTAGTTATACTATTTATTCTAAATATGAACAAGTTCGTATTTGTCATCAGTAAGAGTAAATGATAAAACTTTAATTTTTCATTAAATACTTTAATATTTACTCACATATATTTGTATATTCACCATAATGAAAAGTCTCTCTAGTTAGCAAAATGGGTATATTTACAAAAGGAAATTTTTTAATGAAAAATATAATTATTTAATCTCTTCTGTATATTAATCTATAAAACTAGCCAGACTCATAATGTATTCGCCTATATCATTAAATTTGAAAATCCTTTGCCTATATAGACAAAGGATTCCTGTTTCACAAAATGTAATTTGTTGTAAGTTACATTATATAGAAGGCTTTTAACCCTTATAAATCTGAAGAATGTTTTATTTCTCTCTCCAAAGAATGTTTAGAGTTTATCCTTAAACTAATAAAAGTAGATATAACTAAAGTAAAAGTACATAGGCCTAATAACATCATTAGACTGTTATAACCTATTTTATCAAGTAAGAATCCAATTAGCACAAGACATAATTGCATAATAGTTCGATCAATCATGGTCTTAAATGAAAAGAATCTTCCATGGATGTCTGAAGGTACTTTTTGTTGAGAATATGTATATAGAAGAGGGTTAAACATACCATAAGCCAAGCCAAACAATCCAAACGCAAAAACTGTTATATAGAGATTTGTTAGTGAAAGTAAGAGTTGTGCTCCTCCCATCAACCCACAAGCAAACAGAAGAATTAATACCTGTTTTTGATATTTTTTTATCATTTTTTTTATAAATAGTCCAGCAATCAAAATGCTTGATCCCTCAACAAAGTAAAGTATTCCCATAATAAAACCAGGTTTTCCTTCACCAACTTCAATAACAAACAAATTAAATCCTGAAATAAAGATCAAAGGAATTATAGATAATACTAAAACCGTCTTTATGGCATGGTTTTTTAGAATGATAGGGAAAATTTCCTTAAACTTAGTCTTAACTTTTTTATTATTCAATTTTAAATTGTCAGGAATAGATAGTAAGAAGTTGATGAAATAAAGAGTAATGTAAGCAATAAGGGCAATGATAAACAAAACGTATAAAGGCGCGATAGTTAACAATAAACCAGCTAATACAGCCCCAAAAATTCGAGATAAAGTAATAATATTTATATTAATGGCATTAACAGTAATTAAATCATCTTTATCAACTATAGATGGCAAAATTGTTTGTATAGTAGGATTAAAAAAAGAAGCCGAGCAACCAATTCCTATACTATATACTACCATCCAATAAATTGAACCTGTATATATAGCAATTAACATGGCTATAACAGAAGTGATTCTCATTAATCCAACTAACCTTAATACTTTTACTTTAGAGGTAACGTCTATATAACGTCCTGCATACGGTCCTATCATTACCCCTACAATTCCTCCAATAACAAGAAAAAATGCCTGAAGGGTATGAGATTCAATATGGTTTTGTAAGAATTGCAAATTACCAATAGTGCCAAACCATATTCCCATTTGGAATACTAATTGACTTCCCAAAACAATACTTAAATTTTTATTCTTTAATATGGTTTTTAAGGAATTCATTTCTACCTCTCTCCCTTAAATCTGAAATCTCTTCCTTGCATCTTTACTTCATCGCTTAAATGACCTAATCCTGAAAGCCCACAGACGATTTCTTTTTCTTTATCAATACACAACTTTTCTTCTACTAATTCATCTTTAAGATGCCCCGTAAAAAATGCTCCAAGTTTCAGCCATGAAGCTACTAAGTAAAAAGTTTGACTTAAATGCCCAACATCCATCATTACAATACGGTATACTCTTGGACTGTTATATTTCCACATGGGTCTTTCTAATACTGCCGTATAAAAAAAGAGGACAGATGCATTCTCTACATATTCCTGTCCAGCAGCCATATCTACAACATCAGATATAGTTCCTTTCTTAATTACATCTAAAGAATGATTCTGTACGTTATAATGATATAAGCCTTTCTCTAATCCTTTTACATTTGATATGTAAGGGTATACTTCAATAGGATGTCTTGCCCCACCAGAAGGACTTGTTTTAAAAAGATTCTTTCCTATTCCAGAATCTCTTTTACAAGAATGTGCTCCCCAAACAAAATAAAGAAGGGTTGATAATTCTGTTAAAGTTATAGGCTCTTTGGAAAAAGAACGAACAGTTTGCCTTTCTAAAAGAGTGTCAATAAATTCTCGGCCTTTTTCAAACATTGGAAGAGGCAACTTGATTTCCTCTAACCCCCGATAAGTCTTATATATAGGTGGGGACTTTATATTTTGTTTTTTAGTAACTAACCTATCATAGTCTTGATTTACATCTAGGTAATTATCTTTATGAAGGAGTCTTGTATTAAAATGAAAATATTTAGCTGGAGTTCCCCATTCTTTCCAATTAGACAATTTTAGATTTTCCTCATTATTCTCTTCTACTAATATATGTACTTCTTTAAGGGCTTTAATTATGTCTGTAATCTCTTGTTCTTTAAACTTTATATTTCCTTCTTGCTGTAATTTTAAAGAGGCCTCTTTTGGATCTATCCACTCTTTAAATGAACTTAAAATAGGGAACATGGATGGTTCTAAGCTGTATTGCTCATGTCTTATAAAATCATCTACCATAAGATGACCGTTTTTCCAAAAGTGAATGATGTTTTCTGATACTTTTAGTTTCATAATAACTTCTCCTAACCTAATAGACATAAGATATGTTTTCTAAAAATAAATGACTGCCCTATGAAGGGCAGCCATCAATTGGTTTCAATATTACAATTATTTTGATGGAGAAGTTTCACCGTGTTCTAAATTAACACGAATTTTATACTCATTTTCGCATGGTTTAAAAACTGTCATGTGTTTCATCCCCCTTTAGATAATTTGTAATATATTACATGTTTTATTTTCCCATAAAGAGATTTTTTTGTCAATTAATTGTCTGAAAATAACAAAAATAAACAATTTATTGTCGATTTGTCCGAAAAACAATTAAGCTTTATCGTAACAAAATGACCCTTCTTTAATTTTAGTCAGTGTTTTTTCTCTATAACTACTGTATAAGATATTCTACTTTAGTTAACATAAATCAGATTATGTTAAATTCGAAATCAACTTAATTATGCATGTAATACTTAACGTACTTCCGTTGAAAATACGTTAAGTATTACTTTTATTAATTATATAAGTTTGGATGTGCATATTATTTATGATAATTATACTAACTTATCTTTTTATCATAGAAGGACATATATTGCGTTGATAAAACCAGTGTTAATTCAGTTCTATACCATGTAATCTTCACATAGAATATACAACAAATCGTAACT
Organism: Priestia sp. 40; assembly: GCF_049368575.1. NCBI lineage: Bacteria > Bacillati > Bacillota > Bacilli > Caryophanales > Bacillaceae > Priestia > Priestia sp. 40. Next base: position 21,557 of record NZ_JBMPZA010000022.1, read on the forward strand.
GTTACGTTTTAAAAAGTGTTATAATCATTATTTTTAAGGTTTTTATCTTTTAAATGAATTTTTTATATTAGCTCTTTCTTATTAGCAGCATAATTTATTCAGATTCTATCATATAGTTCTAGTAATTGGAGGTGAAACGATAAGTTATGACAACCCTATCACAGTTAAGTAAAGATTTAATAGGTGTGTTGTTATTGATGCTTTTTGGTTACTGCTTTTTCTTTGTTGATATAAATACAAATGATTTAGCTATTCCGGCATCTTTATTAAATGTAAACTCCATTTTTTTAAGCATTGTACTTGAAGCTATCCCCTTTATCTTGCTGGGAGTATTTGCATCTGCTCTTATTCAAGTATTTGTCTCAGAAAAATTCATTCAGCGTCTGATTCCAAAAAATCCGTATATAGCTCTTTTACCAGCTGTTCTAGTAAGTGCTCTTTTACCGGTTTGTGAATGTGCCATTATTCCAGTTATAAGGCGGTTATTAAAAAAAGGTATGCCTCTTCATATCGGCATTGTCATTCTAGTTGGGGCACCCATTTTAAATCCCGTTGTCTTTGCTGCTACTTTTTATGCGTTCCAGTCAAATACGTCCATCGTCTACAGCCGTATGGGTCTAGCTGTTGTTGCTTGTATATTAATTGGTCTATCCGTTTATTTCCTTTTTCAGAATTCCAATCAGTTACGAGATGTATACGTTCACGAACATGAGGAAGCAAAAGTAGGAAATAAGTTAAAACAGATGTTGTATCATGCCAGTGATGAATTTTTCGATATGGGCAAATACTTATTATTTGGTGCACTTGTAGCAAGTCTATTTCAAACCTTTTTAGATAGACAACTATTGACGAACCTTGCTAGCAATGACTACATGTCTTCTGCTGTTATGATGGGATTTGCTTATGTACTTTCACTTTGTTCAGAAGCAGATGCTTTTGTAGCTTCATCTTTTTCTCATACATTTTCACCTACAGCTCTTCTTGCCTTTCTACTATATGGACCTATGATGGATTTTAAAAACACCATTATGCTACTAGCTTTTTTCAAAAAACGTTTTGCATGTAGTCTAATTCTTATCATTACTGTGAGTGTGTATCTCATCACCATCACTTATGGAATAGTTAGTAAGTAGATAGGAGAAATGATATGAAGAAAATTGATCAGCAATTTATCATTTATATAAGGGGGATATTACTAATTGGTTTTTCCCTCCTTATGTTTAAACTCATGTTAACAGGTAAAATCATCCAATTTATTGCACCTAAAATGCTGCCTTTTATATTGTTTTCTTCTGGTACCTTTTTTTTGTTGGGAATTATACAAATTTGGCGAAGTAGTGTAAAGAAGGATGTAACTTGTGAATGCGGTCATGATCATATAGAAAAAGGAAATATTCGAACAACGCTTATTTACTCCTTATTTCTATTGCCTATCATGACAGGCTTTTTATTTTCTGACCACACACTTGATAGTTCTGTTGCAGTAAAGAGAGGGTTAAGTTTTTCCGTTAATAAATCTGATACTCAGCAACAACCCGCAGATGATGAAAAAATTGATACTACTAATTCAGAACTAGAAAAAGATACGAATGATTTATTGTCTGGAAATTTAGATGAAACGCCAAAGAATGTTCCCACCACACATCAAAATAGTATTGCTGCTAAAGTGGCTCCTAAAGGTTTTTATGAATTACTGGAAGAGAAGCTAGTCAAACAACCGAAGATTTCTATAAATGACACCGACTATATTCCAGTCATGAACATTATTGAAAACAACACCAATCAGTTTATAGGAAAAAAAGTCGAAGTCAGTGGCTTTGTCTATCGTGAAAAAAGATTTAAAGATAATCAATTTGTTGTTGCTCGCTTTGGCATATCCTGTTGTGCAGCAGATGCATCTGTATACGGCTTATTATCTACACTAGAAAATGCCTCAACATTAAAAAAAGATACGTGGGTTCATATAAAGGGAACAATACAAAAAACTACGTACAACGGAGAAGATGCCCCCTATGTTCAGGTTCAACAAATTGAGTCCATTGACCAGCCTGATAATCCTTACGTGTACGAACTTTATCAAGGTGAACAGCTCATAGGCCCTGGTGAATAGTGTAATAATCAATAAATAAGATCAGAAAAAGCAGGTTAAATATTAACCTGCTTTTTTAGATTGTTGTGTAATCAAACCTTTTAAAGTTCTAAAATCAAAAAGTGAGGTAAGCTATTTTCTATTATGTCTGTTGCAAATTTCAAGTGAATGAATCCTTAAACTTACTCCAACTCTCTTCAAACTCTTTCTGCGTTAGAAGATATTGATTTAATTCCTATTCTATTCTATTTTATCTTATTCTAAATCTATGCCAATAAATACTAACTTGATGTGACAATCATGGAATTGATTATCCCATTCACCCAACAAATGTGGATTTTTTTACAATTTGCTCTTGTTGGTTTGTTGGTAAGGAGGCAATTCAATAAGAAATAGGTTCAATACTTACAGTATGCCCCACCTTGAGACATTAAAAGCGCTAAATTATTTCTGATAGCGCACCACGCAATACCTTTAGCCCTCACTATCCACTTTGGAATTGAATAAAGCCATTTAGTGAAACATTCTGAATGAAAAGGCTTCTTTATGGCATATACAAAAGAACTAATTCCACATTCCTCTGTTTCTAGTGTATGCTAATGTAAAGTGTGCTCAATCATATTATGCTTATTGCAAAGTTGTATTTCCACATTTACTAACAGAACAGTTAACTAACAAATTGTTTATGCCTTCCATAAGCAAATGCAACCATTAGAATTCCAAATACGGCACAGATTGTATACATCAGCGAATAAGACAAAGCATCCGCAATTGGCCCCATTACAATACTTCCTAGTGATACACCTAAATCGGCCGTTGCGATAAATAATCCAAGCAGCGTATTACGATTATTGACTGGTAGTACAAAGGTTAAATATGTTGTTAATGTAGGATAGATAATCGCTTGAGCCACTCCCATTAAAACGGCCGCAGTATAAAAGAAAAAAGCGCCTCCAACATTCGCAAAGCTAATGGACTGCGCTGCTAAAGTCAGCATTAAGAGCGTTCCCATCATATAAAAAGAATGCCACTTTCCATCTGAAGGGATTTTTTTCATTAATGTAAATCGCGCTGCCACTACCGTTGCAGCTTGAATCATAAGGTATATTCCTGCGTGCCCATTTTTCACTTGCTCTGCATAGAGAGGGACAAAGGTCGTTACGGCTCCAAAAACCATGGAAGAAACGAGCATGATAATGCTACATCTAAAAAGGTAGCGATTTTTAAACAGTTGACTAAACGAAGCACTCATCCCAAGAGGTGGTTCCGTTTTCTTCACTTCATTATGTGAATTTCTTGTTGAACCATAACCTACTAGGCCTGTTAAGCTAGCAATGGCTACCATTACAACAGCAAAATATGTTCCATTATCTTCTTGCCAAATTCCGATAGCTAACAGAGGGCCAAGAATACCCGGAATATATGAACATAAAGAGTAAAGAGAAATTCCTTGAGAGCGATCTTCTTTAGGTAAAGCATCAATAATCGCGATTTGCAGCGACATTGAGAAGAAAGCCGTACAAACTCCCTGTAGTATCCGAGCTGTAAAATAGCCCCCTAGGCCTGTAAACGTATATAAAATTAAGGCTGCAGCGTTAATAAATAGAATAACTCGCAACACTTTAACCGGACCATATTTATGAATGATATAACCTGCCCAAGGTCTAAAAAACATCGTTGTAAATAAGTAGGCACCCATAATGATGCCAATTGTTGTATTAGTTGCCCCTAAGCTGCTTCCTTTTAGAGGAATAACTACGTTTAAGATTGCATTTGCGCTAAAATAAAGAAGCACTAGTGCATATAAACGTAAGAAGGGCCAAGATAATGCTCCGTTCATTGTTTTCTCCTCCTATGTATGATACTTACATCTATAAGATAATTGTTTTTTTCAATAATGCTTGGGCATATGACGATTTCACATGCTTAAGATTCTGCATTGCTACTATCTCTTCAATTTTTCCACCCTTAAAAATCATAAGTCGATCACAAAGATATGTTGCAGCTTGCAAATCATGAGTAATAAAGATATAGCTCATATCGTGAGCGCTTCTTAATTCCTTTAATAAATTTAAAATTTGAAACTGCACAGATATATCTAACGAGCTGACGGCTTCATCAAGTAGAAGATACTTTGGCTTCGTTGCAATCGCTCTTGCAATACAAACTCTTTGCGCTTCTCCTCCTGATAATTCATGCGAATATTTGTCTTTATAAGATGCAGGAAGCCCTACCTGATTAAGTAGGATCTCTACTTGCTTCTCTTGGTCTTCTTTTCTCTCTTTTATCATTCGAAGTGACTCCATAATCGCTTGTTGAACGGTAAAAAAAGGGTTAATGGAAGATGCGTAATTTTGAAAAACTGCACTCATTTTTCCTACCCGCGCTTTTACATGAATTGTACTTACTCCATTAAGAAGGACACTCCCTGTATCAGGACGTTCAATTCCTAAAATTAAACGTCCAAGAGTCGACTTGCCACTACCACTTTCACCAATAATTCCTAAGCATTTCCCGATCTCGCACTCAAAGCTGACGCCTTTGATTACCTTTCTTTTATCTTTTGACAAGAGCCCCCCAGCTTTATATGATTTTTCAACATCACATACTTTAAGCATGTACAGTTCCTCCTATCATTTTCTGAAAATGCTCACTAAGCGTACGCTTAGTTGAAATCAGATACTCTGTATATTCATGTTGAGGTTTTAGAAAGACGTCTTGTGCAGCTCCTCTTTCCACGATATGCCCGTCTTTCATCACGACAATCTGATCAGCTAATTTGTTCACAATCCCTAAGTCATGTGAAATAAAAATCATGGAAGATCCAATGTTTTTTCGTAAAGCCATCAATTGTTCTGCAACTTCAAACTGTGAAATAGTATCCAGTGCTGTGGTTGGTTCATCTGCAATTAAAACGTCTGGCTCTAGTAGTAAAGCAAGGGAAATCATCAATCGCTGAAGCATACCTCCAGAAAGCTGATATGGGTATTTATTCATTATTTCTACGGGATTTTGTAGCCTCACACGCTTCATCGCATCAGCAAGGTGCCTCTCAATTTTCTCATAGCTCCAATCTGTATGCTGCTTTAAAGTAGCTACCAAATGGCTTCCGACAGGATCAGAAGGGTTAAAAGCACTCATACCATTTTGCATGACCATACAAAGCTTCTTCCCTCTTTTACTTTTCATTTGTTTTTCGGATAGTTCGGACAAGTTTTCACCCTTTAACCAGATGTGACCATATTGTTTAATACCTCTCTTATGCAGTCGCATGATGGACTTACACGTCATTGATTTTCCACTACCACTTTCTCCTACTAAAGCTAAGCATTCCCCCTCATTAACCTGAAATGAGCTGTTATGAATAATTGACTTATTGGTTTTACAATCGAATACCTTTAGCTGTTTTACTTCTAATAAACTCATAGCTTTATTTTGCAGCCCCCTTTTCATTTAACGTTGGCATTCCTATTTTCACTTCTTCTTCCAATTTAACTTTCGTTTTAGCAAGCTTTGGATTTAACGCAACTTGAAGCGCATCTGATAAGAAGTTAAAAGCTAGAACAATCGTAATAATAGCTAGGCTTGGCGGTAACAATAGCTCTGGCTTTGTAAAGATAACGTCTCTTGCTTCGTTTAACATCATTCCCCACTCCGGATTTGGAGCTTGAATCCCTAAGCCAAGAAAAGAAAGCCCTGAAATTTGCAGAATGGTGGAGCTAATTGAATTGCTTGAAATGACGGCAATATCTGCAAAGGTGACCGGCAACATATGGCGGTAGATGATTGTGAAATGATTTAGTCCAGTTGCTCTCGCAAACTTTACATATTCTAAATCGCTATATTGCATCACAGAAACGCGAATCACGCGCGCAAACCATGCCCACTTCATTAAAATAAATGCAATCAAAATGTTCTCTAAGCCAACACCTAAGATACCAACGATAGCAAGCGTAATGACGTACACAGGAAAAGAAAGCATAGTGTCACAAACTCGCATAATAATAGAATCCGTAATTCCTTTAAAGTACCCTGCTATAAACCCTAGCAGCGTACCGAGTACAACCGATAATAATAAAGCAATTAAGACATAAATAATGCTAGGGCGAATACCGTAAATGATCCTGGACAGTACACATCTTCCTAGATGATCATTTCCTAACCAGTATTCAAGTGAAGGCGCTGCGTATCGAAGGCTCATATTCACCTTAATAGGGTCGTTCGGAGCAATGAAAGGGGCAAAAACACCAACTATTAAAGTAATTACTATAATAAAAAGCGCAATAAAACCTAGCTTATCCTTTGCTAGATTTTTTAGTATCCGCATGTTATTCACCAACCCTTAGCTTTGGGTTTAATGCCGTATTAATAATGTCCGACGTTGTATTAAATACAACAAAAGCAGCAGCAATAATAAGTACATAGGCTTGTATTACTGGGAAATCCCTATTTAAAATTGACTTTACGCTTAAGCTCCCCAACCCAGGCCATGCGAATACATTCTCAATTACAACAGTTCCACCCAAAATAAGGGGTATCGACATACAAAAAATAGAAATAGATACTTGTAGAGAGTTTTTTAAGATGGCTACTATTATTTTTTTCTCAGGTAGACCTGAAGCTCTTGCATACAGTACATAATCTTCATTTAGGTTTGCGAGCATTGAACTACGTACCGTCCTGAAATACAGCCCGATATGAGTAAGAGCGATAACTGAAACGGGCAGGATATAGCTTTGATATGATTCAAGTCCACTTGTCGGAAGCAAATCAAGCTCAACGGAAAAACACCAAATTATTAAAATCGCAATCAGGTACGCTGGAAGTGCTGATAAAAAAAAGAAAAGTCCTCTAATAAAACGGTCAAGCACTCTATCTTCTGTTAACGCACAAACGACTCCTAAAGTTATAGAAGAAGTAATAATCACGATTGATGAAACGAGCGTTAATTTTAGCGTATTAAAGAAAGCTGGCCCCAACAGGATCCAAACCGATTCATCTTTAACATAGGAATTTCCAAAATCTAATTTAAGACATGATATAAGCCAATTCATATATTGAACGATAAATGGATCATCTAGCCCTAGATCTTCCTTTGTTTGAGCGATGAGCTCATCAGTAATGACCGGTACGCCTTGTGCTTGTAAAACTAATTTAGCAGGATCTTGAGGAGATAAATTAATTAGTACAAATGTAAGAAATGAAATAACTAATAGTAGTGGAACCGTTAGCATTAGCCTTTTTACAATGTACACACCCATGATTCATCTTCCTTCCTATATTTTTGTCCGATAAAAAAGGGAGAAAACTCCCTTTTTTCATTCAAACTTCATTTGTTCAAATGGCAACTCGTACTGGGTTTGCTTAAATGAAATCCCCTTTAAGTTTTTCGGAGCTACCACCGTTACGTTTCCATTCGTAATTGGAATAAACACTGCTTCATCATGTACAATTGTTAAGATATCCGCATATAGCTTTTGACGTTCTTCCTCAGTTGTCGACACCATGACTTGTTGAATTTTTTTATACAGCTCATCAGCTTCTTTAATTCCCTTGGTTGTGTGCAAGTATGAAGAAGACGAATTAAACGATGCAATAGTACTTTGTGGGTCATATGCTAGCCCCCATGTTTGATTAAACAATAAATCATAATCCCCTGTAGCTCTTCTATTTGCAATTGACGTTGACTCTTCTCCTGTAAGCTTCAGCTCTATCCCTACCTCTTTAAGAGAGTTTTGAATAAATTCAGCCTGCATTTTTTGTGAAGCAGAGTTACTGTCGTAATAAAGCTTCATAGCTAAAGGCTGATTTCCTTTTGTGCGAACGCCATTTTCCCCATCTACTTTCCATCCAGCTTCATCAAGGATTCTCTTGGCTTTTTTTATGTCATACCCGCGCTTTTTGAGAGAGACATCTGCGTAATTTACGTTTTTGGAAAACAAGGTATTTGCAGGGAGTTCTGTTCCTTCGAAAATCGTTTCGCTAATGGTCTTGCGATCGATAGCGTACCAAACTGCTTCACGCACTGCTGTTTCATTAACTGGACTTTCAGACTTACTGCTGTTAGCTACAATCATTTTTGTGTTCATTTGTTTACTTCTGACCAGTTGGTAATCACCAGAATCAACAAGTTGCTGCATTGCTTCTACATCGATACTGTCTGCGCCTCTATCATCCGTAAACACAAAGTTCACTTCACCTTTTTGTAAAGCTAGAAACGTCGTATCGCCTTCTGGAAGTACTTTTGCCGTAATCTTTTTAATTTTTGGTTTTCCTGCCCAGTAGCTTTCATTTGCTTCAAACGTCGCATATTTGTCTACTTTATGACCTTTTAATACATATGGACCTGTACCGTGATAACCCTTCACGCCACCTTTGGTACCACCGTTTTTAAAGTCATTCGGAGAAATAAACACGTAAGGTCTTGTCATTGATAACTCATCTAGTGTTGGATAATAAGACTCTGATAACACGAGCTTTATCGTATATTCATCAATAACGTCGCAGCTCACAATTTTAGTAGATAGCTTAATCCAAGAGTGTATCTGTGCGTTTTGTTGCACCGCATCAATATTCTTCTTAACTGCTTCTGCGTTAAACGGCTCTCCATCATGGAACTTTACATCTTTTCGAAGCTTGAATGTATATGTCTTTCCATCCTCTGATATTTTCCAAGACTCAGCAAGCAAAGGTTTAATTCCATCTTCCGTATTCTCTACGAGTGATTCGTAAACCATCCCTTGCGCTGACATCGAACCTGGGTATAAATGCGGATTCATATCATTAATATCTTTAGAAGTTGCATAGGTGATTTCTTTTTTGTCCGTTGCATCTGTACTTGCCTTCTCATTGTTACTACAAGCACTTACTATAAGGAAAACTGTGCAGGCAAGAGCCACTAAAATAAGCCGTTTACTTTTTCTCACGTTAATTCCTCCACCATTCTATTCTGTCACTAATATTGTTAAACTAGGCTTTTATCAAGCTCTTCATAAATCATCTGTATATCCTCTTCAAAAGATAGATTCGAAAACGCATTTGAAAGCTTCACTTCTTTATTAGCTTCTGAAAAAGCTTTTACTTTATCTTCATAAGCTGTTAAAAAACAATCGATTGTTGGACAATCGCTTTCTACATATCTAGCAATAGATTGAATCATTTTCAAACGGTAATAATCCTCTTTTGGCATTCGCGGAATATCCATTTTTTTTTCTTTGTTCATAAACACCGTTTGAATCGGAACTGCCGAAAAGTCGAAATAGCGTCCCTTTTCATCTGGCTCTGAGAAAGGGTCTACCAATAAAGACGCATAGCGAACATATAGCAAATATTGCTGGTGAATGCTGTTAAGTTCATTAAAGTTTTCAATATCCTTAAGAGATACACTTTCTCTTCGAATCGGATAATTATCTTCTGTCATAAACTTCAGCAAATTCATTTGTTTAACGTTAAGTTGTGAAAGCACCTTCATAATTTCTTTCCATTGATTAACCATATTCTTCATTAATAAAGGTGTAATTGGCCCTTCCGGATAGATTTTATATACATATTTCTGGTGCTTCTCCTCTTTAAAAATATATCTGAGTGAAAATTCATTCATAAATAACGGAGGATGTACGTATAGTGAGATATTTCGCGTCTCTGCTTCAATTGGTGTTTTCATAATTTCAAAAATTAAGCCTAAATCTTTATAAAGGTTTACCAACTTTTCAACCGCATCAGAAGGAAATTGTGTAGACCCAATATAAATTTTCTTCTTAATAGCCGTTGTTAGCACCTGGTATGATGGCTCAGATCTCAACCAGCGCGTATCTCCGTAATATGTAGAAAAACTTATTACCTCCACCTGAGGATTAAATTGCTTCATATAATGATGCACTAAATAATTTGAACCAAGGGTCGGCGATATTAATATAACTCTTTGTACACCTTGTAGTATGTTTTTTGGAAGAGACTTTAACACATCTAAGTAAGCATCAGTTGTGACTGCTAGAACGAGAGTATCCCATGTCCCAATCACTTCTTCATACTTAAAAAATACATCATCAACTATAAAATGTCCCTGCATCTTTTCATGCTTTCGATTTTGAATACTTACTTCAACAAGGTGACCATGCTTCACTAAGGAAGAAAAGAATTTTTCTGAACGTATAGAAGGTCTTCCTGCAATACCTACTTTGCTATTTAAAGCTTTCTTAAAATTCAATCCAATCTGTAAAGTTGTGGGGCCCGTTCCTAACAACAAAATATTTTTAAATAACTCCAAATTCTTCACCCTTTCTTTGCTTTTGATATAGTGCAATATCAAAAACCTGATTTGGGCGTAAAACACGACTAATTAACGTCCACTTTGCTAAATTAACTTTTCTTAACGGATAATTAAAAAGTGACTTTAAGTCGTTACCATACCTCATCGCAATCGTCACTTCGTCTCTCGTTAAATCATGTAACTGGTCTAATATGTCATATTTTTCTTTTACGGTAGAGCTAAAGATAATATGCGTCACATCTTTTATAAAACCTAGCTGATCTAATTCACTATTTTGAACTCGAACATTCAACCCGTCCCCCAATATACTTAACACTTTTTGGCCTAGATCAATTGCCTCATCATCAATATCGATTCCTACTACTTCGGCTCCTGTTTTTTTAGCGATCAGTAAAGGGGTCATTGGAAAAGCTCCAGAACCAATTAAAAGCACTTTAGACTTAGGTTTTATTTGGAAATTTCCGAACTCTTCCTCAATACAAGACTCAATATTTTTAAAGTAGTCTGTAATTTCCACTTGTCCATTAATCAATTGAAGAGCTCGATATTTTTCCATGATAGAAACACAGCGAGAAGAGATATGCTGTAATTCTGGAAGTAGTTTATCGCCCATATGTCCCGATTGAAATAATACCCACGTTTCTTTATTTTTTTCGCTAAGAACAAAAGCTGTATACTCATTAATTAACTTTTCTAGCTCTTCAAAATGATGAACGGTACCATCATATTTTTCTGACCAATAGTTGAACCCTTCTAAAAAATCTAGTATTTTTTGTTTAAATCTCAATAATTCTTCCACAGATTCTCCTCCTAATTTACTTAATTTACAATGTAATAAATGCTTCTCCCTGAGCCACAATATTAACAGTTCCTTCAATCTGAAGACTTTTTAAAGTTTTGTTTTCATGCTCTCCGAATACATAAATACTGCCACCAGGTTGCTTAATTCTAACGCTTACTTTTCCTTTACGTGAAAATGCAAGGTAAGCTCCAATTGAAGCCGTTCCAGATCCACACCCCCTTTCCCATACCATACTGTTTAGCTTTGGGATATAAATGAGAGGAGCAAGGTAGTGTGATTCTTCCTCATAAAGCAAGATACCAATTAAAATATCCGGATATATCTCTCCCATTGACTGAGCAATATTCTCTGCTGTTTCTTTCATTTCTGCATTAATTCTTTTTACTTTAAGTACAAGATGAAAAAAATCCTCATACTGAACGTTATAAGCTTCCAAGTATGTATTCTTATATTCTATGTTTCTAGGTTCAATCTTTTTAGGTAAGGGCATTGAAATTCGACAACGATAATTATTTGCTTCTTTCTTCACTCGGCATCTAATTAAGTCGTCAGTTCCTGAAGTCTCAATTAATAAATCAGATTCATTATTTTCCCTTAAACCTTTTTCGTGAGCAATGAATACAGCTAAAGACATACATGCGTTTCCACAGAATTCATTTCCTGCCATCCGGAGATTACCATCAGCATTCGATTGTTTCGGCTTTTCAATAAAACCTACCTGTTCTGCATATACATGGTCGTATGCCATCAACCTTAAGGCAATTTGTTGATAGTCCTCTTTTAAGTGCTGACCATCTACTAAAATTGTCATATTTTGAGTCGGACTAAATTTAATAAACTTTACATGTCGTTTCATCACAAATACCTCTACTTATTTTTTAGTGAAATCAACCTTTATTCATAATTCATGATAAAACAAGGAAATATTGTGTATTCTTATTTGTCTCAACTTGATTGCCTTGTACTTGTTCTGTGTAGTCAATCCATTTATAACTTTTTATTTTTGTTTCTAATTTTTCGTTTATTTCATCTTCAATTTCGTGCATCAATTTCATTATTTCATCTAACGACATACTAAAGCGCTTTGCTGCCTGAAGGTGGGGTAATTGCTCTTTGAGAAGGGTTAAAAATTGCTTCTTTGTTTCAGATTGCTGTGCTAAACTATCTTCAATGCCTTCAATAAACTGATAAAGCTTTCTTTTATTACTTGGTAGATGATTCACAATATTCCTCGCAAAAATCTCGAGTATCTTCTCATTCATTACAAACGACCACCTTTCTCTTAGTGTTCAAAATCATTTATATTAAGGTTATGACTGTGCTTTCTAAATTTCCAAAGGGTATTCTTAACATAAATCAAACAGGAACCTGTAAGCACTACACTAACGAAGTTCCTGTTGTTTAACTGCTTACCAGCTAGATTTTTTAACTCCAGGTATTTGTCCTTTATGTGCTAATTCACGAAAGGCGATACGAGACATTTTAAACTTTCTTAAGTAGCCTCTAGGTCTTCCAGTAATTTGGCAACGATTATGAAGCCTAGAAGGTGCTGAATCACGAGGAAGCTTACTTAATGCAGTATAATCCCCTTTTTCCTTTAGTTCTCTTCTTAGATCCGCATATTCAAATACCATTTTTTGTCTCTTTAGTTCTTTTGCAATTTTTGATTTTTTTGCCACTTATATTTACCTCCTAAATAGGCTTGAGTAATCGTAACTATTACGATTTAAAGATTAGACTCTTTAAAGTGAATAGACCCATATTAACTCTCTTTCTCAACTATCTAGATTAACAAATAGTTAACTACAGTATTAAGTGAACGAATCATTTCTTTTCTCTCATATTATATTTTTGAAGGAAACGATCCACTCTTCCACCTTTATCTGCAAACTTCTGCTTTCCTGTGTAAAACGGATGCGTATCAGAACTGATCTCTACCTTAATCAATGGATACGTATTTCCGTCTTCCCAAACGGTGGTTTCATTCGATTCTTGGGTAGAACCTGTTAAAAACTTATAGCCACTGTTTGTGTCCATAAACACTACTTTCCTATAGTTTGGATGTATGTTTGGTTTCATGCTATCACCTCACGGTTAAATTCTTTCCATTAATGATAATCGAAATCATTACGTTTTGCAAGTAGAGAAGTTAGGATCCTAGTGTAAAAAATACACCTAACTTGCAATGAATCTCTAAAACTTGGACATACTGATACTATTATTTATTAAAAAGGCAGTATTCCGTAATAAAGTATAGAATACTGCCTTTTTATCAATTATTTTTCAACTTATAGCCTTTGAACTGATACCCATATACTTTTGTTAAATCAACAAAGCTCTTATAGGAATACGTAATGGCAACCGGTGTGCCTACTTGGACTTTATCATAAAGCTTTTCGATGTCTGCGTTATGCATTCTTACGCAACCTTGACTCACATATTTTCCAATGCTACTCTCATTGTTATTGCCGTGAATGCCGTATGTATCACCATACGTACCGTTTGCATTTAGCCCTAACCAACGTTTTCCTAACGGATTGCCAGGATCACCCCCAGGAATATGTCCTGTATAGTAAGGACGGTTTTTAATTTTGTTCACGACTTTAAAAAATCCAACAGGTGTTTTATCCCACGTTTTACCTGTTGCTACTGGATCAACAATTTCAATATAGCCATTGTGAAAATAGGCAAGCTTGTTGTAGTACTTGTTAATAATAATCAAATCTTGATTCGCTGGCTTACTTGCTGCTTCTGTTTTCCCCTGATTTACTCCACATAATGCGACCATTAATAATGTAAGAACGGTCATTGATTTCATAAAAATGTTCTTCATAAAAACTCTCCTCTTTTTTATATTTTTATAAGAAACAAAAAAGCATCTTCCAATTAGAAAGATGCTTTCTCGTCACAATCATTTATAAATAAAAACCTAGTTAATCGATAATTTTGGCATGCAGAGAAACGCTCTCTGACGAAATAAACGTTTGTTTTGCATACACCTACTCATTCGATGCAAATCTCAAACCCTCAAAAATCTAGCCATTCTTCCACAACAATTAAATTAGGCCTAAATTCCCTATTTAACAATCTACGAAAAAAGCTATTAATTAATTATATTTTTTCTTTTCTCTGTATTCTTGTTAGAGTTACATCTATTATTTATAAATAAAAAAATATAGATATTTATACCATATGATGCAAAAGTATTATTTTATGTATATTTGTAGATAAATAGTAAATAAAATGTAATAATTATTTGGTGTCTCAAGAGAGCAAATACATTATTTGGGGGTTCCTATGAAAAAAATATTTAAAAATAAAATTGTACAATTGGGGTTAGCATTAGGCGTTGGGGCCGGTATTTTTAGCTTACCTCTCATTACCCATGCATCAGATACGAATAATTCCTATTTCTATCATATTTATTCATATCAAATAAATACTAGAGATGATTATGCTTATAGGGAGACTGGAAGTGTAGATAATCCATGGAAAGTTAGATTAACCTCTTCTACTGAATCAAAAGACAGTAAATCTATAACTCGTTTTTGGTTAGAAAATAAAAAAGAGACTAATGTATCAGCATCTGTAAATAAATTAGAGGGTGATCCGGCTAGCTATATGAAACCATATTCTTCAGCCAATAAAACTTATGTTTATTTAACAGCAGAGAATAATAACTACAACCTTGAACAATATTCAGCTACAGGATATTGGGATGAGGAAACTTGGTAATAAAAGAATAGAGAATAAAAAGTTGCTCTCTCTCTTTTATTCTTTATCAACATTTGTCTAATACACTTTATTAGGAGGATACATATGAAAAGTTCTCTCTTGAGAATTTATAAATCTAGAAAAAGTATGATTTTCTTCTGGATTATCATTTTGTTACCATTGATAGAATTATCATCTTTCTATATTACGAAAATAAAATGGGGGACAGACTATCACCCAGCTATTTCTTTCTTTCTTTCGGGATCAGGAGGACATATACCACAAATTTTACTTTTTTGGTTCTTACCTATTTATTTTTTAATTATTTATTCTGATAGTTACACTCAAGATGTAAAATATGGATATAACTGTATTGAAATTTCAAAAGTTGGAAAGAAAAATTATATTCGAACGAAATTTCTTGTCTCCTTTTTTGCGCCTTTTATTATCATGACCTTAGCGCTAGGAATAAATTTAGTTCTTTCATACATTCTTTTTGCTGGAGGAACATATTCATTAGGGCTATTTGAAATGCATTTTGCAAATGATTTGCTACATAACTTCAGTTTAAATAATCCTTTTTTAACTTGTCTTATATTCTTACTAAATGTGAGTATTTTCTCTGGATTAGCTGGTACGCTTGGATTGAGTGCTAGTCTAATTTTTAAAGAACCCAAATATACTTATCCTGCGGCCTTTTTTACGTGGTTTGTCTTAATTATTCTCAATAATTCAATGATGAATGTTTTTCAACCTTTTACAGAATACGGTTTTCACCATGTTGTAAGCGCAGAAATACGTTATTTAATTATATTGATCTTAATTCCCTTCTTCTCATATTTTTATTGGATCAAGAAAGATGAATTATAATGAAAAGATACCTAACTTCAGTTTTAATTCTATTAATTATGTTCTCTATTTTATGGTATATGCAGAACAGTATATATATTTCTCATCCTAATGATCAACATATACTACTTATTATGAACGGAAGCTTGCAGGGATATAATTCACTTAGAGTTCTTGCTATAATATCCTTGGTTTTTTTATTGTTTATGAACATGCTTACTGTTAAGGAAAGTGCATCTTTCTTTATTCGATATAAATATAGATTACGTTTGTTTCATAATAGGACAATGAATATTTTTTGTTCTTCTATAATTTTCGTTACATCATTTTTATTAGTAAATGTAGTATTTTCTCTTGTGTTTATTGGTCACGATGTAATGTTGGAATCCCATTTTTATCTAATTACTTCTTTAAACGGTATAGCTATGGTACTGTTTTATTTTTGGATAGGTTTACTAACTAAAGTCTTAGAAGACTGGCTTCACTCAAAAAATATTTCCGTTGTTATAGCATTTATCATAGTTATGTTAATTTATTTTATTGACTTACCTTTTTGGGTTCCATTCGATGATATGCGTATATATGAAGCCCTGCTAAGTGGTTTATGGACATTAGCAGATATACTATTCATCTATGCTCGTCAGTTTGGAATAGTTATAATTCTATATGTTGTAGCTAAAATAATTTTCAGTGACAAGGACTTCATATTTTATGAAAAATAAAGGGTTATTCTTAATTATCCTAATTTCTTTTACATTGCAAAGTATAATTAATGGTCCAATTCTAGCTGAAATTTATCCTTTCTTTTCTAAAGAATATACTTTCTTATTGGGGCTTCCTCAAGCTACTCAATACCAGATGTTGATGCTGTGGTATCTAACTTTTGCGAGTATAAGTTTTTATTTTTCTGGAAGGATTAAAGATATTTTATATGGATATGGAAAGTATATCATGGTTAGAAATTACGACCGTGTAAAATGGATGATAGTACGATATATAAAGGCTGCTACAATGTTAGCAACAATTGTATTGTTAAAAATTGTTATATCGCACTTAGTCGTGGGAATATTCCAAGCGCATTGGGAATTAGAAATAAACATGTTGTTATTTAAATCTCTAGTGATTTATTATCTTACGTTTCTACTTTTGCTATTGTTGCAATTACTATTAGAGCTGTACCTCAACCCACAAATTGCATTTTTGTTTGTTAATACATATGTTGTAGGTGCTATTTTAACTGCAGGTCTCTTAATTAAATATAAATTAGATAGTTTATATTTATATTTTTTGATTCCTAACTACGCAATTGCTTCGCGTTTAAATATTACTTCAAATTCATCAGTAATTATCAGTTATTTTCCAGCATTAATAGTAATTATCTCTTTAATAACTTTAGTTTTAATTGTTTCAGTAAATAAGGTAAAAAAAATGGATTTATTATAATAGAGGTGTAAGGAATGTCAAATATAAAAATAAAAAATTTGTCTAAAGTAATTAAGAAACAACAAGTTCTTACCGATATTAATTACAATTTTGAACCGGGAAAGATATATGGAATCTTTGGAAGAAACGGTTCAGGAAAAACTATGTTATTAAGAGCAATTTCAGGACTAATACTTCCTACAAAAGGTAGTGTTGAAATTGAGGGAGAAAAATTACACGAAGAGATTTCTTTCCCTCCCAGTATAGGCATCATTATTGAAAATACAGATCTACTCCCCCAATACGACGCTTATACTAACTTGAAGATATTAAGTAAAATAAAAAAAGTCGCTAGTGATGACGATATAAAAGAGGCCATAGATAGAGTAGGTTTAGACAGTAATAGTAAATTAAAAGTAAAGAAATTTTCTTTAGGCATGAAGCAAAGATTGAGCATTGCTCAGGCCATATTCGAGAAACCAAGTATTATTCTTTTAGATGAGCCTACAAATGCTCTTGATGAAAATGGAATAGAACTTATACGCAAAATGTTATTAGAAGAAAGAGAAAGAGGGGCTCTTATCGTCATTGCTAGTCATAATAAAGAGGATTTAGAGATACTGGCTGACCATAAAATTCAAATGATAAATGGATCACTCGTAAATGAGTAATATTAACGCTTATATCCGTTTCCCTCTACACTTAGAGAATAGGTCAGCAAATATGCAAAAAAGGTATTGATTTTAAATTAATGCCTTTTTTGACATGCTTAAATATAAGATGTTGAATCACCTCATATTTAAGTTAAAAGTAATACATGTTAATTATTTGTAAAGTAAAACCCCTATTATTATTCCCTAGAATGAGAATAAAAAGAACACTAAAGGAAACTTAGTAGAGGAAGTGTTCAATTTAATTTTGATAAACAATACTACATATTGAAGAAGTAAAGGTAGCTTTAACCTTTTTATTCAATTAATAATTTAACTTATGGTAGAATTTTTATTACATAAGAAGGTTTACTTAAAAGGAGTAATTTATGAAGTTTAAAGATTTTTTATTATCTATAATGTTAAATGTTTTTTTGGGATATTTATGGATTTTCTTAATCCAAATAATCTTTGATTTGGTTAGATTTAAAGAACATCCCGCATTTTTTGGAGGAACGTTAACGATTTTGGGGACTTTATTATTTGGAGAAGTTATAAGACGAACTAATCCATTCATCAAGTACAAAGTTAATCATCCTGTAAAAATTGCAGGTTTTATCGCTTTTGGATTAGTGGTTGTTTTTAATTTATATTGGATAAATTTTTAGTAGACGTAGAGAATATGGATTGTAATGTATCAATAGGAATATAAAGCAAGAACGTCTATACCTATTGATAGTGGACGATCTTTATTGTTATTATTACTTTTTGTAAATTTCCGGTAGATATTTTGAGTTAAGAAAATACTTTTATTACTGCTCTTTAATAGTCTTATCGAAAAATCTTTCCTTGTTATTATTAAAGCTGCTACTACTTCTTTCTATTTTCCTTTTGTTTCCATACTTACTTCTGCTAAGATTTTTACTTTTAGTGCACTCATTGGAAATGTCCCTATCTACTATAACAACTTTTTATAAAAAAGAGAGCACTAAGGCTCTCTTTTTTTATTATACGATACTATTTTGTGTTTTCAACTTACTTTTCTATAATATATACCTTTGAGTTTTAAAGATATAGATAAAATAGATTTATTGACTTTGGTAATTATATCCTTTAAACTAAATACAAGTCACTCAAATGAGTGACTTGTATTTAAAGAGTGTGAGGGATTATATGACTAAAACACCGTCTGGATTTAAGCGTTTGAATGCTGATATTCCGGAAGAATTGTTCAAGGAATTTGCAAAGAGATGTATTGAAGAAGGTATGAGCAAAAAAGAATTTCTTGTTCAACTTTTGGAAAAAGAACTCTTTAAAGATTCAAAGAAGTAAGGAAAAAAACAAAATAAAAGGGCACTTTCCCTGCCAGGAAAGCACCCCATGTAGAACTCGTAAGGACTTCTATTATAACATGGGTTGCCCTCAAAAAACAGGAGGGTCTTATCATGGATCAAAGTGAAAAACTTTTAATAGGAATTGAACATATTTTGAGTGTGGCATCTGATTTAGTTGATGAAGTTGCTCGACTAAAAAGTGTAGAGGAAGAATGCAAAATCCTGAAAGAAAAAGTATTTCTCAATCAATTTACAGTTGCTGAACAACAAGTTTTTGCGCTTGCTTTAGATGGATATTCTGGAAGGGAAATGCAGTTGATTCTGTCTAAAGAAGAAACCACAATCAAATCACAAAGACAAACTATTATACGCAAATTAGGTGTATCCTCCATGAAAGAAGCCGTTGAAAAATTTCAACATTTGGAGTACAAATCACCAAGAAAACTTCTTCAGTCTCTATAAACTGACGTGACCTTTAGAGAGACTTCACATCATCAGAATATACACAAAGAGTCACCTATTAAGGGGACTTTATATCCACACTATGTACTCAGAACAGAACCTTAGGGTGTGCACCTAAGCAACTTTCGTGGTATCACGGTGAAGCTAGGCTCTGCCTAGCCCCACACACCCTGTGGGGGCAAAAACCCCTTATGCTCTTCAAGATGTTTTTTACGTTTTTTATGTTGGTGCAATAAAAACACAGAAAAGGAGAACACACATGGAGATTAAAGTGAGAAATGTATGTCCGGTTGCTGTGAGTAAAGTAGATCGTTTAGCCAAAGAAAAAGGTCTTTCTCGACAAGCTTTTTTGAAAGAACAAATTGAAACATTATCTATTATGGAAGAAGTAGAAAAGCAAGAGCAAGCCATCAATGATTTGTATGATCGAACGATAGATACCATGCAAAGATGCTCAGATGCGATGACAAATATGGATCATACATTCAATAAACTCTTTGTGGAGGATGAAGA
This sequence comes from Priestia sp. 40, assembly GCF_049368575.1. Lineage (NCBI taxonomy): Bacteria > Bacillati > Bacillota > Bacilli > Caryophanales > Bacillaceae > Priestia > Priestia sp. 40. The sequence continues at coordinate 41,661 of NZ_JBMPZA010000022.1, forward strand.
ATAATGACAGCAAGCAAACACAGAAGAATGATTTCTTTAAGTGAAGAGGCTGATGAATATCTTCATAAACATATGAAAGAAAGAGGCTATCGTTTTCCAGGGGATGCCATTGCAGATATCATTCGAAAATATGAACGATTAAAAAATAATGAACCTGATGAAACATTTTTAGATGCTGCTACAATTGACGCAATAGGTCAGGCTTATCTGAAAAGAGCGAGTGGATTTTATCAATACTTAGACGATGAATTAAATGAGGTAAAAGAAACGACAAAGAATACACAAATAGACACTCGAATATTACTAGAGCTAGTTAATAACTTATACGATCAATTAAATATCCAAAAGTTTAAGCCCACAGAGTTCAATGAAACAGAGGCTACAAAGAAAGCCAAAAGAGTTGCGCTACACAAGATTCAAGAAGAAAAAATGCAGTTCAGGGAAAAAAGAAAACGGGAAGCAGCAGAAGAAATGGACCATTTATTTGAAGGTTAATCGTAGCGTTTATAAAAGCAGGCATTCGCCTGCTTTTTCTGCTTCTATACTATAGTGAGATGAAGAATTGTAGTAGCTAAGTTCCAAAAGGCTATTTATGAGTAAATTTAGCTTTCATACCTATGTCTTGATCAATACATTACGTGTGTTTTATAGGCAACCTCCTAAGCTATGTAGTTAGTTGCTATGGCTTTTAAAAGCCATTGTGAGCTTCTAAGAATAAAAAAGGGTTTATAAAAAACTATTCAGAAGACATTAAAGAGGCTTATACAAATCGTAAGAACCACTCAGAGCTACCTTAAGGAACAAGATAAAACATACGCTTCCCTCTCACAAACAATACAGTAAAAATTAAATGAACTATATAGTAGTGCATTGCTTTTTAACACTCCAAATTCGTGTACTCCTCTATTTTTTAATATACATAAATGAGTTTAACTTAAGATTAACTTGTAATCTCTATTTTTTCAGGAGGTCAATTTTCATTTCCAACATTGCTTCAATTTGTAAATAAACAACTACTTTTCTATGTAATTTAAAGTTACAATAGGTATATTGCCACTTATCATAAAAAGAGAATTTTCACCATATGAAGAATATTTTAATTCATTATTCACCAGATGATGCGCACGTAGGAGCGTCACTTAAAGAATTCTTAAGGAGAGCAAATTATAATGTGTTAACGGGAGATTCAGTTCCAGATAGTGGACGATTAACTTCGATATTTGTTGAGCCGGGATTACTATTGGAGACACTTTTAAAAGTTGACTTAGCAATTGTTTTAATTTCTCAAAATTATGTAAGATCAGCGTCGTATCAAATGGAATCTGAAATGCTAGAAAAACATTGAAGTTTGCGAGAAAATCTTTATTGCTGATTGTACTTGACGATTCTACTCCGCAATTTGGTTTTGCAGGGATTGGTTATTCCGAAGTCGATAAACAGGATATTTTAAATAGGAATTTTAAGGAGATAAATTAGACTTCTTGCAGTAAAAGAAGCAGAAATCTATCAAACAAAAACAGAAGAGACTGCTGAAAAAGAGAGCAAAAAAGAGGTTATAGATAGGATTAATGACAGTTTAGAATTAAAAGAGGTAATTTCAGATCTTAAGAGTAGAGAAAAGTTTAACAAAAGAATTGCTATGGGGTGCTACTCCATAGGAACTGCCGGAATTATTATAGGGGCTATTCTTGCTTATTTTAGTGTAAATAATATTTCAAGTGATAAAAACTCATATTATTATATCTACGTAGGTGCAAAAAACTTAGCTATCATAGGGTTATTAATTTTATGTAGTAGGTATACCTTTAACATAGGCAATATCTTTATGGAGGAAGGAGTTAAACAAGCAGATAGACTACATGCTATACATTACGGAAAGTTTTTTTTAGAATCCTTCCGAGAGAAATTATTTTTTGAAGAAATGAAAGACCTATTTAAAGACTGGAATATGGATAGTAAACCCTCCCTCCTTAACAATCCCGATCCAATGGCTGCTGATATGTGTGGGGCTAGGCAGAGCCTAGCAAAGCCGTGGGTACAAAGAAAGTCGCTTAATGTCCCCTTTGCGTCTCCCTATGTTTTTTCATTTTATGGCTAAATATTGTTGCTTTTCATTCATTTTTTCATCTTTTCACGTAAAATTTTCTGCTTATATTCATGAAGCAGGATGCTTTTAGCATCAAAGTGAATCTTTTATATCTTTGTTTCTGTTTCTCTATTCTTTTGATAAAAATTAAAGACATGTACTTTTCAAATTAAAAATTTTTCATTAATTCACTAAATAACTTTTTAAGATTTTATTATCACCCTAATATATAACTAAACAATTAGATTTTCTTTTTTCTTCTGCAAGAATCTAACTCTATTTTTTTAAAAAAACGAGTTAATTATAACTAATTTAGACTCAATTGAATTAAAATTAACTCAACAAAAAAGAAGTTTAATTCAATTAAAATAGAGCATATCAACTTGTCTAATTAAAAGCTGTCGAATCTATATTTTTTATACCCAATTAGTAATTAATTGATTTAAATTAATTTCAATTAGGTGTACACAGACTAAATGTACCAATAAAAGGTGACTCTACCTAATTAATATTCATTCAAATAAGATAACTAATCCAGACTCAATTGAGTCTGGATTAGTTATGACTACTGAACAAAATCAGGAAATGAACATAAGTGGGAGAAAATAAAATGATGACTTAAAAAATAGATTATGTATTTATACCATGCTGAAAACTTGGTTAAATAATTAAGCAGCGAATATAGTGATCAAAAGTAACAATTTATAACTGCGTGAATGTATTAACACCTTTTAATGCAGAGGAAAGATCTCTAATACCTAGAGAATTAGCTAAGATTCTTCAAAAAAGAGGCTATGGTCATATTAAAGAAAAAGCAAAACACATTTTAGCGTTTCAAAAATTTATCAAATCTCTCTAGACAATGAGTGCCTGAAATTAAGTATGTCTCTATGATACGAGGCGGTTGGTTTTATTTAGCATCTTCATTAAATTCACATTAAAGAAATTGTGTACTATTTTTTCACGTTTAATAACATCAGAATTAATCATTGAAGCACTTCAAAAGGCTTACACTGTCCAAAAGCCCTAAAATGGCTTACCTATTCGTAACGATTTCGATTCACAATAAATAAGAGATAAAGCATCTTTTCAGCCAAAAAGACTGCTTTTATGATAATGCCTACATAGATATGTTTCACACCATATTACAGAAGAAGTGTATTATCTAAACAGAAGCGACAGTAGTCTCAGCTATTAAAATCCTTAATCTATTGAAGATTAAATGAGAAAAACAACTTAACACATAACTTTTTTGTTCTAAATTATCGATCCAAACTTGATAGTTTAACTTAAGATTAACTTAAAATAACCTCGTTGCATACAACCTCAATTTAGTTTAACTAAAAATGAAATAAGTTACACTAAATTAAATATAAATAAATAAAAGTTTAATTAAATTGCAATTAAGTTATACTTAGTTGAACTTAATTGCAATTTAATTAAACTTATTGTAATATTTTAAAAAACTATAATGGATTTGTAGTTTTTTGAAGGACTCAGTTCAAATTTAATTGAACTACATAACATAAAATATAATAAATTTAATTCAGTTAAGTGTGAAATCTGCTAGAATAATAAAGACAAGCTTTAAATTAAGTCTAATTTAATTAGTCAGAACCAATTAAGTTAGACTTAATTGAGTTATTAAAAATATTTCATATAAGAAGATACTAACTAAGTTAGATTAATTCGTTTGTGAGGGAGGTACAATTATGAGCGAAGAAACAATGGTTATTTCAGAAGTTGCTAGAAAATTTAATATAGAAAATCATCAGTTACGGGACTGGTGCGAAGTCGGGTTAGTACGACATAAAAGAATTGGAAGAATAAGATACATATTTACTGATGAAGATAAAAAAATCGAGAAGATTATTGAACTAAAGGAAAAGTTTGGAAAACATGCACCAAATGAAATGATTCGTGAAGAATTAATTAAAGCAAATTTAATGAGCGAAGAACAAACAAAAATTATTAACAAGGATTTAGAGGAAGAAGATATAAACGAAAACTCCTTTAAAGAAGCATTTTTATTGCTTGCTAAAAAAATAGAAGAAATGGATAAAAAAATGGAAAAGAAAGAACAACTAACGCTTCCATCTGAAAATTTGGCAGAAAAAAAAGATGTTATAGAAATAAAAGAACAGATGAATAAACTTGAACAAGACAATCAGCGTTTAAAAGAAGTGAATGATCAATTACTTAAAAAACTAGATTCTATCCATTCAGCTATGACCGAAATTCAAAAAGAACAAGGGAAAAGCATATGGAAAAGAATGTTCACAAAATAATAAAACAGCTTCTAATTACTGGTCAGTAATTAGAAGCTGTTTTATTATTTTTGTAGCAGTTGTCAGAGAAAGTTCTCTTAATACCTTCAACAATAAATTCATTTGAATATAGATAGGATTTGCACCTCATAAAAGGTGCAAAACTAAATCTTTTGAGATATATTACTAATTCTTATTGAATTATGAGATTAATTAACGCTATAATAAAACTAACAAAAATGACCGGAATAGAAAAAAGACTTCAACTGTTTAAGACGTGTTGGTAGCACTCTTAAACCGTTCCCCCTAGTTACAGTAGGGAAAACACTTGTCGAAGTCTCTTGTTAATAGAGTTAGTTTTTCTATAAAATAAAACTTATGGTTTTATTTTATATGAAATAGCTGTCTATTTCAAGGGCTTAGTTCATCAAAATCACGACATTGTTTTCCTTTTTCCAGGGAAACAGTGTCTTTTTTTGTTCCTTAAAGGAGATAATGAACAAATGACAAAAATATTGACCTGCTATTTAAAAGATGTAGACACCTTCAACGGACGGCTTAAGTGGTTGTGGAAGAACAAATCCACACTTCGGAAAAAGAAAGAAGAGTTTTTAGAAATTATCCGTACTCATTATAAACAGAACAAATCAGCTATACATAAAGAATTTCCTAAAAAAAGAATGGAAATGCTTGATCATGTCATCTATAACCTAGTGGCTACAGGCATCCAAGCCATTCGTTCTGAAACACTCATGAAGAAATTTAAAGTTTCTAAAAGTACGGTTTCTCGTTTTGTACGTTCGTTAAAAGCGACACCTTTTATACTTGTAGCACGTTACATTAAAGAAGATGCAACAGGTACTCATCCTGATAGCTATGTATTTATTCTTAAAAGCCATAAGAACTTTAATCACATTTGCGAAGAAATCTTTTTTGCCCATGATACAACAGGTATACAAACAGTCCAACAAGAAGAAATGACAACTCCTGTGACGCTTCCTGTGATGTATCCAGAAAGTGCTGAAAACGTTGATACACCAAGCCTAAAGGCCGATAAATTACCTGGTGCCTTTATTAACCTTGATTTACCTGTAAATCATATAAATAATCATTTAATGTCTGCTTCACAGTCATTTACCTATATCAAAGGTGTTCCTAAGAAAGTCAATCAAGTCTATGCAGGTAAGTATGGTCATCAACTAAAAGACTTTTATGCTCGCATTCAAAATGCTGCAAAAGCCGTAAAACGAGATACAGAGATTGATATTACTAAAGGGCAAGTACATGAAATTGCGTATACATCTATTATTGGACTAGACAAATATGTACATGAAGCTAATCATAAAGGCAATTCTTTGTCCTTAGATAATATGTGCCAATTACTCTATAAAATTGCGAAAAACCAATTCTATCAGTTGGTGAACCCTAAAAACCAGGATTATTCATCAGTATATCCAACTCATGAGGAAGTTATACATAAAGAAGAGTCATCAACAAAATTGTTTACGCCAAAACATATTATCCGTAAAGAACTCGTTCCTGATTGGTTAGAGGCTGAGCAGGATCAAGAGAAGGGTACAAAAAAAGTAGAAATATCTTTAGAACAACAGCTTGAAATGATTCAGTTAAAACAAGACCTAGGGCAAGAACTTACACCAGAAGAAGACTGCTTGCTGCAAGAACATTGCTCAACATACAGTACGTTAGAAATGGCGAAACTGAAACAAGATTTAGGACAAGCATTAACACCTGAGGAGCAGAAATTGTTGCATAAACATGCTAAATTAAAGGAACCAGCTTCTTAATTTTTAAAAATAGCTAAAGTAAAGCAAGGACTTTCACTATTTTTAACGTATTCAGTGTTTTAAGGGCGGACTTGGCAGGATTTGAACCTGCAAGACACCAAAGTTGTATAGTGTAATACGACTGGCTGCTCTGCCATTGAGCTACAAGTCCACACTACAAGTATGCACATAGTCTTTGTTTATATGTACGACAGAAGAAAATGTAAAAAGTGAAGAAATCCCTTAGAAGCTAAATTATTATTAGGATATGTTTATTTAGAACACTGTTCTAAATAATAAATAAATCTATATCTACGCAGGAGGAGCACATTATGCCACATAAAATTACGTTAACTGGATCAGCCACAGGACCACTACGAGAATACGATCGCTATGTTGCCTTTGATATGCGTGAAAAAGGGTCACCATCTGCGCCTAAAGGCTTGAAGAAGAGTACGTTTATTTCGTACACGGTATTTGTTGCAAAGAAGGCTTTTAACAAAACAGGTCTCACGAAAAAAAGTATTATGCATGAAAAGATCTTAATTCAAGGAGAACCAACTTTAGATATTCCGATTGATGAATGCCCTGGTGAAGTAGGTGTAATCTGCTTCCAGATTACCGTTCTCCCGAATAAGAAAGACAAAGAAGACAATGAACCAAACGATAAAAAAGAGGCCAAACAAGAGGCTTCTTCAGCGCAACAAGAAGTTGCTGCTACCAAACAGGAAGAAAAACCGGCACCTACTTCTCAGCCTGCAGCAAATGAAGAGAAGAAAGCTGAAAAAGTACAGACAGAAGTGAAGGAGACACCTGTTCAAGAGAAAAAGGTGGAGCCACAAAAGAAACAAATAACAAATCAGCCAAAAGGGACACAAGATCTTCTAAGTTTCGACGAAATCATCGTACCGGAAGAGTTCTTAAAGACACGTCCAAACCCTCAAAAAACACAAAAGGTCATTGATTTTGTGAAACGTACAGGGCGTCTCGATGAGCCATTAACGATTGAAAAAGGATCGAATATCTTGAAAGATGGTTACCGTCGTTATATTGTGGCCAAAACCGTTAAAATGGATAAAGTTCCAGTTATGTATGAATATCAGAAGTCATAATGTATTTCCTTGAAGCCAATCCGTTGTATCCGTTGTAAGGAGATTGATAACATTGAGAGTTGTGAAAGAAAGCATTATTTATCCATTACCAGAGGATCAAGACATTGCAAAATTAGAAGCTTCTTTTCGCATCCAATTGCCCAATGCGTATAAAGAATTCTTGAAACAATATAACGGATGTACAGTAATAGATTCTACACCCCTAACAATCATCAATAAGAGGTGTCAAATTGAACGTTTTTTGGGCATTATTAAAAACTTCAGTGAGCATCCTTATGGGGTGTATGATATTGGTTGCTGCGAAACCTCTTTAGGAGAACAAGGGCGGAATTTCTATGATGAAGATCTCATTGGATCTGAATTAATTCCAATTGCGAAGCTAGCATGGGGAGATTATTTGTGTTTGAACTTTCACTATGATAGTAACAATCCGTCTGTTGATTTTTTAGATTACGAAGAATCATATGAGTGTGATCCAGCTACATCAAAGATTGCTGAGACCTTCCAAGAGTTTTTGAGTATGTTATTATCTAAGGATACGAAATAGCAGAAAATGCTATTTCGTAATGAGATCATCTACTCATTTTGATTTTCAATCATAAAAGAGGAAGTGTCGACATGAAAAAGTGGCTTTGGATCATGTTATCCGTTGGAGTTATTACTCTCGTGTTTATGATGAATTACTTTATAGACAAAAGTCAGCAACAACCAAACATTATACGAAGCGTTTCACTTACAACTAGCACATCTCCTAATCAACAAAACATTGTTGAAGTAAAAAAGATGTATAAACAAACCACTGATTATTTTGATTATGAGCAAAAACAAAAGGCTGATTCTCTTAGAATGTACTACGGACAACCTGGAAGTACTCTTAACCAGTATAAGGAGCTCCAAGAAATTCACCCTTCTATGATTCATGATGTTGATGTACATTGGAAAAATGAGCAACATGTCATCATTAACATTATGAAAATGAATCAACAACATAAAAACAAGGTGTACAAGCGATTTAACTATAATCTTGACGAGATGTAGACTTTGGATTTATGGTTTTATATCTCTGCATCGGGAGTCTTATGTATGGTGTTACACTAGGAATTGTTATCCTCATCTGAGGAGCTATATAGGTAGATAAAGTGTTAATTTATAAGAAGGGGAGAAATATAAAGTGAATCAAGTAATAAAACCAGCAGGATTTTGGATACGCCTATTAGGAAATCTATTAGATGGCATTATTGTAAGTATTCCTTTGGGGCTTATTGGCTTTCTTATTACAGGAGACTTTGATCGTGAAGATCCCATTACATCACTCATAGGTTTTATCTATGCAGTTGCTGTACCTATTTTATGGTATGGATATACTATAGGGAAACGAATTGTTGGAGTGAGAATTGTCAAAGTCAATGGAAAGAAACTTGGAATTGGAGCAATGCTATTAAGAGTTCTTGTAGCCGGCATTGTTTATGGTATTACATTAGGTATTGCGTTAATTGTAAGTGTGTTCATGGTGGTTTTCCGTAAGGATAAAAGAAGTCTTCATGACATGATGGCAGGCACTTACGTTACATATTCAAAACCAGGTGAAATAGAGGATAAACAGGCATTTGTAGATTAATACTTAATCTACAGTAGGGTAACTTGTGATTTATTACCTTTTGTGATTCCAGATACAGATAGCAAATTGAGAAGTTTGCCATATTCAATAGTAAAGATATTTTTGGTGGAATAATATAGGAATTCAAACTTTCTTTCATATGCAATACCGAATATCCTCTATTTCTAATCTACTATTCGGGACTATTTAAAACTCCTACACCTTAATGGTTAGGAGTTTTTTCTGTGTATTATCTATAGGGTATAAGCAGATAGCTACACATTAGAAAATTTCTTAAGCTGTGAAGGGTTAACTATAGATTATCGAATATACTCATTATTTTCTTGTTCCACTATCCATACAAGTAACTCTTTTTCTTTGCTATTTAAATGTCGACCTAAACGTTTTTCAAAATCAAAAACTAATTCGTCGAATCGAGGGCTATTTTCCATCTATATTCCTCCTGTGCCATCTGCAGTATAAGGTATAAAAGATATATTTAATATAAATCTTTATCCTTGTTTCTTGTTACTGAAACTTTGCTCACTTTTAAGATGTTTTTAATCATATTTAGAACAAAGACCGCCCATTATGTCTCATTATATAAGGCGGTCTTAACTGTATTCATGCTATATGTTTATGCCCAAAATATCGACACTATTCTAAAAAGACGTCAGGTAAAAAAGCCAATGGCTAAAATCAATGCCACACAAGCCAAATAGATATTCCCACTCCAATCTCTCTTTTCCCTTTCATGCACCGCATAACTGTTATAAGAACCTTCAATCGGCTTTATTTTAAGTTTTCGTTGGACTTCTTTATCTAAGATCAAGTCTAATTCCTCCATTGTTTGATAATTGTAAGGTAGGAATCGCCCTTGTACGTCTCTCGATCGGCTGCTGACGTCTCGTAATTCTTTCTGCCTTTTCATGGCTAGAGGACTGTTGGTTGAATTCAATAGTTTTTCCAGAGATCGATTGGTCGTCTGTTGATGTTCCAAGTAACGTAGAAATTCTTGTAGACGTTCTTTTTCTCTCACGGTCATCATTTTCTCCTCCTCCTTTCTCTTCGATGTTGGGCTCTTGTTCCATCCATAACGGGTGTGAAGAAGATTGCCATGGAGAGGAGGGGAGAGGGACGTCACTTATTTTATACTGATTCATTAGCGTTAAAAAAACAGGGTTGTGCGCTGCTGTAAAAAGCGCACATCTTATAATTTGATTTCGGTCTAACTCGGTAGCCTGAAACAGACTATCTACATATGTACGATAAATAGAATGATACCGCACAGTTGGTCGATAAGTGTCTACATGATTTTCCGGCTTCTTATTTTTCTTCATATGCGCTTTTCTCTTTCAGAATGACATCTAACATCTTCTTACCTTCTAACGTTAAATAGACGTCTTTTCGATTCAATAGCGAGGTTGCTAATTCTTTTGTCATTTCAATCGCTCCATTCTTGGTAGCATAAGGTGACGTCTCTTTCTGACGTCTTACTCTATGATATGAGCCGATGCTTGTCCTATATGTAACTTTTTTTTTTATGATTAAAAAAGTTACATAATGTCCATACTTCTTGATAAAGGAGATGGATGTATGGTTCTAGGCTTAGGAAAGAAGCGAACAAGGTTTGGAAGGTGGTTGGATAAGCAAGAAGATATCAATCAATTAGAACTCGAAAATGCCACAAAGTTAAGTCGCCCAACCATATCGAGGCTTTGTAATGATAAAAACTACATACCTAAATACTCCACAATTTATAGAATAAATGCAGGGTTACGAAAGTTAAAGAAGGATGTAAAAGTAGAAGATTTTCTACAGTTGTAAATAGGTAATGCACTTAAGGCTTATAAATGGAGTTATTAATACTAATAATTTAGCTAAATTAAATTTTGATAAAAAATGATTATATGAAAAACTTCAGGAATTAGATATAAGTTCTATTTCATAGGTATTTTATGTAGAAGTTGGAGGAGACGTAGCGATCGATCCAGTAGCAATTGGGCAAGCGATTGCGGATGCAGCTAAAACGGCTGATAATCGAAGTGGTTTTGTCAAAGGAGCAATGGAAAAAGCGCTTTTTGAATCGGGTCAACAATATAATGTAGTGGTCATGAATTTGAGTCAAGGTTATAATTCAAACCAGTTACAAGGTGTCCAATATTTTGATACCGTAGATTACGATGGTATCACGTTTGGAGTTTGGATATTTGAAGAAGGAACGTTTATTAATGAAGGTGACGGAGGATACGATAACTGGGCCTTTAGAGGTTGGTTTGAACGAACGGGAGATGACGAAAAAACGGTCAACTTTCGTAGACCTTAATCTATATAAAAAGAATTCATTTTGAATAATTATTTGAACAGCCCCCTGTCAAGTAGACAGTGGAAATAATAAAAAAATTAGGCGGCTTGAATCCTATATTCTAATAGACTTAAGCCGTTTAATCTTTCTTGATAACGTTTGTTATTGTAAAAATCAATATAATCATTTATTGATTGTTGTAACGTTTCAATCGTTTCGTACTTATGTGGGTAATATTCTTCACACTTCAACGTTCCCAAAAAAACTCCATTGGTCCATTATCTATACATCTTCCTGCACGTGACATGCTATGAACCATTTTTGCTTTTTCTACTTTTCTCTTAAACACACGGGACGTGTATTGATACCCTCGATCACTATGAATTAATGGTTGTTCATTCTTTTTTAAGATAGCGATAGCTTGGTCTAATGTTTGAAATACCAATCCGTTATTGTTTGAATCTCCCAATACATAACTAATAATAGAAGGAAAGCGAGAAAAATATATATCATTACAAGAATAATACTCTTAAGTCTCTTTGTCTTAAACAGTGTTAAAGACCTTAATTACATTAGGTAATTAAGCAAAATAGTTATCTCTTTTTTTTAAAGCATTGGCAATTTTTCTGACTCCTTCTTCAACTCGGTGATTTTCAACATTTGATACATTTAACTTTAAAACCCGTTCTTTGTGAAAGTTGGCTAAATAATTACTTTCAACTGAATCCAGATATACACCCTGTTCGTATAAATAACGAATAAATAACTTCATATTTACTTGTCTAGGTAGCAAAATATGACCATGCATAACTATTTCTGACGATGATTCGTAATTAGCCAGATGCTTTTGCAGAGATTGATGAAGAATTTGTGCACGTTTATGGTAAATACTACTTACTTTTGATTTATTATGTTCAAACATACCACTTTTTATATAAAGATATAGGGCAGCTTGTGAAATCATAGAGCTATCTATATCTGAGGTCATTCTAAATTTTTGAAAGCTACTAAGAATTGGAGGAGGAAGTACGGCTAAACCAATTCTTAAACCTGGAAACATGATTTTTGAAAAGCTCTTTAAGTAGATAACCTGTTCCTTTATATCCTCTGAAAAAAGAGGATCATTCTTTGTGTTATATTCAAAATCTGCTAAATAGTCATCTTCTATGATATACACATTGTATTTATAAGCTAACTGTAAAATAGCTGCTTTGTCTTTTTTGCTATATGACGTTCCTAAAGGATTATGGAAGCGTGGCATTGTATAAAAAAATTTAACCTCTTCTTCCTTGAATATTTTTTCTAGTTGCTCTAGATCAATACCTTGTGCTGTACGTTGAATGCCTATTGCATGAATTCCATATGTTTTCAGCATATCCATATACAAATGGTAACTAGGTTGTTCAACTAAAATAGTAGATCCGTTATTTGGAAAAGGCATCATACTCAGTAAAGCGAGTGCCTGTTGAACCCCTGAAGTGATGAAGATCTGTTCAGATTTCGCAAATACTTGATAAGATTCTAAGAGTCTCTTAGCTTCTGCAATTAATAAAGAGAAACCTTTTGGTGTTCCATAACGAAACAATTCTTCTTGATATGTATCAATCGCTTTATTAATACACTGTTGAAAGTCTTTATAAGGAAATGCATGCCATGTTGGAGATGATGTTGCAAAATCAACGCCTTCAGTAGATCTAGGTTCTTCGAAAACCTGATGTTCTACAACGTAATAACCACTCTTTGGAATAGAATAAATAATATGTTGCTCTTCCAAACGTTTTAAGGCAGATATTATGGTACTTTTACTACAAATATATTCGAGCGATAAGCCTCTAATTGATGGTAATTTTGCCCCTGATGGAAAGTCCCCAGACTGTATCTTTTGAAGTAGAGAATGATAAATTGTTTCATATTTAAGCATAGTATTCCTCCAAATACACATCTGTACCGATACAGATGTGTATTTTTTATATCGTAGATATTGCTTGTTTTTCTTACTATAGTGATAACCGGCCGGATAATTCTAAAGGAGGTCAATCACATGGTTAAAAAGAAAAAAGCATATATAGCTGCACTTACTTATGCTATCATTATCGGATTGTCATTTATGTTTGTCAAAGTTGCATTAACTATTGCTACACCTTTTGATGCATTAGCGCATCGATTTACTATTGCTTTTGTGGGGGTTACAATCTTAAAAGTACTGACGAAAAAAGCATTAAAAGTAACTAAAAAGGATATAGTGATTATTGCTTCATTAGCTATTTTATACCCCACTCTCTTTTTTGCTTTTCAGGTATTTGGACTAGTAAATGTATCATCATCTGAAGCCGGAATTATTCAAGCAACAATCCCAATTTTCACCTTAATCTTTGCGAGCATATTTTTAAAAGAAACATCTACATCTGGTCAAAAGATAGCTATTATTTTCTCGGTGGTAGGTGTGATATATATTATGTATATGAACGATATAGAAAATAAAAATACTAGTCTACTAGGAAGTGGTTTGATTTTACTTTCTGCACTTGTATCGTCCCTATACAATGTATGTGCTCGAAATTTAACTCAACGATATTCCTTATTCACTATCACATATATCATGAATTTATTTGGTTTTATTACCTTTAATGGTTTAGCACTGATAAATCATCTAATGAATAACACTATCCATCAATTTATGAAGCCTTTTGTTCATCTCAATTTTGTGATTGCAATTGTCTATCTAGGTTTATTATCATCTTTAGTTACTTCCTATCTTTCTAATTACGCTTTATCAATAATAGAAGCATCTAAAATGAGTGTCTTCAGTAATTTTGCTACACTCATTACAATCTTGGCAGGAGTAATTTTTTTAAAAGAACAATTTCACCTTTACCATCTAGTCGGGGCCATTATCATTATTGCAGGAGTTATAGGAACAAATTGCTTTGGCGCAAAAGGTAAACACAGTAAAAAAGCCTAGTTTCCATAATCCATATTCCCAGGATACAAAAACCTTAGAAATCTATAGATTCCTAAGGTTTTTATATTCATGTTTCTTTTCATTCGTCATAGTAGCCTAACTTAATATCCAGTAAATATTGCCAAGTCCATACTTTAACACACTAAGTACATCCCATTAAATATTACCTTTTATTTATTCAATCGGAAGTAAAGTATCAACCACGATACTGTTTACAACATTAATATACGCAAATGCACTTGCTTTCATAACATCCGTATCTGTTGCCTTGGCAATATACTTTTCGCCTTTGTATTCCACTTGGATCTTTACTTTTCCTAATGCTTCCTTACCTCTTGATACACTGCTAATATTATATTCAATCAATCTAATATCTAAATCACTAATTTCTGTAATAGCAGAATACAAAGCATCAATTGGGCCAGAACCGACGGCACTGCTTTTTAATATTCGATCACCCTTTTTAATCTTCACACTTGCAGACGGGAAATTTGTATTACTAACAACTTGCAAGTCGATTAGTTCATAAAAATGATGACTATAGTGCATTATATCCTGATTATGAATATCATTTTTCGCATAATAATTCTCAACGATGACATATAAGTCATGATTATATACTTCTTTTTTCGCATCTGCCAATGCAAGGAAAGCTTCAAATATCCCTTCAAATTGTATGTTAGTCATCTCATTAAAGCCTAATGATTCAAGGGCATTTTTCACCGCATGACGTCCAGACCGGGCGGTTAAAACAAGTTCCATATCGTCTAAACCGACTTCAATTGGGCTAATGATTTCATAAGCATCTCTTGCTTTTAATAAGCCGTCTTGGTGTATACCTGAAGAATGAGCAAAGGCATTATCTCCTGTAATGGCTTTATTTACTTGTACATCAAGCCCCATTAAACTACTTACTAACCTAGATGTATTTATAATTTCTTTCGTATTAATATTTGTGTACGCATTATAAACTGATGAGCGCGTATTAATTGCCATCACGACCTCTTCTAGTGCAGCATTGCCTGCACGTTCACCAATGCCATTTATCGTACACTCAACTTTATCTGCCCCATTTTTAATTGCAGCTAACGTATTCGCAGTTGCCATACCAAGATCATTATGACAATGGACACTTAAAAGCACTTTATCATTCAAATTTTTCAAGCGATCATTTATTTTAAAGATTAGTTCACCAAACTCTTCCGGCTCGGCATAGCCAACTGTATCGGGCACATTAATAATGGTAGCTCCCGCCTTTACAACAGCTTCGATCGTTGCCCATAAATATTCGAAATCGGAGCGAGACGCATCCTCCGTTGAATATTGTACATTTGGTAGAAATGTTTTGGCATATTTTACTGCATCAACACCAAGATCTAAGATTTGACTTTTCGATTTTCCAAACTTCTTTTCCACATGAATGTCTGAAGCGCCTAAAACTATATGGATTAACGGTTTTTTAGCATATTTCACACTATTATAAACAGCATCAATATCAGTCTTTACTGCTCTTGCTAACGCTGTAATGATCGTTTCGTCTGTATTTCCTATTTTCAGAGCAATTTCTTTCACAGCATTAAAATCACCAGCTGAAGATGAAGGAAAACCAGCTTCGATAATATCGACTTTCAGCTTCTTTAGTTGCTGCGCTACTTCTAGTTTTTCATACAGGTTCAACTTAGCCCCTGGGACTTGCTCCCCATCTCTTAAAGTCGTATCAAACATCCAAATTTTTCTCGTCATTTCAGAAACACTCCTTCTTCATATGAATGTATAAAAAAAGCCCCGCCTCTATAAAAATATAGAGACGAGGCGTTGCTCGCGGTACCACTCTAATTGATCAATCATTACATAATTAACCCACTCATTTTCGGCAGCTATCACCACCTATCTTCATAACGGTAGAAAACCGACATCCCCTACTTATAATATTCAGGGAGTAGCTCTTGGATGAGTTCAAAGGTAATAACTACCGATTCTCACCAACCATCGGCTCTCTGACAAGTTTAGATATCCTTCTACTATTTCCAATCTTTGCTTATTATTATTTGATTACATGCAATATTATATCTATCTATTCAATTTGTCAACGTATTTTTTTGAATACAAAATTTATTCTGACTATAATAATATCCTTTTTGCAAATTATTAATTTGCACATAAATATCCACTATCCTTAAGTAATGTTTAGAGTGCTTTCTTAAAAATTTTTTTATATTACTACATTAGTGAAAAACCAATTATTTGTCGTCACCTAGAGTAAATGGTACAACTTTAATTTTTATAAAAGAGGTTGTGCATTTACATCTATATATAAAATTAATTTACTATTTATCTTTAACAAAGATTACGTTAATAAAAGCACTCTAAAGTTAAATGATTATAAATTTTCTTTTAAGTCATTATGAATACAAAAATTTTTTTAGAGGTAAAGATAAAATAGATTGATATATATTAAAAGGTGAAAATGTTTATTTGTTGTTGCTAAGTATAGATAATAAAATATTAATCTTTATGATTTAATTTTTATCTTTTTTCAGCTAATTGAAGACATATGAAAAATATCTAAAAAGAATATAGGAGCGTAATTACGCATATTACATATTATTCTATGTCTCACTTCATCTATCAACCTTGCATAAAAAAAGTGCAAAAGGGAATACTGTTTGCAAAATAGAAAAGATAAAGGGGTTGACGTTTTATGGAAAATAATGTACTTAATGAAATGAATCAAGTTGATCCAAATTTAAGCGATGAAATGTTGGCTGAACTGTTTTTAGATCAAATGATGAATGACTTCAAAAGAAGTAAGATTCTCGAAAAAATTGATCAGTCCTTAGAGAATAAAGATAAAGAAGCTTTTTTATGTTTAACAGAGAAACTTAAATCCATACCTTGATCAAGGAGATATTATTATAATAGAAGAAACTTATAAAAAAACCTTTACGTGTTATGTTTAGTAAAGGTTTTTTCTTATAAAGAATTTAAAATTACTTTAATAGTTATATATATTGTAGAAAAAGCCTTCTATTAATAGATTATTAACGACAAGAGTAAATAAGTTATGTTAACTAGGTACGAATATTTTGAAGCGCTAGAGGTGCCTTAATTATATTCCTATCCCTCTATAGGTGGTATAATATGGATGATTGTATCAGTGAAAGGGGAGAAAGAGATGGACAAACTTGTATTCAAACAATTTGAAATCGGAAGAGAGTACTTCCTCAAAATCATAGAGGCTGTTTCTAAGGGGCAAACTGATGTACAGCCAGATGGTTTTAACAACACAATTCATTGGCATACAGGTCACGTTTTGACAATTACTGAACAAACTATGTTTGGTTTTCCTCATGCAACAACCCATCTTCCAGCAAATTATATGGAATTGTTCGGAAATGGTACGAAACCAGCCGATTGGACGGGGGATGTACCTACTATGGATGAGCTTAAGATCCAACTAAAAGATCAATTGGCTCGTATTCAGCAAATTCCTGCTGAACAGCTAAACAATAACTTGGAAAAGCCATTTTTGGGATGTAAAACCTTTGGAGAGCTGGCGGGTGTTACACTGATGCATGAAGCGACTCATATGGGCCAGATTCAGGCAATGAAGCGAATAATTGAACATGTGGGTGTGAAAAATTAAATTTTAAAAAAATGATATAACAAAGTTATCGGAGATAATAAAGCCTATATATTTTTTATATAGGCTTTAGCAGTTTATCGTTATATTGAAGCCGAAACTTTTTGTTTTCTTCTCAAGTTTAAGAAGCCAGAAGCTGTTAAAACACCTAAAATAACTAAACATGTACCTATTACTTGAGGTAATGTAATAAGGGATCCGGTTAAAATAGAAAGAATCATGGTGACGACTGGAACTAAATTAAAAAATAAAGATGTATTACTTGCGCCAATCGTAGCCATTCCTTTATTCCACCACAGATAGCCTAATACACTTGTAAATAGAGCCATAAAGAGAATAGCTCCCCAAGCTGACCATGTAACGTGAGACAAAGGCTGAGGGCTTGGTGAAAAAGCTGTTAAGACTAAAAGACAAAGAGAACCAACAATCATTGTATAAGTAGTTGTCTCCATTGAAGAACTACCCTTTAAATATTTTCTTCCTAATACACCATATAAAGCCCAACATAAGTTCCCTGTTAAGATTAATAAATCCCCTTTAGAAATCGATAGTGTTAGAATAATTTTTAACGAACCTTGCGTAAGGACAAGAATAACGCCTACTAAAGCAAAGGATATACCCAACATTTGCTGTTTTGTAATGGGATTCTTTAAAATAAAATAAGCAAAAAGTGCAGTTACTAGAGGGTTAGTTCCCATGATGAGAGCCCCGTTTAAAGGTGAAGTATATTGCATTCCTAAAAAGAAAAAAGCATTGAACCCAAAGATTCCTATGATGCCAAGTAAGATATACATTTTCCAATAGTTCTTAATGGCTTTTGACTTTATTTGTTTTTGTAATCCTAATATAAGAACCATAGCGAGTGCAGCAATACCAAATCGCCATGCTGCAGCACTTGCAGGGGAGAAGTAGTGAACAGCATACTTAGCCAAATTGAATGTAGCACCTGTAAATATAGCGAAGCCTATCAACATAAGGTATATTCTACTTTTCATCTTTTAAGTCTCCAATCATTGTTTTGTACGCCTCTAATTTCTCTTTTGTCACGTTCATAACAGTTTCAATCTCTTGTTTTTGCTTCTCTAAAAGAAGTAAGTGTTTGTTTAAAATCTCTGCCCTCGTTTGAATCTTTTTTAATTGAATGGCTGTAGAATCAATATTTTCTAGGAGACATCCATCCTTTAAAAATTCCTGGATATCTTCCAAAGACATCCCTGTTTGTTTTAACATTTTCATAAATTTAAGAAGGCGAATTTCACCTTCTGTATATCTTCTTTTTCCACCTTTTCTTAATGGTGAAGTTAATAACCCAATCTTTTCATAATAACGTAATGTATGAGCTGTGAACCCAGTTTTCATAGCAACTTCAGATATACTATACATTTCCATTTCCTCCTTTCTTTACATGTTACAACTTAGAGTTAGCTCTAAGTCAACGGTTAATTTGCAAACAATAAAAAAAGACTCAGATTTTTTCTGAGCCTCTTTGTTTAGTTACCCTAATGTGAATTATCGGCAATCATTGAAATATCTATATTAAGTTAATGGACTACCTGATGTTATCTTTTTAACCCATTCTTTTAGCTCCATATCTTCATGAAAATATATATTTGGTTCAATTTCTAAATCAATACCTAACAAAAAAATAAGGTATTCATGTAGTTGTTCTTCATCAGAAGAGAGGATATTTCTACTCTCTAGGTTTTGAACCCATTTATAAGACCATTGATTAAATTGTTCTCTAGACATATTTCCTTTAAGAACTTTCTCTAATTTGTTTATCAAATCTTGTTTAGTTGGCTGACTTTCAAACATTGATTTCACCTTTCGCTTTCTGAATAACAGCTGTTATAAATGGTGCTTTCGCTTCTGTATATCCAACTCGGTCAAAACTATATTTTTGAACCAATTCAATCTTCAACTGATTATATTGATCGCGTATATCTGAATATTTTCTTAGATAATCTCGAAATAAAATATTATTATTCCATTCTTCGCTTTGGTATTTATATATGTGTAAATGATGTGTTCCTGCTCGCCATAACCCTTTTCTAAAGAACCTTCTATTTGGAAAATCCTGATGAAATATATGTTCATATCCAATATTATTTAGTGGTTCAATAAAGGCAACTACTTCTTCTAGGTTACAAACTCCAACCATAATGTCTAATATTGGTTTAGCTCCTAATCCCTTAACAGATGTACTTCCAATATGTTCAATTGATAGAGCCATATTGCTCATAATATCTTTTAAAAGCTTTTCCTCTTCCTTAAAAGATAAGGCCCAATCAGACGTATATTTCTCAATAACTACTCGCTTATCCATATGTATGTCTCCCTAGTATAATATATATTTTTTCCTACCGATATAAAGTAAATGTGATGAAACGCCTAAAGTATAAGGGTCGGTTGCTGTTTTCTTTAATAATTCAATTAGTCGATCAACTTCGGCTTGTCCCTTATTTGTCCAGTAATCCCATTGTTCTTTAGATAAAAGGGAACCAATACTAGATGATCCCACTACACTTAGAGTTTCAAATCCTTTAGATTCCATAAAAGGATTAATTTCTTGTATATCAAAGTAATAAGCTCCTGTAAATCTTCCTTCATCCTGATGATTAAAGTCCCCAGTAGCAATAAACTCTTCGATATTGTCTATTGTATTATTGGGTTTCCACGATTCTGGATGTAACAATGAAGAGATAGTGTGCCTAATTCGGGACATAAAGGCAACAAATACAACTCCCTCATCTTTTGTCACTCGGTACAATTCTTTAACTGCTGCGTCACGATCTTGTTCATTCTGTAGATGATACATTGGCCCCATCATCAAGCAAGCATCGAATTCTTGATTTTTTAATACACTTAAATCCTTTGCATCCATAATATGAAATCCATTAAATTGATTAAAAAGCTCAAGCTCTTTTGCTTTATGTTCAGCTACCTTTACTAATTTAGGAGTGAGATCAGTTAGCGTTACCTGAAATCCTTTCTCGGCTAGTTTCATTGCATATTTACCTGGGCCAGCCCCATTATCTAAGATACATCCGTTTTCCGGTAGATACTTTTGTATATAATGCCAGTTAATTTGAAACTCT
Source organism: Priestia sp. 40 (assembly GCF_049368575.1). Classification (NCBI taxonomy): domain Bacteria; kingdom Bacillati; phylum Bacillota; class Bacilli; order Caryophanales; family Bacillaceae; genus Priestia; species Priestia sp. 40. The sequence continues at coordinate 62,515 of NZ_JBMPZA010000022.1, forward strand.
AACGGTTCCCTATCTAGACGTCCCCACTCGTCAAATGTTGAGTAATAATCCATTACTTTGTTCATTAATTAAATCCCCTTTTATGTCTTATACAACTTCCAATATAAGTATTATTCCTTTTGTGGAATTTGTAAACTATTGATGGATATGAGATACAAAATCAATTAACATAATGTATCAGTTGTATCGGTATCTTTTCAAATTTAGTTAGTTTACCTTTTCATACACATGAAAGTAATGTTCATAATGATTGTTTTCATCCTCAGTACCTTTCTCAACCGATAACTCTTTCCATAGGGAGAGATCAACTTCTGGAAAAAAGCGATCACCCTTAAAATAATGATTGATCCTAGTTATGTATAATTTATGAGTATAGGGTAAGAACTGGCGATAAATTTCTTCTCCGCCAAGGATAAATACTTCTTCTCCTTCACACATGGAAAGAGCATGTTCAATTGAATATGCTATATGACAATCTTGAGCTTTATAATTTTCATTTGTAGTCATGATGATATTTTTACGTCCATCTAAAGGTTTTCCAATAGATTCATAATTTTTCCTACCTAAAATAATTGAATGCCCCATAGTAACTTTCCTTAGATACTTCCAGTCATTTGGGAGCCTCCAAGGAATATCGTTATCCTTTCCAATTACATTTCCTTTTCCTACAGCAACCATTGCAGATATAATCATATATTTTTCATCTCCTCCACTATAATTTTACCAAATAAAGAAATCCTTAACTTATAATATATCTATAAATGGTAAAGGAGGAGATATAATGGATTTCAATCGAATAGATGTAGCTTACAGTCTATTAGTAGACAAGGAGAAAGAGAAAATCTTAGTGGTATTAAACAGAAATAATACATGGTCCCTTCCAGGTGGAGGAGTAGAGAAAGGAGAGACTCTGGAACAAGCAGCAATCCGAGAAACAAAAGAAGAAACGGGATATGATATCAAAGTAGATAGTATCGTTAGTTTGAATGAAGCATTTATAGATAATAATCATATTCTTTTTATAGTATTTAAAGGGCAAATCACCCAAGAGTCAAACCAAATTCCTCTGGATGAAAACATCCTGAAGGTGGAATGGGTTGATTTAAAGACAGCAGATAAACTTATGCCTTATTATCCTAATGGCATCAGTACTTTAATTAGTTCTCCAAATGCTCAATACATAGTTCAAGAATAAAAATTAATTGTGAAATTTAGATTTTACTTAATGTATATCATATACAACCTTAGTTTACGTAAAGGGATTTATCGGAAATCACATGTAAAAAAGCCCTTTTATTAAGGGCTTTCACTTGTTTACTCTTATATATTTAATGTTACATTTTGGGAGCTTCCATACCGAAATTCGACCAATCTTCTTTTGATGGCCCATAAATACCTGGAACGGGTAATCCTGCCTGCCTCATAAGAACGGTCATTTGTCCCCGGTGGTGGGCTTGATGTTGTATTAAAAACATTAAAAGTGACCCATTTGGTATTTTCTTACCCAAAAAGTCTATTCGTTCTTCTAACGTTTTGTCGATCCATTGAGTTTTTAATGCTTGTACAAATGCGTCACTTGCTTGCTGATAGCTGTCTGCTATAAACTGAGCCGTAGTCGGAACAGGCCAATCTTCAGACGGTGCCTCAAACGTTAAGTTAGTATTTGAAGCAATTATGTGAATGGCAGCTACTGTATGCCAAGCAATACGTCCTAGAGTCCAATTCTGTGAAGTAATTTCCTGTTTAAGAGACCCATCAGTTAAATTTTTTAGTAATCTCTGGGTAGCATTTGCTTCATATTCCCAAGATTTTAAAAAACTATCTAAACTTTGAAACATAAAAATCCTCCTTTTGTTTATCCTTTTAATTCCATTTTAACAATAGTTGTATTATAAAACATTATGTATGAGACGTTCATTCCTAGTTAATATAAAACGGTTTATCGATACTCTTAGAGAACATTATTACTTGATTAAACTAGCTTCATATATTCTTGAGATACTCCCCCAAGGGTGATAACCATCTCCTATATATGAGAAATCGTACTTTTCATAATATCCGATATGATTGGTACATAAATAAAGCTTATTGAATCCAGCATTTTTAGTATCTTCTTTGATTTTTAAAAGAAGCTTTTCCCCTAAAGACATACCTCGATAGCCTTCTTCAATATAAAGAGCACATACCCATGGCCACAAATCCATACGACTGATGAAATCGTTACTAATAAGTCCTGCACAGCCAATGATTTCTCCTCTATTCTCTAACAGATACCAAATTGGAAGGCTGTTATCTGTTTTCAAACTATGTACAATACAATCTTCATAAAGCTTGAGAGTATTTTCGTTTGCCCATTTGTTCTGAATGTATTTTATTGCTTTCTCTTGATACTCTACATGTTCTCTAACATTAATGATTTGCATAATATATTTCCATCCTTTATAAAAAATAACATGTCATTATTTATATTCTACATGTTTTTAATTTACATAAAGAGAATTATCTATAATTTAGTTACCATAATGGATTTTATAGGGAGTCATCTCGACTACTCTATACTCTATTTACAAGACAAAGCTACTGATCCCTGTTCAGTAGCTTTGTCTTTTTAAAATGAATATTCTATACATTTGTAGTTAACATAAAACCATTTGTAGGTACTAAAAAGTCTAATAAACTAAAAATGGGTTTATTAGGCTTTATCTTTAAATAACGTTCCTTTTAATTAAGTCCCTAACTGCATTTTGTACGCTTTCAGTTTGGGAATATTTAGTCTTGAAGCCTAAACTTCTTATTTTTTCATCATCCCAAATCCGATTTGTACTGAAAGTACTTAAAGCGTAAGATAGGGGTGTACTTTCCTCTACTATTTTAGATAAGTCACGTACACTTGCTACTTTCCCTCTAGCCTCGTCTATAGCTGTTTTTAGACTTCCCCAGGTTGTATCAAATCCTTTAAGTAAAAAGACGTTTTGTTTTTTTGTAAACGTCTTATAGGTACCTAGCCATTCCATTGCTCTTCCTATATCGCGTGTATCAATTAAAGAAACTATTGTTTGGCCATTTTTCAAAATCGGAAATTTATTATCTGAATGATCTTTTAATAATCTTGAGAAAAAAGAAGCCTTATCTCGAGATCCTATTGCACTTGCTGGACGTAGGATAATTGTTACCATATCTGTTTCTTTTCCTATTTCTTGAACAATCTCTTCTCTTTTTAGAAGTAACTTCTGAATAGGGTACTCTGGACGTATATCATAGGATTCAGTTATAGGTTTATTTGTACGAAAATCATATACTACAATTGAGCTTAATTGTATAAAACGCTCAACGCCATTTAAAGCAGCCTGTTTAAGGAGTTTTCTTGTCAATTCAATCTCCACAGGTGCTTCTAAATTAACTTCAGTGCTTAGGTTAGCATCTGCGGTACAGTTATAAACTTTTTGATGCCCTTTAATAATCTCTCCAAAAGATTCTGTTCTGGAGAAGTCTACTCTAACTACTCGCACACCTAAGTTATCCAAAAAGGAAGTTTCGCTAGTTTGGCGAACCACCGCTGTAACCTCGTGTCCTTTTAACCGCAATTGTTCTACCGTATGACTTCCTATAAAACCTGTACCTCCAAAAACAATGGCTTTCATCCTTATCATTCCTTTTATAAATGTATTATAAATAACCATTTACTGGGCGATTTATAATAATTATACTAAATGAAGTACTTTCATTTTTATAGTCCTGATATTTTTTATAGTAAGTATCCTTATGAATAGTAATGGAGGAATATCATGAATAATCAACTTGAACTAAAATCTAATTCTTCTAAATGTCCTATAGAAAAGACGATGAATGTTATTGGAGGGAAATGGACCTTCTTAATCTTAAGGGAACTTTTTACTGGACCAAAACGTTTTGGAGAAATACAAAAATCTTTAAAAGGAGTAAGCCCTCGGACTCTTTCTTTACGTTTAAAGGAACTACATGAGGAGGAAATTATTACACGTAAAATATATTCAGAAATACCTCCTCATGTAGAGTACTCTCTTACTGATAAAGGAAAAACAATGCGCCCAATATTTGAAGCAATGAAGGAATGGGGAAATACATGGGATGTGTTAGGTATTAAAGAAAGGGAATAAATACTTTTTAGTTGCCAAACCTTATGTATGGCATATTTAATCTTTTAACGTAATCACAGTTCTAGGAAACAACAAATAAAGAGCCTTAAATAATAAGGCTCTTTATTTGTTCTCTATTTACCTTTGTGCTTGGCCTTTGCTTTTTGTTTCTTCATTAGGTATTTTTGTTCCTTCAGTTCTTCACGATATTGTTTAGCTCTCTTTTTTTTGCTTTTTTTCTTTTCTTCATATTCTTGTTTTATGGCTTCTTCAGCTTTAGTCGAAACACCAACTTTATTTCTTTCTTTTGCTACTTGGCGCTGTAAACGTTTAGGATTTATCTTTTTATCGGATTTTCTTTTTACATCAAGACCTGAATGAACCGATTGATTGATAATATCTAGCAGTCTGTAATAAACAAAGTCTAATATCTCTGTATCTTTAGGCTCTGCTCCAAATACATAACGAAATGCTCTTAATTTACCGTCTTCTACAACTTCAATAATTCCTACCCAAAACTGACCATCATGGTAAATCGTTAGTGACATAACGATTCCCTCCTCTAAACATACTATGAAATGATGGACATCCCGAGGAGGGGAAGGTCACTGACATTAATACATATTAATGCCTTCGGACTACCAACCGAAGTGTGTTTTTACATTCCATATACAAATTTTAACATAAAAACATTCAGTATAGATATTTTCCTTTAAAAGACTATTTAAAGATGCATATTAAACATATCGTAGTTAACATATCGTAGTTAACATAACCATTAATATCGGAAGTAATAATCTCATATAAACAATAATATTGTTTATAAATCTCTTATACGTTTTTTAATATCTGCTGCCACGCTAGTGGAATCATCAATTTCAAAAAAGACATACTTGTACCTTTCATGCCCTTCAAGTTCAATCATTACAAGAGGTACTCTGTTTTCGTAAGAAAGAAAATACCATTCATCGGCGTATTTAAAACTTCCCTCAAAAATATTAAGAGGAGAAATTGATGTTCCAGGCATGCGAAGCATCCATTTTGGAGCATCAAAATAGTCAACATATACATTTTTGATAGTGCTATAGGGCATTTTTAATTCGGACTTTAATGCAAAGAATCCTGTCATTCCATTTAATTTTAGAATCATAACTTCATCATTAAACTGTACTTCTCTTTTCATAATTCTTCTCCCCTAACTTTATTAATTAAATTCAGTTTTTTAAATTTACAACTATAATTAAGACGATTTATTTCATCAAAACGTTCATTATTAATTATTTTTTTTTTGCATATTGTATTCACTTCTAGTTTACATAATCACGATTATCAGAAATAAGTAATAGCATCTTATTTAATAAGATGCTATTACTACTGAGCTTAAATACTTTTTAACTTAGTTTGTTTAACTGACTCATTTTTATATTTCTCTTGAAATTTATTTAACATAGAAATGTTTGTTAATACTCCCGTAGCCAACATTAATAATGTAAGGGAGGATCCACCATAACTCACAAAAGGTAAAGTTACACCTGTGATAGGCAAGATACCGGTTACTGCTCCAAGATTAACGAACACTTGAATACCAACCATAACTGAAATACCTATAGCTAACAGTGCTCCAAAAGGTTCTTTACATTTTTTTGCTATGGTTAGACCTTTTACAATAATAAAAAGTAATAGCCCTAAGACAATAAGCACTCCCCAAAAACCTAATTCCTCAGCAATAACTGCCATAATAAAATCTGTGTGTGATTCAGGAAGATAACCAGCTTTTTGAACCCCTTGTCCTAACCCTTGTCCTGTCAAACCCCCAGTACCTATAGCCAAGTAGGAGTTAACCAGTTGGTATCCATCTCCTTGCTGATTCGCAAAAGGATGGAGAAAACCCGTGAAACGAGCTAAACGAACAGGAGAAAAGACGGTAGCAATATGTCCTGTTATTAATAAAACGAATAGCATAACAATAATGCCTATTACTCCTAGTACGGCAATCTTTATCATTGATTTTATTGAGATGCCTGAACATAAGACAATAGCTGCGACAATACCCAAAATGAGGAGAATTCCACCATAGTCCGGTTGCATGGCAATTAAGAAGCAAATAAAAAATACAATAAGCATAGGCGGAATAACAGAGCGCTTTAAGTCGTTTATATACTCTTGCTTATTCGTAAAGACGGCTGACAGATACAAAATGATGGCTAGTTTAGCTAATTCTAGTGGCTGTATTCTAATTGGGCCCAGTATAAGCCAACTTTGTGCATTCCCTGCTGTGTGTCCAACGATAAGTACCAACACAAGAAGAATAATCACTGTTACTAATAAAAATTTTAACACTTTTTTCTCTTGATAAATTTTATAAGGCACAAAGGCTGCCATACAGAAAAGGAAAAACCCTGCTATAAGAGCAAGTTTTTGCTTTTGATAAAAGTAATCACCTTCTACCCCATATCGACTAATAGCAGTTATCATACTTGCACTATAGACCATCACTAAACCGATAAGGCATAGAACAACTAAAGCTGCAATGAACTTGTAATCGTAACACCTTATAATTTTCTTAAACATAAAACGTCCTCATTTCTTGCAAATATAGAGAATTATAGTTCTTTTAAAAAAAGATACTCAATAAATTATATAAACCAAATCCCGAACTTGCTGCTATTGCCGTAATCCCTGTTGCTTTATTTCTTGTAGTTAAATAATAGTTTACGGCATGTAGTATAAAAGCAATGGAGACAACAATTATGGCTGCTTCGTACCAAATAGAACTATTTAGATACCACCCTAAGCTCATAAAAACAAGAAGAAGAGCTAAAGAGATACCTCTTATTTTACTTTCTGTAACAACGTCTACGTACTTCATATAACACTCCTATTACTCTATAGAATTACATATATCTATTTTGGTGCTAGTAAATAGTTAAACTTCCTTTAGAAATGGACTACTTATTAAGGTATATCTAGAAGTAAGGCTCTTATAAGAGATTTCTGTGAAAGTATTTCCTTTTTTTAATAAAAGTGTGCGATGTTTATCGTCTTTTTCTGTTAAGACGTACCCTTTCTTTTTCATCATTTCGATGTACGTATCCAAATGTCCTTTAGGTACCAAATACATAATGTTATTATCAACATCTGTCGTTTCAGCTATATCCTTATCTTTAAATTCTAATTGGTACATCGCTTTAGCATTTGCTATAGGTCTGGTGTCACCAAAGATATGCTCCCAATTAATAAAAATAACAGAGAGTACTATAATGGTTGATATAAGAATAGCTAAAAATAATGCCAAAATCTTTTTTGCTTTATCCATTATTTCGTTCCTTTCAGAGTTAATTACTAATGTCATTTAGGAAATAAACACATACAATTATTACATAAATTAGAAAATATTTAAATTTGTATTTTGAAATATGTTTAATTCTGTTTTTTTCTTTGAAAAATATCTCGTTTTGGATGCACAAAAATAAGCAATGCACCATTTTGCATGCATTGCTTATTCTTTATAAATTGCTTCGTAAACTACATATGCAATGAACAAAGCTATAAAAGTAATTCCTATTTCTATAAACAATCCACAGATTATACCTTCAACACATATTTGGCCATTATAAAAAGACACTCCCACAGTTAACATCCCTATATATAACGGTGTTAAAGTATATGTTTGTATGTGTCTTTCTAGTTAACATAAAACGTGTTATCGGAAAAGTATTAGTATAAATCTTTATAGAGTGAATTTTTTGATAAGTACGACCTAATATTTTAATTCTCGTGCAAACATTATTCCTAGCACTAGACCTTTTAGATAAGTAAAATAGACTTTTATCGGGGGATTGAAAATAATAATTTTATGTTATAAAATGAAAGCATTCTACAATAAGGAGGATTATTAAAAATGACTGCTTCAATCAGATTGCGTATCCGTACTTTGAACAAGTAATTTAATACGTTCAGAGGCTCTGTTTAATACTTGCAGAGTAAACAGGATCAGTCTGTCCATTTTTAATAATCTTCAACGGACATAGCAATGTGTGACATGAGAAAAGGTGGGTTCATCTATCTTTCTTTTGTTATACCTAAAAATGTACTTTTTTTCTTGAACAATTCATTGTTATGGTTTCTTCAAGGTATTACTGAGTACATGGACGTTGATACTTGTTTACTTTAAGCTGCAGACAGAGATTTCTGCAGCTTTTTTTGTGTTTCTAATTGTTGATCTATACTGATAAATAACTATTAATTAATAACATTAGTTGTGAGAAGAAGAGCTATAGATAATAAAAAGGGCAATGAACAAAGTGAAAAAAATTGAACATTTATGGGAGGATAATTAAGGTGAATAAACTAGAAATTAAAGAATTAGCAAAAAGAAAAGGCCTAAATGTAATCGAAAAAACAATGAAATTGAATGAATCAGGCTTAGATTTCCAAGTTGCCCATGCAGAGGATGAGCAGGGACAAAAATGGATTTTACGAATCCCGCGCAGACCAGACTCTATGACAAAAGCTAATCAAGAAAAGAAGGTTTTAGATGCGGTAAATCGATATACAACCATTCAAGCACCCGATTGGGAAATTTTCACCAATGAACTCATTGCTTATAAATCATTAGACGGAGTGCCAGTGGGTACCATTAATCCTAAAATTCAAAATTACGAGTGGGTTTTAGATATAGAAAATATTCCGTCCACATATTACGAATCATTCGGACGCATGTTAGCAGAGTTACATCAACTGCCAACAAACGTAGTAGAGAAGGCTGGTATTAAGATTTATACGGCAACTGAAGCAAGAGAGTTAATGAAAGAAAAAATGCAAAAAGTAAAAGATGAATATGAGGTGCGTAATAATCTGTTAAATCGTTGGGAGGCCTGGGTAGCTAATGATGATATGTGGCCAAACTATACCGGTCTTAGCCATGGTGACATTCATCCGGGGCATATTTTGATTAATCACCAAGCAGAGGTCACTGGCTTAATAGATTGGACCGAAGTAGCTGTTACAGATGTATCTCGTGATTTTCTTGCTCACTATTTATTCACTGGAGAAGTTGGATTGGAAAAAGCTATTACTGCATATGAGAAAGCAGGGGGGAAAGCGTGGCCACTTATGAAAGAGCATATCATAGAGTTAGCAACAACACAGGCGATTACGGTTGCTGAATTTGCTAAAAGCTCTGGGATGCAAGAGTATAAAGATATGGCCCAACAGATGCTTGGTCCAATTGAGTAATAAAATAACTTTGATAAAAACTTATATAATGAGCAAACTACTTAAGAAATCTTTTAGGACTCCACTTACAACCTAATTTGTTTATCAGTAGAAAAAGCTATCTTCCCCAAAGGTAGCTTTTTCGCCTTTTATCGGAAATCTAAATATAAAAATAAAGCCTCTTCTAGAAGTAGAGGCTTATTAAGCTTACCTTTAAAACTGTATACATTAAATCTGATTAGGCTTTAGAACCTTTGCATAAATACAGGTGTCTCTCAAGTCTAACCCATTAGCTGATACATCATCATTTTCTAAAATACCTTCTAGCCTAAACCCTAGTCTTTCAGGTATAGCACGACTTTTAATATTACTTGAGTCACATTTAATTTCTAACCTTTTGGCCCCTAATTCTTTTAGAGCAAAATTCATAATTCCTTCAACAGCTTCAGTCATGTATCCTTTCTTACTAAAGCGAGAATTAATCCAGTAACCAATTTCAAATTTAGGAACATTCCAATTTATACGATGTAAACCAGAAGATCCAACGAAGTCACCCGTCTCTTTTAGAAAAATTAAAAGCCTTAAGTCTTCTCTTTGTAAAAACTCTGTATGAGATTTTCGAATACTTATTTCTGCTTCTTCTACGGTTTGCTTATTTTTAGCAAAAGGCAGCCATGGTTTTAATTCTTCAATAGATTCATTTATTGCTTGAGATACAACTTTTCCATCCCCAGGAAGAGGCAGTCTTATAAAGAGCCTTTCAGTATAAAACTTCGTAGGGAAATCTAATAACAGTGGATTCACTTAAACACTCCCCAACTTTTCTTCATTTATTAAAATAAGTCTATATTATTAATAAAAAAATGCAAAGAAATCATATATATGATGTGCATTGCTAGTTTACATAGTCACAGTTATCCGTAGAAAAAGTACTTGAATTAATTCAAGTACTTTACAAATAGAACCTTATCTTGATTTGGTTTATTCCCCTGTTCAATTTCAAAACCCATTTTAGTATGATAAGCAATTGAAGCTTTATTCACAGGAGAAGTCACACAGCGAACAATATTGCGGCCATTTTGTTTAATTACATCGAAAAATTGATTATATAATTGTTTCCCAATACCTTTTCCCCTGTACTCCGGATCGATTCCAACAAAGTGAATATATGCTTCATTCGAGTAGAATTGAGATAAGAATCCAATTAAAAAACCTATGATTTTACCTTCTTCTTCAACAATAAAGCTAGTATTTTTAAAATGATCAAAAAAAAGCTTTGGCAACAAGTCAGACATTTGTCTTCCATTCCACCAATCGTTAATTAACGGAGATATTATATAATAATCTGATCCTTTCACTAAACGAATTGTCATTATGATCTCTCCCTAATTTATTTATGAATTCACTTAAATTGATGCTATCACAGGAAGAAAATGTTATGTTGTTCTTTCTCTTTTTTTTAATAAATTCCAATGTGAAAAGTGAATAGAATATACAAAATCAGTTTACATAATGTTTTTTTATGGGCAGCAATAAAGAGCTTGGATCAATTGATCCAAGCTCTTTACCAGTTATACCAAATAAAAATTCCGACTATAATTAAAGGCACACAGGCCATTAAGACTCCATAAAGCGAGAACTCGAATTTCTCTGGGTTACCCATATAAGATCTTATCCCTGCTCTATCTAGGCTAGGCTTTTCAATTTCCGATTCCTCTTTCTCTTTATCAGACATACTAATCCACTCCTCCATCTGGAAATAAAATTCCAGTTAAAATAATTACTAATCTAGAAATCATGTATTCTATACATATTTTTAATATTGTAAGCAACTTTTTATAACTGTCCGGCTACTGATAACAGTAAAATTAAAAGAATCACAAATACTAATAAAGTTGAGCCTCCTATTATTAGCAAAGTCTTTTTGGTGTTTAAGTTGTAAGCTTTTCGTAGGAATAATCCAAGAAAAGTTATCGCTAAAAACATGGACCAAACCCCTAGCCACTCTAGATGTATATATTCTAAAATTGAAAAATTAAATATAAATGGCATAAAAAGAAATTCGTGCAAAAAAAGAAATGTAAAAAATATAAATAAAAAAAGGTATGTAACAGATGACAAGCTTTTAAACAAGTTTATTTCCTCTTTCCTAAACAACATTAGAAGTTATATAAACTAGATAATATTGCTTTATTATTTCTCTTTCTTTCTAATTAATTTTACCATAAAAGGTATTTAGAGGTAATTTATTAGTGTATATACCGTGCATTTTTAGTTACCATAATCAGCATTCTAGGTAGCAGAAGAAACCTATAGAATTTTCTATAGCTTTCTTTAAATATCTTAACTAATAAGTTAACTTAAAAGAAATTATTTACCATCATGTTGGTTGCGATTATACATTCCGTTTTGAACCATATAATATTCTATCACTTGATCTAACCATTTTTCTTCTTCCTCTGTATAAGGTGAGGCCATCATACTTTGAAAATCTTCTATTTCCTCGTTCTCTAATTTTCCAAAAGCATATATAGCTTCCTCACCAACGTATTTAAGAGATGCCTGCAAATGTTTATTTGCCAACTCTTGTACTTCTGGATCATGAACTGGTTTTCCGACTAACCTTTTCGCTTCTCTCGATAAATCAATAAATTCTCTATCTAAGGACAAATTCTCCTCGTCAGATTTATCATAAACCTTATCTGCAATCTCTTTAGAAGTGAAATGCTCAAGCCATGTACGTTGATCTTCTTCATTTTGAATGTTATTAATCAAACTAATTAATATTTCACTTGGAACATCCTCTTGATCACCTAATAAAGAAATCGTCTGATTAATTGCCTTCAGAACTTTGTCTAAATGCTCCTTTTTCTTCTCAAATGCTTTTTTCTGTTGAATTAAAGTGTTCTCTAAGTTTAAGTTCAGATTTGTATTTGTTAGCATTAATCCTATTTCTTCTAGGTTATAACCTAAGAATTTTAATGCTAAGACTTTTTGAAGTTTTACTATATGGTCCTCTCCATATAGGCGATGGCCAGAACTGAGATCTTTTTGAGCTTTGAGTAGCCCTATTTCGTCGTAATAATGCAACGTCCTTATTGAAACACCCGTTTTCTTAGAAAATTTACCAATTGAGAAACCTAAATCATTACCCAACTTACATAACCTCCTTAAAATCTATTATTAATCTAATTAATTTCATCATAATACCTGACGTAACCGGAGGTTCAAGTGTTAATTTTTAAATATACATTTGTAGTTAATATAATGTGACTTATCAGTACAAAAAAAGCCTTTAGACTCATAAATCTAAAGGCTTAAAATATGGTTAACACTTTATTAGCTATACCTGATTAAAAGCTTGGTAAAAATAAGTCCACTTAATGATGGGAACAATAAATACGCTCCTAGTGCTCCCAAAACCATTCCATCCCATCCGCCTACTACCAAAATGCTAATTGCGATTATAGTCAAAGAGATGACAAACCCAATGTTAAAAACTTTATCCCCTATGTGTTTATCAGAGTTTCTTTTTCTCTGAACCGAATGAAATATATAGGCTAATACTAATGCAGCTATAATGCTCACTAAAATGATCTTAATATCCATAGAATACCCCTTTTATCCTTTTAATTCCATTTTAACAATAATATTAAGTGAAATCACTATGTATATCATATACAGAGCTAGTTTACATAAACACTCTTTCCGGAAGACATACCAAGAAGAACCCCTTGTAGCACAAGGGGTTTGTTGAGTTCTCTTTTTATCGATTATGCAGTTTTTTATACATCCTTGGTGTCACAAGGTTTCATTCGATGGGATCAACTGAAATGATGTATAAAAAGTGCACCTTTTATACATATGCAATATCTCACCAGAGATAGCTTTTTTTAGGAAAAAATGTTAATATATAATTCCATAATGATGATGTTCAAAAGGCAACCTCTACTGACGACCAGAGGTTGCCTTTTAATTTTGCTTACCTTTTGATTAAACAAATTATAACCTAATACTATATTTTAGATATGTACATGTATATTTCACTTTTATCACATCTATATTTATCTATTAGAATAACGCTCTGCAAGCTTCTCTTTATGTGAGTTGAATATTTCTTCTAAAGAAATATCATATTTGTTAGCAATAACAATCAAGTTACCTAACACATCTCCTAGTTCTTCTGTTAGTTCTTTCTTATTCTCTTCTAAAGTTCCAGTTACTTCATCTGGTCGATCCCTTCCGATTTCTAAAGCCCTAATAGCTCTTGCTACTTCACCGGTTTCTTCAGCAAGAAAGCCAATTCGAACAAAAATATCTAAGTCTGACCAACCTCTCATCTTATAGTAGTCCTTCACCCATCGTTGAAATTCTGTTACATCCATTGATTGGTTCCACCTTTCATTTTTAAAGATCCACCTAAGTTTAACAAATGATCCATTATTATGTATAATCATTAACGGTGATTTAATTAGGAGGGGATACTTTTGAAAAGAATAGCTGTATTTTGTGGCTCAAGTAACGGGGCATCTAATCTTTATATTGAAGGAGCAAAAGCTCTAGGAAGAGAGCTTGCTAAACGTAACATTTCGCTTGTATATGGTGGGGCAAGTGTTGGAGTAATGGGTGCTGTGGCTGATGCTGTGTTAGAAGCTGGCGGACATGTCATTGGCGTCATGCCTACTTTCCTTGAAGAAAGGGAAATTTCTCATAAAAACTTGTCAGAGCTTATTGTTGTTGGATCTATGCATGAGAGAAAAGCCAAGATGGCTGAACTTGTAGATGGATTCATTACGTTACCAGGGGGTCCAGGGACATTAGAGGAATTCTTTGAAATTTTTACATGGGCTCAGTTAGGGTTACATCAGAAGCCTTGCGGATTATTGAATATTAATGATTATTACACACCACTTATTTCTTTATTTAATCACATGACAGAAGAGCAATTTCTACAGGAAAAATATCGTTCTATGGCTCTGGTAGACACAGAACCACAAGGTTTATTAGATCAATTCAATACATATCAACCTCCTTCAGTTAAAACATATATCACAAAAGCTCAAAGCTAACAAAAGAACAGGATTAGATAGTAACTAATCCTGTTCTTTTTTGTTTATTTGCAATGTAGCTTAACATAATGTACCTTTCCGGAACGCACCACCAAAAAGAGTCCCCTTGGCATTGGGGTTCTCGATGAGGCCCTGTTTCTGTTTTATGCAGCTTTTTATAAATCTTTGAAATAACTGCGTTTACTCGATACCTGAATGGGAGGAGAATGTATCAAAATTGCATGTTATATATGTATGTTCGCACGGTAAAATGTAGTGTGTATGGAAGAGATGAGATATTATTTACTTGCGGTTATATTTGATAATTAGCATTTCTACTAGAAAGCTATTTCGCTTGCCAATGGCGGGGTAGCTTTTTATATTTTCTACAATTCTTATTACGCTCTTAGTCAAAAAAACCTTGGCTAAAAGATAATTAGAAGTTTCTTATACCGTTAGTACATTTTTTTATTAAAATTTTAAGCCAAATGCCCAGTCACTTTGTCTAATAGGTATAAAAGGAAAAAGTAGAGAGGATGAATTTCGATTATTAGGATCATTAAAAAAGCTCAAAAAGGTAATGATAAAGCCTTTTTGAAGCTTTTTCAGACATATGAACAAGATATTTATCGAATGGCTTATGTATATGTCAAAAATAAGGACGATGCCTTGGACGTGGTTCAAGAAGTAGCATACCGTTCTTTTAAAAACATAGATACATTAAAAAAGCCGGAATACTTTAAGACATGGTTAATCAGGATTACCATTAGGTGTGCAATCGATCATCTAAGAAAGAATAGCAAGGTCGTTCAATTGCACCCAGAACATGAGGAAATTATCGGTTCAGATATTGAAGATATTCCCCTTACATTATCCCTTCATCAATTAGTGGAAGAATTAAATGAAGATGAAAAAAGTGTTGTTATTTTACGGTTTTACGAAGGCTATTCTTTTAGGGAAATTGCTGAGACGTTGACCATTCCTTTAGGCACGGCCAAATCTATTTTATATCGTGCTTTAGCTAAACTTCGTAAACAAGTGAAAGGCGTTGGTATTTATGAAGAATAAACTAAAACAAGAACTTGAACAAATTGAAATTCCAAAAGAATTACATATGAGAGCCAAACTCGGTGTAGAAAAGGCTAAATCAGAGCAACCAAGAAGAACGTTTAAAAAAGCAATTGTATTTCCAGCTGCCGCAGCTTTATTCCTTATAGGTTCCGCAGGTGTAGGAGCAGCGACATTTCCAAGCTTCAACCACTTACTATCTCTTGTTAGTCCCGACATTGCCTTGTTTCTTCAACCTATTGAAACCACTAGTGAAGATAAAGGAATAAAAATGAAGGTTATAGGTGCCATGAACGATGACGAAATGGCTGTTATTTACGTTACGATGCAAGATTTAACAGGTAATCGCCTTGATAAAACGCTGGATCTTTATGATTACACATTAACTGACGGGCATATGTTTAATAGCCAAATTGTTGACTACGATAAAGATACAAATACAGCCACATTACGAATTCAAGCAAATGGAGGCACAAACTTTAATAATAAAAAAATCAAATTGCGAATAAGCTCTTTCCTTAGCCAAAAGCATAAGCATGAGCGAATCAAGATAGATACTAATCTGTCGGAGCTAAAGAATAAAAATGTAGATACAATCTCTCTTAGCACAGATAGTACATCCGGAGGAGGTGGGGAAATTACTGACCAACTCGACACGGGAGAAAGTATAGAAATCTTAAAGCCTAACGAAACCATTCTTTCTCTGCCAAAAATAAAATTTATGCATGTATCAAATATTGGATTTGTGAATGGTCAACTTCACGTTCAAACAAAGTGGTCCGATGAAGATATAGATAGCCATGGAGATTTTTATTTAGTTGATCCTTCCGGAAAGAAGATAAATGCTTCTTCTAACATCTCTTATGGAGTAGATAAATCAGGGGAAACTGTTTACGGAAATAACTACGTAGAATATATTTTTGATGTAAATAGTAAAGATCTTAGTAAGTTAAAGCTTATGGGAGACCTTGTATCTAATGGTAACTATACAAAGGGTGATTGGAGTACTACATTTAAATTGCATTCTGTAGAAAGCGAAAAAAGTCTGAGCTTTAATGAAGGCTTTGGCAGCTGGGAAGCAACTAAAATCACTCTTTCATCACTAGGTGTAACGCTATACGGAAAAGGGCATTTTAAAGACACTGATAACATAAAAGTGAGTGTTAAAATGAATAATGGCAGCATTCAATCACTCGATTCGTTACAAAACTTTAGTGATAATAAAAGCGTTAAAGCTAAATTTCTATCTTCTTCTCCTTTAGATTTATCAAAAATCAAAGCAATTAATGTAAATGGTACAGTTATTAAAGTACCTAAATAAAAGATAAAGCAAAGTTTCTTAATCCTATGAATAAGAAACTTTGCTTTTTTATTGTTCACTGTTTTAACGGCTACCTTAATATTAGTCCATTAAGATCACAACAAACACAGTCCGTAAAAGTATACATTTACGGACTTTTCTTTTATGTAATAAATCTATCATTTTTATTGTTCGTTTAAGTCAAAAAACCAATTGCGAACGTACACTTGAATTCAATAACTTTTACGAACGTTTTTTTGCAGAATAAGAGAGATCTTTACAGAGTAAACGTAAAAATGAAATTTATAGTGCCAAAATGAGGGTGCTATGTAAATAATAAAAAAATTCATACCTATTATAGGTATGAACCTTTTTAAAATATAATTAGTTTCCAATAGATATTTTTTATAATAGAACCAATCCAGCTACTAATAAAACAGCACCAAGCATAATACGGAACCCTGAAGAAGAGACCGGATCCGTTACTATATCCGATGCTACTGCTAAAAAAGCTAAAGTTTTCTTAGTCTTTCCTTTTGTGTTTTTATCTTTTACAACTATTAAAATTCCTGAGATTAATAGATACAAACCAATTAATAAAACTAATATAGGTATGAAAATCCTTTCCACCTGCTTTTATGTATTATAGTGTATTTATTTTCTATGCTTTTTATAATTTAACTTAACCTTCCGATAAACCATATTTCGTCGCGGTTCTCATATTCATATTCAGCATCAATCGGTTTATAGCCTTTAACGCTTAATCCTTCAGGTATGTTTATCTTCCACTTTTTTTCAAGATTTTGGGTTTGGTGTAAACGTATAAACGGTGCTTCATCTATCTCTGTACTAAAAAAACCTTCATAGAAGCTATCCATCCCTTTTTTAGTAAATAAAATTAGGATAACAGAATCGTCCAAATCAGATGAATTAAAGCTACAAAATATGCGGTATTCCTTTTGCGTTTCCGTTCGTATGTCAAGAAGATATTGTATTTTATTAACAATCTTCTGTACAAAATATCTTTTTACGTTAATTGGAACATTCTTTGAATGGGTAAAAAACATACTAAAAGGAATATGAAGAGAGGTATATCCTTTATAATTTGGATCTTTATTATTCTGTACAGGTAGAGAATCAATTTGTTCATTAAGATATTTTGAAAAAGTACGAAGCCTTCTTCCTAAGCCTCTTACTTTCTTTTTTGAATAACAATTCTGGTTCCATTGATTCATGTATTGATTTTCCTCCAATTAATCTTTTTCTCAGTGTCCATGTTAAATTTATAAACTCTGTCTATAATATTACCTAGACAGACTTAATTTTATATTAATTTTTGCATATTCACATATTTTTTAGTAAATATTCACCTTAAAATCCAAAAAAAGTTTTTTGGTTCCGATAATCAAACTTATGTCAACTCGAACAGAAAAAGCTTGTATCTTCTTAGATACAAGCTTTTTCCATACTGTTTAGGAATTTGTTTGCCCTTGTGAGGCCCTTTCGTTACGTATATCGGTTCATAACCAAAGTGCCTTGTGTAAGATATGAATATCTACTCTCAATTTGAGGTAATACGTTTGTTGAAGTCGCTGTTAATTCTTTCAAAACTAATCAGTCCCTTCATAAATTAAGTATTTACCTTTTTACAACAATCAATAATAACATTGGTGTTGTACTGTATGTTTACCACATGTTTTAAAGTTAAAACGTTAATCGTATAAATTCTTATAGATTTTTTCTTCTTAATGAAACGCTACGTTTATATTAAAAGCCGAATAATAAAATTAAAAATCATCTAGAGTATAATTTAAAGAGTACAGATATTTAATGCTATGCCTATATGTACTCCTTTTAATAACCATTATAGTGTGAATAGAAATTAATTATAGAAAATATATGGAAAGGAAGACACCAGTGATAGGAATTGATTTCTGTATTGCCAATAATGAAAAAGAAGCAGCTGTTTCTATTAAGACTGTAAAGTTCGAGGAAAATATACAGGATTACCTGTTAGAAAGTAAGTTGGGGGATTCATTCGAATTATTAACAGGATTAGATCAATATGGTGACAAGTTGTTTTCTGTACAAGAAATAAATCAATTAATAAAGATATGTGAAGTATTGCAGACTACCTGTCGACAACCACAGGAGATAGATCTAAAAGCGAGAACATTTGCTGAATCATTAAAGGGTCTTTGCTTAGAGGCACTAGAGCTAAATAAATTAGTATTTGCGGCTGGCGATTGATGTAGTATTAAAGTTGGAATCAACGCTGTAGTCCCATCGCTTCGATAATATGAATTAATAAATTCAAAGGGGAAAACATCTTGAAAAAAACATTTTTAAATAAAAATAACACACTTATAGGACTAGGATATGAGTTTTTAGTGGTTTGTCCTCATTGTGCCTCTTGTGCAAAAGTCATAGCTTTAGATGACCCGAGCCCCTATGTTGCTAACGTCAGAAGAAGGTTTATTTGTACTGCTTGCGGAGCAACAAAAGACAAAGTTATAAAAGCAAATGGTTACGGAGAAGCTAGAGTCTCCTATGAACCTAAAGCTAATTATGAAGTAATTTTAACTGGGGACCCCTGTGACTGGTATTTTAAACTTCCACTCTACTTGCAAATTGAATGTAGTGGAAACATCTTATGGGCATTAAACTTAGAACATTTAATTTATATGGAAAGCTATATAGAAGCTGAAATTAGGGAATCACATCCCTATTATTTGAGTGTCGAGAGTCGACTTCCAAAGTGGATGAAGCTTGCTAAAAACAGGAATGAAGTATTAAGAGCTATTCAGAAACTAAAGAAGAGGCTAAATGAAAAGAACTAGTAAGTGCTACTTTTTTGTCTCTATGATAAAGCAATAGAACCCTATATACGAATTGCTACAGGTGAGTATAAGAATTAGTTTTAGACAGAAGAGAAATTGATGCTCCTTGGGTACTTACTGAAAAACCGAGTTAGTATTCTTTTATCTTCTGACTACTGCGTTAACATATATTTTTAAAATAATAAAGGAGCTGTTAAGAAGTGATGAGCAAGCATTAAAGCAAAAGAGCAAACTCTAGTGATAAGGAGTTTACTCTTTTTATTTATGTCTCTTGAAACCAAAATGCATCATAGAAGCTATTACTAACGAGATAACAGCAGCAATAGCAATCTTTATGTAAGAAAGCTCTAAAGCCCAAGGCCCATATTTATCTAAATTCAAACGATACATAGACCACCACTGTCCATTTTCACCTTTAAAGAGCGATACGACAATCCATAAAAGAATTAATAACAAAAACCATACAAAAAAGATAATATAGTTCGAAACTTTCCTATTCACTGGTCATCCCTCCCCTTCATAATTCATACCCAACATTCTTGTCTCTTATTATAGTAACAATAATCGGGAAAACTTTAGAATTTTTATTGATTAAAGAACATTTGTTCGTATATAATATATAGAACAAATGTTCTTTAATTTAAGGAGTTCTTTTAATGGATGATGGGCAGCTACCAAACAGAGTGATTATTTGTATAGACATGAAATCGTTTTTTGCCTCGGTTTCCTCTGTCATACGGGGGTTAAATCCGTTGAAAACAAGGCTTGCGGTGGTGGGAGATATCAAAAGATCAAGATCGGTTGTGCTAGCTGCCACACCTTTATTAAAGAAAGAAGGGATCAAAACAGGAAGTCGTCTTTTCGACATTCCTAAAAGGAAAGATATCCATGTGGTGAATCCATCTATGGAGAGATATATTAAGGCTTCGAACTATATTTCGAGTTTGGTGTTACAGTATGTGGCTTCTGAAGATTTTCATGCCTATAGCATTGATGAGTTGTTTATTGATGCCACAGCTTCTTTGCATTTGTTCGCTAAAACACCAGAAGAATTAGCTCATCAAATCATCAACGAGATTTACCGTAAGACACGGCTGACAGCTACTGCAGGTATCGGTCCGAATCTCTTACTGGCGAAGGTAAGCTTAGATCATGAGGCCAAGAATATCCCAACAGGAGTTGCCTATTGGCGATATGAGGATATTCCCTTTAAGTTGTGGTCCATTCATCCGATGAAGGATTTCTGGGGGATCTCATCTCCTACGGAACGACGCTTGAACCGTTTGGGTATTCACTCCATAAAAGAACTCGCTCTTTCCTCTGTAGAGATGTTACAAAAAGAATTTGGTGTCCTGGGGGAAGAAATTCACCAACATGCGAATGGCATCGATTACAGTCGTATTTCAGATGTGTACATTCCTAGCTCTCGTTCCTTTGGAAAGAGTCAGATTCTCTTTCGCGATTATATTAACCGAAAAGAAGTGGAGTTATTGCTGTTGGAACTATTAGACGATGTATGTTTTCGCTTACGCATGCATCAAGTGGTGGCCCAAACGGTTCATTTATCCATTGGCTACAGCAAACAAACAGGTGGAGGCTTCTCCAGACAAAAGAAAATGGGGAGAGCTTCGAACTTAAGCCAGGATATCTTTCCCTATTGTTTAACCATTTTACATATCTATGATAGTGGCATGCCGATTCGCTCCATCGGTATTTCCTTATCACACACTAGCATTCAAGAAGAAGAGCAAATGAGTTTATTTGAGGACATTGACCAGCGTGAAAGAGCCCATGCTCTTGCCAAAACGATTGATGATATCCGGCTGCGTTATGGCAAGAATAGTGTACTACGTGCGTCTAGTCACCTTCCTCATTCAACAGCTCGTTATCGAAACGGCCTTATAGGTGGCCATAAAGCTTAAGGAGGAAAAAGAGATGGAATCTAGAGGAATGAAAAAATGGCGTCCATTCGCCACGATGCCCGAGCAATACATAGGATTAAAGGAAGTTATAAATAAGCAACTAGAGGTAGATCAACCTGTTTTAACAGAAGAACAAATGGAACAAGTGAATTTCACCTTAATTGAAGCCTTACATACAAATAAGCAAGTGTACCTTACTTATTATAAGCGAGGTCAATGCATAACAGAGACAGGATTTATTCAGTTTGTTGATTCTCTTGGGAATGTATTCATTTTCATTGATAACGTATTTGAGTTAAAGAATAAAATGAGATTAAGCAAGCTCATTGATGTACAATTTGTCTAACCTGGAAAAATCAAGAAAGTACGATTGATGTTTGTCCAAACAAGACAAAGAAAGGCTACTCATTTGAGTAGCCTTTCTAAAACAGCACCTAAGAGGATAAAAGGGAATTAGGGTTCCTTTTGATAGTATATCTATTTGTTTAGATGCCCAAAATTCTCTTTAGGTTTGGGTGAATACTCCGATATATAAATCGCAATTAAAATGAAAAAGGCACCTAACCATTCTATTCCTTGGACAGTTTCCTTGAGGACAATAAAGGCAAATACAGTAGCGAATATTGGTTCACTTAACTCTAAAAATTGAACTTTATTGGCCTCTAAATAATTAAGAGCTCTCGTCGTACAATAAAAGCCTCCTATAGTAGGAAAGATTGCTAAGGCTATTAAAGATGGCATTGAATTTAATTCCGGTATTACGATACCTTCTCGGTAGAAGGGAACGAACAAGTAAATGATTCCAAATAACATGAAGTACCAAATTAATGATAAACCGCCCTCTAAAGAGAATTTTTTGGTTAATACTAAAAATAAGCCATAACCAATACCTGCAATTCCAGCAAGTATTGCTCCCGTTGAAAGCCCTCCAGTAGCACCTTGTGCAAGAGCCATTATTATTAAACCGATTATCAATAAGATTAGTCCTACATATTTTAACTTATTCTTTTTTTCCTTTAGTAATAACGAACTAAATACAAAAGTTGTTAGAACAGATGAACCTAGTAAAATGAATACAACAAAAGGTACAACAGCATATTTATAAGCAGTTGTTTCGAAAAAGTATAAAACGAATATTCCTAAGAAGGAACAAAGAGCAATAGCCTTAACGTTTTTCGTTAATACAATAATATCTTTTCTGAAATTAGAGTTTAAAATAGCAAATATAGAAAGGACAATAAAAGCAATAAAACATTTATAAAACGAGACAGCTGCTGGCGTTAAACTACTTGAAAATAAGCCCTTACTCAATATTCCTACAGTACCATTTAGAATAGCTGCTCCTAAAGCCAAAATGACTCCTAGAGTGTATGTGTTTTTCATGCGCTTTTCCTCGATCTTTTTATAATAGGTAATTTATTATTTTTTATTAAATCAAAAATTAAAGGTGAATTAGAGTTAGAAGATATAAAAACTCCTCCCATTTTTTCATTCAGGTCTCTATATGTATTATCTTTCATCATAATAGTGTGTGCTTTAGAGATATTCCAATAAGGTATACTAGCTTGAAGATGATGAGTTAAATGGTAATTCTCTGCATGTATACTCAAAAAGAATGCTTCAGTCCAATGGCTATATCTATTACGGGTCATCTTAATACTTTTTTTATTATTTAGTACTAATGGATAATGCTCTGCCATTTCTATAAACCACCCAATCACCATAAAAGAAGTGAAGTATGGAATAATCCAATATAGAAGAAGATATTTTAGAGAATCGAAGTATGCAAGTACACCAACAATTAGAATCCACATTACAATCATAGCAGTAAATTGTTTGGGATATTGTTTAAGCTGTAGCATTCTATATTTAAAAACATAATAAGCGTAGCTTAAGATATTTAATAAGAAAAGAGGCCTTAACACATATTTAATAAGAAAATGATTGCTGTTTTTTAACTTATATAAGCCTGCTTCTATATGATACTGGTAATCAGGGTCTTTGTCAGGGTCGCCTAAATGAGTATGATGCCCCTTAACGTGAGAATCCTTATATATATTAAATTCTTGTCCAATAAGATAACCTGAAAAGTATGTTCCTAATATGTAATTTAGCTTTCGATTTTCGGCCAAACATAGGTGAGATGCATCATGAAGTATGGTTGCTAAAGCCCTTTGTCTCGACCCAATTATAAGTATAGAAATTAAATAAAGCCATATGTTGTACTGACCTAGTAATATAGATGCACTAATGATAAGGTAATCATACAAAATACCGATTATTCCTCTATAGTTATTTGACTTATACAATGGCCTTAATTCTTCTCTTACTTCCTTAGAGAAATTGTGGTATTCGTAACTAGCCAATTTAAAACCTCCTTGATAATTTTTAACACATTTACTAATATTATATAATTTTTACATTTTTGTCTATAATAAAAATTCTTCTTTGTGGTTATTTATTCATTAATCACAAAGAGATAAGAATTAAACAGATTATTAATCCTGTAGCAAATGCTTTTTGTCATAATCCTTTTCTTGATCATCCATAACTGTAAATAGCCAATAAATAGGTTAGGAAGTTGTTAATTTATACTTATAGAGAACTTTAAGTAAGTTGAAAAGCTAAGTAGTATATAGAATTACAGAAATTTATAATTAAGCAACTACTTTAATAGAAGAGCAAATGGAACAGATGAATTTCACCTTAATTGAAGCCTTACATACAAATAAACAAGTATACCGTACATGTTGTACGCAACAAAAACGAGATGCAAACGATTATGCATCCCGTCATGTGAAGAAGGAAAAAGTAGCTTTTGATATCGAACAAGGTCAACTTGGAGCACAAGCTGCTAACGTTCACAAAGCATAATCAAAAGTAATCACAAAAAGGACTCCTGTAAAGGAGTCTTTTTTTATGGTTTTATAATTAGGAAACCGTTATTTACCTATAAAGAAATAGATGTAGAAAAAGATATATACCTATACATTTTCTTTTACAATTCACCCTTTAAACCCTTATTATGGTAATAAACTCAAGATAAGATGGGAGATGAATTTATGAGAGCAAAGATTGAGAAAGCAAACCATGTGGTAATGTTTGAAACGGCTGGTGAATTTTATGCACATGAAGTGACTCACGGTATTAATGTAGGTTTCTTTGCCTGTCCCTCTTGTGGAGTAAAAGTGTATCACAAACAGGATCATTTCTTTTCACGTGAGCATGCGCGTACGTGTACTTACGTACAAGAGCAATCTAAGACAAAGTTCTAAAAATGTATTCTCCTAGTTTGTAAATTTATCATTGGTCAATTTATACATTTATAGTATAATATGAAAGTTGTACTTATGAGCATATAAAAGGAGAGTCAGCATGAAGGGACTAAGTACGTTGAGAAAGATAGATGCAGTAGGTCGTATAGTAATTCCTATTGAGCTCAGAAAGCTACTGGATATAGGTAAAGATGATGAAGTAGAGATTTTATTGGAAGACGATCATATAGAGATAAAAAAATACAAAGAATCTAATGAATGTCTGATTACAGGTGAGATAACGCCACAAAACTGTAGATATGCAAATAACTTAGTTCTAAGTCCATTAGGCGCAAAAATTTTATTTAACGAAATAAAAGACAAGCAAAAAACCTTTGAATCGTAAATTCAAAGGTTTTTTAAGTCGACCTATTTTTTATTCTGTATACTTTCCAACCAGTTTTGTACAGAAGACCCTAAGCTAGTTGCTCCTACTTTTAATTCATCCATAATATAAGAAATTAAATTGTGTAAACTGTACTCTTCCTTATAAGGGTTATTTTTATTGATGAATTTTAATACCTCTTTTAACTCCTTTACTCTTCCCTGATCCAATTCTTCTTCTAAATGCCGAGTCATGTATTCATCAACAAAATCAGAGTTCCTTATACTCGCTTCAATTAAGAAAGATCCTGCTAATGCTGGAGAGCAATCTAAAGCATAAGCTAAGCGTTTCAGAATATCATACGTTTCTCCATGTCCATCTTTTAAGCGCGTAGAGACACGCTCTTTCTCAATATTCTTGTATAGATGTCTAATTGGCTCTTTGGACATATCTCCCATATACACAGTGCTGCCAAAGCTAAATCCTCTTCTAAAATAATTTGATAGGTAGTCCATCACTTTTGAAGAAGCAAGGCCTGATATACAAATTGATTCAATTACATTTTTCACAGGTGTATTTGTAATGTAAGACAATCGATAAACACATTCTTTAAGATCAATCGGAAGTGATGGTTTTACATCTCGTTTTTTGTCACTTCGAATTTTTCTTTTCTTCTCTTCTACTCTCACATAATCACTCCTAAAATCTAAAATTATCTCTAGGACAATGACTTTTTGTACATACCTAAAACATGTATATGGCAGGGGAGGGAGGAGCATGTATATTTTTTTGAGATAGTGGAAAAAACTTATAATAGTAGAACATGAGAGGAGTCTTTTGTATGAAAATGACGAAAGAAGAAGCACAAGAAATCGCAAAAAAAATAAAAGAAAACTCTAATAAGTACGGCTTACCTGTGAAAAAAAAGAAAAATGCTAGTGCAACTTAAAAGGGGATATATAAGAAAAGGTCTTCAATTTAATAAAAAATAGAACACTTATATTTTCCTACTATAGTACGCAATAACATTTAGTACGCCGCATAATAAAGATAAATAGATATAAGCTAACTCAATTACAATAAACTTCAAATTAGATGTGCTGATAATGAGGAAGTTAAAAAAGGGACTGCCTAACAAATTAATTTGTTAGGCAGTCCCTTTTTTAATTATGATTATTGGTGACGTAATTTATCAATTTCTTCTGGTGTAAGGTTTGTAAATTCAGCGATTGTTTGGGTATCTAAACCCTTTTGAATCATACTTAGGGCCACCTTTATGATCCCTTTCTTTTCGCCTATTTCTTCACCTATTTGTTTTCCTTTTTTTTCTCCAAGTTTCTCAGCTCGTTTTAAAGCTGACTTTTCATCTAATAATGCTTTTCTTCGTGCTTCATATGCTAGTAGCACTTCTGGATCTTGGCTAACACGTTCCCACTCGTCCATTGCTTTCTTTAATACTTGATCTTCTTGCATCGCAATCTCCTCCAATACCTGAGTGATTTCTTCATCTTCGGATGCTTCAAGTAATAATAACCATCGTACAAGCTGATCTTCCCGTGGATCTACCTCTCTGTTACGCCATTTTATTAATAACTTAGGTAGCTCCATAAAATGAATTTCCAGCATATCCGTTAAGAGTAATTTTTGCTCTCGCTCATATAACTGAAAAGTGGAGTGATAATCATGAATATGAGATAAATAACGGAAGTTCACAATGTTAATGGTAATCGTTTTACAAAGCTCTCCGTAGTCCATTCCTTCTTTCATTTGACTACTGTACATTTTAGACCAGTAATAGAGTGTTCGTTTTTCCATGTCATGTTTGTTATTAAGCTGAATTTCAATATTAACTCGGCTTCCATCCTCTAACTGTGCATGCACATCTAAAATAGAGCGTTTATCTTCTTGGTTTTCTTTATTAAAATGCGGATCTAATAACTGCACCGTCTGAATTTTTTTATCATCTGGAAAACGGAGTGCTGCGTTCAAAAAAGCAGCTAAAATAGATTCATTTCCATGTGTGCCAAATAGTGATTTAAATGCAAAGTCGACACGCAAATCTAATCGTTTTGTCATAATACCCTCCATCATTTCCATGTTTGTTATTAGTATACCATGACTATATCGATTCCTTCTATCTAACACTTTAGGAGTAATTTTATTATCAATACAGTATCTGTTACACCTAATTATTAATGTTCTTCGGACAAAGAAGTAAGGAGGGGATTTAGAATAAATAGAAGTACTCGTGCTGATTGCTATTGCTCATAAATAAAATCCTCTTTACCACTATTCTTTTAGTCCGATCAGGTTCTTTATACATATAGAAATACATTAAAAATCAATAGAACATGTAAAGCAAAAAAGCCACTAGAATACTTAGTGGCTTTTTATTTTAAAAATCGCTATACTCTTCCAAATCATCGTCGTCTAAAGAACCAGATACTTGCTCTAAATCTGCAATCTTACCTTCTTTTAAGGTTTGACTTTCTGAAGGCTTGTCTTCTAATGCCTCTTGCTTGACTACAAAGCCATTAGTCTTAGCTAATTGTTTTAATTCCTTCAGTTCTGAATTGATATGTTCAAGAAGTTCTTCTGTTCTGTGACCTGAATCTACTTGGTCGGTAGATGAATGATGAAGGTCCCGAACAATTAAAGATGAAATATAGTCCCCTAATTTTCGAGACTTCGCATATTTTGCAAGTACGTCATAGACTTCATCACTCAATCGGTTGGTCTTAATCGTAAAGGCGTTTTGACGCTCTGACATGGTTATCACCTACGCTGTTAGGATTTAACGGCTTTCTTCTCAGCTTGTTTCTTTTGAAGGTAACCGATGCTTCGGATTTCTAGGCCAAATAAGTTTAAGTGACGGCTATCCTCTGGTACTTTATGATATTTCTCTGTACGTTCTTCGCCAATCTTTTCACTCATGCTTGTCATAATCGCTACTTCTAGTGTTGGAGCGACACCACCACTATATACGTATTTACGGATTTTATTTGCCGGTGGTGGGGCCACATCATTTAACTTCGCTAGTAAAATCTCCACATACTCTTTTAAAGAAGATGTAATTTGAGCTGTTAAATCAATGGCTGCGCCTGTATTTTCATTTTTTAACTCGAATTTTTGTTTACTATAGTTATCTAAAATAAATTGGTCAAAAGCACGTAAATCGGTAAACAGCTCTGGGAACTTCTCTTTACGTAACTTATCAATATGAGCTAAATAGGGAATACCCTCGATACTTTGGAATGATTCGCGACTGTTTGCAGCTTTTAATCCTTCAGGTAAGATAACAACATCAATGGATCCTCCACCAATATCGACCATCACCGTTTCACATTCTACATATTCATTAGCATCTTCACGATCTTGAAGTGTTAGGTCTTTCTTTAACGCAAAGCGCGCGATTTCGCCTTCTTTCAGGCAAGCACTTTCGTCCACAGCTACCTTCAATTCTTTTTCAAACCCTGGAGTATGAATACGGAATGTATGGTCACCTAGGAAGCGAGTAGCCATGGCTTTTTGAGCTTCTCCAAACGTACTTTCTTTTTTCAGTAACCAAATTGGTAACATCGTAGAGAAGTAGTCAATCTCGATGCTATTATCCTTTGGATCTTTCGCATGCAATGCGTGGTAGTATGCAATGGCAGCTAGAAATGTCACGTAAGGAATATGACTCGTAATTTTGTTATGTAAACGATTTATGTGATTGTTCGCAAGTTGTTGGCTTGCTGCGATATCACCGACTAAGAAATAACGTTCTTTCTCTTCGTCATCGATTGTTGTAGATAGTAAGATACGCTTCTTAAATTCTTCTGGTGCTGTCACCGCATCTGTAAAGAATGAATCAGCAGCCTCTTTTTGGAGTTCTACAACGTTGGTTGGGAAATCAAATAGGTATCCATCAATGATATTCATATCAACGGAGTTTCCACAGTCTTTATTAAAACGTGAAATTTTCATCTCTATACACCTCATTTTTAAGTTGAACTTCTGTTAAACTAATTATACAAGAATAGGGTTGTGTTTTCAAGCATTTAGTTAAACTTATCTATCAACAAAAACTTACATTTATCAACAATCATATTTGTTTAGTTGAACTTATTTTAAGATTAAAAATCTGAAGGTATACGTAGGTTTTTTATAGAATAAAAAGAGAGTTTTTAACACTCTAAAAAATAAGAGAGCATACAACATTTAGTTTTATCTAAAGAACTGATATTTGCTGCAATAGAGCTACCTACATAAAAAGGGTATCCTTTATTTGGTATTTGGAGATGAGGTATAGCATGAAAACGCCAGGGAGTATGCGAAAGTTAGACGAGTTAGGTCGTGCTGTCACTTCAATGGGGTTACGAAGGGTTCTTAGTATTAAAGAAAAAGGTCCTTTAGAAGTATTTTTTGACAGAAGTCATATTATTCTCCAGAAATATAAAGCTTCCAATGAATGTAGAATTACAGGAGAAGTGACTTTGCAAAATAGAGAATATGAAAAACAAGAAAAGCCCTCATACTTTGAGGACTTTTCTTACCTATGAAGAAGAAATGGACTTTTTATTCGCATCTACAAGACGTATTGTAACATATATAAAGTACAAAAAATGAGCTATTCAGACCTTAAAAAAGGTATTCTAAGACTTCAGCTGGTTTTTACAGAGGAAAGATGTTGTCATTCCGTAGAATTCTAGTTATTGTTAAATAAAAATATAACAGTTTAGGGAAACAGGTGATTGGGTTATGCAAACATATAGATACAATAGTGCTTTAAGAAAAGCTTTGATTGTAGATATAGAGGCAGGAAGAGAACTAATGGTTCAAATAGGTTTAGAAGAAGGATTTACTAGTAAAAATACCCTTGTCATCAGTCACTTTATTGATCAATTGTTGAACCAGTT
This sequence comes from Priestia sp. 40, assembly GCF_049368575.1. NCBI lineage: Bacteria > Bacillati > Bacillota > Bacilli > Caryophanales > Bacillaceae > Priestia > Priestia sp. 40. The sequence goes on from NZ_JBMPZA010000022.1 coordinate 92,565, forward strand.
AGCAAAGATCAATAAAACTGATTAGGGGTATCTTTCATGGAAAAGTAAAAGCAACCTCCGCATTGGCAAGCGAGGCTGCTTTTTATTTTGCTGTTGTGTGATATATATATAAATTTTTCACTGTGGTGTATGGAGAGGAGAAAAAGTTCCCTCTCTTTTTTTTGTGATTATATGGTATAATTGTAAAGTTTATCTTTACTGAAAATATAAACAGGATTATGCTATTTTAATCCAGAAATTAATTGTTTAACATTAAAATAAACAATATTCTTTGAAAATAAGATATAAGGAGAAGTGTATGAAAAAAGTAATTCTTTTTAACTTCAACGGGACCATTACAAATACAAAATTTTTAGCAATTGATATGTATAACGAAATTGCCGAGAAGCAGGGATACAAAAAAATTTCAGAAGAACATGTTCCTTATTTGAGTGCATTATTGATACGTAATAGATGCAAGGTACTTAATCTACCTTTATATAAAATGCCCTTAGTTGGTATCGCTATAAAAAGAAGATCTCAACAATATATTCCTAATTTAAAACCTGTGTCTGGAATGAAAGAAACTCTCAGTCTTTTAAAACAGGAGGGTTATAAAATAGGATTTACAACAAGTAATAATCAAGTTGTAATGAATAAATTTTTAACAAATCATTCTATTAATATATTTGATTATAGTCATTTTTCTTTTAGTCCTCTCTCTAAATCAAAAGATATTTCTTCATTTTTGAAAAAGTATGATTTAAAGAAAGAAAATGTGGTTTATGTAGGTGACGAACTAAGAGACATTAAAGCAGCTAAGAAAAATGGCCTTTTTTGTATAGCAGTATCTTGGGGATTCGACTCAGTAGAGCTTTTAAATACAGGACGTGCAGATAAGGTTATAACACAACCTAAAGAGATTGTAGATGTTTTATCAAGAATATAATAATGGCTTTTATATTTCTTAATCTATTCCGATAAATTTGAAAACCCTTTGCTTATATGGGCAAAGGGTTCTTTTTTTATGTGAATATTTCTTAAGTTGCAAACCCGTGGAGTTATATTTGTAGTCCTTTTTTTCCTGTATGTAATCTATCAGTATTTGGCGTTCATCCTCAAATAACATTTTTAAGTTACTAATCTCTGATAAAGGCTTCCAGCAAATATCTAATATCAACTCATCTGGATCTTGAAATTTCCTTTCCCCACCTAACAACTTCACTTCGAAATACTTAATATGGACATTTACATCATATGTGACTGTATCACGTTCACATATTTTATCAATGACCGAAATCTTGTATCCCGTTTCTTCCCAAACCTCTCTTATACAGCATTCTTCATATGTCTCAGAGCCTTCTATACCACCTGAAGGTACTGACCATAGTTCTGGCTGATTCGCCTTCTCCTGGGCTACCATTAATATTTAAATTTTTCAGATGCAACTAGTAGAAAAGCCAAAGTAATTTCAACATACACCTTTTATGTAAACCTAAGTGTGTTAGTCTATTAAAAGCGAAATAGAAAAGAGTGACCAACCTGGAAGAAATAAAAAAGCAAGAAATCGATCTTAATAAAGTGTATGACTATACTGAATTTCCGGATAAGATCTTAAATGGACTAAACTAATAAGAGGATATTATGTTCAATATATGAGCATATATCCTCTTTTCTTATTCGCATAAAGATCTCTATAGATATTTTAGTAAAATCATTGGTTCATTATTAAGAAATCATTTGTATTATCTTTTAATTTTATGGAATTAGTAACCTTTTTTTGTTTCAAATTATATTTTTCAAGAGTTTTACTTTCTGTAAGATAATAAAGGCTATCTTGCCAGTATTTTGTTTTAATGATTGCTTTATTAATTTTTAATTCTGTTTGATATATATAGCTATCATTGTAAAGAACAAATGTTGTAGTGTTTTTAGATGTATTATGTTTTATTAAAAATCCTTTTTTTAATGGAATAACTTCATTACCATTATCATATTTTAAATGAATCTCCTTTAGTTCGTTACTTTTGAGATTATAAATCAAGACTTTGCTTTCACTTTGCTTACCTTCTTCTAAATTAAACATTGTTAGATAAATTTTATTGTGTTTAATATTCATATCTGACAGCGCGTATGGAATGTCTAATTTCACTTTCTTTAAGACTCTTAAATCCTTTGTCGAAAGAATATTCAAAGAAAATTGCTTATCTATAGGTTCATTCATATTTCTGGCTACAGTATATATTTTATTACCATATTCCTGTACTGAAAATGGTATGCCTTCTAATCTTTTACTAACCAGTTCACCAGAACTTTTTTTTAATTCATAAGTATAAAAATTTATATCATTTTTTTTATCAAAATTATAAACCATTAGGTCCCAATTATTATTATAAATATTAAATAAAGGGTAGGGCAAAGAGGAATTTTGTTTCTTTACTTTACCATTAGAAAGAGTAATTATTTTAGAATTATAGCTAGACAGTATCTTATACTCCTCTGCATCATAAGATATTTGTGTTAAACCTGATTCGTTGATATTTTCAGTTTTTATATTATCCAGTTCTTTGTCCAAAATTGTAACTTCGCTATTATTGCTATCTAAATCACTGCTTAATACAGCTATAAATTCTCTGTGATTAGTACACCCGGTTAAAATAATTAAGAGTATACATATTATGGTTATATTCTTGTACATTAAAATACTCCTAACGAAAAAGAAAGCGATATAAACTCATCGCTTTCTTTCTTTTATAATATTATTTCAGTTTATTACTTTTTCGAATATCAACAGGGAATACACCTGGGATACTACTTGAATCTAAATCATATCCTTGTTCTTTCCAGGCTCTCCATACCAATTGTGAGCAATACCATGAATCTGTTTTATTCTTAGAAGCAAAATTATAATTGTATGGTTCATACAGCTGAGCTTTAGTATATTTGACGGCTTTTGCTCTTTGAGAGGCTGTAGAATTTTTTACTCTTTGTACCTTCGCGTCTTTCCATCTATTTTTCCAATTATTGGACCAATAGCGTACTCCATCTTTAGAGGGTCCTTTATTTCCATAAGCTTCAATAGTGTTAGCTGAGTCTACCACTATTGCAGCATGACCTCCTGGCCAGGCATTAGCAGTAGAACTACTTCCTTTCATAGTAGTCAATACATCCCCAGTACTCCCCATGGAACCAGATACAGCCGACGCATGATAAGTATTTTGCTGTTCTGAAGATAATGACTCTTCTCTTATTTGGTTAACAGTTTCCTTTTTGACACTCTGTAATTCTTTACTGTATTGATTGGAAAAATCACTATACTGTAATTCTTCACCCTTTTTTTGGTAGTAATCATCAGAATTTATTTCTTCAGCACTAGCGCTATTATAATTTCCCATTAACAAAGAAGTGCTTAAAGATAATGTAACTATGGACAACAAAGCAGTTTTTCTGTTCATGTAACATATCCTCCATTTTATTTTTTACTTAAAGATCCGTTACCACTTGTACCTTTGACATAAGGTGACATATTAAGTTGTTGTAACCTAATTGAATATGTACCATTTGTAAGAGATACTGTTTTGTTCAAGCTCTCTCCTGATTTTAGAGTCCAAAATTTAACTTCTCTATCAGGATAGCTATCGTAGGGGAACATTATAGAAACTCGCATACTAGCCTTTCCAGTGTTTTTAGCTTTGATAATGGCTGTGGTTTTTGTTTCTTTAGGCTTCGTAGAAAATATTTTCACCCATGACCCACTCGAACTAGTCTGGTTAGAAGTTAACTTTGCACTGGAACTGGCAGCTTGAGCTAGTGATGATGAAGTAAACACTAGAACAAGCATTACAATTAATGCAGTTACCAACTTTTTAATTTTTGTAATTTTCTTCATAATTTATCTCTCCTTTCCATTTAACATATTACAAAAAAGTAAAATAATTGTAAATAATATTTTGTTATTTTTTGTTATTTATTAGTTTAAATGTGATATATTCATTGCTGTATATTAAGATAAAATGGAAATCAACATGTATTTAGTGTAAATTTACACTTTGTGTATTGAAAATAAGCTTATATCCTGTATAATCTTAATAGTAAAATAATCCAAAGGAGTATTAATAAAGATGAAAAGTATTTTTATTACTATTTTATATTCAATTATAATAGTTGGGCTTCTATTGATTTTTATTAATGATTTTTTTATGGTAAATCCAAACATATTTCATTTTTCTGTAACAGAGAAGTTAGGAATTTCGCAGTATAGTTATTTGGCCATATTTCTAGCTGTTTTTTTCCTTGCTTTATATTTACGGTTTGAAAAAAACTTTTCGTTAAAGAAAACTATGATTATATCTTTAATTTTGTGTGTAATTATTATTTTAATTATGTTGATATTGATAGGAAGCGTTGCTGGTAATATATAAGTTATAAATCATATATCTATTCTAATGATAAGCATTTTTAATAAGCATTTTATAACCTAGAAGGGCAAACATGAACGAAGATAATCAACTTTGTTCATGTTTGTCCTTTTACATACATGGAGAGAAAACTTTTTGAAATTTAGGATCTATAATCCCTGACCAAGAGAAGAAAGCGTTGACATCATCTTCATTCATAGACTATAATAAGCGAAAGAAACCGGTTCCAAGTCGACTTTCATTTAGTAAAAGTAGCTTCTATGAAAAGAAACATTCAATTACTTATAAGCTGTTTTTTTTAGTTTTTTGGAACCGGTTCCTACTTGTTCAGGCTATATCTTTTATAGATAGCAAGAAATACAGTCACGATCGAATCAGAAATATTAGTTTTTTTCTTATTACAGTTTCATTATATTATCATCACCAAAGGGGTGTTATCATCAAGTGGAAAATGGTTACAAAGACATAGCTAGCAAAGTAGTTGAGGCAATAGGTGGAAGAGAAAATATTTCATCATTTGCTCACTGTGCAACAAGATTGCGTATTATGGTACATGATCAAACAAAAGTAAATCAAGAAGCAGTCGAAAATATAGAGAAAGTAAAAGGTGCATTTTATAATTCCGGACAATACCAAATTATTTTTGGTACAGGAACTGTTAATAAAGTATATGAAGCAGTGAATGAGTTGGGTATTAAAGGCACGTCTACATCTGAAGTAAAAGCAGAAGCTAAGAAACAAGGAAACGCTTTTCAACGAGCTATCCGAACCTTTGGTGACGTTTTCGTTCCAATTATTCCAGTTCTTGTTGCAACCGGATTATTTATGGGTTTACGTGGGGTACTAACTCAAGAAGCAGTGTTAAATTGGTTGGGTTATACACCCAATGATATCCCTGAAAACTTCATAATGTTTACACAAGTTGTTACAGATACAGCTTTTGCATTCTTACCAGCATTAATTGCATGGTCAGCCTTTAAAGTATTTGGTGGAAGCCCTGTTCTAGGAATTGTCTTGGGATTAATGTTAGTAAATCCAGCACTTCCAAACGCATATGCAGTAGGTTCAGGAGACGCACATCCTATTCACTTCTTTGGATTTATTCCAGTTGTAGGGTATCAGGGTTCTGTTTTACCAGCTTTCTTTGTAGGTCTTTTAGGGGCAAGATTAGAGCGTTGGATTCGTAAAAAAGTGCCCGATTCAATTGATTTAATACTTACGCCATTTCTGACATTATTGATCATGATTACATTAGGTCTCTTCGCTATCGGACCAGTCTTTCATTCATTAGAAAACATAATTCTAACAGGCACAAAAGCAATTTTAGATTTACCGTTTGGTTTAGCTGGTATTATTATTGGTGGCCTACAACAAGTTGTTGTAATTACTGGCGTTCATCATATATTTAATTTACTTGAAATTCAATTATTAGCTGATACAAAATTTAATCCATTCAATCCATTAATTACTAGTGCAATCGTAGCTCAAGGGGCTGCAACGCTAGCAGTTGGATTGAAATCTAAAAATAAAAAAGTGAAAGCATTAGCATTCCCATCAGCATTTTCAGCCTTTTTAGGAATTACAGAACCGGCTATATTTGGAGTAAACCTAAGGTTCTTTAAACCCTTTATAATGGGCCTTATAGGAGGAGCAGTAGGGGGATTCTTAGCCTCGATTTTTCATCTAAAAGCAACAGGAATGTCTGTTACAGCTATTCCAGGCTTATTATTGTACTTGAATAATCAGATTTTTATCTATATTTTCGTTAATTTGATTGCCTTTGCTGTATCATTTATTCTGACATGGCTGTTTGGTTATAACGACAAGATGCTTAAGAATCGTTAATTATATATAAATTGTAATTAATAAACTACAATGAATGACATTAGAAAAAGCCTTATATCTAAATGGGACTGACCCCTAATAGTGAGACAAATAAAAAACACCTTTAAGTTAAAAAACGGGTATATACTACCTAACAATCACTTGGAGGTGTTTTTTCTATGAGGACAAGAGTTAGTTATCCAGCAGAGTTAAAGATAAAAGCTATTGAGATGAGATTAGCTGGTATACCTGTCAAAGAAGTGCTTTCCCAATTAAATATTCGCAGTTACACCCAATTAAAAAGGTTGATGAGATGGTATAAAAATGGAGAAATGCCTCGATTTGAACAGCCTGTAGGCAAGCAGTATTCATATGTAAAGGGACCTGGCTTTAAAAACGAAATGTCAAAATTGAAAGCAGAAAACCGGTATTTAACACAACAGATTGAGGTCTTAAAAAAGTACAAGGAATTGGAGAGGAAGTGGTCCTAGAAATCGTAGTGAACGTAGTAGAAGAGTTAAAAGATAAGATGCCAGTCTATCAAATCTGTCAGCACCTTGATATCCCTCGATTGACTTATTATTGCTCGAGGAAACAGGAACAATCAGAACGGACAAAGAAAAAGAAATGGATGGAACAACAGATCGGTGAGCAATGTCAAAAACATAAGTTCCGATATGGCTATCGAAAAATTACAGCCTTACTTAATCGAACGATGAAGATTAACCATAAATTTGTACAACGTGTCATGCAGAAATACGCTTGGCAATGTCGCGTAAAACGAAAAAAACGAAAGCAAACAGGGCAACCTTATCAGGTTGCAGAGAATATATTAAATCGTGAGTTTCAAGCTGATCGCCCTCTTCAGAAATTAGTAACTGATATTACCTACTTGCCTTTTGGACCTAAGCAGTTGTATCTTTCAAGTATTCAAGATTTATTTAATGGGGAAATCATTGCATATTCGATTGGTGATCATCAAAATGTAGAATTTGTCTTAGATACGTTAAGCCAACTTCCTTTTTTACCTAAAGAATGTACGTTGCATAGTGACCAAGGATCTGTGTACACATCGCATCTCCATCAACAAAAAATTAAAGAAAGAGGCATTATCTGCGGATGTCCCGTAAAGGAACATCCGCAGATAATGCCTCCATTGAATCGTTTCATTCCTCGCTAAAGTCTGAAACGTTCTACCTCGACGAGTTAACATATACGACGACCACCATCGTCGAACAAATTGTCGAAAACTATATTACTTATTACAACAATGCCCGTATTCAAACGAAACTAAACAACCAGTCACCAGTACAATACCGGCAGCTGGCTGTTTAAAAGGTGCTTTGAGTCCTGTCTTACAAACAGGGTGCAGTCCCATGGTTAATAGGGGTTTTTAATTTTTAATCCAAATATGTATCTGATATACAAGCAAAAATATTTTTTATACCGAAAATACGCTATATGTAAACTGGTTCTGCATATGATATAAATTTAAAGTAGACATCTTCTTCATTTGTAAAGGCAAGCCATTCTTGTTGGCTTGCCTTATTTTGTGCTATTCTTATTTTGTGCTATTCTTATTTCATTTTATAATTTTTCTACTGCATATAATAACAATTCCTCAATGTTTCTTTTACCTAATTTTTTCGCTTTTTGCTGTAACTCTTCTTTCAAATCACTTGTTACTTTTACCCGTATAACTTCTAAGTCGCTATCAATATAAATCCCACGGCTGCGTTTATTAATATTCCCTGAGATAAGGACCGACTCTAATAACTCCACGATTTCTTGTGCTGATTCCGTCAATAATACAGGTTTGATTTCAACGATAAATTGCTCTTTCTCTTCTTGTGGTGTAATCCTCATATTGGTGGGGCTTAGGTACTGATAAAATAAATCCATGAGCTTATAAAGCTGTGATTTCGCATAAGCTGTCTGCTTAAAAGCAAACGTGGCATATCCTTCTTTGGTAATCGTTTTTTTAGATTCAATTTTATAGGCTGCTTCAAAGCCTCGATGAAGTAATTCCTCTAATGTTATCTCTTCATGCTGTTCTGTAACAGCCATAATTGGATCCTCTACCGAGATAATACGGGCAAGCTGCTCTTTTTCTTCGTCTTTCTTCACAAAAAGCTGAAATAGCGCAATGTTTTGTTCGGCATGATAAAAATGTCGCTTACTTGGTTTGCGCCCAACCTCATGAGTACGCTTAAACTCTTCTAAATCTTCCTCATTCACAAAATAACAATTGATTCCCCGGTATTCTTCTTGGAACGCTGGTAACAGTTCTTGTTTAATATACTTATTGACTGTTGTGACGGAGATATCCAGTTGCTGCGCGACTTCTTTTGTCGTAAGCCCAGGCTTCTTTAACTCTTCTTGTAAACGAACAACATCCTCGATATCAAATTCATAGCGTCCTTCAATATGCCAGTCATCTTTATTAATAGGATTCAATTTTCCTTGTTGAATATATGTATAAATCGTTTTCTTTGATGAAATAGATAACATCTCCATCACATCTTCAATGGTAATAATTTTAGTAGGATTATCAATCATGACATACACTCCTAATCTTTTTCTTTTATCTAATAATTAATTATATCATATTTACATATAGTTATATATTAAAAGTTTTCTTAACAGATATGTAAATGATAAAACTAACTTATATAATTTTATGTTTTAATATTTACTTTAGATGATGACAAATAGGAGATTTTTCTACAAACTATATAAATAATAAACTATTTTTACAAAAAGTAAGTTTACACTTTTACTTTTAAATAAGTTACAATTAATAAGTAATAAATATAATAAGTAACTGTAAAAGAGTATTTAATTATAGAAACCTTATATATTTATTTATTACAGCTAGTATTTTTAACATTTTTATTAAAATTATCAATGCGTTTAAAAGGGTAGTTGTAATCTATATACATATAAACAGAAACTTAACCCCTGAATAGAGAAAAAGATATCTTAAGACAAGGGAGATCTATAAATAAGATGGCATGCTTTACGAAAGGAGAGGTTTTATGCAAGATTTCTCATTAGTACATGTAGGAACAGAAGTAAGGGAAAGAAAAGGAGATTTCAATAAAATCGTTTCATTAATGCTGGACACTACATACTACGATGCCTTAGAAGAAAGAAATGAGCATCACCAGAGAAAAAATGAAGATATGTTTAGCGATTTTACGGATGAAGAAATGATGTACTACTATGTCCATCAACGAAAGCATATCAGAAAGGATCGAGAACGAAAAGAAAATACAAAAACCGAATACGTACGGATTTTGTTGCAGTTTTATCAGTATGCGGTACAAAGTGAGTCGTTCCTGCGCCAAGATGTTGACTATTATATAGAAGAAGCTATTTTTAAAAACCTACGTCCTTGGCATATACGTAACTACCAGGCCTATTTAAGTACCGCATTATTGGGTAAGGGTGGGAAACCTTATTCACCCGCAACTTTAGATGCCAAAATGACGATTTTAAAGAGTTTTATGAAGTGGTTACATGAAATAAAATATATCCAGCATTCTTTACATAAAGAAATCTTGAGTACATCACTATCTGAACAAGAAATTCCGAACCGAGATTTGTATTATCATGAAGTCAAACAGCTGCTAGACTACTACAAAGATCATCCCATTAATCATGGATTGTTAACGATGCTAGCCATGACAGGCCTTCGTGTTCAAGAAATAGCTAAAGCCTCGTGGGGAGACATATACCTAGACAGTTTAAGTGGTCATTATCGACTAAGAGGAGTAGGGAAGGGTGGAAAGAAATTTGATAAGTTACTCCATCCAAATCTTTATAAACGTATTCTTGCTTTTCGAGAACGGCGTCATGTCAGTACAGCATTAAATTCAAGTGATCAAGGTCCATTATTTCCAACTAAAGATGGAGACTATTATCAATATAAAAACTTAAGTAATTATATTGTGCGTATCATTGAACGAACGGAATTACCTTTTGTAAAAGAACGGAATGACAGGATTACGCCTCATTATTTCCGTCATTTTTATGCGATTTATAGTAGGCAGCAGGGAGCCGATATTTTCTTAATTCAAAAGGAGCTTGGCCATAGTGATCGTAAAACAACGGAACGTTATCTAGAGAAGGTTTTGCAAAGAGAGCAAGAAATTGGGCTAATGTGGAAGGAACAAGATTTTTAATTGAAATAATATTCTTCAATACCTCATAAAACTATTAGTATATTAGTTAACTAATATTATAGATTGGAGTCAAAATGATTGGGATATTAGGATATTGGGTAGCTTTACTGATTTGGTGGTTAATTAAACATTTTAAGGGTAGCTCACTTGGAGATATAAAAGACTTCATGAATGGATTGCCAGTGGGTTTTTGGACATTGCTAACCGGTATTTTAACGGCTATTGTAGCACTTGCTACTTTATTGGTCACACAGCTTATGAATGCTAGAACACAGAAAATTCAAATAGGTCATCAAGCAGAATTGTTAGAGAAACAATTAAGTCACCAAAGAGAATTGGCTCAAATTGAATACTTTAGAGATAAGAGAACAGAAGCTATATTGGACTTTCAAAAGAACTTGGAAGAGTCACGAGGTATCTTAGAATATTTCCATAGTGAAACAGCTGATTTTGAACGTCGCATGAAGTTGAAAATAAAATATAAAAAAGAGTTTTTGTCTACTTATCCAAAGTCACAAGAGCATGTTATACAAGAATTTGAGGCAGAGAATGTAAAAAACATGGTGGAATGCGCTTCTCATCAACTTCACAATATTGAAGAAAAGGTTTCATTTTTAAAAACGTCTTTTAATTTACTTGTAGTATATTTAGAAAAAGATGAAGAGAATGCATTGAGAGAGATTGTGAACGATATAGACTTCATATCTCATTATTTAACCTCTAAATTTAAGTTACTAAAAGAACCTTACTCTTCTGTCCATGAGCTGGATGTTTTAAGCTTGGTACATATATATGAGCCAAGTATAGTTTATCTTCAAAGGTCTCGTATAAAACTTGAACATGTAAGGAAAATCCTGCGTAGCTATTTACATTTTGAAAAATAATTCTTATCAAACTAAATCTGCATCTTTTATAGACATAAATATTATTGAAGTTAAAATCACACACCCTGTCAAGGTAGTATTAGATTGATTAAACTCAAGTAATTGTCTAATAAAAGCAAAATAGAGAAGAGTGATTAACTTGGAAGAAATGAAGGAGCAAGAAATTGATTTTGATAAAGTATATGACTATGCTCAATTTCCGGATAAGGTTAGTGGCCCATGCGATAACTGTAATTCAGCTTACTTCAAAAGTTCTGTAAAAGGTGGCGTTTTCTTACGTGAATGCCGGGAATGCGGAATGAAGAAGAGTATATAAACATATGATAACTGGGTCCTTCAGAATTTGAAGGGGCCTTTTTATTTATATGTAATATGGTTTAGTAATAGATATTTAAGTTTAAGCGAGAAGGCTAATAATTTAAACATTACGGTTTAGGCTCAATGTAAGAAGGAAACTCGGTAGGGTGTTGCATTCCTGTTACAATTAGAAGATAAGAAAACAGCAGAAATATAGTAATGATCCCTATTACTACAACGAAACGAAGAAATTTCTTGATTTTTCTATGTCTACGGAACTCATAAAAATTAATAACATTATTCATTCAAATACTCCTCGTCTTATTTTTTAGAAAAGCAGAATAAAAAAGGAAGATAAAACCTCCCCACTTATAATTCATAAGGTAGTTTTATCTCCCACTATACCATTATTTTATCTATATTATACTTATAATTTAAAATTATCTGTTATTTTCAATGTTAGCAACATTGGACACAACATTGAGAATTAGACTTTGTGACATTAGAGTTTCTAGATACAATACCTTTTATTTTTGAAAGGTAAGTCTCTTGAGCTAATGAATTAGTATCATGTATCTGTTGACGGGATGCGTAATTCATTGCACGTTGCTCTTGCATGAGTATAAACTCTAATTCATACATCATAATCAATCACTCCTTTATTATGTTATGCTTCTTTCTTCTGAACTTTATTGTTTTCACTTGAGCAACAAGTGCTTTTTTCTTCTTTTACTTCCACAATCTCAATATTGCAACAATCTTTCTCTTTCTTATTTCCTTTAAAAATCGACATTAGACCCATTTTCATCCACCTCCATTAAAGTTCTAATACTAAGAATAAATAGCCTGAAACAGTTGCCATTAAAAATACTGATACAATAAACGCACTTACTAATTTCTTGTGGAAAATACTCTTCAACATAATAATTTCAGGTAAACTTGCACCAGCACCTCCTATTAGCAGCGCCATAGTCGGAGCAATAGGGAATCCATTAACAAGTAAAGCTTGAGCAATTGGTAACATCGTTGATAGACGAATGTATAATGGAACTCCAATAATAGCTGCTAACGGAATAACCCACCATTGGTTTTGATCAGAAATAAATGTTAAGAAGTTGGTTGGCACTGCCTCTTTAATAATTGCTCCTACGAATGCACCAATTAATATATATACGAGAACTGAACGAATTAAATCTATAGTTTCCTTAATGGATTCCTTAATGTTTAAGACAAGATCTTTTCTGCGACGTTCATCTTGCTCTGGGAGATTCCCTTTAATCATGACTTTCTTTACTTGCTCTTTATAGTTTTTCTTATCTAAGTACCATCCAATGATCATAGAGAAAACAAAAGTTGTGACGGCGTAAATAGCTGTTACCTTTACCCCATAAATATAAGCCATCAACCCTAAAATCCAAGGATCTAATAAAGGTGAAGTAAATAAATAAGTCATTACGGTTTGGAAAGGAACATTACGATTAAGCATGGTTACCAGTAACGGAATAGTGGAGCATGAACAGAAAGGCGTAATAAATCCAAGCAAGGCACCTGCTAAGTTTCCTAGAAAAGGGTTTTTACTACCCATCCATTTTTCTACTTTTTCAAAAGGAACATAGGCTTGAATAAAACTAATGAAAAAAGAAATACCAAGGAATAAAACTAATAAGTTCTTACTTAAAGATAGAAACTCCAATAATACTTTGGTTACTACATCTGGCATAAAGCATTCCTCCTAATTCATTTAAATTTTGAAACTATGTATATTTACAATAGTTGCAAAATACAACTATTACTTTTAGAAAAAGAGGCATTAACAGCAACTGCTGTTTCTCATAGCCTCCAAAATTAAATCAATACTTTCTAAAACTTGACCACGTTTATTTTCTGGTACGTTAGAAAGGATTTCTTGAATATATACATTCATCTGTTTAGCAATTTCATCTTCGTATTTCTCTCCTTCAGGAGTAAGTGTAATCGTTACATATCTACGGTCGGTAGGGGATTGTATACGACTTACTAAATTGCGTTCTACCAACCCTTGAATATGACGACTTAATGTACTATTGTCTAGACCTAATGAAGACGATAGTTCATTTAATGAAGGTTTTTTTGTGCGCTCCACTTCAAATAATATATGACTTTGTACTAAGGAAACCCCACAACATTGGGCACCTTCTTTTTCAAGTAAACCAAAGCGTCTAATTAAAATTTGCAGCATCTGACGAAATTGATGAGATTCTTTTCCTACTTTTACGTTGTTCATATCCTTTTCACCACACCTTATTTGCTTGTTGAAACAATTGTAATCTACAACTATTTCAATTGTCAACAAATTAATTACCATTTTTTTCAGAATTTTTTTATTGACGCACCTAATAATTGGTTATATCATTTAATTAACAATAGATAACATTTTTATTTTTTACATAAAAATGTTAATTAAGTTAAAAGGAGTGTTGTAAACATGTTAGCTTTAAATCAAAAATTAAATTCTTATTTTGAAACCTTTTTTACTGAAGCAGTAGAAGGAGGCACATTACCTGAAAGAGAAAAAGTTGTAGCTATTCTAACATCAGCTACTTTGTTAAATGATCAAGCTACATTGAAGAACGCAGTTCTAACAGCTAAACAATTAGGGTTTACAAAAGAAGAAATCGGTCAAATAACAGGTATTGCAATCGCTGTAAACTCTCAAAAATTAAAGGATCAAGTTGAGTTAAAGGTAGAAAGTAAATCATCCTCTACATGCTGCCAGTAAGGAGACGATCTATGGATAATCAATATGTTATTTTAGTTAGCCCTAGAGATAATGAAGTTCAATTGGTACAAGAACAAGGTTATAAAACCATTTTATTAAGAAAAGAGATTTCATTTGATGAAATTTTCGATGTGGATGTGCCTGTTGAGATTGATTTAAACCATGAAGAAACCGTGTTAGAAAAGTGTCTAGAACTGGCTAATCAACTTGATATAATTTCGGTTTTTACTATGAATGAATATCGAATTCCTTTAGCATCTAAGATAAGTGAAATGCTGCAATTAAAGTATCAACTACCTTATGAAGCTAGCTTAAGATGTAGAAATAAAAAAATGGCTAGGCAAAAATTAAATGAATCTGGTGTAGGAGAGGTTCAATATCGTCTTGTTACTTCTGAAAAGAAGCTAGAATCTCAACTTCAAGGCATGGATTTTCCTCTTATCGTCAAACCATCTAACGATTCAGGAAGTAAAAATGTTTACTTATGCCAGAATCACTCAGAAATATCAACAGCTATTAAACATATTGTGCAAAGTAAGAAGAATATCGTGGGTCAAACCATTGATTCAGACATACTTATTGAAGAGTTTTTAGATGGGCCGGAGTTTAGTATTGAGTCTGTAACGGTTAATGCCCAAACTACTATTATTGGAATTACAAAGAAACTTGTAACTCCATACCCTCTTTCTATTGAAGTAGGACATGACTTTCCTGCAAACTTAAATGATAATGAAGAGAATGAAATTAAAAGGCTAGTAGAACAAAGCTTAGCTGCTTTAGGTGTGGATTTTGCTGTTACTCATACTGAAGTGAAATTAACAAAAAAAGGGCCAAGAATTGTAGAAGTAAACGCTCGACCAGGAGGTGATGAGATACCACATCTCGTCAAAGCAGTCACGGGGATTGATCTTAAAGCATTAGCTTTCCTTGTTACTTTAGGTAAAGGCATCGACTCTTTAGTGACATCTTCATCTACTGTTCCATCTGCTTCTATTCGATTTCTTTTAGCTAATCAGGATGGAAAAGTACAGTTTGACGAACAGTTCCGGTCTTCCTGCATAAAAGAACAAAAGTGGTATGTTAAAAATGGGGAATCAGTCAAACGAACCGAAAGTAATTTTGAACGTTTAGGCTACTTCATTGTCTATGGAGATGAACAGAACCTTTCAAGTAGCATAGCAGATTCCATAGAAAAGAAGTTATCTCTAAAAATTGGGAACTTGTTGGGGATTTAAATATGATTATAGACGTTGAAAATAAATTTAAAGCTCTTGGTGATAAAACTAGACTTGCACTTTTAAAGGAAATTTCCTGCTGTAAGGAGTTATGTGTCTCTGATCTACAAAAAAAGTTTGATATTTCTCAATCGAAGTTATCTTATCACCTAAAATTACTTGTAGATGCGGGAATCCTTATCCGTTGCGAAAGAGGAACTTGGTGTTACTATCAGGTAAATGATAAAGAAGTTAAAAGTATTCTGTCGCCTGTTACCTACCAAGAAATAATAAAAAACAGTGAGTCCAAGTAACTCACTGTTTTTTATTAAAAGCATTCTTTATAGGAATCTGCAGCTTTCTGATAGTCTCCTAAATGGAAGTAAACGTCGGCCACCTTTTTGCATACATGATCACATGGCATTGCTTGATTTACTAAAATCTTTTTTGCCTCCTCATAATTCTTTAGTGAGGTCTCTGTATTAGATAATTTATAATTAATATCTCCTAAAAGTTCGAATGCCTGTGCCTTATGCTTATTAACGTCATTCAGCTTTATAATGTCCTCGCATAAAGAAGACGCTTGTACATATTCTTCTTGTAAATAATATACTCTTGCAAGTTCTACCTGCGCATTCATAATTCGTGCTTCTTCAGCGTTAACATTCTTATAAATATTTATAGCTGTTCTCAAATCAAGGTCAGCTTGATAATAGTCTTTTTGGTAAGAAAATAAAATTCCTAGATTTGTATAGGTACCGGCTTCATGGTATTTATTTTCACTAAGTTTAAAATATTTAAGAGCCCGTTCGTAAGAGACTTTGGCATCTTTATAACGTTTCAACTCCATATTACAAATTCCTAAAGCCATAAAGATTTCCCCAGATTTATAAAAAGTACCTAGATTATCATTTAGATCTCTTGCTTCTTCTAAAAAGTTAATGGCAGAATAAAACTCCTTTAATTTACCGTGAACAACCCCTAGATTAACTAAAATTGATATCCTTATCATTCCACTAATTTGGTCATAAATCATAATACGATACGCTTTATTTAAGATATGAAGGGCTTTTTCATTATTGCTAACCTGACTGTGACAAGATCCTAGGGAATCTAAAGAGCGTAGCATCTCATTCGTATGTTTGCCTTTTTCAAGCTGGGAATAACTCTTTTCAAAAAAAGTAATAGCATGATTGTAGTCTTTTTTATACTCATAATACTTTCCATGTATCCACATTAAAATGCCTTTGTCATATTCATTTAAATCGTTACGAGACAAATATTCTTTCTTCTGAATAAATGTTTCAACTTTATCAAATGAATTCGCATTTACTTGGTTTTCTGCAGTTTTTATTTCTTTTTTCACTTGTGATAAAAGTAAGTCTTTGTTTTCTATTGTTTTAAAGAAATCATCAACTGTACAATCAAGTTTTTCGCTTAACTTTTCTAATACATCAAATGAGGGCTGAACAAGGCCTTTTTCAATTTGGCTTAGATAGCTTCTAGTAATGATGCCTTCTGATAAATCTTGCTGCGTTAACTTGGATTCTTTTCTTAATTCTTTTATGCGCTGACCTAACATAAAAACTACCCCAATCTTTTCTTATTTACCTATCTCTATTATTAACATTTTTGAACAAAATGTAAATAGTTTGTTAAATGTTCAAAATATGTTGACAAGGAATTCCACATCTATTACTATTTACTTAAAGATTTAACATTAATAACAAAAGTAAATAAAAATAAAAAATGTTAACTAATGTTAGTTAATGTTATAAGGAGGAAGATTAGGTTTTAGTTTGAAAACTATTAAAGAAGAATTACCCTTATTGTGATTGGTAGACAAATACAACTTAAATATTTTGAATATTTTTAAAAAAGGGGATAGGACGATGAAATTAAAATATAAGGTTTTGTTTATGAAGGTTACAATGGCAGCAGCTGTTATTATCATGATGTCAGACCCAGTTTGGCCAAGAGTTTAAATAAATAAATGAAATCAAAATTGAAATGTAAAATTGGGTTTATGTACGCAACGATAGCAGCAACTACTATTATCATGCTGATGACAGATCCGGTTTGGCCATAAGAAGAAATCAGGGGGATTAAATGATGAATATTTTACTAGTTTCAAACTTTGAAGGCGGCTTTCAACCCAACACTATTGCCACAGCAGCAACACCTTTAATCAAAGAAGGATTTAACGTTTCGATTTTAGATACGTATGTTGAAGGAATAGTTGAAGAAAAATTTCTAGATAAAGATTTAATTGCAATTTCGGTTCCCCTATTTGACGCAGTTCATGCTGGAATAGAAATTGCAAAACAAGCAGCTAACCTTAACTCCAAAGCTCACATCACATTTTTTGGACAACATGCTACTATCAATGCTAATCGTTTAGCTGGTAAATATAGTGATTCCTGTATTTGTGGGGAATGGGAACACCCATTAACTTTATTAGCTAAGCATCTTTCAGGCGATGTACAAGAAAAGATTCCAGGATTATTAAGCGCTGAACAAGCTATAAAAGGGGAATCAATACATCCTTACATGGCACGTAATCACCTAGACATACCTTCACGAGATTTACTACCACCTTTGTATAAATACCCTCAAAAACAAATTAATCATATTTTAGGATCAGAAGAAGTTGTAGGCTCAACTGAAATTGCTAGGGGCTGTCATCATAAATGCTTATATTGTTCAGTATTTGCAGCATACGACGGCAAAGTTATTTTAGTTCCAGAGGATATCGTGTTAACAGATATTCGAAATCTCGTAGCAGGAGGAATGACGCACCTTACATTCATCGATGCAGATTTCTTTAATGCGAAATATCATGGAATCAAAATTTTACGTAAACTTCACGAAGAATTCCCTGACTTAACATATGATTTTACAACTCGCGTAGATCACATCTTAGAAAATAAAGAAACTCTTTTAGAAATGAAGAACTTAGGAGTTAAATTTATTACGTCAGCATTAGAATTTCCTTCAGAAGAAGTACTTGATGCTGTCGCAAAAGATACGACGGTTTCAGATATCGAAGAAGCGATTGCTTACTTAAGGGAAATTGATATCAAATTAAATCCAACTTTTATTATGTTTAATCCATGGACTAAATTTGAAGATCTTACAACGTTCAGATCTTTCGTAGAAGAAAACCAATTAGGGAACATTGTAGATCCAATTCAATATGAAACAAGACTATATTTGTATAAAGGTTCTCCATTATTACACAAGGAATCTATTAAATCCTTAGATTTAGAAGAACATGAATTTCACTATGACTGGAAGCATCCAGATCCCAAACTGGACGAACTTTATTTTGAAATGTTAACGCCAGCTGAAGAGGGAATCTTCAAGCGATGCTGCTTGAAGTGCTAAGGAGGAATAACTAGTGGCTGAGAAATCTATGGTAGCAGCTCCTGTTAGGCAAGCACATGTCTTACCAAAGCTAGACCCTTACGCTGAAACAAAGAAAAAATTGATAGCAGAGTTCATTGGGACCTATTTTCTTGTTTTTGCAGGGACAGGAGCAATTGTTGTTGACTCTCTTACAAAGAGTTTAACTCATGTTGGAGTAGCCATCACGTTTGGTTTGGTTGTATTGGCTTTAATTTATTCATTTGGACATATCTCAGGAGCTCATTTTAATCCAGCAGTCACACTCGCTTTTCTATTTCTCGGTGAAATCAACAAAAGAGAAGCGACACTATACCTTTTTACGCAATTGATCGCAGCATCTGCATCAAGCATAACTTTATTACTTATGTTTGGGAATGTAGCGCACTTAGGGTCTACTCTACCTAGTGGTTCTTGGATACAAAGTTTCGTTTTAGAGTTTGTTTTAACATTTGTGCTTATGATGGTTATTTTAACATCAGCTGTGCATGGTAAAGCAGTTAAGTCATTTGCTGGCATGGCAATAGGAGCAACTGTAGCTCTAGAAGCAATGTTTGGTGGTCCAATTAGTGGAGCATCCATGAATCCTGCTCGATCATTTGGTCCAGCAATAGTATCAGGTACATTTAGTACTCTATGGGTCTACTTAGTAGCCACGGTATTAGGGGCCATTAGTGCTGCCTTAATTTATAAAATACTTCATGAAGAAGAGTAAAAAAACAGGGGGAATGGAAATGAAAACTGCAAAACTAGTGTTACTTGGAGGATTTTTAGGAGCTGGTAAAACGACTACAATGATTAACTCAGCTTTAAAACTTGAAGAGCAAGGCTATCGTGTCGCAATTGTAACGAATGATCAAGGAAAAGAGTTAATTGATACTGAGCTAGCTCGTAAAAATGGTCTAGATACAAAAGAAGTAACAGGTGGTTGCTTCTGCTGCCAATTTGAAGATTTATATGAAAATTTAACTGGTTTATTAGAGGAAAAGCAGCCTGATGTAATTATTGCAGAGGCTGTGGGAAGTTGTACAGATTTAGCTGCTACTGTGATTCAGCCTTTAAAACAGTATTATTCAGAACAGTTTAAGACTGCACCTTTAACAATTGTGGTAGATCCAGCGAGATTAATGCATGAGCTTAATGCAACGGATAAAACAAGACCTTCTTTTTCACAGTCAGTAAGCTATATTTTTGAAAAGCAATTAGCTGAAGCAGATATCATCGCGCTGAACAAATTAGATCGCTACTCTTCTGAAGAAGTTGAAAAACTATATAACTATTTACAACAACGTTATCCGCAAACTGTCATCCAAACAATCTCCGCAGAAAGGGGAGATAACCTTGATGTACTAACAGAAACATGGTTAACAACAGATTTAGGTGGAGACAAAGTACTTGATATCGATTACGAACGCTATGCAGAGGGAGAAGCTCAATTAGCATGGATGAATATTTTAGGTGACTTAAGTTCTGATCGAGACGTAGACCCACGTCAGTGGGCTGAAAGCTTCTTAGATAAATTAAATGCCCACTTTATAAGAGAGAAAATGGCTATTGCACATTTAAAAGTTCATGTAGGACTTGAAGATGGATACGTGAAAGCGAGTATGGTTCATACAGGTGATGAACCAACATTTACTGAGGAAAATGTACAAAATGCAAAACAACTACGAGTTGTTTTAAATATCCGTATTGAAGCATCTCCAGCTATCTTAAATCTGGTGGTGGCCGATGCCATTGGAGCTCTGAATAAAGAATTAGGTACGAAATGGAATGAAACATATAATGAGTGCTTTAGCCCACTACCACCAAAACCGGTTCATCGTTTATACGAAGTAATGTAAGGAGGACAAATAGATGAAATCAAATGATTTAATCGAAATTTTCCCAAGTATCCCAAGTGGCCAAGGAGATTGTTGTGATACAGATGCAGATTTAGTTACAGATACTGGTTGCTGTGAAGATAGCCAAAATTTTTATGAAGAAAGTCTAGAGTTAAAGGATCAATTAAAAGAGCACTTTGATAAATCAGTAAATGTACATCTTTATAATTATGATATTTCAATGGATCGAGTAATGGCTCAGAAAAAACTCAGTGAATTGATTAAAAAAAGAGGATTTGAGTATATAAGTGAGGATACGATTCTTAAATATGTAACGCCAGCTGTTGTAGTAAACGGTAACTTAGTAAGCTTTGCTACTAAGCCTCACTTAGAATTGGTAATAAAAGAATTTAATTAAGCGATAAGGAGTCAGCATGCTGGCTCCTTATTCATAGTAAGACTTATAGATAAAACATTGGCTTCCTAAATAAAAAGATAATCTTCCTTAAAGCTAAGGGACTATATCAGGATGAAAGGGTTTGAAGATAGAGATGCAAAATCAAAAGATAAGTACAGATATAGCAGTTCAAACAGGTTTAAGAAAGAAATTAAATATTGGGACTAACCCTTTAACCGGTTTAATCATTGCCATTTTAACTACATCTTTCTTTGTGATGACTGGTATTGTGCCATCAGGGTCTTTTATAACTTTTATAGGGTTATGTGTTGTAGCTTGGTTAGCAGCAGAAAATGGAGGAAACGATGTTTCTAAAGGTGTATCCTCATTAGTAGCTTCTGGCTACGCTAGTGCGTTAACAGCTATAATATATGGCGTTGTCATGACCGTAATTGGAGGAGTATGTTCCTTCTTTCTTGCTTCTAAACTAGTTGGTTTATTTACTGCCGGTTTAATGAATTCGGAATATCAACTCACAGGTATCATGGCTTTGGCTATGGCACTAGGGGCAACTCTTTGGGTAGCACTTGCCACTAAATTTTCATTACCTGTTTCTACAACACATGCCATTATCGGAGCCGTTATCTTAGTCGCATGCATCTCACAAGGTGTATCTAGTGTATTATGGGGGAATCTTGGAAGTAAATTTGTTTTACCTTTACTTCTTAGTCCAGTATTAGGTTTATGTATAGCTTGGTTCCTTAATTTATTTGTAGACAAAATTAAAATCAATCCTCAAGTAGGAAAAGGTATTGCCTGGATCTCTAGTGGTTTAATTTGTTTTGTTCGGTCGGTTAATGATACGCCAAAAATTGTAGCAATTGCTTTACTAGTCTCTGTATTAAATGGTTCCTCAGAGCAAGGCAGTACCTTACCTTTTTCATTCTTCATTTTAGTTACTGTAGCGATGAGCCTAGGGAGCTTAATTAAAGGGCTGCCAGTAACGGAATTATTAGCAAAAAAAGTGACTAAATTAGATGAAAATAGCTCCTTATCAGCAGTGCTCACTACCACCTCTTTAGTTATGGCCTCGAGTCAATTTGGATTACCGGCTTCTACAACCCATGTAAGTACTTCTTCTATTATTGGAGCTGGATTAAAAAATGGACGAGAAGCAATGAATTTCGGAGTTATTAGAGAGATTCTTCTATCCTGGGTTGTTACTTTACCTGGTGCCGGAATTATTGCAATGGTCTTCTACTATATTCTAAAGTTACTCCTTTAACAGCTATTATATCTTTATACGATTTCCGAAGTAGAAGAACATGTTAGAGATTCAAAAAAAGCCTGTCTCCTTGAAGAGGCAGGCTTTTCATTTAACAACAAGTTTTAGGGGCTTTTTCATTTGGCCCTACATTGGAGCTGATTTTATGAACATCACTATTTGCTTTAGTGTAAAAGAATTCCCATTCATTTCCGTCCGGATCTGTTACCCAAAATTTATCTTGAACAGCATAACAACAAGTTGTATCCATCTCCTCACGAGCAAAGAATCCTTCTTTCTCTAATCGTTCTTTATGAGCAATTACTTCTTCTGCATCATTAACTTGGAATCCAAAGTGGTTGACTTGGTTCCCGTTTACCTCATCACGTACGTTTAGAGTAAAGTTAAGTCCTGGTTCATCTAATAGAAATTTCGCATAGTCTTCTTTTATCTTCTCAGGTTTTATGCCAAATACCTTTTGATAGAACTCAATCGATTGGTCTAAATTCGTTACGTTAATTCCTACATGAACATATTTCATTTAAAATTCCTCCTTAGTAATATAAGCACTACGTTAAATCAAAAAAAATTGATATATCCGGTAAAAAATAAGGATAAAATTATCCTTTTTCATTTTTAAATAAACAACGTAGCTCCTCAGACAATGAATGATTTAGCTCTTCGTTGTTTAGATCATAGTAATTCCAAGTTCCCTTTTTTTCTTTTGTAATCAAGTTAGCATCCAATAAAATCTTCAAGTGATAGGATAGTTTTGACTGGGATATACCAAAGAATTCAGTTAAATCACACACACATGTTTGACCTCGTTGACAAAGCTCATGCATAATTTCTAGTCTTTTTTGATCCGCAAGAGCTTTAAACTTTTGTTCGTATTGTTCAAATGTTTGCTTCATATCTTTTACTGTATCCATTACTCTTCTCCTTAATCAACTTTTTTTGATTTAATAGGTAAATGTATTGTATGCTTTTTCAAAATTTGTATACGTAGTTTTTCCGCGTAACATTGGATCATCATGAAAAAAACGTTTGAATATAAGGGTTTTAGCTTCGTTTTTGTCTATATTTTGTGTATTGACGACTAATCGGAAATAAGCATGAAAATACTCTACAGATAGGTTTCCTGAATTGTTAATTCTCATATTTTAACCTCACATTGAATGAATCAAAATTTCTTGATGTATTAATCATATCAAAAAAATTACAGAAATCAATTAATACATCAAAAAAAATTGATATAATAATTAAAGACTTAAGATAGGGGGAGTTTTATGAATGTTCGAATCATGAAAGAAGAGGATTTACCACAAGTTTTAAGTATTTATAACGAAGGAATTGAAGACAGAATTGCTACTTTAGAGGAAGATGTAAAGGATTTACCTTACATAAAAGAATGGTTGTATCATCGCAATGATCGGTATGAGGTTATTGTGGCCGAAAGAGAAGGAGAAATAGACGGATGGGCTTCTTTAAATCCCTATTCTCATCGTTGTGCATATAATGGCGTAGCTGATGTATCCGTCTATATTCAACGTGAGAGTCGAGGAAAGGGGATTGGAAAAGCTTTATTGCACACCTTAGAAATTATCGCAAAGAAAAATAATTTTCATAAGCTAGTTCTCTCGACTTTTCCTTTTAATGAAGCAGGTCAGAAACTATACCGTAGTTTGGGGTTTCGAGAAGTTGGCGTTTTTTATGAACAAGGAATATTAGACGATCAGCATGTAGATGTGATGGCAATGGAGAAAATCCTTAAATAATTCGTAAAATCCTCTAAGGAATAATCTTGGGGGATTTTTCACATATAAGTAGAAGTTGATGTGAAGGTTAATTATTACATGAATTTCTTTATATATAAGTGAACAGTTAGATGGGTGCATGATAACAAGATGGGACTGATCTAACTTATTTAATCAAAAGGGTTGTAAATGTTTTAAAAAGCAAGTATATTAATACATATAAACATATAAGCAAATTATTATATATTAATTCTAGTTAACTAGGAGGTGTATGTACGTGGGTGTGAAAACAGTAGTTGAAATTGAAAAAGCAGCTCAAATTCTAAAATTGTTGGGTGATAAAACGCGCCTATCAATGATGAAGCTTTTACAAACAAATGAATGCTGTGTTTGCGAATTAGTAGAAATCTACAAGGCTAGTCAGCCATCCATTAGTCAGCATTTACGCAAGTTAAAAGATATTGGTTTAGTGAAGGAAAAACGAAAAGGACAATGGATTTTTTATTCTCTTAACGAAGCACATGAAAATCACGATTTTATAATCAGTTTGCTTGCTTCATTACCAAGTCAAGATGAACGTTTAACTGAATTAGAAAAACAGGGCTTACGTATTAGTTGTTGTGAGTAATTGGAGGTTTAAAAATTGACATCAGTTGTCCTGGCGTCACTGATCTTTTTAGTGACATTAGTTTTTGTTATTTGGCAACCTAAAAACCTATCTATAGGTTGGTCAGCCTGTGGGGGAGCCGTCCTGGCTTTGCTGGCAGGAGTCGTTGATTTTCAAGATGTTCTGGATGTAACAAGCATCGTATGGAATGCGACCCTCACATTTATCGCAGTTATTATTATTTCCTTAATTTTAGATGAAATTGGTTTCTTTGAATGGGCAGCATTGCATATGGCAAGAGCTGCAGGTGGCAATGGTGTTCGTATGTTTGTATATGTTTCGCTACTTGGAGCCGTTGTTGCAGCCTTATTTGCGAATGATGGAGCAGCCTTAATTTTAACGCCGATTGTACTGGCAATGGTTCGCGCATTAAAGTTTGAAGATAAAATGGTCTTTCCATTTATAATTGCAAGTGGATTTATTGCAGATACAACGTCATTACCACTTGTGGTTAGTAACTTAGTTAATATCGTATCAGCTGATTTTTTTGGTATTCGATTTTCTGAGTTTGCATCACGTATGATTGTGCCAGATTTGTTCGCACTCTTCTCAAGCATTATTGTTTTATATCTATACTTCCGCAAAAGTATTCCTAAGAAGTACAATGTTGCGGATTTACAGAAACCAGTCGATGCGATTAAAGATGAAAAGATGTTCCGATTATCTGGGATAGTACTCGTTATTCTAGTCCTTGGTTACTTTGTTGGTGAATTTTTCGATATTCCGGTATCTCTCATTGCAGGAATTATTGCTGTTTTCTTCTTAGGAATAGCAAGAACAAGTCCAGCAGTGGAAACAAAAACAGTATTAAAAGGAGCACCGTGGGCCATTGTCTTTTTCTCCATCGGTATGTATGTCGTGGTATACGGTTTACGTAATGTTGGTCTAACAGAAGTGCTAGCCGATGTGATTCAAGCAACAGCCGATCAAGGCCTGTTTGCAGCAACCATTGGCATGGGATTTATTGCAGCCATTCTTTCATCCATCATGAACAATATGCCAACCGTTATGATTGATGCCCTTGCGATAGACGCAACACATACAACAGGGACGATTAAAGAAGCACTTATTTACGCCAATGTTATTGGATCAGATTTAGGTCCGAAAATCACGCCAATCGGTTCTCTTGCCACACTCTTATGGCTTCATGTTCTTTCTACAAAAGGCGTGAAAATCTCATGGGGAACCTATTTCAAAACAGGTATCATTTTAACCATTCCAACACTGTTTATTACACTTGTTGGTTTATATATTTGGTTACTTATTATTTCATAACATTTCTAAAGGAGATTTGACACATGTCTAAAAAAACACTTTATTTCTTATGTACAGGTAACTCTTGCCGTAGCCAAATGGCAGAAGGTTGGGCAAAAAAACATCTAAATAATGAAGAATGGGATGTACGCAGTGCAGGTCTGGAAGCACATGGGCTAAACCCCAATGCTGTCAAAGCGATGAAAGAAGCAGGCATTGATATTTCGAATCAAACATCTGATGTTATTGATCCTGAAATTTTAAATAATGCGGATTTAGTCGTCACGTTATGTGGTCACGCAGCAGATCACTGCCCAGTAACGCCTCCTCATGTAAAACGTGAACACTGGGGATTTGATGATCCAGCAAAAGCAGAAGGAACAGATGAAGAGAAATGGGCATTCTTCCAACGTGTACGTGATGAAATCGGAGAGCGTATTCACCGTTTTGCTGAAACAGGTAAATAATCATTAAAATTAAATAGCCGGGAGAGTTTCTCTCGGCATATCCTTTATCTTTTATATAAGTATATTATTATAAACTACTTTTAAAAAGGTATAGTCTACATAAAGGGAGATGAAATTATGAAGAAAGTAGAGATTTTTGATCCAGCTATGTGTTGTTCAACAGGTGTTTGTGGTCCTAGTGTTGATCCTGAATTAACAAGGGTGGCTTCAGCCGTATTCGCCTTGGAGAAAAAAGGGTTCGATATCACACGTTATAACTTAACAAGCGAACCAAATAAGTTCGTTGATCAAGTAGCAGTTAATAAGATTCTTATGAGTAAAGGTCCAGATGCTTTACCAGTAGTATTAGTGGATGGTGAAGTAGAGAAAACTGGAAGCTACCCAACCAATGAAGAATTTGCTGAATGGTTTGGTGTTAAAACTGAAGAATTAAAGAGCGAAAAACCACGCATGTCGATCAAATTAAATATTAATAATCCAAAATAGGGAGGTAAAAGAAATGTTCAAATCTTTTCAACCCGAAAAAATGGTTCAAACACCCTTTTTATTTTTTACAGGTAAAGGCGGTGTTGGCAAAACATCCATAGCATGTGCTGTAGCTGTTTCGTTAGCAGATAACGGTCATAAAGTACTGATTGTTAGTACAGATCCTGCTTCAAATTTACAAGATGTATTTGAAATTGACTTGAGAAACGAGCCAATTGAGATACCGATGGTGAAAAATTTATATGCTTGTAACCTGGACCCTGAAGAAGCAGCAAAAACATACCGTGAGAAAGTCGTAGGACCTTATCGTGGAAAACTCCCTGATGCTGTTGTTTCTACTATGGAAGAACAATTATCTGGAGCTTGTACGGTAGAGATTGCTGCATTTGATGAGTTTACAAATTTACTTGCTAATGAAGAAATGGTCAACCAGTTTGATTATATTCTTTTTGATACAGCGCCAACAGGGCATACACTTCGCTTGTTACAATTGCCAAGTGCATGGACTGGTTTCTTAGATGAAAGTACACATGGAGCTTCTTGTTTAGGGCCTTTATCAGGTCTAGATGAAAAGAGAGGTTTATACGCAAAAACGGTAGAAGCTTTATCAAATCCGGATCAGACGACTTTAATGTTAGTGGCTCGGCCCGATGTTTCTTCTCTAGAAGAGGCAAATAGAGCTTCAAAAGAATTAAAAGATATTGGCATTTTAAATCAAAACTTAATTGTGAATGGGTTAATGAGTCAATATGTACAAGGCGATGAAATATCTACTGCTTTTTATACTCGACAACAAGAATCATTAAAGAAAGTGCCAGAAGAACTTCAACAAATGGTTATGTATTCAGTGCCTTACGTATCTTACCCTTTAACGGGTATTAATCATTTACGTCGTTTGTTTAAATCAGAGACATTACCAGAAACCGAAATTAAAAATGTAGAGCTTTCTCCAGAAAAGTTAACCGAGTTTAAAGATGTTGTAGAAGACTTCTCTAAAAATGGAACAAAAGTTATTTTCACAATGGGTAAAGGCGGTGTTGGTAAAACAACAGTAGCATCTGCCATTGCAGTAGGACTAGTTGAAAAAGGCCATCGTGTTCATTTAACTACCACAGATCCTGCAGCCCATTTAGATTTTATTTTTAGTAATAGTGAAGCAAAGGAATTACTAAGCATCAGTCGAATTGACCCTAAAGCTGAAGTAGATGCTTATAAAAAAGAAGTACTTACAAAAGCTAGTGAGGAACTTGATGAAGATGGCATTGCTTATATTCAAGAAGACTTAAATTCACCATGTACAGAAGAAATTGCTGTGTTTCGAGCTTTTGCGGATGTGGTAGCTAAGTCAAATGATGAAATTGTAGTCATTGATACAGCACCAACTGGTCATACGTTGCTTTTACTTGATGCTAGCGAGTCTTATCATAAAGAATTGGAAGAAGCTACAGGAGAGGTTCCAGAAAGCGTTAAAACGTTACTGCCACGTTTACGTAATCCAAAAGAAACGAGTGTAGTTATTGTAACTCTTGCAGAAGCAACGCCAGTATTAGAAGCGAATCGTCTTCAGGAAGACTTGAAACGTGCTGAAATTACGCCAAAATGGTGGGTTATCAACCAAAGTCTGTACGCAACAGATACAAAGGATGCTATTTTAAAGGGAAGATCACAAGCTGAAAAAGCATGGATTAAGAAAATAAAGAATGAATTAACATCTAATTGTGCTATTATTCCCTGGCAACCAGAAGAGAAAATCGGTTACGAAAAAGTCAAAGAGTATATTCAATAATTCAAAGTGGGAAGTAACCTGTTTTAATAATGATTCAGACATTAAAATTATAGAGGTGGACAACATGAATAACAAAAATTATCAATCATTAATTGACAATCGTATTTTTATTGGTGGTGCAGCTGATGTAAAAGAAATAATGAAAAATGATAAAGTAGATGTGATTTATGACTTACGTGCAGAATCATTAGAACATGATGCTCCAGAAGTACGTGTTCATACGCCAATTGTAGATGATGCAGAAAACCAAGATGAATCTATTGAAAATGCAATTAATGAAGTAATAAAATCGTACAAGGAAGGGAAGAAGATTTACTTCCATTGTGCAGGAGGAAGTAATCGTACTGGTACGATTGCAATTGGAACTCTGTTAGCACTTAGAGAAGCTGATTCCATTGCAGAAGCCGAAGAAAAAGCAAAAGCAGCTCGTGCTAAAATTAATGTAAAACCTGAAATGAAAGCTTCACTTCAACGTTTATTTCCAGAAGCTTAACCAATAAATATAATTGAAGATAGGGAGAGATTAGATGAATATCACAGATGGAGCTAAAAAGATGTTAGAAGATGTATTCGCTGAACAAGGAGCTAAAGGCATTCGTTTTTACTCTGAAGGTGCTGGATGCTGTGGACCTCAAGTCGGTTTATCATTGGACGAACCTACTGAGGATGATACAGTCCAAGAAATTAACGGTATTCAAGTAGCTATTGAAAATACAGTACTATCTACAACTCAAGGGCTTACACTTGATGTTCAAGAAGGTCCTCAAGGTGCAGGATTTGTTTTGGTAGGAATGGATAACAGCTGTTGTTAATTAAATAATTAACTTTAAAACTGTAGAATATATGTGGTAAAAAGAGAAGGTTAAAATCTTCTCTTTTTTATTTACCTTTGTTTACTTCTTTTTAGGACCTAGAAGATACAATTCGTTATGCTGCCAGTAATTCTCATTACGTTCTACTTCAATTTTTGATACAACTTTAGATCTCCCATTCAGTTGATGAAAAATATACGCGACTAAGCCACGTTCCAACATATAAAGAAGAGCATATATTTTATAAACATCTAATGATCACCTGCTGCTGTATAGTTTCTTTTTATTTCTATGAGTAGACAGGCAAAATTGTGGGTTTTAATATAAATTTAAATTTTTTATATCTCAATTTCAAAAGTATTCTTAAAAAATTGAGATATAAAAAAGCGCAGTCTAAGACACTCAAACGATTTTACTCTATCTATAAACTAACTCTATGCACTTACTATTATATTGGACCATAAAATGCCCCCTTTCTCCTGAAATAAATTGGTTTCTAGAATTTATCTTATGTAAACTAGAAAAAGAAATAAGGCAAACCTTCCTCATTTCTGAGTTAGGGTTGTAATTTTTATTTATGCATGTAACTGCTGATTAACCAATCTCTTTACTCTCTCATAAGCTTTGACCTCGCCTTGGTAAAAACATGCACTGTTCAAGTCTTCCCTTTTCTCTGCATCCTTTCTCCACGCATCAGATTGTTCCATTAACTTATCAATGTGTTCAATAAACTTCTTTCGTTCCATTTAATCACCTGCTTTTATCATAATTGGAAATATTTATACGGAATTTTAATAATTAATATTTCTAGAATTTAGTGAGAATACCTGTTGGAATTTAATATAACCTCCAGGACTTTTAGGAATAAAAGAAATGACCCTTAGTAATGAAAGTAATTTCTTTTATTTTATTGCCTGTTTATGCTCATTTTAATGAGTCATTTTGGTTCTTTTTTGATTTTAGAAATATTACTTATGTTAATTTAAAGAGCAATAAAAAAGCTGCCAATACAGTTAGGCAGCCCTTCCTTAAATATTCCTAATTATTCTCTCTACTATAAACTATAAAGAAGATATACTTATTTCTTTTGCTTGTTTGTTGATTTCTCATTGTTTTTTCCTTTTTCAGAAGTCGTAATATTCGTGTCTTTAATTTGACTTTCTGGTTTCTGATTGTTTACTGAGGTTGCAACCTCTTCAATCTCTTTAATAACAGGAGAAGTTGCACTGACCTGTGCCCCTCCGTCTCGTATGGCGACTCCCTAACCTTAGTATGTGAAGGAATTGTTTGAGTTTCATCCACATCAATTAGAACAAGGATTTTCCCTTCCTTTACATCTATTTCACACCGTTTTGCAGTAAAGTTTTGAAGTTAGGCCACCAGCTTGGGTAGTAGAAAGCATTCCACCTGTCATCATGGTAAGAAAGCTGTCCATCATCACACCTGCCAACGAACTTACAGCTGGTGTTCCAGCTTCTATCATTACATTCGTTTCAGTCCCTAACTGTAAAGTATTATTGCTATCCTTTGCTACTACTAATATATCTGTTTCACGATACCCCTGATGTTTTAACACCTTAATTGCATGTATCGCTTCTTGCTCTGAATGAAAAGTCCCTGCAACTCCTTTTCTTGTTCCCATTTTCCCATCTCCTTAAATTTTAATTAAACGAAAACTTATTTTCACGTTTAATTCCATCCTTAACATGATAAAACACTTAAATAAAACGCTTTCATTTTTTGTTCTATTCACTTATTTCCTTTGTTACAATGAAATTATAGGGATTAGAGTAGAAGGGTAGATGGGAGATATGAGTACAAATCTATTGATAATTTTAGAGGCTATATTTCTGACAGCAGTAGCTATCACTATTTTAATTAAGATGCCGGAGGAAGATTAAACGACACTATAAAATAAAAAGCACCTCATTCTATTGGCATTGGAGAGTGAGGTGACTTTTTTTGATTTTGAGTTATACTTTGCGAAAGTATAAGAAAGGTTAGGTCTACTAGTAATTATAACATATTGATTGAAAGGTTGTCATACAAATTTTATTATAGGAGAGCACCCATGTATTCGGATAACAGGGGTGCTCTTTAGCATGGTCGTAAGTATTTTTATCATTGCTGCTAACACTGTTTTTCTAATTTTAGTATGGATTGCTGGCCTAACTGGCATCACTGTTTGGATGTTAATTACCTTATATCAATTAAATTTCCGGAAAGCTCATATTGCAGAAGGAAATAAATACAATAATATTAAAGAGAAGTTCTGGGGAATAGACCTAGTGAGAATTGCATTCTTCCTTTAATTAATGAATCATTGAGTAAATCACGATGTTTTCATTATCTCTTTTTGATTTTTTAGCAGATTTTATCTTTGGATCAGACCTGCTTTTTAATTACAATTCAAGTATTAAGTAATTAGTAATTAATTTTTGACAAGAGACTTACGAGCATTTTCGTACTGGAACTAATAGGTTCTCTCATTATAAGTTTAATTTATTATAAAAAGATATATATAAATGTGAAATAAAAAGAAGCCTCAGTCTTTAAAAAAGAAGGCTTATTTTTAATGAATTTCTTATATATTACATCGTTTTTATTAAGATACAGATTTAAGTTCCTCTGTTAAACGTAAAAAAGCTTGTTTATCTTTATTTTTTAAAGACTGGTCTATTTCCTTAAGGATCTTACTTCTTTTGAAATCGTTCATCGTTTGATCCAAAAACAATTCAGCCAGCATTTCATCACGTAAACTTGGATCAATGTTTTTAAGTACATTATTTTCCATTAAAAATCAACCCCTTTATCTTTTCTCCTTTTTAAACATTATTAACCTTTTTGACGTTATTTATACGAGATTGATAGATAAAGTGAAATAATGAATATATTTACCCCATGTATTGATAATCCTTTTGTTATTCTGATTGTTATTTCATACTTATAAACCCTAAAGCGAGCACAAAAACTGTTTTATTTATTTGTTGAAGGAGATCTACAAACTAACTTTTAAGAATATAGGTTCTGCCAGTCATGTTTAACAATGGCAAACCATTAGCTTAATTTATTTTCCTATCAGAAACGTTCATAAAGGTGTATAGTTTTTAGAAGACGTTCGTCATTTATTTTCAAACTTAACCGAACGATGAAAATGACAGGTTTTCTATATAAGAGAAAAGTTCGTAAACATATACTTTTACGGACAAGATATTCAAATCTATTACAAGATGTTTAAAGTAATTATTATTGCTAACAAAATGATTAGTAATAATAAGTGAGGTGATTAAATGAAGGCTATATATCCAGGGAGCTTTGACCCAATTACAAATGGACACATTGATATTATAAATAGAGCCAGTGAATTCTTTGATGAAATTTTAGTTGCTGGTTTGGTGAATTCTAAGAAACAATATTTATTTTCTACCGAAGAGAGAAGACAGCTAATTGAACAATCATTTAAAGATAATAAAAAAGTCAAAGTTGATACATTTGAAGGATTGCTTGTAGATTATATGAAAGAACACAATTATAGAGCGATTATTAAAGGCTTGAGAACTGTGACTGATTATGGGTATGAAGCCCAGATGGCGTTAACAAATAAAAATCTATATAAAGAAGCTGAAACATTCTTTATTCATTCAGAAGAAAAATATTCTTTTCTTAGTTCAAGCATGGTAAAGGAAATCTATTCTAACGGTGGAAGGTTGAGCAGTTATATTCCAGAGCACGTTGAAAAAGCACTTTTATTGAAAGTTCCATGTTACCAAGGATAAATAATGTACACGCACATATTATCTTTGGGTAAGGGTGCTTTTTTTAATAGAAAGGTGTCCTTTCCTATATTTTTATGAACATACTCTATTTATAGTAGTAAATGAAAAGACCCTACATCATTTTGATGTAGGATCTTTTTGTGTTGTCATGTGAATCATCTTTGTTTAGATTGTATGTATAGAAAATTATTCCCTTCTCATTAGTCATAAAGCTCTTGATCCTAATTACATTTTCTCTTTTTAACTATTACTCTTTAATTCTTTAAATACTTTTGAG
Source organism: Priestia sp. 40 (assembly GCF_049368575.1). Taxonomy (NCBI): domain Bacteria; kingdom Bacillati; phylum Bacillota; class Bacilli; order Caryophanales; family Bacillaceae; genus Priestia; species Priestia sp. 40. The sequence goes on from NZ_JBMPZA010000022.1 coordinate 126,297, forward strand.
ATCAATGCATTTGTTGCTTCTATAACAGCTTCTTTATCTTTATTCATTTTAGGCACATGAATAGCATCACCTAAAATGATAAACCTTCTTTTTCTTCCTAATAAGTCTTTTATGGTATGAGGCCCTACATATACTGCTGGTATAATAGGAACACTTCCCCTTGAAGCAATATGAATAGCTCCATTTTTTAATGCTTTCTCTTCTGAGTTTCTTGTTCCACTTGGAAAGATCCCAACTACTTGTTTCTTTTTTAGCAATTGCAAAGGTATTTTTAAGACACTGGGTCCAGGTTTACTTCGATCTACAGGAAATGCATTTAATTTTTTTAAAAGCTTTTTGATAAAAATCTTATTAAATAACTCTTTCTTAGCCATAAAGTGAATAGGAGTCGGATATAATGCTATTCCTAAACACACTACATCAATCCAGCTTTTATGCGTACAAACAACAATAAACGGCTCATTTTGAGGAAGTTTTTCTTTGTTTACTGTTTTCATTCTCCCGTTCATTAAAAATAGTATAAGCTGTAGAAATCTTGTTGCAAAGGTATACATTGATTATTTACTCCTTACCTAAATCCCATTTAATAATATGACCTGCGTGGGTAAGGCCTCCTCCAAATCCATAGAGTAAGAGAACGTCTCCATCTTTTAATTTCCCTTCGTTTATCCCTATTTGTAGTGCTAGAGGAATGGAAACGGAAGAAGTGTTTCCCATGTACTCGACACTAGTTAATGTCTTCTCAACCGGAAACTCTGATCTTTCACATATAGACTCAACCATTCGTAAATTGGCACTGTGTGGAACGAACCAATTTACTTCACTCTTTTGTAGATTTGCTTGTCCTAGCAATTCAGCCATACCTAAAGGAATTGTTCGAGATGCCCACTTATATACTTCTCTTCCGTTTTGCACCATCTTGCCACTCGAACTCAAAGGTTGTCCATGCATGGTAGTAGATATATTGGTGCGGTATACATGTTTACCTCCCTTTCCATTTGTACCAATATGCGTAGCAATAAAACTTGGGCGCTCTGCATCACTTTCGACCAAAACAGCTGCAGCTCCATCTCCAAATAGAACACAGGTAGTGCGATCTGTATAATCTGTAACCTTTGTTAACGTTTCTGCAGTTACGACTAAGACTTTATCATGAAGTCCAGATGTAATAAAGGCGTTTGCCATGTGTAATCCGTATGTAAAGCCCGCACAGGTAGCATTAAAGTCTAGCGCCCCAGTTGTAGGAATATCAAAGTAATCTTGTATTTGGGCTGCTACACTTGGAAATGCATAGTCGGGTGTTGTAGTTGAGACAACGATACACCCTATATCCTTTAACTCTTTTTGATACTGCTCTACTAAGTTTTCAATTGCTTTAATAGCTAGGTCAGAAGAATATTCATTTTCATCGGCAATTCTTCTTTCCCTCATGCCAGTTCGTTTCACGATCCATTCGTCGTTAGTATCTACAATTCGTTCTAAATCGTCATTTGTAAGTCTTTTTTCTGGTACGTATGTACCTATTGCTGTAATACGTGCAGTTGATTTCATTATATTCACCCTTCTTTATTACTAAGATATATAAATAGATATTAGTACTAGGTACTAATAAAGTCAATGAAATTATATGAAAAAAATGTAAATTTGGTTTATTTAGATCTAATAATAAAAATAAAAACCCTTTAAAACTATTGATTTTAAAGGGTTTTTGCTTATTATAATACCTGTTGTGTAAATTAAATTTGTGTATGATATATAATTAAAAAAGAAAAATTTGGATAAAGGTATTGTTAAAATTACTTTTATTATGTAAAATTTTCTTATAAAACAGACTATGTGTTACTGGCGTAAACATGGAGAACCATGAGGAAGCACATAGATAACGGCCGTACGCCTGGGCAAAGTATTTGAACATGAGTTCAAATACTTTTTTTATTTGGAAAGGAGATTTTCAAGTGAAAGAAATTGGTTTACGATACGGGATGAATCCAAATCAAAGTAAAGCTAACGTTCAGAATGCTGAGAACACGCCTATTAAAATCTTAAATGGAGAAGCGAGTTATATTAACTTTCTAGATGCATTAAACGCTTTTCAACTGGTTCGGGAGCTTCGACAGGCTACTGATCAACCTGCAGCTGCATCTTTTAAACACGTAAGTCCAGCAGGTGCAGCTGTGTACTCTCCACTAAATGAGACACTTACTGAATCCTATTTTGTTGAAGGCCTAGACCTGTCTCCTTTAGCGATTGCTTATGCAAGAGCGCGTGGGACAGATAGGATGTCTTCATTTGGAGATTGTGCTGCTTTTAGTGATGAAGTAGATGTAACTGTAGCTACTCTCCTCAAAACAGAGGTTTCTGATATGATTGTTGCACCAAGCTACACCCAAGAAGCATTAGAGATTTTGAAACAGAAAAAGAAAGGAAAATATCTAATTTTAGAGATTGACCCAAACCATGTGCCTGATCCAATTGAAAAAAGAACGGTATTTGGCATTACTCTAGAACAACAAAGAAATGATATACAGATTGGAAAGGAAGTTTTTAATCATATTGTTACGACTCAATCTGATATTCCTGATCATGCAAAGAGGGACCTTCTTGTCGCTCTTATTACATTAAAATATACACAATCAAACTCTATTTGTTTCGCCTTAGATGGCCAAACAATTGGGATTGGTGCCGGGCAGCAGTCCCGTATTCATTGTACGAGGTTGGCAGCTGAAAAAGCTGATAAATGGTGGTTAAGACAACATCCAAGAGCACTTAATATGAAGTTTAGAGAAGGCATTTCTCGTGTAGAAGTGAATAATGCAATTGATGGATGGTTGCATGATGATATTACTGAAGTAGAAAATGAACAATGGAAACAGTGTTTTAAAGAGATCCCTGCTAGGCTAAGTAAAAGTGAAAAACAAGAATGGTTAAAAAGATTAAAAGACGTTTCTTATGCATCTGATGCCTTTTTACCGTTTCGTGACAATATAGATCGTGCGGCTCAGAGTGGTGTTAAATATGTGGTTCAAACAGGCAATTCTTTACGAGATGAACAGGTTACAGAGGCAGCAAATGAATATGGAATGATCATGGCACATTCAGGTATACGTATATTTCACCATTAAGCTATGAATTAATATATAATCAAACCAAAAGAGCCAAGATCTCATAAAGGGACGGGCTCTTTTATACTGTTTCCGATAAGGCACAATATGTTAACTAATTCTGAATATCGTGTACAAAGTTCTTTAGTTTAAGAAATCCTTTTTATATCTAACAGCAAGATATATACCTGCAGCAAGGAATGCGAGGGAATATTTAAATAAGAAGAAAATTTGCCACATATAATCTTTTGGGAAAATGAGGTCGCATAAAATGATTCCACACAACATAATAAGGGCACTTTTTAAATTTATTTGGTTCGTTCTTTCGTCAGATACACTCATACCCAATTTTTTTTGAAATACGTATACCAAAATTATTGCGACTATAAGCGATAAAAGTCCAATACCAATCAGCATATTCCAGTTACTATTCGATTGTTCTGTCCAGGCTTTCAAAGGATTGAAAATGGCCTTTTCTATTTTGTCAGTTACCATTTCAGTCACTTCCTCTCACATAATTAAAAATATCGTTAACATCTACATCGAAAAAATTAGCTATTCGAAAAGCTAAAACGAGAGAAGGAGAATAATTATTTTTCTCCATCACATATATGGTTTGTTTGGACACCCCTACAGCGTCAGCCAATTCTTTTTGAGACATTCTTTTTAAAACTCGGTGCTCATACACTTTATTTTCAACGTAGTCACCATTTTTTTCTTTCAATGTAATCACCTTCCTTTTTTTGACTACAAATAAATAATACAACAAACTTATATAAAGGTAAAGTAAACTTATACAAAAGATAAATATTATTATACAATTTATGATAATAAAAAGGGTTAGACTCTTAGCGAGGAGTCTATCCCTTTTTACATTTTTAATAAACAATATAAATTCTTTCTCACTGTCTATAGCATATTATGTTAACTAAATTTGTTTGCGATATACATAAAAAAGTAGATATTTTGTAAAAGATGTTTGACATAATGAAAATATTACCATATACTATAAATGTAAAATGTTTTTTACATTTTAGAGGTGGGTTGATAAGTATGGATAATCGAATCAAAGAAATAAGGAAATCTAAAAAGTTATCTCAAGAAGCGCTAGCTAATGCTTGCAGTGTATCGAGACAAACGATTAATGCGATTGAAAATAACAAGTACGATCCGAGCTTAGAGCTAGCATTTCAGTTAGCAGGAAATTTAAATGTTAGTGTAGACGAATTATTTTTATACAAAAACAGGGGGAATTTATAATGAGAAATGTAAAAAACAATTATGTATGGGCTGCTATTATTTTACTAAGCTGCGCTTTTGCATTATATACGATTTATATAACAGATTTTAAAGATGGAGTTAGATTAGGTGTAACGGGAGTTATAGCAATAGTTTTGGTTATCACTACTTTATGTCAACTTGCTACGTGGGGATTTGATCGACAAATTCAAAAAGATGAGATGGGTAAGAAAATTGCTACGATGAGTGCTAAAAGAAGCTATCATATCTTAACTATAGGTCTTTTCATTCTTTGGATTTTAGATCGTATTGTTTTTGTCAGAAAAAATGATTTTGGAAATATCTCTTTGTTTGCAGCTTTATGTCTGGCATTGGTTATCTTTCCAATTGTTCAATTCTTTTCTGCCAGACGTTATAGATAATGTTTAAAAAGCCTAGAAACACTATGTTTCTAGGCTTTTTAGTTCTTATAGACAGTTTTATGCTAACTAGAAATGTATGGAATATAAATAAAAAAAGCCTTTAAACCTTAAGAGATATATTTAAGGCTTAAAGCAAAGTAAATAGTAAATGAAATAACTAAGTAACAACTGATAATCCCTATTCTTACAGGCTTAGAATATCCTTTTAGCCATCCCCATCTTTTATCGTCGTAATCGAAAATAAAATAGTCTGCAACGACCGACAAAATAATAATGATCCCTACTATTAGCAAACTCATTTTTTATCCTCCATTTTTTTATTTATTAAATAATATACCAAAATTAACAATAAATAACAAAAAACATCTAGAATATCTGCTATATTAATTTCAATTAAACATATATAAATGAAATATATGAAAATATATGGAACTTTTATACAGATAAAGCGTATAAGCATATGGGAGGGGATTTGGATGTTTGGGCTATTTGGAAAAAAGAAAATTGTCATTGATTTTGAAGAAAGATACTACAACCTAACTGATTTAAAGAAAGCTGTAGTAAAACATTTTCAGAACAAAGGAACGACCTGTGAAGTTATTGATACTCACACCTTGCTAGTTGATCATCAGAAATATATGTTATCTGAAAAAACAATAAGCATGGGCGGTGTTCCTTTACAACGAGTCATTTTAAAAGAAGTTTAGATAGCTAGATGTTTCTACATAATGTATTTGTCATTAAATCTATTGGAGGTGTAAGTCTTACTTAGGTAAGACAACTAATTGGACATAATTAACTTGTTATTGGTAGCAATACTAATTGGATTGACTGGTTTCTTTGTAGCCACAGAATTTGCGATTGTAAAAGTACGAAGCTCTAAGATTGATCAACTTGTAGCTGAAGGTAAAAAAGGTGCTGTTTCTGCTAAAAAAGTCATTACGCACTTAGACGAATATTTATCTGCTTGTCAACTAGGTATTACAGTAACAGCGATGGGATTAGGTGTGCTTGGTGAACCTACGGTAGAAAGATTGCTAAGTCCTGTTTTTATGAGATTCGATTTAAATGAGTCCATTACGCACCTTTTATCATTTGGTATTGCCTTTATTGTGATGACCTATCTTCATGTGGTGGTAGGTGAATTAGCACCTAAGACATTTTCAATACAGAAAGCAGAAGCTGTCACATTGTTATTTTCAGCGCCCATCATCTGGTTTTATAAAATCATGTATCCGTTTATCTGGATTTTAAATGGTTCTGCACGAATACTGGTTGGAATGTTTGGGTTAAAACCTGCTTCAGAGCACGAATTGGCCCATTCAGAAGAGGAACTTCGTCTCCTGCTGGCTGAGAGCTATAAGAGTGGTGCTATTAATCAGAGTGAGCTAAAGTACGTAAACAATATTTTTGAATTTGATGAACGTCTGGCGAAAGAAATCATGATTCCACGAACTGAGATGATAACAATCTCTGAACATCACACGATTGGTGCATTTTTAGAAATGGCTGCATTGGAGCAGTATACTCGTTACCCTGTGACAAATGATGGAGATAAAGACCAAATCATAGGAATGGTAAATATAAAAGAAATCTTAAGCGATGTTGCATTTGATGACACATTACGGGACCAACTCATTAGCCATTACGTTAAACCTGTGATTCAAGTCCTTGAATCGTACTCTATCAATAAGCTATTAAGAAAGATGCAAAAGGAACGTATCCACATAGCAGTCTTACTTGATGAATATGGAGGAACAGCTGGTTTAGTAACCGTTGAAGATATTTTAGAAGAAATCGTAGGGGAAATCCATGATGAATTTGATTCTGATGAAGTGCTCGATAGGCAAAAAATCGGTGAACGTCACTATGTTTTTAATGGAAAAGTATTAGTAAGAGACGTAAACACACTAATGGGAACGAACATTGAAACTGATGAGGTCGATACGATAGGTGGATGGATCTTATCTCAGAAAATAGACGTTAGGTTAAATGAAGTCCTTGTGTATAATGATTTTGAGTTTACTGTGAGAGAACTTGATGGGCGAAATATTCAAACCATCGAGGTAGCAAATAAACAGCATTCTTTGAGCTTAGCTAAATAGTAAATAAAAAGCAACCTCATATCCCATGGCATTGGAAAGAGGTTGCTTTTTGTCATTCATACTCGTTGAAGAATGCATAGCATAGCACCGCAAGTAAATAGTATCATATATTTACCACAATTACTATATTTTTCATATTTATAAAACGTGCAATTTTTATACATCCTCCTCCCACTTGGGTATTGAGTAAACGCCGTAATATCAAGGATGTATAAAAAGCTGTATAAAGTAACTCGTCATATTATCTTAAACCTCTTGCGCCGCAAGGGGTTCTTTTTGTCGTGTGTTCCGGAAAGAGTGATTATGTAAATTAACTATTCATATCGTATACAGGTTAAAAATAGAAAAAGCTACTGAACAGGGATCAGTAGCTTTTTCTCTCCTCGTAAGGATTGAAGGATCATTCTATGATACCTCACGGCGTCATGCATAGTTTGTTCAAAACGTTAAAAATTTATGTTTGGCTTATTCAACATTTGGAAATTCATGAGACTTTCTTTGGAGTTTGCGTAAATTTCCACGGACGAATATATCTTGAAATTCATCACACCTAAAGGGAATAAGGGGTGACAAATATGGTACACCTACTGATTTTAACTGTACAAGGTATAGAATAACAATAGTTGAAACAAGCATAATAATTGGCAAATCAAAGTAATAGCAAGTGAAAAAATATAAAAATCGTAATGAACCTATCCCGGTTTGTCCGCGATAAATAACTAAAGTAGATAGATACACACTCAGTCCTGTTACTACGAGGCTTGCAGGATGGATAAGTTTAGCTGAAACAGACATTTCCCCAATAACAATAGTTGCTAACAATGTGATAATGATAACCGTTCCTTTGGGAGCACGTGTGCCTATATCAATTAATATGCGAAATAAAATAAGTAAAATGGCTATTTCCCAAAACGTAGGTAATAATTCTCCATGGTTAAATAAATCTTTTTGGATTTTTTTACTGTATGTATCACTATGGAATTTTTCTAGACCCACATAAATACCAGGGATAAGAATTGAACTGATAAAGCCAAAATATCGAATAAATCGATTGACCAAACGTCCAGTCTTCAAATGAAAATCATCTGGGGATTGAAAGAAATCGACAAATAAACTCGGAGCTATGATTGAATAAGGAGACCCATCTACTAATACAATCACTTTTCCTTCTAAGAGAGATGAAGTGGTTGTGTCCACACGTTCTTTTGTCATAACAAGGTTAACAAAAGTTTTAGGCTTTCCTTCAATAGCATCCTCGACTATTCTTGAAGCTAGTATGTAGTCTACATCTATCTTAGAGATTCGATGCTGTACTTCTTGCAAAATAGATTGATCCACCAAGTGTTTCATATAAATAATAGATATATCTGTTTTTAAATGTGTGCCATAGGGCTTTGTATCAATGATTAATTGGGGTGTCTGAATAATACGTCGTATTATATTTATATTGGTAGTTAGGTTTTCAGTGAAACCTACTGCTGGTCCTCTTATCGCCCGTTCTCCTAATGTTTCTTCTAACCCTCGCTCTATCCATTTAGTTGTAGGTATAAGCAATCCACTTATTTCTCCCTTTATAAGAAGAAAGGCATTTCCTTTAACCAAAGCATCCTGAATCTCTTCAACAGACTGAGTTTCTTTCAGAGAAGCAGAATTAACAACAGTCTTTATTTGCTGGATAGATGGATTATCTTCATTAACCGTTTCCCATGATTGCTGTAAAGGTTCAATAATATATTTTTGTATCTGGTCTTTATCTACAATTGTATTTAAATAAAATAGTGTAATTTTATCTTTTAAAATCGTCCTTTTCTCAAAATCGCTTGTGATTTTAAATTGTCTTTCAATTCTCTTTGAAATATTTTGAGAAGATTTATTTAATGAAGAAGACATTATATTCACCTTTAAATTAGTTTTATTGTTTAATTTGTGCATATTCAACCATTATTATGCGGTGTATATAGTCGTTAAGAAAATAAAACTCTTACCTAATATCAGCTAGAATGGAACATTATATATCATTAAGTAGAAAAACTGTCCTTTGCCAAAATAGATTGTTTAGAAAGGTAACTTTTTAATTATAGGAATAGTAAGTTATACGTTTTTCTTTATTAAATGGGTGGTCTTATGACTCTGAATGTTTGGAAAAGCAATTCCACCTAGAATGATGATTACACCGACCCATTGAAGGAAGGTGACGGTTTCGTGGAGAACAATTGTAGACATAATTACAGCCATTGGTAACTCTGATGCACTTAGAATGGTGCCCAAGCTTCCCCCTACTTTAGGCATGCCAATATTAAATAAAATAGGTGGAACAAGTGAACCGAAGAATCCTGTAAGAAGCCCATACATAAATAGCCCATCTGTAAGCGCACCGTTTATAAGAAATACTGGTGGTAGCGAAATAAATATAAGCAATGACGCTCCAGTTGTCATAATAGCGCTTTTATAAATAGGATGCACAGGTATATTGGTGTTTCCACTTATAAAAATAAAAGAAGAAAAGGAGACAGCAGCAAGTATCCCCCAGCCTATCCCAGCTAAAGAAAAAATGATGCCAGTTTGCAAAAATCCAGAAGCAAGGACAGAACCGAAAAGAATAATTATCGTTGAGATTAAGCTTTTTCGACTTGGTGCTTCTTTCGTAAAGACATATTGCAAAATCATACTTATCCATGTAAATTGCAGTAGAAGAATGATAGCAAATGAGGCATTAATATAACCAAGTGCTTGATTATAAAAAATACCCGTTAGTCCCATCGGTATGCCTCCTATGGCCAAAGTAAGCCATTGTTTACCTTTCAAACGTTTCTTTGGAACAAAGATTGCAATAGCCCACAACATAATAGCACCAAAGAAGTATTGACTTCCTGTCACTTCACTTAGTCTAAACCCCTCACTGTACCCTAATTTAACAAACGTTGATACCACTCCATAAGAACAACCACCCAGAAAAACAAGTAAAGCATAGTTCAAAATTTTCATTATAAAACCCTTCCTAAAACACAATAAAGCCACCCATCTCCTATAGGAGATGGGTGGCGAAAAGTAAAAGAATAAATTTAAACGAAAAATCCACCTGCTGTAAACAGACTTTTACAGCTTTTAGTTATTTTAGTTATTTTAATAATTTATATTATAGAATCCCCACTCCTAAGTATCAAGCTGAAATTTAGAGGAGACGATGGAAGAACAATAATTCCCGGTAATACCTTTTATGTTAACTGGGTCTGTATATTGTATTCATTTCAAGCTTCTTTTTTAAGAATAAAATAGTAAAAAGCAGAAATTCCTAAGCTGACCAATATAATAGGTAGCACAATCATTGTATGTTCACCTTCTTTTTCATAAGGCCTGTTTGGATAGACGTTTCAGCTGTTACTGGAGATTCAAAAAATACTCTTTTTAATTTTTTATATTCAAAGAAAAGTAAAGCTATACTCATACAGGTTAACAATGTGGTAACAGAACGAGCTGGTATCTCAAAACAAAAATCAAGAATAGTAATATTTACTGTGATAGGTAAATAAATAATGTTTCCTAAAGTTGCTGTCTTTGGAATTACTAATAATAAGGCTGCTGTTATTTCTCCAAAAGCAATAAAAAGATTATATGTATCCGAATATCCAAAGAAGTGCCAAGCTAATTGCATTGCTGAGTCCTTTGTTCGAGTCATATATAAAGTCGCCAGTAGAAAACTGGCCTGGATAGATTTTGGCAATGCCGTAAATCAAGAAAGTTAATGCTAAAGACCATCTAAATGTAGTGATAATTGTCATTCTAAGCTTTTTTAGAAATGTACTTCTATTCATTGATTTTCCCACTTTCTATTTTCGTTTTAATAAACCTATTTTGTATTTCTTTGCTAGGGACGAGACAACTTTCTTTTTTCCCAAAGAATCGATATCGATTCTTTGCAATAAAACGGTACACTCTATCTCGGATTTTTTTAGGTATTATCCAAAAGAGAATGAAAAACCTTATAGGTCCGGTAAGCTTATTTATGATATGTAAGATTGCTGTAGATTCCGTATATATTTGACCTTTGTCAATTAAGATAATGGAATCCAATTGCGTATTATTCGGATTGTGATTTATTATTAATGAACGTGCTAAATCCGATTGAAGGGACAAAAATTTAAATATGCCTTTAGGATCTCTTTTTATCACAAATTGGACCCAATGATTACATACGTTACATATACCATCAAACATAATAATAGGTTGATTGTCTTTTTTTACCTTCAATATATTTCATCCCTTTAGTTAATTGTAAATATTTTCTACAAATAATTATAATACGAGATTTAATGAAGCTCATCTAACAATAATGTAAGACGGGCTTACAATTTTGTTAGATGAGCTTCATTTTTTTATTAAGAGTGCCTAGAACTCACATTATGGTAACTTACGTATATAGGATTATGAAATGAGGTTAGTTAGTTTATGAATGGTAATTATACGTGCCCTTGCTGCGGATACAAAACACTAGATGAAGAACCACCAGATACCTTTGATATTTGTGAAATATGCTTTTGGGAAGATGATAGCGTGCAATTTCAAGATCCTGACTTTGAGGGTGGAGCAAATGTTATATCATTAAGACAAGCACAACAAAACTTTGTAAAGTATGGGGCCTGTGATGAAGAAAGTTTAAAATTTGTAAGAAGCCCAAATAAATTTGATATAAAAGATTCGCAATGGAAACCTTTATAATTTCACTTACTTATCCTAGAATCCGTTTTATGTTAACTAAAAGCGTGTATCATACGCTGATTAAAAGTAGATAAGAATACTGTTCGTGAACTAGCCTCCAGGCGTTGAGCTGTGTCTAACACCTGAAGGCTAGTTCATTTTAGTTAACTTATGTTTAATTTTTATCTTTAATTAGGGTTAATTCATTCGTTTGAGATATTAAATCAATTTTTTTATTTCCTTTTTCATAATAAGTAGAGGCTCCTTCTCGATCTTTCCCCTGCCATCCTTTTGATTTAATTACTAATTTATATCCTTGATGGTATCCCATTTTCTTCAGAAGCTTTAGACCAATCATACATGTCTACACGTTCGTTTTCTTTTACTAACTGTGTATTTTTAGGTACAGGGAAACCGGAGAATTTATCAGACGGGGTATATGCAAAAAATGTAACAAAGTAAAAAGTTGCTGCCCCTATTAGTACAATTGCTGTAAGAGTGATTGTCACATTCTTTTTCAATTTACTGCCCTCCTTTTATATTCATTATTTTACCATTAATTATAATTAAAGGAAGTTTATTTGCCAGGTTTTTTATCTCAAGAAACATCTGTATAAAAAAGAATCCTTTGCCTACGAGGCAAAGGGTTTTCAAATTTATTGGAATAGGGGGAATACGTTATTATTCTGGCCAGATTTGTAGATTCATATACCCATATCTTTTAAAAAAATCTCATAACCGGATATAATTTAACTAAATAACTTCTTCTAACTATTATAATCTGTTGTGTAAATAGTAAAGTATTTCATTTATTATTAAGGTTTTACTATTTACTTTAAGTGACGACAAAGTATCTATTTGTCGTCACTAAGTGCAAATGATAAAACTTTATTCTTTATAAGTTAGTTTATATATTTACTCCTTTGTATAAAATAAATTGTTTTTGTATTGTTAGTTAACTGCATGTTAAAAATATAGTAACGTTAAATATTCGTGAGCTTAATGTTGTTATCTATCTTAAAATGTAAT
>NZ_JBMPZA010000023.1:0-198002 GCF_049368575.1 Priestia sp. 40
ATTCCTTTGAGTTTCAGTCTTGCGACCGTACTCCCCAGGCGGAGTGCTTAATGCGTTAGCTGCAGCACTAAAGGGCGGAAACCCTCTAACACTTAGCACTCATCGTTTACGGCGTGGACTACCAGGGTATCTAATCCTGTTTGCTCCCCACGCTTTCGCGCCTCAGCGTCAGTTACAGACCAAAAAGCCGCCTTCGCCACTGGTGTTCCTCCACATCTCTACGCATTTCACCGCTACACGTGGAATTCCGCTTTTCTCTTCTGCACTCAAGTTCCCCAGTTTCCAATGACCCTCCACGGTTGAGCCGTGGGCTTTCACATCAGACTTAAGAAACCGCCTGCGCGCGCTTTACGCCCAATAATTCCGGATAACGCTTGCCACCTACGTATTACCGCGGCTGCTGGCACGTAGTTAGCCGTGGCTTTCTGGTTAGGTACCGTCAAGGTACGAGCAGTTACTCTCGTACTTGTTCTTCCCTAACAACAGAGTTTTACGACCCGAAAGCCTTCATCACTCACGCGGCGTTGCTCCGTCAGACTTTCGTCCATTGCGGAAGATTCCCTACTGCTGCCTCCCGTAGGAGTCTGGGCCGTGTCTCAGTCCCAGTGTGGCCGATCACCCTCTCAGGTCGGCTATGCATCGTTGCCTTGGTGAGCCGTTACCTCACCAACTAGCTAATGCACCGCGGGCCCATCTGTAAGTGGTAGCCGAAACCATCTTTCAATCGTCTCCTATGAAGGAGAAGATCCTATCCGGTATTAGCTTCGGTTTCCCGAAGTTATCCCAGTCTTACAGGCAGGTTGCCCACGTGTTACTCACCCGTCCGCCGCTAACGTCATAGAAGCAAGCTTCTAATCAGTTCGCTCGACTTGCATGTATTAGGCACGCCGCCAGCGTTCATCCTGAGCCAGGATCAAACTCTCCGAAGAAATGTTTGACTTGCTCATTTAAAAATAAAAATTAACGTTGACGTTTGTCGCTTTGTTCAGTTTTCAAAGTTCAACCGTTGCTCTCAAGCAACTTTATTAGTATAACATTCTATCATTTTGATGTCAACATCTTTTTTAAGATGTTTCTCTCAACCGCGCTGTTCATCAGCGACATTTAATAATTTACCATATATAACATACGGAGTCAATCGTTTTTCTAAAAAACTTTATAAACAAAAAAGTTAATGAAGTAAACCTTCAGTAAAGTAACCAATTAACCTCTATTACAATAGCAATCTAGCAGCTATAGAGTTTTCTTATCTTACCATAAAAAAAAAGCCCAGTCATTAAACTGAGCTTTTTTATTTAAACTATTCTGCTAAGAATGCAAAATAGAGTATGAAGATAATACAGAGAGCATACATAATTGGATGAACTTCTTTTCCACGCTTGCTGCATAACATTGTAATAGGATAAAAGATAAAGCCAACCGCAATACCTGTTGCAATACTGTATGTTAATGGCATCATAATTACGGTGAAAAATGCAGGAACTGCTACTTCGAACTCTTTCCAATTAATTTCTCCTAAATTTGACACCATCAGAGCTCCTACCGTAATTAAAGCTGGCGCAGTAACAGCTGGTGTTACAACCGCTAATAATGGAGAAAAGAACAGTGCAACTAAGAAAAACGCCGCCGTTACGATTGCAGTGAATCCTGAACGTCCCCCCGCTGCTACTCCAGCTGTAGACTCTACATAAGCTGTTGTTGATGAGGTACCAAGAACAGCACCAACTACAATCGCACTAGAATCTGCCAATAACGCTCTGCCCGCTCGCGGAAGCTTATTATCTTTCATAAGTCCAGCTTGACTCGCTACAGCAACCATCGTACCTGCTGTATCGAAGAAATCAACAAATAAGAACGTTAAAATGACGACTAGCATCTTTACAGTAAAGATATCACCGATATTTTGAAAAGCTGCCCCAAACGTCGGGTCAAGACTAGGAACTGATGAAACAACTGCTTTAGGTGTATCAATTAAACCAAAAGCCATACCTGCTACAGCCGTTACAATCATACCGATAAATACAGCTGCATTTACTCGAAGCACCATTAATACAATAGTAATAACAATACCAAAAACCGCAAGTAACGTTGTTGGGTTCGTTAAATCACCCAGTCCAACAAATGTGGCATCATCTTTGACGATGATTCCGGCACCTTTCATACCTATAAAACTAATAAATAAACCAATACCTGCTCCAACAGCCATTTTTAATTCAATAGGAATAGAATTAATAATTTTTTCTCGCAGGCTTGTTAATGTTAAAAGAATAAAAATAACACCTGATATCATAACACCCGTTAAAGCCGTCTGCCATGGAATTCCCATTGTCAGAACAACTGTATAAGCAAAAAATGCGTTTAATCCCATACCTGGAGCTAATGAAATTGGATATCTACCAAGCACTCCCATAACAATTGATCCCAAAGCTGCCGCTAAAGCAGTAGCTGTAAATACAGCCCCTTGGTCCATTCTCATACTGTCAGGTAGATCCTTTACATCACTTAGTGATAGCACAGATGGATTAACAAATAAAATGTAAGCCATAGATAGAAAAGTTGTAAGGCCAGCTATAAACTCTTTTCGATAGCTAGTACCCAACTCTTCAAAACGAAAATACTTCTTCACGTTTTTTCCTCCCTTTATAGAAGCCGCATGCACTTAGGCAAACCACAAAAAATGCCTCTACACTATGGCGCGTAAAGGCATAAAATCGACTAAAAGAGAGATGTATGAACAAAAAAACAAAAGATTTTTACACATACATGTATTACTTTCTCGTAGTCAAGCCATTTACGGTAGCTCGGTAGAAACTTTTGGGCCTTATCCCCAAGATTATACGACATTAAAGCTATATCTCGCTGTTTTATGTTACTATCCTACCATTAACTTTTTTAAAAAGTCAACAAAAAACGAACATTCTTATAAAAGAATGTTCGTTTGTTCGGTTTTCTTACATATTATTCCCATTCAATTGTTGCAGGTGGCTTACTTGTAATATCATACACTACGCGGTTAATATGCTTAACTTCGTTTACAATACGCGTTGAGATAACTTCAAGCACATCCCAAGGAATACGCGCCCAGTCAGAAGTCATACCATCAATCGATGTAACAGCACGAATACCGATTGTGTAATCATACGTACGAGCATCTCCCATTACACCTACACTGCGGATGTCAGGAAGAACCGTAAAGTATTGCCAGATATCGCGCTCTAAGTCAGCTTTTGCAATCTCTTCACGTAAAATAGCATCCGACTCACGTACAATTTCTAACTTCTCTTCCGTAATTGCACCAAGTACACGAATACCTAGACCTGGTCCTGGGAAAGGCTGACGCCACACGATATTATCAGGGATACCTAATTCAGAACCTAATGCACGTACTTCATCTTTGAATAGCGTGTTTAACGGTTCGATTAGTTTGAACTGCATATCTTCTGGTAATCCACCTACGTTGTGGTGAGATTTGATCGTTTGAGCTGTAGCTGTCCCACTCTCGATAATATCTGTGTATAGCGTACCTTGAGCTAGGAAATCAAACCCTTTTAATTTAGCAGCTTCGTCATCGAATACATAAATAAATTCATTACCGATGATTTTACGCTTTTGTTCAGGATCTGATACACCGCTTAATTTTTCTAAGAAGCGATCTTTTGCATCGATTTTAATTACGTTCATATTAAAGCCTTCGCTAAATGTTTCCATTACGCTTTCCGCTTCACCTTTACGTAATAAACCGTGATCTACGAACATACATGTTAACTGATCACCAATTGCTTTGTGAATTAATACAGCTACTACTGAAGAGTCTACTCCGCCGCTAAGTGCGCAAAGTACTTTTCTATCTCCAACTGTTTCACGGATTTTATCCATTTCAACTTCAATGAAGTTCTCAATTGACCAGTTCGCTTCAGCATGACATACTTCAAACACGAAGTTCTTTAAGATATGGTTACCGTGCACTGAATGGCGAACTTCTGGATGGAACTGCACTCCGTACATATTCTTTTCTTTGTTACTCATTGCGGCAATTGGACAAGATGGGCTAGTTGCGTCCACTTCAAAACCAGCTGGTGTTTCTACAACTAAATCACCGTGACTCATCCAAACAACTTGTTCTTTTGGCAACTCATGGTACATTAATGAATCGTTTTGTACGTTAATCGCTGCTTTACCATATTCACGATGGCTAGCACCTTCTACCTTCCCGCCAAAATGATGAGTCATTAATTGCATTCCATAACAAATACCTAAAACAGGAATACCTAATTCAAAAATGTTTTCATCGCAGTGAAATGCGTTTTCACCGTACACGCTGTTTGGGCCTCCAGAGAAAATAATTCCCTTTGGATTTAATGCTTTAATCTCTTCTGCTGTAATTGTGTGCGGATGCAATTCACTATATACTCCGAACTCGCGAATGCGACGCGTAATCAGTTGGTTATATTGACTACCAAAATCTAATACAACAATCATGCCTTCCATCTTGTTCACCTCTCCGAATGTGTAAATAATCACTTGTTATTATGCCCTAAAATATAAAAAAAACTAGACTTCTCCCTCAAAAAACAAAGGCAGAAGTCTAGTTGAGCACGACGTTTATCGTCAAATAGACTGTTCTGCCTTCATAGTCAGATCGTTTAAGGTGACCCGGTAGAGACTCTCGAACCATATTATCGAGGATATATGAAGGTATACGAAACATTTATAGTAAGTTCGAGAATATTCTATCAATCCGCGAAACAATGGTCAAGAACTCGTTTTTTTGATTAAATTTTCCCACAATTCAATCGACTCTTTCCATTCTTTTATGGAATCTGCATTTCGAATACAAAACTCGCTCGTATTTTTCCGTTAATTTTAGCATATTTACCGTATTTAATTTTTCGTCTACTTCTCCTGCAAAGTCGCGCAGCGTTTGATTTTCTTGCCGCTTTAGTCCATTTGCAGCGAGTCTTTTAAGTAAAAAAGCATACGCTGATTCAAAGGTTTCCGGTCTCTCTTTCTTTTTATAAAAAGAGATATAAAAAGGTAAAAACCATTTAAATCGATTGAGATATATTACTATTAACATAACTACAATCAGTCCGTAGAAAAGCACTTTCCACTTCATAGACAACTTAGCATTTTGAAAAGAAGCTGTTTTTTCTTTCGCTCTTTCTTCTTGTGCCGGAAGCTCTTTTTCCTTAGGCTGCTCCTTCACCTGCGTTTCTTGTTTCTCTTCTTCCCTTTGACTATTTTCACTAGAGTTGTTAGGTTGGCTATCTACAAAATCATAAGGATTAGAAAAACTTTTTGTTGGTTCAAAAGGTACCCAGCCCGCTCCTGGAAAATAGACTTCTACCCAAGAATGAGCATTATTTTGTGTAATTTCATAGGTTGTCCATTTACTACTTCCTGAAATAACGGTAGCATCACCTTCTGTATAGCCCTTTACCCACCGAGCAGGAATATCTAATGAACGAAGCAGCACGACCATAGAAGTAGAGAAGTTATCACAGTACCCTCTTTTTGTATCAAATAAAAATTGATCCACATAATCTTTATTTTTCGTAGGAATTGGAACATTTTCAGTATCATATACATATGGATTTGATCGGAAGTATTCTTCAACGGCTTTCGCTTTTTCATAGCGATTATTCTTATTTTTTGTTGCCTCACGAGCTAAATCTTTTACTCGTTTCGGCAAGTTAGCAGGAAGTTGTGTATACCTTGCTATAAATTCGTTATTATTCTCTAGACTCTCTGCCTTTTTTTCCTCTGCTTGCTGAAGAAGTTCAATATCAAATACAGGATATTTATACGTCAGCTCATACGATTGAACAGTAACAAGCTTGTCATTTTGATAAGGATATAATTTTTCATTTGTCGGTGTAACATCGGTTTGAATGCCATTTTTTAAGGTTAGCGACAGCAGTTGAGGAACATGCATAAGATGAACTGAAGGCTGCGAATAGGTAACTTCTGCTTTTCTTACTTGTCCTGCTACACTTGAGTCATATTGAGGGAGTAAGTTTTCATTTCCTTTAAAGGGCACTTTTTCTTCCTCTTTAGACAGCTCCCACCCCTTACCTGTATAAACATCCTTCGTTTCAATACGCCAATAGTGCTCATCCTCTACTTTGGCTGTAAACACAACCGTATCATCATTGACAAACGATCCCCCCAATTTAGAATCGTCCATATCATAGCCAATACGTTGACCGCTTGCAGATTCTCCCTGTCCTTGATTTGTTGTATGCGCTGTGATAAAAGGTACGGGATCTGGCCACTGCGGCCCTGGTTTAGGAGCGAGATAAGCCAGCACAATGACGATAGCTAAAAAGCTGCCTAGAAAAAGAAACGATCGTTTTCTATTTTCTAAACGCTCAGTGCTCGCAGCTTTTATACGTTCAGGATTGATGCGAAGCATAGCTACTAATAAAAACCCAATAATCGTCACACGGATAATAGCAGCTCCCGCATCGTAAGTAGAAAAGGTATCCAACACGGTAATATACAAAATGGTTAAGAAGAAAAAGAAGAAAATTCTTTTTTGATAAAAGATCCAATATCGAATTAAATAAGCCATAATCCAAAGGAGCACAAAAAATAAAGTGCTTCTCATTTCAAATGATAAATTCGCTATATCCCACTCCATGATACTTTGTGCATCTGACTGAAGAATCTCCAAAAGTCTCGGAAGCCAGTCTGAAGAAAAGAAGGCTCCTTGGAAATAGAGATTATGAAGCGAAAACAAAATAAACAACATGCTCCCTAACGTCATCACGATAAACGGTAAGCGAAACGTTAAACACAAAAAACAGTAAGCAACAAACAAGATAAAGTACTGAATTTGATTGGTATCCGTCACTTCATTTAAAGGAAGAAGCCATTCCACTAATAAAAAGAATGCTCCCGCGTACAATAAGATGTTTTTTACATACAAAGCTGATTTATTCACTTATTTCCGCCCTCACTTCCTTTAGATGATAGAGGAAGAGTAATATTAACGACTTCAATCGTTAAAGCAGAAGATTGTATTCCATTTACAATAACCGTCTCTTCGTCACTAAGCCCTGCTCCTTCATTTTTAACGACAATGAGTGAAGCCTTAGCATGAGGGCTCAGCTTAGATTGAATCTGCCCAATAAGAGTCCCTGTAACCTGACTGACTATTACCATAAAAGAACGCTGCTTTTGAATGGCAATACTCTTAAATTCTGTTTCGAATGCTCGGTTGTTAACAGGCTGGGCACGCGCTAAGTGATACAACAGGTTATCAGGCTCACTTTGTTCAGAGGTTTTTTGTGAAAAAAGTGCATTTCCAGCTAAAAGAAAATCGACTTTTTTACGCTTGGTTTCTTCATGAATGAGCATGGATGCCAGAAAGCTCATTCGCTCTTCAAAGTATAGAGAGCTCATAACATCTGCAATGATAATCATACTCCGTTCATGATAATGACCGAACTCTTTAGAAATCAACGTAGCTTTACGAGCCGTCGCCTTCCAATCAATAGATCCTAATCGGTCACCCGGCTGATATTCTCTAATGCCTGTCACTAACGTAGTAGATTGATTCCCCATCGAAACTTCATTTTTTCCTTCTTCTATTCCTGCTAAAAGAAACGGGATATCTATCTCATGGATTTGAGGATACACGACAAACCGCTGGTGCAGCGGATAATATGCCTTCTTTTTTACAATTCCTAATAAATCACTCATTTCAATCGAAATCGTAAAAAATTCATATTCTCCTCTTTCTACAAACGATCTTTCATACGGAATAACAGCGTTTCGTTGAAAAAGCGGATAAATTGTTCTTTCTTCTTGATCTAAAAGGTTACTCTCCTCTTTCACTGCTGCCATATAAACAGGAAAAGACGAGGAGCGTGTAATGTGAATGTCATACGAAAGATGATCTCCAGCGAATCGAGGCTGTAGCTTCACATCACGAGTAACATTCCACTTCTTTAACGGATAAAGCAAAACGGCTGCCGCATATAACCCAAAAGGTAAGAAGCTATAAAATAAAAACCAGCTGACAAAGCCCCCTTGAAACATCGCGTAAGAAAACGTAGCAGCAAAGATGCAGAATAAAACGAACCAGTCTCTACATTTATTCCATATCACTTTTATATACTGTTTCATAAAGTACCTCTTACCTTTTAACAGGTACTTTCGTATCAGCCATAATTTGCTTCATCACATCACTCGCTGTTAAGCCGCTGTACTGGGTATCAGGTCTTAGCGTTAATCGATGTTCACACACATACGAAGCAAGCTCTTGAACATCATCAGGAAGACAGTAATCTCTTCCCTTCACTAAAGCATATGCTTGAACGGCCTTCATAAAGGAAACCGTTCCACGAGGACTGATACCTAACGAAACATGTGGATGAGAGCGCGTTTTACGAATGATTTCGATGATATAGTGCTTGATCGCATCATCTACATAAATACTGCTTACAGTTTTTTGAGCCTGTACTAATTCTGGAATGCTCATGACGGGCTTGACATCCTCAAGATTAACTTGAGTCGATACGCCGTTTAAAATTTGAAGCTCCTCTTCCTGCGTAGGATACCCCATGCTTAATTTGAATAAAAATCGATCCAGCTGCGCTTCCGGCAAATGATAGGTCCCATCAAAATCAACAGGATTTTGAGTAGCCATCACAAAAAAAGGCGCTGGAATTTCCCGGGTGATACCATCGGTTGTTACATGATGCTCAGCCATTGCTTCTAAAAGCGCCGATTGTGTTTTAGGAGAAGTCCTGTTAATCTCATCAGCGAGCACAATGTGGCTCATGATAGGGCCTGGACGAAAATGAAATTCCATGTCTTTTGGACTGTAAATAGAAACACCTGTTACATCGGACGGCAGCAAATCAGGCGTGAATTGAATTCGTTTAAACTCGGCATCAATCGATTTGGCCAGTGCCTTCACAAGCATCGTTTTACCCACACCCGGCACATCTTCAAGCAAAATATGCCCCTTTGCAAGCAAAGCAACCAAACTCAACGTAGATACATGACGCTTTCCAATTACAATTTGATCGATGTTTTCTAATACTTGATTTAATTTATTATTAATATGATCCAGCTGAATCAACGAAGCTCCCCCTTAAAACTCAGTTAAGCCTTGAGTTTAGTATGTTTTTCAATAAACATAGTACTATCTTAACAAATTTTTAAAAAATCTGAAAATATTAATGCACACAAAAAAGCGACCAAGTGAGTACTTGGTCGCTTTTTTAGGTAGGGCACTGATTACATCATGCCGCCCATTCCACCCATGCCGCCCATGTCAGGCATTGCAGGTGCTCCGCCTTCTTCTGGCTTGTCAGCAACAACTGCTTCAGTTGTTAAGAACATAGCCGCTACAGAAGAAGCATTTTGAAGAGCTGAACGCGTTACTTTTGTTGGGTCAACGATACCAGTGTCTAGCATATTTACCCACTCGCCAGTCGCAGCGTTAAATCCAGTTCCAACTGCTTCGCCTTTTAGACGCTCAACGATTACTGATCCTTCTAAACCAGCGTTGTGAGCGATTTGACGTACAGGCTCTTCAATCGCACGTAATACGATGTTGATACCTGTAGCAGTGTCACCGTCAGCTTCGATGCTTGCTACTTTATTATAGATATTTACTAATGCAGTACCACCACCAGCTACGATACCTTCTTCAACCGCAGCACGCGTAGAGTTTAATGCATCTTCAATACGTAATTTACGTTCTTTTAACTCAGTTTCAGTTGCCGCACCAACTTTAATTACAGCTACGCCACCAGCAAGTTTTGCTAAGCGCTCTTGTAATTTTTCACGGTCAAACTCTGAAGTTGTTTCTTCAAGCTGAGCTTTGATTTGGTTTACGCGTGCTAGGATATCTTCTGCGTTTCCTGCACCGTTTACAACTGTTGTATTTTCTTTTGTTACAACAATTTTAGAAGCGCGACCTAATTGATCGATGCTTGCTGTTTTTAAGTCAAGACCAAGCTCTTCAGTGATTACTTCTCCGCCTGTTAGGATTGCAACATCTTGTAGCATTGCTTTACGACGATCACCAAAACCAGGAGCTTTAACAGCTACAGCTGTAAATGTACCACGAAGTTTGTTCACAACTAATGTTGCTAAAGCTTCGCCTTCTACGTCTTCAGCGATGATTAATAGCGGCTTGCCTTGTTGAACAACTTGCTCTAATACCGGTAAGATTTCTTGAATGTTACCGATTTTTTTGTCTGTGATTAAGATGTATGGATCATCTAATACAGCTTCCATTTTATCTGAATCAGTTACCATGTAAGGAGATGCATATCCACGGTCAAACTGCATACCTTCTACCACTTCTAATTCAGTTGTGAAACCTTTTGATTCTTCAAGCGTGATAACGCCGTCGTTACCAACGCGCTCCATTGCTTCAGCAATTAATTGACCTACTTCTTCGTCCGCTGCTGAGATAGCCGCTACTTGAGCAATTGAATCTTTACCTTGAATTGGTTTAGAGATTGCTTTTAGTTCTTCAACCGCTACAGCTACTGCTTTTTCCATACCTTTACGGATACCCATTGGGTTAGCACCAGCCGTTACGTTTTTAAGACCTTCTCTGATCATTGCTTGCGCTAAAACTGTTGCAGTAGTTGTACCGTCACCAGCAACGTCGTTTGTTTTGCTAGCAACTTCGGCTACTAATTTAGCACCCATATTTTCAAATGCGTCTTCTAATTCGATTTCTTTTGCAATTGTTACACCGTCATTTGTAATAAGCGGTGAACCGAATTTCTTTTCTAATACAACGTTACGACCTTTTGGTCCAAGCGTTACTTTTACAGCATTTGCTAATGTATCTACACCACGTAGCATTGCGCGACGTGCTTCTTCGCTAAATTTAATGTCTTTTGCCATGTTCTTTGACCTCCTCAAGATGTTCTTAATAATCTATTTTTTACGTATGATAAGTTTGTGGTTAAAATTAGCCGATTACAGCTAAAATATCGCTTTCGCGTAAAATTAAGTATTCAGTACCTTCGTATTTTACTTCAGTACCCGCATATTTTGAGAAGATGATACGATCGCCCGCAGCTACTTCTAAAGCTACACGCTCACCGCTTTCTAATACTCGGCCTGTACCCACAGCAACAATTTTACCCTCTTGTGGTTTTTCTTTTGCACTGTCCGGTAACACGATACCGCTTGCTGTTTTTTCCTCAGATTTTACAAGTTCAATCACTACGCGATCACCTAATGGCTTTAACAAGTGAAACAACCTCCTCAAATAATATGTTTGCATTTTTATTAGCACTCAACCTCAACGAGTGCTAACACAATTATTATATTAAAACAAAGTGGGTTTTTTTTGCAAGTATTAAACAAAAAAAATTTAAAATTTACAACAACTACATATAATAGTCTTAGATTTCGACGATTTTGAGAAATAAAGCATTCTTTTCTCTGTTCAATAATATGTATGTTACAATACGAGCAAGAAGAAATTACTAACTTTACAGTACTTCTTCGACATATATACATAAAAACCTTTTAAAGGAGTATAGAAGATTGGAAAAACGTTATTGGTATGTTATTCTCACCTACATCCTTATGCAGTTTTCAGGAGTTGTTGGTATACCGCTGTTAAAATTAACAGGAATGTTTGATCAATATCCAGTTCGAACAGCGAATATCATGCTTTTGACTTATTGGACCATCATCAGCTTTATCCTTGGTTTACTTATTGTCTTACTGCTGCTGCGCCGTGACATGTCCATGCGTATAGAACATGCTGGAAAAACGATTGCTGTTGTCTGGTCAGTCCTTGGGGTGTTTCTCGCTATGGCTGGTCAAGCTGTAGCAGGTATGATTGAGCACGCTCTTGGCATTACCCAAGTATCTGAAAACACACAAAATATTGTTAATCTTGTTAAAGCAACACCGTTCCTTATTGTCGTTACGTCTGTTATTGGACCAATACTAGAAGAGATTATTTTCCGAAAGATTATTTTCGGCTCGCTTCACAAACGATACAATTTCTTTATCTCTGCATTTATTAGTTCCCTTATTTTCGCCGCGGTACACTGGGATTTTAAACATTTACTTGTGTATACAGCTATGGGATTTGTATTTGCATTCCTTTATGCAAGGACGAGACTAATTGTTGTACCTATTATTGCTCACGTTTTGATGAATACAATCGTTATTTTATCTCAAACTATTTTTGCAGATAAAATTATAGAAATGCAAAAACAAGCAGAACAAATGCAGTTTATTTTTGGAGGCATGTTTTTATGAAGAATATCCCTTTAACACGAGGGTTTATTTATATTATTATGGGGATTTTATTCACCTACCTGGCTATTCAAAATGCTCAGGAAACCGTTTGGAACTTCCCCACAATCTTATTTGCACTCGTAGCCGCATTCGATTTCAGATTTGCGGTTCGCATTTTTATCTTGCACTATAAAATTAAAAAGTTGCAGCAGCAATATAAAAATCAAGATGATTCATCTAAATAAAAAAACCACTGTTTCAGTGGTTTTTTTTACATACTAACATCTTCTCTTTCTTGCTCTGCCCTTGCCTTTAACACTTTGCGATACGAAATGCGGGAAATAATGATGCTGATTTCATACAGTATTAAGAGCGGCACTGTCACCATCATGTGCGAGAGCAATTCCGGTGGTGTAATAAGTGCGGCAATAACTAGCAGTACGAAATAGGCATACTTTCGAATTTGAGATAAAAACATAGGCGTTATAATTCCTAATCGCGTCAAAAACATGACGACGACAGGAAGCTGAAACAACAGGCCAAAAGGCAGTGTGAGCTGCATTAAAAAAGAAAAGTATTCATTGATGCCAATCACTTGGTTTACATTCAGCTCATCGGAAACGCGCGTCATAAAATCAACGACAAATGGAAACAACACAAAATAAGAAAAAGAGACACCGCCGATAAAGAGAAAAATGGAAACAGGAATATATCCAAGCGTTACCTTACGCTCTTTTTCATATAAACCAGGACTAATAAATGCCCAAAGTTGATACAGTGCAACAGGAGCTGCAAGTACACAGCCGATAATAACAGCAAACTGCATATAAATCTTAACTGGGTCTGTTAGCCTAAATGCATTCATCGTTAAATTTTTTGCCTCATCAGCATGCTGTAAATAGACAATAACCTTATCCGCTATAAAAAAGCCGGCAACTGTGGCAATGACAAAGAAAAATAAAACAATTAAAATGCGTTTTCGCAGTTCTCCTATATGATCATATATTGACATTTCTTGTTCGGTCATACTATGATCACCCTTTTACTCTTTGTCATCTACTTGACGCTGTTTATCTTTTTCACGATCATCTGATGCCCCGCTAGCGGCATGCTTAAACTCTCTAAGCGTTTGCCCGACTGATCTTCCTAGCTCCGGTAACCGTTTCGGTCCAAAAATAAGCAGTGCTACAATCGCAATAATAATCCAACTGCCTGCTCCAATCCCCATATTCCCACTCTCCTTATTAATTTAGACTTAAGGAAATCGTAACACAGTCCACCTTATTCAACAGGATAATTTTTCAAAAAATAGACAAGCGACTGTAACTCTACAGCAAGATCAATATGATGCAGTCGAATCTCATCGGGTACGTTTAAGCGTGCAGGAGTGAAGTTTAGAATCCCTTTAATTCCGCAATTCACTAAACGATCGGTAATTTGCTGAGCAACAGTGGCAGGAACGGTTAAAATCGCTACTGAGATGTCATCACTCATATAATCTTCCAATTGGTCAAGGTGATAAACCGGCACGTCGCCCACTTTTGTACCGACTTTATCTTCTATCACATCAAAAGCGCACTCAATTTTGGTGTTATTATTTTTAATAAAATTATAATTTAAAAAGGCCGTTCCTAGATTCCCTACGCCAATCAGTGCTACTTTCGTTACTTCATCTTGGTCTAACGTTTTACGGAAAAATGTAAGTAAATAATTCACATTGTAGCCGTATCCCTTTTTTCCTAATGCTCCAAAGTAAGAAAAGTCCCGACGAATAGTAGCAGAATCCACTTTCACTGCCTCGCTTAACTCCGCTGACGACACACGCTGTTTACCAGAAGCATGCAAGTTTTTCAAAAAACGATAATAAAGCGGCAATCGTTTAGCCGTTGCTTGTGGTATTTTTAATTGTTCAGTGTTCACGTTGTACCCCCTCAGTTCATGTATGTCATTACTAACATTTTCAAGTCATATTGCATTACCTTTCACAAAGCATCAACCGCTTTGAGGTAGCGCTTCCAATTCTCTCTCTTTTCTCTTGTTTTATATATACTCCGCTTCACACCCCGACGGCTTTTGTCTATCCAGCACTACTTAAAGTCGGTAGCTAGAACGAAGTAATTAGCCCTTCAAAGGATTCGTTTGTTAGTCATGACGGGTTTTCTACATCCATCATATATAAGTTCAGAGATGCACTTATCTCTTATTTTAACATAGTATCCTGTATAAAATGTGCAGGTAAAATCATTTTATTTCATGAATCAAAACATTCGCTTCATCATTTGTCCTTGTCCCTCTACAAATTACAAACGCTTGTAGGAAGAACTTGTAGTTGAAAATATGTTAAAATACACTATGGATATACTACTAGAGGTGAAAAAATGATTATTCTACAATTGAACGGTATTACAAAATACTATGGGGCAGAACCCATTTTATCGAATATAAAGTTAGAAGTACAATCAAAAGACCGCATTGCCCTAGTGGGACGAAACGGTGCTGGTAAATCAACTTTATTAAAAATTATTGCTGAGCAGCTTTCTTATGACAGCGGAGAGATTATCAAACCTAAAGGTGTTTCCATTGATTATATGGGACAAGATACAGTTCTTGAGTCAACACTCTCCATATGGGAAGAAATGATGACTGTCTTTGCTCCGTTAAAGAAGATGGAAAAAGAATTACGTACGCTTGAAACGAAGATGGGCGATCCAGATATTTTTAATGATTCAGTTCAATACGAAAAACTAACCAAAGAGTACGATCAGCTTCAAGTAACGTTCAAAGATTTAGGCGGCTATCAATATGAAGCGGATACACGATCTATTCTTCACGGTTTCCGTTTTTCAAACTTTGACTATAGCACCCCTATTTCCTCCTTGAGCGGTGGGCAAAAAACGCGCCTGGCTCTTGCAAAACTGCTTTTAACAAAGCCAGACTTGCTTATTCTCGATGAGCCTACCAACCACTTAGATATTGAAACTTTAGCATGGCTTGAACAGTTTCTGCAAGGGTATGAAGGAGCTATTTTAATTGTTTCACACGATCGTTACTTCCTTGATAAAGTCGTAAATCAAGTGTATGAAGTCACACAAAAAACAACGGTGAAGTACACGGGTAACTACTCTAAATACCTTGTACAAAAAGCAGAGCGCTATGAAAAAGAGTTGCGTCAGTACGAAAAGCAGCAAGATGAAGTCGCAAAACTGAATGATTTTATTCAGCGAAACATCGCCCGCGCATCGACTACAAAACGTGCGCAAAGCAGACGTAAACAGCTCGATCGAATGGAGTTAATAAACCGACCTAATGAAGGTGAAAAATCAGCTAGTTTTTCGTTTGAAATTGAGCGTCAAAGCGGAAATGAAGTCTTAAATCTCGAAAACGTGTCTATCGGATATGATGAAAACAAATATGTCGTGCAAGAGGCAAACCTTCGAATTAAAAAAGGTGAAAGCCTTGCGTTGGTTGGCCCTAATGGAGTTGGGAAATCAACTTTATTAAAAGGTATTGTGGATAAGCTAAGCTTCAAGACTGGAACCATTTCTTTTGGCTCAAACGTAATGGTTGGTTATTACGACCAAGAGCAAGCCAATTTAACGTCTAATAAAACCGTTTTAAATGAGCTTTGGGATGACTACCCATCCAAACCTGAAAAAGAAATTCGTACAGCGCTTGGAAATTTTCTCTTTTCAGGTGATGATGTACTGAAAATCGTTTGCACGCTTAGCGGTGGTGAAAAAGCACGTTTGGCTCTTGCGAAGCTCATGCTTCAAAAGGCTAACTTCTTAATTTTAGATGAACCTACTAACCATCTTGATTTAGATAGTAAACAAGTACTGGAGAATGCGTTAATTGATTACCCGGGGACTCTATTATTTGTTTCACATGACCGTTATTTTATTAATCGTATTGCAAACAAAATAGCCGAGCTATCTCCTGAAGGGGTAGAAGAGTTTCTTGGAGATTATGACTATTATGTAGAAAAGAAAGCAGAAATAGAAGAAATCAAAGAATTAGAAAATGTAAAAGCAAACGAAGAACGTACGGTAAAAGTAGATAAACAGTCTTATAAACAAGATAAAGAACAAAAGAAATTGATGAGGCAGCGAACACGCCGCATTGAAGAAATTGAAACTGAAGTAAACAAATTAGAAGCCGCACAAGCGGCGAATGAAGAACTTCTTTGTGACCCTGAAATTTATCAAAATCACGAGGAAGTATCAAGATTAAACGGTGAAAATGAAAAAATTTCTTCACAGTTATCCACATTAATGGAAGAGTGGGAAGAATTGCAGCTGCTTCTAGAAGAATAGCCTATATTTTTTTGTATCTATTCATCCTATTTACTTGTTCATGCGCTTTAGGACAAGCTTTATCCACTCTGTGAATAAATAGTGGATATCTGTCTGATTTTCATAATTAAAACTTGTTGATAACAGGTCCGTGTACTGAGTGCACGGACTTTTCCACATAATTATCCACAGTCAATTCTAAATTTATTGAATATTGTTGATAAATCATTTTTATCCACAAAAAAAGACGAATGAGAAATAAATCTCATTCGTCACTTACTCTTCCAAGTCCAAACCGGGGTTTGCATTTAATGACATATCTGAACGTTTTCCTTGAGCAAATCGTACGCTTGCTGCTGCTCCAATCATTGCGGCATTATCCGTGCATAGAGATAGCGGCGGGATAATCAGCTCAATGTTTGATAATGGTGCGAACGCCTCTTCTAGCGCTGCTCTAAGTCCTTTATTAGCAGCAACTCCTCCTGCTAATAAAACTTGCTTAACGTTATATTCCTTTGCAGCTTTAACGGTTTTAGTTACTAACACATCAATGACACTCACTTGAAAGCTCGCAGCAAGCGTTTGTGGAAGAATTTCTTCACCTTTTTGCTTCGCGTTGTGGACAGTGTTAATAACTGCTGATTTTAATCCACTGAAACTAAAATCATAGGATCCTTCTTCTAGCCAAGCACGCGGCAAATCAATTAATGGCTCTCCTTCATGTGCAAGGCGGTCAATATGAGGTCCGCCTGGATATGGAAGGTTTAACGTGCGGGCTACTTTATCGTAGGCTTCTCCTGCTGCATCATCTCTCGTTTCACCAATCACTTTAAACTGACCGTGACTTTCCATGTATACAAGCTCCGTATGCCCTCCAGATACAACTAGCGATAAAAGGGGAAATTCTAATTTTTTGATTAGCTGATTCGCATAAATATGTCCTGCAATATGATGAACACCAATTAATGGCTTTTGATGTGCAAATGCTAGCGCTTTGGCTGCATTTACGCCAATAAGAAGTGCTCCCACAAGCCCTGGTCCTTCCGTTACAGCTATTGCATCAATATCTGCAAACGTCAAGTTCGCTTGATTTAAAGTTTCTTCAACTACTACCGTAATTTGTTCTACATGATGACGAGATGCAATTTCCGGTACGACACCGCCAAATCGTTTATGGCTTTCTATTTGAGAGGCCACCACATTGGCTACAATTTCATGACCGTTTCGAATCACGGCTGCTGCTGTCTCATCACAGCTTGTTTCTAATGCTAAAATTAATTGATTTTCACTCATAAATTCACCCACATAACTAATGCATCCTCATTGTTATCAGAATAATAATTCTTACGAATACCTCCAGGTTTAAAACCTAGCTTTTGATACAATGATTGTGCAATATGATTAGATACCCTAACTTCTAATGTCATTGACGTAGCACCTAGTTTTCGAAGAACGTCCATCACGTTGCGCAGCAGCAATTCACCGAGTCCCTTGCCTCGGTAGTCTGGCAATAGCGCAATGTTGGTTACATGTGCTTCGTCAATAACAATCCACGTTCCGCAATACCCAATAATATTTTCTCCTTCCTCCATCACAATGTAAGTTGAAAATTGATTATTGGTTAACTCATTTTGAAACGCTTCTGAACTCCAAGGTGTCGTAAAAGACTTCTCTTCGATTTTCACTACTTGATCAATATCTTTAACTTCCATTAAACGAAACTTAATTGTTAGTTTCATGTTTATACCTTCTTTTATCCTTTTTGCTGTGAAGCAAGCCAGTTGGCTTCGGCTTCAGCTAAACGAATGTAGTTCGGAACAAAAGTATGCACAGACTGCGGCTCTTTCTTCATTCCTAAGAAAGCCAATTCACTTGGTCTTGGATTAAACTGCTGAACATGGGCAAATACAGCTTGTTCACCCAACACTTCTTTTAACGCCTCTTCATGCATGGGAAGATCATTGCCTATGAATAAAATAGGTTTGTTGTATGACTTTAAATGTTCCGCCCAGTCTTTATTAATAACAAGTCGATCACTTTCAACTTCTAGAAGACCTCGTTCGTTATTCCATTCATATAGTCCTGTATAAAGCTGTTGACGGCGCGCATCAAATAACGGAGCAATATACCCATCAAAATAGCGACCGTTTGCTGCTAGTGCCTCAAGGCTAGATACACCTATTAAAGGAATATTTAAAGTCCAAGCAAGTGTCTTGGCAATGGTAACGCCAATGCGTACACCTGTATAAGATCCTGGACCGTGTGCCACTACAATACGGTCTAGCTCGCTTGGCGCAATATCACAATCCTTTAACAAAGATTCCACAGCGTTCATCACACGAACGGAGTGATTCTTTTTTAGATTCGTAATAATTTCTCCAATTACTTTGTTTTCTTCAACGACAGCAACACCCATGACAAAATTGGATGTATCAATGGCTAACATTTTCATCTTTTAAAAAGCTCCTTACATATTTCAACGTACCGACTGCCTATCGCTTTCACAAGGATTTTACGAGTCGTTTCGTTTTCATGGTAAATATTGATTTGAATATATTCATTAGGAAGCTGCTCTTCAATCAGATGAGCCCACTCCACGACCGTCACGCCATCTCCTTCAAAATACTCATCGAACCCTAGGTCTTCAAATTCATCCCCTAGACGGTACACATCCATATGATAAAGAGGAAGGCGACCGCTTTTGTATTCTTTAATGATCGTAAATGTCGGGCTATTCACATTGCGTTCAATTCCTAATCCTTTAGCTAAACTTTTTGTGAATGTTGTCTTTCCAGCTCCCAAATCGCCTTCAAGCAGCAGCAAGTCACCAGCTTCTAATAAAGTTGCTAGACGAGCAGCCAGCTGATTAGTTTCATCAGGAGACGTAGACATAAACGTAAATTCGTTAATCTCTGTCATTCATTCAGAACCTCATTTCAATCTGTATATATATATTGTAAACGTTGTGGACTATACATATCCAGTAAGAAATCCAACAATCTTTAACATCGCAATTCTATAAAGAAATTTCTTTGTATATAAAAAATTCCTTAGGATTGCTCCTAAGGACGGTAAAGTTTTATATAAAAATGGTTCAAACAATAAAAAAGACGAAACACATTGTTTCGTTTCTAAAACATGGCGGTCCCGACGGGAATCGAACCCGCGATCTCCTGCGTGACAGGCAGGCATGTTAACCGCTACACCACGGGACCATGTTGGTTGCGGGGACAGGATTTGAACCTGCGACCTTCGGGTTATGAGCCCGACGAGCTACCGAACTGCTCCACCCCGCGATGATAAAAAAGCAAAATAAAAATGCCTAGCGATGTCCTACTCTCACAGGGACAAAGTCCCAACTACCATCGGCGCTAAAGAGCTTAACTTCCGTGTTCGGTATGGGAACGGGTGTGACCTCTTTGCCATTATCACTAGACATTTATATGAGATTGTTCTCTCAAAACTAGGTAACAGTTTGCTGAGTAAAGCTTACGCTTTTAAAGTTTTGGTTAAGTCCTCGATCGATTAGTATCAGTCAGCTACACATGTCGCCACGCTTCCACCTCTGACCTATCAACCTGATCATCTTTCAGGGATCTTACTAGCTTGCGCTATGGGAAATCTCATCTTGAGGGGGGCTTCATGCTTAGATGCTTTCAGCACTTATCCCGTCCACACATAGCTACCCAGCGATGCCTTTGGCAAGACAACTGGTACACCAGCGGTGTGTCCATCCCGGTCCTCTCGTACTAAGGACAGCTCCTCTCAAATTTCCTACGCCCACGACGGATAGGGACCGAACTGTCTCACGACGTTCTGAACCCAGCTCGCGTACCGCTTTAATGGGCGAACAGCCCAACCCTTGGGACCGACTACAGCCCCAGGATGCGATGAGCCGACATCGAGGTGCCAAACCTCCCCGTCGATGTGGACTCTTGGGGGAGATAAGCCTGTTATCCCCGGGGTAGCTTTTATCCGTTGAGCGATGGCCCTTCCATGCGGAACCACCGGATCACTAAGCCCGACTTTCGTCCCTGCTCGACTTGTAGGTCTCGCAGTCAAGCTCCCTTGTGCCTTTACACTCTACGAATGATTTCCAACCATTCTGAGGGAACCTTTGGGCGCCTCCGTTACATTTTAGGAGGCGACCGCCCCAGTCAAACTGCCCACCTGACACTGTCTCCCGGCCCGATCAGGGCCGCGGGTTAGAATTTCAATACAGCCAGGGTAGTATCCCACCGACGCCTCCACCGAAGCTAGCGCTCCGGCTTCTCAGGCTCCTACCTATCCTGTACAAGCTGTACCAAAATTCAATATCAGGCTACAGTAAAGCTCCACGGGGTCTTTCCGTCCTGTCGCGGGTAACCTGCATCTTCACAGGTACTATAATTTCACCGAGTCTCTCGTTGAGACAGTGCCCAGATCGTTACGCCTTTCGTGCGGGTCGGAACTTACCCGACAAGGAATTTCGCTACCTTAGGACCGTTATAGTTACGGCCGCCGTTTACTGGGGCTTCGATTCAGAGCTTCTCCCAAAGGATAACCCCTCCTCTTAACCTTCCAGCACCGGGCAGGCGTCAGCCCCTATACTTCGCCTTGCGGCTTCGCAGAGACCTGTGTTTTTGCTAAACAGTCGCCTGGGCCTATTCACTGCGGCTCTCTCGGGCTATACACCCTACCAGAGCACCCCTTCTCCCGAAGTTACGGGGTCATTTTGCCGAGTTCCTTAACGAGAGTTCTCTCGATCACCTTAGGATTCTCTCCTCGCCTACCTGTGTCGGTTTGCGGTACGGGCACCTCCCGCCTCGCTAGAGGCTTTTCTTGGCAGTGTGGAATCAGGAACTTCGGTACTATAATTCCCTCGTCATCACAGCTCAGCCTTTATGATGAGCGGATTTGCCTACTCATCAGCCTAACTGCTTGAACGCGCATATCCAGCAGCGCGCTTACCCTATCCTACTGCGTCCCCCCATTACTCAAACGGCGGGGAGGTGGTACAGGAATATCAACCTGTTGGCCATCGCCTACGCTTTTCAGCCTCGGCTTAGGTCCCGACTAACCCTGAGCGGACGAGCCTTCCTCAGGAAACCTTAGGCATTCGGTGGACAAGATTCTCACTTGTCTTTCGCTACTCATACCGGCATTCTCACTTCTAAGCGCTCCACCAGTCCTTACGGTCTGACTTCACTGCACTTAGAACGCTCTCCTACCACTGACATCAAAGATGTCAATCCACAGCTTCGGTGATACGTTTAGCCCCGGTACATTTTCGGCGCAGAGTCACTCGACCAGTGAGCTATTACGCACTCTTTAAATGGTGGCTGCTTCTAAGCCAACATCCTGGTTGTCTAAGCAACTCCACATCCTTTTCCACTTAACGTATACTTGGGGACCTTAGCTGGTGGTCTGGGCTGTTTCCCTTTTGACTACGGATCTTATCACTCGCAGTCTGACTCCCATGGATAAGTCTTTGGCATTCGGAGTTTGACTGAATTCGGTAACCCGTTGGGGGCCCCTAGTCCAATCAGTGCTCTACCTCCAAGACTCTCACAACATGAGGCTAGCCCTAAAGCTATTTCGGAGAGAACCAGCTATCTCCAGGTTCGATTGGAATTTCTCCGCTACCCACACCTCATCCCCGCACTTTTCAACGTGCGTGGGTTCGGGCCTCCATTCAGTGTTACCTGAACTTCACCCTGGACATGGGTAGATCACCTGGTTTCGGGTCTACAACCACATACTAAACGCCCTATTCAGACTCGCTTTCGCTACGGCTCCGCCTTATCAGCTTAACCTTGCATGGGATCGTAACTCGCCGGTTCATTCTACAAAAGGCACGCCATCACCCGTTAACGGGCTCTGACTACTTGTAGGCACACGGTTTCAGGATCTCTTTCACTCCCCTTCCGGGGTGCTTTTCACCTTTCCCTCACGGTACTGGTTCACTATCGGTCACTAGGTAGTATTTAGCCTTGGGAGATGGTCCTCCCAGCTTCCGACGGAATTTCACGTGTTCCGCCGTACTCAGGATCCACTCAAGAGGGAACGAAGTTTCAACTACAGGGTTGTTACCTTCTTCGACGGACCTTTCCAGGTCGCTTCATTTACTTCGTTCCTTTGTAACTCCGTATAGAGTGTCCTACAACCCCAAGAGGCAAGCCTCTTGGTTTGGGCTAATTCCGTTTCGCTCGCCGCTACTCAGGAAATCGCATTTGCTTTCTCTTCCTCCGGGTACTTAGATGTTTCAGTTCCCCGGGTCTGCCTTCAATATCCTATGTATTCAGATAAAGATACTGTTCCATTACGAACAGTGGGTTTCCCCATTCGGAAATCTCCGGATCAAAGCTCACTTACAGCTCCCCGAAGCATATCGGTGTTAGTCCCGTCCTTCATCGGCTCCTAGTGCCAAGGCATTCACCGTGCGCCCTTTCTAACTTAACCATTAGCGAATAAATGGTACAACATATTGTTGTGTTATTTATTGGTTTGATTAAAGAAAAGTTTCACTTTTCCTCAGCAATTACTGTTATCTAGTTTTCAAAGAACAATCGCAACCAAAATTCTTCTTATCTAATAAGAAGAAAGTAGTGTGCTTTCTATAATTGAGAGATTGAACTCTCAAAACTGAACAAAGTGTCAAAACGCACGTCTTATAAAAATCCTTAGAAAGGAGGTGATCCAGCCGCACCTTCCGATACGGCTACCTTGTTACGACTTCACCCCAATCATCTGTCCCACCTTAGGCGGCTAGCTCCTTACGGTTACTCCACCGACTTCGGGTGTTACAAACTCTCGTGGTGTGACGGGCGGTGTGTACAAGGCCCGGGAACGTATTCACCGCGGCATGCTGATCCGCGATTACTAGCGATTCCAGCTTCATGTAGGCGAGTTGCAGCCTACAATCCGAACTGAGAATGGTTTTATGGGATTGGCTTGACCTCGCGGTCTTGCAGCCCTTTGTACCATCCATTGTAGCACGTGTGTAGCCCAGGTCATAAGGGGCATGATGATTTGACGTCATCCCCACCTTCCTCCGGTTTGTCACCGGCAGTCACCTTAGAGTGCCCAACTAAATGCTGGCAACTAAGATCAAGGGTTGCGCTCGTTGCGGGACTTAACCCAACATCTCACGACACGAGCTGACGACAACCATGCACCACCTGTCACTCTGTCCCCCGAAGGGGAACGCTCTATCTCTAGAGTTGTCAGAGGATGTCAAGACCTGGTAAGGTTCTTCGCGTTGCTTCGAATTAAACCACATGCTCCACCGCTTGTGCGGGCCCCCGTCAATTCCTTTGAGTTTCAGTCTTGCGACCGTACTCCCCAGGCGGAGTGCTTAATGCGTTAGCTGCAGCACTAAAGGGCGGAAACCCTCTAACACTTAGCACTCATCGTTTACGGCGTGGACTACCAGGGTATCTAATCCTGTTTGCTCCCCACGCTTTCGCGCCTCAGCGTCAGTTACAGACCAAAAAGCCGCCTTCGCCACTGGTGTTCCTCCACATCTCTACGCATTTCACCGCTACACGTGGAATTCCGCTTTTCTCTTCTGCACTCAAGTTCCCCAGTTTCCAATGACCCTCCACGGTTGAGCCGTGGGCTTTCACATCAGACTTAAGAAACCGCCTGCGCGCGCTTTACGCCCAATAATTCCGGATAACGCTTGCCACCTACGTATTACCGCGGCTGCTGGCACGTAGTTAGCCGTGGCTTTCTGGTTAGGTACCGTCAAGGTACGAGCAGTTACTCTCGTACTTGTTCTTCCCTAACAACAGAGTTTTACGACCCGAAAGCCTTCATCACTCACGCGGCGTTGCTCCGTCAGACTTTCGTCCATTGCGGAAGATTCCCTACTGCTGCCTCCCGTAGGAGTCTGGGCCGTGTCTCAGTCCCAGTGTGGCCGATCACCCTCTCAGGTCGGCTATGCATCGTTGCCTTGGTGAGCCGTTACCTCACCAACTAGCTAATGCACCGCGGGCCCATCTGTAAGTGATAGCCGAAACCATCTTTCAATCATCTCCCATGAAGGAGAAGATCCTATCCGGTATTAGCTTCGGTTTCCCGAAGTTATCCCAGTCTTACAGGCAGGTTGCCCACGTGTTACTCACCCGTCCGCCGCTAACGTCATAGAAGCAAGCTTCTAATCAGTTCGCTCGACTTGCATGTATTAGGCACGCCGCCAGCGTTCATCCTGAGCCAGGATCAAACTCTCCGAAGAAATGTTTGACTTGCTCATTTAAAAAATAAAAATTAACGTTGACGTTTGTCGCTTTGTTCAGTTTTCAAAGTTCAATATATTTGGAGCGGGTGATGAGAATCGAACTCACGACATCAGCTTGGAAGGCTGAGGTTTTACCACTAAACTACACCCGCAATATGGCGCGCCCGAGAGGAGTCGAACCCCTAACCTTTTGATCCGTAGTCAAACGCTCTATCCAATTGAGCTACGGGCGCTTCTTATGATGTTTACCGCCGTTGTTTTGGCGACTTTATTATAATATCATTTCTGGTTTCTTATGTCAACACTTTTTTAAAAAGTTTTTTTGGTGCGGCCGAGAGGACTTGAACCTCCACGGGGTCGCCCCCACTAGGCCCTCAACCTAGCGCGTCTGCCATTCCGCCACGACCGCTAAATACATAAAATGAATAAGATGCGGGTGAAGGGACTTGAACCCCCACGTCGTAAAGACACTAGATCCTAAGTCTAGCGCGTCTGCCAATTCCGCCACACCCGCAAGAAATGAAAATGAGCCATGAAGGACTCGAACCTTCGACCCTCTGATTAAAAGTCAGATGCTCTACCAACTGAGCTAATGGCTCTTTATGGCTGGGCTAGCTGGATTCGAACCAACGCATGACGGAATCAAAATCCGTTGCCTTACCGCTTGGCGATAGCCCAATAATTTAAAATGGCGGTCCCGACGGGAATCGAACCCGCGATCTCCTGCGTGACAGGCAGGCATGTTAACCGCTACACCACGGGACCATCCAAAATTATGTATAAAACAGTCAAATGGTGGAGGATGACGGGATCGAACCGCCGACCCCCTGCTTGTAAGGCAGGTGCTCTCCCAGCTGAGCTAATCCTCCACAGAATATGTAAATGAAAATCAATGGTGACCCGTACGGGATTCGAACCCGTGTTACCGCCGTGAAAGGGCGGTGTCTTAACCGCTTGACCAACGGGCCATTATAAAATGGCGGAGAAGGAGGGATTTGAACCCTCGCGCCGCTTACACGACCTACACCCTTAGCAGGGGCGCCTCTTCAGCCACTTGAGTACTTCTCCATATGGCTCCACAGGTAGGACTCGAACCTACGACCGATCGGTTAACAGCCGATAGCTCTACCACTGAGCTACTGTGGAATAATATTTATCAGACTTCTTACATTGTAATCGACATTATATGTAATGTCAATAAGTTTTTGTAATTTCTTTGCCGTTTATTTGAGACGGCTTTATTAATTTATCATAATCAATCTATTTTAGTCAAGCATCTTCTACATTTTTTTTAATTTACCTTTACACTTTCCACAAACATATTTAACCGTGTTCACTTTTCTTTTTCGAACATATTTTTGATCACACTGCATACATACATATATGTGCTCTTTTTTCTTTCCATCACTTTCTTTTTTCAATGCCTGACAAAATCGAGGGGCGCCTACTTCTTTCATTAGCCTTTTAAAGTCTTGATCTCCATGCTTATACCCTTTCCCCTCAATATGCAAATGATAATGACAGAGCTCATGTTTAATGATTGCTACTATTTCTTGCCTGCCATATTGTTCAAAGTATTTGTAGTTTACTTCTATATTAGATGTACTTAATAAATACCTTCCACCTGTCGTACGTAAACGAGAATTAAAAGTGGCTTCATGACGAAATGGTTTGTGAAACAGCTTCAATGAAATTTCTTCTACAAGTATTTGTAAATCTTTATCATTCATCTTATATACTCCTCTACTGTATGAAATCACCTGACTAGCTCTTTGGGCATACACTTCATTACATACTCACTATTCACCTTATCATAAATGAAAAGGAGTGATTGCCCTTATGCCAATGTGGCTACAAAAACAAATGAGGCGCGCTTATTCTGAGAAAGACCGCGCACAAATAAAATTGCTCAATCAATGTTGGTTTTTTTATCAAAAAAATAATTCCGCTTCTTAAATCACTTCTTTTTACAAATAAAATTGCCTTTTCAGAAAATCTGAAAAGGCAATTTTATTATTGATGGGGCGGAATCATCGTCAGTGCAACTCTTCCTTTTTTCATGTCTACGTCTTCTACCCACACATTCACCAAATCTCCTACTGAAACGACATCGAGGGGGTGCTTAACGTACCGATTCGTTAATTTAGAAATATGGACTAGACCGTCTTGCTTAACTCCTATATCGATGAACGCTCCGAAGTCTACGACGTTTCGCACTGTACCTTCAAGCTGAATACCTTTTGCTAGATCCTCTAGCTTCAAAATATCCTGACGTAGCAAAGGTTTTGGCAGTTCATCACGAGGATCTCTTTCCGGTCTTACGAGCGCTTCTATAATGTCTTTTAAAGTAAGCTCTCCTATACTTAGTTCTTCTGATATTTCGGGTAAAGAAATATGTTTTAATGCTTCTTTTACTTTCTCCGTTCCAAGCTCAGTCTCTTTCACTTCCGCTTTCTTTAAAAGCTTTTTAACGTCTCCATATGTTTCAGGATGGATACCCGTTCTGTCTAAAGGTTCTTCACCTTCTATAATACGTAAAAACCCAATACACTGCTCATAGGTTTTAGCACCTAGACGCGGAATTTTCTTCAACTGTTTTCGGTTAGAGAATTTTCCGTTTTCATCCCGATATTTTACAATGTTTTGAGCAACTGTCTTATTTAGACCAGCAACGTATTGTAGAAGCGAAGCAGAAGCCGTGTTTGCATTTACTCCTACTTGGTTTACTACTGTCTCTACAATAAAAGTCAGTGAATCATTTAATTGCTTTTGAGACACATCATGCTGATACTGCCCTACCCCTACCGACTTAGGATCAATTTTCACAAGTTCAGCCAGCGGATCTTGCAGCCTTCTGGCAATCGATACAGCGCTTCGCTCTTCTACTTGAAAATCAGGAAATTCCTCTCTAGCAACATCAGAAGCCGAATATACGCTTGCTCCCGCTTCATTCACAATCAAATAATAAACTGGGTTTTCAATTTCTTTAAGAACATCCGCTACAAATTGCTCCGTTTCGCGAGATGCCGTTCCGTTTCCAATTGCTACTACTTCAATAGGGTATTCAGCGAACATTCTCTTTAATTTATTTTGCGCTTCCGCTGCTTTTCTCACAGGAGGATGTGGATAAATAACATCAATTTTTAATACCTTGCCCGTTTCATCTACTACAGCTAATTTGCAGCCTGTTCGAAAAGCTGGATCTACCCCTAATACTACTTTCCCTTTCAATGGAGGTTGGAGAAGAAGTTTTCGTAAGTTTTCAGAAAAGATGTGAATGGCTCTTTCTTCCGCTTTTTCTGATAGCTCTTTACGGATTTCGCGTTCAATAGATGGTTCTATTAAGCGTTTATAAGCATCTTCTATAGCTGAGATGATATAACTTTCGGCTGAAGAATCCCTTTTTTTGATTACTTGTTTATGTAAATACGAAAGAATACGATCTGTAGGCGCATCAATATTCACTTTTAAAATACCGTCTTTTTCTCCTCTATTCATAGCTAAGATACGATGAGGAACGATTCGCTTTACCGCTTCTGTATATTCATAGTACATTTCATAGATGTTTTTTTCATCTTTTTCCGGATCTTTGACTGAAGTAACAATTATGCCATCTTTTACAGTGGTCGTACGAATCCATTGACGATAAGACGCTTCGTCAGAAATTTGTTCCGCTACAATGTCTAGAGCTCCCTGAATAGCTTCGTCAGAAGATTGAACTCCCACTTCTTCATTTATGTATGCTTGCGCTTCATTCTTCACGTCAGAACGTGGAAAGCTTAGTAGCCACTGTGCTAATGGTTCAAGACCTTTTTCTTTTGCTACAGTTGCTTTTGTACGTCGTTTTTGCTTAAAGGGGCGGTATAAATCTTCTACTTGCTGCAATTTCTTCGCTTGATGAATTTGAGCAGCCAGTTCCTCAGTTAATTTCCCTTGTTCTTCAATTAATCGAAGAACTTCCTCTTTACGCTCCTCTAAATTCATTAAGTAGTTCCAGGAATCTAAAATATTCCGGATTTGGACTTCATCCAAAGCACCAGTTTGTTCTTTTCTATATCGAGCAATAAAGGGAACTGTATTACCGTCTTCTACTAAAGCAATTACGTTTTGTACTTGCTTTTGTGAAATCTCCACCTCTTTACTTACACGTTGAACAATTTGATTATCTAATTTCGTTGCAACAGACACAGCTTATCCTCCTACCTAAATGAAACTTTGTCTCTATTGTAACAAAACTCACATGCAATAACACATGTGAGCTAAAAAGAAAGGCTATGCAGTTGGAAGATGACCAGCGATATACGTAATATCGTCATTATGAGATCGAATTGCTGCTTGTAGCCGTGTCGACAATTGATCTACATTCATCGAGTTAGCAAAAACAGATTTAATCTCTTTTAATTCTAAGCCATCTGTATGAATCAAAAATTTAGAACCGGAGTCATATGGGAAGGTTTGTGTGCGGAACTTTTGAATTTTCCCTGATAAAAAACCTTGAATTGGCAGAGGGTACGTTAATTTCCCCTCCGGAGAATACAGATAAAAGCGGATATTACCTACGTTTGTATAATGAAATTCGTTATGTTTTTTATCAATTTTCAAAATAGCTACTGCTGCGCCTCTTGTATGTCGAGTAGCTTTGTTGCACTTAGAAATGATCTCATCCACATCTAGATGATGATGATCTTTCGCTACATCCGTAACAGCTACAGAAGCGGCTCTGGCTTGTTCACCGCTTCCTAATCCATCTGCCACTGCACATAGAAAATAGTCATCCGTTTCTTTGACATAGTAACTGTCTCCACAACAAACGTTCCCTTGCTTCGGCTCTTGGTATATATGAGTTTGAATCGACTTTGTATTAGGGTCTACTGTCATCACGACATATACTCCGAATCGTTAGAATCTGAGCGAGCTGCAGTTCTTAGCTTATCAAGCGCTCTTCTTTGCAGTCGAGATACATGCATTTGAGAAATCCCTAACTTCTCACCGGCATCTTTTTGACTCAGATTTTCAATAAATGTATAGCGAATCACTTCTTTTTCTCTATCGCTTAAGACATGCAGAATCTTTTCTAACACTAAGCGCTGATCAGTTTTCTCATAACCCGACTCTTGTTCACCTACTAAATCAAGGATTGTAACAGTGCTTCCATCAGAGTCTGCTTCAATGGAATGATCAACAGACAACGCTTGATAACTTTGCCCCATCTCCATCGTTTCTAAAATTTCTTCCTCTGTCACTCCGATATGATCAGCAATTTCTTTCACTTGAGGAGATCGCTGTAAACGGGTTGTTAGCTCTTCGACAGCTGCTTTAATTTTAGGACCTAATTCTTTGATGCGGCGTGGCACGTGAACACTCCACGTTTTATCGCGTAAAAATCGCTTAATCTCTCCAATGATTGTAGGAACAGCAAACGATTCAAAGCTTCTTCCAAATGAAGCATCATACCTTCTAATAGCTCCTAACAGTCCTAGCATCCCTACCTGCACAATATCTTCATGTAAGCTTCTGCCTTTTGAATAACGACGTGCAATAGATTCAACAAGGTTCTTGTAATGTACTACTAGATCACTTTGTGCTTCTTCATCCTGCGTTTTTTGAAAGCGCTCAAT
Organism: Priestia sp. 40; assembly: GCF_049368575.1. Lineage (NCBI taxonomy): Bacteria > Bacillati > Bacillota > Bacilli > Caryophanales > Bacillaceae > Priestia > Priestia sp. 40. The sequence continues at coordinate 30,375 of NZ_JBMPZA010000023.1, forward strand.
TCGTTCCTGAACCTGTTCTTTAGTTAATTTCATAGGTTGAGACTGTGTTTTCATCACTCTCCACCTGCTCTCTTTGCACATACTTAGTCATCATTAGCGTTACACCTTTTGAATTGACCATTTTCACTTCGTCCATTAGTGTTTCAATTAAATATAAACCAAGTCCACCTTCAGGAAGAAATTCAACTTCTTTTGATGTTTCATAAGGTCCTATATGTTCCTTAAGCTCTTCAAAATTGAAGCTTTCACCTTTATCGACCACCATGATTTCTAAACGGTCATCAAATAAACCAAAACCTACTTTAACTTCACCATTTTCGTCGCTTTTATAAGCATGCTGCACGGCATTTGTACATGCCTCACTGACAGCAATTTTCATATCTTCAATTTCATCATAAGAAAAACCCATCCGGTTTGCTACACCAGATAGCGTCAGTCGAATAATCGCTACATAGTCCGGCTTAGCAGGAATCTTCATCTCAACAAAGTCATAAGGCTGTTTCATTTTACGCCACCTTCTACTTGTGAATTCACGTTTAAAATGTCTGTAAGGCCCGTAATATCAAATAAGCGCTTGATGCGCTCTGATACACCAACAAATTTCAAAGAGCCGTTATTTTTCTTATTGGCTTTTAACAATGCAATAAATACACCTAGTCCTGTACTATCCATGTATGATACATCGGTTAAATCGACTATAATTTCCGGTTCAGTATGTTCAGTAATTTCCATGAACTTTTCTTTTAGCTTAGGTGCTGTATATGCGTCAATCTCTCCAGCCAGCTTAATACGATATGCGTGACCGTCCTTTTGTATATCTATTTTTAAATTCATCGTATTAGTAGACCCCCTCTAATTTTGTGCTATCTTTTCTGTACCCTTATTTAGAATACTTAAACTAAACTCTTCAAAATAATCAATGTAAAATCATCCCTCAATTGAAAATGCTGTAGTTTTTCCAGCTCTTTATATACAGATTCTACAATTTCTTGAGGAGACAAATGCATGTATTTTCGAATTAATTTTATGATGTCCAATCTTTCAATAAATCCTTCTTCAGTTCTGCATTCTGTTACGCCATCTGTTAACAGAACAATCATATCGCCTTTTGAAAGCTGCTGCTCGTACTGAAGATATTTCACATGGCGATCGACTCCTAGCACGAGTCCTTTTGCTTCCAAATCTTCAAATGAATCAGCTTTAGCGTCATAATAAAAGCCTGGCTCATGCCCTGCAGATGCATAATCAAATAAGTTTGTCTCGGGATTATAGCTTCCATAGAACATCGTAATAAACATACTTGGATCTACGTTTCGCTCTACAATATTATTCAAGTTCTCTAATACGTAACTTGGGTTTTTTCTTGAGTCCGGTAAGCTGTCCATTGCATACTTGATCATAGACATACACATTGCAGCTGGAATTCCTTTTCCGATCACATCGGCAATGGCAATACTTAACCCACCGTGTTCTTCTTCTACAAAGTGAAAATAATCTCCGTTCATCTGTTTAGCCGGTACGCTAATCGCGCCAATTTCTAAAGTTGAACTAGCCGGAACCTTTGTCCCTAACAGCGTCTGCTGGACGTTAGCGGCAACTTCAATTTCAGAACGAAGTTCCCGCTGCTTATTTTTTAATGTTTGATGCTCACGAAGAGCAAGACCGTAGCTAATCATTACTTCAAGTAAAAAGTCCAGAGAATGCAGCACTTTTTCTGGAATATCAGAATAAATTTCTTCAATCACTTCTTTATGAATGCTCACAATATCTTCTGGTGATATTTCATTCTCTAAAGATTTTCTACTTAGTTTTTGTCCTTGATACAAAATTTGTTCATTTTGTGTTTGGATATAGTTCCCCAAAATATCTTTGTATAAATCTCTCATCTCTTTATCAAAAGACATTATCTATTTCCTCCTACCGGAGCCACTTAACTGCTTTAATCTCAGTACCTTCTCCGACATTTGTTTCGATGTCAAACTCATCCATCAATCGTTTCACCCCAGGAAGCCCAGCTCCTAGTCCACCCGATGTTGAGTATCCATCTTCCATTACTTTGCGAACGTCGGGGATACCTGGCCCTTCATCTGTTGCTACGACAAGAAGACCGTTTTTTCCTCCACGATTTAATTTCTCAATATAGATTTGACCCTTACCCGCATATAGGTAAATATTACGAGCTAATTCAGAAATGGCGGTTGTAATACGAGCTTGGTCAACTGTTCCAAACCCTAGCTCTTTCGACACATTTCTACCTAATTGGCGTGCCGCTACGATGTCCCATTCTGTTACGATTTTTACGCTGGATTGGAATTCCATATACTAATCCCCCAATTCCGATTGGAGTTTCTCAAGACCTTTTTCTAAATCGAGTGCAGTAAGAACATCATTTAGGCCAATCCCTAACTCAACAAGTGTAATAGCTACTGCAGGCTGGATACCTGTTAATACTACTCTAGCCCCCATCAAATTAGACATGCTAACCACGTCACCTAACACTTTTGCGATGAATGAATCGATCATATCAATTGAAGTTAAGTCGATTACCACTCCTTTTGCTCCAGTTTGATGAATTTTACTTAGCAAATCTTCTTGGAATTGAATAGCCGTTTGATCATCCAGCTCCCATTGAATGGATACCAATAAATAGTCGTACAATTTCAAAATGGGTATTCTCACGTTTATTCCTCCGATTCTATATCAACTATTTTCCGCTCAGTCATTTCTAACGCAAACTCTACACCTTTTTTTAATGAGTTTTTCGTAATAATTTCGTTTAAGTTAATACCTAAGTTCACAATAGTCTGAGCAATTTCCGGACGAATTCCTACTAACAAACACTTGGCTCCAACCAAACGTACGGCTTCAGCAGCTTGAATGATATGATGCGCAACCATCGTATCCACTACTGGTACTCCGGTAATATCTATTAATACGACCTCTGATCGGTGCTTTACGACACCTTGCAGTAAGTTTTCCATAATTTTCTTTGCACGATCAGTGTCAATTGTTCCTACAAGCGGCATTACTGTAATTTTATCAAATACCGGTATTAATGGAGCAGACAATTCTTGAAGTGCAACTTTTTGCAACATAACTGTATTTTCCCACGAGTTGGAGTATTGTTCTACTATTTTGTTATAAATAGGACTTAACCACTTGTCAAACCGATAGAATAATTCAGAATGAGTTTGGTCAGCCTTCGCATGTTCACTGTTTACATACCCTTCAACCACTACGTGACCCAAGTTACGTACACCCTGTGTCAAATAAGCAAGAGGCCATCCTAAACTCACAACTCGTCCTACTACTTCCTCTAGTTCCTCTGCAAAATTTTCCTGATCACGGAATGCTTTTGCCAAAAGTAAATTTACAAAATCAGAGCTTACATTTACGTACACTTGCTCAGATACAATGTTTTTAATCCGCTCTGTTTCCACATCATTCATTAACACTAGCCATCGATCAAAAATTTCTGATTTATGATTTTGTATATAATTGAATAAATCTTGATTCATGAGGTCCTCCTTGTGAGTCAATACACTCATTTATATCTATATATATATTATCATTTTTAAAACGTTTCTTATTACAATATACGTTTACTGATTATTCCTAGTCAAATTAAAAAAGTTGCTCATAAAGGAGCAACTTAGCATAAATGGAAGTATAATTCTAAAAGTCGATAAGTCCTACACTGATTTGCAAGGCTTCATCCACTCTGTCCATCATTTCATCATCTAAATGGGTAATCTTGTCTGTTAGCCTCTGTTTATCAATAGTACGAATTTGTTCTAGTAAAATAACTGAATCTCGCTCAAATCCATAGCGCTTTGCATCAATTTCAACATGCGTAGGTAACTTTGCCTTTTGAATTTGAGCAGTGATCGCAGCTACAATAACAGTTGGGCTAAAACGATTGCCTATATCATTTTGAATGACAAGTACAGGGCGAACGCCTCCTTGTTCTGAGCCAACAACAGGAGATAGGTCAGCAAAATAAACGTCGCCACGTTTGACTACCAAGTCATTACCCCCCGCTTACTAAACGATCCACAGTATGATCAGCTTCATACTCTGCTAGAAAAGCCTCGGAAGCAATATTTAAGTTTATCTTTGCCATCTCCATATATCCACGTCTCATTGATTCGCGAATATGGCGTTTTTTTCGCTCACGAAGGTACAATTTTGTTGCTTGGTGAATAAAATCACTTCGGTTGCCATTTTCTTGTTTAACCATAAGATCGAGCTCCGATACTAAATTTTTCGGTAATCTTACTAGGATTTCTGTAGTTGCGCTCGCTTCAGACACAAACATACACCTCCAACATCAATACACACACCAATAGTCTCATCTTTCCTTATCATAACATTGATTAGCTTTAATGGAAAGTTAATTCTGTCAATTTCTACACTATTATCGTCAATTGATACCCTCTTTTATGCATGGAAGTTATTATTTTATTGTCTTTTGTTCACAGGCTTTTTATGTTGACTCAGGAAGATGTATATTCAGCGCAAGATATAATTATTAACATCAATATGCTGCGAATCTCTTGTATAAACCCTCGGAACCCTTGCTGCAACCATGCAAGGGATTTCATAATTAATTGTTTCAAGATGCTTCGCTACTTCATCAATTGTAATTTCAGCACCTTTTTGTTTTCCAATAAATGTGACTTTCGTGCCCGTTTTATACATTTTAGGCAATTTAATCATCAATTGATCCATGCATATTCTACCAACAATTGGCACTTTAACTCCATCTACTAACACTTCAAAATTACTTAATTTACGAATCCAGCCGTCTGCATATCCTACTGGAATAGTAGCAATCCATTCATCTTCTTTAGCTTCATAAGTAGCTCCGTAACTGATATGACTCCCTTTTTTGACTTTTTTAACATGCACAATACGGCTGTGCAGCGAAAAAGCTTGTTTTAACGGAATTGGCAAAACTTCTTTTAATTCCTCAGAAGGGCTCAAGCCATACATAGAGATACCTAAGCGTACGCCATTAAAGATATCGTTCGGACGACGAAGCAAGGCTGCGCTATTTGCACAGTGAATCATCGGAGGTGTAAAATTATGTTCTTTCACAATTCCAACCATTTCTTCAAAGAATGTGTATTGTTCTTCAAAATAAGACGAATTTAGCTCGTCTGCTGTTGCAAAGTGTGTAAACACTCCATCCAGCACAAATCCCGAATGAGAAGCGATGATCTTCATCGTTTTGTGTAATTCTTCTTTTGTTCTAATTCCTAAGCGACCCATGCCTGTATCTATTTTTAAGTGCATATGCAGCTGACTGTTTTCACCTAGAATGGACGCTGCTTCTTCAATCCAAGCTTTGCTATAAGCAGTGACCGTTACATCCCACTCCAATGCGGTTTGAATGTGTAGGGTAGGCACGGCTCCTAATACTAAAATGGATTCCTTTATTCCTTTTTTTCGAAGAGCAATAGCTTCATCCAGAAAAGCTACAGCTAGCATATCAGCGCCAGCTTGAAGCGCAATCTCTGCTACTTCTTTATCTCCATGCCCGTACGCATTCGCTTTTACTACGGCCATTAACATTTTATGCCCCGGTATCAGTTCTCTTACATGATTCACATTTTGAAAAATGGCTTCTACATCAATTTCTGCCCATGTTTCTCTATAAAATGCATCCATTACTACGACACTTCCTTTTTTCAGAACCATTCTAAACGTACTTTCCTCTGTTAGTATAATACATCTATAGCCAAACTTCATCTCGATCTTTATTCAAATCAAGCAAGAACAAGCCTACATATATGCAGGCTTGTAAGCTTCTCTTATTTTCCCATCTGACTTTGCACAGATCTAGCAACTGTACTCAATTCATCTGGTGTTAGCTGATCAGAAGCCAGCATAAAGTCTACTCCATTATATGTCCAAGATAGACTTTTATTCGTTAAAGCTCCCACAGTAAAACCTAAATCAAACGGCTCTCCGGCAGTAACTGTAGATGTTGCTGTTTTAGCTACTTGAGCTTTTTCTTGTACAAGCGTAAACGGCTTTTCTCCCTTGTACATTAAAACGACTCTCTCGCCATTTTCCGTCTCAATTTTCTTTTCCTTGGACAGCTTTGTACCTTTTGGAACATCCTTAGGGTAAAGAACGCTAAATGATTTTTGCTGAGCTAATGTCGGAATGTCAATCTTTGCACTTGTCATGTTTCTTTTTGTATCAAAAGCCCCTTTATCAAACTTAGAATCGAATTTCACCTTAGAGAAATCAACTTTTATTAACACTTTATTATCCGTATCCATAATTTTAACCGACACAGGCGCTAAGTCACTTTTGTTCACCGTAATTTCTTGTTTAGGAAGCATTGTGCTATTTTGATAGTTGGTTTTTGTTTCAAAAATATAATGCTTATCCGTTGATTTAAAACTTGCCTTTTCATCCTTCACAATATCTTGGACAAGGGATTCATACAAATAAGCTTGACTGCTATTTTGCGGCCAGTCACTTTGAAAACGAAAGCTTTTATTTAAGGCCGGCGTTAAAACAAAAACCCCTTCATCATTACGCAAAATCATTTGGCTTTGATCTTTCTTTGTATTTTTCAAATTCACTCGATAATACATAGGCTTACTATGCCAAATCTCTACATCGTATACTTGAGCATCTTTCCCTGTATTCAATGTCATCTTAGCATCTGATTTATACCCCGCCATTTCTTGTACCTTGGCATCCAATGCATCTGTTACATCCTGCTGACTTTTTTCACCGCATGCTGATAAGGCTAAGAGAAAAAAGGCGCAAACAAATAAGCCAATCCATTTTTTATGCATTTCCCCAACTCCTTTATTTCGTATATTCACAGCTAAACGGAGAAGCAAGAACATATCTTGTCTCCCCTATCCACACTATGAATATATGAACAAGAAATAGTGAATATGCAGACTAGCTTGACAAGCGTTCAATAATTACTTGAGCAATCGCATAGTGCGCACTGTGCGAAATAGATACGTGTACAGACGCTTCCAGTGGTTGTTTTGTAACAATGTGGGGTTTTCCTCTTTCATCATTCACAACTTCGATATCTTGGAAGCTGAAATCTTTTCCTATTCCTGTTCCAAGAGCTTTCGAATATGCTTCCTTCACAGCAAATCTTCCTGCTAAAAATTCGACCTTACGTCGGCTTGATAGCTTTTCATAGCGTTCTTTTTCATTTTTTGTTAAAATCCGAGTAATAAAAGCGCTTTGCCGTTGCACCATTTTTTCAATCCGGTCTAACTCTGTAATATCAATTCCAGTTCCTATAATCATTTTCATTTAATCCTCTCTTACAGAATAGTATATAAAAATGCCTTTATAAAAAGGAGTGACAAATATGTTCGTACGCACAGAAAATGCAGCTGAATTTAAACGTTTTTACCCTGTTACCTTCACGCTTATCTGCATCCACATTGCGCTATGGTTACTTGCCGCTCTTCCCTCACACCTTGCAGAATCTTTTATACATCAACTTATTGGTGTGAATAGCTTAATTTCTCAAGGAGACTACTGGCGACTTTTCACACCTATCTTTTTGCATCTAAGCTTTTCACACCTTCTTTTTAACTCATTTTCCTTGTTCTTGTTAGGACCAGGTGCTGAGCGTATTCTTTCTTCTTATAAGTTTCTTCTATTCTACCTTACGTGTGGATTGCTTGGAAATATTGTTACATTTCTAATCCAATCTTCTTTTTACAGCCATGTGGGTGCATCCGGTGCCATTTTCGGGCTGCTTGGGTTTTACCTCTATCTTGTCATAAAACAAAAGCATATGCTTTCTAAAAGCAACCAGCAAATCATTGTCGTCTTTTTAATTATTGGATTACTTTCAGGTCTGCTAACACCAGGAACCAACAACACAGCTCATTTCGCTGGAGGTATTGCTGGATTTCTTCTCGCTTTTCTTGCGTTCAAACAGAAAAACAAGCCACAGATATGAGGCCTGCTTTAGGATTTAATATAAAAAGTGGATGAGTTAATAAATTCCACATCTTCATAAGACTTTAAATCTCTTACTAACTGAAAGAGCGCTTCATCTTTTTTCTTAGCTTCAATCATGCAATCAATTTGCGGTATCGTTCCATTTATTTCTTTTAAAAAGCTGTAAAACCCATTAACATCGATATAATCTGCATGGGCTCTAAATTCTTTATCACTTTTAGGACTAGATATATGCATTTTAAGAGGAAGCGTTTCATGTTCCCATGTTCTAATGATACGGCCCCAATGCTCTTGCCATGAAGTTTCATCGTTGTTTGCCTGATGATGATGAAGATCAAAAATGATTGGGACATTTAGTTTTTCACATAAATATAAGACGTCCTTTATATGAAAGGTTGTATCGTCGTTTTCCAACATAATCATTTGCTGAATGGATTGAGGTACAAGCCCCCAATTGTGAATAAACTGCTCCAGTGCTTTTTCTTTATCATTATAAGCTCCTCCAACATGTAAAACACAGCGATTTTGAAGCGGAACATCCATTCCTTTCAGCAACTTTTGATGCATGCGAAGAGTTTGGATAGAATGCTTAAAAACCTCTTTATCCGTTGAGTTTAAAACAACAAAATGATCCGGATGAAAATCTACTCGCATTGGATGTTCCTTCAAAAATACAGAAATACGCTGAAGAGCATCCTTTAAAGGAGCTATGTAGTTCCACTCTTTTAGCGCGTCATGGTTAGCTAATGGAATTAGCTTAGAACTGAATCGAAAAAACTCAATTTCACTCCATGCATTATGTTTTAATAACCGTAAGCAGTTTTCTAAGTTGGATATTGCAATACGTTCGAGCTTGCGAATGGCCGCTTCATGATCTTTCACACGCTGAAATTGTGCAAAAGTCATTGTTTGAGAAGGAGAACTATTTTCCAAATGAACGCTCATCGCCACATAACCTAACCGAACAATGGTCGACATCAGTGAACACCCCATTTTATTTTACTCATAGTGTGCACCAATAAAATAGCAATTAACACATAAAAAAAACGAGCCTGTTAAGGCTCGTTTTTGTTTTACGCTTTGCTGCGAGAATCTTTACGATTACTGCTGCTATTGCGATTTCTATTATCACTGCCGTTGCTTCCACCGCGACGCTTGTCACCAAAACGCTTTGAGTTTCCACGACGATTTTGCTGTGAGTAGTTTTTAGAATTAGAACGTGAGCGACCTCCGCCATTTCCACGTTTGTTTTTATCACCTTTTGCAATTACCGGTGGTTCCGCAGTTAATTGAATTGGTGATTCGTTTGGCTCTTTTGTAAATAATTTAATTGCAGCTGCCACTAATGAAACTGAATCGTGCTCTTCAAGTAACTCTTCTGCCAACTGTTTGTAGTAAGATAAGTTGCCTTGTGTCACAGATTCTGTTAATTTGTCAGCCGCAATACGCTGTTGACCTTCCATTGCTTCATCAAGCGTTGGAGGCGTCATACGCTCCATTTTACGTTTTGTTGTACGCTCAATGTTGTGTAACTGTCCAGTTTCTCTTGGCGTTACAAATGTCATAGCAGCACCCATTTTACCAGCACGTCCTGTACGTCCGATACGGTGTACATAGCTCTCTGGATCTTGAGGGATATCAAAGTTGTATACATGAGTAACACCAGAGATATCAAGTCCGCGTGCAGCTACGTCAGTCGCAACTAATACATCAATAGAACCTTCTTTAAATTGACGTAGTACAGATAGACGTTTCGATTGCGTCAAGTCACCATGGATACCTTGAGCAGAATAACCACGCATATTTAATGCTTCTGATAACTCATCAACACGGCGTTTTGTACGACCAAAGATGATAGCTAATTCAGGTGATTGCATATCTAAAAGACGAGTAAGGATATCAAATTTACGCTTTTCTTGCACTTCTAAATAGTACTGCGTAATGTTTGGCATCGTTACTTCTTTTGCTTTTACTTTTACCACTTTTGGTTCGTTCATGAATTTTTCAGCAATGCGACGAATTGGAGTAGGCATTGTTGCTGAGAATAAAAGTGTTTGGTGGTTCTCAGGTACGTTTGATAAGATTTTTTCAATGTCTTCGATGAATCCCATGTTTAACATTTCATCTGCTTCATCTAATATAACTGTATGAACGTCTTGTAGACGAAGTGTACGACGATTAATATGATCTAGCATACGTCCTGGTGTTCCTACGATAATATGAGGGTGCTTTTTCAATGCACGAATTTGACGACTGATATCTTGACCACCATAAATTGATAGTACGCGTACACGCTTTGTTTGACCAATTTTGTAAAGTTCTTCAGATACCTGTACAGCAAGTTCACGAGTAGGAGCAATAATTAATCCTTGAATTGCATCTACGTTTACATCAACTTTTTCGATAAGAGGAATACCAAATGCCGCTGTTTTCCCTGTTCCTGTTTGTGCTTGTCCGATCAAATCGTGACCTTCTAGTGCCAATGGGATAGTTTCTGATTGAATTGGTGTTGCTTCTTCAAAACCCATTTTACTCACAGCTTTATTAAGCTGTTGACTTAATCCTAAATCTTGAAATAATGCCAAGTTTTTCAAACTCCTTTTATATTTAGACTATCTATATTTTACAAAAAAAAGCATTCTCCGAGGAAACGGAAAATGCTCTAAACGACTACTTCAATAAATTCAACGTTTAGAGTATAAGCGCCTCAAGACACTCAGACTACATCATAACACTATGGCTTTCCGTTTGCAATAGAGCTTACTTATACTCTTTTTAATATCAAGGTAATTTATGCATCATTTTTGAGATAACTTCCTCAAGCTTCATCCCTCGAGATGCTTTCACTAAAACCACATCTTCTCTTGTTGTAATCGCTGTTAATTTTTTAACAAGCTCATCTTTCTCCTCAAAGTGCATTGCCTTATCTTCTGCAAAATTATTTTTTGCTCCTTGCTCAATTTCAACAGATAAGGGGCCGTATGTGAGAACATAATCAATTTTTTCTGCTTGAATAAACTCTCCCACTTCTTTATGAAACTCTTTTTCCTGATCGCCTAACTCCAGCATATCCCCGAGAACAAGAATTTTTTGCTTATAGCCTTCTAAATCATGCATCAACGTGATAGCAGCTTTAACGGACGTTGGGCTTGCGTTATATGCGTCATTAATGAAGGTCAGGCCATCTGTTCGTTTCACGAGCTCCATACGCATATTGGTTAGCTTTAATTCTTTTAATCCCTTAGCGATTGTTTTATTGTCTAGTCCAAAATAATGACCTACCGCAATCGCAGAAAGCGCATTGTGAACATTATGTTTACCTAATACCGGGATAAAGAATGAATATGTTGTTTCACGTGAAACAGTGAATGTTGTTCCTAACTCTTCAGCTGAAATAGCACTTGGATACAAATCGTTTTGTTCTGAGCTGCCAAATGTCACCGTTTCAAATACTGGATTAACTACGCGCGACGTTAAAAGCGGCTCATCACCATTATAGACAAGCTGACCTGTTGGTGCTAAGCCGCTTGTAATTTCTAATTTTGCCTCCGCGATTCCATCACGGCTTCCTAAGTCTTGAAGGTGCGATTCTCCGATATTTGTAATAATGGCCACATCAGGCTCCGCTAAATTAGAAAGAAACTCAATCTCACCTCGGCTGCTCATGCCCATTTCTAAAACTGCAATATCATGAGTTTCATCTAAACGCAAAATAGTAAGCGGCATGCCGATATGATTATTAAAGTTTCCATCTGTTTTCAGAACACGGTAAGTTGTATCAAGCACAGCTTTCACCATGTCTTTTGCCGTTGTTTTTCCGTTACTTCCTGTAATGCCCACTACTTTAATATCTAACTCGTGACGATAGGATTTCGCTAATTGCTGAAGAGCTTCTAGCGTATCATCGACTAAAATAACGCTAATGTCTGTCGGTGGGTTTTCTTCATCCTTGTTCCACAGAGTAGCGACCGCTCCGTTTTCAATTGCTTTATCGACAAATGCATGCCCGTTAAAACGTTCCCCTTTAATTGGGATATATAAATTGCCTTGCTGAATGGTTCTCGTATCAATTGAGACTCCCTCAATTACAGCTGCTTCGTTCCCGCTATGAAATACACTTCCTGGAATCATTGCAGCTAGCTGTTTAAGCGTACGTTTAATCATTGTTGGTTTGCTCCTCTCGATATAAAGTAAATTATGGATAACATTAATTGAAACGAAACACAGAAACACTATTCATAATGAATAGTGTTGTGTGAGTTACATTGTGTGTTTAATTTGCTGCTTTTCAGTATGACGTTCAATTGCTAGTGATACAAGTTTTTCAATTAAATCTGGATATTCAACCCCTGCGTGTTTCCACAATAACGGGAACATACTGAAAGGTGTAAAACCAGGCATCGTATTCACTTCATTAATAATGAATTTACCTTCTGATGTTAAGAAGAAATCTGCACGTACAAGACCAGATCCATCAATTGCTTTAAATGCTTTGATTGCTAGTGCTGACATTTCTTGATGCTGTTCTTCTGTAATTTCAGCTGGAATAATAAGACCTGTATCGCCGTCTTCATATTTGGCTTTGTAATCGTAAAACGCTTTTTTAGGTAAGATTTCTCCAACTACTGAACAAGCTGCTTCATCATTCCCTAACACACCAATTTCAACTTCACGACCAACTGCTGCTGCTTCTACAATGATTTTTCGATCGAATAAGAAGGCTTCAACAAATGCCGCTTCTAACTCTTCGCGGTTATCACATTTGCTAATCCCAACGCTTGAACCCAAGTTTGCTGGTTTAACAAAGCAAGGGTATCCAAGTGTTTCTACTTTTTCATAAGCAGCCGTTCGATCTGCTTCCCACTCGCGGCGGATAAATGATACGTACTCTACTTGAGGCAGACCTGCCTGTGCAAACAGCTGCTTCATTACAACTTTATCCATACCAGCCGCTGAAGCTAATACACCATTTCCAACATAAGGAATATTCAATAATTCTAATAATCCTTGTACCGTACCATCTTCTCCATTTGGACCATGAAGAAGTGGGAAAATAACATCTAGCTGATCATCTGTTTTTGAATCTGTTAATGCAAACATTTCCGTATTCAATGAAACTGGTGAAATAGCAGTTCCGTTATCTTGAATTTCTAATTGAGCAACTGTTTCAAGCGGACCAGTCAGCTGTGTGCCGCGAATCCACTTTCCTGTTTCTGTAATGTAAATTGGATGCACTTCATATTTATCGTGATTAATTGCTTTTGAAACTGCTAGAGCTGTTTGTAAAGATACTTTATGTTCAGCGGATTTTCCTCCGTATAAAAGGCCAAGCTTAATTTTCACTGATGTTCCTCCTAACACATATTCATCTTTTCTATTTTATCATGCACGTTTAGATAGTAAACAGAAATATTAACTATTATTACGTATGTCAAAATAGCTAGGCTTGTGAAAGAAATTCCAGCTTCTCCTTTCATTATTTAAAATGACCTTTTCACTTAGATCATTTATTTTTAAAAAAACTTTTTTGATTTTAAATCTTTTTTAAAAGTTTATTTGTAAAGTTTATCTATGCTAAAGATCACCATCAATAATCGAACTTATAGTTCTGGTATAAATCAGGAGGTTCAACAATCATGAGTAAAATGGGAAAAACGATGATTGCTGCCTGCAGCGTAGCCATTGGAAGTATTTATGCAACCGGTTATATAAACACTCTATCTGACGCGCAAGCTGTTCAAGTCACGCCGGCTCGTCATCAGAAAAACACGACCGATCAGACAGACAATCAAACGATTGTTAATGACAACTGGGGAGAAGATATAGCTTCTTCTAATAAGAACCCTTCATCAGCGAGTACCGAAAGTTCTGCTCCTAAAACAAAATACAAAGATGGAACGTATGCTGGACAAGGAAGCAACCGTATCGGAACTGTTTACGTATCGGTGACCATTAAAAACGATCGAATTGATATAGTTGAAATTACAGAAGCGGATACTCACTATTCTGAGAGTTACATTGAGAATCTTCCGTCTCAAGTGGTACAAAGACAAAGCTCAGATGTCGACGTCGTGAGCGGAGCAACGCTTAGTACAGAAGATTTTCAAAATGCCGTGGACGACGCACTTCAGCAAGCAATGAATGCATAAAGGAGAAACGAATGATGTCCATAAAAACGTATAGCCGCTCTGTCTTATGTATGGGAACAACCGTGTCCATTCAAGTAATTGCTCCGCAATCAGAGGAAGCAAATGTCCTTCACCACATCTCAAAGGCATTTACTATTTTTAAAACCGTTGAAACGATATGCAGTCGATTTGATACCAAAAGCGAAGTTATGAAACTAATGAGACATGTCAAAGAACCGGTTTCTGTTAGTCCTCTATTATTTGAAGCCCTTCATTTCGCTGTCTTAGTAGCAAATGAAACGAATGGCATCTTTGACCCAACGGTAGGAAAACAATTAGAAAACCGCGGTTTTAACGAACACTACTTATATGGAAAGCCCGTACAAGTGAACGAAGCAGTCAATTCTGGAAGTTATAAAGACATCGTATTGGATACACATAAAAAAACGGTTCTCTTACAAAAACCGATGATTATAGATCTTGGAGCGGTCGCCAAAGGATTGGCAATTGATTTAGCTGCCCGCTCCATTCCTTATCAGCATTTTATGATTAATGCGGGAGGAGACATCCTAGTTAAAGGCCTCAATCAACACGGAGAATTGTGGAAAGTCGGGATTCAGCACCCTGCGATTCAAACGCAGTCATTACTCACTTTGCGTGTAACAGATACGGCTGTCTGCACATCAGGAAATTATGCTAGAAAAAATAAGACGCATCCATCAACGCATCATTTGGTTAATCCCTTATCTCCATCCACTCGAAGCAGTCTACTGAGTTGTACAGCTATTGCTCCTTCTGCCATGCTGGCCGATGCGTTATCTACGTCAGCTTTTATTTTAGGAGCAGAAAAAGGAGTAAATTTATTGAATGATGCCGACATACGCGGCGTGCTCTTCGATTCTAGTTTCACTCCTTTTTTCACATCAGATATGGAGGAATTAATGAATTATGACCACACGTTCTGAACGAAGAAGCGGTGTTAAATATATTAGTACACCAAAAGGTTATATTATTGTAGATGAAAACAAACCAAAGGAAGTAAGTCGATGGGCGCAGCTAGTTAAAACACCTAAAAGATATGTAATCGCTATGCTGCTGCTTTTAACTTTATTAGGTGAATTCAACTCTTCTGCCTTTCAAGGGTTAGGACACCTACTGCTTGCCGTATCTTCGGCGGCCGCCTTAGATTTAGGATTTTCTTTTGCTTATAAAAAGAAAATTCAGCTTCCTGACGGCGGAATTATTACTGGATTAATTATTGCCTTAGTGCTCAGCACCTCTACACCTGCTTGGGTCACATTTTGCACTGTAGCTGTTGCGATTTTATCGAAGCACTTAGTAAAAGTTAAAAAGAAGCCGATTTTTAACCCTGCCGCTTTTGGTCTTCTCTTTTCACTTATTGTCTTTTCAAGCGGCCAAAGCTGGTGGGGAAGCTTATCTTTACTACCTGTATGGCTCATTGTGTTTGTGTTTGTGACGGGGTACCTTGTGACAAGCAAAGTAAATAAATTCCCTCAAGTATTTGCATTTTCAGGCGTGTATTTTGCTATTTTTACGATTATGTCATTAATAGGAATAGGAGATGTAGCGGATGCTTTACGAGCTCCTTTTGTCAATTCCGCTTTATTTTTAGCCTTCTTCATGGTGACGGATCCGCCAACTTCTCCTGCAAAGTATAAAGACCAAATAAAATTTGGACTGCTTGCGGGGGCGATTAGCGCTGTAGATTACTTAGTTTTTGGCGGCCTTGCCTATTTATTAATCGGCCTGTTACTTGCTAATGCATGGAAAGCGTGGAAGACTGCCAACAAAAAAGTGATGAAAAAAGCTGCCTGATGATAGGCAGCTTTTTTCATAGCGGAATTTTCACATGAAATTCCGTACCCACGTTTTTTTGGCTAAAAACCTTAATTTCTCCGTCATGAGCTTGTACAATCCATTTGGCAATCGCGAGACCTAAACCTGACCCTCCTTCAGCACGTGCTCGGCTCTTATCACTTCGATAAAAGCGATCAAACACATATGGAAGGTCTTTCGCTTCAATTCCAACGCCTGTGTCTCTAACGATTAACGTCATAGAGTGATGATGTTTCTTTAGACTGATGTGAATGCTTTCTCCAGAGGGCGTGTATTTAAAAGCGTTATCTAATAAAATCATACATAGCTGATGAAGTCTTTCTTGATCTCCTCCGCACATTAACGATTCAATCTCCCTTGTGAAATGAAGCTCCTTTAGTTCAAATATGGGCTCAAATTGATTAGCTACTTTATCAACCAGCTCGCCCATATTAAAGACCGTTTTGTTTAGCAGCTGTGCACTTGAATCAGATCTAGCCAGTGTTAGTAAGTTACCCACCAGCTTCGTCATCCGCTTCACTTCGTTTAAGCTTTGATAAATATTTTCGCTTTCTTGCTCAATCGTATGATTTGGTCGTCTAAACAATAGCTCGAGATGCGTTTGCATCACGGAAAGAGGCGTTCTTAACTCATGGGAAGCATCTGCAATAAATTCGACCTGTTTGTTCCACGACTTTTGTATAGGTACAAGCGCTCGATTAGCTAAAAACAAGCCGGCTACAAGCGAAAGAAGCAGTCCAATAAACGCTGAAATGATAAGAAGAAAAGCAAGATGCTCTAAGGTTTGAGTTTCTGGATCTACGTTTAAGACAAGTTGAATCGTTGAAACGTCTTGGTCTTTTATATACCCTTCGTTTTTCACATTCATCACTCGATAAGCATGACCGTTTACCTCTTGCGACGTTTGGATTTTCCCTTCTGAGAGCGCGGGCTTAAAGTCGTCAATATCGTTTGTATATAACCCTTTTTTAGGTGTGATTTTAATTAACTTTTTATCACTGCTCCAAAGTAAAAACGCAACGCGCCTTTCTGTTTCTCTTTCATTATTTTCTTGAATTTCATGTAGGTTTCTTTTTTTTACTTGCTCCCTCATCTCACTTAACCGATTGTCTGGATTTAAAAAAATAACATGCTGCATATAAAAATATAAAACTAAACTAAAAATGCTCAAAATAACCATCAGCACCATTGTGTTAAATAACACAAGCCTGATTCTTGTCTTTTTAAACATGCTCTTCCCCTTTTAACATAAAGCCTACGCCTCTGACTGTACGTACATAACCGTCACAATTAAAAGGCTGAAGCTTCTTTCTTAAATGGTGAACATAGACGTCTACTACACCCACTCCTACATCAGATGTAAATCCCCATACCCGATTAAAAATTTGATCTCGAATCAGGATTTGTTCTTTATTTCGAATAAAGTATTCCAAAAGCTGAAATTCTTTAATCGTTAACGTTAGGGCACTCCCATTTATCATAACTTCATGATTGGCTTCTCGTATAGAAATGGGACCATATGAAATCATGCCTTCTTCTGCCTGCAAGTCTCTGAGCATCACCCTTAACCTCGCAAAAAGTTCAGCCATGGCAAAAGGCTTAACCAAATAATCATCAGCTCCATAATCGAGTCCTTTCACTCGATCTTCTACACTATCTTTTGCAGTGAGAAAAATAACTTTCGTCAGCACCTTTTGTTTTCTTAGCTTTTTTAGTATGTCAAGCCCTGTCATACCCGGTAGCATAATATCTAAAATCAAGGCATCATAAATATTCTGCTCTGCTAAAAACAAACCTTCATCTCCTTCAGACGCACAATCAACTTCATATCCTTCTTCTTTTAAGCCTTCTACGATACCGTGTAATAATGAAGCATCGTCTTCTACCACAAGTACACGCATATCAAATTCCCCCTTTTGTCATTACCTAAGTAAGCATTATCTTAGCATGTCACTTTTAAAAATATTTTAAAACTAGCGTGTTATCATCTCTTATACTTTATAAAAAAAGTTATGCCTGCAAGCAGACATAACTTTTAACTAAACGCTATTTATGATCCGGACGTCGGTAAATGAACACTGCTTCTTTTGGCAGTTTACCAAACAGAAAGCTAGCAAACGGTAAAAGACGATGACATCCCCAAATGATGAGGTAACAGCCCGCTAATGTTAAAACATAGCGTGCCACGATTTCAAAGTGAAACATGTAATTTCCTTGTATTGGTACTGCTTTTGCCACAAAGTTTAAAACCATTGGGTGAATCAAGTAAAATCCAAACGAGTACATGGCAATATTTTTAACGGTCGTCACGGACTTCACAGAAAGCTTTTCAGCTAATATCTCTGCAATTCGGAAGAAGAAATAACTTCCAGCGACCAAATAAAGCGTATTAACAGCCTCATACGTAAAGCCAGAAATTCGGATTGTCTTCATTGTGTACAAGTGATAATTTAACAGTGAAATAGCTATTCCCGATCCGAGCGTCACCAGAAATAATACAACATTCGATCGACTGTACTTTTTATCCACTTGCTCGCGATAATAAATGCCAATCCAACCGCCGAGTAAAAACGTAGCCATTGTATTTAAAAATAAATTAAATGAAGTGATATGATACGTATTGTTAAGCATTAAATAACCAAGCTGAATGATAATGCCAAACAGCCACATGTATTTTTTAAAAATGGTTATTTTTTGTGCTAGCCATACAAAAACCGGCAGCACGAGATAGACTTGTACAATTAAAAAGATAAAATGAAGCTGATAGTAGGACTCTCCGCGTAAAATACGTTTCACAATATCAGATGCATTTAATTCTGTTGCTCCTACATAGTACGAATAAAATTCATAAATAAGTGCCCAAATAATATAGGGAACCAAAATATATGTCACTCTTCGAGCATAATACGTTTTCCATAAAGTCTTTGTTAAAGGCTTATTAATATAACTATAAAAGAAAACCAAACCTGTGATCACAATAAAGATTCCTGCTTCAATTCGAACAATTCGGTTAAGAAAATGATATTTCTGATAAGCTTCGCTTGCAAATGGCAGTACCGTTGCATACGCTGCTGTTACATGTACGAGCACAACCATCATCATAGCGAATAATCGTAAAAAATAAATGGATTGAATATGCTGCTTTTGTTTTTGCTTCACTTTTTCTCTCCTATATAATGTGAAATATAAATTCTAGATGAATAATAGAACATTCAATTTTCTCTTATCTTTCCCGTTTTACAAATAAAAAAGCTAATAACATAAAATAAATGTTATTAGCTTTACTCGTTTGTATTTTATCTTTCCTCTTGTTATCATGCAACTGAATTTACAAAAACAATAAAGAACTTACGTATAAAGACCTAATTAAGTTCCTTTTATTTACGGTGCATTTTAAATTCTAAAAATAACTCATTGTAATAAGCAAGCATTCGTTTGCCTAAGTTATTATATACTTCAAGCTTTTTTGTTAGTTCTTCCTCTGGGTAAAAACGTTCATCTTCAGCTACTTCTTTCGGCAAATAATCTAACGCTTTTTTATTAGGCGTAGAATACCCTACATATTCCGCATTCTGAGCAGCGTGTTTAGGATCTAGCATAAAATTCATGAATTTATGTGCGCCTTCTACGTTTTTAGCCGTTTTTGGAATAACCATGTTATCAAACCATAAATTCGAACCTTCTTCTGGAACAACGTAATTCAGCTTATCGTTTTCACTCATAATTTCAGAAGCATCGCCTGACCAAACAACGCCAATTGCCGCTTCTTCATTTGCTAGGAGCATCTTAATCTCGTCTCCTACAATGGCTTTGACATTTGGTGTTAATGTATCAAGCTTTCTTTTTGCTTCTTGAAGATGGGCTTTATTCGTATCATTTAATGAATAATTTAAGCTATTTAGCCCCATTCCCATCACTTCTCTAGCGCCATCTGCAAGTAAAATTTGATTTTTCAGCTTAGGATCCCATAAATCATTCCAACTTTTTATCTTCTTACCATGAATCATATCGGAATTATAAACAATACCCACAGTTCCCCAAAAATAAGGAATAGAGTACTTATTGCCAGGATCAAAAGATAAGTCTAAAAAACGCGGATTAATGTATTTTAAATTAGGCAGCTTCGAATGATCAATTGGCAATAGTAAATTTTCTTCACGCATCTTGCTAATCGCGTACTCAGAAGGCACAGCAATATCAAATGTCGTACCGCCTTGTTCAATTTTGGTCATCATTGCTTCATTCGAATCAAAGGTCTGATAAATGACTTTAATTCCGGTTTCTTTTTCAAACTGATTCACTAAATCAGGATCAATATAATCTCCCCAATTATAGACGGTCAGCGTATCTCCTCCAGAGTATCCTTCGGCATTGTTCAAATGGTGAACCACGTACATAAGAACGAAAGAAAGGATGACGATGAAGATAAACGGCTTTGCTAATTGCTTCATTTTCCAGTCGCCACCCCTTTCACTTTATTGCTATATCGCTGACTGATAAAGTAATAACCGATTACAATCAGCACGGTAAACATGAAAATAAGAGTAGAAAGAGCATTGATTTTCAGCGAGACCCCTCTTCTTGCTAACGAGTAAATTTCTACTGAAAGCGTGGAAAAACCATTCCCGGTCACAAAGAACGTAACCGCAAAGTCATCCAAAGAGTAAGTTAAAGCCATAAAAAAGCCTGCAAAGATACCCGGACGAATAAATGGCAATACCACTTTCGAAAGTACTTCAAAGCGGCTTGCGCCCAAATCACGGGCTGCATCAAGCAGTGTCGGACTCATTTCCTGCAGCTTAGGCAGAACCATGATGACCACAATCGGTACACTGAATGCAATATGCGCTAATAATACCGATATAAATCCGAGCTTTACACCAATAATGGTAAATAGGATTAAAAACGATGCGCCAATAATAACATCTGGACTCACAATTAACACATTATTAAATGTTAACAGCGTATTTTGAACACGTCTGCGCTTCACGTATACGATAGCAAGTGCCCCTACCACGCCAATAATCGTTGAAATAACCGAAGACAATAGAGCAATAATTAAGGTATTCAAGACAATGATAAGCAAACGTGTGTCTTGAAACACTTCTTTGTACCAATCTAACGTAAACCCTTCAAATTCACGCATGTTTCCCCCGCTGTTAAAAGAGTAATACATTAAATAAAAAATGGGCGCGTATAAAATGAAAAATACAAAAAATAAATAAAGGTGGCTGAACTTCCACTTTCTCTTCATTTTACACACCTCTCTTTCCAGTGCCTGTTATGAGCATCATAACGGCCATCGCAATAATTAAAAAGACGGCTATTGTGGCGCCCATGCCCCAATCCTGCGTCACTAAAAAATGTTGTTCAATCGCTGTTCCAAGTGTAATGACGCGGTTTCCAGCAATTAAACGCGTAATCATAAAGAGTGATAGTGCGGGAATAAAAACAGCCTGACAACCTGATTTAACCCCTTCTAGCGTTAGCGGAAATACCACTCGCTTAAATGTCACCCATGAAGATGCCCCCAAGTCTCGCGAAGCGTAGATAAGCGAGGGATTAAGTTCTTCTAAAGAGTTAAAGATCGGCAAAATCATAAAGGGGATAAAAATATATACCGATACAAATACAAAACTAAAGTCAGTAAATAAAATTTGATGAGTACCAAGTCCCAGAAATTCAGTAAACTTATTAACCGTACCGTACGTGCCGAATATACCTAAAAAAGCATAGGCTTTTAATAATAGGTTAATCCACGTCGGTAAAATAATCAGTAGAAGCCAAAGCTGCTTATGCTTAAGCTTCGTTAGTAAATAAGCTGTGGGATAAGAAAAAACCAAGGAAAATAACGTAATTAAAAAGGCATACCAAAATGAGCTCAGCGTCATCTGTAAATAAACAGGGGTAAAAAATTTCTTATAGTTTTCAAGCGTCAGCTCATTATCAATGCTGAAAAAAGAATAATAGACAACTAATACAATGGGAGCAACTACAAAAAGCAAAATCCATAACACGTACGGGACTAAATAAATATTTCTTGATTTAGTTTGCATGGTAATCCTCTTCATAACCTTCGAGTCGCTTATCAAATTCTTCTTCCGTTTCATTAAATCGCATAACATGAATAGCTTCAGGTTCAAAATATAAACCAATTTCTTCGCCAACCGTTGCCTTTTTCGTAGAGTGAACGAGCCACTCATTCCCTGCATGGTCATAGCCTAAAATTTCATAATGGACTCCTCTAAACAGCTGTGAATCTACACGAACCTGCAGCTTTCCTTGATCTGAGCTTGTAATGGCTAAATCTTCAGGACGAATCACAATTTCAACTTGCTCATTGCGGTTTAATCCTTGATCGACACATTCAAATTGCTGGCCGCCAAACTCCACTAAAAAGTCAGCAATCATTTTACCTGGTACAATATTTGATTCACCAATAAAATCGGCAACAAAACGATTAATTGGCTCATCATAAATATCTGTAGGTTCCCCGCTCTGCTGGATTCTTCCTTTATTCAAAACAAAGATTTCATCGGACATCGCAAGCGCTTCTTCTTGATCGTGCGTAACAAAAATGAACGTAATACCTAGACGACGCTGTAATTCTCTTAACTCGTATTGCATTTCCGTACGCAATTTTAGATCAAGAGCTGAAAGCGGCTCGTCCAGCAAAATGACTTCGGGCTGATTTACAATTGCTCGTGCAATGGCTACGCGCTGTCTTTGGCCGCCCGACATTTCCTTTATTTCTCTGTTTTCATATCCTTCTAAGTTAACAAAACGAAGGGCTTCTTTAACTTTTATTGCAATATCAGCATTTTTTATCTTCTTGATTCGAAGACCAAATGCTACATTTTCAAATACATTCAAATGGGGGAAAAGTGCGTAGTCTTGAAAAACCGTATTAACCTGACGTTTGTTAGCCGGGACATCATTAATTCTTTTCCCATTAAAATAAATCGTTCCGCTTGAGGCTTCCGTAAAGCCTGCAATTAATCGTAAAATCGTTGTCTTTCCACATCCCGATGGACCTAAGAGGGTATAAAACTTCCCTTTTTCAATTTCAAAGCTTACATGATCCAATACAACTGAATCATTATCATATTGCTTGGTCACATTTTCAAATTGAATAATTGTATTCGTAGATGTCATTTCACTTCACCTCTTTTGTTCTATAAATAAGACTCTGTCGCCACGATAATTAACTCTGTTATTCCGTCATGAGCATTTAAAATCTGATGTTCTTCAGAAGCTTGAAAATAAATGGTTTCTCCTTGTTTGGCTTCATATATTCTGCCCCCAAGCTTCACCTTCACACACCCGCGCAAAATGTAGCCAAACGTTTCTGAAAGGGAAGGCTCAAATCTCTTAAATGCACCTTTTTCATGAAGAATAAGACGAATTGGCTCCATTTCTTTTTCATTTGATTCATGTACAAGCCACTGAATATGGTAACCTTTTTCATCTTCGCAATAACTCGTGTAGTCTTCCTCTCTGTATACAACCTTTTGAACATGCGTATCAATTTCGAAGAATTCTTTCGGCTCGCACCCTAGCACTTCCAAAATACTAAAAAACGTTTCTAAAGACGGCGAACTTAAATCGCGCTCTAGCTGCGAAATATAGCCTTTGCTTAAATCAGTACGTTCTCCTAACTCTTCTTGTGTTAAACCTTTTTTTAATCGTAAATTTTTAATTTTCTTTCCTATTTCCATACTCTCGATCCTCAACTGTATTTAAAATTAGCAAACAGCATGAATGATTGTTCATGCTGTTCCAAACTCAGGTTTTGTTTTACTTAACTTAAAGTTTACTTTTAACCTTAAAATATTATACATGAATTATTTTTTAGTACAACCTTAAACACTTAAAAAATAAAAACTCCTTTTATTTAAAAGGAGTTTTTATTTTTATTTATACAACTTATGCGTTTCATACTGTTTCCCGGATAATGTATCAAACTCAACTTCATGGTAATCTTGAAGGTCTTTTGCAGCCTTTTTAGAGAGCGCTGCCGGATCATCCACTAGCTTTCCTTTTGAATCTATATACATATTTGAACGAAAAGCCGGCACTTCTGTTTTCATTTGATTCAACTGATCGTAGAACAGATTACTTTTGTAACCAAGAGATTGAACAAGCGTCGGAGCAATATAAATAGGACTCATCGTACCGAGATTTTTATCTATTTTCGTATCGTAATTAGATAAAAATAAGAGTGGCGTCTCATAAAATTTTTGAGATGTTTGCTGCGTTTTCTCGTTTCCAAAGCCCGTTTCTTTGTAAGCTTGAAGATTTTGTCCAAGTGCTGGCAAATGATCTCCCCAAAATACTACAATTGTCGGCTCGTCCAGCTTTTGAATTTCATCGTTCAATCGTTTTAAAGCAGCATCTGAACGTTTAATTCCTTCAGCATAAATTTCAATTTCCTTTTGCATTTCCGGTGACAACCCTTTACCGGTTACTTTAATTGTTTCCTGACCATTATACTTATCGGGTGAGTAAGGAAGATGATTTGCAATCGTTACAGCATGCACAAATGCAGGCTTTTTCGACTGACGAAGCGTATCGAGCACTTCATCAACTACCGCTTCATCGGAAACAAATTCTTTGTTATCTTTTTGGGTATGCTTCATTTCATCGATAAACTTCACTTGATCAAACCCCAAATTTGGATACACATTTTGTCTCATATAGAGCATGCCGCTATTTGGATGCATAGCTGTTGTAACATAGCCTTGTTTTTCTAAATAAGAAACAAAAGACGGATACTCTTTTTTACTCAATACATGCTGATAAGGAAGGCCTCCAGGGTTAAAGAAAGACAAAGAGTAGCTCGTTAGCGCTTCAAACTCCACATTAGCTGTCTCTCCGCCAAACGAAGGGCTTAAAGACCATCCAGAAGGATATTTCTTTTGAAGTTCTCTTGTATTTTTCATTGGATCTTCAGAGAACGTCACGTTAAGCTTTGTTGGATCCCAAAACGTTTCGTTCATCACAAACACGACGTTTGGTTTGACTTCAGCCTTGCTTTCTTGTGTTTTCTCTTCCTGTGACTGAATGCGCTTTGCCACTTTGGCCATTACTTCCTGTGAGTAGTCATCCGGCTCTTGTAGCACATCTGTTTTCACATTTGAAATCATCCCAATAACAGGTCCATTATAGTAATAATTATTTTGCTGATTCCAAGGCATCAGCGCAGCATATTGATCATAATATTTTTGAGCAAACGAGTGTTCAAAGAATAAAAATGATTTCATTAAAAAGATAAGTGGCAAAATCATAATAATTCGAAGAAACCATCGAATTTTGATTTTCGGCAAGAAAAACCAAAGAGCGATCAGTACAACGATTGATCCAATAACTCCTATTACAATAGGAATTGAAATCGAATCTTTAATCATCGGAATAACTTCTTTTAACTGACTCGCTTGAATAAAATCGTTCGGAAACAACGGTTCATTTCGAAAGATTTTTTTGTAATAGTTTACGAGAGCCAAAATAAAATACAGAACGAAGGTAATTCCAGACCCTAAATAAACTTCCCCCACTAGCATAATGATCGCTAGTGTTAACAGCGAAAGTAAAAATACCGTAAAAAGATAGCGTTCGGGGTATGCTTGCATCCACTCTATTGTTTTGCCTGGATTATGTATATCAATATGATATATAACAAAAACCATAGCAGAAACGGCTGCTACCGCAATTGAAAACACAATTGCCGTAAAAATGGCGTACCACTGTGAACCTTGTATTCTCTCTATCTGATTAAATCGAATTAGCAAATAGAAAGTGAGCGCCCATAAGACAAGTGAGCATCCCCCTATTAATACGACGAACCCAGCTGTATGGATTTGGGCCCAGTCAAACAATATCTTTGTGTCATTTGATACATTAAGCATCACAACACTGTATAAAAAAACGCTAAGCAGCCCATACGCCACCAGCATTGGCAAAGAACGATACAAATGTTTAAACATAACCTTAAGCCTCCTATTTACAATATCTTAACACTTTTAATATGATTTTAACATTCCTATCTCTCTCGCTTTCACGCCTAATTTTCCCATGATCATACCACTAACATTTCCCGAGAAATTTCACACGAAAAAAGCCCGCTTTTCTTATGAAAAGACGGGCCTCTTAGCCGTTTTATACGTATGTAAAAATTGCTGCTATGAACGTTCTTTCACTGCTTCTGCTTTTAGCAAATCACGAATTTCTGTTAAAATCTCTTCTTCTTTTGACAGAACAGCCACTTCTTCCTCTACTTTCTCTTCTTCTTTTCTCTTAAAACGATTAAAGAAACGAATAAATAAGAAAATCGAGAATGCGACAATTAAAAAATCAACAATTGTTTGAATAAAAGACCCATATAATACCGTAGCTTTCCCAACTGTAAAGGATAAATCTTTAAAGTCTATCCCTGCTAACAACAAACCAATCAGCGGCATAATAATATCATTTACAAGAGACGTGACAATTTTTCCAAATGCCGCCCCAATAATAACACCGACTGCTAAATCTAATACGTTCCCTCGCAAAGCAAACTCTTTAAATTCTTTAAGCATCTGTTTGTTCCACCTCCTGCCCTTCATTTCAAACTTTCATGATAATACATCCTAAATTAAACAGACAAGGTGCATTTTCATTTTTCTCTTTTTCATGAGATATGTACCAGACCTTTAGTTGTATTTCTGCCCAGATTTTTACTTTATATTCGCGCATAAATAAAAACGGACTTTCAGTTTTCATTCAGATAAGGTTCATGTTCAGTCCATTTTTCTTTTATACACTAATAGCATGTAATTCATCAAATATATAAAAGAACAATAGAGGAGATGGCTAGAACGTGAGAAAAATTCTACTGCGAGCAGCGGCTTTGTGTCTCGCAGCTATTATCAGTATTTCATATACAGCAAGTACGGCGGACGCAAGTGAAAACACAGCAAGTGAAGATTTAATTATTATTAATAAAAAAACAAATCAGCTTGCGTATTTTCATAACGGAAAGTTAGAAAAGACGTATTCAGTAGCTACGGGAAAAACATGGAGGGATACGCCAGTAGGTTTTTTTAAGATCGTTAACAAAATTAAAAATCGTCCTTACTATACCGGGCATATTGCAGGAGGCGCGCCTAATAATCCGCTTGGCTCCCGCTGGCTAGGGCTTAATGCAAGCGGAACAACCGGCGACACATACGCTATTCACGGCAATAACTCAGAAGATAGCATCGGCAACTATGTAAGCCATGGCTGCGTACGAATGCACAATGCGGATGTGGAAGAATTATTCAATAAAGTGGCAGTAGGAACATCTGTAACCATTACGTATTCATCAAAAACCTTCAAAGAACTGGCAAAGGTATATGGCTACGGGCAGCTGTGAAAAAATAAAAGCTTATCCAAAAAATGTGGATAAGCTTTTATTCTTCTCTATTCCCATACATGAGCTCGGTACTATGTGAATATAGCTCAATAATATTCCCAAACGGATCTTCGCAATAAATTAAGTAATAAGGTTTTCCAGGTCTTGTATTCCATACTTGGCTGCGCTTTTTACCGCCTGATTGTTCAATTTTATTCGCTAATTTTTCCACGTCATCGGCTATTAAACACATGTGAAAATAACTTTGATACTGCTCATCGCTGTCTTTTAATACAAGAGGCATTTGCGGCTTATTAAATTCAAACAGTTCAATGCCTACCTGATTGTCAGCTGTCATGTGAGCATTTTTCATTTTTTTGATATGAGACCCCAGTAAATCTTGAGTCATATTTTCAGCTTGTTCTTTCTCTGCATTAAACGTATAAGGACCAGCAATCAGCTTAAAACCTAAAACTTTCCTATACCACTTCACGGCTTCTTCTACATCAGGTACAGCTAATCCAACGTGAGTAATAGCTACCATTTTATCATCCTCCTATACAGAAACATTCCCTTTCTACAAAAAGAAAAACAGCCCATTTAAAATGGACTGTTTACACGCACTAAATTCATTTACGATTTTAAAGCATTATATTGAGCAATGATTTCTTTTGTTAAATCATTACTTGCCTCTAACCCACTAACCTCTTTTAATACATACTCAATACCATACTCATGAATATTCGTTTGAAGCTTCATAGCCTCTTTATCTTCTTGCGGGTCAAATAAAAGCGCAGCAGCGATGGCTTTCGCTAAGTGGGTATACGAAAGGCCCGCTTTTTTTGCTTCTAGCGCTGGACGAATCAAACGATCCTGAGGTCCAAGCTTGCGAATTGGCGCTCTTCCTACCCGTTTAACTGAATCATTTAAATGAGGATTCTTAAAGCGCTCAATAATTTTTACGATGTAGGCTTCGTGTTCCTCTCTATTTAAAGCATATCTCTTAATTAGATAGTCTCCTGTTTCTCGTAGCGTTTGCTGTACTTGTTCGTAAATATCTGAATCTCTTAACGTTTGATCAATCGTTTCTTTTCCTTTTAAATAACCAAAATATGCGATCACCGCGTGTCCCGTATTCACTGTAAATAACTTTCTTTCAATAAAAGGAGCAAGGTCAGGCACAATCGTCATTCCTTCTACAAAAGGAATATCTTCAGGTGCCTCTACTACCCATTCATAATAGGATTCTACTAAAACATCAAGCGAACCTTGGTTGTGTTGAATAGGTACGATACGATCTACAGCTGAATTGAAGAAAAAGACCTTATTTACCATATGAGCTTTTGTCTCTTCATCCAGCGCATCAAAAATATAGCCTTTTAATAAATCTGTGGCAGAGATTTGATTTTCACATGCAATAATATATACATTTTCGTCGCTTGTTTTCACACGCTCAGCCAAGCCTTTAGCAATTAAAGGAGCAATTCGCGGCAGAACGTTCGGTCCGATGGCCGTCGTAATGTACGTTGCTTCTTTAATCGCTTTAATGACTGCTTGTTCTTGTGTCAGATTATTTAAACCAGATACGTTTTGAACAGCTAATGTCTCTGGGTGCTCTGCGGCTGTTATTACGTTATACCCTTCATCTGTGTTTAACTGATTAATAATCTTTTCAGCAATATCTACGAATGTAACGTGATAGTTGCTTTGAGAAAATAATGCCCCAATAAATCCTCGCCCAATATTGCCTGCTCCAAAATGAACTGCTTGTTTCACAAAAATCATTCCTTTATCAAATTATTTCGAAGGTACTCATGAAACGTATCCTCTAGCCTTTTGCGAATTATCTCTTCGTTCGAAGAAGAAAAAACCATCATTGCTTCATGATCTTCAATTAAACTTGTACTAATTAAACTTAAGATTTCTTGCTGTGCTTCACTTAACTCCTCAGGTGCCAGCATTAATAGAAGGTTACGCGCCTGCATGTTTGTTCCGTCCATACCTTTAACTGTGCAAGGCTGTTCTAAATGTGAAACTTGAAAGATCAGCTCTTTCACGTGATGTTCACGGCAATGGAACAGTGCCATACTCGTTTGCGGAATACCTAAACCGCCTTTGTTTTCTCGTTCCTTAAGCTGATCAATAACGCAGCTGGCATTGGTTATTAAACGTTCTTTTTCAGCGGCTTTTACTACGTGCGAAATCACTTGATCATGACTCACTGCATCCGAAAATCGATACATTCTAAGGTTTTGAAGAATTGACTCGATACTTCCATGCACATCTTTAATTTGCTTCATCGTTTCCTCAAAAGACGGTTTTTCTGTAGAAACGGTCTTATTTTTATATTGAAACGAGCGATAGTCCTTATCTTTGGTTAACTTTTGAATGTTTTTCTGTAAAAAATTCTGGACGGATTGAATATCCTCTTCGGTTAAGAGTGGATTAACTAAAATGTAATCTACATTTAAAAAAGGAAGTCTTACTGTTGAAATCACTACGTCATACCCTTCAAGCGCGGCTTCTTTGATTTCTTTTACCGATTTAATGACAACTGAATTAATCTCCGGAATCTCTTTACGAATACGGCTAGCTAACATTTTTGAGGTGCCGATTCCAGTTGGACAGACAATCAGCGCCTGAATTTCCATGACTTCTTCTTTTAGCACTAGCGTTGAACCAAAATGTAAAACAAGATATGCCACTTCATCATCTGGAAAAACTAAATCCGGCAGCTCTTGATCGATACTGTTTCTTACAGCCATAAATAAAACCGGGTACTTTTTCTTAATCTCTTCTGTTAACGGATTAAAAAGCTCCATTTTCTGCTTAAGACGAAAAATTGCCGGTTCCATATGAGCAAGCAGCCCTTGGTAAAGGGAAAAATCACCGGTTAAGTCGGTGTTAAGCTGAACAGAAACATGAGCAATCATATTCTTAATAATCTGCCCAACCACTACGCTGTCGTAATATACGTCTCTAGTAGTTTGGAACTTTGCTGCACGCAGCCGTACTGCTAAGAAATGAATATCTTTTTCCGTGAAAGAAAGGGAAAATACCCGTTCAATTTCGCGGCAAATATCCTTCATTAAGAACAGTTCACTCGCCAGCTCTTCCGTTTGGCCGCCGTCGCCTTCTAGATACATTTGCTTTTTCGTTCGCTGTATCATAATGCAAATATGAACAATGAGCCCTATATAATCGCTGTCAGCCAGCTTAGAATGATGCTGATTAATCGCTTGATGTACAATTCGGTCTACTTCTGCCAAATAATCCGGATAAAAATAATGCAAAATATTTTCATTCGTATGCTGCTGATTTTCTACTAGAAACAAGCACTCAATTAACTCTTCATTAAAGTGAACAAGAAAATAATTAGCTAATGCCTTTCTTTTATTGGCTTCAGTAGCTTGAACCTCTACTCCCACCCCTCTTTTTCGGTGAAGAAAAACGTCAAATGTGGTTAACCACTCCGTGAGTTCATCTAAATAAGCAGTTAGTGTAGTAATACTTACTTCTAAGTCTTTAGCCAGCGTTTGTAATTTAAATGAATCTCCTTCTTCTAGAAGAAGAATTAAAAGAATTAATTTTCTTTCCTGTGGAGACTGATCCGTCGTTTTAATCTTCATCAGCTCTTGGATAAGACGAAAAATTTGTTCATTTTTACCTTCAATCATTAGTCCTTCATCTTGTGTACGAATCAGCTTCAAATCAAATTTCTCAAGTATTGATTCAACTGCCTTTAAATCTCGGTGAACGGTTCTTACACTTACATTCAAAAAAGTAGCAAGTGTAAGTGCTGTATGCTTTCCTGCCGTTTTAATAATTAACTCAATGATTGATTTTTCTCTTGAAGTAATAAACAAGAACATCAACTCTTTTCTTATTTATAAACAAAGGACAAAAAGGCATCTTCATGCCTTTCTATCCCGTTAGTTACTTTGAATAATAGCCATTAATTCTTTAGCCGATTTGGCATGAACCATCTTTTCAATATTGTCCATATCAGAACATGTAATCGCGATACCAGATAAAATTTCTAAATGGGTGCCGTCTTTTCCGGCAATTCCAAAAATTAAACGAACTTTCTCACCATCAAAATAAACGCCTTCTGGAACTTGAATCACTGTAAAACCTGATCTTAAAACGTTCTTTTTCGCTTCTTCCGTACCGTGCGGAATCGCTACGTCATTTCCCATATAAGTAGAAGTCATATTGTCGCGCTCAATCATCGCTTCAACATAGTTTTCTTCTACATATCCGCCTTTTACTAACACACTTCCTGCAAATCGAATTGCTTCTTCCTTAGAAGAAAAGTGCTGATTCAAGAAAACGTTTTCTTCTTTTAATAAACCATCATTACTATCTGTATTATTTTCTACAGATACGTTCTTTTCTTCTTCCGCCT
Organism: Priestia sp. 40; assembly: GCF_049368575.1. Lineage (NCBI taxonomy): Bacteria > Bacillati > Bacillota > Bacilli > Caryophanales > Bacillaceae > Priestia > Priestia sp. 40. The sequence goes on from NZ_JBMPZA010000023.1 coordinate 62,107, forward strand.
TAGAAGTAGTATGATCATTTTTTAGTTGATCAATTAATTTGTCATATTCCGGGCTAGATAGAAAATTATCAACCGAGATATGATACGCATCTGGAACTTTGTTTTGAGCTCTTGGCGTTAGCTCTTCCTGTGTAATAACGATTTGAGCATCACTTGGAATATTACTGATAGCTGTATTTGTTACCGAAATATTTAAATCTGCTTGTTTAACTTTCTTGCGAAGAAGAGAGGCGCCCATTGCACTCGATCCCATACCTGCGTCACAGGCAAAAACAATTTTTTGAACGCTTGCTGGTACGTCGCCTTGCTGTTTTGTAAAGCTTCCTGCTACAGAGCTCTTCTTGCCCTTCATCTCTTGCATTTTGCGAGCTGCTTCGTCCAAATCTTCTGTTTGCTTGCCCGTTTTTAAAATTAACGAACCTACAATAAACGATACGACGGCTGCAACAAGAACACCTGAGATATTTGCAACATAGCTGCCTGCATTACCTGGTGTAGCAGCTAAAATAGCCAAAATACTTCCTGGTGAAGCAACCGCTTGTAAGCCTCCACCTAAAAGAACAAATGTAAATACGCCGCTCATTCCTCCTAAAATAGCCGCAATGATTAGAAGAGGACGCATTAAAACGTAAGGGAAGTAAATTTCGTGAATTCCGCCAATAAAATGAATGATGGCCGCTCCCGGCGCTGACTGTTTTGCTGTTCCTTTTCCAAAGAAGCAATACGCCAACAGAATTCCTAATCCCGGACCAGGATTTGTTTCTAATAACAATAGAATGGACTGTCCGTTTGTTCGAATTTGTTCTGCTCCGATCGGAGATAAGATACCGTGATTAATAGCATTGTTTAAGAATAAAATTTTAGCTGGTTCAATTAGAATACTTGTAAGTGGAAGAAGGCCATGTGCAACCATCCAATCTACACCCACTACAAGTGCACCTGTAAATCCATCAACAGCCGGGCTAACTCCTAAAAAGGCTAGAATCGCTAGAATTCCTCCAAGAATACCTGCTGAGAAATTATTAATTAACATCTCGAATCCTGTTTTGACTTTACCTTCAATAAACTGATCAAACTTCTTGATGATATAACCGCCAAGCGGTCCCATAATCATAGCGCCTAGAAACATCGGAATATCAGATCCAACGATGACGCCCATGGTCGCTATAGCACCTACAACGCCTCCGCGCTGATCGTGTACAAGCTTTCCTCCTGTGTAGCCGATTAGCAGCGGAAGCAAATACTTGACCATTGGATCCACTAGTTTGGCAAGGCTTTCATTTGGAAAAAAGCCTGTTGGAATAAATAAAGCAGTAATAAGTCCCCATGCAATAAATGCTCCGATATTTGGCATAACCATTGAACTTAGAAAGTTCCCAAACTTTTGTACAGCTACTTTTATATTAGATTGAGCCATTTGCTCTCTTCCTTTCTCTACGTGATGATACTTTAATCGTAAGAGATTAAACGCTTTCATTCAATGAATAGGAAAACTAACTTTGTCGTACCACAGACGGACAAAGCTTTTAATTACATAAAAAAGCAGCTGAATTACACGAATTCAGCTGCTTTCTAACTTAATATTTATCTAATTCACTTACAGGAGATTGAATAATCACCGGATTTTTCTCTGGATTTAACCATTTTAAAATAGAGACAACTTGTTCTTTAGAAGTGGCCGTACATCCTGCTGTATAATTTGTTCCTACATGAAAGAAGATTGCACTTCCCTTTCCTGGGGTTCTAGATTCATTATAATTAATGACAAACCCATAATCATAAGCCGGGATATCCATGTTCTCAGCGCTCGTCCAGCGGCCATTCGCCGGCTTTTGCTGCCACGTATTATATAAAGAGCTTTTTGAATCGTCTACCCACACATCATTTGCTGTAATCTTTCGATATGGAAGCTTAGTTCCAGGATTTGCATAGCGTCCAAATGCTGTGCCAATTGTATATTTCCCTGTCGGAGATTCCATATCTCCTTCTTTTTTAGATAAAGCGAATCCTTTTTGTCCAAGTACACCGTTCGCAGTTAAAACTTGCTTCCATTTTCCATCGACCTTTTCAAACGTTTGAATTTTAGCAGACTTCGTATCGTAGTTATCTGCTGTAACCAAGATGACTTGCTGAGCGTTACCTAACGTTTTAAAAGAATCGACTACGAGCTTTGGAGACGCTGTAGCTGAAGCCTGTACATAGTCACTGCTTACATATCCTGTACGGCCGTTGTAGTTAATTTTGTACCAGCTTCCCCTTTTGCTCACCACGGACAGCTTCTGGCCTTTTGTCACACTTCCTATGGATGCATAGTTGGTGCCCGCTCCGCTTCTTACATTTAGCGTGCTTGCCGTTACTATGTACGTTGTGCTTTCTGTTGGTGGCGTTGTTGTTCCTGATGCTTGTACATAATCGCTGCTTACGTAGCCCGTGCGGCCGTTATAGTTAATTTTGTACCAGCTTCCGCTTTTGCTCACCACAGACAGCTTCTGGCCTTTTGTCACACTTCCTATGGATGCATAGCTAGTTCCCGCTCCGCTTCTTACATTCAGCGTGCTTGCCGTTACTGTGTACGTTGTGTTTTCTGCTGGTGGCGTTGTTGTTCCTGATGCTTGTACATAATCGCTGCTTACATAGCCCGTGCGGCCGTTGTAGTTAATTTTGTACCAGCTTCCGCTTTTGCTCACCACAGATAGCATTTGACCTTTCACTACGCTGCCAATAATCCCGTAAGTCGTTCCCGCTCCACTTCTCACATTTAGCTTGCTTGCCGTTACTTTATATGTAACTGTCGCTGCATATGCCTTTTCTTGATTTCCCCCGATTGAGCCAAAGCCAGGCGTTACAGCCGTTGCAAGTGTAGCTGTTAACGCCATCCCCACCATTAATTTTTTCAACTGCTTTCCCTCCATTTATCTATTATAAAATTCTACTATTTTCTATTCTTAATTCATTATCTTACCATATTCCAAACGAAGGGAAAGGGTCAATAGATGCTTTTCACACGGCCTATAAAAAAAGACAGACCTCTTTGATAGGTCTGCCTCTTTCACTATTATCCTAAATCAACGTTGTGATATACTTGCTGCACATCTTCTAGGTCCTCTAATGCATCAATCATTTTTTCAAACTGAGCTTGTGCATCTTCAGGAAGAGTTACATCATTTTGAGCAAGCATCGTTTGCTCAGCTACTGTAAATTCCGTAATCCCAGCATCGTTGAACGCTTTTTGTACCGCATGGAATTGATCCGGATCAGCATAAACAATTACAGAATCTTCTTCTTCTAAAATGTCACGCACGTCTACATCTGCTTCCATTAACAGTTCTAGCGTCTCTTCTTCATCCTTACCTTCTACACCAATAACAGCTGTTGGATCAAACATGTACGCTACTGATCCGCTTACTCCCATGTTACCGCCGTTTTTACCAAAAGCAGCCCGCACGTCTGAAGCTGTTCTGTTTACGTTATTCGTAAGAGCATCTACGATAACCATTGAGCCATTTGGTCCAAAACCTTCGTAACGAAGATTATCGTAATTTTCTTCTGATCCGCCTTTTGCTTTTTCAATCGCACGGTCAATAATTGCTTTTGGCACATTGTATGTTTTCGCGCGTTCTAATACAACTTTTAACGCTTGGTTTGATTCTGGATCTGGCTCGCCTTGTTTCGCAGCCACATAAATCTCACGGCCAAACTTGGCATATATACGACTTGTATTAGCATCTTTTGACGCTTTCTTTTCTTTAATATTGTTCCACTTACGGCCCATATTGTTTCACTCTCTTTCAAAATTGAATCTAATAAAATAAATAGGCAATGATATATCCGTCTTTATTATACATCAATTCCCTCTTATCTTTCGAGTTTAATACTTAAAAAAGAAAAGCAATCTTTTGGTATATTTCATTAACTAAATAAATGAGAAAACCATTTGATAACCGGCTGAATGATTTTTGTATATACATTTTTAAGCGGTTTGTATATACATCTCATCCAAATCCACCGTAAAGGATAGTAGATCATATGAATTACAATCCACTTAACTCCTTTCCAGAAACAGAGGAATATACGCTGACAAAATGAAACCACAGGAATAACAATTTCATTGAAAAATGGCAGCACAACATATTTCCAGAAAAGATAACAAGGGTAACAAACTAGATACAACACAGGGTATAAAACGTACTTCCATATAAATCTAGTTATAGGCAAAAAACATCGTTTCCAAACGAAGAGAATAAAAGGATAGATGAGGACACTCCATACCCAAGAAATAGGATAAACGAACAAGAAACGTATAATGTATCTCCAAATGAAATCAATGACAGGTTGAATAATTCTTGTTCCTATCCATATGAGGGGCTTAGCGATAAAATATACCCATAGCTTACACGAAATTTGAAATACAAAATAAAAGGGAAAATACAAGACAAAAAAGATGCCTCGCAACACGTACTTTATACTTTGAGCTACTCCACTAATACTTTTCACTTCCTTTTTTATAAGTGAGTTTCGTTCATTTACCTACTCTATTATATAAAATAAATTGAGCAAGCAAATATATTTTTTAGCTCAATGAGAATTGTATACAAAAACACCCTTCTATAATAGAAGGGTGTCTAGAACCTTATTATTCTACAGTAACTGATTTTGCTAAGTTACGTGGTTTATCTACATCGCAATCGCGGTGCAATGCAGCGTAGTAAGAGATTAATTGTAAAGGAATAACCGCTGCTAGTGGTGAAAGTGTTTCATGAACTTTCGGAATCACGTAGCGATCTTCTTCTGTTTCTAATCCTTTCATTGAAATGATACAAGGATTAGCTCCACGTGCTACTACTTCTTTTACGTTACCACGGATGCTTAAGTTTACATGCTCTTGTGTTGCTAATGCAATAATTGGCGTATTGTTTTCAATTAAAGCAATTGTTCCGTGCTTAAGCTCTCCTCCAGCAAATCCTTCTGCTTGGATGTAAGAGATTTCTTTTAGTTTTAACGCACCTTCTAAACCTACATAATAATCAACAGAACGTCCAATAAAGAATGCGTTGCGAGTTGTTGCTAAGAATTGAAGAGCAATGCTTTCCATTTCTTCTTTGTCCTCACAAAGTACTTCCATTGTGTTTGCTACGATTGCTAACTCTTGAACTAAATCAAATTCTAATTCAATGCCGCGTGTTTTTGCTGTTACAGCCGCTAGAATTGATAGCACTGCTAATTGAGCTGTATAAGCTTTTGTTGATGCTACAGCAATTTCCGGACCTGCATGAAGTAATAACGTATAATCAGATTCACGAGATAATGTTGATCCCGGAACGTTTGTGATTGTTAACGCTTTGTAACCTAGTTCTTTAATTTGAACTAATACTGCACGGCTGTCAGCTGTTTCTCCACTTTGAGAGATAAAGATAAACAATGGCTTTTCAGATAAAAGCGGCATGTTATAAGAGAATTCACTTGCTACGTGCACTTCTACTGGAACCTTCGCCCACGTTTCAATGAATTGTTTACCTACTAGGCCTGCATGATAGCTTGTTCCACATGCTACGATATAGATGCGGTCTGCTTCATCCATTGCTCCTAAAATGTCTGCATCAATGTGCAGTTCATTGTTCTCATTTTGATACTCTTGAATGATTTTACGAACAACTAAAGGCTGCTCATCAATTTCTTTTAACATATAGTGAGGGTACGTACCTTTTTCAATATCACTTGCATCAAGCTCTGCTGTATAAGGTGCTCTTTCTACCACTTCACCATCAAGCGTTTTAATTGTTACGCCTTCTTTTGTAACAATTACTGTTTCTTTATCCATTAATTCTACGTACTGATCTGTTACTTGAAGCATTGCCATAGCATCGCTCGCTACAACGTTAAATCCTTCGCCAACACCTACAAGAAGCGGGCTTTTGTTTTTAGCTACGTAGATTGTATTTTTATCTTCGTTATCAACAAGAGCTAGTGCATAAGAACCGTGAAGCAAGCTTACTGTCTTACGGAACGCTTCTTCTACATCTAAGCCTTCTGCTGCGATTTTTTCAATTAACTGAACGATTACTTCTGTATCCGTTTCGCTTTTAAACGTTACATCTTGTAAATATTCACGTTTCAAAATAGCGTAGTTTTCAATTACACCGTTATGCACAAGTGTGAAGCGTCCAGATGTACTTTGATGCGGGTGAGCATTTTCTTGGCTTGGTACACCATGAGTTGCCCAACGCGTATGACCGATACCTGCTGGTGCTACAACACTGTTATCTACTGCCTGACGCAATTCTGCAATACGGCCTTTTTCTTTGAATACGTGTACGCCTTCATTGTTAACAACTGCAATACCTGCTGAGTCATAGCCACGATATTCTAACTTTTCAAGACCACGTAATAAAATTTCTTTCGAATCTTCTGTTCCAATATATCCTACAATTCCGCACATAGATAAAATCCTCCTTCATGTATGAAAAGAGAGTCTCTTTTCATCATCAATGATTATCATCTCAATGCTTTTGTCCAATAAGTCACCTCATTGTTTTTCACATCAAGTTTTCGGCCGTGATAATCAACAACCGGGAGGCATCCGCCGATACTTCGATAAACCTCCTCCTCGTCAACTAAGTCGTTTCCGTCCCTTTACTTAGTTCAGGCGCTTTGTATTCACTTTTAAAATAGATTGTTCACTCCTTTACATAAATTAAGAGACGAACAGATTTAATATTACAATAAGAAGTGAGAAAACGTCAATTATCTTCTTTACTATCTGTAAAAACAGCCTTTAGCATCAGATAATTTCCAAGAATTTTTCTCAACAATATAAAAATATGCATAAGCAGCTTGAAACGTCACCGCTTATGCATATAATCAATGAATTACTCTAAGCCCATTTCTGCTTTTACTACTTCTACGATACGCGTTACATAAGTTTCACATTCTTCTTGTGTTTGTGCTTCAACCATAACACGTACTAACGGCTCTGTTCCTGAAGGGCGTACAAGTACTCGGCCATTACCGTTCATTTCTTTTTCCACTTCTTCAATAACCACTTTTACCTTCTCGTTATCTGTAACATGATGCTTATCCGTTACTTTTACATTTACAAGAAGCTGAGGATATTTCTTCATTTCAGCTGCTAATTCTGATAAAGGCTTTTTCGTTGCTTGCATAATGTTTACAAGCTGAATAGCTGAAAGCATACCGTCACCTGTTGTGTTGTAATCTAAGAAAATAATATGACCTGACTGTTCTCCACCTAGGTTATATTGATTAGCTTTCATTTCTTCCACTACATAACGGTCACCTACACCAGTTTGTGCGCTTTCAATTCCGCTAGCTTCTAGTGCTTTATAGAAGCCTAAGTTACTCATAACGGTAGAAACAAGCGTGTTTTTCTTTAAACGTCCTTGTTCATACAAGTATTTTGCACAAATGAACATGATTTGATCACCGTCTACAATCTCGCCTTTTTCATCGATTGCGATTAAACGATCTCCGTCTCCATCAAATGCTAACCCAACATCCGCTCCTTTTTCTTTTAAGAAGGCACTTAATGCTTCCGGATGTGTAGATCCTACACCGTCATTGATGTTTAATCCGTTTGGAGATGCCCCCATTGTAGAGATATCTGCATCTAGATCTGCAAATAAATGTGCTGCTAAAGATGACGTTGCTCCGTGCGCACAGTCTAATGCCACATGAATACCTGAGAAGTCTTCATCAACCGTTTGTTTTAAGTATTGAAGATATTTTTGTCCACCTTCGAAGTAGTCATTTACCTGGCCTAAGTCTCCCCCAACAGGTCTTGGTAATTGATCTGTTTCACTATCCATTAATGCTTCAATTTCATTCTCTTGGGCATCTGAAAGTTTAAATCCATCTGGACCAAAGAATTTAATTCCGTTATCTTGAACTGGGTTATGCGAAGCAGAGATCATGACTCCTGCTTGTGCGCCAAGTGCTTTTGTTAAATACGCTACCCCTGGAGTTGAAATAACGCCTAGTCGCATAACTTCTGCTCCAATTGAAAGCAATCCTGCAACAAGCGCTCCTTCTAACATATGACCAGAAACGCGTGTATCGCGTCCGATTAATACTTTCGGTCGCTCTGAATCTTTTGTTAGAACGTAACCACCTAAGCGTCCAATTTTAAAAGCAAGCTCAGGAGTTAATTCACTATTGGCAACTCCTCGTACTCCGTCTGTTCCAAAATACTTACCCATTAATTTTCTCTCCTTCATGTCAAAACATTTAGTTTCCTGATGTATTATCTGTCTGTCCATCTACGGGTGTAGAATTTTCATCACTTTGATTACTACTATCGTCACCAGTTTCTGTATTATCTGTTGGTGTATCTGTATTGTCTTCAGGTGTGTCAGTCTCTTCGCTTGGTTTATCAGTTGAATCACCTGAATTTCCCGTCCCAGGATTTGCTCCTGATCCAGTTCCCGTGTCTGGCTTTGTTTCTTTATCGCTCGTGCTTCCACTTGTTTCTTTATCCGTTTGCTCATCATTTGTCCCTGATTGTTTTTTCGCTGTTACACGAACTTTTGCCTGTTTAGTCGATAGTGTTGATGTAACAGAGTCGGGACTATTTATTATAATAGGAATCGTATGCTCCCCAGCAGATAAATTCCCTACATTCGCTGACAAGCTAATGCCGCTTTTCGTCAACTTATCTAAATCAGATTTTGGTCCTTTTACATCCGCATCTACTGAAGTAGGAGAAAGCAGTTCATACGTGTACTTTGAGGATTGACCAGTTAAAGAAACCGGCAAATTCTTAAATGACTTAGTCTCAGCTGTACTTTCGTCCGTTTCTTCTGCGTCTTTCTCATCACCTTGTTTGTCTACTTCCACATGAACGGTAATTTGTTTAGGACTTACACTATCTATTCCGTCTGGAACAGGGACATTCACCTTAATATCTTTAGATTTCGTAATACCGGTAACATCGACTGGAATATTATCAATTTTATCGATTTTTTCTAAAGAATCAGATGGACCAATAATTTTCACTGTATCTGTTTTAGGCTCTAGCTTCGTAATGTTGACACCGTCGCCTGGCGTGCCTTCTTGAATCACATCGATCGGCACTTTTTTACTAATATTTTTCACCGGGATTGTTACATTGACCGTTTCTGGTTGAACTGTTACATTCAATTTATTTAAATTCTTGTCTAGTGCGACAACAGTTGCTTGTTTTGTAACTGTTTTTGAAGCATTATCTAAATCAATAATAGCTTTCACATAAGCAACTTGATCCAATTGACTTGATGCGCCCGTTACCGTGACGGCTCTTGGACTAACGGTTGCTTCCCCTGCTTCATATCCATTCTTGACTTTGTTTTTATCATAGCTTGCCTCTACTGAAAACTGTTTTGAATCGCGTTCTTCAATTGTTACGTTTACAATATCAGGCTTAACCACTACGTTTAAATTATCAGAGATATTTCGATACTGAACCTTGACTCTATGCTGCCCTAAGCTTAAATTATCAAGGTCAATATAAGCTTGATAATCTTTTTGTAGCTTTGTTTGAGCCAAAATATTTTTAGGACCTTCCAGTGTCATAATAACCGTATCCGGAACACCTCTTACAATTCTGTTCTTCTCATTGTAGGATACTTGAACCGGAACATCTGTTAATGTTTCTACTCCAGTGTTGGCAGAACTGCTTCGGTTCAGAAACTTATTTGATGAACTCGCACCATCATCTAAATTAACAGATAAATATAACATGAAGGCTAACAGCAACGCGATAATTTTCATAACCCACGATCGATTCATCAATTTATCCATTCTTCTTCAACCTCCATTGCCAACGAGTGGAAGAAGTTGCTTTAGAAGTTGTGACTAATTCTTTTTCTAGCATTTCTCTCAATGTATCAATTGTCAATTCACGATACAATTCACCATTTTTGGTAACAGAAATGCCTCCAGTTTCTTCAGATACAATGACAGTCACACTATCTGTTACTTCACTTATTCCTACAGCAGCACGATGGCGAGTACCTAATTCTTTTGAAATAAAAGGACTTTCAGATAAAGGTAAGTAACATGCTGCAGCGGCTACTTGATCCCGCTGTAAAATAACTGCTCCATCATGAAGTGGTGTATTCGGTATAAATAAGTTGATTAATAATTCAGAAGAAATATTAGAGTTGAGCGGTATACCTGTTTCAATATAATCACCCATACCCGTCTCTCTTTCGATTGAGATCAATGCACCTATGCGTCTTTTAGCCATATAATGCGTTGCTTTTATAATCGCCTCAATCGTAACGGTACGTTCATCTTCTTCAGGCAAATTACTGCGTGAAAACAAACGTCCTCTCCCAAGCTGTTCAAGCGCTCGGCGCAGCTCTGGCTGGAAGATAATAATGATAGCTAAAAACCCATACGTTAACGCTTGGTCCATTAACCATTGTAGCGTATTTAGTCCAAGGAAGTTACTTATAAAGCGGACAACTAAAATCACCGTGATTCCTTTTAAAAGCTGTACTGCTTTTGTACCTCTTATGACCATAATTAATTTATATATGACGAACCATACCAGGAGAACATCAACAATTTTTCCTAAATATGAGAGGATTGGCAGGTCTCCAATAGGCATCTTCTCACTTCCTCTATATATGTAATAAAGATAACATAACCGTTTTATTATACCATAAAACAAAATTACACTGTAAATTACATCTTATTTTTAAATCCTTGTTCCTATATAATGTAGCCTTCTTTTTATATAAATAAAACCGTCCACTGTTCCTCTCTAACAAGATAAGTGGACGGTTTTATGTTTCAACTATTAAAAGTCAACAGCTTGTTTGGCATGAGTTTTGACATTATACCATACCCAGTCAAAAATCTTGTCTAACTCTTCAATATTGCCTGTCACTTCTCCTGCAGAAGCTAGGTACTTATCACCATGTATAACAGTAACGTTTCCATCTACTTTTCCTTCAATTTTAATATCGCCATTTCTCACAGTAATATCACCTTTAACGGTCTCACCTTTTGGTACAACGACTGTTTTATCGTGAATGACTAGGTTCGGCTGCTTTGAAACAGAAAAGTCTTCATCCGTTTCCCAAGCTGAAAACACCGTGCCGGACATTAACAGCACAAATACAGCAGCTGCACTAAGAATCGGGTGGTTTGTAAACCATCTATTCATTCGAATTCGATTCTTCTCACGTGGTAACCCAGCCATAACACCTGCTGTAAAGTTCATAGGTAATTCTATATGAGAAGTGCTTTGCACAAATGCAATGGTTCTTTTTAACTGATGCATATGCTGCTGACAACCTTTGCATTGATGCAAATGCTCTTTTAATAATAGTTCATTTTCTTTTGTAATATCTCCATCTAAATGTTCATGAATGAGATTTACATACATTTTTGGACATTTCATTCTTAGTTCACTCCTTACAAGTGGCGAAGTCGATTTCTTAAAGCTTCACGTCCTCTGTGAATTCTAGTCTTTACCGTACCAAGCGGCAGGTCTAAAATATCGCTGATTTCTTTTAACGACAGCTCATCTATATATTTTAGGACAATGACAGTTCGATATTTCTCAGGTAGCTTTAATATTTCCGACTGAATGAATTCTTGCAATTCTACTTGCTCTAGTTCTTCCTCTGGTAAGGCCTGATCGGCAGCTATTTGAGAGTACATATTTAACCCGTCGGTCCCGGCTACTTCTGCATCTAAATAATAGTCTGGCTTTTTTTTACGAATTCGATCAATACAAAGATTTGTAGCAATTCGATATAACCAGGTGGAAAACTTTTTACTTGTGTCATAGCTATGAATATTTACATAGGCTCGAATAAACGCTTCTTGTGCAGCGTCTTGCGCCTCTTCCCGGTTTCCTAACATTCGATAACATAGATGAAAAAGTTTATCCTTGTGATATTCTACTATGTCAGCAAACGCATCCTGGTCACCTTTTTTTACTTTTTTTATTTTCCTTTTTAATAATAAATCCATGTAACGGTTACCTCCGCCCATTGCGGGATAGTATATATACGTGTACTTTATCATAAAGTTTCACTTATGCTTAATTATTTTAACAAAAATTTGTCAAATACGTTTAAAAAGATCGTACGTAGGTTATGTAATTAGTATAGATGAAAAGAAGAGGAGTGGAAAGCTTGACTCATACAAAAGAGAACCTTTTGAATCAAATTGAAGAATGTAGAAATAACATGGTCACTCTTGCAGCAGAAAACCCTTTATCATCACTAACAGTGGTGAGAGTAAGTTCAGAGCTAGATGGTTTATTAAATGAATATGAAAAGTTTTTCTCTATATAAAGAAGCTCTCGAATCTGAACTAAGAGCTTCTTTTTTTTTATCTTCATATATATTTCATGTACCTTTTGGTAGGTATTAATGTTTTATACTAATTTTTCTCCTAAAAGTGAGCCCATTAATGCAACAGCTACGGTAGCTGTTTTATTCCGTTCATCTAAAATAGGATTCACTTCCACAAACTCAGCAGAAGTGATTAGCTGAGATTCTGCCAACATCTCCATAGCTAAATGACTTTCTCTATAGCTTATTCCACCGATAACTGGTGTTCCTACTCCAGGTGCATCATGTGGATCCAGTCCGTCTAAATCGAGTGATAGATGAACGCCATCTGTTTTATCCTGCAAATATAAAATTGTTTCTTCCATTATTTTTGTCATGCCCATTCGATCTATCTCATGCATCGTATACACTTTAATGCCTTTTTCCTTTATTAGCTCTTTTTCTCCTTCATCTAAAGAACGTGCTCCGATAATCACAATATTTTCAGGCTTAACTTTAGGTGTATAACCACCAATTCGAGTCAATGCTTCGTCTCCTACACCTATACTTGCCGCCAATGGCATACCGTGAATATTTCCTGAAGGAGACGTATCTGCTGTATTCAAATCTCCGTGTGCATCATACCAAATCACGCCCAAGTTTTTATAATGACGACTTACTCCTGCTAGTGTTCCGATAGCGATACTGTGATCTCCCCCTAGCACTAAAGGAAACCTTTTATTTGTAATAACATCACTTACGGTCTGAGCAAGCCTCTCGCTAGCATCTGCTACAGCTTTTAAATTCTTTAAGTTTGTATTTTCATCACTATGTACTCGTTCAGCTAAGGCAATTTCAATATTCCCTTTATCTTCTACACTATAGCCAATATTCTCGATGCGTTCAATGACACCTGCATATCGTATCGCACTTGGCCCCATATCGACCCCACGGCGAGTTTGACCTAAATCCATTGGTACTCCAATAATTGAAAGCTTATTCATAATATGTCCCCCCATCACAAATGTTGCTACTCTCTTATTGTAACGGCTAAATGAGCGATGGCTCAACTCGACACTTTTTTGAATATATATACAATTCTAATTTGTAGAAACTGCACAAAAAAACCTTTAAGCAATTTGCTTAAAGGTTGTACGTTCATATGTATGGTGGAGCCTAGCGGGATCGAACCGCTGACCTCCTGCGTGCAAGGCAGGCGCTCTCCCAGCTGAGCTAAGGCCCCAATATCTTTTTTTATATAGAAATGGAGCGGAAGACGAGGTTCGAACTCGCGACCCCCACCTTGGCAAGGTGGTGTTCTACCACTGAACTACTTCCGCTTATTAAAATGAGCCATGAAGGACTCGAACCTTCGACCCTCTGATTAAAAGTCAGATGCTCTACCAACTGAGCTAATGGCTCTCTATGGCTGGGCTAGCTGGATTCGAACCAACGCATGACGGAATCAAAATCCGTTGCCTTACCGCTTGGCGATAGCCCAATAAAGATGGTGGAGGGGGGCAGATTCGAACTGCCGAACCCGAAGGAGCGGATTTACAGTCCGCCGCGTTTAGCCACTTCGCTACCCCTCCGATATAAATGGTGCCGGCAAGAGGACTTGAACCCCCAACCTACTGATTACAAGTCAGTTGCTCTACCAGTTGAGCTACACCGGCACGGTGGTGGAGGATGACGGGATCGAACCGCCGACCCCCTGCTTGTAAGGCAGGTGCTCTCCCAGCTGAGCTAATCCTCCACTATTATGTAGATAAAAATAAATGGTGACCCGTACGGGATTCGAACCCGTGTTACCGCCGTGAAAGGGCGGTGTCTTAACCGCTTGACCAACGGGCCAGTTGGCTCCACAGGTAGGACTCGAACCTACGACCGATCGGTTAACAGCCGATAGCTCTACCACTGAGCTACTGTGGAATAATAATAGCCTGGCAACGTCCTACTCTCACAGGGACAAAGTCCCAACTACCATTGGCGCTAAAGAGCTTAACTTCCGTGTTCGGTATGGGAACGGGTGTGACCTCTTCGCTATCGCCACCAGACATATTATATTATACATGATTTGATAAAGAAAGCAAGACTTTTTTAAAAGTTTTGTTCTCTCAAAACTAGGTAACAGTTTGCTGAGCAAAGCTTACGCTTTTAAAGTTTTGGTTAAGTCCTCGATCGATTAGTATCAGTCAGCTACACATGTCGCCACGCTTCCACCTCTGACCTATCAACCTGATCATCTTTCAGGGATCTTACTAGCTTGCGCTATGGGAAATCTCATCTTGAGGGGGGCTTCATGCTTAGATGCTTTCAGCACTTATCCCGTCCACACATAGCTACCCAGCGATGCCTTTGGCAAGACAACTGGTACACCAGCGGTGTGTCCATCCCGGTCCTCTCGTACTAAGGACAGCTCCTCTCAAATTTCCTACGCCCACGACGGATAGGGACCGAACTGTCTCACGACGTTCTGAACCCAGCTCGCGTACCGCTTTAATGGGCGAACAGCCCAACCCTTGGGACCGACTACAGCCCCAGGATGCGATGAGCCGACATCGAGGTGCCAAACCTCCCCGTCGATGTGGACTCTTGGGGGAGATAAGCCTGTTATCCCCGGGGTAGCTTTTATCCGTTGAGCGATGGCCCTTCCATGCGGAACCACCGGATCACTAAGCCCGACTTTCGTCCCTGCTCGACTTGTAGGTCTCGCAGTCAAGCTCCCTTGTGCCTTTACACTCTACGAATGATTTCCAACCATTCTGAGGGAACCTTTGGGCGCCTCCGTTACATTTTAGGAGGCGACCGCCCCAGTCAAACTGCCCACCTGACACTGTCTCCCGGCCCGATCAGGGCCGCGGGTTAGAATTTCAATACAGCCAGGGTAGTATCCCACCGACGCCTCCACCGAAGCTAGCGCTCCGGCTTCTCAGGCTCCTACCTATCCTGTACAAGCTGTACCAAAATTCAATATCAGGCTACAGTAAAGCTCCACGGGGTCTTTCCGTCCTGTCGCGGGTAACCTGCATCTTCACAGGTACTATAATTTCACCGAGTCTCTCGTTGAGACAGTGCCCAGATCGTTACGCCTTTCGTGCGGGTCGGAACTTACCCGACAAGGAATTTCGCTACCTTAGGACCGTTATAGTTACGGCCGCCGTTTACTGGGGCTTCGATTCAGAGCTTCTCCCAAAGGATAACCCCTCCTCTTAACCTTCCAGCACCGGGCAGGCGTCAGCCCCTATACTTCGCCTTGCGGCTTCGCAGAGACCTGTGTTTTTGCTAAACAGTCGCCTGGGCCTATTCACTGCGGCTCTCTCGGGCTATACACCCTACCAGAGCACCCCTTCTCCCGAAGTTACGGGGTCATTTTGCCGAGTTCCTTAACGAGAGTTCTCTCGATCACCTTAGGATTCTCTCCTCGCCTACCTGTGTCGGTTTGCGGTACGGGCACCTCCCGCCTCGCTAGAGGCTTTTCTTGGCAGTGTGGAATCAGGAACTTCGGTACTATAATTCCCTCGTCATCACAGCTCAGCCTTTATGATGAGCGGATTTGCCTACTCATCAGCCTAACTGCTTGAACGCGCATATCCAGCAGCGCGCTTACCCTATCCTACTGCGTCCCCCCATTACTCAAACGGCGGGGAGGTGGTACAGGAATATCAACCTGTTGGCCATCGCCTACGCTTTTCAGCCTCGGCTTAGGTCCCGACTAACCCTGAGCGGACGAGCCTTCCTCAGGAAACCTTAGGCATTCGGTGGACAAGATTCTCACTTGTCTTTCGCTACTCATACCGGCATTCTCACTTCTAAGCGCTCCACCAGTCCTTACGGTCTGACTTCACAGCACTTAGAACGCTCTCCTACCACTGACATCAAAGATGTCAATCCACAGCTTCGGTGATACGTTTAGCCCCGGTACATTTTCGGCGCAGAGTCACTCGACCAGTGAGCTATTACGCACTCTTTAAATGGTGGCTGCTTCTAAGCCAACATCCTGGTTGTCTAAGCAACTCCACATCCTTTTCCACTTAACGTATACTTGGGGACCTTAGCTGGTGGTCTGGGCTGTTTCCCTTTTGACTACGGATCTTATCACTCGCAGTCTGACTCCCATGGATAAGTCTTTGGCATTCGGAGTTTGACTGAATTCGGTAACCCGTTGGGGGCCCCTAGTCCAATCAGTGCTCTACCTCCAAGACTCTCACAACATGAGGCTAGCCCTAAAGCTATTTCGGAGAGAACCAGCTATCTCCAGGTTCGATTGGAATTTCTCCGCTACCCACACCTCATCCCCGCACTTTTCAACGTGCGTGGGTTCGGGCCTCCATTCAGTGTTACCTGAACTTCACCCTGGACATGGGTAGATCACCTGGTTTCGGGTCTACAACCACATACTAAACGCCCTATTCAGACTCGCTTTCGCTACGGCTCCGCCTTATCAGCTTAACCTTGCATGGGATCGTAACTCGCCGGTTCATTCTACAAAAGGCACGCCATCACCCGTTAACGGGCTCTGACTACTTGTAGGCACACGGTTTCAGGATCTCTTTCACTCCCCTTCCGGGGTGCTTTTCACCTTTCCCTCACGGTACTGGTTCACTATCGGTCACTAGGTAGTATTTAGCCTTGGGAGATGGTCCTCCCAGCTTCCGACGGAATTTCACGTGTTCCGCCGTACTCAGGATCCACTCAAGAGGGAACGAAGTTTCAACTACAGGGTTGTTACCTTCTTCGACGGACCTTTCCAGGTCGCTTCATTTACTTCGTTCCTTTGTAACTCCGTATAGAGTGTCCTACAACCCCAAGAGGCAAGCCTCTTGGTTTGGGCTAATTCCGTTTCGCTCGCCGCTACTCAGGAAATCGCATTTGCTTTCTCTTCCTCCGGGTACTTAGATGTTTCAGTTCCCCGGGTCTGCCTTCAATATCCTATGTATTCAGATAAAGATACTGTTCCATTACGAACAGTGGGTTTCCCCATTCGGAAATCTCCGGATCAAAGCTCACTTACAGCTCCCCGAAGCATATCGGTGTTAGTCCCGTCCTTCATCGGCTCCTAGTGCCAAGGCATTCACCGTGCGCCCTTTCTAACTTAACCATTAGCGAATAAATGGTACAACATACTGTTGTGTTATTTATTGGTTTGATTAAAGAAAAGTTTCACTTTTCCTCAGCAATTACTGTTATCTAGTTTTCAAAGAACAATCGCAACCAAAATTCTTCTTATCTAATAAGAAGAAAGTAGTATGCTTTCTATAATTGAGAGATTGAACTCTCAAAACTGAACAAAGTGTCAAAACGTACGTCATGTAAAAATCCTTAGAAAGGAGGTGATCCAGCCGCACCTTCCGATACGGCTACCTTGTTACGACTTCACCCCAATCATCTGTCCCACCTTAGGCGGCTAGCTCCTTACGGTTACTCCACCGACTTCGGGTGTTACAAACTCTCGTGGTGTGACGGGCGGTGTGTACAAGGCCCGGGAACGTATTCACCGCGGCATGCTGATCCGCGATTACTAGCGATTCCAGCTTCATGTAGGCGAGTTGCAGCCTACAATCCGAACTGAGAATGGTTTTATGGGATTGGCTTGACCTCGCGGTCTTGCAGCCCTTTGTACCATCCATTGTAGCACGTGTGTAGCCCAGGTCATAAGGGGCATGATGATTTGACGTCATCCCCACCTTCCTCCGGTTTGTCACCGGCAGTCACCTTAGAGTGCCCAACTAAATGCTGGCAACTAAGATCAAGGGTTGCGCTCGTTGCGGGACTTAACCCAACATCTCACGACACGAGCTGACGACAACCATGCACCACCTGTCACTCTGTCCCCCGAAGGGGAACGCTCTATCTCTAGAGTTGTCAGAGGATGTCAAGACCTGGTAAGGTTCTTCGCGTTGCTTCGAATTAAACCACATGCTCCACCGCTTGTGCGGGCCCCCGTCAATTCCTTTGAGTTTCAGTCTTGCGACCGTACTCCCCAGGCGGAGTGCTTAATGCGTTAGCTGCAGCACTAAAGGGCGGAAACCCTCTAACACTTAGCACTCATCGTTTACGGCGTGGACTACCAGGGTATCTAATCCTGTTTGCTCCCCACGCTTTCGCGCCTCAGCGTCAGTTACAGACCAAAAAGCCGCCTTCGCCACTGGTGTTCCTCCACATCTCTACGCATTTCACCGCTACACGTGGAATTCCGCTTTTCTCTTCTGCACTCAAGTTCCCCAGTTTCCAATGACCCTCCACGGTTGAGCCGTGGGCTTTCACATCAGACTTAAGAAACCGCCTGCGCGCGCTTTACGCCCAATAATTCCGGATAACGCTTGCCACCTACGTATTACCGCGGCTGCTGGCACGTAGTTAGCCGTGGCTTTCTGGTTAGGTACCGTCAAGGTACGAGCAGTTACTCTCGTACTTGTTCTTCCCTAACAACAGAGTTTTACGACCCGAAAGCCTTCATCACTCACGCGGCGTTGCTCCGTCAGACTTTCGTCCATTGCGGAAGATTCCCTACTGCTGCCTCCCGTAGGAGTCTGGGCCGTGTCTCAGTCCCAGTGTGGCCGATCACCCTCTCAGGTCGGCTATGCATCGTTGCCTTGGTGAGCCGTTACCTCACCAACTAGCTAATGCACCGCGGGCCCATCTGTAAGTGATAGCCGAAACCATCTTTCAATCATCTCCCATGAAGGAGAAGATCCTATCCGGTATTAGCTTCGGTTTCCCGAAGTTATCCCAGTCTTACAGGCAGGTTGCCCACGTGTTACTCACCCGTCCGCCGCTAACGTCATAGAAGCAAGCTTCTAATTAGTTCGCTCGACTTGCATGTATTAGGCACGCCGCCAGCGTTCATCCTGAGCCAGGATCAAACTCTCCGAAGAAATGTTTGACTTGCTCAATTTAAAAAATAAAAATTAACGTTGACGTTTGTCGCTTTGTTCAGTTTTCAAAGTTCAACCGCCGCTCTTGAGCGACTTTCTTATATTAACAAGTTGTCTTTCATTTGTCAACAACTTTTTTAATATTTTATTTCTGATGAATTGCGATTGTTTTCCAATCACTCATCAGCGACATTTAATAATTTAACATCTGTACTATATAAAGTCAACACTTTTTGAAAAGTTTTTTTCATTTCATCAAAAAACCTTATTTACTTCCCTGCTTTCACCGAACCTTAGCAAGATCTTTGAGAGGATTTGATACTTTTCTTGAATGTTTCGTTCAAGAACTACATGATTCAAACTTTGTTGAAAAGCCACGTTTGTTCTCTTCATTTCTTCTCTAAGTAGTGCTTCTAACTCTAAACACTCCACCTGATTAAATAAACAAATTTTCATTGATTCACCTTCTTTTTGCGACATTGATTCTCAAACATCAAAATAAAATCAATTGTTCTTTTCCTTACCTGTTATTAATTGTAGACAAAACGCATACAAATTAGACAAGTACTACTTATTAAATGAGGTGACAAAATGAATATGTTTTATACTATTCGAGCCAAAAGAATCAAACAAACAATGCTTATCGTAGTTGCTGCGTTTTTTACAAGCTTTTTTCTCTATGCTCAGCAGACGTTTCACTTTCCCGTGTTTTCAACCGATAACGGTCCAAGAGCTGTTTATAAGGCGGATGACAAAAATCCGGAAGTTGCTCTTACGTTTAACATCAGCTGGGGAGATGAAAGAGCTATTCCCATTCTGAATGAACTAAAAAGACAGCATATTGAACATGCTACTTTCTTTTTATCTGCTTCATGGGCTGAGCGTCACCCAGATATTGTAGAGCGCATTAAGAAAGAAGGTCACGAAATTGGCACAATGGGCTATGACTATACTTCCTATACAAGCCTAGAACCTAATGAGATTAGACAGGATCTTGCAAAATCAAAGAAAGTCTTTGATTCCCTAGGCCTTAAAGATGTTCACCTTCTTCGTCCTCCTAACGGGCAATTTAATAAAGACATCTTAAAATTAACAGCAGATATAGGATATACTACTGTTCACTGGAGCATTGATTCTAAAGACTGGACAAATCCAGGGGTTGAAAAAATTGTCTCCAATGTTACAAAGCCTTTAGACGGAGGAGATATTATATTGCTGCACGCGTCTGACTCCGCTCAACAAACAGCAAAGGCTATTCCATATATCAAGAATTCATTACAAAATAAAAAAGTCTCAAACGTAAGTGTTTCAACATTAATTTCAAATTCAAAAACCCAAGTAAAAGATATCCGATAAGATCTATTTCCACTGTATATGGAAAGGAAAAGCAGACAAATATGCTATTTGTCTGCTTTTGCTATTCTTGCGTGCGTAAGAAGTTTGGGCAAAATAAGAAGTTGATACATATTACAAATTAGAAGTGGAAACAACATAAGGTAAAGCCAGCTTTCTTCGTTCGTTCGCAGCGCTGGGAACCATTCAATTGTCGTTACAACAATCATAAAAAACAGCGCTGGTACAAAAGCCTCTTTATTCGTCTGCTTTTTCTTTGCATACGCCACTAATAACCCCACCGCTAACAAGAAAACGCTTAACAAAATATACTTACCTATGCCTTCTCCCGGTTGTTGAAAGAACTTATATCGAAAATAAGTAACGTCAAATAATACAAATAAAACAAATACAATTTGAACCGATTTCCAAAGTGATGCAGATTTAAAAATTCCCAACCCAAAACGGTGAATAGTTAAATATGCAAAAAACCCCATTTGGCTAATTAAACTAAAAATAAACCCTACGCCTACGAGCCATGTTAAAACAGCAACAATTTCTCCTATCTTTCCTTGTTGAAATAAGTGACCGTATTCCCCCCAGCGCACCGCAAACCCAACAACAGCTGTACTTATACCCCCGACAGCTAACGTGGTTAGAAATAGACGAACCCAATTTCGACTATTCACTTCCATCTCCCCCATAAGTTACAAAATTGTACCTTTTCATAAATTGTACCAATCACGTTTTGAAAAATCTAGAGCTCTTTTATGAATAAAAAACCTTGATTATCTCATATTAAGCGTAAGCATATTAGGAAAGGAGCTCATTACTATGAAAAAGCGACTCATGCTCCTCATTTATATAGGAATGTGTATGCTTTTAGCTACAGCCTGTGCACCGCAAGATGAAGAGAACAATGGTATGGATTATGATCAAACAAAGAAAATGGTTGTTGATATTTTAAAAACAGATGAAGGAAAAAAAGCAGTCGAGGCAATTATGAAAGACCCTTCTGTTAGACAAGATATTTTAATGGATCAAAACGCGATAAAAGATACAATTTCTCAAACCCTAGTATCAGATAAAGGCGTGGAATTTTGGAAAAAAGCCATGGATGATCCGAAGTTTGCTGAAAGCTTTGCTAAAAGTTTGGAAAAAGAAAATAAGACGGTCATCAAACAACTGATGAAAGATCCTGAATATCAAGGAATGCTTCAAGATGTTTTAAAGGATCCGGCTATGGAAAAAGAAGTACTGACTGTTTTAAAGAGTAAAGAATATCGCACTTATTTACAAAAAATTATGACCGAAACGTTTGATAGCCCTCTTTATCAATCTAAAATTCAAGACATTCTTTTGAAAGCCGCTGAAGAAACACAAGGTGGACAAAAACAAAGCAGCGACGACGGTGGTTCTTCTTCCTCTGGATCTGATTCAGGCGGAGAGCAGCAACAGCAGTGATTAAATACGCATCTCATATGAGGTGCGTATTTAATTATGTCATTTATTTTTATTAAAAAACCTAAACAACTTCTTTATATTTTTTAATACTTAGTATTTTTATTGGAATTGTAAACTTTAATTCTTAGCTTTATGGTAAAATATTAGAAATTAACACAATCGTTTTATAGCAAAGGGAGGGAATTTGATGGAATTTCGCGTTATTAAAACGTTTCAAACCATTGTTCGTTTAGGAAGCTTTCAATTAGCCGCTGAATATTTAAAGTACTCTCAGCCTACCATTACACTTCACATTCAAAAGTTAGAATCCGAACTAGGATTTAAGCTTTTAGAACGAGGAAAAAGCATTAAACTTACTGAAGCAGGTAAAATCTTTTACGAGCGAGCAAATATTTTACTAAAGGAATATGAGTATCTAAATAACACCTTAAAGGATTATTCAACAGGCGAAGCTGGCACGATCCGTATAGGTGCTGCAGAACCTACAGCAAGCAGTCGACTGCCTTCCATTCTCTCATTATTTAAAAAAAGATATCCCAACACAGAAATTAGCTTACTCGTTGCAGACGAAAAGCACCTTCATCAACATATACGCAATCAAGAAATTGATTTCGCGATTGGCACTGTCTCAGAATCGTTCAGAGATATAGAATTTGAGGCATTACTAACGGAAAAACTTGTGCTGCTATTACCATTCAATCATGCTCTAACAAAAAGAAAAACAATCTTTGCAAAAGATTTAATACACGAAACGCTGATTACAGCTGGGCAATCTTCTGTTCAAAAGAAAATTGAGCAGCTAATCTTTGAGCGAACAGGCCAGCTGCCTGCTAAAGTCCAGTTAGGCACTATTAGCACACTTCAGCATTTTGTAAAAGAAAACTTAGGAATAGCCGTTGTTCCACAAATAAGCGCAACTCTTCCGCCAGATCAAGTGGTGGTTAAAACAATTCATGACTTGCATGAGGGCCCTGCAATCGGCATTTTAAAGCACCAATCTCACACCGTAAGTACAGCTGGAAAAACATTTTTAGCTCTCTTAAAACAAAACCTTGCATTTGATTTAAAAAAGGCGCAGATTGAACTCTCTGTATAATAACAAAAAGCACGCGCTCGAACAGCGCGTGCTTTTTGTTATTTTCCCGTTGCTGCTTTTTCATTTTCGCAAATAAATGCAATCTTGCTTGCAATCTCTCCGTATATTTGACCTAAACGATGCGATTCATCGTAAATGGAAGGCGCAAAATCTTCTTCATTCCAGTCGGGCTGACTTAACGGAAGCTGTCCTAACAGTTCTGTCTGAAGTTCCTCAGCCAGTTTTGGACCTCCGCCTTTACCAAATACATACTCTTTTTCCCCTGTTAGCTGGCTTTCAAAGTAAGCCATATTTTCTACGACTCCAATTACCTCATGATCGGTTTTCAAAGCCATAGCACCCGCTCTAGCTGCAACAAATGCCGCTGTAGGATGTGGTGTTGTAATAATCACTTCTTTACAAGCAGGAAGCATGGAGTGAACGTCTAATGCGACATCACCTGTTCCGGGAGGTAAGTCTAGTAAAAGATAATCTAATTCTCCCCATTCAACTTCTGTAAAAAAGCTCGTCAACATTTTTCCAAGCATAGGTCCTCGCCAGATAACGGGTGAATTATCTTCTACAAAGAAGCCCATTGAAATAACTTGTACTCCGAAGCGCTCAACTGGAATAATCTTTTCTCCTTCTACCACAGGACGTTGTGTAATTCCCATCATATCTGGAACACTGAATCCATAAATATCAGCATCAATTAAACCAACTTTCTTACCTAAACGAGCTAAAGAAACGGCGAGGTTCACAGAGACTGTTGATTTACCAACGCCTCCTTTACCGCTTGCAATAGCAATAAATTCAGGTGCATTCGGACTAGTTAGTAAGTTGCCAGTATTCGGTTGCTCAGCGCGGTACTGCTGAAGTTCTTCAGGCTTAAACTCAACAAATCTCAGTCCAACCGACTGTACACCTGCTTTTTTTAACCCTTCTACAATCGTACCTTGAAGGCTTAACTGTTCACTAGTACCTGTTTTCGCAACAGCAATCTTAAGGCTTACATGCTGTTTTTCAGCTTTAATTGTTATTTCTTTAATCGCATCTGTTTCTGATAGTTTTTTATTTAAAAATGGATCTGTAATTTCCCCTACTACTTCTTTTACTTGCTTTTCCGTTAGCATACTCCCACCACCATGTTAAAATCTATTATTTATACTATCAAGTATATCACACATATTAGATTTTTCTGAATAGAAGCATGCTATGCTTTTTATTTAGGCTTTTCTCCAGTAAAATACCGGCTGACTCCTTCATAAATGGATTCAGCTAACTTTTTTTGATAGCGTTTCGATTGAAGCATTTTACGTTCTGTAGGATTTGATAAGAATCCTACTTCAACCAAAGCACCGGGTGGCTTAGAATGCTTAAGAAGGTAAAGAGTTTGAATTGCTTTTGCTTCACGACTCGTATTATCCAGATTATTTCTTAGCTCTTGTTGAATGAGTTTGGCCACTTGCTCATTTTCTTTTAGAGACCCGTAATAGAAAGTTTGAGCTCCTCTCCACGCAGAGGATGGAATAGCATTTAAGTGAATACTTAAGTACAAATCGGCATTGGATTTATTAATCATCGTTAAGCGATTTTTTAAGTCCTCTACTTTTCTGCGACTGTACCCTCGTGTGTCTTTAGCCGCTAGGTCTTCGTCTTTTTCTCTCGTCATAATAACAAGCGCTCCTTGCTCTTGCAGATAGTCTCGAAGCAGTAACGAAATCTTAAGAGTTATTTCTTTTTCAAGCACTTCATCCTCTCCTACGGCTCCGCCATCAACGCCGCCGTGTCCAGGATCTAGAACAATGACTTTGCCGCTAAGAGGAAGTGAAAGCGAACCGGATGATGTTTTATGATCTATCTGATATTGTACAATTACAAAAAGAACGAGAAGCGCTATAATTGTGCTCATTATTTTTACTTTAGACATTTTATCCCTTCCCTTCTTGCCTCACCTATTTATTTCTATATGGGACAAGAACGGGAATTATGAGTACTTTTTAATGCAAACGTAACCGACGTCTTTTTTCTGCGGTTCGATAACCTTCTTTCCACCAGTCTTGCACATATCCTTGACACAAATAATACAGACCATCTTGATAAAGATCTGTTACAGACATGCTGACGGCTCCGTACAATGTATCAATTAAAAGAGACTCTTCTTGCTTACTGTGCTTCTGAAAATCTTCGTAGCCTTTACCACGTTTACTCACCCGGGCACCTAATAAAAATGATTCGATAGCAATGTCAAGACAGTACTCCTCCACATGTTCGTCTCCTAGCATATTCCACTGAAACATTGGATGAAAATAACGGCGCAGCCTCTCTTGAAGCAAATCAAACGATAGTTCCCTTAGGACTTTGCGTTCATATTTCATTTCTTTTTCATAACGTTTTTCTTTTAAATATGTAACCTCGTTCACGATAACGCCTCCCTTTTTTACATATTGTCTGCACAAGCCTTCGTCTCATACGCAAACAACAAATAAAAAAAGCCTTGGTCCAAAGACCAAGGCTTGAAACGTAATATAAAATTAACGTTTTGAGAATTGTGGTGCACGACGAGCGCCTTTAAGACCGTATTTTTTACGTTCTTTCGCACGAGCGTCACGAGTTAATAGACCAGCACGTTTTAATGTTCCACGGTATTCAGGGTCTGCTTCTAATAAAGCACGAGAGATTCCGTGACGAATAGCGCCAGCTTGACCTGCATAACCTCCACCATTAACGTTTACAAATACGTCATAGTTACCTACAGTTTCAGTTAAAGCAAGTGGTTGTTTTACTACTTCACGTAGTGCAGCAAATGGAATGTATTCTTCGATTTCACGACCGTTGATTGTTACGCGACCGTTACCTGGTACTAAACGTACACGAGCAACAGAGCTTTTACGACGACCAGTTCCGTAATATTGTACCTGTGCCAAGATAATAACCTCCTCTTATTAATTATCCGCGAAGTTCGTAAACTTCTGGTTTTTGTGCTTCATGTGGATGTGTTTCACCAGCATACACATGTAATTTTTTGAACATTTGACGGCCTAGGCTACCTTTTGGAAGCATGCCTTTGATTCCTAATTCAAGCATTTTCTCAGAGTAGTTAGTACGCATTTCTAATGCTGTACGTTGTTTCAAACCACCTGGGTGCATGCTGTGACGGTAATAAATTTTATCAGTTAATTTTTTACCTGTTAGTTCGATTTTTGACGCATTGATAAGGATCACGTGATCACCAGTATCAACATGTGGTGTAAAAGTTGGTTTATGTTTACCGCGTAAGATTGATGCTACTTCACTTGCTAAACGACCTAAAGTTTTACCTTCAGCATCGACAACATACCATTTACGCTCTACTTCGTTTGCTTTCGCCATGAAAGTTGTACGCATGAGTTTCCCTCCTAATTTTCATCATCAATTATAAAATTATTTCAACCTTCTATTTCAACACGATTAATTTCCGGGGCTAACCGTGGGGTTAAAATACATACCATATGATATATTATATCTTTAAGCTACTAATGTCAAGAAAATGTTACACCAGGTTTAGTTGTCATAGAAAACGCGCCATAAATATAGTCCTTGCGAAGGCGCAGTTTTCCCTGCACGAGGACGTGATTTGCTTTCTAGAATATCTTTTATAGCATCTGGTTCAATACGCCCTTGTCCTACTTCTAAAAGCGTTCCAACAAGAATACGAACCATATTATACAGAAAGCCACTTCCAACGAATCTAAACACAAGCTGACTATTCTCTTCATACATATCAATCTTGTAAATCGTACGAATCTTATCTTCCACTTCTGTTCTCGCTGAACAGAAGCTTGTAAAGTCGTGTGTACCGAGTAAATATGTGATGGCTTTTTTCATTTTTGAGTAGTCTAATGGATAAGGGTAATGGTATGCATAAGAACGAGTGAAAGGATTTCGATCTTCGCCGCGCAAAATATGATAGCGATACTCTTTTGAAGTAACGTCATACCGGGCGTGAAAATGTGCATCAACTTCACATACATTCTTCATTACAATATCATCTGGTAGCATTGAATTCAATGCTTTTTTCCACTTATCACATGGAATATTTAGGTTTGTATCAAAATGAATGACTTGCCCCTGTGCATGAACATTTGTGTCCGTTCGTCCAGAGGCGTAAATCGGCACTTTTTTGTTATGCATTTTCTCTAAAACGGCTTCAATCTCCAGTTGAACAGTTCGCTTATTGGGTTGAACTTGATAACCTGAAAAGTGTGTGCCGTCGTATGCAACTATACATTTTAAACGTTTCATCTTTTCACCAAACAATCTTTACGTTCTAATCAGCACTAAAACAACTGCTACTGCCAGCAGAAGTAAAAGCATAATTGTATCTATGCTTCCCCATTTCAATTGACGATACTTTGTACGCCCTTCTCCGCCTTTATAACCCCTTGCCTCCATGGCAATAGCTAGCTCTTCAGCACGCTTAAATGAACCTATAAATAGAGGAACAAGTAAAGGAACGACAGCTTTCAAACGATCCGTAACGGGACCGGTGCTAAAGTCCACTCCTCGTGCTGTCTGCGCTTTAATAATTTTATCTGTCTCTTCCATCAATGTAGGAATAAAGCGAAGAGAAATGGACATCATTAAAGCTAATTCATGAACAGGAAGCTTGAGCTTTTTAAATGGATTCAGCAAGCTTTCCATTCCATCTGTTACTTCAATGGGCGTAGTCGTTAAAGTGAGCATTGTCGTAATTAAAATTAAGAACAAGAAGCGCAAGGAAATTAAAACACCTTGAATAAGGCCGCCTTTATAGACAGAAAACCATCCCCATTCAAACAAAAGAGGACCTTCCTTTGTCATAAAAATGTGCAAAAGAAACGTGATAATAATAATAAACAGAACGGGCTTTAACCCTCTTAAAATAAATGAAACAGGCACTTTACTCATGGCCACTATCATAAGGGTATACACACCTAAAAAAGCATAGCCGATAGGGTTATTTGCTAAAAACACAATTAATACATACGCAAATACAAGAAGCAGCTTGGCCCGAGGATCCATTCGATGGACAACAGAATGCCCCGGCACATACTTACCAATAATGATTGAGTTCATCATAATCGTTCACCTTGCTGAATAAGGCGCTGCACTTTCTCTACCACTTCAGAAAAGGTAATAACCGTATCCGATGCTTCAAGCTGAAATTTCTCTTGCAGCTTCAGCATAAAGCGAAGCGATTCTGGAACATCCAATCCATATTCTTTTAACTGCTTGTACTGACCAAACACTTCTCTAGGTGACCCTTTCATCGCAATCGTTCCCTTATTCATCACAATTAGCTCATCAGCGTACATAGCTGCATCTTCCATGCTGTGAGTCACGAGAATCGTCGTCAAGCCTTTTTCTTTATGAAGACGATAAATCATATTCATAATTTCTTGACGCCCTCTAGGGTCCAATCCAGCAGTTGGTTCATCTAAAATTAGCACATTAGGATTCATCGCTAGAATACCTGCTATCGCTACACGACGCATTTGTCCACCACTCAAATCAAAAGGAGATCTGGTCAGAATGTCTTCTGGCAGCCCTACTAACTTGATAAGCTCTCTTGCTTTTTGCTTTGCTTCTTCTTCCGAAACGCCATAATTCATTGGTCCAAAAGCTATATCTTTTTCCACCGTTTCTTCAAAAAGCTGATGTTCTGGAAATTGAAACACCACGCCTACTTGCTGACGAATAGCTTTTAAATTCTTTTCTTTTCGATTGGCTTTAATTGTGCGCTCACCGATTTGAATTTCACCAGCAGTTGGCTTCAATAAGGCATTCAGATGCTGTATGATTGTTGATTTCCCAGAACCAGTATGGCCAATAACAGCCAAAAATGTACCTGATTTAATGTTTAAATTTAAGTCATGTAGAGCAATTCGTTCAAATGGTGTATTAACTTGATAACAATGCTCTACTTCTTTGAATATAATGTCCATAGTTCGTCCACCAAGTCCTCATCTGTTAAATGAATTTTTGATAAAGGAATTCCTACGGAAGCAAAACGATGGCTTAGTTTAACGGAAAACGGCAAGTCTAGTCCAATATCCGTTAACTTGGAACCTAATGCAAATACTTCGCGTGGAGTACCTGTTGCATAGATCTTCCCTTTGTTCATCACAACGACTCTGTCAGCCATTGCTACTTCATCTAAATCGTGAGTAATTGAAATAACCGTCAGTTGTTTTTCTTCTTTTAATTTTCTAACAGTTTCAAGTACTTCAGTTCGCCCAATAGGATCTAACATGGATGTTGCTTCATCTAGAATGATGACAGATGGCTGTACGGCAATTATACCCGCAATGGCCACACGCTGTTTTTGTCCACCTGATAGCTGATGAGGCTCTTGATCCAGAAAAGCACTCATGTTGACCATTTCGATTGCTTCAGGTATACGTTTTTCCATAATCTCAAATGGAATCCCATTGTTTTCAAGCCCAAACGCAATATCGTCTTGAACGGTTGAGCCAACAAATTGATTATCTGGATTTTGAAACACCATTCCAATCTGCTTGCGCACATCCCATATTGTTTCTTCAGATAAAAGAGTATCGCCCACTCGAACCGTTCCTTTTTCAGGTAGCAAAAGGCCGTTTAGAATTCGTGCCAGCGTCGACTTACCAGATCCATTATGTCCAGCTATCGCTAACCATTCACCTTTATAAGCAGAGAGAGAAAGGTGATCTAATGTTAGGTCTGCTTCAGGATCGTATCGAAAGCATAAATCTTTTACCTCTAAAGACATTTCTTTCAACGCTATCTTCCTCTCAGCTTTTTCTATTGCAGCATTGCCTACATTGGCTTTTTACACTATTTACCCGGTTTAAGGTATAAAAAAAGGGCAACGACTAGTTACACACTGTCTCGCCCTTTTCTATCTGTATTAAAAATATTAAACTAATTCAATGATAACCATTGGAGCACCGTCACCACGGCGAGGTCCAACTTTTAAGATACGAGTGTAACCGCCTTGGCGATCTTCGTAGCGAGTAGCGATATCGCTGAATAGTTTTTGTAAAGCGCTTTGACCAGCTTCTTCGTTAGCTACTTCATTACGGATGTAAGATGCAGCTTGACGACGAGCGTGTAGATCTCCACGTTTACCTAAAGTAATCATTTTTTCAACAGTTGAACGTAATTCTTTTGCACGAGCTTCAGTTGTCTCAATGCGTTCACTGATGATTAAATCAGTTGTTAAATCACGAAGAAGCGCCTTGCGTTGTGCGCTTGTACGACCTAATTTACGGTAAGACATGTGAGGTCCCCTCCTTTGTTAAGTAGTTAAACAGGTAGATATAATCAGTCGTCCTTACGTAGACCCAAACCTAATTCTTCAAGTTTAGCTTTAACTTCTTCTAAAGATTTACGGCCTAAGTTACGAACTTTCATCATATCTTCTTCTGTTTTATTAGCAAGCTCTTGTACAGTATTGATGCCTGCTCGTTTTAAGCAGTTGTAAGAACGAACAGATAAATCCAGTTCCTCGATCGTCATCTCTAGAACTTTTTCTTTCTGGTCTTCTTCTTTTTCTACCATGATCTCTGCTTTTTGAGCTTCATCTGTTAAGTTAACGAAGATATTTAAGTGTTCAGTTAGAATCTTTGCACCTAAAGCAACAGCTTTTTCTGGCTCGATGCTACCGTCAGTCCAAACATCCAACGTTAACTTATCGTAATTTGTCATTTGACCAACACGAGTATTCTCTACATAATACGATACGCGAGTAACAGGCGTATAGATTGAATCAATTGGAAGTACACCAATTGGTTGGTCTTCACGCTTGTTAGCATCGGCAGGATTATAACCTCGACCTGTGCGAGCAGTAAGTCTCATACGGAAATGAGCATCTGACTCAAGTGTTGCAATATGAAGATCTGGATTTAGAACTTCGATATCGCTGTCTGCTTGAATGTCAGCAGCCGTTACTGTACCAGGACCTTTAACATCGATCTCAAGTGTTTTCTCTTCATCAGAGTAAATCTTCAACGCTAACTTTTTAACGTTTAAAATGATGTTTGTTACATCTTCAACAACTCCAGGAACTGTTGAAAATTCATGTAATACACCTTCAATTTGAATAGATGTTACAGCTGCACCAGGGAGTGAGGATAATAGGATACGACGTAAGGAGTTACCCAAAGTAGTACCATATCCACGCTCAAGTGGTTCGACGACGAATTTACCGTACTTTCTATCATCGCTGATTTCTACCGTTTCAATTTTTGGCTTTTCAATCTCTATCAATATAAACCCTCCTTCAAAACGTCGAAACCTCGGCTAGACGGCTGATTTCTCAAATGCCTAACCGAAATTCCCTATTAGACAGTTCCCGAATGTGCACAACAAATGGAAAACATTTCGTTGCATGAATAAATTCTACACCATCATCATTATAGACAACGAAATAGAATCTATACATATTAATTATACACGACGACGTTTTGGTGGGCGGCATCCGTTGTGAGGTACAGGAGTAACATCTTTAATAGCTGTTACTTCTAAACCTGCAGCTTGAAGAGCACGGATAGCTGCTTCACGACCAGCACCAGGGCCTTTAACTGTAACTTCAAGAGTTTTCATTCCGTTATCCATAGAAACTTTAGCAGCAGTTTCAGCAGCCATTTGCGCAGCAAATGGAGTAGATTTACGAGAACCTCTGAAGCCAAGTGCGCCTGCACTAGACCAAGCAATCGCATTACCGTGAACATCTGTAATTGTTACAATAGTGTTGTTAAACGTTGAGCGAATATGAGCTACACCAGCTTCAATATTCTTTTTCACGCGACGTTTACGTGTATTAGTTTTACGTGCCATCTGTTAATGACCTCCCTTACTAATTATTTCTTCTTGTTCGCTACAGTACGGCGTGGGCCTTTACGTGTACGAGCATTGTTTTTACTGTTTTGACCACGAACTGGTAAACTACGACGGTGGCGGATACCACGGTATGAACCAATCTCAATTAAACGTTTGATGTTTAAAGAAACTTCACGACGAAGATCGCCTTCTACTTTATAGCTATCTAAAATATCACGAATTTTACCTAATTCTTCTTCTGTTAAGTCACGAACGCGAGTATCTTCAGAAACTCCAGCTTCAGCTAGAACTTTTTCAGCAGTTGGACGACCAATACCGAAAATGTATGTTAATGAAATTACTACACGCTTGTCACGAGGAATATCAACACCAGCAATACGTGCCATATGAATAGTGCACCTCCTTATTGATTAACCTTGTTTTTGTTTATGCTTAGGGTTTTCACAAATTACCATTACTTTACCTTTTCTACGGATAACTTTACATTTTTCGCAGATTGGTTTAACTGATGGTCTGACTTTCATGTTTCATACCTCCTTGATAGTACGGAGTGCATAGGTTTTATTTGAAACGGTACGTAATTCTACCGCGAGTTAAATCGTATGGTGACAATTCTACAGTTACTTTATCACCAGGTAAGATTCGAATGAAATGCATGCGAATTTTTCCTGATACGTGAGCAAGTACTGTATGACCATTTTCTAATTCTACCTTGAACATAGCGTTAGGTAAAGTCTCAGCAACTGTACCTTCAACTTCAATTACATCGTCTTTTGCCATTAAAGTGCTCTCCTTTCTTTGAAACAGTAACAAGCTATCATTAAACGACTTAAAAAGAACCTGTTCTGAACATCCGGAGATCGTAATCATTAAATTCAAGATGATTGACGCTAATATACATCTTTACCATTTTAACAGCAATTCAGACGAAAAACGATCATCGTGAATTTAGATAATTACTGTTTACTGTCCAGTGCATCTAGCGAGGAATGGATAGAGATAACATCCTTTAACATTACAATGCTGTCAGAATTTCATATCCCGTCTCAGTAATTGCAATAGTATGTTCGAAGTGCGCACACATTTTACCATCTACTGTGACAACTGTCCAGTTATCAGGTAATGTTTTTACATATCGCATACCAGCATTCACCATTGGCTCAACTGCCAATACCATGCCTGGACGTAGACGCGGTCCTTTATTCGGTGGACCATAATGAGGTACTTGCGGATCTTCATGTAAGTCTTTGCCGACCCCATGGCCAACATATTCTCTTACAATCGAAAAGTTACGTGATTCTGCGTACTGTTGAATAGCATGTGAAATATTCGACAAACGCTCACCTGGCTTAGCTTCTGCTAATCCTTTGTAGAGAGATTGCTCAGTCACATCAAGCAGCTCTTGATTTTCTAATGAAATCTTTCCTACTCCATATGTCCAAGCTGAATCACCGTGATAGCCACCGAATTTAGCTCCGATGTCTAAACTGATGATATCCCCTTCATTAAGCTTGCGTTCACCCGGAATACCATGAACTAATTCTTCATTCACAGAAGCACATACACTGCCGCGAAAACCATTATACCCTTTAAAAGACGGAATTGCATCATGTTGACGAATAAAATTTTCAGCAATTGCATCCAATTCTATAGTCGTAATACCTGGAGCGATATGCTTTTTTAACTCTTGATGAGTTAAAGCCACGATTCGTCCAGCTTCACGCATGACCTCAATTTCCTCTGGTGTCTTGCAAATGATCATTGCTTAACCCCAGCAAGTAATTGACGAACATCCTCAAACACAATGTTAATATCTTGATTACCATTAATATTGCGTAGATAACCTTTTTCTTGATAGAAATCAAGTAGAGGTTGAGATTGTTTAACATTAACTGAAAGTCTAGTTGAAACCGTCTCAGCATTGTCATCTGCACGTTGGTAAAGCTCTCCGCCACATTTGTCACAAACTCCTTCTTTCGCAGGAGGATTGAATACTAAGTGGTAAGTAGCTCCGCAATCTTTACAAATGCGGCGTCCAGTAAGACGCTCCATTAAAATGCTTTGATCTACATCAATATTAATCACATAATCAATTTGCTTGTTTAGTTCTTTTGTAATTGTTTCAAGAGCTTCTGCTTGGGCTACTGTTCTTGGGAAGCCATCAAGTAAAAAGCCATTTTCACAATCTTGTTTGTTTAAACGCTCGCGCACAATTCCAATTGTTACTTCATCAGGAACAAGGTTACCTTGGTCCATAAATGATTTAGCTTTTAAACCTAGTTGCGTTCCTTCTTTAATTGCAGCTCGG
Organism: Priestia sp. 40; assembly: GCF_049368575.1. NCBI lineage: Bacteria > Bacillati > Bacillota > Bacilli > Caryophanales > Bacillaceae > Priestia > Priestia sp. 40. Next base: position 96,295 of record NZ_JBMPZA010000023.1, read on the forward strand.
AACATATCTCCTGTTGAGATATGAGGGATATCGTAATGCTCAACGATTTTTTCTGCTTGAGTACCTTTCCCAGCACCAGGAAGGCCCATTAACACTAAATTCATTTCTTGCTTCCCCCTCAGTATCTTATCCGTTTAATGGGAAAGCAGCTTGCTTCCCACTAAACAGCTTTACTTAATAAATCCCTTATAATGGCGTTTCACTAATTGACTCTCGAGCTGTTTCATTGTCTCAAGAGCTACACCGACAACAATTAACAAACTAGTACCGCCGATCTGAGCAGATGATGGTAGGTTTGCAATTTTGATGAACAGAACCGGCAACACAGCAATTAACGCAAGGAATATCGAACCGATTAATGTCAGAAGATATAACACTTTCGTTAAATAAGCTTGTGTGCTTTTACCAGGACGGATGCCTGGGATGTAGCCACCTTGCTTTTTCAAGTTCTCTGCTACTTGTTCAGGGTTAACTTGAACAAATGTATAGAAGTAACAAAAAGCAATGATTAACGCTACATACACTATCATACCAATTGGCTTAGTATAGTCAAATGTATTCTGAATCCACGTCGTTACATCATTTGGACCGAAAAATGATGCAATTGTTGGTGGTGTGATAATAAATGAAACTGCAAAGATAACAGGAATAACCCCAGCAGCATTTACTTTTAACGGTAAATGAGTGGATTGACCTCCAACAGGATTACGACCAGCTGAACCCTTTGCATATTGAATAGGAATTTTTCGTAGCGCTTGTTGGAAGTAAATAACACCAACAATAATAGCTAAAACTGCGATGGCAATTAAAACTACCGTTACGATACGAATGAATAATTGATCCCCAACGTCTTCAAATTGCTGTGCATAAATTTGATTTAATGTTGTCGGAATACCAGCTGCAATACCAGCAAAGATAATGATAGAAATACCATTACCTACGCCTTTTGCAGTAATCTGCTCTCCTAACCACATTAAGAAGGCAGTACCTGCCGTTAACACTGTAGCAATTAGAAGATACGTAGAAATTCCTGGATTAGCGATCAATTGTCCGCCCGAAATATTGTTGAATCCTATAGACATACCTAAAGCCTGGATAAATCCAAGCACAATTGTTCCATAACGAGTTACTTGAGCTAATTTACGGCGCCCAACATCTCCCTGCTTTGACCATTCTGTAAACTTAGGTACAACATCCATCTGCAATAATTGGACGATGATGGATGCTGTAATATAAGGCATAATGCCCATAGCAAGAATGGAGAAGTTTTTTAACGCGCCGCCGCCAAATGTATTCAGAACCCCGAATACATTTAACCCATCTTGCAATTTTAGTACATCCGTATTAACACTTGGTACAGGAATAAATGTACCAATTCGGAAGACAATTAACATTAACAAAGTGAAAAAGATTTTTTGTCTTATTTCACGCACGCGCATTAAATTGGAGATTGTTTGAAACATTAGATCACCTCAACTGTACCGCCAGCAGCTTCGATAGCTTCTTTAGCAGTTGAAGAGAATTTAGCAGCTTTAACAGTTAGCTTAGAGTTTAATGTACCGTTTCCTAGTACTTTAACGCCAGCTTTTGCTTTGCTTACTAAACCAGTTTCGATTAATAATTCTGGTGTTACTTCAGTTCCATCTTCAAAACGGTTAAGAGCTTCTAAATTAACGATCGCGTATTCTTTACGATTGATATTAGTGAACCCACGTTTTGGAAGACGACGGAATAAAGGAGTTTGACCACCTTCGAAGCCAGGTCTTACGCCACCGCCAGAGCGAGCGTTTTGCCCTTTGTGACCTTTACCTGAAGTCTTTCCGTTACCTGAACCAGTACCACGACCTACACGGTTACGTACTTTACGTGAACCTTCAGCTGGTTTCAATTCATGAAGTTTCATTCCGGAGCACCTCCTTAGAGTGACAATTTATACTTATTGCTCTTTTACTGTAACAAGGTGAGCTACTTTGTTAATCATTCCGCGAATTGCAGGATTATCGTCTTGAACGACAGTTTGATTTAACTTACGTAGGCCAAGTGTACGAACAGTTACACGTTGATCTTCTGGACGACCAATTACGCTACGAGTAAGGGTAATTGCTAGTTTGTTTGCCATTCTATATCCCTCCCTTATCCTAACAGTTCTTCTACAGTCTTGCCACGTAGTTTTGCAACATCTTCAGCACGTTTTAGGTTAGCTAAACCGTTAAGAGTTGCACGTACCATGTTGATTGGAGTGTTTGAACCTAAAGATTTAGATAGAATATCACTTACTCCACCCAATTCTAGTACCGCACGAACTGGGCCACCAGCGATAACTCCTGTACCTTCAGAAGCAGGTTTTAAGAAAATTTGACCTGCACCAAATTGTCCAAGGATTTCGTGTGGAATAGTTGTACCAACCATAGGTACAGTAATTAAGTTTTTCTTCGCATCTTCAATAGCTTTACGGATTGCATCTGGTACCTCTTGTGCTTTACCAGTACCAAATCCAACGTGACCGTTTTTGTCACCAACTACAACTAATGCAGCGAAGCGGAAACGACGTCCACCTTTCACAACTTTAGCTACGCGGTTAACGGTAACAACACGTTCTTCAAGCTCTAATTTATTTGGATCAATACGACGCATGATTTTCCCTCCTTTTACAATTAGAATTGTAATCCAGCTTCACGAGCAGCGTCAGCTAATGCTTTAACACGGCCATGATATAAATAACCGCCACGGTCGAATACTACTTCGTTTACACCTTTTTCTACTGCGCGTTTAGCGACTAATTCGCCAACTTTGATAGCAGCTTCAGTGTTACCAGTGCTTTCTAAAGTCAGGTCTTTATCTAACGTTGAAGCACTTGCGATTGTTACTGAATTTAAATCGTCGATAACTTGTGCGTAAATATGTTGATTAGAACGGAACACGTTTAAACGCGGACGAGTTGCAGTTCCAGATAACTTCGCACGAACACGAGCATGTCTTTTTTTACGAACTTTGTTTTTATCAAGCTTCGTGATCATTTCGGGCACTCCTTTCTTTTACCTAACCGGCATTACTTCTTAGCAGTTTTACCTTCTTTACGACGTACATATTCGCCTTCGTAACGAATACCTTTACCTTTGTAAGGCTCTGGTGGACGAACGTCACGAATATTTGCAGCTAATGCACCTACGCGTTCTTTATCAATACCTTTAATAACGATCTTAGTTTGAGAAGGAACTTCGATTTCGATTCCTGTTTCAGGAGTAATCTCAACTGGGTGAGAGTATCCAACGCTCAATACTAATTTGCTACCAGATTTTTGTGCACGGTAACCTACACCGACTAATTCTAAACCACGTTCGAATCCTTTAGTAACACCTTCAACCATGTTACCTAAAAGGCTACGAGTAGTTCCGTGAAGAGCGCGGTGCTCTTTATTGTCGCTAGGACAATTAACAACTAGTACGTTGTCTTCAACTTTAATTTCGATTTCAGGGTGGAATGTACGAGTTAATTCACCCTTTGGTCCTTTTACAGTTACAGTGTTGCTCTCGTTCGTAACTGTAACACCTGCTGGAAGTTCTAAAGGCTTTTTACCAACACGTGACATAGTTACACCTCCATTCACATTTAAAACTTATTACCAAACGTACGCTAATACTTCTCCACCAGTTTGCTTTTGACGAGCTTCTTTGTCAGTTAAAACACCTTGAGAAGTAGAAACGATTGCGATACCTAAACCGTTAAGTACACGTGGTACTTCGTTAGTTTTTGCATAAACACGTAGACCAGGTTTACTGATACGTTTTAAGCCTGTAATTACACGTTCGTTATTTGAACCGTATTTTAAGAAGATACGGATAATACCTTGTTTGTTGTCTTCGATGTATTCTACATCACGTACGAAACCCTCACGCTTAAGGATTTCTGCAATTTGCTTCTTAATGTTAGAAGCAGGAACTTCAATTTTCTCATGACGAACCATGTTCGCATTGCGGATACGAGTTAGTAAATCTGCAATAGGATCAGTCATTACCATATTAATTTACCTCCTTCCCAAACTTGGGTTTTACCAACTAGCTTTTTTAACACCAGGAATTTGACCTTTATAAGCAAGCTCACGGAAACAAATACGGCAAAGCTTGAATTTACGTAGTACTGAGTGTGGACGTCCACAACGTTCGCAACGTGTATACTCTTGTACTTGGAATTTTTGCTGGCGTTTTTGCTTCGCAATCATTGATTTTTTAGCCACATTTTCGCCTCCTCTGCTTAACGTTGGCAGTTATTACTTCTGGAATGGCATACCGAACTGAGTTAAAAGCTCACGAGCTTCTTCATCAGTGTTTGCTGTTGTAACAATAACGATATCCATACCACGAACTTTAGTTACTTTATCATAATCGATCTCTGGGAAGATCAATTGTTCTTTAACACCTAACGTGTAGTTTCCACGACCATCAAATGCTTTTTTAGATACACCACGGAAATCACGCACACGTGGAAGTGATACTGATACTAGTTTATCGAAGAATTCGTACATACGCTCGCCGCGTAAAGTAACTTTCGCACCGATTGGCATACCTTCACGAAGACGGAAACCAGCGATAGATTTTTTCGCACGAGTTACAACAGGTTTTTGACCAGTGATTTCAGCTAGTTCTTCAACAGCGTTATCTAAAGCTTTTGAGTTAGAAACAGCATCACCGATACCCATGTTGATTACGATCTTGTCGATTTTTGGCACTTGCATTACAGATTCATAATTAAACTTGCTAACTAGAGCAGGAGTAATCTCTTTTGTAAATTTCTCTTTAAGACGGTTCATGTGAACTAAACCTCCCTTCACATTTCATTAATTATTTATCTAAAGTTTCACCAGATTTTTTTGCTACACGTACCTTTTTGCCATCGATAACTTGGTACCCAACACGAGTTGGCTCACCAGATTTAGGATCCAACGGCATTACGTTTGATACGTGGATAGGTGCCTCTTGGCTAACGATTCCACCTTGTGGATTTACTTGAGAAGGTTTAGAGTGTTTTTTAACAACGTTCACGCCTTCAACAAGTACACGGTCTTTCTTTGGGAAAGCTGCAAGTACTTCACCTTGCTTACCTTTGTCTTTACCAGAGATAACCACTACTTTGTCGCCCTTTTTAACATGCATCCTATTCGCACCTCCTTAAAAGGCATTTTGTATTTGTTCTATATATCAATTAGATAACTTCTGGAGCTAATGATACGATCTTCATGAAGTTGTTATCACGTAATTCACGAGCAACTGGTCCGAAGATACGAGTACCACGTGGTCCTTTGTCGTCACGGATGATTACGCAAGCATTTTCGTCGAAACGGATGTAAGAACCGTCAGTACGGCGAACACCACTTTTTGTACGTACAACAACAGCTTTAACAACGTCACCTTTTTTAACAACGCCTCCTGGTGTTGCTTGTTTCACCGTACAAACGATAACATCACCAATGTTTGCTGTCTTGCGACCTGAACCACCAAGTACTTTAATAGTAAGTACCTCACGTGCACCAGAGTTGTCTGCAACTTTTAAACGAGATTCTTGTTGAATCATGTACGAAACCTCCCTTCGGATGAATCATTCTTATCCGATCTATCTTAACTATTAGATGATAACAGCTTTTTCTACAACTTCTACTAGACGGAAACGTTTAGTAGCTGATAACGGACGAGTTTCCATGATCTTCACGATATCGCCTAGTTGAGCTGTATTGTTTTCATCGTGAGCTTTGAATTTCTTTGAGTATTTTACACGCTTGCCATAAAGCGAATGCTTTTTGTAAGTTTCAACAAGAACAGTAACAGTCTTATCCATTTTGTCAGAAACTACGCGGCCAGTGTAAACTTTACGTTGGTTGCGTTCACTCATTCTGAAAGCCTCCTCTCAGACTTAATTATTTATTAGCAGCAATCTCTCTTTCACGAACTACAGTTTTCATACGAGCGATCGATTTGCGCACTTCGCGAATACGAGTAGTATTCTCTAATTGTCCAGTCGCTAATTGGAAACGAAGGTTAAACAACTCTTCTTTTAAAGCCTTAACTTTTTGTTCAATTTCAGCAGTGGTAAGGTCACGAATTTCATTAGCTTTCATTAGAATCACCACCAATTTCTTCACGTTTTACAAACTTACATTTTACAGGTAGCTTGTGTGCAGCTAAACGTAAAGCTTCACGTGCAACCTCTTCAGATACACCTGAAATTTCAAACATTACTTTTCCAGGTTTAACAACTGCTACCCAACCTTCAGGAGCACCTTTACCAGAACCCATTCGGACTTCTAGAGGCTTAGCAGTATAAGGTTTAGAAGGGAAAATTTTAATCCATACTTTACCGCCACGTTTCATGTAACGAGTCATTGCGATACGAGCAGCTTCGATTTGACGGTTTGTAATCCAAGAAGCTTCAGTAGCTTGTAAACCGAATTCACCGAAATGTACTTCCGTACCACCTTTAGCGCGTCCACGCATTTTTCCGCGATGTTCGCGACGATATTTAACGCGTTTTGGTAATAACATAATTATTTTCCTCCTTCCTCAGTTTTCTTTTTAGTAGGAAGAACCTCTCCACGATAGATCCATACTTTCACACCAAGTTTACCATAAGTAGTATCTGCTTCAGCGTGAGCATAGTCAATATCAGCGCGAAGTGTATGAAGTGGAACTGTACCTTCACTGTAATATTCAGAACGAGCAATATCAGCTCCGCCTAAACGACCAGATACCATTGTTTTGATACCTTGTGCGCCAGCACGCATACTACGTTGGATAGCTTGCTTTTGAGCACGACGGAATGATACACGGTTCTCAAGTTGGCGAGCGATGTTTTCAGCTACTAGTTTAGCATCTAAATCTGCTCGTTTAATTTCAAGGATGTTAATGTGTACACGCTTGCCTGTTAATTGGTTAAGAGCTTTACGAAGTGATTCTACTTCAGTACCACCTTTACCAATTACCATACCAGGTTTTGCAGTGTGGATCGTTACGTTTAAGCGGTTAGCAGCGCGTTCGATTTCAACTTTAGAAACAGCTGCATCGTTTAAACGTTTAGCGATATATTCACGTACTTTTAAGTCTTCATGTAATAAGTCAGCGTAGTCTTTGCCAGCGAACCATCTTGATTCCCAATCACGGATGACACCGACGCGAAGACCGACCGGATTTACCTTTTGACCCATGAATTATCCCTCCTTCTTTTCTGATACCACGATTGTGATGTGGCTTGTGCGCTTGTTAATTTGGCTTGCACGTCCCATAGCGCGTGGACGGAAACGTTTTAAAGTTGGACCTTCGTTAACAAAAGCGTCAGTAATAACTAAATTGTTAGCGTCCATTTCATAATTGTGTTCTGCATTGGCAATAGCAGATTTTAATACTTTCTCAACGACTGGAGAAGCAGCCTTTGGCGTGTGAAGTAGCACTGCTAGCGCTTCACCCACTTGCTTACCTCGAATTAAATCTACAACTAAACGAACTTTACGAGGAGCAATACGTACTGTTCTCGCGACAGCTTTAGCTTGCATTTAAAAGCCTCCTCTCATATTAGCGTCTTGTTTTCTTATCATCACTTGCGTGACCTTTGTAAGTACGAGATGGTGCGAATTCACCAAGTTTGTGACCTACCATGTCTTCAGTAACATAAACTGGTACATGTTTACGACCGTCATATACAGCAATTGTATGACCAATGAACTGAGGGAAGATAGTTGAACGACGAGACCAAGTTTTTACTACTTGCTTGCTGTCAGTTTCGTTTAACTTCTCAATTTTGTTGATTAAATGGTCATCTACAAAAGGTCCTTTCTTTAAGCTGCGACCCATAAATGAACCTCCCTTCGTGATTGTCCTACGGTTCGTTTGAACCGTAGCTCAATCCCGTTATTTTTTACGACGACGAACGATAAATTTATCGGATTTGTTTTTCTTCTTACGAGTTTTGTAACCAAGTGTTGGTTTACCCCATGGACTCATTGGAGACTTACGTCCGATTGGAGAACGTCCTTCACCACCACCGTGTGGGTGATCGTTAGGGTTCATTACAGAACCACGTACAGTTGGACGGATACCTAACCAACGAGAACGACCGGCTTTACCGATGTTGATTAACTCGTGTTGTTCGTTACCAACTTGACCTACAGTTGCACGACAAGTTGCAAGGATCATGCGTACTTCACCAGAAGTTAAACGTACTAATACGTATTTACCTTCTTTACCAAGTACTTGAGCAGATGTACCTGCAGAACGAACTAATTGTCCACCTTTACCAGGTTTCAATTCGATGTTGTGTACTACTGTACCAACAGGAATGTTAGCTAAAGGAAGCGCGTTACCTACTTTAATGTCAGCTTCAGGACCTGACATAACTTCTAAACCTACTTTTAGGTTTTTAGGAGCAAGGATGTAACGTTTTTCACCATCAGCATAATGAATTAATGCGATGTTAGCTGAACGGTTTGGATCATATTCGATTGTAGCAACGCGTCCAGGTATTCCATCTTTATCGCGTTTAAAATCGATGATACGGTATTGACGCTTGTGCCCACCACCTTGGTGACGAACAGTCAATTTACCTTGGTTGTTACGACCACCTTTTCTCTTGACAGGTGCAAGTAACGATTTTTCTGGTTTGTCAGTAGTAATTTCAGCGAAATCAGAAACTGACATGCCACGACGACCATTTGAGGTTGGTTTATACTTTTTAATCGCCATCTCAATTTCCCTCCTTCTCTAGTAATCTTAAGCTTCGAAGAATTCGATTTCGTTGCTCTCTTGAGTTAGTGTTACTACCGCTTTACGACGACGGTTAGTAAGACCACTGTAGCGACCTACACGCTTGAATTTACCTTTGTAGTTCATGATGTTTACTTTTTCAACTTTTACGTCAAAGATTTTTTCGATAGCATCTTTAACCTCAGTTTTATTAGCTCTTACATCAACATCAAACGTATATTTTTTCTCAGCCATTAAGTCTGTTGAACGTTCTGTAATTACGGGGCGCTTAATAATATCACGAGGATCTTTCATTATGCAAGCACCTCCTCTACTTTTTCAACTGCGTCTTTAGTGATTACAAGCTTATCATGGTTCATAACGTCTAATACGCTTAAACCATTAGCTGCAACAACTGTTACACCAGGAATATTACGTGCTGAAAGTGCAACATTTTCGTTAAGATCCGCAGTTACTACTAATGCTTTGCGTTCTACTGTTAGGTTTTTAAGAACTGCTACCATTTCTTTTGTTTTTGGAGCGTCAAAAGAAAGAGCTTCAAGAACAACGATGCTGTTATCTTGAGCTTTAGTTGATAATGCAGACTTAATTGCTAAACGACGAACTTTTTTAGGTAATTTGTAGCTATAGCTTCTTGGAACTGGACCAAATACTACGCCACCACCACGCCATTGTGGAGAACGGATAGATCCTTGACGAGCACGACCAGTACCTTTTTGACGCCATGGCTTACGGCCACCGCCTCTTACTTCAGAACGATTTTTAACTTTAGAAGTACCTTGACGTTGAGATGCGCGTTGCATTACGATCGCGTCGAAAAGTACTTTGTTGTTTGGTTCGATACCGAAAACGGCATCTTGAAGTTCGATTTCTCCAACGTTTTCACCGTTTTGGTTAAACAATGCTACTTTTGGCATTGGTTATTCCTCCTTTCTCGAAGAATTATTATTTAGATTTAACTGCAGATTTAACAGTAACTAGAGATTTTCTAGCTCCTGGCACGTTACCTTTTACTAATAAAAGATTGCGTTCTGCGTCAACTTTAACGATTGATAAGTTTTGCACAGTGATGCGCTCTCCACCCATGCGTCCTGGTAATAGTTTACCTTTGAATACGCGGTTTGGAGCTACAGGACCCATTGAACCTGGGCGACGGTGGTAGCGAGAACCATGAGACATAGGTCCGCGAGATTGTCCGTGGCGTTTAATAGCACCTTGGAAACCTTTACCTTTTGAGATTCCTGTTACATCAATTACATCGCCTTCTGCGAAAATATCAACCTTGACTTCTTGACCAACTTCATATGCTGAAGCGTCCACACCGCGTAACTCACGGATGAAGCGCTTAGGAGCAGTATTAGCTTTAGTAGCATGTCCTTTTGCAGGTTTGTTAGATAGTTTTTCACGGATATCTTCGAAACCTAATTGGATTGCTTCGTAACCGTCTGTCTCAGCGTTTTTAACTTGAAGAACTACGTTAGCAGAAGCTTCAATTACTGTTACTGGGATCAAGTCACCATTTTCAGCAAATACTTGAGTCATACCGATCTTTCTTCCTAAGATTCCTTTGGCCATTAGTCACACCTCCTAAGTATCTTTTCATTCTTTATTTTAAATTAAAGTTTAATTTCGATATCTACACCAGATGGTAAGTCTAAACGCATTAATGAATCAACAGTTTGTGGTGTTGGATTCACGATATCAATTAAGCGTTTATGCGTGCGCATTTCGAACTGCTCACGAGAATCTTTATATTTGTGTACTGCACGTAGAATTGTATAAATTGATTTTTCAGTCGGTAATGGAATCGGACCAGATACAGCCGCACCAGAACGTTTTGCAGTTTCTACGATTTTCTCAGCAGATTGATCAAGAATTCTGTGATCATATGCTTTTAAACGAATGCGAATTTTTTCTTTTGCCATTATTTTCCCTCCTTTTTCGCCTATTTTACAATAGACATTCTCCGCGGAAATTTCCCCACACTCGCCATGGCAAAGCGGCCGGGTGTGTCGGCAACCTTCCGCATCATCGCAGTCAAAGACCAACATTTTTATTATACTAAAAATGGGTTCATATTGCAACAATAAAGTTAAAAAACTTTTTCATGTGTCGCACACTTTTTTCATTATATATAAAAGGAGATCATTTTGCAAGTGTAATAGTAAAAACTATCTTTACCTTTTATCACCAAATAAAAAAGGAGTAGGTTACCCTACTCCCTTTACTGAAACGAGAAATTACTCGCTGATTTTAGCTACAACGCCAGCGCCTACTGTACGTCCACCTTCACGGATTGAGAATTTAGTACCTTCTTCAATCGCGATTGGAGCGATAAGTTCAACAGTCATTTCGATGTTGTCGCCAGGCATTACCATTTCTACGCCTTCAGGTAAGTTACAAATACCAGTTACATCAGTTGTACGGAAGTAGAACTGTGGACGGTAGTTTGTGAAGAATGGAGTGTGACGTCCACCTTCGTCTTTAGAAAGAACGTATACTTCAGCAGTAAATTTAGTGTGTGGAGTGATTGAGCCTGGTTTAGCTAATACTTGTCCACGTTGGATTTCTTCACGTGCTACACCACGAAGTAAAGCACCGATGTTGTCGCCAGCTTCAGCATAGTCAAGAAGCTTACGGAACATTTCTACACCTGTTACAGTAGTAGATTTTGGCTCTTCAGTTAAACCGATGATGTCGATAACGTCACCAACTTTAACTTGTCCACGCTCTACACGACCTGTAGCAACTGTACCACGACCAGTGATTGAGAATACGTCCTCAACTGGCATCATGAATGGTTTTTCAGTGTCACGTTCTGGAGTTGGGATGTACTCATCAACAGCGTCCATAAGCTCGATGATTTTAGCTTCCCAATCAGCGTCGCCTTCAAGAGCTTTAAGAGCAGAACCTTTGATTACTGGTACATCGTCACCAGGGAAGTCGTATTCAGAAAGAAGGTCACGTACTTCCATTTCTACTAATTCAAGTAACTCTTCGTCGTCTACCATGTCACATTTGTTTAAGAATACAACTAGGTAAGGTACACCTACTTGACGAGAAAGAAGGATGTGCTCACGAGTTTGTGGCATTGGACCATCAGCAGCAGATACTACTAAGATACCGCCATCCATTTGAGCAGCACCAGTGATCATGTTTTTAACATAGTCAGCATGTCCTGGGCAGTCAACGTGTGCATAGTGACGAGTGTCAGTTTCATACTCAACGTGTGCAGTTGAGATTGTGATTCCACGCTCGCGCTCTTCTGGAGCAGCGTCGATCATGTCGTAAGCCATTGCTGCACCTTTACCACTTTTCTTAGCAAGAACAGTAGTGATAGCAGCTGTTAAAGTTGTTTTACCATGGTCAACGTGACCAATTGTACCGATATTGGCATGTGTTTTTGAACGGTCGAATTTTTCCTTAGCCATTCGAAAATCCTCCTTAAAATTCATGTAGTTTATGGTTTATGAGGCCGTGAAAGGGAATGAGCTCCACTTTCACAGCGTACATAAGTAGTTATACTTCAATAAAGAGTGAAAATCAATTATTCACCTTTATTTTTTTTAATAATTTCTTCTGAAATTGATTTAGGAACTTCTTCGTAGTGATCGAAGTGCATAGAATATGTTCCGCGACCTTGAGTGTTTGAACGTAATGCAGTTGCATAACCAAACATTTCAGAAAGTGGAACGAATGCACGTACAACTTGAGCGTTACCGCGTGCTTCCATACCTTCTACACGTCCACGACGAGACGTAACGTCACCCATGATATCTCCTAAGTATTCGTCAGGGATAACAACTTCAACCTTCATCATTGGTTCAAGGATAGCTGGGTTACATTTTGATACTGCGTTTTTAAGAGCCATAGAAGCGGCAATTTTAAACGCCATCTCACTTGAGTCAACGTCATGGTAAGATCCATCAACTAAAGCAGCTTTGATATCGATTAATGGATAACCAGCAAGAACACCGTTTTGTAATGCATCTTCAAGACCAGCTTGAACTGCAGGGATGTATTCACGTGGAACTACACCACCAACGATTTTGTTCTCAAATTCAAAGCCTTTTCCTTCTTCGTTAGGTTCGAACTCAATCCAAACGTGACCGAATTGTCCACGACCACCAGATTGACGAGCGAATTTACCTTCAACTTTCGCACCAGCGCGGAAAGTTTCACGGTAAGCTACTTGAGGAGCACCAACGTTTGCTTCTACTTTGAATTCGCGACGCATACGGTCAACGATGATATCAAGGTGAAGCTCACCCATACCAGAGATGATGATTTGACCAGTCTCTGTATTAGTTTCCGCACGGAAAGTTGGATCTTCTTCTTGTAACTTTTGAAGAGCTGTAGTCATTTTATCTTGGTCAGCTTTTGATTTTGGCTCAACAGATAAAGAGATAACTGGCTCTGGGAATTCCATAGACTCAAGAATTACAAGACTCTTTTCGTCACATAGAGTATCACCAGTAGAAGTATCTTTTAATCCTACAGCTGCCGCGATATCTCCAGCGTATACTTCAGAAATCTCTTCACGAGAGTTAGCATGCATTTGTAGGATACGACCTACACGCTCACGCTTACCTTTTGTAGAGTTTTTGATGTATGAACCAGAGCTTAGTACACCAGAGTACACACGGAAGAATGTTAATTTACCAACATAAGGGTCCGTCATAACTTTGAACGCTAATGCTGAGAAAGGAGCGTTGTCGCTAGACTCACGCGTAACTTCTTCTTCTGTGTCAGGTACGATACCTTGGATTGCTGGTACATCAACTGGAGATGGTAGGTAATCAATTACCGCATCTAGCATTAATTGTACACCTTTGTTTTTGAATGCTGAACCACAGATAACTGGGTAGAATTCAACGTCACAAGTACCTTTACGGATACCAGCTTTTAGTTCTTCAACTGTAAGCTCGCCTTCGTCTAAGTACTTCATCATTAATTCTTCGTCAAGTTCTGCAACAGCTTCTACTAGGCTTGCACGGTATTCTTCAGCTTGCTCTTTGTATTCCTCAGGAATTTCACGAGATTCTGAACGAGTACCTAAGTCGTCTTCGTAGAAGTATGCTTTCATTTCCACAAGGTCAATGATTGCTTCGAAGTCATCTTCAGCACCGATTGGCAACTGAATTGGGTGAGCATTTGCACCTAAACGATCGTGGATCGTTTTTACAGAGTACAAGAAGTCAGCACCAATTTTGTCCATTTTGTTAACGAATACGACACGGGGAACACCGTACGTAGTCGCTTGACGCCATACTGTTTCTGTTTGAGGCTCAACACCAGATTGAGCATCAAGAACTGCCACAGCGCCATCAAGTACACGTAATGAACGCTCAACTTCAACAGTGAAGTCTACGTGTCCAGGAGTATCGATGATGTTAACGCGGTGACCTTTCCAAGAAGCAGTTGTCGCAGCAGACGTGATAGTAATACCACGTTCTTGCTCTTGCTCCATCCAGTCCATTTGTGAAGCTCCTTCATGAGTTTCACCAATTTTATGGATACGGCCAGTATAATAAAGAACACGCTCAGTTGTTGTTGTTTTACCAGCATCAATGTGAGCCATGATCCCAATATTACGAGTGTTTTCTAAGGAGAACTCTCTTGCCATCTTAGGTATTTCTCCTTCCATATTATAATTTGTTTTTTAAAAAGTTTCGTTAAAAGATTACCAACGGTAATGAGCAAATGCTTTATTAGCTTCTGCCATTTTGTGAGTATCTTCACGTTTCTTAACTGCAGCACCAGTGTTGTTAGCTGCATCAAGGATTTCGTTAGCTAAACGCTCTTCCATCGTTTTTTCTCCACGAAGACGAGCATAGTTTACTAACCAACGAAGACCTAAAGTAGTACGACGCTCTGGGCGTACTTCTACAGGAACTTGGTAGTTAGAACCCCCTACACGGCGTGCTCTAACTTCTAGTACAGGCATGATGTTTTTAAGAGCTTGGTCGAATACTTCCATAGCTTCTTTACCACTGCGCTCTTGTACTAAATCGAATGCTCTATAAAGAATAGCTTGTGACTTACCGCGCTTTCCATCAAGCATCATTTTGTTGATTAAGCGAGATACAAGCTTAGAATTGTAAATCGGATCTGGTAATACGTCTCTTTTTGCAACAGGTCCCTTACGTGGCATTCTACTTCCTCCTTTCACTTTTAAAAGTTTATCTATTAATTGTTAAGCTATTATTTTTTAGCTGCTTTTGGTCGCTTAGTACCATATTTAGAACGACCTTGCATACGGCCATCCACACCAGCAGTATCAAGTGCACCACGTACGATATGGTAACGTACCCCTGGTAAATCTTTTACACGTCCACCGCGGATAAGTACCACGCTGTGTTCTTGTAAGTTGTGACCAATACCTGGGATATAAGCTGTTACCTCGATACCGTTTGTTAAACGTACACGAGCATATTTACGAAGAGCCGAGTTCGGTTTCTTCGGTGTCATAGTACCCACACGTGTACATACACCACGTTTTTGTGGAGAAGATTGGTTAGTTTGAGCTTTTTTGAAGCTGTTGTAACCTCTGTTTAAAGCAGGTGAGTCAGATTTTTTACCTTTACTCACACGACCATTACGGATTAATTGGTTAATAGTAGGCATTTAAATTTTCCTCCTTTCGCCTTTTGTAAGACCACACATCCAGGTGGTTCATTTTTTAGCAAAAAACAAAGTCTTTGAAACTAAAAGTTCAAAAACGTGTTAACTAATAATTGCAACAGTTGCAGCGTTAACTTCTATCCTACAAGCTTGACCAAGCTTTCGCATAGAAGGGACATACGTATACGGAACGTTTTCTTGCTGTGCCGTTTTTGCCACAATGGATGTGACATAAAAATCAGCGTCTTCAGCAATGATGACTTCCTTTACTGTACCTTTTTTTAATGCTTTCACCGTCTGCTTTGTTCCTACAATAATATGATCAGCCTGTAATACTTTTTCATAAGACATTATCATATCCTCCAAAGTAACAGGTAGTTTATAGGAGCACCTTTGATATAGTATCATTCCCTAGAATGGATGTCAACTAACGTTTCGTAGTTTTTTTAAAAAACATCCATTCTAGAGTAATGATTTTATAATTAGTCGATTGTTACCGTTTCTTCGGCTTGGTTTTTGATTGGTTCAGCATTACGATATCTCGTCATACCTGTACCAGCCGGAACTAGCTTACCAATGATAACATTCTCTTTAAGTCCAAGCAACTCATCACGTTTTCCTTTGATTGCAGCATCCGTAAGAACACGCGTTGTTTCTTGGAATGATGCAGCAGATAAGAAGGAATCAGTTTCAAGAGATGCTTTTGTAATACCAAGTAATACAGGACAACCTGTCGCTGGACGATTGCCTTCAAGTAATACTTTTTCATTTGCATCAGTGAATTGGTGAATATCAAGTAACGAACCTGGTAATACATCTGTATCTCCTGAATCCATTACGCGCACTTTACGAAGCATTTGGCGAACCATTACCTCTACGTGCTTATCTCCAATTTCTACCCCTTGCATACGGTATACTTTTTGCACCTCACGAAGCAAGTACTCTTGTACAGCCGTGATGTCTTTTACTTTTAGTAATTCTTTAGGATCAATTGAACCTTCCGTTAATTCTTGACCACGTGCAATGCGCTGTCCTTCAATAACTTTCAGACGTGCACTGTACGGAGCTGTGTAAGAACGAGTTTCAATCTCTCCTTGAACAGTAATTTCGTGCTGACGATCGCGTCCTTCAGAAATGCCGGCAATTGTACCTTCAATTTCAGAAATAACGGCTTGACCTTTAGGGTTACGCGCTTCGAAGATCTCTTGGATACGCGGTAAACCTTGAGTGATATCGTCTCCAGCAACCCCACCTGTATGGAATGTACGCATCGTTAACTGTGTACCTGGCTCACCGATAGATTGAGCAGCGATGATACCAACTGCTTCACCCACTTCAACTTCTGAACCAGTTGCAAGGTTACGACCGTAACATTTTTTACATACACCGTGGCGAGTGTTACATGTGAATGCAGAACGAATCCATACTTCTTCAACACCAGCATCCACAATTGTTTCAGCTAAGTCTTCTGTAATTAGTTCGTTTTCTTTCACTAACACTTCGTTTGTTCCTGGGTGAAGTACTGTTTTTCTTGCATAACGTCCAATTAGACGCTCATCAAGTTTTTCAATTTCTTCTGTTCCTTCTTTGATTGCAACAGCCAGAATACCGCGATCTGTACCACAGTCGTCATCACGTACGATAACGTCTTGTGCCACGTCAACCAGACGACGAGTAAGGTAACCAGAGTCAGCTGTTTTAAGAGCCGTATCGGCAAGACCTTTACGTGCACCATGGGTAGAGATAAAGTACTCTAATACTGTTAAACCTTCACGGAAACTAGATTTGATTGGTAACTCAATGATACGACCAGACGGGTTGGCCATTAGTCCACGCATACCTGCAAGCTGAGTGAAGTTAGATGCGTTACCACGGGCACCAGAGTCACTCATCATGAAGATTGGGTTGCGTTTGTCTAATGACGCCATTAATTTACCTTGGATAACGTCTTTCGCGCTGCTCCATACAGAGATAACACGGTCATAACGCTCATCTTCAGTAATTAAACCGCGACGGAATTGTTTTAGTACGTTATCTACTTTAGCTTGCGCTTCTGTTAAGATAACTTCTTTTTCTCCTAAAACCACGATATCAGCTACACCAACTGTAATACCAGCTTTAGTAGAATATTTGAAACCTAGGTCTTTCATGCGGTCAAGCATTTTAGAAGTCTCAGTAATTTTGAAACGTTTAAATACTTCAGCGATGATATTTCCTAAGATTTTTTTCTTGAACGGTGCGATAGCCGGTTGATTCTTGATGAATTCCTTCACGTCTGCACCTTTTTCAACAAAATACTTCTCAGGAGTTTTCACTTCTAAGTTTTCTCTTGTTGGTTCGTTAATGTATGGGAACGATTTTGGTAAAATTTCGTTGAAAACTAATTTACCAACCGTTGTAACAAGCAATTGTTGATTTTGTGCTTCTGTAAACGTTTCGTTGTTTAAAGAACCTGCATACACAGCTACACGTGTATGAAGATGCACATAACCGTTTTGGTACGCTAATAGTGCTTCGTTCGTATCTTTGAACACCATACCTTCTCCAACTGCCTCTTCACGCTCAAGTGTTAAGTAGTAGTTACCTAATACCATATCCTGTGAAGGTGTAACAACTGGTTTACCATCTTTAGGGTTCAAGATATTTTGAGCAGCAAGCATTAAGATACGTGCTTCTGCTTGTGCTTCTGCAGATAGTGGAACGTGAACCGCCATTTGGTCACCGTCAAAGTCAGCGTTATATGCTGTACATACAAGCGGGTGAAGACGGATAGCGCGACCTTCTACAAGCGTAGGTTCAAATGCTTGAATACCTAGTCTGTGTAGAGTTGGTGCACGGTTTAAAAGAACTGGATGCTCTTTAATAACCGATTCTAATACGTCCCATACTTCAGGTTGCACACGTTCAATTTTACGTTTTGCACTCTTGATGTTATGAGCTAAACCGCGTTCAACAAGCTCTTTCATTACGAAAGGTTTGAAAAGCTCTAACGCCATTTCTTTTGGAAGACCACATTGATACATCTTTAAGTTCGGACCTACAACGATTACCGAACGGCCAGAGTAGTCAACACGTTTACCTAACAAGTTTTGACGGAAGCGACCTTGCTTACCTTTTAACATGTGAGAAAGAGATTTTAATGGACGGTTACCTGGTCCTGTTACCGGACGGCCGCGACGACCATTATCGATTAATGCATCTACAGCTTCTTGAAGCATACGCTTTTCGTTTTGAACGATGATGCTAGGAGCTCCAAGGTCTAATAAACGCTTTAAGCGGTTGTTACGGTTAATTACACGGCGATATAAATCATTTAGATCAGACGTAGCAAAGCGTCCACCATCTAATTGAACCATTGGACGAAGTTCTGGCGGAATAACCGGTAGAACGTCTAAAATCATCCAAGAAGGTTCGTTACCAGAATGACGGAAAGCCTCTAGTACTTCTAAACGTTTAATAGCACGTGTACGACGTTGACCTTGAGCAGTTTTCAATTCTTCTTTTAAAGCATCTACTTCTTTATCAAGATCAATGTCATGTAATAATTTCTTAACAGCTTCAGCACCCATTGCTGCATGGAAAGTTTGTCCGTACTTCTCACGATACGCACGGTACTCTTTCTCTGATAAAAGCTGTTTCTTTTCAAGTGGTGTATCACCAGCATCCGTTACTACATAAGAAGCAAAATAAATGATTTCCTCTAGCGCACGAGGGGACATGTCTAAGACAAGTCCCATGCGGCTAGGAATACCTTTGAAGTACCAAATATGTGAAACAGGTGCAGCTAGTTCGATGTGACCCATACGTTCACGACGAACTTTTGCGCGCGTAACTTCTACGCCACAACGATCACATACAACACCTTTATAACGAACGCGCTTATATTTTCCGCAGTGACATTCCCAGTCTTTTTGTGGACCAAAAATACGCTCACAGAATAAGCCGTCTTTTTCAGGTTTTAACGTACGATAGTTGATCGTTTCAGGTTTTTTTACCTCACCGTACGACCAAGAACGAATTTTATCTGGCGAAGCTAGACCGATTTTCATATACTCAAAGTTATTTACATCTAGCAAGGAGCCTACCTCCCTTTTAATCTACAGGTTTTTTCCCTTAACGTTTATATGAAAGTAATTCCTTACTCTTTTGTGACAGGATCTTTTTGTCCTTCAGAAAGGCTTTCTTCGTTATCTGCAATAATTGATTCTGTTGGTTGCTCATGGTCCTCTTCTGAGTCCATGATATCAATTTCTTGCTCGTCAGCAGAAAGCATCTTCACATCCATACCTAAACTTTGTAGTTCTTTGATTAATACTTTGAACGATTCAGGTATGCCAGGTTCTGGAATGTTTTCACCTTTAACAATTGCTTCGTATGTTTTCACACGACCTACTACGTCGTCTGATTTCACTGTTAAGATCTCTTGTAATGTATAAGCAGCACCGTATGCTTCAAGTGCCCATACTTCCATCTCACCAAAACGCTGTCCACCGAACTGCGCTTTACCACCAAGTGGTTGTTGTGTAACAAGTGAGTATGGTCCAGTAGAACGAGCGTGAAGTTTATCGTCTACCATGTGAGCAAGTTTGATCATGTACATGATTCCTACTGATACACGGTTATCGAATGGTTCACCTGTTCGACCATCATATAGAACTGTTTTAGCATCACGAGACATGCCAGCTTCTTCGATTGTTGCCCAAACATCTTCCTCACGCGCACCATCAAATACTGGAGACGCAACGTGAATGCCAAGCTTACGAGCAGCCATACCTAAATGAAGCTCTAGCACCTGACCGATGTTCATACGAGATGGTACCCCTAATGGGTTTAACATGATGTCAATTGGCGTACCGTCTGGTAGGTAAGGCATATCTTCTTCAGGTAAAATACGTGAAATTACACCTTTGTTACCGTGACGACCGGCCATTTTGTCACCTTCAGAAATTTTACGCTTCTGAACAATGTATACACGGACTAATTGGTTTACACCTGGTGGTAATTCGTCGCCATCTTCACGGTTGAAGACTTTAACATCAAGAATGATTCCACCGCCGCCGTGCGGTACACGAAGAGAAGTATCACGAACTTCACGCGCTTTTTCACCGAAAATAGCGTGTAGAAGACGTTCTTCAGCTGTTAGTTCTGTTACACCTTTTGGCGTTACTTTACCAACTAAAAGATCTCCATCTTTTACTTCTGCACCAATGCGGATGATTCCACGCTCATCTAAGTTGCGAAGCGCATCTTCACCTACGTTTGGAATGTCACGCGTAATTTCTTCAGGTCCAAGTTTCGTATCACGAGACTCAGATTCATATTCTTCAATATGAACAGACGTATATACATCGTCTTTCACAAGGCGTTCACTCATGATGATGGCATCCTCATAGTTGTAACCATCCCATGTCATGAAACCAACCATTACGTTTCGTCCTAAAGCAAGCTCACCTTTTTCCATTGAAGGACCATCGGCTAAGATCTCACCTTTTACTACTTCGTCGCCAACTGAAACAATTGGACGCTGGTTGTAACAAGTACCTTGGTTAGAACGAACAAATTTTAATAGTTTGTATTGATCTAAGTTACCTTTAACTTTTTGTCCGTCTACTTCTTCATAGCGGCGAACAAAAATTTGTTTTGCTTCTACGCGCTCTACAACGCCAGGATATTTACAAATCACGGCTGCACCAGAGTCTTTACCAGATACGTATTCCATACCTGTACCTACGATTGGTGCTTCAGGATTTAATAAAGGTACTGCTTGACGTTGCATGTTCGCACCCATTAATGCACGGTTAGAGTCATCGTTCTCTAAGAATGGGATACATGCTGTAGCGGCAGATACAACTTGTTTTGGTGATACATCCATATAGTCTAAACGATCGCGACGGATAACCGTGTTTTCTCCACGGAAACGTGCAACGACATTTTCATCTAAGAATGAACCATCATCACCTAGACGAGCGTTCGCTTGGGCTACAACATAGTTATCTTCTTCATCAGCTGTTAAGTAGTCAATTCGCTCTGTCACTTTACCTGTTTCAGGATCGATACGACGGTAAGGTGTTTCGATGAAACCGAATTTGTTTACTTTTGCATAAGAAGAAAGTGAGTTGATTAACCCGATATTCGGACCCTCTGGCGTTTCAATCGGACACATACGGCCATAGTGGGAGTAGTGAACGTCACGCACTTCGAAACCAGCGCGCTCACGCGTTAAACCACCAGGTCCTAAAGCTGAAAGACGACGTTTGTGCGTCAATTCGCCTAATGGATTCGTTTGATCCATGAACTGTGATAATTGAGAACTTCCAAAGAACTCTTTAATCGCCGCAATAACTGGGCGAATATTAATTAACTGTTGAGGTGTGATTGTATTCGTGTCTTGAATTGACATTCTTTCACGAACAACACGTTCCATACGAGATAAACCGATACGGAATTGGTTTTGTAACAATTCACCTACAGAACGCAGACGACGGTTACCTAAGTGGTCGATATCATCTGTGTCTCCTACTTGATGAAGCAAGTTAAAGAAGTAACTGATTGATGCTAAAATATCAGCAGGTGTGATATTTTTAACTTCTTCTGTTACATATGCGTTACCTGATACAGTGATGACTTTTTCACCTTCTGGATCATTTGGCGCATAAATCTTAATAGATTGTAATGTAACATCGTCTTCTACTACTCCACCAACCGGACTATAAGTTTTGAAGTTTACTCCACCTTCAAGCATCGGAATCAAGCGATCTAGCAGACGGCGATCAATCATTGCGCCTTTTTCTGCAATAATTTCACCTGTTTCAGGATCAACTAATGTTTCAGCTAGCTTTTGATTAAATAAGCGATGTTTGATATGAAGCTTTTTATTAATTTTATAGCGACCTACGTTCGCTAAGTCATATCGTTTTGGATCAAAGAAGCGAGATACTAATAGAGACTTCGCATTCTCAACTGTCGGTGGTTCACCTGGACGTAAACGCTCATAGATTTCTAATAGCGCTTTTTCCGTTGTTTCCGTATTATCTTTTTCAAGCGTATTACGGATGTATTCATTATCACCGATTAAATCGATAATCTCTTGGTCAGAACCGAAACCTAGCGCGCGTAACAGCACTGTTACTGGCAGTTTACGAGTACGATCAATACGCACGTATACTACATCTTTTGCATCAGTTTCATATTCTAGCCATGCACCACGGTTAGGGATAACTGTTGCTGTATATCCTTTTTTACCGTTTTTATCAAGCTTTCCACTATAGTAAACACTTGGTGAACGAACCAACTGTGATACAATAACACGCTCAGCACCATTAATTACAAAGGTACCTGTTTCGGTCATCAATGGGAAATCTCCCATAAACACATCTTGGTCTTTTACTTCACCTGTTTCTTTATTAATTAACCGCACCTTAACACGAAGAGGTGCTGCATAAGTTACATCACGTTCTTTAGACTCTCCTACTGAATACTTTGGCTCACCTAAGCTGTAATCAATAAATTCTAGTGATAAGTTACCTGTAAAATCATCAATTGGAGAAATATCTTGGAACATTTCTCGTAAACCTTCATCTAAAAACCATTGGTATGAAGCCGTTTGAATCTCGATTAAGTTCGGTAACTCTAAAACTTCACTAATACGAGCATAACTTCTGCGTTGGCGGTGGCGTCCATACTGAACTAGTTGACCTGTCAACTGATTCACCCCTCAAATCAAGCGTTATTATTCAAAATATATAATAAACCATATGTTTATTATTGAACAAAAGAAAAATGGTCTCTTTAAATAGAAAACCACAATTTCATAAAAACGTACTATTGATTTTATTAGTTTTTCCCATATAATTCAAAATTATACCTTTTATTTTATGTATAACCCGAGCTTATATGGAATATTTATATATTGGCATTTTATAATGCTAACATACTAAAAAATATTAGTCAACATTTTTTAGCACATATGATATAATACCCTTTTTTCTTTTCTACTACTTCTACTTCATTAAATAGAGATTCTAATTTCGCAAGAGCAGATGGTGCTCCTTGCTTTTTCTGAATCACAATCCAAAGTTCTCCTTGGTCAGCAAGGTGATCTAATGACTTTTCTAGAATTTCATGAACAACTTTTTTACCCGCACGGATCGGCGGATTACTAAGAATAGCTGCAAAATTCGTTTCCTTCACATTTTCATAGCAAGAGCTTTGATAGATTGAAACATTTGATACTGAATTAACTTCAGCATTTTTTTGAGCTAGTGCTAATGCACGTTCATTAACATCAACCATATGAACGTTTCTTTGGCTGTCCTCTTTTGCAAGTGCCAACCCAATTGGGCCATATCCGCACCCAACATCCAGAAGCGGGCCGGGACTCTCGGGCATTTGAAACGTTTCAATTAACAGGCGCGATCCAAAATCGATCTCTTTTTTTGAAAAAACACCGCGGTCACTCGTAAATGAAAAAGAGGTTCCTCTCAATTCAAATGAAAAGCGCTCTTCATTACTTGCAGACGATGGTGTATTAGAAAAATAATGTTCTGTCAAAATAGAACCTCCTAATCAATATGTTCTTCTTTACTATAAATGAAAAGGATGACAGAAGCAAAAAAGCTCGCTTGTACAAGCGAGCTTTTTTATATCAGTTGTTAAGCAGTAATTACTTAACTTCTACAGAAGCGCCAACTTCTTCAAGTTTAGCTTTTGCTTCTTCAGCTTCTTCTTTAGAAATACCTTCTTTAAGAGCTTTTGGAGCGTTATCAACGATTTCTTTAGCTTCTTTTAAGCCAAGACCAGTGATTTCACGTACTACTTTGATAACTTTGATTTTTTGTCCGCCAGCACTTTCAAGTACTAGGTCAAATTCAGTTTTCTCAGCAGCAGCTTCACCAGCAGCACCGCCAGCTACAGCTACAGGAGCAGCAGCAGTTACGCCAAATTCTTCTTCGATTGCTTTTACTAAATCGTTAAGTTCTAAAACAGTCATATTTTTAACTGCTTCAATGATTTGTTCTTGAGTCATTGTTAATTTCCTCCTTGTGATTGTGTTATATATAACAGACTAGATTATGCACCTTGTTCTTCTTTTTGATCTGCCACAGCTTTTGTAGCAAGAGCAAGGTTGCGAATTGGAGCTTGAAGCACGCTAAGCAACATAGAAAGTAAGCCTTCGCGAGATGGTAGTTCTGCAAGTGCTTTAATTTCTTCAACAGATGCAACATTACCTTCAATTACACCAGCTTTGATTTCTAACGCTTCGTGTTCTTTAGCGAAGTTGTTTAAAATTTTAGCTGGAGCAACAACATCTTCTCCACCAAATGCGATTGCATTTGGACCTACTAACGCATCATTAAGATCTGTTAGTTCAAGTTTTTCTACAGCACGGCGAGTTAAAGTGTTTTTGTAAACTTTGAACTCAATGCCTGCTTCACGTAATTGCTTACGAAGTTCAGTAACTTCAGCAACATTCAAACCACGGTAGTCAACGACAACTATTGAGTTACTCGCTTGAAGTTTTTCAGCAATTTCGTCTACGACTTGTTTCTTTTGTTCAATTACGTTGCTCATCTTTACACCTCCTGTAGATTTCCTTCCGTACACTCAGACAAGGTGCAATAAAAAACCTCCATGACAATAAAGACATGGAGGTGTAGTAAGCGAACCATAACGTTTCACTAATTTATCTCACACACCTCGGTAGGAAATTAAGCTTTGCAGCACCTACTGTCTACGGTACAAATGTTATTCTTTTTAACAACATTATCTATTATAATCAGGGACTTTCAAAAAGTCAACACCGATTTATTTCCAAATTTATTAAGCAGAGAATGAAGCAGTATCAACTTTGATACCAGGGCCCATTGTTGAAGTAACAGCTACGTTCTTCATGTATGTGCCTTTTGCTGCTGCCGGCTTAGCTTTTACCATAGTTTCGAAGATTGTAGTGAAGTTTTCAACTAACTTGCTCTCTTCGAAAGATACTTTACCGATTGGTACGTGGATGTTACCAGCTTTATCAACACGGTATTCTACTTTACCAGCTTTGATTTCGTTAACTGCTTTTTGAACATCAAATGTTACTGTACCAGTTTTAGGGTTTGGCATTAAACCTTTAGGTCCTAATACACGACCAAGTTTACCAACTTCACCCATCATGTCTGGAGTAGCTACGATTACATCGAACTCGAACCAACCTTGTTGGATTTTGTTGATGTAGTCAGCATCGCCAACGTAGTCAGCGCCTGCAGCTTCAGCTTCTTTAGCTTTTTCGCCTTTAGCGAATACTAATACACGTTGAGTTTTACCTGTACCGTTTGGTAGTACTACTGCACCACGAATTTGTTGGTCAGCTTTCTTAGGGTCAACTCCTAAACGGAATGCTACTTCTACAGTTGCATCAAATTTAGTTGTGTTTGTTTTCTTTACTAATTCAATCGCTTCTTGTACTGAATAAGTTTGTGTACGATCTACAAGCTTAGCAGCTTCAACGTACTTTTTACCTTTTTTAGCCATTTTTGTTTCCTCCTTATGTGGTTTTAACGGAATAACCTCCCACTAATAAAGGTTGCGAGCATAGGAAAACTTCCATTTCTCGCAACCTTCTAACACCCAATCAAATGGAATTAGTCTTCAACTACGATTCCCATACTGCGCGCTGTACCTTCTACCATGCGCATTGCAGATTCAACGCTAGCAGCGTTTAAGTCAGGCATTTTAGTTTCAGCAATCTCACGCACTTTGTCACGCTTGACTGTTGCAACTTTATTACGGTTTGGTTCACCAGAACCAGACTCAATACCAGCCGCTTTCTTAAGTAGTACAGCAGCAGGTGGAGTTTTCGTAATAAATGTAAATGAACGGTCTTCAAATACCGTGATTTCAACAGGAATGATAAGACCAGCTTGATCAGCTGTGCGAGCGTTAAACTCCTTACAGAAACCCATGATGTTAACACCGGCTTGACCTAATGCAGGACCAACTGGTGGCGCTGGATTTGCTTTACCTGCAGGAATTTGTAACTTAACAAGTTTAATTACTTTTTTAGCCACGAGACACACCTCCTTAAGTCCGTGATGTGGTAATAGGGCGATGCCCTCCCACTCAATGTTCTTTATATATAAAATAAAGAAATAGTTGTTTTAGTCTCTAGTTTTGAGACATACTGACTTATGAAATATTAACATTAAACTTCATGAATTGCAAGGTCTTACAGATTATATTTTTTCAATTTGTGTAAAGTCTAGCTCTACGGGCGTTTGTCTTCCGAACATATCTACATGAACCTTAACTTTACGTTTATCTGTATCAATTTCTTCAATGGTACCTTCGAAGTTTGCAAACGGACCTTCTTGAACCAATACTGTTTCTTTTAGTTCAAAGTCAAAGTCAGCATGCTGCTCGTCCATGCCCATTTGTTTTAAGATCATTTCTACTTCTTCTGGTAGAAGAGCAGTTGGCTTTGATCCAGAACCTGCTGAACCTACAAAGCCCGTAACACCAGGGGTATTACGAACTACATACCATGAATCATCCGTCATGATGATTTCAACTAACACGTACCCTGGAAATACTTTTTTCTTTGTAATCTTTTCTTTGTTGTTCTTAATTTCTCTTTCTTCTTCTTCAGGAACAACAACGCGGAAAATTTTATCTTGCATACCCATTGTTTCTACGCGCTTTTCTAAATTTGTTTTTACTTTATTTTCATATCCAGAATAAGTATGGACTACATACCAATTTTTCTCCATTTCTGAGGACTATACGTCCTTCCCTCCCAGCTCACTATAAAATAAGATGTCCTAATCTATTGCACAGACAACGCACTAGGAAAATAGTTGACTCCTAGCACAATCATTCTTAAAGCAAATTAAAAAACCCGTCTCCGGGCTTTTCTGAAAAAAACATAATTTAGCTTTATTATACCATGATTTAAGTCAATTTATTCAAGGGATTAAACGAATAAGTGACGAAATTCCGTAATCAACTACTACAAAAAAGAGTGTCATAAATACAACTGTAGAAATAACAGTAATTGTATAACGAGTTAGCTCATTTTTTTTAGGCCAACTTACCTTCTTCATCTCACGCCCAACATCACGCAAGAAATTTCCTACACGGTTCATGTTTGTAACCTCCAATAAATTAAAAGGGGTATTAGTCTGTGCAGATTATTGATCTACTTTGTTTCACGATGAATCGTATGTGCGTTACACGTTTTGCAAAACTTCTTCATTTCTAAACGCTCTTCGTTTTGCTGTGTGTTTTTCATAGTCGTATAGTTACGACTAGCGCATTGCACACACGCAAGTACAACTTTTTTACGCATAATGTCAACCACCTATAGAGTGATAATGTCTATAAAAAAGTATCACAGACTTTCTTAGCATGTCAATATGAGGATAGAAGGCTACATTGTGATTTCACGAATCTCGAGGTAGCGCTCTAATTTCCTCTTCACACGCTGAAGTGCATTATCGATGGATTTGACGTGGCGGTTTAACTCTTCTGAAATCTCTTGATAAGATTGACCATCTAAATAAAGAACAAGAACTTTTCGCTCAAGATCACTTAACAGTTCAGCCATCTTTAATTCAATATCATCAAACTTCTCTCGATTAATGAGCAATTCTTCTGGATTTGCTACTTTTGTCCCCGAAATAACATCCATTAAGGTTCGGTCGGACTCTTCATCATATATTGGCTTGTCCAATGATACATAAGAGTTTAATGGAATATGTTTTTGCCTTGTTGCGGTTTTAATAGCGGTAATAATTTGCCGGGTAATGCAAAGTTCAGCAAAAGCTTTAAAAGAAGTTAGCTTATCTTCTCTAAAATCTCTAATTGCCTTATATAACCCTATCATACCTTCTTGTACAATATCTTCACGGTCTGCCCCAATTAAAAAATATGACCGCGCCTTTGCTCGCACAAAGTTTTTGTATTTATGAATCAAATACTCTAATGCGTCAATATCGCCTTTATGCACAAGATCGACAACTGTTTCATCCTCTTGTTGTTCGAAATGAGCATGCAGTTTTCTCCCATAATTATCGCCCATATCGATCCCCCCGACCGCACAGTAGATAGAAATATTATACAGTAGCTAATTCCGTACCGTCAATAACCTCACCGCTGTCCCCGACGCCATTTTTCGAAAATTTCGGCTACTTGATTGGAAAGTTGAATGCGTGCCGCTGGCTTTTGATTTTGAATAGACTTCACATCAAGATTAATATGTTTCTCAATTTGCTCAATTTCGTTGTACAATTCTCGAGCAGAAATTCTAAGCGCACCTTGTCCAAAGATTGCCCACTGCTCCGTAAAATCAGATGTAGCAACATGGATCTGTGTCTTTACATTGTTTAGCTCTTGAGCCAGCTTTTCAATGTACTCATCTGCTGTTTCATTTTCTCTTGTAAATACAACGTCAACCTTATGATTTTTTGCCTTCTTTTCAATTCCTTCGACCATATGAGCATCGAAGACAATAATGACACGATAGCCCATATATGCTTGATACTCTGCCATCTTTTCGATTAACAGGTCTCGGGCACTGGCTAAATCATTATCTCTAAGCTTTCTTAGGTCGGGCCACGCACCTATCATGTTATAACCATCCACCAGTAGAATATCCATTCTTATTCACCTAGAGGATGGCGTTTTCGGTAAACCTCATACATGAGAAGACTAGCTGCTACAGATGCATTTAACGATGTAACATGCCCAACCATTGGAAGCTGTACAAGGAAGTCGCATTTTTCACGAATCAAACGACTCATGCCTTTTCCTTCGCTTCCAATCACTAATGTAAGCGGCATACCTCCATCTAAGTTGCGGTAATCGTCGCTTTCTTTCGCATCTGTTCCAACAATCCATACGCCTCGATCTTTTAATTCATCAATCGTCCTTGATAGGTTTGTTACCCTTGCTACAGGAATATGTTCAATCGCTCCTGTAGACGCCTTAGCTACAGTGGCCGTCAATCCAACTGAACGACGCTTTGGAATAATAATACCGTGTGCGCCAACGGCATCGGCTGTTCGCATAATAGAACCTAAATTATGGGGATCTTCAAGCTCATCTAACAGAAGAAAAAACGGACTTTCATTACGTTTTTCCGCTAAGTTAAATAAATCATCTAACTCTGCATACTGATAAGCAGCAACTTGTGCAGCTACTCCTTGGTGAATACCGTCTACCATTTGCTCAATTTTCTTTTTCGGTACAAACTGCACCAATACACCATTACGTTTTGCTAACTGCGTGATTTGCCCCATAGAACCGCCTTGCGATCCTTCGGCAATCCATAGTTTGTTAATGTCGCGCCCAGACTTTAGGGCTTCTAGGACCGGATTACGTCCAATGATAAATTCATGTTCCATGATTCATTCCTCCCTCTCCTTCATCGACGAAAGAGATAGCTTTAGTAATAAGTTCCATCAATCTTTCTTCTTCACCTAAGAGATACAAATAGCCTACGACCGCTTCAAATGCCGTACTGTAGCGATACGTTTGCACATCTGTGTTTTTAGGGACTGTACCGGACTTTGCATTGCGTCCTCGGCGCAGTACACCTTCTTCTTCTTCAGTAAAAAAGTTTTCATTTTTAAAATAATATACGATTTGCGCTTGTGCTTTTGCTGATACGTATTTTTTAGCTTTATTATGAAGCTGGTTAGGGCGCACTGTCCCTAACACCAGCAGGTGGCGGCGAACATGCAAATCAAACACCGCATCACCCATATAAGCAAGAGCTAAGCTATTTAGCTGTTTTACATCTAATTTACTGCTGCTCATAAAACTATTATCCTCTTTTCCATCTTGTTCCTTGCGCCGTATCTTCTAAAATAATATTTTTAGCCTTTAATTCATCTCGAATTTGATCTGCTAATTGGAAATTACGATCTTTACGAGCCTGAATACGATCTTGGATCAATTGATCAATTTCTTCGTCTAGAAGTCCAGCTTCTCCAAACGTAATGCCTATTGCAGCACCTAACTCTTCAAACTCTTTAACAAAGGCTTCAATTACATCTGTAGACGTTGTTTGTTCTAATAAATACAAGTTAGCTTGCTTTGCTAGCTCAAACAGAACAGAAATAGCATTTGCCGTATTAAAATCATCATCCATCTCTTCAATGAACGTTTCGCGAAGCTCTTTTAGCTTCTCAAACCATTCTGAAGCATCTTCTTGAAGATTTGTTGCTGCTTCTAGGCGGTGAGTTAAGTTGCCGTAAGCTGTTTGCAGGCGCTCAAACCCTTTGCGTGTATTCTCTAAAATCTCTTCGTTATAGTTAATTGGGTGACGATAATGAACAGATAAAATAAAGAATCGAAGTAGAGAAGGATCATGCTTTTTAATAATGTCATGAACTAACACGAAGTTCCCTAGTGATTTAGACATCTTTTCATTGTCAATATTGATATATCCGTTATGAAGCCAATATTTCGCAAACGATTTCCCAGTTAGGGCTTCTGATTGGGCAATTTCATTTTCGTGATGAGGAAAAGCTAAATCCTGACCACCTGCATGGATATCAATTGTATCACCTAAATACTTGCGTGCCATTGCTGAGCACTCAATATGCCAGCCTGGTCTTCCTTGACCCCAAGGGCTATCCCAAGCAATCTCTCCATCTTTGGTTGCTTTCCAAAGCGTAAAGTCTAATGGATCTTCTTTTTTTTCTCCAACTTCGATACGAGCACCGGATTGCAATTCATCAATAGATTGATGTGATAATTTTCCGTATCCCTCAAACTTACGTGTACGATAGTATACATCACCCTCTGACTCATATGCATAGCCTTTTTTCACCAATTCGTCGATGAACTCAATAATGATATCCATATTTTCAGTTACGCGTGGATGCACATCGGCATGCTTGCACCCAAGGGCTGATGTATCTTCAAAGTAGGCATCGATAAAGCGGTTTGCAATCGTTGGAACATCTTCTCCTAACTCTTTTGCTGCCTTAATTAATTTATCATCCACATCTGTGAAGTTTGAAACATACTCTACGTCGTAGCCTCTAAATTCTAAATAGCGGCGCACCGTATCAAATACAATCGCAGGACGCGCATTTCCAATATGAATATAGTTATATACAGTTGGCCCGCACACATACATTTTAACTTTGTTTTCTTCTAGCGGTACAAACGTCTCTTTTTGACGTGTTAACGTGTTATATAGCTTAATTGCCATGATGGATCTTCCCTTCTTTTAATTCCTTTAATTGATTTTGCAGATGTAAAATTTCTTTCTCTAGCTGTTTGAAACGCTCTGCATCTGGATCTGGCAAATCTTGATGATTCAAATCTTTTGGAATCCGGACGCCATTTTGAATGACGACTCGGCCAGGGATACCAACAACCGTTGAGTTTTCTGGGACGTCATTTAACACAACTGAGCCTGCTCCAATTTTAGAGTGCGCATGAATCGTAATCGACCCTAGCACTTTAGCACCTGTTGCAATTAAGACATTGTCTTCAATCGTCGGGTGACGCTTTCCTTTTTCTTTCCCTGTTCCTCCGAGTGTTACTCCTTGATATACGGTTACATTATCTCCAATTTCGCACGTTTCCCCAATAACAATTCCCATTCCGTGATCAATAAAAAATCGGCGGCCAATTTTCGCACCCGGATGAATTTCAATCCCTGTGAAGAATCGGCTAATTTGTGAGATTACACGTGCCAGAAAAAACCACTTTCTTTTAAAAAGCCCGTGAGCTAATCTATGTGCCCAAATAGCATGCAACCCCGAATAGGTTAATATCACTTCAATATAACTTCTTGCTGCAGGATCTTGTTCAAATATGGCCTCAATGTCTTCCTTTAACAACTTTAGCATCATCTCACCCCAATTCCGCTATTCCTCTATCTACTCATTGATTGTATAAAAAAACGTCCCTATGTCAAATGACACAGAGACGTATATACGCGGTTCCACTCTGTTTGGATCAACAAACAATCCCAACTCTTCTCTCATAACGTGAAAGTACCCGCTTTTGCCTACTTACTTAGTAGCATTCAACAAAAGACTCAAAGGCGCACTTCAACAAGTTTTGTCATAGGTTACTTTCAGCCGGTGATAACCCTCTCTGATATGCAATGAACTTGCCTACTCTTCCTTCTCAACGATATCCATATTTGATTACTGTATCATATGGGCAAAATAGAAATTTGTTAACTATAAATGCTTTCTAAACGAGCTAGAACTGTTTCTTTCCCTAAAAGAGAAATAGCTTTTGGAAGCTCTGGACCGTGTGTTTCGCCTGTTGTTGCTACACGAATTGGCATAAACAGTTTTTTACCTTTTTGACCTGTTGCTTTTTGTACAGCTTTTGTTGCTGCCTTAATCTCATCAGCGCTGAATTCTTCTAAAGAAGAAATCTCTTCAGCAAATGCTTTTAGCACTTCTGGTACTTGCTCTTCACCAAGCACTGCTTTTGCTTCTTCACTGTAATCAATTTCTTTCTTAAAGAACATTTCAGTAAGTTCAACAATCTCAGCGCCAAAGCTCATTTGTTCTTGGTATAGAGCGACTAAGTCACGTACCCATTGTTCTGTTTCTGCATCGCGCGTTTCTTCAACTTTTCCAGCTTTCACTAAGTGAGGAACTGATAAAGCTACTACCTCGTCTAAATCCAGTTGTTTCATGTATTGGTTGTTCATCCAACGTAATTTGCTTGTATCGAATAGTGCTGGAGATTTTGATAAACGAGCTGGGTCAAAAATTTCAATAAACTGTTCTTTAGAGAAGATTTCTTCTTCTCCCACAGGTGACCAGCCAAGCATTGTAATAAAATTAAACAGTGCTTCCGGCAAGTAGCCTAATTCTTTATATTGCTCAATAAACTGAATGATTGACTCATCACGTTTACTTAGCTTGCGACGATTTTCATTTACGATTAATGTCATATGACCAAATACAGGAGGCGTCCAGCCTAAAGCTTCATACACAAGAATTTGCTTCGGTGTATTAGAAATATGGTCATCTCCGCGTAGAACATGCGTCATCTTCATTAGATAATCATCAATGGCTACAGCGTAGTTATATGTTGGTGTACCGTCTTTTTTCACAATAACGAAATCACCAATGCCTTCAGACTCAAATGATACTTCATCTTTGACAATATCATTCCACTTAATTTCTGTGTTACTAGGAACACGGAAGCGAATGCTTGGCTCACGGCCTTCTGCTTCTAGTTCAGCACGCTGTTCAGCTGTTAAGTTACGGCACTTACCTGAATAGCGCGGCATTTGACTGTTCGCCTGCTGTTCTTCACGCTCTTTTTCAAGCTCTTCCGACGTACAGTAACAGTGATAAGCTAACCCTTTTTCAAGAAGTTCTTCCGTATATTTTTGATAGATTTCCGTACGTTCAGACTGGCGGTAAGGACCGTACTCGCCGCCTACGTCGATACTCTCATCCCATTCAATACCTAACCATTTTAAATAGCGCAGCTGACTTTCTTCTCCGCCTTCAATATTACGCTTTTGATCTGTATCTTCAATACGGATAATAAATTTACCGTTTTGATTTCGTGCAAATAAATAATTAAATAGTGCTGTTCTTGCATTCCCTATATGAAGATGTCCAGTTGGACTCGGGGCATAACGAACTCTTACTTCGCTTGACATAACTAAGATGACCTCCAATTTAATATTACTTATAGTATGTATTTATATGTTTTAGACATGTTCTAATTTTATCACCAAATAGGTATCTGTCAAAGTCAACTGTTTTTATTTTTGATAAACTAAAACGGCTGCTTGGGCGGCAATTCCTTCTTCACGTCCCGTAAAACCTAACTTTTCTGTTGTTGTTGCCTTGACGTTAATTTGAGAAATGCTTGCTTCTAACAGCTGCGCAATGCGCTCTCTCATTGGTTCAATATAAGGAGCCATTTTAGGTTTTTGCGCGATAATCGTGCAATCTACATTGCTTAATTCATAGCCTTCATCTTTTAGCAGTTTCCATACATGTTGAAGAAGCTTTGCTGAATCAGCATCTTTAAATTCAGGGTCTGTATCTGGAAAATGCTTTCCGATATCTCCTTTAGCCGCTGCTCCTAATAAGGCATCTGCGATTGTGTGCAACAGCACATCTGCATCTGAATGGCCTAATAATCCTTTTTCATACGGAATTTCTAAACCGCCTATAATTAAAGGTCTTCCTTCTGCAAATTCATGTACGTCGAAACCTTGTCCTACTCGAATGTTCATTTTTCCACTCCTTTAGCTGTGTTTAGCTTTGTTAATATAGCTTCTGCATATAACAAATCTTCTGGTGTTGTTAGTTTTATATTATCGTAATTTCCCTCTACAATCGATACTTTTTGCCCCGCTTTTTCTACTAAGCTTGCATCATCGGTGCCTAAGTATTCATTTGTTTTTGCTTTTTCGTGTGCATCCATTACTACATCAAAAAGAAAAGCTTGCGGCGTT
This sequence comes from Priestia sp. 40, assembly GCF_049368575.1. NCBI lineage: Bacteria > Bacillati > Bacillota > Bacilli > Caryophanales > Bacillaceae > Priestia > Priestia sp. 40. The sequence goes on from NZ_JBMPZA010000023.1 coordinate 131,113, forward strand.
TGAATAGCCCACAAGCTAGAGCGCTCAACTGTTTCAATGACAGTACCCTGTTCCACACGCTTAATTGTGTCTTTTACTGGAACAGCCAGCACAGCAGCCTTATCACTAGCAGCTTTTTCTACTAACTCATGGATTGTGTTTTGTTGAACAAATGGACGAGCGCCATCATGAATTAATACCATCTGAGCCTGCTTTAAACTTTTAAGGCCGTTATAAACGCTATGTTGACGTTCATCGCCTCCAACTGTCAATGATTGAACCTTTTGAATTGGATATTCGGTTAATAACTCTTCAAAAATCTCCACTTCTTTTTCGTTTACGACTAGTACAATTCCACTGCACCAAGGATCTTGTTCGAATTTTTGCAGCGTATGAATGATGAGCGGAACGTTTTGAATGGTTAAAAATTGTTTGTTCCGTCCCGCTTTCATTCGCTTCCCCTGCCCTGCAGCTAAAACGATAATTTCATACTTCATAGGTATACTCCCTTTACCTGTTACGTCACAGTGCTTTTTCTAATAACTTGGGTTTCGCAAAAATCATACGGCCTGCTGAGGTTTGGAGTACGCTCGTCACCAGTACATCAATTTGCTTTCCAATATAATTTCTTCCTTCTTCTACCACGATCATTGTACCGTCATCAAGATAGGCAATACCTTGATTATGCTCTTTACCGTCTTTTATAACTAACACGTTCATTTCTTCTCCCGGAAGCACAATTGGCTTGACGGCATTTGCTAAGTCATTAATATTTAAGACGCCGACATTTTGAAGTTCACATACTTTATTTAAATTAAAATCGTTTGTAACGACCAACCCGGAAGTCAGCTTTGCCAATTTGACCAGCTTACTGTCCACTTCTTGAATGTCTTCGAAATCGCCTTCATAAATTTCTACCTTCATTGCCAGTTCTTTTTGAATACGGTTTAGAATATCTAGACCTCGTCTACCTCTGTTTCGTTTTAGAACATCCGACGAATCAGCAATATGCTGAAGTTCCTCAAGCACAAAGCGCGGAATAACAATCGTTCCGTCTAAAAATCCTGTTTGACAAATATCTGCGATACGGCCGTCAATAATAACGCTTGTATCTAAAATTTTAAGAGACTTTAATGATTCTTCATTATCTGTTTCTTCTTCTTGTCCCTTTTTCTTCCCAATTCGAGCCGGCATCGAAAACACGCTTACAAGTTCATCACGTTTTTTAAACCCGACTTGAAACCCTAAGTAACCTAAAAGAATACTTAGAAAGATTGGTAAAATGGTACTCACTACTTGAAGTTGAATTCTGCCTAAAAAAGCTCCGACCAAGTAGGCCACAATAAGCCCTAAAATCAATCCTAAGCTTCCAAAAAGCACATCTGTTACAGGCGCCTTCAGTAACGCCTCTTCCACTCGGCGAATTAATTCAACTATATAATCAACAATCCAAAACGTGACAAGGAAAAACAATATAGCTCCCAGTATTGCATCGACGTAAGGTTTTTCTAGAAATGCTACATCTTGCAGATTTAATAATTGAATAAGTTCAGGTATAAAAAAGACGCCCAATGTACCACCTGTAATAATAAAAAATAACTGTACAAAACGTTTTAACACGCCTTCACCTCCCTTTATCATTATAAACAGTTTACAATGATTGAAACCTGTTATTTAACCAAAAAACAGAATTTGTAAACAAACTGTCACTTTTTTTGTATTTTCACAATATCTTAATGAATCAAACATTTAATGTCAATTAATATCCTATAGCTGACGGTTTGTAAGATGCTGCTCTTTTAGTCTTTTTAGGCCTTCTCTAATTTTCCTTGCTCGAATTTCACCGATGCCTTCTACCTCATCCAATTCTTCTACCGACGCATCTGCTATCGTTTTTAAATCTCCTAATTCATCAATGAGATTTTCAATAATAATCGATGGAAGTCTTGGAATTTTATGAAGCATTCGATACCCTCTAGGAATAACGCTGTCTTCAAAGCTTGTATACATAGGATATCCCATTAAGCGAAGGAGCGTTTGGTCATCGAGAAGAACATTATTTGACGGCTGCTGCATGCGTTCAATTACTCGGTAAGGGTCAAAGCTGAGGTCATACATATAATCTTTGATTAATAAAGTTGCTTCTTCCTCTAAGTGAGAAAGCAGTTCATTCATTTGGAGACGGATTAGTCTTCCTTCCGTTCCTAACTCGCTAATATAGCTCAAAATTTCATTTTTAATACGCAAAACCATTTCTGTACGATGAAGCGACTGCAGCACATCTGTATGAGTTACTTGCTCTTCAAACTCTAATGCACTGAGACTTGTAATCGATTCATCTAATACCGCCTTGTACTTTTCAAGGGTTCCAAGCGCTTGATTCGCTTTTGCTAAAATAACGCTAATGTCTTTCAATACATACTGCAGAGACCCTTTGTAAAGCGTAATCACATTTCGTCTTTGTGAAATGGCTATCACCAATACACCTGACTGCTTAGCTACGCGCTCCGCTGTACGGTGACGCATTCCTGTCTGTGAAGAAGGGGTAGAGGGATCTGGCATGAGCTGAGCATTAGCAAATAATATCTTGCTTCCGCTGTCGTTTAAAATAAGCGCTCCATCCATTTTGGCTAACTCGTATAAATGCGCAGGTGTAAATGCACAATTAATCGAAAATCCTCCATCTACCATCTTTTTGACTTGTTCATTGTAGCCCATAACAATTAAGCCGCCCGTCTTTGCCCGCAAGACGTTATCGATACCGTCACGAATAGGGGTTCCTGGTGCTACAAACTGCAGAATTTCTGATATTTGTTTTTGACTAACTGTTGTTTTTTCTCCTTCCACTGCTTATCCTCCTAATGTATATTGCAGAGCCTCCGCCACTGTTGATACCCCAATTACATCAATACCATCTGGGACTTTCCATCCTCCTAAATTTTTCTCCGGAATAATAATTCGTTGGAACCCTAATTTTACCGCTTCTTGAACGCGCTGTTCAATTCTAGACACTCGGCGTACTTCGCCTGTTAATCCTACCTCTCCTACAATAACATCTGTAGCGCTAGAAGCAGCATCTCTGAAGCTTGAAGCAATGCTAACGGCTACAGCTAAATCGATTGCTGGTTCATCTAATTTCACTCCACCTGCTACTTTTAAATAAGCATCTTGATTCTGCAGGAGCATTCCTACACGCTTTTCTAAGACAGCCATGATAAGCGAAACGCGATTATGATCTACTCCTGTCGCCATTCTTCTAGGGTTTCCAAAGCTCGTTGGACTGATTAGCGCCTGTAGCTCTACTAATACGGGTCTTGTCCCCTCCATTGAAGCGACAACAACCGAACCTGCTGCTCCCTGAGACCGTTCTTCTAGAAAGATTTCAGATGGATTCAATACTTCTTCTAGCCCACTTTCTTTCATTTCAAAAATGCCCATTTCATTTGTAGATCCAAATCGGTTCTTAACCGCTCTTAATATACGATACGTATGATGACGCTCTCCTTCAAAATAAAGAACCGTATCCACCATATGTTCAAGAAGTCTTGGACCCGCAATGGCCCCTTCTTTCGTTACATGACCCACAATAAAGATGGCAATGCCATTCGTTTTAGCAACACGCATTAGTTCAGCCGTACACTCTCGCACCTGTGAGACGCTTCCTGGCGCTGATGTCACATCAGCATGGTAAATGGTTTGAATTGAATCAATCACCACAAAATCAGGCTGCATGCTTGAGATGGCCTCTAGTATTAATTCTAAGTTTGTTTCTGCGTGAACATAAAGCTCTTCAGCTTTTACACCTAGCCTGTCCGCTCTTAACTTCGTTTGTTTGGTTGATTCCTCTCCCGAAATATATAGTACTTTATTTTGTTTCATTGCTAACTGCGCGGAGGTTTGCAAAAGTAAAGTAGACTTTCCGATACCCGGATCTCCCCCTATTAAAACGAGTGACCCTCTGACAATACCGCCTCCTAATACACGGTTTAACTCTGCAGAAGGTGTAAAAATCCGTGGTTCTGTTGTAGATTCAATCGCTGTAATTGACTGAGGTTTTTGAACTTTAGAAGCAGTAGCTCCGGAAAAAGCTCCTCGGCGTGATGACTTCGTTTCTTCCATTTCTTCCACCATCGAATTCCAGCTTCCGCATCCGGGACATTTCCCCATCCATTTTGCGGATTCATAGCCGCAATGCTGACATGCAAATTTTGTTTTTCGTTTCGCCATTATGTTATCAATCTCTCCGTTCATTCAATCGATTTCTATCTCTATTGTACACTATTTCCTAAGCTAAAATAAAAAGGGAGGCATACGTGTTTTTTCGTATGCCTCGTCTTGGTTTGAGTAAATTTAGCTGATGCTGCTTGGAGCGGAGGATTTAACAACAAATTCTCCTTTGTCTACATCTAGCGTCACTTTCTGACCTTTTTGAACAACCCCTTTTAGCAGCTCTTCAGATAAACGGTCTTCAATATGTTTTTGAATTGCTCTACGAAGTGGACGAGCACCGTATTCTGGGTCAAAACCTTCCTCTGCAATCTTATCAATTGCTTCTTTTGTTAATTCAAGATCAATTTCTTGCTCTTTTAAGCGTTTTGTTAACTGATCAGCCATTAATTTAACGATTTCAGCTAAGTGAGGTTTCTCTAATGAATGGAAGACGATAATTTCATCGATACGGTTTAGGAACTCCGGACGGAACGCGCGCTTCATTTCCGCCATTACTTTTCCTTTCATATCTTTGTAGTCTTGCCCTTCCGCTTCTACTGTGAACCCTAAGTGCTTGCTTCGTTTTAATGTATCCGCACCTACGTTTGATGTCATAATTAAAATCGTATTACGGAAATCAACTGTACGACCTTTTGAATCCGTTAAGCGTCCATCTTCTAACACTTGTAATAAAATGTTAAATACATCCGGATGCGCTTTTTCAATTTCGTCTAAAAGAACAACTGAGTAAGGTTTTCTTCTCACTTTTTCCGTTAACTGGCCGCCTTCTTCGTATCCAACATATCCTGGAGGTGAACCTACTAAGCGTGAAGTAGAATGTTTCTCCATGTACTCAGACATATCGATACGAATCATTGCATCTTCATCGCCAAAGATTGACTCCGCTAATGCACGTGCAAGCTCTGTTTTACCAACCCCTGTTGGTCCTAAGAAAATGAATGAACCAATTGGACGTTTTGGATCTTTCAAGCCTGCTCTAGCACGGCGCACAGCTTTTGCAACTGCTTTTACCGCTTCTTCTTGCCCAATTACACGAGAGTGAAGAATCTCTTCCATGTTCAGCAGTCTTTCTGTCTCTTCCTGTGCCAGTTTAGAGACCGGTACACCCGTCCAGCTAGATACCACCATCGCAATATCTTCTACGGTTACAGCTGAGTTTTCCTTACCTTGCTGCTCTTTCCAAATTTTCTTTGTGTCTTCTAATTCTTCGCGTAGGCGTTGTTCTGTATCGCGTAAAGATGCTGCTTTTTCAAATTCTTGACTTTGAACAGACGCATCTTTTTCATTGCGTACTGATTCTAATTTTTGCTCTAATTCCTTTAAATTTGGCGGCGTTGTAAATGAACGTAAACGCACTTTTGAACCAGCTTCATCAATTAAATCGATTGCTTTATCCGGTAAGAAACGATCTGAAATGTAGCGATCTGATAGTTTCACCGCTTGCTCGATTGCCTCATCAGAAATAGATACTCGGTGATGCGCTTCATAACGGTCACGAAGCCCTTTTAAGATTTGAATAGACTCTTCCAACGTTGGTTCATCCACTTGAATTGGCTGGAAGCGACGCTCTAGCGCTGCATCTTTTTCAATGTATTTTCTGTATTCATCTAAAGTCGTAGCACCGATACACTGAAGTTCTCCACGAGCAAGAGACGGTTTTAAAATATTAGAAGCATCGATAGCTCCCTCTGCGCCACCAGCACCAATTAATGTGTGTAACTCATCGATAAAGAGAATGATATTACCTGCTTGACGAATTTCATCCATTACTTTCTTCAGGCGATCTTCAAATTCTCCGCGATATTTTGTACCAGCCACGACCGTTCCCATATCCAAAGTCATAACGCGTTTGTCACGTAAAATTTCTGGAACTTCATTGTTGACGATTTGCTGAGCCAAACCTTCAGCGATTGCCGTTTTACCAACACCTGGCTCCCCAATTAATACAGGATTGTTTTTTGTACGTCGGCTTAACACTTCAATAACACGCTGAATTTCTTTCCCACGTCCGATAACAGGGTCTAAGCTTCCTTCGCGCGCTACAACTGTTAAATCGCGTGCTAAGCTGTCTAGCGTAGGTGTATTGGCATTTGAAGAGCCTCCGCCTTGATGACTTGAAGCAGCTTCATTGCTACCTAATAAATGAAGTACTTGCTGACGAGCTTTATTTAGGCTAACACCTAGATTATTTAAAACGCGTGCTGCAACGCCTTCACCTTCACGAATTAAGCCTAGTAAGATATGTTCTGTTCCTACATAAGAATGACCAAGCTTTCGGGCTTCATCCATTGAAAGTTCAATGACTTTTTTCGCTCGAGGTGTATAATGAATGGTCTGCGTTAATTCTTGGCCTCTGCCAATTAATGCTTCCACTTCTTTTTGAATTTTTTCAGTGCTTAGGCCTAGAGCGGAAAGAGCTTTTGCTGCAATTCCTTCACCTTCACGAACGATGCCTAATAAAATGTGCTCCGTTCCAATGTTGTTGTGACCTAGGCGTAGTGCTTCTTCCTGTGCTAAAGCTAATACTTTTTGTGCGCGCTCTGTAAATCTACCAAACATCATATAATCGTCACCCTCCACGTTTAATTTGTGTTTTTATTTATAGTGAGACGTTCTCGAATTAAGGTGGCTCTTTTAATGTCACGTTCTTGAGGCTTTAGGGGCCCTCCCGAATACTTTTGTAAAAAGCCTGGCTGCGTCATAATGATAAGTTCATTCAATATATTTTGACTCAGTCCTTTTATATACCCTAAATCGATTCCTAATCGAACATCTGATAAACATTGTGAAGCTTCTTTGGACTCAATAATACGGCTATTGGCCAATACTCCATATGAACGATACACTCGATCTTCTAACTCTACATGAGATGTTTTAAACAGCGCGTCTCGTGCAGAGTGCTCTTGTGTAATTAACTGCTGTACGACACTATTTAAATCTGCCACAATATCTTCTTCAGATTTCCCTAGGGTTATCTGATTAGAAATTTGAAAGATATTCCCTAAAGCTTCGCTACCTTCTCCATAAATTCCTCTCACCACTAAGCCGAGCTGGTTAATAGCGGGAATAATACGATGAATTTGACGGGTCATCACTAAAGCCGGCAGATGCATCATCACAGATGCACGTAGCCCAGTACCCACATTTGTGGGACAGCTGGTTAAATACCCTCTATTTTCATCAAACGCATAATCTACGTATTTCTCAATCCAATTATCTACTTCATTCGCTGTGCTTAAAGCTTCAGATAATTGAAGGCCTGGAAATAAACATTGTATGCGTAAATGATCTTCTTCATTAACCATAATACTCAAATCTTCTTTTTCTGATAAAAAACAAGCTCCGTTGTTATCTCCTTCAGCCAAGTTAGGACTGATAAGATGCTTTTCAACCAACACTTGCTTTTGAAGAGGCTGTAATTCGTTCATCTTTAGTAAATGCAAATTCCACTGATTGGTGTTCTCGCTTTTTTGAAAAACTTGCTCGAATACTCGAACCACTTCAACTGCTTGTTCTTTAGAAAAGAGAGTTGGAAAAAGATAATGAGTTAAATTTCGAGCCAGCCTGATTCGACTGCTTAGAACAATATCTGAATTCGAAGCTTCTTGACGCATCCAAGAGCTTACAGGCTGGGAAAAGAACAAATCCTGGGACATGAATTACGCTTCCTCCTCTCTCGATTCGTTCATCTTCTTTTCTAGTAATCGAATGTGATCTCGGAGTTCCGCTGCTTTCTCAAACTCCTCTTTTTCGATATACTCTTTTAAGTTCAATCTTAATGCCTGTAATTCCTTTTTTAAATGAAGATTACTTGCAATTCTTGCTGGTATTTTTCCATGATGTAGATAATTACCTCCATGCAGCCTCTTCAAGAAAGGAATAAGAGGTCGCTCAAATGTTTTGTAGCAATCTGCACATCCAAACCTGCCGATTTTAGCAAATTTTTGATATGTCATGCCACAAGTAGGACAAGAAAGAATCTCCTGACTTTGTTTCTTATAATTTTCAGTTACTGCTGGATCTAGGTTAAGTAGGCCAGCTAGTAAGTTATTGATCGAAAAACCTTGCTGATTTGAAAAAGAAAATGTATCTCCATTTTCTGAAGCGCACTGTTCACATACATGCATCTCCGTCTTTTCACCATTAATAATTTTTGTGAAGTGAAGAGTTGCAGGTCTCGTTTCACATTGCTGACAAATCATCCTGTCATCACTCCCTGTTCTAAATAAAATAGATCATGAGCTTATCGGTAGCGTAATGAATTAAGCATTGCTTTTAAAAGATTAGCCCTTAGCTCATCACGATAAGGAAGTTCAATATTAATAACTGAACGATTGATAACACTCAACATGATTTTTGCTTCTCGTTCTGTGATGACTTTTTCTTCAACTAACCTAATAATGACGTTTTCAGCACTTACTTGTGAAATTTCATTTTGAATCATCTCAATTACTTGCTGAAACAAATCCGCTGCATCATGCATTTTTACTTTGGCAATACGAATAAAGCCGCCGCCGCCTCGCTTACTTTCTACAAGATAACCTCTCTCAACTGTAAAACGGGTATTGATAACGTAATTAATTTGCGACGGAACGCATTGAAATTTATCAGCAATCTCACTGCGCCTTATTTCAACAATTTCTCTTTCACTTAATTCAAGTACTTGTTTTAAATACTGTTCGATAATGTCAGAGATATTTGGCACGCTGCCCCCTCCTTCTGACTTTGACTATATTTGACCTTAATTTAAATATAAAAGGAAACGAAAAAATTTTCAACTATGTACTATTAAAGTTTATTCTTTACTTTTATCGTTGCCACTAAAATTTATTTCAAAACCTGCAAATCGTGAATTTTATTGTTCTTACTATACTTTTTCATAAAACAAATAAATTGTAAACAAAAAAGGACTAGCTAAAATAGCTAGTCCTTTTTCAGGTGCCTGGCAACGTCCTACTCTCACAGGGACAAAGTCCCAACTACCATTGGCGCTAAAGAGCTTAACTTCCGTGTTCGGTATGGGAACGGGTGTGACCTCTTCGCTATCGCCACCAGACAAGAGATTGCTCTCTCAAAACTAGATAACAGTTTGCTGAGTAAAGCTTACGCTTTTAAAAGTTTGGTTAAGTCCTCGATCGATTAGTATCAGTCAGCTACACATGTCGCCACGCTTCCACCTCTGACCTATCAACCTGATCATCTTTCAGGGATCTTACTAGCTTGCGCTATGGGAAATCTCATCTTGAGGGGGGCTTCATGCTTAGATGCTTTCAGCACTTATCCCGTCCACACATAGCTACCCAGCGATGCCTTTGGCAAGACAACTGGTACACCAGCGGTGTGTCCATCCCGGTCCTCTCGTACTAAGGACAGCTCCTCTCAAATTTCCTACGCCCACGACGGATAGGGACCGAACTGTCTCACGACGTTCTGAACCCAGCTCGCGTACCGCTTTAATGGGCGAACAGCCCAACCCTTGGGACCGACTACAGCCCCAGGATGCGATGAGCCGACATCGAGGTGCCAAACCTCCCCGTCGATGTGGACTCTTGGGGGAGATAAGCCTGTTATCCCCGGGGTAGCTTTTATCCGTTGAGCGATGGCCCTTCCATGCGGAACCACCGGATCACTAAGCCCGACTTTCGTCCCTGCTCGACTTGTAGGTCTCGCAGTCAAGCTCCCTTGTGCCTTTACACTCTACGAATGATTTCCAACCATTCTGAGGGAACCTTTGGGCGCCTCCGTTACATTTTAGGAGGCGACCGCCCCAGTCAAACTGCCCACCTGACACTGTCTCCCGGCCCGATCAGGGCCGCGGGTTAGAATTTCAATACAGCCAGGGTAGTATCCCACCGACGCCTCCACCGAAGCTAGCGCTCCGGCTTCTCAGGCTCCTACCTATCCTGTACAAGCTGTACCAAAATTCAATATCAGGCTACAGTAAAGCTCCACGGGGTCTTTCCGTCCTGTCGCGGGTAACCTGCATCTTCACAGGTACTATAATTTCACCGAGTCTCTCGTTGAGACAGTGCCCAGATCGTTACGCCTTTCGTGCGGGTCGGAACTTACCCGACAAGGAATTTCGCTACCTTAGGACCGTTATAGTTACGGCCGCCGTTTACTGGGGCTTCGATTCAGAGCTTCTCCCAAAGGATAACCCCTCCTCTTAACCTTCCAGCACCGGGCAGGCGTCAGCCCCTATACTTCGCCTTGCGGCTTCGCAGAGACCTGTGTTTTTGCTAAACAGTCGCCTGGGCCTATTCACTGCGGCTCTCTCGGGCTATACACCCTACCAGAGCACCCCTTCTCCCGAAGTTACGGGGTCATTTTGCCGAGTTCCTTAACGAGAGTTCTCTCGATCACCTTAGGATTCTCTCCTCGCCTACCTGTGTCGGTTTGCGGTACGGGCACCTCCCGCCTCGCTAGAGGCTTTTCTTGGCAGTGTGGAATCAGGAACTTCGGTACTATAGTTCCCTCGTCATCACAGCTCAGCATTTATGATGAGCGGATTTGCCTACTCATCAGCCTAACTGCTTGAACGCGCATATCCAGCAGCGCGCTTACCCTATCCTACTGCGTCCCCCCATTACTCAAACGGCGGGGAGGTGGTACAGGAATATCAACCTGTTGGCCATCGCCTACGCTTTTCAGCCTCGGCTTAGGTCCCGACTAACCCTGAGCGGACGAGCCTTCCTCAGGAAACCTTAGGCATTCGGTGGACAAGATTCTCACTTGTCTTTCGCTACTCATACCGGCATTCTCACTTCTAAGCGCTCCACCAGTCCTTACGGTCTGACTTCGCTGCACTTAGAACGCTCTCCTACCACTGACATCAAAGATGTCAATCCACAGCTTCGGTGATACGTTTAGCCCCGGTACATTTTCGGCGCAGAGTCACTCGACCAGTGAGCTATTACGCACTCTTTAAATGGTGGCTGCTTCTAAGCCAACATCCTGGTTGTCTAAGCAACTCCACATCCTTTTCCACTTAACGTATACTTGGGGACCTTAGCTGGTGGTCTGGGCTGTTTCCCTTTTGACTACGGATCTTATCACTCGCAGTCTGACTCCCATGGATAAGTCTTTGGCATTCGGAGTTTGACTGAATTCGGTAACCCGTTGGGGGCCCCTAGTCCAATCAGTGCTCTACCTCCAAGACTCTCACAACATGAGGCTAGCCCTAAAGCTATTTCGGAGAGAACCAGCTATCTCCAGGTTCGATTGGAATTTCTCCGCTACCCACACCTCATCCCCGCACTTTTCAACGTGCGTGGGTTCGGGCCTCCATTCAGTGTTACCTGAACTTCACCCTGGACATGGGTAGATCACCTGGTTTCGGGTCTACAACCACATACTAAACGCCCTATTCAGACTCGCTTTCGCTACGGCTCCGCCTTATCAGCTTAACCTTGCATGGGATCGTAACTCGCCGGTTCATTCTACAAAAGGCACGCCATCACCCGTTAACGGGCTCTGACTACTTGTAGGCACACGGTTTCAGGATCTCTTTCACTCCCCTTCCGGGGTGCTTTTCACCTTTCCCTCACGGTACTGGTTCACTATCGGTCACTAGGTAGTATTTAGCCTTGGGAGATGGTCCTCCCAGCTTCCGACGGAATTTCACGTGTTCCGCCGTACTCAGGATCCACTCAAGAGGGAACGAAGTTTCAACTACAGGGTTGTTACCTTCTTCGACGGACCTTTCCAGGTCGCTTCATTTACTTCGTTCCTTTGTAACTCCGTATAGAGTGTCCTACAACCCCAAGAGGCAAGCCTCTTGGTTTGGGCTAATTCCGTTTCGCTCGCCGCTACTCAGGAAATCGCATTTGCTTTCTCTTCCTCCGGGTACTTAGATGTTTCAGTTCCCCGGGTCTGCCTTCAATATCCTATGTATTCAGATAAAGATACTGTTCCATTACGAACAGTGGGTTTCCCCATTCGGAAATCTCCGGATCAAAGCTCACTTACAGCTCCCCGAAGCATATCGGTGTTAGTCCCGTCCTTCATCGGCTCCTAGTGCCAAGGCATTCACCGTGCGCCCTTTCTAACTTAACCATTAGCGAATAAATGGTACAACATATTGTTGTGTTATTTATTGGTTTGATTAAAGAAAAGTTTCACTTTTCCTCAGCAATTACTGTTATCTAGTTTTCAAAGAACAATCGCAACCAAAATTCTTCTTATCTAATTAAGAAGAAAGTAGTGTGCTTTCTATAATTGAGAGATTGAACTCTCAAAACTGAACAAAGTGTCAAAACGTACGTCTTATAAAAATCCTTAGAAAGGAGGTGATCCAGCCGCACCTTCCGATACGGCTACCTTGTTACGACTTCACCCCAATCATCTGTCCCACCTTAGGCGGCTAGCTCCTTACGGTTACTCCACCGACTTCGGGTGTTACAAACTCTCGTGGTGTGACGGGCGGTGTGTACAAGGCCCGGGAACGTATTCACCGCGGCATGCTGATCCGCGATTACTAGCGATTCCAGCTTCATGTAGGCGAGTTGCAGCCTACAATCCGAACTGAGAATGGTTTTATGGGATTGGCTTGACCTCGCGGTCTTGCAGCCCTTTGTACCATCCATTGTAGCACGTGTGTAGCCCAGGTCATAAGGGGCATGATGATTTGACGTCATCCCCACCTTCCTCCGGTTTGTCACCGGCAGTCACCTTAGAGTGCCCAACTAAATGCTGGCAACTAAGATCAAGGGTTGCGCTCGTTGCGGGACTTAACCCAACATCTCACGACACGAGCTGACGACAACCATGCACCACCTGTCACTCTGTCCCCCGAAGGGGAACGCTCTATCTCTAGAGTTGTCAGAGGATGTCAAGACCTGGTAAGGTTCTTCGCGTTGCTTCGAATTAAACCACATGCTCCACCGCTTGTGCGGGCCCCCGTCAATTCCTTTGAGTTTCAGTCTTGCGACCGTACTCCCCAGGCGGAGTGCTTAATGCGTTAGCTGCAGCACTAAAGGGCGGAAACCCTCTAACACTTAGCACTCATCGTTTACGGCGTGGACTACCAGGGTATCTAATCCTGTTTGCTCCCCACGCTTTCGCGCCTCAGCGTCAGTTACAGACCAAAAAGCCGCCTTCGCCACTGGTGTTCCTCCACATCTCTACGCATTTCACCGCTACACGTGGAATTCCGCTTTTCTCTTCTGCACTCAAGTTCCCCAGTTTCCAATGACCCTCCACGGTTGAGCCGTGGGCTTTCACATCAGACTTAAGAAACCGCCTGCGCGCGCTTTACGCCCAATAATTCCGGATAACGCTTGCCACCTACGTATTACCGCGGCTGCTGGCACGTAGTTAGCCGTGGCTTTCTGGTTAGGTACCGTCAAGGTACAAGCAGTTACTCTTGTACTTGTTCTTCCCTAACAACAGAGTTTTACGACCCGAAAGCCTTCATCACTCACGCGGCGTTGCTCCGTCAGACTTTCGTCCATTGCGGAAGATTCCCTACTGCTGCCTCCCGTAGGAGTCTGGGCCGTGTCTCAGTCCCAGTGTGGCCGATCACCCTCTCAGGTCGGCTATGCATCGTTGCCTTGGTGAGCCGTTACCTCACCAACTAGCTAATGCACCGCGGGCCCATCTGTAAGTGATAGCCGAAACCATCTTTCAATCATCTCCCATGAAGGAGAAGATCCTATCCGGTATTAGCTTCGGTTTCCCGAAGTTATCCCAGTCTTACAGGCAGGTTGCCCACGTGTTACTCACCCGTCCGCCGCTAACGTCATAGAAGCAAGCTTCTAATCAGTTCGCTCGACTTGCATGTATTAGGCACGCCGCCAGCGTTCATCCTGAGCCAGGATCAAACTCTCCGAAGAAATGTTTGACTTGCTCAATTTAAAAAATAAAAATTAACGTTGACGTTTGTCGCTTTGTTCAGTTTTCAAAGTTCAACCGCCGCTCTTAAGCGACTTTACTATCTTATCAAGTTATCAACGTAATGTCAACAACTTTTTTTATTTCTTTTTGTTGTTTTCGCTTATCTGCGTTAGCAACAGATATAAATATACCAAATCGTTTTCATAAAAACAAGAGGTAAATTAAAAGTTTAAATTTTCTAATATTAACACCTAAAAAAAGATGGCCGTAGCCATCTCTTTTTTTAGCGTTGACGCATATGTGGGAATAATAGTACATCACGGATTGACGGTGCATTTGTTAGTAACATAACAAGGCGGTCAATACCGATTCCTAGACCACCTGTAGGTGGCATACCGTATTCTAATGCCTCAATGAAGTCATCATCCATCTCATGTGCTTCATCGTTTCCTTGTTCTTTCTCTTTCAACTGAGCTTCAAAGCGCTCACGTTGGTCAATTGGATCATTTAGCTCTGTAAATGCGTTCGCGTGTTCACGCGCAACAATAAACAGCTCAAAACGGTCAGTAAAACGCGGATCTTCCGCATTTTTCTTAGCAAGTGGAGAGATTTCTACAGGATGTCCGTAAATGAACGTCGGTTGAATTAACTGCTCTTCTACTTTTTGTTCAAAGAATTCATTTACAATATGTCCATATTGCATATGTTCAGTGATTTCTACCCCGTGTTCTTTTGCTAAAGCACGAGCTTCTTCAACAGATGTTTCTCCCCAGAAGTCTACGCCCGTATATTGTTTAATAGCATCGACCATATGAAGTCTTGTCCATTCTGGCGTTAGGTCTACCTCTTGATCACCATACTGAATCTTTGTTGTGCCAAGTACTTCTTGCGCAATGTGTGCAATTAAGTTCTCTGTTAAAGCCATGATATCTTTGTAGTCCGCATACGCTTCGTACAATTCGATCATTGTAAATTCAGGATTGTGACGTGTAGATACACCTTCATTACGGAATACACGGCCAATTTCATATACTTTTTCTAATCCACCTACGATTAAACGTTTTAAATGAAGTTCAATCGCAATACGCATATAAAGTTCCATATCAAGCGCATTGTGGTGTGTCACAAACGGACGAGCTGCTGCTCCACCTGCGATTGAATGCATCATCGGTGTTTCAACTTCTAAGTATCCGTGATTATCTAAGTAACGGCGCATCGATTGAATAATGCGGCTTCTTGAGATAAATGTTTGTTTACTTTCTGGGTTTGTAATTAAATCTAAGTAACGTTGACGGTAGCGCTGTTCAATATCTTTTAAACCATGATATTTATCTGGAAGTGGACGAAGCGCTTTTGTTAGTAACGTGAAATCTTTTACTTTAATAGAAAGTTCGCCAACTTTTGTTTTGAATAAAACACCTTCAACCCCTACCAAGTCACCGATATCTACGCTGCTGAAGATTTCGTACTGTTCTTCGCCAATTGCATCTTTACGTACATAAAGCTGAATTTGTCCTGTTAAATCTTGAACGTGAGCGAAACCTGCTTTTCCTTTTCCACGCTTTGTCATAATACGACCAGCTAGTGACACAGGCACTTCATTTTCTTCTAACTGTTCTTTTGTTAACTCGTCATACTCACTAATTAATTGCTGTGATGTATGTGTACGTTCAAAACGTTGACCAAACGGATCAATACCCTGATCTCGTAGGTTGCTCATTTTTTCGCGACGAACGAGAAATTGATCATTTAATTCTTCATGACTCATCGTTTACTCATCTCCATCGTATAATTAAGTTTTCCGAAACAGAAAAAAGGCCAGCATGTTTACTGGCAACTACTACGTTTCTTTAAAATTATTATAGGTTCAGTCGTTTCTCTATGTCAAATCGCTTTATTCTTGCTTCGCTTCTCTTTTTCTTCGATTTCTCTAACAAGCTACCGAATAAACCAACAACCTGCGAACCCAAACCTTAAAGTTTTCACTGTGAACTCTACTTTACGCCAATATAAAAATGAATCAACTAATAAGATTCATTTTTACTTATGTAAATCATTCCTATTATTTTCGAACATATCTAGTATATCAGTTGTTTGCTCTCGAAATAATTTTACATCTTTTAAATCCGATAACCGTTTTGTGATGGTTTCAACTTTTTCTTCTGCTACAGGGAGAATAAGAGATGGAGCTAGTTCGTTTAGAGGAACCATCACAAACGCCCGTTCAAACATTCGGGGATGAGGGACGTTCAGCCTATCCGTATGAATGATTTCATTACTATAAAGTAAGATATCCAAATCAAGGGTTCTAGGTCCCCATACAATCTCTCTTTTTCGACCTGCCGCTTGTTCAATGGCTTGCAAACAATCTAAAAGTTGCTCTGACGAATACGTTGTTTGTATTTTTACTACCATGTTTAAAAAGCTTGCTTGATTCGTATACCCGACCGGGGCCGTTTCATAAACAGATGAAACAGCCACTACCTTAACCTCAGAATGTTTCATCAAGCCAGTAACTCCCGACTTCAAATGTTCCATTCGATTTTCAATATTTGATCCTAATGCAATATATGCTTCTGTTGTCATTCAACGGCTCCTTTTAATTTCAATAGCTACCGATTGATAATAACCGGGAATTGGCGGATCAGGCTTATATACCTTTACTGTACAAGCCTGCACGAGTTCGTAATTAGCAAGCAATTCAGATGCAATCGTTTCGGCCACCGTTTCAACTAACTTGAACGTGCGCTTCTCTACAACTTCCTGGCATGTTTGGTATAAATCTGCATAGCTCACCGAGTATTCTAAATTGTCCGTAGTACCAGCTTGTTTTAAATCTAGTTCTACAGTTAAATCCACGTGAAAACGCTGCCCTAATTTATTTTCTTCTGGAAATACACCATGATATCCATAGAAACGCATATCATTCACATAAATTTTATCCATCTTTAGCCTCTCCTTTCGCTTTTATACATGTAGCTCGCGTCGACTCATTAGCGACATCGTGTAAGAGCGATACTCTTTTTGCAACTGAGCTGTTAACGTATGGTCTCCGACTGAAAACTTCTTATCCTTTATACTTCGAAGAGGTACGATTTCTTGAATGGAATTTGTAACGAAAGCTTCATCACTCTCCAAAAGCTGTTCCGCCGTAAATAAACCTTCTACAACTTCTATGTTTTTCTTTTTTAAAAGCGTAAAGATAAACTGTCTCGTAATTCCATTTAAGATACCTGTTTCAAGAGACGGTGTATATACACAATCATCTTTTACAAAAAATAAATTGGACACAATACCTTCGGCTAAGAACCCTTCTTTTGTTAAAAAAATACCCTCTTTATTTAAGTCTGAACCAACTTCTCGCTTAGCCAGTACATTGTTTAAATAGTGATGAGACTTCAACCTCACGGTTCCTTCGGGCGTATTTCGCTTTGTCTCAAGAATAAGCCCCTCTTTTACAAGGGGGCTCGATGGATGAGGCATTGATTTCATATATACAATTGTAGATGGCTTGTCGTATTCTTCCACTTGCAGTCCAATTCCGCCATTTCCTGCTGAAACATTTAATCGAACATACGCATTTCTCTCATTGTTTTTCATTAACAGACTATTAATGATTCCCAACACGTCCTGTGTAGAGTAGTCCCATACAATATTTAATTCACGTAAGCTGCTACGCAGTCGATCCAGATGGTCTTCCACTAAAAATGGATGACCATCATAAACTCGTAGCGTTTCAAATAGCCCTAGACCATACATATATCCGTGATCAAACGGAGAAATAGTGGCTTCAGACGCAGGCTTTACTTCACCATTTACGTATATATACATATCATTACACTCGCTTTTTTTCGTAAGTTTCAATAAAATTTTTCAGCATTTCTTTACCGTAAGAAGTCATGATAGATTCAGGGTGGAACTGTACCCCTTCAATAGGTAATGATTTATGGCGAATCGCCATAATTTCATCTTCTGCTGTCCACGCTGAAATCTCAAAGCAATCCGGCAGTGAACTTTTTTCTACAATCAAAGAATGATATCGAGTTGCCGTGAACGGATTATCAAGACCTTTAAAGATAGTACGGCCATCATGATGCATTTCAGATGTTTTACCGTGCATTAATTTATCCGCACGAATCACATTCCCTCCAAAAGCTTGCCCAATCGACTGATGCCCTAAGCATACGCCGAATATTGGAATCTTACCTGCAAAATACTCGATGGCTTCTAAACTGATTCCCGCTTCGTTGGGACTACAAGGTCCCGGGGAGATCATCAAGAAATCTGGATTTAGCACTTCAATTTCAGAAAGTGTAATTTCATCATTTCTTTTTACAAGAAGCTCATGCCCTAGCTCACCTAAATACTGTACTAAATTAAACGTAAAAGAATCATAATTATCAATCATTAATATCATCTTTACTCACCCTCACTCAGCTCATTTTCGCTCTGCTCTTTTGCTTTCCATAGTGCAATTGCTTTTTTCAGTGATTCTTTGTATTCGTGTTTCGGATTTGAATCAATTACAACACCCGCACCAGCCTGCACATAAGCTTGGCCGTCTTGAATAATCATAGTGCGAATCGCAATATTTAATTCCATATCTCCATTAAACCCAATCCAACCAATCGATCCTGTATAAATTCCTCGCCTTACAGGTTCAAGTTCTTCAATGATTTCCATTGTACGAACTTTAGGCGCTCCAGTAATCGTTCCTCCAGGAAAAACCGCATCTACAATATCTACAAAATCTTTATTGCGCGCGAGCTTGCCTTTTACATTAGACACAATATGCATCACATGTGAATACTTTTCAATAACCATAAACTCGTCAACATGAACGGTACCATAGTCGCTTACTCTACCAAGGTCATTACGCTCCAAATCAACAAGCATCACATGCTCTGCACGCTCTTTTTCGTTATGAATAAGCTCATCCGCTAACTGTTGGTCTTCTTGATCATCCTTACCGCGAGAGCGCGTTCCCGCAATTGGTCTCGTACTGATTTCGTCACCGGCTTTTTTCACTAATAGTTCTGGTGAACAGCTCACAATGTGAAATTCTTCTGTCTGCATATAAGACATGTAAGGAGACGGGTTGATTTTTCGTACCTGTTCGTAGATATGCATAGGATGAGTTTGAAGCTGTTGAGACTGTCGAACAGATAAGTTCACTTGAAACACATCGCCTTGCCCGATGTACTCATGTACGCGAGTTGTGGCATCTGAAAAAGCAGCTTCAGACATTGAAACCTCACTCTTTTCGGCAACGCGATGAATACGCTCATATGAGACCCCTTCAGCACTTGCCTCCATCCAGTCCTTTTTGTATTGATCAATACGCTTATGTGCCTGCTCTTTACAATCTGCTTCATCGTTAACGATAATCCAGAGCTTTTCCTTTTCTTGATCGTATACAAATACGTCATCGAAAATAAGGAAATAAACGTCCGGCGTTTTCAATGAATCTTCAGCAAGATCAGGTATGGTTTCTACATAGCGGATATAATCATAGCTAATAAAGCCAATTGCTCCACCTTGAAAAGGAGGAAGATCTGGATTCACCTCTGCTTCAAACTTCTTCATCCAGTCTCGCATAAGATGAAGCGGATTACCTTTTTGAACAGTAGCTTGGCCATCGGTTTTGATATGAAGCTCGTTTTGTTCGCCTCGCAAAATGGCTACAGGTTTTAATCCCATCATTTGAAACTTTCCGCCTCGACCGCTTTCAAGCAGGATATGATTCGGTTCCTCTTTTGACAACTCTTGATATTTTTTGAACCATTGGTTTTTAGAGATAGAAATAGATTCGCCCCAAGTCATTCTTTGCTGCATTTGTTCACTCTCCTAAAAATAAATCACCTGCTTTCATTTTACATGATTCTCAGATGAAAAAAACAGCTTCATATAGAAGCTGTTCTTTTATGGTTTTTATGCTTGTGTTTGTTCCTCGAATTGGAACAATGGAGTACTTAAGTAACGCTCACCGTTACTTGGAATAATCGCTAACACTTTTTTACCTTTTCCTAGCTGTTTTGCAGCTTTTAACGCAGCATAAATCGCAGCCCCAGAAGAGATACCTACTAGTACGCCTTCCGTTTTTGCTACTTTACGTGCATATTCAAAAGCTTGGTCGTTTTGAACAGCGACAACTTCGTCATATACTTCCGTGTTAAGCGTATCCGGAACAAAGTTTGCACCGATTCCTTGAATTTTATGAGGTCCTGGTTGACCACCGCTTAAGATCGGAGAATCAGCTGGCTCTACCGCATAAATTTTGATGTTTGGATACTTTTCTTTTAATACTTCGCCAGCACCTGTAATAGTACCGCCAGTACCGATACCTGCCACAAATCCATCTAGCTGATCGCCAAACTGCTCGATGATCTCTTTAGCCGTTGTTTGACGGTGCACTTCTGGGTTCGCTTCATTTTGGAACTGCTGAGGAATAAAGTAGCCGTGCTCTTTTGCAAGCTCAGTTGCTTTATTAACCGCACCTTTCATTCCTTCTGGACCTGGTGTTAACACTAACTCTGCACCGTACGCACGAAGCAGATTACGACGCTCAATACTCATCGTTTCAGGCATTGTTAAAATAGCACGGTATCCTTTTGCTGCAGCTACCATTGCTAAGCCAATTCCTGTGTTACCGCTTGTTGGTTCAATGATGGTGTCTCCAGGCTTTAATACACCTTTTGCTTCAGCATCTTCGATCATTGCTAATGCGATACGATCTTTTACGCTGCTTCCTGGATTCATAAATTCTAATTTTAAATATACATCCGCCATATCTTCTTCAACTAGACGGTTTAGTTTTACGATTGGTGTTTGACCAATTAACTCTGTAATTGAATTTGCAATACGTGCCATATGACCACTCCTAATACCAACTAATTTTATTGATTTTGTATACAATTTATCAGATGTTTTCTAAATTGTCAATCATTTTGTCTTTCCATTTACCTATTTTTGTTATATTTTTAGATCAATATATACATAAATAGGACTTAACACTTATAAAAAAAGGCGTTCATTTATAAAATGACGCCTTTAAAGAATCTTTTATTTCATTTAAATTGCTTGTTCTTTCATTTCTTCTAGCTGCTTTTTATCAAAACGATAGGTTTCATTACAAAAATGACACTGTGCTTCAGCTTGGCCGTCTTCCTCAATCATCGATTGAATCTCTTCTTTTCCTAAGCTGATAATGGCATTAGCAATTCTTTCTTCTGAGCACTGACATTTGAACTCTACAGGCATTGTCTCTAGAAACTTTACGTTTTCTTTTCCAAGAACTTCTTCTAAGATTTCCTCAGGAGAAAGACCTTTTTGAATCAGTTTTGAAATGGGTTCAATCGTTTGTAAACGTTGTTCAATAGCTGTAATCGTTTGATCATCTGTTCCTGGCATAAGCTGAATGATAAATCCACCCGCAGCTAAGATTGTGTTATCAGGGTTAACAAGTACACCTACACCTACTGAAGATGGAACTTGCTCAGATGTCACGAAATAATACGTGAAATCCTCTCCTAATTCTCCCGATACGATAGGTACTTGTCCATTAAATTGATCACGCATCCCGATATCTTTTACAACACTCAGCGTACCATCTGTACCTACAGCACGTGCTACATCTAATTTTCCATGCTGATTTAAATCGAAGTGCGTTTGCGGGTTCGTTACATATCCACGCACTTCACCCTTGGCATTGCTGTCTACTAAGATAACACCAATTGGGCCGCGGCCTTCAATTTTAATTGTTAGCTTTTGCTCACCTTTTAGCATAGCCCCCATCATAACTCCCGCAGTCATTGAACGTCCCAATGCTGCAGAGGCTGTAGGCCATGTATAGTGACGGCGCTGCGCTTCTCCAACTGTATCCGTTGTTTTTACCGCATAAGCGCGAACTTGACTATTGTAAGCTAGTGCTTTTACTAAATAGTCGCCCATAATATACACCTCTTACTCCATATTTTTTGTATAGATTATTTGTAATCCTTTTAAAGTCAAAAATGGATCCACAATATCAATAATATCCGACTCTTTAGCAATCAATGTTGCGAGTCCTCCAGTAGCAATAACTTTAGGATTTACTGTTGCTTGCTCTTTCATTCTTGCTACAATTCCTTCTACTTGTCCAACGTATCCATATAAAATACCTGCTTGCATCGCAGATACTGTATTTTTCCCAACAATGCTATTTGGTCGCGCAATTTCAATACGCGGAAGCTTAGATGCTCTTGAATAAAGAGCTTCTGTCGAAATATTAATACCAGGGGCAATTGCACCACCCATATATTGCTTATTTTCATCAATGTAGCAATATGTGGTTGCGGTACCAAAATCAACGATAATTAAAGGGCTTCCGTACAGCTGAATTCCAGCAACAGCATTGACAATACGGTCTGCTCCCACTTCACGTGGATTTTCATATTTAATATTTAAACCCGTCTTAATTCCAGGACCAACAACAAGCGGCTTTAAATGAAAATACTTTTGACACATTCTCTCCAATGCAAACATAATAGGAGGAACAACAGAGGAAATAATAATACCATGAATATCTTTAAAAGATAAACTAACGTGCTCAAGCAAGGCTTTGATTGTCATGCCATACTCGTCTTCTGTTTTATTACGGCTTGTTTCTACACGCCAATGGTACTTTAATTCATCTCCATCGTATACACCTAATACCGTATTGGTATTTCCAACATCTAATACAAAAATCATTTCAATCACCACTTTATTTAAATTCAGTATTCACACTGAAACCATCATACCATAACTGGTAAATAGACGTGTATATTCTAGATAAAATAGGAATATAATGACACAATTCTCTAGTGGATATCCTACTTATCCACTATATATATGAAAAACTTTTTGCCAAACCTAACTTCTACCCAATAAAAAAGATCAGTGGAGACTGTCTCCACTGATCTTTTTTGGTCTTATGCTTTTGGCTCTTCATCGTCTGTCTTTGTTTGGATGTTTACTTTAACATCTTCATCTGTTACGTGACTAGAACGGTCTGGAAGAGTTCCATGATCTACTAAGTGGTTGATCTGCTCAGCGTCTAACGTTTCTACTTCTAACAATGTTTGAGCTACAAGCTCTAACTTGTCACGGTTTTCCGTTAAGATCTGCTTCGCACGCTCATAGCTTTCTTTAATGAAACGTTGGATTTCATTATCAATTTCATGAGCAATCGCATCACTGTAGTTTTGTTCACTGTGTAAATCACGACCTAAGAATACTTGGCCTTGTTGTGATTGACCGAATTGCATTGGTCCTAACTTTTCACTCATACCGTATTCTGTTACCATTTTACGAGCGATGCTTGTTGCACGCTGGAAGTCATTGTGAGCACCTGTACTCACTTCGCCGAAAATAATTTCCTCAGCTACGCGACCGCCAAGCAATCCAACAATTTTATCCAGCAGCTCTGGCTTCGTCATAAAGTAGCGATCTTCTTTTGGTAACATAACAGCATATCCACCAGCTTGCCCACGTGGAACAATGGTTACTTTATGTACCATATCAGCTTCGTCTAATACGACACCGATAATTGTATGTCCTGCTTCATGATAAGCAACAATATTGCGTTCTTTTTTAGAAATAACTCGACTTTTCTTAGCTGGACCTGCAATTACGCGGTCTGTTGCTTCGTCAATATCGACCATTTCAATTTTCTTTTTGTCCTGTCTAGCAGCTACTAAGGCAGCTTCGTTTAACAAGTTTTCTAAATCTGCACCTGAGAAACCTGGCGTACGCATAGCAATTGCTTTTAAGTTTACTGATTCATCTAAAGGCTTATTGCGAGCATGTACTTTAAGCACTGCTTCACGGCCGTTTACATCTGGACGATCTACCGTAATTTGACGGTCGAAGCGGCCTGGACGTAATAACGCTGGATCTAAAATATCCGGGCGGTTTGTTGCTGCAATAATAATGATACCTTCGTTAGCACCAAAACCATCCATCTCAACAAGCAACTGGTTCAATGTTTGTTCACGCTCATCGTGTCCGCCACCAAGACCTGCGCCACGTTGACGACCTACAGCATCGATTTCATCAATAAAGATAATACATGGAGCATTCTTCTTCGCATTTTCGAATAAATCACGAACACGAGAAGCACCGACCCCAACAAACATTTCAACAAAGTCCGAACCACTGATAGAGAAGAAAGGAACGCCTGCTTCACCAGCAACAGCTCTTGCTAATAATGTTTTACCAGTACCAGGAGGTCCCACAAGTAAGACACCCTTCGGAATTCTTGCACCTAGCTCTGCGAATTTACGAGGATCTTTTAAGAACTCAACAACTTCCACAAGTTCTTGCTTTTCTTCGTCTGCACCAGCTACGTCTTTAAATTTAACCTTTTTCTTTTCTTCACTGTAAAGCTTAGCCTTACTCTTACCGAAGTTCATAACACGACTTCCGCCGCCCTGAGCTTGGTTCAGTAAGAAGAAGAATAGGATGAAAATAATAACAAACGGAATGATTGACGTAAAGAACGTTACCCAGCCGCTTGTTTCATCAGCAGGTTTAAAATCAACTTCTACTTGATTATTTTCTGAAGCAGCGTCAATACGATCAAGTGCTTTGTCACCATCTACGATGTAAGTTTGGAACGTTTGATCCTTTTTATAAGAATCTAACTTTCCTTGCACAACATACACGCCTCTTTCAGGCTTCATAGAGAGTGATTTCACATCACCTTTGTCTAAGTGTTGAACAAATGTATCGTATCTCATTGGTTCTGCTTTTTGATTAGAGCCACTAAAGAAGCTTACCACGCCAATAATGACTAAAAATATAAGTAAATAAAAGATGGTATTACGGAAGATCCGATTCATTTCTTACCTCCTCCCACGATAAACAAATACTGTATTCAATACTAACATAGAACATTTATCCTATCCAATAAATTGCACTTGGATATGTGCTTCTTAATTGCTGTATACTTGCGGTTTAAGAACCCCAATATACGGCAGGTTACGATATTTTTCTTGATAATCCAATCCATACCCTACTACGAACGCATCAGGTACTTCAAATCCAACGTAATCTGCTTTAATAGCTGCTTTACGACCTGTTGGTTTGTCTAAGAGTGTGACAATCTTAATTGACTTAGCTTTACGGTACTTGAATAACTCTACAAGATAGCTAAGTGTTAAGCCGCTGTCGATAATATCCTCTAAGATAAGAATGTCTCGACCTTCAACTGATGTATCTAAATCTTTTAGGATTTTTACTTCACCAGAAGAAACCATCGCATTGCCATAACTTGATACATCCATAAAATCCATTTCTAAATATGTATCAACACGCTTAATTAGATCAGACATAAAAGGCATAGCGCCTTTTAGTACACCGATTACCAAAGGAAAACGGTCAGCGTATTCCTCAGATAATAGCTTACCCAATTCTTTTACTTTCTGTTGTATTTCTTCTTCTGAAATCAAAATTTCTTGAATATCCTGCTTCATTCCTTACTTGCCTCCTAGAAGTTTTCGCTACTTATAGTATAAAATAACATATCTGGACTTATGTGTATGCAGTTCATAAGCAGATTTTTTCAAACCAGGTAGCCACAAAATAGTTCCTTGGCTATCTTCCACTACCGGCCAATGATCTCTGAAGTGTAAAGGGATTTTTTCATCGATAAAAATATCCTTTACTTTTTTATGTCCCTTCATGCCCTTTACTCGCATTTTATCGCCATTTTTTCGTGTCCTTACCTTTAATGATTGTAAATCGTGAGCTTCATCTAAAAGAAAAACATCGTTTCCTTTTATATCTTCGACTTTATTATGTATTTCACAAATAAGCTGGTGACCATTTGGAAGCTCAACGACCCCGGGAATCGGAACAATAAATTCATATGGCTCGATGTTCCCCTCATTAAAGGTGAAAAGACAGTCGTTGTAAGATCGGATAATGCGTAAACCATTTGGAAAGTCAAGCGTCCCAGACGGTTTTTCACTTTCACAAAATCCTACTAACGTGTCAACATGCGCTGAGGAAAGGGTTGGAGGAATTTCTTTATAGAGATAGTTTAATATTAGTTGAATACCACGCCTTTGTAAAGGCTTGCGTATCCTTAGAAAACAATCTCTATCAATGAGAATTTCATTTTGCAATTTCTTTCTCATTACTTTATTCATCACATCGGTCGTTAATTCCTCTAAGTATGCTTGATCTTCATGCAAGTTCTCGCTAAATTGTTGAAATTTTTCATGTACAGCGACGTTTTCTTGCTTTAAAAATGGCAAAACGTAATGACGAAACCGATTTCTCGTGTACGAGTCTTTCTCATTACTCGGATCAATTCGAGGTGTAAGCCCATGTAGCTTACAGTAGCGATTGATTTCTTCTTTCGTTACGGCTAGGAAAGGCCTAATAATAAATCCATGCCCATATGGCCGCTTGGGCTGCATCCCTGCGTATCCATTCATCGTACTACCTCGAACCATTCGCATTAACATCGTTTCAATCTGATCATCTCCGTGATGTCCTAATGCAAGAAGGTTTGCTTTGTGCTTCTTCATAACATGAGTAAAAAATGCATAGCGGCATTCTCTGGCAGCTACTTGAGAAGATAGCTTTCTTTCCTTCTGATAGGCAGTAACATCAATCTGCTTCGCCTCACATTTAATATTCAATTGTTTGCAGTAGTTCTGCACATATTCCATGTCTTGCTGTGACTCTTGGCCCCGGAACATATGATCAACATGAGCAGCAATAATCGTAAGAGATTTTTGCTCTTTCAGACTCCATAAGAAATGCAGCAGCGCTAAAGAATCAGGACCACCAGAAATACCTACAACCACCGTAGAGCCTGCGGATAATAACTGATGTTTTGTCATAAAATTGTTCACTTGCTTTTCCATAGGAATGACTCATCCTTATAATGTACACGCAATAATGTATCATTAATTTACTTTATACGAATGACTATAAGGAAAGTTTCACAATTTCTCCAAACTTTATAGCACTTGAATAAATAGATACAAAATATAAATCAACATTACAGACGTACAAAGTAGTAGCGTCTCTAACACGTGAGAACGCTTCTTCTTTACTTTAACACGAGGGACAGACGGTTGACGAACGTTTTGAGGCTTTGTTCCTCTACTTTTTGCCCCTCTTCTTTTTTCGACCGATAACACCTCTGTTTTCATTTCTTTAGCTGACTTATACTTTCCCGTAACCGCTTGATACAAAACGTCTCCGAAAGGTTCCAACTGCTTTGTTGTTAATATAAATTGTTTTAATTGTTCAGCCGGTTTGTCTGTTTTATTAATTCGCTTGCCATAAGCTGCGTGAATCAAAACCATAGATACGGCAAACAAATCATAGGTCGGTTCTGCTTTTCGAGAGCCAAGCCCCCAGTGCGCTCGATCATAAAAGTCGGTAAATTCTTTTATTGACCGCCCTTGCAGAGTTGTTCCTCCCACGTCGATCCATCGAACTTTTACGGGGTTAGATGTTACGACCAGGTTTTCTGGTTTTAAATCGCCAAATACCCAACCTTCTTCATGAAGGTTTTCTAAGTCTGTTAAGAGCTGACTTGCAAATACTTGCAGCCATTCTGTCCCTCTTGTTGAGATAAAAGAAAGGAGAGGCTGCCCTTTCACATACTCCATTACATAGAAAGAAAGAGCGTGAGAACCATAGCTCCAATCATCTACATCAAGTAAGCGCGGTCCTAGCACTTTGTCTTTGACTTGAGACAACTTTTTTAATACATTCACTTCTGCTGTAACGGACATGTTGGAAAAGCTTATTTTTAACGCCGCTAGCGTTCCGTTTACTAATTGGACTAAGTAGACAACTCCAGTTGCTCCCACGCCTAATTTCTCAAGAATTTTATAATGGACGTGATGCCATTTTCCTTGAATTTCTGTTCCCGGAGATAGGTTACATACCTGATTCTTCAATGTATTGTTCATTATTTTTTAACAACCCTCTCAATGAGCGCTTTTTAGTGAAATAATGAGTAGCCTCTTTGATAGCCGGTCCAGTAGGCGTAATACCTCCTGCTGTTAGTTTTGGGAAAATCGTTGAAAGCGACTCTAATCTTGGATTCCAGTCCATTAGCTTCTCTACATCTTTCTTTTTCCCAGGAAATAAAAAGATTGAAAATTGATTGTGCCCCATGCGAGCATTCAAGCTTAACGATAAATCTAACAGCGACTCCTTTACAGTAGGGAGCTTATTTTTCATACTTCCGCTCATGTCAACTAAAATAAGAATCTCTAAGTCAACCGTTTCCCCAAGTTCATCAACCACTTCCATGATTTCTCCTCGCTTCTCAGGAGATAACTCTTCTAATCTTGAATTAGAGGAACCTAGAATTTGCTGAAGTTCTTTATTTACAACGCCTTGAAGTGTTTGCGTCATTGCCTGCCTTGTAACCATTTGAACAGTTTGAGACAGCTGTTTTACGTAAACAATTTGACTCACGCCACCGCCTGACATGGCAATGCCTTCTATTTCATTCGTGCTTTGCTCATCAATTGTGTCCTCTTCCATCACACCAATAACGTTTACACTAATTCCTTGTTCTTTAGCTAGTGCAGCCATTGCTACCGGATCTTCACCTGTATTCGAACCACCGTCCGTAATGACCAACATCTGTTTCAATGTACCTTTTTTCATAAAAAAATCCCCTCCTCATTATCAGTATTAACATGATAGACGAGGAGGAGATAAAATATACTTCTATCTAACTATTGTGCTTTTTTACGATAAGCGTAAGAAGGAATCGATGACCATTTCGGGGTATTGTGCTGAAGTTTTGCCACAACTACCGTCATATCATCTTCAATTAAACCTGATTTTGTTCGAATAACTTCTTCCATAATTAAGTCTGCAATTTCTTGTGGATCGTTTGTTTGAAGCTCGCCAATTTTTCGCTTCATCCACATTTCGTAGTTCTCAACGTGTTTTGGTCCTTCAAATACGCCGTCACTCATCATAATTAATAAGTCTTCCGCCTTCATTTGTTCATTCACAACATCCACTTCAAATTCTTCAATAATCCCCATTGGCAAATTGCTTGCCTGTATTTTAATAACCTTATCTCCGCGTTTGATGAAGCTCGGTGTAGAACCGATTTTCAAGAAGTTTACGTTGGCATCTTGTAAGTCGATCATCGCTAAATCTAACGTAGAAAAGATCTCATCGTTTGTACGTAGCGATAAAATAGAGTTAATCGATTTAATTGCAATTGTCTCTTCTATTCCTGTTTGTAAAATTTGTTTTAACAGCTGAAGCGTTTCGCTGCTTTCATAGTGGGCACGCTCTCCATTCCCCATACCATCGCTAATAGCTAGTGCATACTTACCGGCGTTTAGCTCAATCATGGAGTAGCTGTCACCGGATACAAACCCTCCGCCTTTAGCAGCATGTGCCACGCCTGTATCAACAACGTACGCTTTTGTACAGCCAAACGAAACGTGGCAATAGCCTTGAGGATATTTAGCACACTCTTCGTTCTTTACTACAATACTTTCACCTAAAATATCGGTAAGCATTGGCGCAATAATCTTCTCGCATTCTCCTCTTCCGTGACAATATGGCACCCACATTTCAATATCTACATTTCCGGGTTCTAAGCTATAAATTTCAATTTGATTGATTTCCATCCCAAAGTTACGAAGAGCTTCTAAAATCTGTTCTTCTTGTACATTTAAATTTTCGCGCTCTCGCTTAATTTCTTTTGCAAAATTCCCCATAACTTCAGAAACACCGTGAAGCTGTTCTGCTACAATCCTTCTACTTTCTTGAATTTGGGCTTTTAAGTGCTGATTGGCTTTAAAATACGTAAGTTCATGCTCAATCACATCAATGACTTTTTTCGATTTCACACAATGTTTGTCCATTTCTCGAATTAGTCTTGGATTTTGCTCAAGAGTGCCATTATCAACTTCAAGCATAATTTCCTTCATATATTCATAGGTTGTATCAAACTGCTGTGCCCAACATTGTTCTTTTTTAAAACAAAATTGGCACGTCCTTTCGGTAACACTGCTTAAGAAATAATCGACTTCTTTATCCGCGCTTGGCTTTTCATCATAAAATCCATTTTGCGTGAAGCTTTTGGAAAGTGCTTGAAAAACATTTGAGAACTGTTCTACGCGATTCGCTGTTACATCTCGGATCTTGCGCACGTACTGCTGTTGTTCAAGCATGTTTTCAGATGTCCCTGGTACTAGTTTACTTAAGTTTTTCAAAACAAAAGATGGGGTTAATAAAAATAGGACAACGGCCGTCAGTGATTCATACAAATTAGTCGTCAACCCTTGATCTGCCTGAGCATATAGGCCAATTAGCAATGAACCAACAACCAGCCCAAGAGCTGCCCCTAGCTTTTTACCGTCTTTTAAAAGTCCTCCAAGCAAGCCGGAAAAAGCGAGTAAACTCATTTCGTACAAACTGGAAACATTCGCGAAGCTTAAAATTAAACCGGTTACGACCCCTACCGTAGCTCCTATCGTAGGGCCAGATACAAACGCAAAAACTAATACTAAGTAACGAGATAATATATGTTCAGCCGAAAGCCCGTAAATCATCCACCCTATTGTCCCCGTCATAACAGATGCCAACAAAATAATAAGAGAGATCACTTCTTCTGTTTTTAATGATTGTTTTCTCTTTCGGTATGAAATTAAAGGCACGCTTTGTAAGAAAATCATTGTTAAGATAAAGCTCAACCCTGCTTCTACTGCTACAAATGTAAAATCATACATGGTGAATTCCTTGGTAAACACATAAAAAATAGTTAGTTTTGTAAGTAACATCGCGCTAAATACAGTGAACGGCAGCTTCTTTAACGGATCCATTGTCAGTATGCCGCTAAATCGATGAATTAGTAAGAAAACAAATAGTGTAGCAAATACGGTACCTCCATTTTGAATGGAAACACTAAATGCCCCTGCCAATACGGCTAAACTTGCTAACGGTGCTTTTTCTTTTTTTATAGCCATTACAGCTGCAAAGAATGGCAAAGCAAATGGCATGATTTTCATTAAAATTAACGCTCGTCCTAATAAGAAACCTACGACTAGCAGCAACAATCCCCACTGAAATAACACCTTTTCCGTTTTCATACCCGCCTTTGTAAATACACGGGACATTTCTAATCTAGTTCGGTTAAATACCGCCTCTGTTGTTGGACTTGCAAAATCTCTTTCCGTCTTTTGCATTCTCCCACCACCCGCTAATTATACTTATTCGTTATTATATCGCGGCGAAAGGTGAAATTTTGTCAAACGGACTAGCAAAATACCTATAATCGTTCGACTATTTTCTAGTATTATATTGAAAACTATACAAAAAGATGTACAATCTTACATAGCAATTTAAAAAATATCAGAGATACTGTTAAAGCCTATGCTCATCATTCTTTTTTAAAAGCAAATAAAAGTCTATAAAAATAATAAAAAAGTTATTGACAATACCCCTGCTTTTTTATATTATTATAAATGTCTTTTAGAGAACGTATAATGGCGGTGTAGCTCAGCTGGCTAGAGCGTACGGTTCATACCCGTGAGGTCGGGGGTTCGATCCCCTCCGCCGCTACTCGAATAACGGCCCGTTGGTCAAGCGGTTAAGACACCGCCCTTTCACGGCGGTAACACGGGTTCGAATCCCGTACGGGTCATCAAAAAGCATGTACAACAGTACATGCTTTTTTTCTACTCTTTTTTACATATAAAAAAAGCACCTTTTAGATAAAAGGTACTTTCCAAAAACTCGCTATCTATTTGATATAAGCAGCAAGTTAACCGCGTTTTGCACCGCGTCCACCGCGTTTTGATTCGGTATGGCGCTTTAGGGAAGATAAACGTTCTTCACTGTCTTTTAAGAAACGATTCATTTTTTGTTCGAATGTTTCTTTTGTACGGAAATCATTACCGCCACCACGATTGTTATTACGTTGTGGGCGTGAATCACGTGGACGGTCTGAGCGTGGCGCTCTTGCAGGACGCTCTGGTCTTTCTGGACGTTCTGGTTTGTCTACCGCTTTCTTAATTGAAAGACCAATTTTACCATCTTTCTCAACGTTAATTACTTTGACTTCAACTTCGTCGCCCACTTTTAAATGGTCGTTAATGTCCTTTACGTAATTATCAGCTACTTCACTGATATGAACCAAGCCTGTTGAACCTCCTGGTAACTCAACAAAAGCTCCAAAGTTCGTAATACCTGTTACCTTTCCCTGTAACTTGCTGCCTACTTCGATTGACATAAAAAAAATGCTCCTCCTTAAATGATAAAAGAAATCAATTTATTATATTATACAAAAAGCAAAAATACACTGTCAACGAACCATACGTTTAGTCTTTTTTTACATTAAAGATAATTTCCCCGTCTTCTGATAAAAAATAATCTCTGCGGGCAATCTTTTTAATATAATCATCGTCATTTAACTTGACGATTTCACCTTTTAACTGCTTTTGCTTGCTTTGTAATTTTGTCAGCTGCTGTTCTAATTTCACCTTCTCAGCTTTTTTGTTCTCAATAGCTGAGGTTTGCGTAATTAAAGCTGATACCATCAATCCACCAATGATTAAGGCCAACACTCCGAAAACAGTCAAACGCCTAATTAAACCGATACGCTTTCGATCTGTATTTTGTTTAATTTGCTCTTGTTTATGGCTATAATCAGTATTTAACTTCGCGACCTTTTTTTTTCGTACCGCACTCATTGAATTAGTCGTCCCCCTTGTTTTTTAAAGTGTTCACCCATGCAACGATTCTCATTATCATATTCTTTGCACGATTGTAAATTCCTTCTATATACCGAAAACCTATATGTAAAAATCGTTTTACAGGTTTAGGCATCATTCTCCAAAATACGAAAAGAACCCACCTGGTCGGTACGTAAATAAGCTTTAGACAGAATACGAGCAGCTTATGAACGGCTCGGTAGATTCCTAAAGCGACTACAAGTAGAATATGAATAAAGAAGCGGATAGGCTTGACCAAAAAAATATTACTAAGCGTTAAAACACCTCGATATAAACTTAATACGCTCGAGACAGTAAATGTTAATACTTTTAAATACAGCGATTGAAATAAGCTTTGATACGCGGCAAAACCGCAAAACAAAGCAAGAAACGCATACAAACGCAGTTCTCCTTCATTCACTAAAAACAACACATAAAAAATGAGAAGAGCTTGCACCATCCAAAACAATACGTCATTCACAAATACAAACCATGGGCGTGATTTAGAGCGATTAACAAAGTAACGATAAGTATCGAGAGAAGCACCTAAACCGCTTCCCATCGATACCATCGCAAGCATTGTATAGAGCTGAATGTTTAAACTCATCGAAACAACTTACTAAAGAATCCTTTAGCCTTCTCCGATTGGTTCTCATCTAAGTAAACTATATCAAAGATTTTTCCTTTTATCGATACAATTCCTTGATCAACGTCTAAATTTTTCATTTGCAGATTTTGCCCTCTAACTGACAAGAAACCCATCACTGTTTCAAGTAAAAATTCCTCATTGTCAAAGCTCTCTACCTGCTTCACACCCGTGATATCTAAGAGACGCCGACCCTTCATCACTAAATCATGATTTGGAGTATGGTCTTTGTTTGAATTGCTTGTTTCGTAAAATTGGCTCATATCTTCATCCCCACCTCATTCATTAAGAGCATTCGCTCTTGTTATCTGTTGTTTAAAACATATGAATGAGAAAGGTGATTTAGAACAAGCCTTCATCAGTTATACTTCAGATGAAATACGCTCTTCTTTGACAATTGAGTACAAATTAGCTGCTTCTTCTTTTTTAGCTGCTTCTTGAAGAGCCTCTATTTTAACGGTAATTTTCTTCGTGCCAAATGTGATCGCTAATTCATCTCCTACTTTCACATTTGTGCTTGCTTTTGCAACGATACCATTAATAGTAATACGGCCCTTGTCTGATACTTCTTTTGCTAATGTACGGCGCTTAATTAAACGTGATACTTTTAAAAATTTATCTAACCTCATAATTCCCTCACCTTTCTGTTTTACAAACCTGTTTTTTTGGCTTCTTCCCAAAATTCGTCTAACTCTTCTAACGAAAAAGATTCAAATGGTTTTTCAGAAGCTCTCACTTTTTCTTCAATATATTGAAATCGATTTAAAAATTTTGTATTCGTTTTAGCTAATGCAGCTTCAGAGTCAATTTTATAAAATCTTGCAATATTCACTAAAGCAAATAAAATATCTCCAAATTCATCGCTCATTTTTTCTTTATCAGCATGCTGTACTTCCTCTTGGAATTCAGCAAGTTCTTCCTGTACTTTTTCCCACATAGGTTCAACTTCTGACCAATCGAAACCAACTTTTGCAGCTTGTTTTTGGTATCCATGCGCTTTCATTAAAGAAGGCATAGCCTCAGGTACAGAAGCTAACAGAGACGAAGGTTCCTCTCCTTTTTCTTCTTTTTTGATTTCATCCCAATTCTTTAAGACCTCATCTGCATCATTCACGCTCACGTCCCCAAACACATGCGGATGGCGTCTTACCATTTTCTCTGAAACACTGCGAATGACATCATCAATTGAAAACATTCCTTCATCTTCACCGATTTGTGCATGAAGCAATACTTGCAGCAATACATCACCGAGCTCTTCAATCATATTATCGTCATCTTGACGGTCAATTGCATCTAATAACTCATAAGACTCTTCTAGCAAATAGCGCTTGAGCGATTCATGCGTTTGTTTTTGATCCCAAGGACATCCGTTTGGCCCTCTAAGCGTGGCAATAATCCTTCTGAATGCGTCAAATTGATGATATAAAATTGTTTCGTCTGCTACTGGAGGGACATAAATAGTCGTTAAGTTATTGAGCGACATTTCTCTATCCAATTCATACAGCTTGACCGGCTGGATTTTTTCTTCACTGCTTCCCGCTGCTGTTACAATGTAAACGAGGTAATCATCAGGAACATGTTCCATCAGCGTGAGCTTTACCTCTGAGGCAACGAACTGATCGTATACTTGAGCAATTAGAACATGACCTGTTAACTCTATTTCGCTTCGCTTTAAGTCTGTTCCGTCTAGCAGCTGAAACCCTTCAATAGGATCGATCTTTAGCGCACCAAAAATTGGGTCTAAGAAGCTTTGTCCTCCTTTAATTTCAACAGGAATGCCTCGTTCTTTTCCTTTTTGTAAAAGTAATTGAACTGTACGTTCTGCCACTAAAGGGTGCCCGGGAACGGCATACACCACTTCTTCTATTGAAGCTTTATCGATTAAATCATTTGATATATGTTCATATACCTCTTCAAATGCATCATACGATTCGTATATGTCATCATAGGATACATACGTCAAGCCTTCACTTTCTAATTCTTTGATTACAGGATGTTCTTTTGTGCGCATATAAATATGCTTCTCCTGCTGTAGCAAGCGATAAATACCTACAGGTAGCTGTTCTAAGTCGCCTGCTCCTAAACCAATAACTGTTACTTTACCTGTCATTGCTTCACCTTCTTATTTATTTTTTAATACGTATTTAGCTAAAACACTTCCCATTGGAAGTAAACGTAATTCCTCTTTGGTAAAAATATGTTGTTTCATAATGATAAACAAATAAAACAAACCGCCTATTAAAACACCAGCTCCTGTTTCAACCACTTGTTTGCTTGTATCTAAACCATTAGACCATACAAAGTGATGTAAACAAAATAAATAGCTTTGCAAAAGAACGACCATTGCTATGCCCGTTATAAAAATACCGCCACTCGCCTTTTTCGGAACAAGAGGTACAGCAAGCTTTTTATATAGACAAAATAGATTGATTGCTGCAACGATAGCGAATCCAGCTGAGGAAGCAATGGCTGCTCCTATAGTTTGAAAATCTGGTATTAGCCAAAGGTTCAATATCAGTTTGACTGCCATGCCAGCGATAACGGCTATCACAGGCGCGAAAACAGCTCCCATCCCCTGCAGCACAGCTCCAGCAGTTGCTGCTACGGTTGTAAATATAACTAACAAGCTCAAAATTTGTAAAACGTCCGTTCCGTCGGAGTTACTATATAAAAGCATATTAATGGGTTTCATCAGCGCAATCAAGCCAAAGGCTGCTCCAACTCCGACTACAAGCGATAGTCGGAGAGACAGCTGAACTTTTTCAACCACAAATGACAGGTTCTTTTTCGCGATGGCTGAAGAAATAACGGGTACAAGCGAAAGTGAAAAAGCTGTACCTACTACTGTACCTAATTGAATCAACGGAAGTCCACGGTCATAAATACCTTTTGAAACTTTTGCTGCCTGTTCAGCCATGCCGTGCGCCGTCAGACTAGAATATAAAGTAAAGGAGTCAATAAGCTGGATAAACAGCAGACCCATACCGCTAATACAAATTAATAAGCCTTGAATAACAAGGATTTTAAATATTTTCTTGATGTCTGCTTTTTTTATGCGTTGAAATACTCCCTTAGAATTCGTTTTTGTTCTAAAAACAAATAAAAATAAAATAATAAGGGATGTTATACCACCTGTTATAGAACCAAAAATAGCTCCCGCCCCTGCAGTATATAAATCATACCCATGTTGGATCAAGAAAATAGACAGGCACAAAATAGTCCCTACTCGTACAACTTGTTCTGCAATTTGAGACAGCGCTGTAGGAAACATATTATGTAGTCCTTGATAATAACCACGAATAACAGCAATAAACGGAATAAGTAAAAAGGAAAATGAAATAATTTGAATGAGAACCGTTAACTTACGATCTCCCATCCACTCGGCAATCGTTTCTGCGAAAATATATTCAAACGCAAATATCGTGCAGCCTACTACAAACAAAAAAGCAAACGAAACTTGAAGTATTCCTCGGATTTCCTTTCTCCGATTTGTTACCGCATACTCAGCTACTAACTTTGAAATAATTACAGGGAAACCATATGTACCTAGCTGTAGCGCAATTCCATATAGCGGATAAACTTGCTGATAGATATAAAAACCTATATCTCCCGCAATATGGTGATATGGAATACGGTAAGTAGCACTTAAGATTTTCGTAAATAAACCTGCGAGCGTTAAAATGATAGCACCGTTAAAAATAGAATAGAGCTTTGATTGTTTCTGCATTCCTACACCTTTCACCTGCAGCTTGTAATTATGTGAACAACTCTTTTTATTAGACGCTAACCGCAATAGAATAGAGCTTTGTTCTTATAAAACATCCTGCACTTTCCAATAAATAAAATACCGTACCATTATATCATGTTCTCTTTATTTCTAAGGTAAGACAGCATGAAAAAAGGCAGCAGAAACTGCTACCTTTTCAGTAAATAATGTAAAATAAAGATAATTACGCTTACTGCTCCATTTGACGAGATAAGAAGCTAGCTGCCGTTTCGGCTGCTTTATGCTCTACTTCACCAAGAGACTTATCTTTCGAGAAAATGACAACGGCTCCAATCGGATCTCCATTTGCAATAATCGGACCGATTGTGTAAGAAGAAATATTTTCTTCGTATCCATCGACAAATTCAAGGTTTTTCCCATCAGTTACTAAAGAAGAACTGCGGCTTTCCATAACAGATTCTACTAACGAACTAATGTTTTTATTTAAGTATTCTTTTTTAGAACTTCCTGCTACCGCAATAAATACATCGCGGTCACAAATAAGTACAGGATGACCTAAGCTATCGTATAGCGCTTCGCCATACTCTTTTGCAAAGTCTCCCAATTCACTAATTGGCGAATATTTCTTTAAAATAACCTCTCCATCGCGATCGACGAAAATCTCTAGCGGATCTCCCTCTCGGATGCGAAGCGTTCTTCTAATTTCTTTTGGAATCACAACGCGACCCAAATCATCAATACGACGAACAATACCTGTTGCTTTCATTCATTGAAGCCTCTCTTTCATATGATGATTAAAATAGTTGGTGAATATCACTGATGGCTATATGATAAAAGGTTCACCTTTGTTGAGGTTAGTATTCTTCACTCTACAACTTCTATTCACCAACCATCTCTTTTTTTGTTAAAAAGTGTGCTTTTATTAAAAAAATGTCCAAAAAACCGCCAAAACATGGGGATTTGGATATTTTTATTTTGACTATACAAAAAGAAGGCTCAAAAATGAGCCTTCTTTTTAATTTGTAACTTGTTCTTTTTTAACAGTGGCTACTCCTTTTACTAACTGATACACAATATTGAGCCATTCTTTTTGAGCAAGTCCTTTTACATTAACCACTAATTTTACTTTCTTGCCTTCCATACCTAAGCTGACCATTCTGCCAAATTGATCACCTAGCATGAATAATTTTTGACCGTCTATCGTTGAGCTCGCTTCTTCAGACAGCAGAATAGAAATTTCTTGTTTTGACTGAAGAATAGATTCTACTAAGTTCTGCGTTGCATATACTTTTGTTTCAGCTACTTTAAACAAATACTCAACCTCAGCCGGATACTCTCCAAAACGATCAATCATTTCATCCTGCAACTCTTGAATATCCTCTAGTGCTTCAATTCCTCTAAAGCGCTTATACATCTCAATTTTCAAGCGGCCGTCTGTAATGTACTGATCAGGGATATACGCGTCTAAGTCCAGATTCATTTCCACATTAAATTTCACACTTTCTCCGTCAGACCCGCGTCTTTCCTCTATCGCTTCTTTAAGCATTTGTGAATAGAGATCGAAACCGACAGAATCGATAAATCCATGCTGCTGAGCACCCAGTAAGTTTCCGGCGCCACGTATTGAAAGATCACGCATAGCAATTTTAAAACCAGAACCTAATTCAGTGAATTCTTTAATAGCTTGCAGACGCTTTTCAGCTACTTCTGTCAGTACTTTGTCTTTATGATACGTAAAGTACGCATATGCCACGCGATTTGAACGACCTACGCGCCCTCTTAATTGATACAGTTGTGATAATCCCATCTTATCAGCATTATTGACAATGAGCGTATTTACATTTGGAATATCTACTCCTGTTTCGATAATGGTTGTACTCACAATCACGTCATATTCGCCTTCTAAAAAGCTTAAGATAACCGCTTCGAGTTCTGTTTCATTCATTTTTCCGTGGGCATACGTTACCCTGGCATCAGGCACGAGCATCGAAATTTCTTCTGCTTTTCGTTCAATATCTTCTACGCGATTATATAAAAAGTAAACTTGGCCATCACGCGCTAACTCACGCTCAATCGCTTCACGAACCAGAACCGGGTTATACTCTACTACATATGTTTGAACCGGAAAACGATTTTCAGGCGGCGTTTCAATAACAGACAAATCCCTTACGCCCAACATGGACATATGTAATGTTCGTGGAATAGGTGTTGCTGTAAGTGTAAGGACATCAACGTTTGCTTTCATTTGCTTAATTTTTTCCTTGTGCGTTACACCAAAACGCTGCTCTTCATCGATAACTAACAACCCTAAATCTTTATAAATTACGTCTTTAGATAGTAAACGATGTGTACCAATCACTACATCTACGGTCCCATTTTTTAGCCCTTTAATTGTTTCTTGCTGCTGTTTACGGCTGCGAAAGCGACTCAATAGCCCTATATTGATTGGATAGTCTTGAAAACGCTCACGGATGGTTTCATAATGCTGCTGAGCTAAAATAGTGGTTGGCACTAAAATAGCCACTTGTTTTCCATCTGTCACAGCTTTAAACGCAGCACGAATGGCTACTTCCGTTTTTCCGTATCCAACGTCTCCACAAAGCAGACGATCCATTGGCCTTTCATGTTCCATATCCTTTTTAATTTCTTGTACAGAACGAAGCTGATCTTCGGTTTCTTGATAAGGGAAAGCTGTTTCAAATTCCCTCTGTAAATCGCCATCCGGGGAAAATGCATAACCTTTACTTGCTTCACGCTCTGCATACAGTTTAATTAAGTCATCAGCGATGTCTTGAACAGAAGACTCAACTTTTCGTTTCACTTTCTTCCAGTCATTTCCGCCAAGTTTATATACTTTTGGCTCTTTCCCTTCAGAGCCTACATATTTTTGTACTTGATCAATCTGTTCAACAGGAACATACAGCTTGTCAGAGCCTTCATATTTGATATGGATATAATCTTTATGATTACCGTTAATCTCTAACGTTTCCATTCCTAAATAACGGCCAATACCGTGGTTCACGTGAACGACATAGTCACCTACGTTTAACTCTGAATAACTTTTAATACGCTCTGCATTGGAAAGCTTTTGACGACGCTTTGATTTCTTTACCCGTTTTTTAAACAATTCTTCCTCAGTTAAAACGGCTAATTTTTGCATTGGCAGTTCAAAGCCCATTTGTAAATCGCCTTCAATAATTTGAACAAGACCTGGCACAAGCTGACCATTTCCATCTAAAATAGATGAGTCAATATCATAATCTGCTAGCACACTTTCAAGTTTTTTTACGCGCTCTTTATCTGCTCCTAAGAGGACTACCGTATAATTAGCATTTTTCCAACGTTCAATTTCACTTTTTAATAAGTTCATTTGGCCGTAAAACTGCTGCATCTGCTTACATGAAATATTAATAATATTTTGCGGACTCGTATACGATACGTGCTTCAAAAATAACGATAAGTATAAAAACTGATGTTTTGCTCGCTGAATAAGAGATGGGAGCTTGTGAGATAATTGAACGTCCCGAACAATTTGTCCCTGTCCTAATAATTCTGTTATCCATTCAGCTTCCTCTGTTTCAAGCTGATCAGACGTTTCTTGAATTCGAGTTGTCTCATCAAAGATGACAAGGCCGCCTTCTGGTAAATAATCTAGTAAACTAGCAGGCGATTCGTAGAAGAATGGTAAATACTTGAACATATTTTCAAGAAGCTGACCTTGACGCAGCTGTTCAATTTCACCTTTAATATTTTCTGTTAAGGTAGCTTTTAGCGCTGCGTTTTTTACTTGTTGAAGCGTCGAAGCCAGCTGTGCTTCTAGCTCTTCGATTCCTTTAGCCACTTCATTTTGTTTCACAATGATTTCCGTAGCAGGGCCGATTGAAATTTCTTTTAACTGCTCTTGAGAGCGTTGATCCTCGATTGTAAAAGTACGAATCGAATCAATCTCTGTATCAAATAGTTCAATTCGGACAGGTAGCTCTTCTGTTAACGGATAAATGTCAATGATTCCTCCGCGCACACTAAACTCACCCGGAGCTGAAACCATCGATGCCCGCTCATAACCCAACTCAACTAACCTTTTTAAATAATGATCAACGTCGATGTCAATTCCCATTTGAAACGGCAGCTGCGTTTGCTCCCATCTTGCTTTAGGAGGCAGCAGCTTTCGAATTCCTGCAAGTGGTGTTACAACTACTCCACCTGTATGTTGACTCCAATAATTGAGTACTTCAATTCGCTGAGCCTTTAATTCTGGACTTGCAATCCCCACTTCTGTAGCAACTAAATCGTTAACAGGGTATAAGAAAACGTCTTTTTCCGGTAAAAGATGCAAAAGGTCTTCATACACTTTTTGAGCTTGATATAAATTATGAGTCACTACTAATAAGGGGTATTTTTTATCCTCATTTAAGAGTGCCATTAATACAGATCGAGCTGAACCGGAAATTCCCGTTACTAACTGTTCTTTCAAACCTTCTTCTAAACTGCTGACAACAGCTCCAATTTCTTTATTTTCTTCAAATTGCTGTCTAATCCCTCGCAAAGGAATTCCCTCCTCCCATGATATGTCTAAACTAAACAGAAAAACGCTTTGGTTTGAGACCAAAGCTTTTTATTGTATAAATGTTTCGTACTGATGATAGTCTGGATTTCGTTCTAGCGCTTCTTGACAGTCTTCACAAATAATTTTAACCACGATATCTCCACTATTATGGTAGTGAATAAAGTCTTTTCGTTCATCTGCGGTCAGGTGATTAAAACCGAGTGCTTCTGTATTGTGAGCTGTCTTTTCTATCATACCGACTTTTGAGCCACAATGTCTACAGAAATAATGAATAGACATACAAATCCTCCCAAATCTTTTAGTGTTAGTATGGACGATTGAGAGAAATTTTATTCTACTTAATTATAGCGATTCATTACTTCTAAGAACGTTTTACCTAAAAAGTCTTCACTCGCGTGTACAGACGTTTTCATCGCTTCTTCCATATGAACCATTTCATCTTCTGTAAAGCGCCCTAGTACATAATCAACTACTTTCATACCGTTTTTCGGACGATCAATTCCAATACGAATTCGATTAAACTCTTGGGTTTTTAAATGCTGAATAATTGATTTTATTCCGTTATGGCCGCCTGGACTTCCTTTTGTACGCAATCTTACTTTTCCGCACGGTAAATCTAAGTCATCGTAAATAACAAGCAAGTCTTCGACGTCTATATCAAAATAGTCCATTAACGGGCGAATACTTTCTCCTGATAAATTCATATATGTTAGAGGCTTTAATAATATGACTTTTTCTCCTTTTATTATACCTGTTCCATATATTCCGTTAAACTTTGTTTTATCTAATGAAATCATAAACTGTTCAGCAATTTTATCAATTGCCATAAATCCTATGTTATGACGAGTACGGTCATATTCTTTTCCAGGATTTCCTAAACCAACGATTAATTTCAAAATAGATACTCCTTTCCACTCTATATAAGTTGTACATAATAGGTAAATGTCTTTAATATTTTACATTACTATATAGTATCACTTTTATTATAATCAATTCACACAAAAAGACGTAACCTTTTGGTTACGTCTTTTATATTATTCTTCGCTATCTTTTTCTTTTGTTGCTTCAACATCGCCTTCAGCATCCTGAACTTCGCCGCTGTCTGGCTCTTCTTCCTGTTGAGGAGGTAGTACAGAAGCAACTGTATCTTCTGCATCATGCGTAATTTCTAGCTTTTTATCTACCTTAATATCCGCTACGGTGATTGTATCATTAATTCCTAAGTCTGATACATCTACATCAATAGATGATGGGATATCTTGCGGTAAACCTTTTAATGAAATCTCATATAGAGACTGCTGTAATACGCCGCCTTCTTTTGTTCCTTTTGCTTCTCCTACTAGAGATAAAGAAACTTCAGTATCAATTTCTTTCTTCATGTCGACCACTTGGAAATCGGCGTGGACAATTTCGTTTTTTAATGGATCGGTTTGAATATCATGTAACATTACAGAATATTTTTGCTTATCCACTTGTAATGTTAACACTCCATTGCGTCCTGCTTCACGAATAGTCTTAATAAAATCAGCACTGTTTAAGTAAATAGGTGTGGATTCTGTTTTATTTCCGTAAACAACCGCTGGGAAGTTTCCTTCGTCGCGAATTTTTCTATTTGTAGAATTTTTGAAATCCGTTCTTTTATTTGCTTGAATTGAAATACTCATTTTATTCACCTTCCAGTATGTTTTCTACTTAAAATGTACCCTTTTTAGAAGGCTGCTAAACATAAAACTCGTTTCAATCAGCAATATTTCTTTGCTCACCCCGTCCAAATCCCTTTAAAATCAAGGATTAGCACATTTAATTTTTTTCAAAAAAACCTCTTTCCAAATGGAAAGAGGTTCTGTTTATCAATCAAATAACGTACTAACTGATTGCTCTTCGTGAACACGAATAATCGCTTCACCAATTAACGGAGCTACTGAAAGTTCTGTTACTTTACCAATTTTCTTATCTTCTGTTAAAGCAATAGAGTTTGTTACAGCTAGCTCTTTGATTGTAGAGTTTTGAATACGCTCAATCGCAGGGCCTGAAAGCACTGGGTGTGTACAACAAGCATATACTTCTTTTGCACCTGCTTCAATTAATGCACTTGCACCAATTGTAATTGTACCAGCTGTATCAATCATGTCATCAATCAAGATTGCTGTTTTTCCTTCCACTTGTCCAACAATGTTCATAACTTCTGCTACGTTTGGACGTGGGCGACGTTTGTCAATGATAGCGATCGGCGCTTTTAGACGTTCCGCTAAACGGCGAGCACGCGTTACGCCACCGTGGTCCGGAGATACAACAACAACGTCATCAAGGTTTTTACTCTTAAAGTATTCACCTAAAATTGGAACACCTACTAAATGGTCAATTGGAATATCGAAGAAACCTTGAATTTGAGGAGCATGTAAATCTAATGTGATAATACGAGTAGCTCCCGCTTTTTCAATGATATTTGCTGCTAATTTGGCAGTGATTGGTTCACGTGCACGAGCTTTACGATCCTGACGAGCATAGCCATAGTAAGGCATAACGATGTTAATTGTTTTAGCTGATGCACGTTTTAATGCATCAATCATAATTAATAATTCCATTAAGTGTTCGTTAACTGGAGCACTTGTTGATTGAATGATAAATACATCACAACCACGGATACTTTCTTCAATGTTAATTTGAATTTCTCCGTCACTGAAACGATCAACCGAACATTTACCTAATTCCACACCAATTACTTTTGCGATCTCTTCAGCTAAAGCCTTGTTTGAATTTAGCGTAAATAACTTTAAATTTTCATCAGCATATACATTTGACATTTTATTGTGAAACCTCCGTCAGGATTTTTTATTAATATCAAGCTTTTCAGCATAGTTTTCTTTATTTACTTGTTTCGCACGAGCAATTGATAATGCTTTTCCTGGCACATCATCCGTTACGGTTGAACCAGCTGCAACATAGGCGCCTTCACCAATTGTTACAGGTGCAATTAAGTTTGAGTTACATCCTACGAATGCCCCATCTTCAATCTTTGTTAAAAATTTATTTTTCCCATCGTAGTTAACTGTAATAGATCCGCACCCTAAGTTTACACCTTTTCCGACCTCTGCGTCTCCAATATAACTTAAATGAGAAGCTTTGCTACCTTTGCCAAAAGATGCTTTTTTAATTTCT
Organism: Priestia sp. 40; assembly: GCF_049368575.1. NCBI lineage: Bacteria > Bacillati > Bacillota > Bacilli > Caryophanales > Bacillaceae > Priestia > Priestia sp. 40. Next base: position 176,001 of record NZ_JBMPZA010000023.1, read on the forward strand.
ACAAAGTTTCCTACGCGCACTTCATCTCCAATTAATGATTGAGGACGAATATGTGCAAATGGGCCAATTGTGACTTCGTGACCAATTTCACTATCGTGAGCAACAGAATGGCGAATAGAAGTATTATTACCTATTTTGCAGTCTTTAATTTCACTGTTAGGTCCTACTTCACAATTCTCTCCAATTACAACTGTTCCTTGAATAACCGTACCAGGATAAATAACCGTATCTCTGCCAATGACAGCATCTGCTGAAATGTACGTGTTAGAAGGATCCACAATCGTCACTCCATTTAACATATGCTGCTTGTTGATGCGCTTCTTCATTGTCTCTTCTGCTTGAGACAGAGCAAATCGATCATTAACGCCCAATGTTTCAGCAAAATCGGATGTTTGATATGCAGAAATAATTTGACCTTCATTTTTTAGAATTTCGATAACATCAGGTAAATAATACTCTCCCTGTACATTATCATTTGAAACTTTTGAAAGTGTCTCAAATAATTTCTCATTATCAAAACAATACGTACCAGTATTAATCTCCTGTACAAGACGCTCTTGTTCCGTGGCATCTTTATGCTCAACAATCTTTTCAACAGACCCTTGTTCATTTCGAATGATGCGTCCATATCCTGTTGGATCTTCTGCATGAGCTGTTAAAATAGTTGCCATTGCATTTGTTGCTTCATGATGCTTTAATAAAGATTCAATTGTTTCAGCTGTAATAAGCGGAGTATCTCCACATACAACAATTGTCGTACCTTTTTCATGTGCAAGTAAAGATTCTGCTTGCATTACTGCATGAGCTGTTCCTAACTGCTCTTCTTGTAAAGCAAATAAGCTTTTATCTCCAACATGTGATTTCACTTTTTCGGCACCGTGACCTACAACTGTAATTAAATTTGTTAAATCCAAACGTGATAACTGATCAATTACGTGTTGCACCATCGGTTTGCCACACACAGGGTGTAACACTTTATATAAAGATGACTTCATACGTGTACCCTGACCAGCTGCCAATATGACTGCATATCTTTTTGACATAACAGGCCTCCAATTTTACCTTTTTATCCATTAAGAATATTATATCAAAAATGACAGCATTTCAAGGAATCATTTATAAGTCATGAATTTTATTTTTTGGTAATGCTAAAGTTTTACAAAGGTGTGAAATTATATAAGTGGTAATCAAAAAGAAAAGAGCCTACTTTTCAGTAGACTCTTAATGTATCATATGTTTACGAAGCACCCGCTTCTTCGAATTCAACTTCTACCTCACCTAAACGATGATATTCTGCTAAAACAGCATCTTGAATCTTTCCGCGAGTATTTGAATTGATTGGATGTGCAATATCACGGAACTCACCATCCGGTGTACGTTTACTTGGCATGGCTACAAATAAGCCATTATTACCATCAATCACACGAATATCATGAACAACAAATTCACCATCTAATGTGATTGAAGCAATCGCTCTCATACGTCCTTCAGTGTTCACGCGGCGTAATCTTACGTCAGTTACTTCCATCTTGTTCACCACCTTTTTCTATGCGAAGCTTTACATACTTAATTCCACAGAATTTTGTGTTTTCCTGCTATTCAGAAAAAATTTTTAGAAAATTTTCGCAAAAAAAGTGAACAATTGGAAGTTACTTGCTTTTTGTTAGAAATTTGTTAATTTAATTACCCTTTAACGAGCGCAATAACTTCAATTTCAACAAGTACATCTTTTGGTAGCCTCGCTACCTCTACACATGAACGTGCTGGCTTATGGTCGCCGAAGTAGTCGCCATAAACTTCATTTAACGCTGCAAAATCGTTCATATCTTTAATGAATACGGTTGCCTTTACAACTGTATTTAGAGAAGCTCCAGCTTCTTCAAGAACTGCTTTTAGATTTTCAAATACTTGAGTAGCTTGTACTTGAACATCTCCTTCGACCAATGTACCATCTGGACGAAGTGGAATTTGACCTGAACTGTAAAACAAGTTATTCACAACAATTCCCTGTGAATATGGACCAATAGCTTGCGGTGCATTTTTTGTTTGAACCTGTAACATATGTTCCTCTCCCTTACTTGATCAAATATATTTTAAGTAATTGCCTTCCTGTACACGAATTTGTTTATCTTTGATATTTACATCTGTCAGTTGTACAAGAGACACATACTCATCCACTAAACGTTCTTCAATATCTTCTGATTCTACTAAAACTCCAATACCAGCAACAGTTGCATCGAACTCTTCAAGCAAACTAACCATTCCGTTTACCGTACCGCCAGCTTTCATGAAGTCATCAATGATGAGTACATTTGACCCCACCGCTAAACTTCTTTTAGCTAACAGCATCGTTTGAATGCGCTTAGATGAACCCGACACATAGTTAATACTAACGGTCGATCCCTCGGTTACTTTACTGTCTCTGCGCACAATAACAACCGGCACGTCTAAATACTGAGCAACCGCATACGCAATAGGAATACCTTTTGTTGCTACAGTCATCACAACATCGATTTTGCGGTTGGCAAAAAGCGATGCATACAGGCGACCGATTTTATTCACAACGCGGGGGTTCCCTAAAATATCAGTTAAATATAAATATCCACCTGGCAGTAAACGCTCAGGTTTTTCAATCAACCCACATAATTCTTGAACAAGCTGACCGGCTTCTTCATTCGTCATTTTTGGAATGAATTTAACTCCGCCGGCAGCTCCTGGTAGCGTAACCAAAGTTCCGATACCCTGCTGTTCAAAAGTTTGTTTAATAATCGCCATATCTTCGCTGATAGATGATTTTGCAGAATCATATTTATCTGCAAAATACGTAAGAGGGATAAGGCGCTGAGGGTTTTGAATGAAATAGTTGGTCATATCAATTAATCGTCCACTACGTCGAAACTTCATAACATCCTCCTGAAAATCCGAATATTGTAATGTAAATATAACATTAACATACGGATTTATTCAAGCGTTATTCGTTCACCTAGTAGCCTAACTGCATAAACTTTATCGCAAAACCCACGTAATCCATTATAAATGCGATGCATACGTGAATCATGCTGTACAAGTCCAAATACAGTTGGCCCACTGCCGCTCATGAGCACAGCATCGGCGCCAAAACGCTTTATTTGTTCTTTAATGAGAGCTACTTCCGGATGCATTTTCAGTGTTACTGCTTCCAATACATTTCCGACAAGGCTACACATTTGATCATAATTTCCTGATTGTATAGCGTGAACCATCTCATCTACTTGAGGATGATCCATCTCTTCAATTCTTAAGTTGCGATATACATCTGCTGTAGAAACACCTATTTCAGGCTTAGCCAAAATCACCCAGCAGCTTGGAGGTGCCTCAATATGCTCTACAATCTCTCCGCGCCCTGTAGCAAGAGCTGTCCCTCCGTACACGCAAAAAGATACGTCAGAGCCAATCTCAGCCCCTATTTCTGCAAGTGTGTCTAATGATAACCCTAATTCCCATAACGTATTTAAACCGCGTAATGTAGCAGCCGCGTCACTGCTGCCTCCAGCTAATCCAGCAGCTACTGGAATATGTTTATCAATTAATATATTTACACCTTTTGAAATGTTATAACGTCGCTTCAAAATCTGCGCTGCCTGATAAGCGAGATTTCGCTGGTCATCTGGAACAAAGCGATTATGAGAATAAATAACAATTCGTCCATCTTCACGATCAGAAAGTTCAATTCTGTCCGCTAAATCAATTGTTGTCATAATCATCTTAACTTCATGGTAACCATCTGGACGTTTATGTAACACATCAAGTGACAAATTTATTTTAGCCGGTGCTTTCACCATTAATTTCAACTTACTTCACCTACTTCATCTTATCGAGTTTAACGCTATTTTATCATAAAATGAACAAGATATAGCTGTTCATTTAAACATCTTTGTTTAATACTCTGTTTTATCTTTCATTTTGGGACAAAAAAACCGAAGCGGTTATACACTTCGGTTTTCCTCATTTCACTCTAAATAATCGTATAAGCATTGATTTTCACTATGCTATTGCTTTAGCTGCTGCTGTGCAAGCTCTACAGCTCGCTTCACCATATTGCCTGCGTCTTTTGCACGAATAGCGCCCCAACCTTCTGCTTGTACAGTATCGTAAAAACCAAGTTCTTTAGCCAGTTCTTCTTTCAGCTTCGATGACATAATCCCTCTACGCCTTGACATTGCACATGGCTCCTTTACGTATAAAATGAAATTTCAACCTGAATCTCCTCGCTCTTTTACATAAGAAACGCGAGGAAGATATGTATAGTATGTATAAAAAATAATGCATATATAATTTGAAAAAAAGACCAATAAAAAAGCAGTAAACCAATGTCCACTGCTCATCACCACTTGCTATATTGCCTATGTCATTCTTAGAAAAATTTTAGTTGCACTGTTTCCGTTAACACATCTGCGTAACTATACGAAACGCGCTCCAAAGAGTTTTCCTCTTGATCTAATTCAACGATAAAAACAGACGGGTACGTTTCTGTTAATACACCTGAACGTTCTACTGTTTTTCTACGACCACCGTTTGCTTTTAAAGTTAATCGTTGGCCTAGGTGCAAATCCAGCGCTTGCTTAATATCAGACAAAGTTTTCGCCATATTGGTCCACCTCACTATGTATAGTGTAACACATGTTAGAAAAATAGTCAAAAACATAAAATTATAACAATCTATCTCTAATTGTGTCAATAAATAATTTTCAACATGAATCTACATTTCGCTGTTATTATGCTCGTTTTTCAACGAAATATGTATATCTTTAGCAAATATTGAAAATGATTTTGTGGAATTAAGCGTATACTTTGGCTTCATACGAAAAAACAACTGGTTGCACATCATGCGTGTACATGCTGTAACCAGTTGTTTTTATTTCTACTCATCGCTTTCATAAGGCATGCCCGTGCGAAGCAGCCCTTTGGTTTCTACTCCTCCTAAACCTTTAGCACCCGTTAATGTATTACGTAAGACGTCCCATACATTAATACGATCCGTGAAAGGAGTAAAACTTAGTTTTGCCACTACATACACAGGGTCAAGCGCATGAATATTTACACGTGAAGGTGAACTAGCAAAGTTTGCTCCAGCTTGAATCAATAATTCAAAATGCGATTGACAGGCACCTGCAAAAATCACCAGCTGATCTAAATTACCAACTCTTTTTCTTGCTTCTTGGACTGTTCGAATATAGTGCTTAGAATGTCTATAAGCAAGAAGATCATCCTTATTTCCTTTTCCTTTTGAATAGGCATCATGCCCTGTCAGCACCAGAATATCAGGCCTTACATCCTCAATTAACTTTCCAACTTTCTCCGGCATCTCTGACTCTACGCAATGAACACCATAAACAGGAACACCAATTTTTTCATAAACCAATAAACATTTACGTAAATAATTAGGGTCTCCGTCTACGTGCAGGACCTTTCCAGGAATTTGAAATAAGCGATGTGAATGGCTGTATCCATTAGTCATGCTATATTCAGTTTTCTCTCGAACGAGCCGATAATCCTGTTGAATAAGCTCCAAGGATCTTTCTAAAAGTTCTTCTTCTTGTTTTTTTCTTTGATCCTGTTCTTTAGCGTCCACAACCTCTAAATCTGTACAAGGAGCGTCGGCAATCAACCGAACGTCTTCTCCTATTAAAGTCGCATATTTCCCCGCTTCGCTGTCATTAATAGCTATAACACGAAAAAGCAAATCTCTTTGATAAGAAGGTCGTGTAACTATATCACCAATTTTGATGTTCATATGCTTCACTCCGTCTTTGCTACTTCAAAAATAAATTCTCTTCATAGCCTATGACTTCATGATAAAAATGTGATGATTTAGCGAAATGATTTTAAAAGTTGATCACTTAGCTTTCCGAATTCTTGAATAGACAACGTTTCGCCTCTTCGTTTCGGGTCAATTTCAGCAGTTGAAAGTGCTTGCTCAATGTCCGCTTTTTTCTGTTTCCCATTGGGCAAGTTGTTCACTAGATTGTTTAAAATTGTCTTTCGACGCTGTCCAAAACTTGCTCGTACAACTTGGAAGAAGAATGCTTCATCTTGCACCTCTACCGCGGGCTTCGGTCTTCTCAACAATCGAATAACGGCTGAATCTACATTAGGCTGCGGATTAAAAACTGTTTTAGGCACAATCATAACCGTCTCAGCCTCTGTATAGTATTGAATTGCAATAGAAAGTGAACCGTACTCCTTTGTTCCCGGTTTAGCTGCTATACGGTCAGCAACTTCTTTTTGAAGCATCACAACAATTCCCCGTACTGGAATCTGCTCTTCTAATAATTTCATCAAAATGGGTGTCGTCACGTAATACGGTAAATTCGCAACGACCATTAAATCTTCTATGTTTTCAAATTCTTGTTCGAGAGTTCCTTTTAAATCTGCTTTTAACACATCTTGATGAATAACTTTTGCATTTGGATAAGGAGAAAGAGTATCGGCTAAAATCGGAAGCAGACGCTGGTCTATTTCAAATGCCAGTACTTTTTTTGCGCGCTTTGCTAGCTGTTCAGTTAATGCTCCGATACCAGGTCCAATTTCAATAGCTCCCGTTTCTTCTGTTATTTCCGCATGGTCAACAATACGATGTAAAATGTTCGTATCAATTAAAAAATTTTGTCCCAAACTCTTTTTAAATGTAAAACCGTATTTCTTTAAAATTTCCTTGGTTCGATTAGGCGTTGCAATATCTTTTAACACGATTCCTTTTCCTCCTTATTTATCTGCTCAACAGCTTTAATAAACTCCTCTTTTGAAATTTGGAACATCTGTAATCGTTTATGCAGCTGCTTTCCGTTGGCATAGCCAATTTTTAATAACTTCCCTATTCTTTCACGTCGAGACTTAGCTTTACTATCTCCTACCAAACGAGCTACGATTAAATCCTCTTGAGAAATCTCCATATCTGCTTCTATCCACTCTTGCTTCACATCTTTTAGTGCTTTTTGAATAGACGCAATAGAAGCATGTTCAACTCCAATACCTTTGCCGTTTTTAGGACGAGCCTCTTCTTTATCTAAAAATGCGTGTTTACATCCTGGAACACGTTCTGAAACAATATTTCGAATTCGCTGTCCTGGGTAATCTGGATCTGTAAAAATAATCACGCCTCTTGTTTTTTGAGCTAATTTTACTTTCTCAATGGTTTCTTCATTTACAGCTGATCCATTTGTCTCGATGGTATCCGCATCCACTGCACGTTTAATCGCTACAGTATCGTCCCGACCTTCTACTACGATAATTTCTTTAATCTTCATTTCTTCCTCCAAAACATTCAGTTTTGTTCATTTGCTTTTCAGTAAAAATGAAATGCTCGTTACTCACATCATTTTTCTTCTATGAAATCAACGTTTTATCTTATTATCAACTAAATTAAAAAGTATCTATCTGTTATTTTAACTGAAAAAGGCAGAGGATAACATTCTCCTCTGCGCCTATCTTTACTTTAACACGAAAATGATTGTTATATGAGAAAAAGTTTTAATCATTAATGCCAAATAGCTTTTTGGCGTTAGCTGTTGTAATATCGGCTAACTCTTCATACGTTATCCCTTTTAACTCTGCAATTTGCTCCGCTACGTATGAAACATAACCAGGTTCATTGCGCTTGCCGCGGAATGGATGAGGAGTTAGATAAGGACAGTCTGTTTCAATTAATAGTTTATCTAAAGGAAGTTCTGTAGCAACTTCTTTTGGTTTTTTCGCATTTTTAAAGGTAACAGGTCCGCCAAAAGAAATATACATATTCATGTCCATACACTGCTTTGCTACTTCAATACTGCCTGTAAAGCAATGCATAATCCCTCCTACTTCCTCTACGTGCTCTTCTTTTAAAATCGTTACCACGTCTTCCGTTGCATCACGGTTATGAATAATGATAGGCAAATTCACTTTGCGTGCTAAGCGAATTTGACGGCGAAATACGTCCTTTTGAACCTCTTTAGGTGATTTATCCCAATGGTAGTCTAATCCCATTTCCCCTAAAGCAACAACTTTCGGGTGCTGAGCTAACTCTTCAATCCAAGCTAAGTGCTCATCCGTCATATCAATTGCATCTACTGGATGCCATCCTACACTAGCATAGATAAAGTCATACGTTTCAGCTATTTGAATAGCCTTTTTGATGGTAGGTTCATCGAATCCAACAACTACCATGTTTTGAACACCTTTTTCTAACGCACGATTAATTACTTCGTGCAAATCATCTTCATACTGTTCTGCGTTTAAATGAACATGTGTATCAAATAACATCTAATCGATCCTTTCCATGAATAAAAGGGGGTCCTCGCATGTTACACGTGAAACACCCCTTTTACCTATACTTATTTTATCTTCGTGCCGTTTGCTAAGTTTTGATCTACGCTTGCTAGTGAAAGACCATTCTCATCTTCACCCGCTAAAATCATTCCTTGTGATAGTTCGCCGCGCAGTTTCACAGGCTTTAAGTTGGTTACACAAATTACTTTTCGACCTACTAATTCTTCAGGCTTATAAAACTTGGCAATACCTGATACAACCTGGCGTTTTTCATAGCCAAGATCAAGCTGCAGCTTTAATAGTTTATCTGCCTTTTTAACCGGTTCTACTTGTGTAACTTGCGCTACACGAAGCTCTACTTTCATGAAATCATCAATTGTAATCTCTTCAGAAGGCTCTTCCTTCACAACAGGTTTTTCTTCCTTTGGAGCACTTCCTTGCATCTGCTCTTTAATAAACGCTACCTCTTCTTCTCGATCTAGACGAGGGAACATTGGCTCACCTTTTTCTACTTTTGTGCCTTCTTTAAGCATATTAAAACGCGTCGTGCTTTCCCACGTTTTTAATACATCTTCTTTTACACCAATCTGAGCAAAAATTTTCTCAGGTGTACGTGTTAAGAATGGCTGCAGCAATACCGCAATGTGACGAATTGATTCAGCTAGATGTGTCATAACAGAAGCAAGTTCTGCACGCTTGTTCTCATCTTTTGCTAACGCCCAAGGCTGCGTTTCATCAATGTATTTATTCGTGCGGCTTACATATTGCCAGATAGAAGCAAGAGCCACTGAAAACTCCATATCTTCCATCGCTTCTTCATATTTATTCACTGTATCTTTTTGAGCTTGGACGATAAGTGCATCAAACTCTGTTACATTGCCTTCATAAGTCGGAATAACACCATCAAAATACTTATTAATCATCGCCACTGTACGATTAACTAGGTTGCCAAGGTCATTTGCTAAGTCAAAGTTAATACGTTCAACAAACGCTTCTGGTGTAAATACACCGTCTGAACCGAATGGAACTTCACGAAGTAAGTAGTAACGAAGTGCGTCTAGCCCGTAGCGATCAATCAATGTCACTGGGTCTACTACATTCCCTTTTGACTTCGACATCTTTCCGTCTTTCATTAATAACCAGCCGTGAGCAAATACTTTCTTAGGAAGTGGCAAATCAAGGGCCATCAACATGATTGGCCAATAAATAGTATGGAAACGTACGATTTCTTTTCCTACTAAATGTACGTTAGCCGGCCAATATTTTCGATAGTTTTCATCGTTCTCTGTACCATACCCAAGAGAGGTGATATAGTTAGAAAGCGCATCAATCCATACGTAAATAACGTGTTTTGGATTACCTGGAACTTTTATCCCCCAATCAAACGTCGTACGAGAAACAGCTAAGTCTTCAAGGCCAGGCTTAATAAAATTATTGATCATTTCGTTTTTACGGGACTCTGGTTGAATAAATGAAGGGTTTTCTTCATAAAAAGCTAGTAAACGATCTACATATTTCCCCATTTTAAAGAAATAAGACTCTTCTCGAACGAGCTCTACAGGGTGTCCGCTGTCCGGGCTTTTTCCGCCTACAACTTTTCCATTTTCAACGATTGGATCTATTAGTTGATGCTCTGTATAGTACGTCTCATCGGGAACTGAATACCAACCTTCATACTCATCAAGATAAATGTCACCTTGTTCTAAAAGGCGCGCAAAAATCTTTTCCACGATTTCTTTATGTCTGGGTTCTGTTGTACGGATAAAATCGTCATACGAAATATCCATCTTATCCCACAGCTCTTTGATTCCAGATACAATATCATCGACGTATTGCTGAGGTGTCACGTTTTTCTCTTCTGCTTTTCGCTGAATTTTTTGACCATGCTCATCTGTACCTGTTAAATAGCGTACGTCAAACCCTCTCAAACGTTTATAACGAGCCATTGCATCTCCCGCTACCGTCGTGTATGCGTGCCCTATATGTAATTTACCACTCGGATAATAAATCGGCGTAGTAATATAAAATGTATTATTTCCATCTGCCATGTTCATAACCTCCAACATTCCATTTCAACATTTTGATTTATATGGATGTAATCATATAAACCCTGTCTTCTTATTCTACTATCTATCATACTATTTTACATGATAATTTCAAAACATTCTCTTCCTATATACAAGGGAATATGACGGATTCACTTCATTTTTAAATAATCGTTATTTTTCCAAAAAATAATCCTGTTAATTGTATCAGCTTCGCCCTATTTTTATATAAAATATACCCTCATTCAAAAAGTCACTTCGATAAAAACGACAAATAGGTCTAATTTTGTCGTTTTATGTCGAATTATATTTACCCTATCTTCAAAATAGTTAATATCAAGCTATTTAGGCGATTAATCTTTTTTCCAATGAAACCCCTTGTCATTCCTTGACTGACGGTCACAATTAGCTTATAAACAAGTCGAGAAAAAAATTTTTCCCAGCTACATTTTTTTACATATAAAATGATTGACTAGTTTTGGAAACGCTGGTATTATGAAAGTACGTTGAAATTGTCGAATAATGACGAAAGTAATAACATAGAAAAATGATTACTGAGAGGAGAACGATTAACATGAAATCTACAGGTATTGTTCGTAAAGTTGATGAATTAGGACGCGTAGTAATTCCAATTGAATTACGTCGTACATTAGGAATTGCAGAGAAAGATGCTCTAGAAATCTATGTAGATGAAGAGCGCATCATCTTAAAAAAATACAAACCAAACATGACTTGCCAAGTAACAGGTGAAGTATCTGATGATAACATTCAACTTGCTAGCGGCAAATTAATTCTAAGCCGTGAAGGTGCAGAACAAATCATGAAAGAACTTCAAGATTCTTTACAAGCTTCTAAATAAAACGAAAAGCTGTCTATGATAGACAGCTTTTTTTAATGTACGTGATATTCACTGTAAATGTCTCGCTTTGACACATCTCGGTCTTTTGCCACTTGCTTAATAGCTTCTTTGTTTGAAAGCCCTTCTTCTACATAGTGATCAACATGCTCGATAATGGTGAGCTGTTCCCACCATAGATTACTTTCATCTGGTGCTTCTTCATTTGTCCCTTCAAGAATTAAGCAGAATTCGCCTCTAATATCTGTGGTATTTGTCCATTCAATTGCTTCTAATACGCTTCCTCTTAAAAACTCTTCATAGCGTTTTGTTAACTCTCTACATAACACAATAGATCGGTTCCCTAAGATTTCTTCTATACTCTTTAGCGTTTCTTTTAACCGATGAGGGGCTTCATAAAATATCATGCTTTCCTTAATATACTGAAGCTCTTGAAGCTGTTCTTTACGCTGTTTTTTATTTCTGTTTAAAAATCCATAAAAATAAAACTGCCCCGTAGGTAGTCCAGAAGCAATTAAAGCTGTTAATGCTGCATTGGGCCCCGGCAGCGGAACAACCGTATATCCTTCTTTAACGGCAGCTACCACTAACTCATAACCAGGATCTGAAATACAAGGCATGCCCGCGTCGCTTACTAAAGCAATATTTTTTTCACCGTCTAAGTCGCTTAACAGCTGTTCACTTTTTGTATGTTTATTATGTTCATGGTAACTTGTAATAGGCGTATCGATTTCAAAGTGGTTACATAGTTTTTTCGTTTGTCTCGTATCTTCTGCGGCAATATAATCAACTTCTTTTAAAATTCGAATCGCACGAAATGTCATATCCTCTAAGTTTCCAATAGGAGTGGGAACTAAATATAAAACGCCTCGTTCATTCGATACATCATAACTTTTTTGTGATTTCATTCTGCTTTTCTTGCTCCCTTCGAATGTAAGCCTGTTTTTGCACTCTGCTTAACTGTTTGAACCAATACTCTTTTTTCATAGCTTCTGTTTTAGAAGTAAACACCTCATGCCAAATTAATGAAACAGGCCTTCTTGCTCTCGTATATTTTGCCCCTTTCCCTTCATTATGGACAGAAATGCGTTTTTGCAAATTATTCGTGTAACCAGCGTAATACGTACAATCCTTGCATTCAACTACGTAAAAATAATGATTATTTTGTTCCATATAAAATCCTTTTTAATTCATCCGTGTATTCATCATTATCTTGGTAGACCACCAGCGGAGGAAGAATCTTTAAATCTGGACTTCCATCCTTCGTACCTTCAATTAAAAGTGTATTTGCTTCTTTCCCACCTTTAGGATAGACAAACTGAAGTCTCTTTGGCTCTAAACGGTACTGCCTCATTAACGTAACGATATCTAATAGTCTTCCTGGACGGTGAACTAATGCCACTTTTCCGCCTTGCTTCACTAGTTGGCTGCTGGCTCTAATCACATCTTCCAACGAACAATGAATTTCGTGGCGAGCGATTGCAAAATGTTCGTTTTCATTTATCTCTTCTTTATTGGATGTGGTGAAATAAGGAGGATTACATGTTACAACATCATATTTTCCATAACCCAGTTCTTGAGGTGCATTTTTTAAATCACCATGTATCATTTTAATCTGCCCATCGAGCTGATTATACGCAATACTTCTTTGCGCCATACTGTGTAGCCGTTCTTGAATTTCTACACCAATGATTTTTCCCTTTGTTCGTTTAGATAAAAACAGTGGGATTACACCGTTTCCTGAACATAAATCAACCAAGTTACCTTTACGAATTGGCACATAAGCAAAGTGAGATAAAAGCACAGCATCCAATGAAAAGGAAAAGACAGACGGACTTTGAATAATGCGCATCTCCTCATCGGCTAATAGATAATCTAAACGTTCATCTCCATATAACTCAACCATAGTCGTTCTTCTCCTTGTACATCTATTATTTACATCTTTTACTCATAAAAAGAACCTCTCCAAAAGGGAGAGGTGTTGTTACTTTTTATTTAAAAATGACAAGCAAAACAAACAGTCTCCATCTTTACGCACACTTCCATAATGAATGTTACAAATATGAAAACCCTCTTGGTAAAGGCGAGCCAAATTGTCATATCCTTCTCCGATATCAATTTGTTTTTGCTCTTTTGTTTGAGCGCTTGCTTTTGAATGTCTATTTTTCAGCTTCGTTTCGAAGTTTGTCTGGTCAAGGCGACGGCGCAAATGATCATTTTCTATTTGCAGGTGATGATTTTCTTCAATTAGCTCAGCAAGATGCTCTTTCAACTCACCTAACTGCTTATATAAATGACCAATTTGTTCCTCCATGTTTGTCACCGAATCAAAAATCTCTTTTTTATCCACCTTTGCCCACCTCGTTAATCTGTGGCTTGAAACGAAACAGCACCTTCATTATTGATCTCATCCAGAGTATACTCTAAAGTTTGTTCGTGATCTGACAGTTCCACTTGAATAATTCTTTCCAAAATATTCAAACCCACTACACGTCCTGAACCATCTGAAGTTTTAATTGTTGAGCCTATATCAGGAAGCTGTTCTTTTGCCGTTTCATACTCATCATTTTCATATTTTAAACAACACATCAAACGTCCGCATAAACCAGAAATTTTCGTTGGATTAAGCGATAGGTTTTGGTCTTTGGCCATCTTAATAGAAACCGGCTCAAAATCACCTAAAAACGTTGAGCAACATAGCATACGGCCACAAGGACCTATCCCGCCCAACAGTTTTGCCTCGTCTCGTACACCGATTTGACGAAGCTCAATTCGCGTACGGAAAATAGCAGCTAAATCTTTAACTAACTCTCTAAAATCAATACGGCCGTCTGCTGTAAAATAAAAAATGACTTTATTACGATCAAACGTATATTCTACATCTACTAACTTCATATCTAAATCGTGTGATTGAATTTTTTGCACGCATACGTCATACGCTTCTCTAGCAGCTTGTTTATTTTCATCCACAATCAGCCTGTCTTTTTGTTCAGCAATGCGGATTACTTTTTTCAAAGGAAGTACAACATCGTGTTCACTTACTTGCTTCTTATTAATAACCACTCTGCCAAATTCAACACCACGAACTGTTTCTACAATAACAAACTCACCATCTGGAATTGTAAGTTCTCCAGGGTCAAAATAATATATTTTTCCCGCTTTTTTAAAGCGAACGCCTACTACATCATACAAGCTTTTATCCCTCCTGCAAATCCAACACCAGCTGTTCCATTAATAACTGTAGATTCATATTTGAATTTAATTTATTTTTGGCCTTCAAGATAACCTCTAAGCGATAAATCGCTTTTTCCTGCGTTGTCTGAAGAGCTTGCTGTTTTAATTCTTCTATTTTATGACGATAGACGATTTTAGACTCTTGTCCAACTTGCAGCGTCAACAAATCACGATAAAGAAGCATCAATAAAGTTAAACCAATATGAGCTTGTTCTTTTTCTTTAAAATGTGTTACCCACTTTTCATGAATAAAAAGAAGAGCTTGTTGAGGTCTCGTTGTTAACACTTCATATAATTGTATCACTAACTTTATTGCAAGTCCAAACCATTCATCTTTACTTAATTCAATTGCTTCATCAATGCTGTTTGTTAAATTAGACAAGATGGACGCATCCACTGCGGAAAGGCCATTTTCTACTAGTTTTTCAGCTAACTGTTCTGGTGTAAGAGATCGAAATGATATTACTTGGCAACGTGAGATAATCGTATCTAATAAGCGCTGTATATTTTCTGTTAATAAAATTGCATAAGTTCCGTTGCCAGGCTCTTCTAAAAATTTTAGTAAACTATTTGCTGCGCTTACTGTCATTTTATCAACATGATTCACAATATATAACTTTTTATTAGATTCAACACCGGTTTTTGTGAATTCTGATTGTAAGAATTGAATTTGCTCTTTTTTAATCGATAGACCAGCTGGCTCAATCAAGTGAATATCTGGATGATTACCTGAATCAATTCGCCGGCAGTTACTGCACTCATGGCATGGCCTATGATTAACTGGATTTTGGCAAAACAGTGCTTTAGCAAACAAAAAACTAATTTGTTTTTTACCTGTTCCTTTGCTTCCTTCAAATAAATAAGCATGAGCAACTCGCTCTTTAAGTAAGCTGTTTTGCAAAATCTTTAACACGTTCGGCTGAAGAGCTTCAAGCTGTTCCCATGTATTTCCCATTCAATCATCACTTTCTATTTAAAATCTTCTCTCTTAAAATTGATGAAATTGATCTACTGGTAGTACGAATACTGTAGCTCCGCCCACTTCAACTTCAACAGGATACGGAATGTATGAATCTGCATTACCGCCCATCGGTGCCACAGGAGAAATCATCTGTCTGCGGTTTTCACATTGGCCCTTAATAATATCAAGTACTTCATCTACTTTATGATCGTCTGTACCAATCATAATTGTTGTATTCCCTGATTTTAAAAATCCGCCCGTACTTGATAATTTGGTTGAACGAAACCCTCTTTCTACAAGTGCATTTAAAAGCTTTGAGCTATCTGAATCTTGAATAACGGCCATTACTAATTTCATGAATAACACCTCATTTTACTTTTTTGTTAAGAATAGTATAGCAAGAATAACGATCATCTGTATTTATTTTAAAATCAATTTTATTTGTTTATAAGCTTCTTCACAGACTTTTTCAACGGATTGATTTGCATCAATTCGTCGAATACGCTCTGGAAATTCACTCAAAAGAGATAAATATCCATCTCGTACTTTGTAATGAAAGTCTAAGGATTCTAAATCTAATCGATTAATCTCATCTTTTCGACCTTTATTAATTCTTTCTAATCCTACCTCAGGCTCAATGTCAAAATATAAAGTGGCCTGTGGCATCGTTTGCTCAATAGCAAATTGATTGATAGCAAAAATATCTTCTACGCCTATACCCCGCGCATTTCCTTGATAAGCAAGTGAGCTATCAATAAAACGGTCACATAATACTATATTCCCTTTATTTAGCTCAGGAATCACTTTTTCTACAAGATGTTGTCTTCTAGCCGCAGCATAAAGAAGTGCTTCGGTTCTGGCATCCATTTCCGTGTTAGATGGATTTAAGATAATTTCACGAATTTGTTCAGCAATTCGTATGCCTCCAGGCTCTCTTGTTAATACAATAGTATAGCCCTCTTGTCTTAATTTTTGTTGAACCATATGGATGATCGTTGTCTTACCAGCACCTTCTGGCCCTTCAAATGTAATAAACGTTCCTGACATGTATAAATTCCTTTCTCTATTTAAATACTTCTATCTTTCCTTCTTCCATACAAGAGCCGCCCTGAATATGACCATTTAATCTTTGAATATGCAAAATATAGTCAATATGATTGCTCGTAATCGTTTCTCCCTCCATTAAAATAGGAATTCCAGGAGGATATGGAATAACAGATTGTGCGCTTACACACCCAACCGCTTCTTCAAACGAACACATATGCTTTGATCTTAGTTTTCTTTCTTCCATAGGCAGGAGAAGCGTTGCTCTTGAAAAACGAAATGGTTTGATTAGTGGTTTTTCATATGACTTACGCTGTATATTCTCTACTGCTTGTCTAACCCGCTTAATTGTATCATTAAAATCCCAGCTGCTGCTTAAAGGTAGAACAAACAATACATAATTAACGTCAGCTAGTTCTGTATAAATATCTTGCTTTTCCAGTTCCTTTTGCAAATGATATCCTGTTGCCGCCGAACAAGTCAACGTCATTTTCAAAAGGTCGGTAGCAGTTTGATCTGTTTCTACATCAATAGTTGAAAGTGTATCAATCTCATTAATCTTTTTAACAAAGGAATGAATATTGTCAGTCATTCTATCCATATCATGCTGAGTAAACTGCTGCAGATAATACCGTGCCAAATCGAGAGAAGCCATAATAGGGTATGAGGGGCTGCTTGACTGCAGTACTTGTAAGTAATGCCGCACCGCTTGCCTATTTACTAATGTTCCTTGCATATGTAAATAAGAACCCATTGTCATAGCTGGCAGCGTTTTATGTGCTGACTGAACAACAAGATCCGCTCCATACGTCACAGCTGACGACGGAAAAGGATTGCCTAAAATAAAGTGGGCTCCATGAGCTTCATCAATAATTATAGGAATATTGTAGCTATGAATAAAGTCAATGATCTCCTTTAAATCTCGCGCCACCCCGTAGTAAGTAGGATTGGTTAATACAAATGCTTTTATATCGTCAGAACCCTCTAAAGCCGCTTTAATTGTTTTAATGGATACACCTGTACTAAGATGTGTTTTTGAATCTATTTCAGGAGCTAAAAAAATAGGTGATGCCTTTGATAAAGCAATAGCATTAAAAATAGATTTATGAGAATCTCTTTGAACAGCAATTTTATCTCCTTCTTGACAAAGAGATAAAATCGCGGCGAGATTGCCTACAGTAGAACCATTAACTAAAAAAAAGCTTTCATCTACTCCATACAACTTTGCCGTTAACTCTTGTGCTTCTTTAATAACAGATTCTGCTTCATGTAAATCATCTAATCCGCTAATTTCTGTTAGATCGTATTGCAAAAAGTCTGCGTAAGAAGACTGAATATGTGAAGGTAGAATTTGACCATTTTTATGGCCGGGCACGTGATAAGAGAGTGACCTCTTTTCGCTATGCCTTACTAAACGGTTATATAAAGGTAAATATGTATCCATACATCCATTCCTTACTTTTTGTAAATATAACATTGTTAACTTGATAAAAGAATATGTAAGTATTTTTCCTATCAAAATTGATTTTTCTTTCATTATAACAAACTTAGATGATTTTTTTGAGCCATATAAAGAAGCCCTTATAAAAAAGGGCTTTTAGTAAGAAAACGCTCCTGATATTCTCTTTAATTGATCTACTAACAATTGATAACGAAAATGAGATGAATCCACCTCTACAATCTCTACCTCGCAGTGTTGGCATATAAAGCTGGAAAACACCTCAATACCCTTTGTATGCTGTTCATGACAAACGGAACATGTCTTAATTTGTTTTTCCATTACTCTCCACCTCCACTAAATAAGTATCGACAAGATGCAACTTCTTTATGCAGTTCATTTACCCCATTTTATGTAGATAGCTTATACTCTGTGAATAATAAAAAAAGGACTAGCTATTTTAGCTAGTCCTTTTTCAGGTGCCTGGCAACGTCCTACTCTCACAGGGACAAAGTCCCAACTACCATTGGCGCTAAAGAGCTTAACTTCCGTGTTCGGTATGGGAACGGGTGTGACCTCTTCGCTATCGCCACCAGACAAGAGATTGTTCTCTCAAAACTAGATAACAGTTTGCTGAGTAAAGCTTACGCTTTTAAAGTTTGGTTAAGTCCTCGATTCGATTAGTATCAGTCAGCTACACATGTCGCCACGCTTCCACCTCTGACCTATCAACCTGATCATCTTTCAGGGATCTTACTAGCTTGCGCTATGGGAAATCTCATCTTGAGGGGGGCTTCATGCTTAGATGCTTTCAGCACTTATCCCGTCCACACATAGCTACCCAGCGATGCCTTTGGCAAGACAACTGGTACACCAGCGGTGTGTCCATCCCGGTCCTCTCGTACTAAGGACAGCTCCTCTCAAATTTCCTACGCCCACGACGGATAGGGACCGAACTGTCTCACGACGTTCTGAACCCAGCTCGCGTACCGCTTTAATGGGCGAACAGCCCAACCCTTGGGACCGACTACAGCCCCAGGATGCGATGAGCCGACATCGAGGTGCCAAACCTCCCCGTCGATGTGGACTCTTGGGGGAGATAAGCCTGTTATCCCCGGGGTAGCTTTTATCCGTTGAGCGATGGCCCTTCCATGCGGAACCACCGGATCACTAAGCCCGACTTTCGTCCCTGCTCGACTTGTAGGTCTCGCAGTCAAGCTCCCTTGTGCCTTTACACTCTACGAATGATTTCCAACCATTCTGAGGGAACCTTTGGGCGCCTCCGTTACATTTTAGGAGGCGACCGCCCCAGTCAAACTGCCCACCTGACACTGTCTCCCGGCCCGATCAGGGCCGCGGGTTAGAATTTCAATACAGCCAGGGTAGTATCCCACCGACGCCTCCACCGAAGCTAGCGCTCCGGCTTCTCAGGCTCCTACCTATCCTGTACAAGCTGTACCAAAATTCAATATCAGGCTACAGTAAAGCTCCACGGGGTCTTTCCGTCCTGTCGCGGGTAACCTGCATCTTCACAGGTACTATAATTTCACCGAGTCTCTCGTTGAGACAGTGCCCAGATCGTTACGCCTTTCGTGCGGGTCGGAACTTACCCGACAAGGAATTTCGCTACCTTAGGACCGTTATAGTTACGGCCGCCGTTTACTGGGGCTTCGATTCAGAGCTTCTCCCAAAGGATAACCCCTCCTCTTAACCTTCCAGCACCGGGCAGGCGTCAGCCCCTATACTTCGCCTTGCGGCTTCGCAGAGACCTGTGTTTTTGCTAAACAGTCGCCTGGGCCTATTCACTGCGGCTCTCTCGGGCTATACACCCTACCAGAGCACCCCTTCTCCCGAAGTTACGGGGTCATTTTGCCGAGTTCCTTAACGAGAGTTCTCTCGATCACCTTAGGATTCTCTCCTCGCCTACCTGTGTCGGTTTGCGGTACGGGCACCTCCCGCCTCGCTAGAGGCTTTTCTTGGCAGTGTGGAATCAGGAACTTCGGTACTATAATTCCCTCGTCATCACAGCTCAGCCTTTATGATGAGCGGATTTGCCTACTCATCAGCCTAACTGCTTGAACGCGCATATCCAGCAGCGCGCTTACCCTATCCTACTGCGTCCCCCCATTACTCAAACGGCGGGGAGGTGGTACAGGAATATCAACCTGTTGGCCATCGCCTACGCTTTTCAGCCTCGGCTTAGGTCCCGACTAACCCTGAGCGGACGAGCCTTCCTCAGGAAACCTTAGGCATTCGGTGGACAAGATTCTCACTTGTCTTTCGCTACTCATACCGGCATTCTCACTTCTAAGCGCTCCACCAGTCCTTACGGTCTGACTTCACAGCACTTAGAACGCTCTCCTACCACTGACATCAAAGATGTCAATCCACAGCTTCGGTGATACGTTTAGCCCCGGTACATTTTCGGCGCAGAGTCACTCGACCAGTGAGCTATTACGCACTCTTTAAATGGTGGCTGCTTCTAAGCCAACATCCTGGTTGTCTAAGCAACTCCACATCCTTTTCCACTTAACGTATACTTGGGGACCTTAGCTGGTGGTCTGGGCTGTTTCCCTTTTGACTACGGATCTTATCACTCGCAGTCTGACTCCCATGGATAAGTCTTTGGCATTCGGAGTTTGACTGAATTCGGTAACCCGTTGGGGGCCCCTAGTCCAATCAGTGCTCTACCTCCAAGACTCTCACAACATGAGGCTAGCCCTAAAGCTATTTCGGAGAGAACCAGCTATCTCCAGGTTCGATTGGAATTTCTCCGCTACCCACACCTCATCCCCGCACTTTTCAACGTGCGTGGGTTCGGGCCTCCATTCAGTGTTACCTGAACTTCACCCTGGACATGGGTAGATCACCTGGTTTCGGGTCTACAACCACATACTAAACGCCCTATTCAGACTCGCTTTCGCTACGGCTCCGCCTTATCAGCTTAACCTTGCATGGGATCGTAACTCGCCGGTTCATTCTACAAAAGGCACGCCATCACCCGTTAACGGGCTCTGACTACTTGTAGGCACACGGTTTCAGGATCTCTTTCACTCCCCTTCCGGGGTGCTTTTCACCTTTCCCTCACGGTACTGGTTCACTATCGGTCACTAGGTAGTATTTAGCCTTGGGAGATGGTCCTCCCAGCTTCCGACGGAATTTCACGTGTTCCGCCGTACTCAGGATCCACTCAAGAGGGAACGAAGTTTCAACTACAGGGTTGTTACCTTCTTCGACGGACCTTTCCAGGTCGCTTCATTTACTTCGTTCCTTTGTAACTCCGTATAGAGTGTCCTACAACCCCAAGAGGCAAGCCTCTTGGTTTGGGCTAATTCCGTTTCGCTCGCCGCTACTCAGGAAATCGCATTTGCTTTCTCTTCCTCCGGGTACTTAGATGTTTCAGTTCCCCGGGTCTGCCTTCAATATCCTATGTATTCAGATAAAGATACTGTTCCATTACGAACAGTGGGTTTCCCCATTCGGAAATCTCCGGATCAAAGCTCACTTACAGCTCCCCGAAGCATATCGGTGTTAGTCCCGTCCTTCATCGGCTCCTAGTGCCAAGGCATTCACCGTGCGCCCTTTCTAACTTAACCATTAGCGAATAAATGGTACAACATATTGTTGTGTTATTTATTGGTTTGATTAAAGAAAAGTTTCACTTTTCCTCAGCAATTACTGTTATCTAGTTTTCAAAGAACAATCGCAACCAAAATTCTTCTTATTAGATAAGAAGAAAGTAGTGTGCTTTCTATAATTGAGAGATTGAACTCTCAAAACTGAACAAAGTGTCAAAACGTACGTCATGTAAAAATCCTTAGAAAGGAGGTGATCCAGCCGCACCTTCCGATACGGCTACCTTGTTACGACTTCACCCCAATCATCTGTCCCACCTTAGGCGGCTAGCTCCTTACGGTTACTCCACCGACTTCGGGTGTTACAAACTCTCGTGGTGTGACGGGCGGTGTGTACAAGGCCC
Organism: Priestia sp. 40; assembly: GCF_049368575.1. Taxonomy (NCBI): domain Bacteria; kingdom Bacillati; phylum Bacillota; class Bacilli; order Caryophanales; family Bacillaceae; genus Priestia; species Priestia sp. 40. The sequence continues at coordinate 197,844 of NZ_JBMPZA010000023.1, forward strand.
GGGAACGTATTCACCGCGGCATGCTGATCCGCGATTACTAGCGATTCCAGCTTCATGTAGGCGAGTTGCAGCCTACAATCCGAACTGAGAATGGTTTTATGGGATTGGCTTGACCTCGCGGTCTTGCAGCCCTTTGTACCATCCATTGTAGCACGTGTG
>NZ_JBMPZA010000024.1:0-60574 GCF_049368575.1 Priestia sp. 40
GTGTAGCCTTCGTTCCGGTCTATTGCAGCCGATATTGGCACCTTACGAAGCTGAGGGACTGCGTTTTCGCATTTATCGTGAAACGCTTTCGCGCTTTTCGTGCGCCGCTTCAAGAAGTGTTAAATCATAGCTTAATCCGTTTTGAAACTGCTCAAAGCTGGAATCCTGGAAAAGGAAACTTAGATCATCCTGGAAAAGGAAACAATGGTTCTAACTGGCCGTCTACAAATCCCAATCCTACTCCAGGTGGTGCAGGTGCCCCAGGAAAAGGAAAAGGGAAAAATAAATAAAATATTTTTTCAGCTATTTTATTTACTTAATACAGCAATATATAAAGCAGAAAGTCAATGGTGTTCCATTGACTGCTGTTTTAAGAGAAATTGATTGAGGAGACGAATAATGAAGACGCTGCATACAAAAATAGGGGATCACTATATTGATATTAAAACAGAATTTGATGACGTATGGAAAATAATCAAACAATATTTTTTATGTGTTAGTATAGCGAAAAATCAGCCGGACATGACGGTCACAATCACAAATGGCTATGGTGTTTCGTTTCAAGATTATGAAGTCGCTATAGAAGAAAAACTCAATACAATTACTTTTAAAAGAGCAGACTATTTAATTGAAGTAGATTCAGAGTATAAACTGGCTGACGTAGCTATCCACGATGAATTGGCTTTAAAACATGCTCTTATGAACTTATACAGTTCGTTCATTGTTCATCATAACTGGGGGATTCTTCTCCATTCATCGTGCGTTATTAACAGCGGCAAGGCGCATATTTTTACAGGGCACTCAGGAGCCGGAAAGTCGACTGCAGCAAAGTTATCAATGCCAAGGGAACTTCTTTCTGATGAAGCTACAATTTTAAGAATTACAGACGAGAGTGTAACAGTTTTTAACTCACCGTTTAGAAGTGAGTTAAAAGCCAAGGGAAGTGAAAAAAACACACCTTTAGAAAGTATTCAGCTACTGCATCAGTCAATATCTAATCAACGGATAGAGGTAAGGAGAATAGAAGCGTTGATGAAGCTGATAGATAAAGTGTTTTACTGGTCTTATAAACCTGAAGAAACGAAAACAATCATGGGCCTGTTACAATTGTTAGTTAAACAAGTGCCTGTGTATGAGCTTCATTTTCAAAAAAACAATACATTTTGGGAGTTGATGTCATCGTGACAAGTTATATTCAAAAGGGCGGTTATGAAGTAATGGAAGTAGACTCAGAGTGGGTGATTTTAAATTCGCATGCCTATACAGTGACTACTTTAAACGAAGTAGGAGGCTACTGTTGGAAGGTAATAGAAAACAAAAAAACGCTTGCGGAAATTATTAAAGCTGTTGCAGCTTATTACAATACAGAAGCTGAAATGGTTGAAGGAGATATACAGCATTTTTTAAATAAGTTAATTGATTGCGGCCTTGTTGAAAAGTATGCAAGCTAATAATAAGCAGGGGCATCTATTAAAAGCTTTGATTGATCGGAATGGATTGCTTGAACTTCCTGCTGAAGGAACAAGTATGTATCCTCTTATTAAACAAGGAGATATTTGCCAGTTTACTTCAATAAAGCATTCTCCGCTAAAAAGAGGAGACATTGTTTTATTTGAAAGTCCAGCTAATAAACTCATTGCTCATCGCCTTTTAAACTGTTCCTACGTTCAAGAAGAAGAATATTATATTTTTAAAGGTGATACGAACTACGGGGTGGATGATCTGGTTACCCGAGAAAAGATTATCGGAAAACTTGTTGTTATTCAAAAAAAATCAGTGGCGATTCAAGAAAAAAATGTAATTGCTGTTTTATGGGGAAAGCTCATTCTTGCTTTTCCTCTCCTGTCAGTGCTGTTACGAAAGTATATAAACTATCAAGAATGGAAAAAAGCAGATTGAAAGGAGGATGTCGTTATGATTAGTTTAAAAAAGATAAAGCAATTCGACATCCGCGAATATATTTCTATCAAAGAGACAAAAAGTATGGTTCAGTGGCTCTGGCCATACGTAATGAAGCATAAAGGTGCTTATATTGGACTGTTTATTTTGTTATTTGTTGAAATTACCCTTACTTTAGTATCTGCATGGTTTATCGGAAACATTACCGATGCTGCTGTTCATGGTAATTTTGAAAGGCTTAAGTGGCTAGTAGCTATCGGTGTAGGGTTGTCAGTAACAAGTATTACAGCTAATTTTATTGATACATATCTTGAAACAATTGCGGTCAATGCCGTCAAGCGAGACTTGAACTTGGATTTATATAAACATATTTTACTTTTACGAGAACGAGACGTTTCAAATTTACATTCTGGTGAATTGTTGTCTCATTTCACTAACGATATACATAATGTTGAAGGTGTAATTGGGCGAGGTTTAATTAATTTAGTTAGATTTCCGATTATTTCTATCGCTGCCTTTATTTATTTAGTTCAAATTAATTGGAAATTATCGTTATCAATTGTGCTCGTATCTCCTATTGCGATTGCTGGCGGAGCTATATTTGGGATTTTACTTCGAAATAATAGCCGTATCATGAATGAATTAATTAGCAATATTATTAAAAAACTGAATGATACGTTTCACGGATTTACTGTAATTCGATCTTTTACATTGGAAAAACTGTTTTATAGAGATTATAGACAAAAGAACGAGCAGCTTTATTCATTGGAAATGAGAGAGGCAAAGTTAAGAGGCTGGTTTTACGCTGGAAGCGAAGCAATTGGAGCCATTGCGTTTCTTATTAGCTTAATTATAGGTGCTTTTTTTGTAACAGACAAGATTATTACGATTGGTGCATTATTAACGTTTATTAACCTTGTGAACCAGTTGATTTCTCCCTTGACAGGACTAGCTGGACAGTGGGCTGGCTATCAGCGGTCTGTGTCAGCGTTAGAAAGAATTACTAAACTACTTAATTATCCAACTCAAGCGAAGGCGCTGCCTCACTATACTTCCGCAACGCTTGTTCAAAAGGATATACAGGTTAGAAATCTTACATTTAGCTATGATGAGAGCGCGATTGTATTCAAGGATTTCAACTTATACATTCCTGCTGGTAAAGCAGTAGCGCTAGTTGGTCCAAGTGGTGCCGGAAAATCAACGCTTTTTAATTTGATTCAACATTTTTATGAACCTCATTTTGGCACTATTTCAATCGATGGACGTTCAATTGATGAGTTAACCATTTCAGAACTAAGAAGTTCAATTGCATACGTTCCTCAAGAGACATTTCTTTTTAGCGGTACGATAAAAGATAATCTAATGATAGCGAGACCTTTGGCTACGGAAGAAGAAATGATTAATGCCGCTGTTCATGCAAATATTCATGATCATATTATGACGCTGCGTAACGGCTATGAAACAGAAGTGGGGGAACGAGGAGCTAAGCTGTCAGGAGGTCAAAGACAGCGATTAGCCATCGCAAGAGCCATTTTAAAAGATGCGCCTATTCTTCTATTAGACGAAGCAACTTCAGCACTAGACAGTGAAACAGAACATTTGGTAAAAGAAGCATTGGCCCGTTTAATGATAAATCGTACAACTATCATGATTGCCCATCAATTGTCTACTATTCAACATGCAGACCTCATTGTGGTAATGGATCAAGGAGAAGTTGTTCAAAAGGGCACCCACGAAGAGTTAATCAGACAAAGTGGAATGTACCGCAGATTAAATAACGCACAAGAAATCAGTCAACAGAATCCAATCATGCTGAAAGCTAAATAATAGGAAGGAAGAAGTGCTTTGCTTGATAAACTTATAACACACCTTTACGATTCGAACGCTAATCTACCAAGTGATGATGAATTTTATTATGAAGTAATAAAAGAGATTGAATTGTATTTCATTTCCCCACAAGTTTACTCCTTATTGAAAGAAAAAGGAGAGCTAGGAAATACTCCTTTATTTTTTCAAACAAGACTCAAGCAAAAATATCAAGAAACACTATATCAAAATTTATTTATTAAAAATCAAACGGATCATATTATTCGAAAATTTGAAGAAGAACAGATAGAAGTGATACCTCTTAAAGGAGTCTACTTTGCTGAAAAATATTTTGGTCACATAGGTGCTAGAGGGACTTCAGATATCGATATTTTAGTTAAAAGAAAAGACATCAATAAAGCAATAGAAGTAGTAAAATCTATGGATTTTAAAATTGAAGAAGAATTTATTCCTTCTCACTTTCACGTTAGTTTTAGTAGAGAAATTCCTGGATCGGCTATACCGCTAACAGTTGAAATTCATTGGGATATATTAAAAGAAAAAACGGCTAATTTTAACATCCAAGAGTTTTGGGGTGAAGCAGTAAGGTTAGAAGGTTTTCAGTTTGTAAATGCTTTATCCCACTATCATACGTTTTATATGATATGTCTTCACGGTTGGAGGCACAACTTAGATTCGCCTAAGCATTTTTTAGATATTATTCAAATGATTGATGTTGTAAAGGATAAGATAAGCTATGAAACTCTCTTTAAGGATGCAAAGCGTCATCAAACATATAAGAGGATGATTCGAACATTGTCCATCGTGTATAGCCAGTACAGCATATTGGAACAAATAAAAGAATTAAGTTCTATTGAAAATCAATTTAAGGGTTTTGCGTCTTCAACATTGGAACAAGAAAAGAAAGGAATAAAAAAATATTTTACCTTTATGGACTATCAATTTTTTAGCTATGATTCTGTTTGGCATAGTTTAAGTGAAATGCGCAGCTGGTTATTACCGAATAGGTTTGAAGTAACTTCTCAGTTAAAAGAGACGTCAAAACAACATTCGTATTTTTATAGTTTACTTATGCTATATAAACAGAGATGTAATAGTGTGGTAAAAGTTCTATGGTCTTAAGATTCGCATTTATGGAGATTTTGACTCACGAGGAAGCCTGTGCTAGTTTTTAATCTTAATGCCTTGGAGGGGATGCTAGTGAGAAAGATGAAAGGAAAAGTGATAGCAGCCTCTTTCTTTTTAATTGTTGTATTAATTGGATATACAGTTTGGGATAATCAACGAATTACTGTAGCTAAGCAAGACATCATAATTAAGCACTTACCTAAAGAGCTTGAAGGCTTTTCTATTGTTCAAATTACAGATTTGCATGAAAAAGAATTTGGAGAAAATCAAGAAAGACTCATAAATACTATTAATTCGATTCATTATGATGCTATTGTTTTTACAGGTGACATGATGAAAAATAATAGTGAAAATGTGGTGCCGTTTTATACGTTAATAGAAGGTATTGAAAATAAACAACATGCTTTATTTGTACATGGAAATACAGACCCCAAAAGCTACCGTACATCTTCAAGTAATCTTGAAAAAGGTAAATTTGTTAAAGATATGGAAAGTAAAGGTGTGAGGCTGCTTGATTCCACGTATACAGTAAAGAGAGGAAACGCCCATGTTCAGTTTGTTAACTTTGATTGGTCGTTAAAAACAGAGAATAAGTCAAAAACCAGCGGAAGTCACTTATCAAACAATAAGGGCTATCCAGAAAAAGAAACCTCAGATCTTGTTATTGGGTTGAATCACTTTCCAGTAGTTGATTCTCACATCGATGCTCTTCTTAGAGATCCCAGCGTTACATTTAGGTATTATGATTTAATTATGGCCGGCCATTATCATGGAGGGCAGTTTCGTATTCCTTTTTTCGGTGCACTTTTTGTTCCGGAAGCTTGGTATGAAAAGAGTGGTCTGTTTCCTCCTCAAGACCGAGTTAAAGGCCTGTGGGAATACAAGCACATTAAGCAATACGTTAGTGCAGGTTTAGGAAGCAATGGCCCCATCCCATTTTTGAATTTTCGGTTCTTTGACTCGCCTGAAATCAACGTACTAACATTTAAAAGTAGGAAAACTGAATGAGAAAAATAAAAGTGTTGGGCTGAATTTGAACAGTCTGCTTATAAATTATGAGGTTTATTAACAATAAAGCTACGCTCGACAAGGAGGTAGCTTCTTGTTAGTTTATTGAAAAAGAGGAAGCCTTTCTTCTTGAATCTTTAAGATAGCTGAAAAATTTTCTATAAAAGAAGCTTCGGTCATCGCTTGTTGATCCTGCAAATCTTCTACTATTTTTCTTCGTGCATTTTCAAATTTTTTTAATTGTCCAGCTTCTAAGGAACCGTGAGAAAGTAATTTAGGTAAAATCTGAGAAAGAACATCAGCATCCATTATAGCGGCATTCATACCATATGCGCCCGTTGGAGTCATGGTATGGGCGGCGTCGCCAATGATAGCTAATCCGTCTTTTACCCAAGTATCACAGTGAGAGCTATAAACAGACAATAAAATGAAATTTTTCCATGAATGAAGGTTCTGCTCAATACTTTCTTTTAATTGAGGAAATGCCAGGATTAGCTGATCAAGAAAAGGCTGTACAGACTGCTTCTTTAGGGAAGTATAGGACCCTTTTTTAATATTCCAGCCTATTTGAATAAAGCCGCCCGTCTGCGTAAACAGTGCCATTTGCTGATTGTTCACTACCGTAAAGCGAATAGTAGGTTTCCATTTCTCAGGTGCAGGAATTTTCGCCCAAAGCAAATCGTATCCAGGATTATGAATATTGTTTTTTATGTGCGCAAGTTTGCGAACAGTTGAATATCAACCATCTGCTCCAATAATGATTTTACTTTCAACTATTATTTCACCCCGGCCTTTTTGCTCAGCTTTTATTCCAGTATACTGTCCTTTTTCATTCTGCATGAGTTCCGTTACTTTTGTGCCCAGCATAAGTTTGTAGGAGGGATAGAGGCTTGCTTGCCTATTTATAGACTGAAGAAGATGCTGCTGTGGAACATGAATTCCTGCATGTCCAAGTTCAGATTCTATCGTTTTGAATACATGTCCATCCTTCCAGTATTCGACCCTAGACATTCGAAGGAGGCCTAAGCTTTCAATTTCTTCAAATATATGATGTTTCTTAAGAATCATTTCTCCATTTTCATTTAAATGTTCGCCTCGAAATTCTTTTCCAAGTTTATCAGATCTCTCTATCAGTATAGTTGATATATTTTGTTTAGCCAGTAGATAGGCCAGTAGAGCACCGCCTGGTCCGGCTCCTATTATACACACATCTGTTTGATAGTTCATTTTCTTCACCTTATTTGTTATATGCAATTAAGTTACTTTTAGTAAGTATATTAACTTTTATAAATGTTAATGTCAACTTTTTTATAGCTTTTCTTCTATGGAATTCGCTCTTTGGTCAAAACACAAATAAGCTTTTACATAATCAAAGTCAAAGATTAAGTTTTATGGTAAACTAAAATACACAAATTATTTTGAATAATTTGTATAAAAAGGTGAAATTTCAAAATTGTTGAGAAAAAGTACGGTTGGAAAGCTGCAGGATTTTTAGCAAGAAGAGTAGAGAACGTCTCTGAAAATTCTAGCAAACTCCAATTTCGACTGGAGGATGATTATGACAAAAGTAGAACATTATATTCAAACATTGGGTAACAGTGCAGATTTGCTAACGAAAAAGCAGACAAGCATTTACTTCGAAAAACTTTCAAACACCTTTCCTTTTTTAACAATCATGCAAATTAATTGGAGAAAAGTATTAATTAAAAAGTCGGCCCGGCATATTGAAGAAATCAAAAAATGGCTTCAAGAGATGAATATAAAAGAACATCAGGTTGTTTTATTTTGGAAACGAGCAACTAAAGCCGTAAGCGTCGATTTAGCTCAGGCTTTAACGTTTTTTAAACAAACAGCTGATCTTACAGAAGAAGCGTTTATTTACTGTCCGTCTGTTGACTATGTCATTGAATATTTTAAAGACGGTAAAATGATGATTGGTTTAGCAGCACGCTAATTAAAAGGGAAAAAAAGCTGAGGGAAGAGGCGAATGGGAACTTCTTCACTCGGCTTTTTATGCATATAAACTCTAAAAAATACGAAACATAACGTTATTTACAACATAAATTACCTTCTCTTTATAATTAGTGGGAAAAGTATTGACATTTTCCATAAAACAAATATAATTAACATTAATCATATTGTTAATTGTAAAAAGAGTGATCAGGAGAAATGCTGAATGTCGAACAAAAAAGCAGTGACGAATCAAACGAAAAAAGAATACCCTAAACCCTATGGCTATACGTCAGATATTGCTGTATTTACGATTGTGACGGAAGAAAAAGAACCATACAAACCACCTAAAATGAATTTGAAATTAATGCTTATCCAGCGAGCAATGCTAAACGCAGAGGGAGAAAAGAACAGCGAAGCAGGAAAGTGGGCGCTTCCCGGCGGATTTGTCCATCCTGATGAATCAGCTTTTGAAGCGGCTAAAAGAGAGCTGGAAGAAGAAACGGGCGTGAACGATATTCATTTAAAACACTATGGTGTCTATGATGAGCCCGGCAGAGATGATAGGGGATGGGTCATCACAAACGCACATTATGCAATTGTTCCAGAAGATAGTCTAATAAAACGAAAAGCGAATGATGATGCTGCTCGAGTTGAATTATTTAAAATAGATGAAATCTTTTCATTGCCTTTAGCTTTTGATCATGAAATCATCATTCGAGATGCAATCAAGGAAATTAAGAAAGATTTATTGCAAACGACCATTGCTCAGAAGTTTCTGCCTTCTCAGTTTACATACTCTGAACTGCAGGCTGTTCTGCTTACCGTAACGGATGATGCGGCAATTAAAAGTGATCAGGCGTTTGCACGAAAAATAAGAATGCTGCCATTTATTGAAGAAGTAGACGGAAAAACAACGACGAGAACGTCTAAAAAGCCAACAAAGCTCTACCGGTTTGTCGAGATGAATGTGATGAAGCCAATCTATACAGCACGCTATTAAAAGAAAAAACTTTCAATTCAAATAATTAACAATATGTTAACTGTTAATTTTTACTTATGAGGGGGAAACATAATGAAAAAAGCACTGATTAACATCGATTATACAAATGATTTTGTAGCTGAAAACGGAGCTTTGACATGCGGAGAACCAGGGCGACACATTGAAACATCCATAAACGATATTACGCGTCAATTTATTGAGCAAGACGAGTATGTCGTGTTTGCCATTGATTTTCATAAAGAAAATGATTCCCTGCATCCAGAATCAGCGCTGTTTCCGCCTCATAATATTGAAGGTTCTGCAGGAAGAAAGCTATACGGAAAGTTAAATGATTTATATAACGTGTATCAATCAAAGGCAAATGTAGAATGGATGAATAAAACGAGATACAGCGCATTTGCTGGAACGGAGCTGGAGATTAAACTGCGAGAAAGACAAATTACCGATGTCTACTTAGCAGGTGTATGTACGGATATCTGTGTACTTCATACAGCAGTAGATGCCTATAATAAAGGATTTGCTATTTATATTTATGAAAAAGCTGTAGCGAGCTTTAATCAAAAAGGCCATGAGTGGGCGCTTGAACACTTTAAATCTTGCCTAGGAGCAAAAATTATTTAAGGACATAAAAGTGGAGGAAATCAATGAATATGTTTACAGATGACAGCGTAATGCTACACACCGATTTATATCAAATTAATATGGGAGAAACGTATTGGGAAGATAACATTCATCAAAAAAAGGCTGTTTTTGAAGTTTTCTTCCGCAAACTTCCTTTTGGGAATGGGTATGCTGTTTTTGCTGGATTAGAAAGAATTATTGAATATATTAAAGCATTTAAATTTAGCGAATCAGATTTAACCTACTTGCACGAAGAATTAGGTTTTAAAGAGGATTATTTAGCTTACTTAAAAGACCTTACATTTACGGGAACAATTCGATGTATGCGTGAAGGTGAGCTTGTGTTTCATAATGAACCAATTTTACGTGTGGAGGCACCCTTAATTGAAGCTCAGCTCGTAGAAACAGCGATTTTAAATATTGTGAATTACCAAACGCTGATTGCGACGAAAGCAGCTCGAATCAAACATGTAGTAGGAGATCAGGTAGCAATGGAGTTTGGAACACGACGCGCTCAAGAAATGGATGCTGCTATTTGGGGAACAAGAGCAGCCTATATTGGCGGATTTGGTGCTACTTCTAACGTGCGAGCAGGAAAGAAATTTGGAATTCCAGTTGCAGGAACGCATGCCCATGCCATGGTGCAAGCTTATAAGGACGAATATATTGCATTTCATAAATACGCTCGTCGTCACAAAAACTGCGTGTTTCTAGTTGATACGTACGATACGTTAAAATCAGGAGTTCCCAATGCGATTAAAGTAGCAAAAGAATTAGGTGATAAAATTAATTTTACGGCGATTCGCTTAGACAGCGGCGATTTAACTTATTTGTCTAAAAAAGCTCGTCAAATGTTGGATGAAGCAGGGTTTACAGAAACAAAAATTGTTGCTTCCAACGATTTAGATGAAGATACGATTATGCATTTAAAGTCGCAAGGTGCACAGATAGACATGTGGGGAATTGGTACGAAGCTCATTACTGCATATGATCAGCCGGCGCTTGGAGCAGTGTATAAACTCGTTTCTATTGAAGGAGAAAATGGCGAGATGATGGATACGATTAAAATTAGCGCGAATCCTGAAAAAGTGAGTACACCAGGGTTAAAGCGCGTATATCGTATTATCAATAATTTGAATGGAAAATCTGAAGGGGATTATATCACGATGGAAGAAGAAGATCCTCAAAGCGAAGAACGTTTAAAAATGTTCCATCCTGTTCATACATTTATCAGTAAATTTGTCACAAATTTTGAGGCAAAAGAACTCCATCATGATATCTTTGTAAACGGAAAGCTTGTGTATGAAACAGAAGAACTTCAGGAAATTCAGCAGTACGTAAAAGATAATTTAGAGCTGCTTTGGGATGAATATAAGCGCACGCGCAATCCAGAAGAATATCCAGTAGATTTAAGCGAAAAGTGTTGGGAAAATAAAACGCGTCAAATTGCGTACGTAAAACAAAAAGTAGCGGAAGCCCTAAATAAAAAATAGTAGGGAGCTGGAGACATGTCAGATACGCTTGCTTATTTTCAACAGCTAAACCCTGATAAGAAAATAGATAAGCTTTTAGAAAAAGGAGCGAAAATTGGGATTTATGGTTCTTCTTTTGATCCGGTTACCAACGTTCATCTTTGGACGGCATCAACGGTTGCGCATCGAAAGAAGTTAGATGCTATTATCTTCTTGCCTTCATCGCACAAACGGACAGATAAAAAGCTCCAAACGTCCGATGAGCACCGTGTAAATATGGTTAGCTTAGCAATTAAAGACAACCCGAAATTTTTGCTCGATACGTATGAGCTAGACGTATTGCCCGGCTATCATTACACATACTACACTATGGATCACTTTAAAAAATTGCTCCCACACGCTAACTTATTTTTTATTATGGGAGCCGATTTACTGCAAGATATTGGTGAGGGCAAGTGGAAGAAAGCAGATGAACTTATAAGTGAAAACCAGTTTATCATCATGGCAAGAGAGGGAATAGACATGTTGAAAGCTATTAGTCATTCTCCTTTGCTTCGAAATTATGACGACGGGCGGTTTCAGCTTCTTGATAAGGGGCTAGCGATGGAAATCAGCTCTACTTATATTCGTCAAGAATTTGCCCGGGGCGGAGAACCAAGATATTTAATGCCTGATCTCTGTTATTTTTATAGTAAAAAACATGGATTGTATCAGTAAGAAATCTACATATAATGGAAGGAGAGCATGTATCATGTCAGACATGCAAGAAAAAATAAGAAAAGAGCTACATGTGAAATCTGAAATTGATCCAGCACAAGAAATCCGTGCCCGCGTTGATTTTCTGAAAAACTACCTAAAGTCAGCAAATGCAAAAGGTTTTGTATTAGGTATAAGCGGAGGGCAGGACTCTAGCTTAGCTGGACGATTAGCGCAGATTGCTGTAGACGAATTGCGAAAAGAAGAATACGAAGCAAAATTTGTAGCCGTTCGCTTGCCTCATGGTACGCAGCATGACGAAGCAGATGCGAAGGCGTCACTAGAATTTATTAAACCTAATGAAACATATACATTTAATATTAAAAACACGGTGGAAGCATTTGAAAGTTCGTTTACAGGTGCTACAGATATAGCGCTGTCTGATTTTCATAAAGGAAATGTCAAAGCACGTACGCGTATGATTGTACAGTATGCAATCGGAGGAGAAAACGGCCTTTTAGTTATCGGAACCGATCATGCAGCAGAAGCAGTAACAGGCTTTTTTACAAAATACGGGGATGGCGGAGCAGACGTGCTGCCTCTAACAGGATTAACAAAACGTCAAGGAAAAGCATTGCTAAAAGAATTAGGTGCAGATAAACGATTGTACGAAAAAGTACCAACCGCTGACTTATTAGATAATAGTCCTGGTCAATCTGATGAAACGGAACTAGGAATTTCTTATGATGAACTAGACGATTATTTGGAAGGAAAAGAAGTATCACAAGAAGCCGCTGAAAAAATTGAACAGCGCTATCGTATTACTGAACATAAGCGTCAATTACCGGCTAGCATGTTTGATGAATGGTGGAAATGAGAGAAATGCCCATATTAGGTATATCTAATATGGGCATTATTTTGACTGATTTCTTTCATAAAACAAAAAAGAGGCGGAAAAAGTGTAATTTAACGAATTGTTTTCACATACACACTTTGTTATTCTTACGCACTTTGGTATAATGAAGTGCTTTTAATATTATTGAGGAGGAACATTTTTTATGGCAGTTGAAGTAGGTAGCAAGGTACAAGGTAAAGTAACAGGTATTACTAATTTTGGAGCATTTGTAGAATTACCTGGAGGTCAAACTGGGCTTGTACATATTAGTGAGGTAGCTGACAGCTATGTAAAAGACATTAATGACCATCTTAAAGTTGGTCAAGAAATTGAAGTGAAAGTCGTTAATGAGAAAGACGGAAAAATTGGATTATCGATTAAAAAAGCGATAGATAAACCGGAAAGACCCTCATCTTCTTATTCACAACGCCCGCCACGTCAGGCAAGAAATAATGATAATCGTTCTAAAAGCAACTTCCAACCAAAGGAAAACTTCGAACAAAAAATGGCGCGTTTCTTAAAAGATAGTGAAGATAATTTATCTACACTAAAACGCAGCACTGAATCAAAACGAGGTGGCAGAGGCGGAAGACGCGGATAAATCCCTTCCACTTTAACTACTTTATTATATAGCTGAAGCAAGCCAGTAAAAATTGGCTTGCTTCTTTTTTGTGATAGCTTGGGTACATACGCTAGAAGAGTAAAGAGAAGGTTAAGCACTTACTTAGTTGTAAAGTAGATGCCAATCGTGACAAGCGATGAGAGAAGATCAAGGATGAGTAGGATGAAATTTAAATCTATCATAATCATGCCTCCCTTTTTGCGAGCGTTGACGTTAGTATCTGCACGAACTACTTTTATTATTCGTAATTTTTAAAAATTTCATTTAATTAAGTGTGATATTTTATATTAAATTAAACTATGTTCTAAATAATAAGTTATAAAATAAAAAACGCTCATAAGAACAATTTTCTTAAAATAATAAAAAACCTTATAAATAATTGAAGAGAAAGTAGGAATGAGTCCCTGATAGAAATAGCTAAATTAACAGAAATTCGTCAGTATTCTTGTATATCCATCTAATTCCTTCATAATTTTAGGAATAAAAAAGTTATGAAAAGACGATAAACAGACAAAATTCTTCATTTTTTGAGTATTAGTACTCAGTTTGCAGGAATATATAAAATGATTCAATAGACTCAAGGATTTTATAGTAATATATAGAACTTCCATACTATTCTAATTCTTAGCTTACAAGCTAAGTAAAAGATGCGTATGTTCTGGGGATGAAGACATACATAGTTGCATGAATTATAGAGAGAAATGGAGAGGACAAAACGATGAAAAAAGTATCAATTCGGGCTGTATTGAGTACAGTAGCATTTTCGGTTGCTTTATCTTCTTTTGCAATGGGAGCATCTGCTAATGGGAATTCAAAGCCGGCTCTTGAACCGTCACTAGTTAAAATTCAAGGAGACTATAACTTAAAGTCGGCTAAAAAAGTAAAAGTTATTGTGGAGTTAAATGAAGAGTCTGTAGCGGAAGCGAAGAAAAAAGGAGTAGCGCAAAGTAAAGGAAAGATTAAAAAAGCGCGTGACGAAGTGAAAAAAGAGCTTTCAAAAGCTTCTAAAACGTCAAAAGTAAAGCGTGAATATGACCAAGTGTTTTCCGGATTTTCAGCGGAACTTCCCGCTAGTGACCTTGAAAAAGTAGCAAGTTTACCTGGAGTAAAAGCTATTTATCCAAGCGTTGAATATCATACAACAGAAGTGAAATCGAAAGAAGTGAGCGCTGAAGAATACGGTTCTGAGATGGATAAAAGCATTTACTATGTGGGAGCAGATCAAGCGTGGAAATCAGGATATACAGGTAAAAATATGACCGTAGCCGTTATCGATACAGGCGTTGATTACGACCACCCGGATTTAAAGTCAGCGTTTGAGAAATATAAAGGATGGGATTTTGTCGACGATGACAAAGACCCTCAAGAAACGCCGGCTGGAGATCCAAAAGGCGAAGCGACAACGCACGGTACGCACGTAGCGGGAACAATTGCAGCGGACGGGAAAATTAAAGGGGTAGCTCCTGATGCTCATTTACTTGCTTATCGTGTATTAGGTCCAGGAGGAACGGGTACAACGGAAGACGTGATCGCCGGTATTGAACGTGCGGTAGAAGACGGGGCGGATGTAATGAACCTCTCGCTTGGAGATACGATTAATAATCCGGACTTGGCAACGAGTATTGCGTTAGATTGGGCAATGGAAGAAGGGGTAGTAGCTGTTACATCAAATGGAAACAGTGGACCAGCTAACTGGACAGTAGGCTCTCCGGGAACGTCTCGTGAAGCTATTTCAGTTGGTGCGACTCAGCTTCCTTACAATTTGTATAAAACGACATTAACTGTAGATAACGCCAGCTATGCTTCTGCTGAAGTAATGGGCTTTCCAAATGACAAGGCATTACTGGATGCAAGCGGTAAAAATTATGAATTTGTACCTGTCGGACTCGGAAAACCAGAAGACTTTGAAGGAAAGGATGTAAAAGGAAAAGTAGCGGTTATTTCTCGCGGTGACATTGCGTTTGTAGATAAAGTTGACAATGCGAAAAAAGCCGGTGCTGCTGCAACGGTCATTTACAACAACGTAGAAGGAACAATCCCTGATATTCCAGGTACATCTCTGCCAAGTATTCGTTTATCAAAAGCAGACGGCCAAGCTTTGGTAGCTTCTTTAGCAAAAGGATCCGTCACGGGCTCTTTTAATGCAACCTTTAATCAGACGGTCGATGAAACAATGGCTGACTTTTCATCTCGCGGACCGGTTGTAGATACGTGGATGATTAAGCCGGACATTTCGGCACCGGGAGTCGATATCATCAGCACAGTGCCAACCAATGATCCAAGCAACCCTCATGGATATGGATCAAAACAAGGAACAAGTATGGCGGCACCGCACGTAGCAGGAGCAGCAGCGTTAATTTTACAGGCGCATCCAAATTATAAAGTAGAAGACGTAAAAGCATCTTTAATGAACACAACGGAACTGCTTCGTGACCGCAACGGGCTGATTTATCCTCATAATACGCAAGGCGCAGGAAGCATGCGCGTAGTAGATGCAATTAAAGCAAAAACACTTATTACACCAGGAAGTCACTCGTACGGTGTTTTTTATAAAGATAAAGGGAAACAAGTAGAAAAACAAAGCTTTAAGATTAAAAATCTATCAAATCGCAGTCAAAAATACTCGATTAAAGTGAAATTTAAGAAAAGTCATCAAGCAATTGACGTTAAATCAACAAACGATTTAGTGATTAATGCAGGGAAGACACAAAAAGTAAACCTAAATGTAAAAGTAGATGCAGGGAAATTGTCTCCTGGCTATTACGAAGGGACAATTACCGTAAGTAACAATAAAGAAACGTACGATGTTCCAACCATCTTATTTGTAAAAGAGCCAGATTATCCTCGCGTTACTTCTGCGTATGTAGATGTACTTGGAAATGAATCATTTGAATACGGCAGTTATTTACCAGGAGGCGCAGAGAAGCTTAGCTATTACATTTACGATGCAACGTTAGAAAAAGGGGAATTGTTAAGTTCGTATACGAATGTAGGAAAAGGATTCTCTAGCGCAACGTGGGACGGAAAGATTAATGGCGAAGCTCTTCCAGCGGGAACGTATTATTTATACGCAGAAGCAGTAAAAGCAGGTCAGACGACCGGTTCTTTAGGAGAATTCGAAATTAAATAAATAAAAAAAAAGAGTGCCAGTCTAACTGACACTCTTTTTTTATTGAGCCGTATATCCACCATCAATCACAGCAGCTTGGCCGGTTACGCCTTTTGCTAAGTCACTTGCTAAAAACATTGCATAATCTGCAATTTCATCGACAGCAAGCAAGCGTTTTTGAGGAACAAGAGGATAAATGACTTCTTCTAGTACTTTTTCAAGCGCTACATTTCGCGTACGCGCCAAATCTTTTAATTGATTTTGAACAAGCGGCGTATCAACATAACCAGGGCAAATCGCATTTACCGTAATGCCGTGCTCTGCACCTTCAAGAGCAGCCACTTTCGTTAAGCCAATCACGCCGTGCTTAGCGCTGTTGTATGCCGCTTTTCCTGAGAAACCAATCAATC
Organism: Priestia sp. 40; assembly: GCF_049368575.1. NCBI lineage: Bacteria > Bacillati > Bacillota > Bacilli > Caryophanales > Bacillaceae > Priestia > Priestia sp. 40. The sequence continues at coordinate 16,641 of NZ_JBMPZA010000024.1, forward strand.
CGTTAATGGAGGACATGTTCAAAATGCGGCCGAATTTTTGCTTTTTCATAATAGGAAACGCATGCTTAGTCGCAACAAAAGGTGCAACAAGCATAATTTTCGTTAAAAGTTCAAATTTTTCAGTAGGAAATTCTTCGAGCGGGGAAACAAATTGCATGCCAGCATTGTTAATCAACACGTCAAGGCGGCCGTATGTTTCAACCGTTTGAGCAATCATTTGTTCAATATCACTTTCATTTGTCACGTCTGCTTTAATGCCTAATGCTTCGTAGCCTTTTGTCTTCAACTTGTCTGCTGCTTTCTTAACGCCATCTTCATTCAAGTCAGTTAAGACAACAGTTGCGCCGTCTTCAGCAAAGCGCTCACCAATTTGATAACCAATACCTTGAGCTGCACCTGTAATTAACACAATTTTGTTTTCAACCATCGTTTTTTCCCCCTTATATGTAGAAAATATAAAATCGCTTACTTTTCCATTTTATCAAAAATTATCTTGATTTAGCGAGTTTTTTAACTGTACTTCACTCGAAAAGAATGGGTGTGGGAAGGGGTGTTTACTATCTTTACTTCCACATTGCTAACAGAAGCGAACGGCGAGGGACCTTTTTTAATTTCTTCAATAAATTTTTCGATGTTTTTTTCTTCACCTTCAGCATCAATTTCTACTTTTTGATCATCTCGATTTCGCACCCATCCGTTAATGGAGCATTCCATTGCTTTTAGCTGCGTGTAGTGACGAAATCCGACCCCTTGAACGCGTCCGTCTACAATCATATGCACATGTTTTTTCACTGTTCTCACCTCACAGGCAATTTTCCCTTTTTTATAAAAAAGAAAACAACTACAATCTTCATTTTCACTGTATAATAGAAAAAGACATTGTAAGACTTTAACAATTATAATGTAGATTAAATTAAGAAAGAAGGGTTACGAATGCAAGCAGCAGCAAGAACGCAGCAAGCGCAGCCGGCGACGATTTACCGTATTTTATTTGCTATTAGTTTAGGACATTTTCTAAATGATTGTATGCAGTCCGTTATACCGGCACTTTTTCCTGTCCTTGAAAAATCGATGAATTTAAACTATACGCAAATCGGCTGGATTGCCTTTGCTTTGAACATGACGTCATCGATTATGCAGCCGGTGTTTGGTGTATTTGCCGATAAGCGGCCCTCGCCATTTTTATTGCCAATTGCAATGTGTCTAAGCATGATTGGTATGGTTGGGCTCGCTTTAGCGCCGAATTTTTATTTGGTGATTGTATCTGTCTTATTTGTAGGATTCGGATCAGCTATTTTTCATCCTGAAGGTTCTCGCGTAGCTTATATGGCAGCGGGAGGAAAGCGGGGGCTGGCGCAGTCTATTTATCAAGTTGGCGGGAATACCGGACAGTCGATGGCTCCGCTGTTTACAGCATTTATCTTTATTGGACTCGGTCAGTTTGGAACGATTTGGTTTACGTTAATTGCAGGTATCGGCGTAGTGGTCTTGTACAGCGTGTCTAAATGGTATAAATCAGAGTTAGCTACTCGTCAACGCTTGAAGAAAAAGCAGTCAGATGCTTCATTTACGATGAACAAGCAAATTATCTTTGCGATTGGACTTTTAATTTTTCTTGTGTTTGCACGTTCATGGTACGGAGCAGGCATTCTTAATTTCTTTCAGTTTTATATCATTGAAAAATTTAATTTGCCTATCAAAAGCGCTCAGCTTTACGTTTTTTTATTTATGATTGCAGGGGTGTTTGGAACATTCTTTGGAGGTCCGCTTGCCGATCGTTTCGGAAAACGAAATATTTTATTGTTTTCTATGTTAGGATCAGTACCTTTTACTTTATTACTCCCTCACGTTTCTCTTGGAGTTGCGGCACCTCTTCTAGTGTTAATCGGCTTTATTCTTCAGTCAAGTTTCAGCGTCACGGTAGTCTATGCTCAGGAGCTGATGCCGGGGAAAATTGGCTTGGTTTCCGGCTTAATTGTAGGGCTTGCTTTTGGAATGGGAGCTTTAGGAGCTGTTGTATTCGGTAAATTAGCCGATGTCTTCAGCCTTCAGTTTATTATGCTGTTTTGCAGCTATCTACCAATCCTAGGGCTGTTAACGTGGCTGTTGCCGAGCGATAAGCGTGTGAAAGAAATGCACGAAGCAAAATAAGAAATAGAAAAAGCAAACGCGCCTTAGCGTTTGCTTTTTTTATGAGCGTGAAGCAAATTTCAAGACGAATTCATATTTTTCTCCTAAAATAGATACAATAGACATTGAAAATCGAAAGGAAGAATCACCTATGATTAAGCTAAGCGTATTGGATCAGTCTCCTATTTCAAGCGGATCAACACCAAAGGAAGCGTTAAAACGCACGGTGGAGCTCGCTAAATTAACGGAAGAGTTAGGCTACCATCGCTTTTGGGTAGCGGAACATCATAATACGAACGGTTTGGCAGGGTCATCTCCGACACTTTTAATGACGCACTTGGCATCTCAAACGAGCCGAATCCGAATTGGATCTGGAGGAGTCCTTCTTCCTCAATACAGTCCGTATAAAGTAGCAGAAGATGTTCAGCTGCTTGAAAATCTGTTTCCAAACCGAATTGATTTAGGTCTTGGACGTTCACCGGGAGGAGATGCGCTGACTCGGCTAGCGCTTACAGATGGAGTCCGTAAAAGCCTCAATGAATTTCCGCGTCAAATTCAAGCGTTAAAAGGGCATCTTGAGCATAATTTGCCGTCGGATCATCCGTATTATGGTGTGACAGCTTATCCGTTAAGTGAAACAAAACCAGAACTGTGGCATCTTGGCATTAATAAAAGAGGAGCAAGATCAGCTGCTGAGCTGGGCATCTCTTTTACATTTGGACACTTTATTTATTCAGTTGGTGGACAAGAAGCCATTCGTCATTATAAACAAGAATTTATCCCTTCTTCGTATCAGTCAAAGCCTAACACCAATGTATGCGTATTTGTTGTATGTGCTGAAACAACAGAAGAAGCGGAGGAGCACGCCAAAACGCTGGATGATTGGCTGTTGAAAGTAGCAAAAGGTGGCGATACAACAATTTCATCGATAAAAGAAGTACACAATCGTTCTTATTCAGAAGAAGAGCTCAAAAAAATAAGCACCAATCGTCCTCGTATGATTGTAGGAAACCCTGCTGAAGTAAAAAAAGGACTAACTCAGCTGCAGCAAAAATACGATAACGACGAATTTTTAATTATTACAAATATCCATGATCATGAAGCAAAAAAGAAGTCTTATGAACTGCTTGCAGAGCTATTCCCTCAACCCTCATTTTTTTAAGAAAAAGATGGGGTTTTTTTACGGAATTAAATGTTAGAATATTTAAAAAGGAGGAGTGACATGCACGTAGATCAGAAAAGTGTAAGCAGCCAAACTCATAGGATTCCCTATACACATATTAAAACAGGAGGGCCTCGCATTTGCTTCATGTTTTCAGGGCTAGGCTATACGTACGAAAAGCCGTTATTGTATTATATAACGATGCTGATGCTAAAACATAAAATTGACGTGATTCAGATTCACTATACATATTCAAAAGAGCTGATGACGAAGTCTACAGATGAGATTGCAGACGTTATGATGAAAGACATTGATCTCGTGCTGCAAGATGTTTTATCTCACAATGACTATAAAAATATCATATTTGCAGGAAAATCACTTGGGACCATTCCGCTGATTCAGCGAGTTATGAAAGATGAAGTCTACAAAGACGCAGTGATGCTTTTACTGACGCCGCTTTTAACCAGATCGGAACTGTTTGAAAGTTTACTAGAAAGCACTCATAAAGGTCTTATTGCAATAGGAACTCGTGATCACTATTATACTGAAGAAGTTTATCAATTAAAAACAAAGACAATGAATATTGATGTGATTGAAAATGCCGATCATTCATTGGACGTTTTGTATACTCCCGCGGAATCGTTAAAGGCGCTTGAAACCGTTTTGGATGGTATAGAAAAGATTCTGTGAGATAGAGAGTAAGGAAAGGAGTACAAAATGGATACGCTACGTGAAATTATTTGCGAAAAAAGAGCCTACAGCTATTCACCTCATACTCATGATCATAACTACAGTCAGCTTTTGTTTCCGCTAGCAGGTGCTCTTAATATTCAAGCGAGTGAGCAGCACTTAACGCTACAAGAAGGATGCTTTTACATTCCGCCTCGTCAGCTTCATACGTATCAAGCTAAAAATACAAATGAATGTCTGGTCGTTGATATTCCGTTGAAATTTACAGAAAGTGCGCATCTTTCTCAAGAAGCAGCTTTTATTCAATGGGATTCAACGTGGAAAGCAATTCGCTACCTTTTACTTGAGGGGCTTCAAAAAAGCACTGACAGGGGGGCGCTTGAAGATTTAGTCCGTTACGTTCAGCATTATTTACCCAAAAACCAAACGTTTAAATCCATTGATTACCTTCATGCTAACTTTAATCAAGAGTTAAACATAGAAAGTCTTGCTAAGCTGGAAAATTATCATCCTGCCTATTTTTCTACTTGGTTTAAACAAAAAACGGGTTATTCGCCTCAAAGTTATGTAGCACGTATACGTTTAAATAAAGCAAAAGAATTGTTGAAAGAGACGAGCTACTCGGTAACGTATATTGCACATGAAGTCGGCTATCACAGCTTGTCTTCGTTCACGAAATGGTTTGCAAAACAAGAAGGAATCTCACCTACTCACTATCGAAGTATCTTAAAAACAGACAAATAAGATCGTAAAAGCGGAAAAACTTTTTTCTTTCTTTTAGCTATGATAAAAGAAAGGAGATGAAACGATGAATACTTCATTATCAAAAATACTTATTTTATGTGCCGCTGTTTTATGGGGAACAACAGGAACCGCCCAAGCCTTAGCATCTGCTGGAGCGCATTCCGTGGCGATTGGAGCCGTACGTTTAGCTGTAGGGGGGCTGTCGCTTCTTGCAGCTTGTTTTATTCAAAGAAAGAAAGTGGACCTAAGACGCCTTCCTATTCTGCCTCTTACGGTTGCTGCAGCAAGTATGGCCGCTTATCAGCCTTTATTTTTTTCAGCTGTCATTAAAACGGGTGTTGCAGTAGGAACAATGGTGGCAATTGGCAGTGCGCCACTTTTGTCAGGAGTATTAGATTACATAGTATACCGCAAGAAACCTACAAAAAAATGGCTGCTTGCTACGGTTACTGGTATTATAGGGTGCTGCTGCTTGTTGTTAAAAAAAGATAGTCAAATCGATGTGATGGGTTTAGGTATGGCGATAGGAGCAGGGGCGTCTTTTGCTTGCTACACGACTGTTAATAAAAGCATTGTTGGGCATGTTGATCCGCAAGTGGGCGCTGCTCTTGTATTCACAGCCGCCGCCGTTTTACTGATACCATGCTGGTTTATGTATGATATGAGCTGGCTAGCCTCTTTAAATGGGATAGGCATCGCTCTTCATTTAGGAATACTTACGACGGCTCTTGCTTATGTATTATTTTCTACAGCGCTCAAGTCGGTGCATGCGTCTACCGCCGTGACGTTATCGCTAGCAGAGCCCGTTACCGCTTTTTTACTTGGCGTATTTTTGCTGGGGGAATCTCTGACTTTGGTGAACATATGCGGAGCAGCACTAGTGTTTGCTAGCCTAGCGTTTTTAACGTATTCTCCGAAATCATCGCTAAATCAAGAGGTGCATATATAAAAAAACCCCCTTTCTTTAAAGAAAGGGGGTTTTTTTATTAAGCATACATGCCTGCTACTTGTTTTTGTAGGTTGCTGTCTTCTAAATACTCATCGTACGTCATTTGCTTGTCAACTACTCCGTTTGGCGTAATTTCAATCACACGATTCGCAATCGTTTCAACGAACTGATGGTCATGAGATGTGAAAATCATTGAACCTTTGTAGCTGATAAGTCCATTGTTTAGTGCTGTGATTGATTCTAAGTCAAGGTGATTCGTAGGATCGTCTAGTAAAAGAACGTTTGAACCGCTTAGCATCATTTTAGAAAGCATACAGCGAACTTTTTCTCCTCCGGAAAGAACGTTGGCTTTTTTCAACACTTCTTCACCAGAGAATAGCATTCTGCCTAAGAAACCGCGTAAGAAGCTTTCGCTTTGGTCATTAGGTGAATACTGACGCAGCCAGTCTACTAAGTTTAAATCTCCGTTTTCAAAGTACTCGGAGTTGTCTTTTGGGAAAAAGGCTTGAGACGTTGTCACACCCCATTTGTACGTACCGCTGTCTGCTTCCATTTCACCCATTAAAATCTTCATTAATGTTGAATTTGCAAGTTCGTTGCGGCCTACAAGGGCAATCTTGTCATCTTTATTCATAATAAAGCTTACGTTATCAAGAACTTTTACGCCGTCAATTGTTTTTGTTAGACCTTCAACGCGAAGTACGTCATTTCCAATCTCACGTTCCGGTGTGAAGTTCACGTATGGGTAACGACGAGAAGAAGGACGGATGTCATCTAATGAAATTTTATCAAGCAATTTTTTACGAGACGTTGCTTGTTTTGATTTCGATGCATTTGCGCTAAAGCGAGCGATAAAGGCTTGAAGCTCTTTAATTTTTTCTTCTTTTTTCTTGTTCGCATCTGACGCCATTTTTTGTGCTAATTGACTTGATTCATACCAGAAATCATAGTTACCAACGTAGACTTGGATTTTACTGAAGTCAAGGTCAGCAATGTGCGTACATACTTTGTTTAAGAAGTGACGGTCATGTGATACAACAATAACTGTGTTTTCAAAGTTAATTAAGAACTCTTCTAACCATTGAATTGCTTGGATATCCAAGTTATTCGTAGGCTCATCTAGAAGTAATACATCAGGTTTTCCGAATAAAGCTTGTGCAAGAAGCACTTTTACTTTTTCACTACCTGTTAGTTCAGCCATTTTTTTGGCGTGAAGATCTTCAGAAATACCTAATCCTTTTAAAAGAATAGCTGCTTCTGATTCTGCTTCCCAACCGTTTAATTCAGCAAATTCACCTTCAAGCTCAGCTGCTTTCATTCCGTCTTCATCTGTGAAGTCTGCTTTCATATAAATAGCATCTTTTTCTTGCATTACTTCGTAAAGGCGAGCGTGCCCCATAATAACGGTTTTCATAACTTCTTGATCTTCATATTCGAAGTGGTTCTGTTTTAAGACAGCAAGGCGTTCGCCAGGGCCCATATGTACATCACCAGTTTGAGATTCAATTTCACCAGATAAAATTTTTAAAAACGTTGATTTTCCAGCACCGTTTGCGCCGATTAATCCATAACAGTTACCAGGCGTGAATTTAATATTCACATCTTCAAATAACTTTCGGTCGCCAAATCGTAAACTTACATTACTAACTGTAATCATGTATGAGCAGTCCTCCAAATTCAATATCTATAAAATTATACCATTCTTTTGAGATAAGAGCGATATGAATACAATATTTCAAACATAAAGTGTAACCGACACTTTAAGCACTCGTCAACCATTTAAGGGGTTTTTTGAGCGGTAAAACTTGATTATTCTAGCATTCACCAAAACTTTGATCAGCAAACCAGCATGTCTAATCCTTCAGTAATCAGCTTTTTTTCATTTTTAAGATGGATGTTGTATTCCTTGTATAAGAAACAAAAAGAAGAATAATACTACCTGGTAAATAAAAGAACTTCTATGAAGTAAACACTGATATTTTACAGATGCTTATTTCTAAAGTTGGTTTGATATAGACATAAATAGGGTGATTGTCATGTGGAAATTAGTTGTTTCCTATCTTCCAGAAGGGCCAGTTTTTATACAAGCAGTTCTGGTTTTTTTCATCCCGTATATAATCTACAAATTATTAAGCGGGATTCGTAATTCAGAGGAAGAGTGATGAAAGTGAAAAAATGGAGATCAACAATAAAAAAAATAGGAAACCATGCGAATGAAAAGGAAAACAAACAGGAATTTACACCTCAAAATTCATCTAATCATGTTACGGATCATTTAGCTTTAACTCTAAAAGTAGTTAAAAATGAAATTGGTCATAACTCCGACGTTCATTTTCGGGAGTTTATTATAGGACGCACCGGCATTCAGGCAGCTATTATTTTTGTAGAGGGGCTATCAGATAAAGATCTTATTGAAAAACATATTTTGTCATCATTGATGGCTGATTTTTCAAAAGAATACCAACAGGATCAGCTTTACGTAAAGGAAAACCTTTCAAAACAGTTTATTAAAAGCCAAGTATTATCAATCGGTGATGTAGAAGAGGTTTATTCCATTAAAGAAGTAACATCAAAAGTCTTAACAGGATCTACGGCTCTTTTAATTGACGGGTTATCATCTTCCTTAATTCTTGGTACAAGCAAAGTAAAAACAAGGACGATTGAAGAGCCCGTATCAGAAGCATTAGTGAGAGGGCCAAGAGTAGGCTTTACTGAATCTTTAAGTGATAATACTTCTTTATTAAGAGGAAGCGGAGACATTGAAAATTTGTCGCTGGTGAAATTTCAAGTAGGAAAGCGTTCCAAAAAAGACTTAGTTGTTGCTTACATAAAGGAGATTGTTGATCCAGAACTAGTTGAAGAAGTAGAAAAACGAATTAAAAAAATTGATCTTGATAATGTACCGGAGTCAGGATATGTTGAACAACTCATTGAAGATAATTACCTTAGTCCCTTTCCTCAGGTGCAGAATACGGAGCGTCCCGATCGTGTAATTGCTGCTTTGATGGAAGGGAGAGTAGCCATTTTATTAGACGGGACGCCTTTTGCTTTGATTGCCCCCGTTACGTTTAGCATGATGTTACAGTCGCCGGAGGATTATTACGAAAGGTGGATTCCCGGTACATTTATTCGTTTTCTTCGTTATATCGCAGTAGTTCTTTCGCTTTTTACACCGGCTTTGTATATTGCGTTTATTTCGTTTCATCCAGGATTAATTCCGACTAAGTTAGCTATTTCTATTATAGGATCAAGGTCTGGTGTTCCGTTTCCCGCCCTTATTGAAGCCTTATTTATGGAATTATCTATCGAAATTTTGAGAGAAGCCGGACTCCGATTGCCGAAACCAATTGGTCCAGCAATGGGCATTGTCGGTGGGTTAATCATTGGAGAAGCTGCGGTGCAGGCAGGAATCGTTAGCCCTATTTTGGTGATTGTAGTGGCTTTAACTGCCATTTCATCGTTTTCTATTCCGCAATATAGTGTAGGAATCACATTGCGTATTCTTCGCTTTGTAGCCATGCTTTGTGCCGCCATACTTGGATTATATGGCGTCATCTTATTTTTCCTTTTTATGATGAGCCATTTAGTGAAACTAAAAAGTTTCGGCGTACCTTATATGAGTCCAGCTGTTCCTTATCGTTTAAGTGAATGGAAAGACTTGGTAGTACGTATGCCTCTGATGATGATGAAACGACGTCCAAAGATGATGCACACCAAAGATCCTCTACGAAAAGGGTAGCTTATGATGAAAGGAAAAGGGCCGTTAGAAATGATAAATTCAAAAGATCGTATTACGACGCCTCAAACAACTATTATTATTACCAACTTTATCCTTGGAACGGGGATTCTTACATTGCCTCGGGCAGCTGCGGAAAAAGTGAAAACACCAGACGTTTGGCTCACTGTTATTTTAGGGGGGATAACCACCATGATAGCAGGGGTAATCATGGTGAAATTAAGTCAACGCTTCCCCGAAAAAACCTTTTATCAATACAGTCAAGAAATTGTAGGGAAATGGATAGGCAAGTTATTTAGTTTCCTCATGATAGGTTATTTTTTGACGCTTGGTGGGTTTCATGCTCGTTCATTGGCAGAGGTAACAGGATATCTATTGTTAGAAGGAACTCCCAAATGGGCTATTATCATGCCATTTATGTGGGCAAGTCTCTATCTGATAAGAGGGGGAATAAATCCAATTGCCCGTATATTTGAGATTATATTACCTATTACGGTTATTCTTTTTTTACTTGTTGCCTTTATGAGTATCAAGATATTTGAAGTAGATAATCTGCGCCCGGTACTAGGTTCAGGTATCACGCCGGTGCTAAAAGGGATAAGGACAACAGCTCTTGCATTTACTGGGCCTGAATTCATGCTGTTAATATTGGCATTTATGAAAGAACCAAACAAAGCAGTAAAAGCTGTATTAGTTGGTACTGCAATTCCTTTGTTTCTTTATGTTATTACCGTCGTGATGGTTATCGGAGCGTTCTCAGTGGATGGAGTGGCTACGAGAACATGGCCTACGCTTGATTTGATAAGAAGTTATGAATTCACTGGGTTAATCTTTGAACGCTTTGATTCCTTATTGCTGGTGGTATGGATCATGCAAATGTTTACTTCTTTTAATGTTAACCACTACGCTGCTTCATTAGGACTGTCTCAGCTTTTTAAAAAAAATATCCATCCATTTATGTATGGTGTACTTCCAGTTATTTATCTCATTTCCATGATCCCTCGAAATATCAATGATGTATTTAAATTAGGAGATATGGTTGGCAACGCTGCCCTGATTTTATTTGGCTTTTTACCGGTGCTGCTTCTTGTTATTTCAAAAATAAAGGGGAGAAAGTATGAGACGAGCCTCTAATCATGTACAGTTCTTCTTATCGGTTTTGCTTTCTGTGTTTTTGCTCTTTTCTATGGCGGGCTGTTGGAGTAGTCATGAAATTGAAGAACGAAGTTTAGGAGTAGGTGTGGCTCTTGATAAAGCTAAAAAATCCATGACCGAAAAAGGATTCGATGAACAAGAAGAAGAGTATCCCAAAAAGAACTTGATTACGACAACCTACCAACTGATCACCCCGCAAGTGGCAAGTTCAACAACTGTCCAAGGAGGCTCTCAGCAGAAGGCTTACGTGAATATGGCTGAAACGGGAGATTCTATTCACCAAATGGCACGTGAATTATCATTGAGAAGAGAGACTTCCATTGCCAGCCAGCATCTAAAAGTAATTATTATTGGCGAGGCTCTTGCACGAACATATAGCTTAGGAAAATTAGTGAATGAGTTTCTTCGTGATAATGAGATTAGACCAAGCTGTCTTGTACTTATTAGTAAAGGGAGAGCTAGCAATGGGCTAGAATCGAAGACAGCAGGAGAGATCCCAGCATTTCGTTTGGTTGGAATGGTGGAAAATGCGTATCGAACGACAAGAATTTTACCTCCTACGTCGCTCATTAAATTAGAGAGCAACATTCAATCAGGGACTAGTTTTTTATTGCAAAATGTATTATCAGCAAATGGGGAAATCAAATTTGCTGGTGCGGCCGTTATTAAAGGGAAAACAAATAAAATGATTGGTTTTTTAAATGAAGAAGAGGTAGATGGTCTAACTTGGATCACAGGAAAAGGGAAAGGCGGGCTAGTAAAAAGCTTTGATAAAAAGACCGGTCAGATGATTGTATATGAAATAGAATCTATGAAAAGTCGTATTGAACCTCATGTGAAAGGAAATAACATCTCCTTCAATGTGCATATTGAATCAGAAGGAAGGCTATCTGAAAATTGGGTAGCCTCAGGAGATCCTTTGAAAAATCAATTTTTACAGAAGGTGCAAAAAAACTCAGAAAAAAAAGTGGAGCACCTAGTAAGAACCACGGTAGAAAAAATACAAAAAGAATATAAAGTCGATGTGGCCGGGTTCGGAAATCAATTGAGAATTAAAAGGCCCAGAGTATGGATGAGAGTTAAAGATAATTGGGATCAAACGTTTAGTGAAGTTCCAATTAACTATGATGTGAAATTAATGATTAAAGATTATGGAACGTCAGGATCACAAAAATGAGTAGTTAAGTACAATTTTGCTTGTTTTGATGCTGAAAATGAAAGAAACTCAAAGGAATAATCTTAGAGCTTTCTAAAAAAAATATTTCCCCCTAGTAAGGAACTTGAGGGATAAATAACAAATAAGAGCTGTCCAGAACCGACAGCTCTTATTTGTTATTCAAAAATATAAGCCAATGCTTGAAGAGCTTGTTCTGGCGTTTCGACTACAACTTGCGCTTTGTTTGATAGTTCTTTAAGCGGGTGATGCAATTTTTCTGGGCGAACCAAAATTAGCGGTTTATCTAATGCAATGGCTGTTGCCGCATCCATTGCGCTGTTCCACTGCTTGTATTTTTCGCCAAATAAAGCAATAACCACATCAGATTTTTTAAGGAGCACCTGCGTGCGTAAATTATTAATTTGAGAAGCAGCTTCATCTTTTAAGACAGCGTTAGGCTGTTTTCCTAAAATTTCTTCTCCAATGTTGTCGGAGCGGTCATGGTCTGTCATCGGACCGACAAAGGTAAGGGGAAGGTTTAATTGTTCCGCTTGGTTTTTAATTTCGTCTCGCCAGTTATCGTGAATTTGCCCGGCAAGGTATACGGTTAAGTTCATTATGTAGAAGTCCTCCTCTAACTAAAGTTTGTTTTATTTTATCAAATGTAAGCGGATAATACGAATGATTTGAATGAGCTACTTTTCCAAAAATAAGGTTATAGTAGACAAATAGTTAAAAAAGAGAAACAATAGAAGGCGTATTGCTAATTAAAGAAAGGATGTACATGATGACAGAAACAGTGCTACAAGTAGATCATGTCAGTAAAGTAATTGGGAAGAAAACCATTTTGCATGATGTATCCTTATCGGTTGAGCGCGGTGAGATTTTCGGGTTGCTTGGTCCGAATGGCTCTGGAAAGACAACGCTAATTCGTACCGTCGTAGGACTCATTAAAGAAACAGAGGGAACGATTACCGTTAACGGCTTTCCTTTAAAGGAACAGTTTACATCAGCTATGAAATCAATTGGAGCGATTATTGAAAACCCTGAGTTCTATGATTATCTGACGGGCTATCAAAATTTAAAACACTTTGCTAATATGCATGAAGGCATCACATTAGAACGCTTGGATGAAGTCATTGCGCTAGTAAAACTTGAAAACAGCATTCATGCAAAAGTGAAGACGTATTCTCTTGGGATGAGACAGCGTTTAGGAGTAGCTCAAGCTATTTTACATAAACCTGCATTGCTTTTACTAGACGAGCCAACAAACGGTCTAGACCCAGCGGGAATGAGAGAATTTCGTACATATTTACAAACGCTTTGCAGGGAAGAAGGAATTTCAATTTTAATCGCGAGCCACTTATTAAAAGAGGTAGAAGCACTATGTGACCGCGTTGGTATTATTCAAAACGGCGAGTTAAAAGCTATTCAAGATCTATCTCCAAATCGTCAAGATCAAGGGATGTATGTAGAATTTGAAGTATCTGACGCGCAAAAAGCAGCGGATCTTTTATCTCAAGAATTCCAAGTAACAATAAAATCCGATAGTATTGACGTAGTGATTATGAAAGAACAAATTCCAGCTGTGAATAAAAAATTAGTGGACAGCGATATTTTAGTCTACCGAATTACCCCTGTGTATGAGACGCTTGAAGATTCGTTTATGTCCGTTACGGAAGGAGAGCACCATGCTTAAGCTAATTCAAAATGAACACATGAAATGGTTTCACAAAAGAAGTACAAAAATCACGTTTATTACAATCGGCATTTTAACTCTTTGTATGGCTCTTTTAATGAAAAAAGTAGCAAACAGTGCAGGAACAGAAGACAACATTTTGAACTTCCTGTCATTTAGTTCAGGTATGCTGATTCTCGTTCAATTTTTCGCGCTTGCTGTTGGAGGGTCAATGGTTGCAAAAGAGTTTGAAGCAGGTACCATTAAGCTTCTTTTAATTCGTCCAGCTAGACGCTCAACGATTTTAACGTCCAAGTACATAACGCTCATTTTAATTAGCTTGTATTACTTACTGAGCTATTTACTTTTTTCGTTTGTATGGGGAGCATTGTTCTTTGGATTTACCAGTCTAGAAGGAGATGCACAGCTGCTTAAAAACATTACGCTTACGTATGACAGTGCGTATATGGAAACGTTTATGATGATGACGTTCGCATTCATGCTGTCGTCTTTATTTAGAAACAGTGCGCTTGCTTCAAGTCTAGCTATTGTCGTAAGTATCGGGGCGAAAGCAGTAACTGGGATAGTATCACAGTTTGGTTTATGGTGGGGGAAATTTTTACTGTTCGCCAACACAAACTTTGTGCAGTATATGGACGGAATGAAGACGATGTTTGACGGCATGACAATTCCATTTTCAATCTTCATCTTAGTTGCACACTTTGTCTTCTTCATGGGCGTAGCTTGGGTGGCGTTTTTAAAACGAGACGTAGCTAATTGATGTGGGAATTTTCACACTATATATTTTTCTAAAATAGCATTTGACAATTAAATAAAAAGAGATTACAGTAGTGAAAGACTATTTTTAAAACAACTACAAACTTCTTATCAAGAGAGACGGAGGGACTGGCCCTATGATGTCTCGGCAACTGGCTGTACGCAGTGCGGTGCCAAATCCAGCAGACGATGTTTCGTTTGGAAGATGAGAAGGGTAATCTTATGATACAAATAAGAGACCTCTTCTTATCAATAAGAAGAGGTCTTTTTTTATTACGTAAACAAGAGGTGTTAAGAATGGAACAACAAAAAGGAAACGGCTGGGCGCTGTTACCGCTGGGCGTCTTTTTAGTCCTGTTTGTCGGATCAGGAATCATAACGGGAGATTTTTATAAGCTGCCTGTATTAGTAGCCATTATCATTGCAGCCATTGTGGCGCTGGCTATGAACCGCAAAGATTCACTTAATGTAAAAGTGGAACGATTTGCTAAAGGAGCAGGGCATCCTGATATCATTATTATGGTACTTATTTTTATTTTAGCAGGTGCTTTTTCTCAAGTCGCTAAAGGCATGGGAGCTGTCGATTCAACGGTAAACTTAGCTCTGTCTGTTCTTCCGCAAAGCTTAGTGGTAGTCGGAATCTTTGTTATTGGCGCATTCATTTCAATTTCGATGGGAACGTCAATGGGAACAATCGCTGCATTAGGGCCTATCGCTGTAGGAATCAGTGAGCAGGCGCATGTATCCATTACATTGGCAATTGCTGCCGTTGTTGGTGGTGCAATGTTTGGAGATAATTTATCCGTAATCTCTGATACGACCATTGCAGCAGTTCGTACGCAAAAAACAAATATGTCAGATAAATTAAAAGTAAACTTTTTTATCGTACTTCCTGCAGCGATTGTTACGGTAGTTTTATTACTTGTAATGACGCTAGGCAATACATCATCAGTAGAAATTAAAGATTTTAGCTGGTTTAAAATCTTGCCTTATGTCGGCGTACTAGTTGCTGCCATATTTGGTGCAAACGTATTAAGCATTTTAACCGGAGGAATTGTATTAGCCGGCGTGATTGGATTAGCTGACGGAAGCTACACGCTTTCTTCTCTTGCTAAAACTGTGACAGAAGGTATTGGCGGAATGTCGGAATTAATTATTTTATCTCTTTTAATTGGCGGAATGGTTGAACTCATTCGCTATAACGGCGGTATTCAGTTCTTATTGAACTTATTAACACGACGCATTCAAACAAAAAAAGGCGGAGAATTCAGTATCGCTGGATTGGTAAGTTTAACTAATTTAGCCACGGCTAATAACACGATTTCAATTATTACAGCAGGTCCGTTAGCGAAAGAAATCTCTGATAAGTATTCAATTGATAATCGTAAATCAGCCAGTCTGCTCGACTTGTTTTCATGCAGCGTTCAAGGGCTTATCCCTTACGGTGCACAAATGCTTCTAGCAGCAGGATTTGCTAAAGTTTCACCGATTGAGATTATTCCATTTACATTCTATCCAATGTTAACAGCGGTTTGCGGTATCATTGCGATTGTAATTGGCTTTCCACGTTTAAATAAAAAATCAAAATCATCTAAAGAGGCTGCTTAATCTAAAGAGGCTGGAACGAAAGTATTTTAGATGAAGTGAAAAACGAACCATTGATCAAGATGTTTGATTAGTGGTTCGTTTTTTTTTGTTGTGTTAAACGCAGGTTTCATGTGTGTAGGTCCTTCTAGCAGTTGATTAGAGGGCAAGGCGAAGACTCCCGCGGACAGCAAAGTCTTGCACGGAAATCAACTGGAGTGTCACAAGCGGTTCAGCTCATGTATACTAGTTGTTCGTCTTGAGATTGGATTCATTTCGTTATGTCTCAACCTCTTTTTTTACTGCTTGAAAAAATCAGTCGGTTTTTCTTCACCTAATTCCTTCCAAATCGTCTCATTTTGTTTAAGTGCATAAGCCGCTCCTCCGATTTCAATTCCGCATAATAAAATAAATAATAAAATACCCATGACATGACCTCCTTGTATAAATGAATAAAAAGATGATTGTAACGGGTTTAGCTTATTGCTGCTTCACTTTATAATGAGAATAAAGTATGAAACGCGTTTCAGCGCAAGAGAAAAAGGTGAAAACATGACAAATATCCGAGATATCGCAAAAAAAGCTGGTGTATCTGTTTCGACCGTGTCACGGGTGTTAAATAATCATCCGTATGTAAAAGAAGAAAAGCGCCGACTGGTGGAAGAAGTGATTCAAGAACTTAATTACGAACAAAATATTAATGCCGTTCACTTATCAAAAGGGAAAACAAATATGATTGCCGTCGTACTGCCTTTTATTAATCATCCGTATTTTAGTCTGCTTTTAGAAGGGGTGGCATCTCAAGCGTTAGAAAAGCAGTATCAGCTTGTTATTTGTCAGACGAACTATGATGTAAAAAAAGAAGAACAAGCGCTTCATATGCTAAAAACAAAGCAAGTTGATGGAGTGATTATTTGTTCTAGAGCAAGCAGCTGGAGCGCGATTGAATATTATCAGCAGTACGGGCCGATAGCCGTGTGCGAAAACGTACAAAATCATTCTATTCGCTCCGTATACGTTGATCATTATGCAGCTTTTAAGCATGCGCTCCTGTATTTAAAAGAAAAAGGATATAAGGATATTGGCTACTGTATTGGAAGAATGACGGGTACAAATAGTCAGCAGCGGCAGCAAGCATACAAAGAATATGTAGAAAGAATAAATCAGTCTTATCATCCGGAATGGGTTTTTCAAGGCTGTTTGAACGTGACAGATGGTGAAAAAGTGGTGGAAAAACTAGTGCAGATGAAAAATCGGCCTCAGGCGCTTTTAGTAACAAACGATCAAGTCGCTATTGGTATAAAAGCTCAGTGCGAACAAGCTGGTATGTCAGTTCCAGGCGATTTAGCTATCATTGGTTTTGATAATCATCCGCTTTCTTCTTATTTACAAATCACAACGATCGAACTTCCTCTTAAAGAAATGGGCGAAACGCTTTTTAAACTAGTCGGGAGCAAGGATCCTCAAAAAATTGAGCTTCCTTTTCGGTTTATTGAGCGTAAAAGCGTATAAATTCTTGATGACGTTATGAGGTGTTTTTACCGGATAAAATGAGCAAAAGCGGACATCATACGAGTAAAGTAAGAAGAAAAGGATGATGATCGTGGAGAAAAAAGAATATCAAGTGGGAGATCAAGTATTTGTTATTTATCGAAATCCTCATACAGCAAATGTTGCCAATATCAATCAAGCTGAAATTGTTGAACATCCTGAAAACAAAGGCGAAAAAGCGCTTTTTTTACATGAGTCTTATCATTTGTTAGCTGAAGATGATGCGGTGTATTCAACGTATGACGAAGCAGAGAAAATGTATAACAAAATATTTGATTATGAACAATATGACTGACGCAAGGCTCTCTTAAACAGAGAGCTTTTTTGTGTAAAAAATAATTACCAAGGATAGAGTCTTTTTGTTTTTCAAACGCTATTAGTATTAGAAAAAAGGAAGTGTACATGATGATAAAACCTTTTGTACCTCAATTAGTATACATTGAGCCAGGGGCAATGGAGTACCCGCTTGGTGTTCAATTAAAAGAAAAATTTGAGAAGATGGGAATTGAGATTCGTCAAACAACTTCTCATAATCAAGTGCGTAATATACCGGGAAAAAATGATTTACAAAAATACCGCAATGCCAAGTCGACTTTAGTAGTTGGTGTGCGTAAAACGTTAAAATTTGATACATCTAAACCGTCAGCTGAATATGCAATACCGTTTGCAACAGGGTGTATGGGGCACTGTCACTATTGTTATTTGCAGACAACAATGGGAAGCAAACCATATATTCGCACGTACGTGAATGTTGAAGAAATATTAGGTCAAGCAGAACAATATATGCAGGAAAGAGCCCCTCAAATAACGCGATTTGAAGCGGCTTGTACATCTGACATCGTAGGAATTGACCATTTAACACATTCATTAAAGCGCGCGATTGAATATTTTGGAGAAAGTGAACTAGGTCAACTGCGCTTTGTGACTAAGTTTCATCACGTGGATCATTTATTGGATGCTAAACATAATGGTCGCACGCGCTTTCGCTTTAGCATAAATGCAGATTATGTTATAAAAAACTTTGAACCTGGTACATCTCCTCTCGATTACCGGATTGAAGCTGCTAATAAAGTCGCAAAAGCCGGATATCCACTTGGTTTTATTGTGGCCCCTATTTACATTCATGAAGGTTGGCAAGAGGGGTACCGTCAGCTGTTTGAAAAGCTTGACGCCTCTATACCTGAGGAGTCAAGAGATGATATTACGTTTGAAATGATTCAGCATCGCTTTACCAAGCCGGCCAAGCGGGTAATTGAGAAAAATTATCCAAAAACGAAGCTTGAGATGAATGAAGAGGAGCGCCGCTACAAATGGGGGCGTTACGGAATTGGAAAGTATGTATACGCAAAAGATGAAGAACAAGAATTAAGAGAAACATTAGAATATTACATTGATCAGTATTTTCCAAATGCAAAAATCGAATATTTTACGTAATTATTCTACAGTAATTGAAAAGTTATTCTGACACCTTAGTCAAAATAACTTTTCAATTTTTAATGTAAAAAAATAAATTGCTTGCTAATAAGCTGAAAAAAAGAGGTTATTTTTATCTCTTGTCGTATTACATACAAAAGGGAGGTGACTGAGATGTTAAAGAATGAAGAGTTTGCGCTAACAAAAGAATTAACAAAAGAACAGCAAGAAGCTGCACGGAATTTTATTCAAGTGTTGTTCCAAGAAGATTTATCTGAATTTTGGAACATATTATGCGATATCGATAAGTCTCGTATTTACGGCTTGTATGAAGCAAACCATTACTATGATTCTGATATTGAACTACATGGATTTGTACAAGAAATAAGAGATAATGTAAGAGCTGTTTATGCGCCTCTTCAAGGGCAAGGAGGTATTTCGACGAAGGTTCGATATACAAGCGAAGGAAAGATGTATGTATACATATTAGGAAGTGGCGAAAACCCTAAGGTATATCCTGTTGTACTAATGCCTGAAACATATATCGAACAAGAACGTTTTTCTCAGCGGCTTCAAATTAGCATTTATAACGAAGAGTTTCGAAACGTTGCGCTGTAAACCATATATAAATGGAAAAATAAAGAATAATAAAATTAATTTGTTAAAATAGCAATATTTGGGGTATGTAATAGGTATAACATTAAAAAGGGGTGAAAGAAATGCATTATTATCGTATTTCAGAGGGAGACCATGAAGAGTATTGTGAAACGATTCTGCTTCATGAAAAGAAGTTTTGCAAAGAAACATTTCAATCTATGGTGCGAGAAGCAATGAACAATAAGCCCGGTAAAATTGACCGTGTGGATATTGTTAAATATTTAATTGGTCACCATAGTTTTCAAGTAGCCCACATCGAAGCGGGATTTCATAGTACATACAGCGAGAAAGTGACATAAAAAATGCAGCACATCCTATACAACGAACTTTTCTTTTGAAAAGGGCGCTGTATTTTTTTTTGCCAAAAATAGAATGTTTCTAAGTGTTATTCCTTTTAATGGTATAATAGTTAAGTGTTGTAAGATATACATATAAAAATCACAAATACTTTAAAGAGAAAGGGTGAGGAAATATGGAAAAAGAAAGAATAGAAGAACTTGAACGAAAAATAAGCAGTTTAGAAGAAGACGTAGCCAGACTAAAGTCGCTCGTATATAAAACAAATTCTCCAAGGCCAAAAGCAGTTCACGCTCCTCCTCAGCGGCGCGAAGAGACCGCTAAACGTCCTGTTCAGACAGCAGCTAAAAGTTCACAGGTAATAGAAGAACCTGTTGATTGGGAAAAAGTCCTTTTTCAAATATGGCTGCCGAGAATCTTTATTTTTGTATTTATTATTGGCGTGCTATGGGGATTTAAAGCAGCCTCTGACTATGGATTAATGAATGAAAAAGTAAAAGTTGTTCTCGGTTTCGTTGTTTCAATAGGTTTTGCTGTGACAGGTCATTTCCAAATTAAAAAGGGTAGGTTGGTGCTCGGGCAAGTACTTGTAGGAGGAGCTATTCCTATTCTCATGTTAACGACGTTTGCGATGCATAGCCTATATCATTTAGCGGGACCAACGCTTGCTTTTATACTAAATACGAGCTGGATTATCTTAGGGATTATCGCGACAGTCTTTTATCGTTCACAGGCATTAGGGGTTATTAGCGCGGTTGGAGGCGTACTAGTTCCTTTTCTTATTGAAAGTAATTCGCCTAATGCGCTCGTTTTCATTGGCTATGAAACGCTTCTGTATATTGCCTTTTTATATGTGGCAATCAAACAAAAATATTCAATTTTATATGTTCTTTCCGCCGTACTATTAAATCTTACGCTACTCATTTATTACTCGTTTGTTGGTGATAATGGTGTAAAAGAGTTATTAGGTATGGCGATTCTGATTCAGCATTTATGCTTAATTTCTAGTTTTTTTCTATCACAATCCGTACTCCAAGTATATGCGTTTACCCTTCTATCGAGTTTAGCAGTTACGTACGGCTGGCTGCTTGCCGTTTTTGACGATGGCACGACCACAATGGTGCTGCTTGCGCTAGTTATTATTTACGCATTAGGTGTTTACACAGTAAGAAGTTCTAAAGAGAAATTTGAATTTTTTATTACCTATTTAATTGTTGCAGTAGCGTTTTTTATTCATCAGCTCGTCGATTTAAGAGAAGGAGTCATTTTATATGTGATTCAAGGACTTGCTGTTTACTATATCGCCATGACGTATAAAAATCTACTTCATCAACTGTTTTCTTATACGATTTATATACTGAGTGCCACGTATATCTTAGTTACACCAATCGAACAAGTGCTGTCTCTTCCGACATTAAATTGGGTTGTTGTGTTAGCTTCTATTCTAGTATTTGTATGGATCAGTATTCAAAAAACAGAAAAAGATGAGCACGATACGTTCAAAATTGGAGGAAGTATCGTTTTTTCTATTCTTTCTTTAATTTTTGCAACGGAAGTGACAAACGCTGGCACCAATGATCTTTCCGCTAATACGCAAACGCTTATTATGACGGCTGTTTGGCTATGTTTGGCCATTGCTGCATTCGTAATAGGATTACTTCGAACCTTTAAAACAGCCACGTATATCGGTGTCGGCCTGTTATTTTTAACACTTTTCAAACTTGTTTTATATGATTTACCTTTTATTCCAATGGCTATACGTGCCTTACTATTTATCGTCTTAGGAGCCATCGGTTTAATTATTTCGCGCCTATTTTATAAAAAGAAGTAGCTAAAAGCTGAAGAGAAATTCTTCAGCTTTCTTTATTATAATATGATTATGTAAACTTAGCCTTGAAGTCGTACAAAAGGTATCCAATCATGTATAATGGAACAAGTGAATTGGAGGTATACATAAAATGAAATCACTTGTATTAGCAGAAAAGCCAAGTGTAGCACGTGATCTTGCACGTGTACTTGGCAGCACACAAACAAAAAAAGGGTATATTGAAGGGCCAAAGTACGTCGTAACATGGGCACTCGGTCATTTAGTTGAATTACAAACACCAGAGGATTATGATAACCAATATAAAACATGGAGATTAGAAGATCTGCCAATCATGCCTGAGAAAATGAAACTAAAAGTAATTCGTAAAGTAAGCTCTCAGTTTCGCACAGTATCTGATTTAGCAAAAAGAAAGGATATTGGAGAGTTAATTATTGCGACTGATGCAGGGCGTGAAGGAGAGCTTGTAGCACGTTGGATTATGGAAAAGGTACGCTGGAACAAGCCGTTTAAACGCCTTTGGATTTCGTCTCAAACGGATAAAGCAATTCGTGACGGGTTTAAACAGTTAAAACCAGGAAAAGAATTTAATCGCTTGTATGATTCAGCGGTTTGCCGTTCAGAAGCCGATTGGCTTATCGGTTTAAACGTAACGAGAGCGTTAACGACTAAATACGAAGAACCGTTATCGGCAGGGCGGGTACAAACACCGACGCTTGCGATGATAATTGAGCGTGAACAAGTAATTAACACATTTAAGCCTAGTGAATATTGGACGCTTACAGCTCAGTTTTCATCTTTTGAAGCAGCTTGGCAAAAAGGCAATGAAAAGCGCATTTTTGATGAAAAACGCGCAAAAGAGCTGCACTCAAAATTATCAGGTGAGGCAGTTGTAAAAACAATTAAGCGCAAAATGCATAAAGAAGCGCAGCCGCTTCCTTATGACTTAAACGAACTGCAGCGAGATGCTAATAAACGCTTTAACTTCTCTGCTAAGAAGACATTAAATGTACTTCAAAAGTTATATGAACAGCATAAGTTAGTCACGTATCCACGTACAGATTCTCGTTATTTAACAACAGATATGGTTTCCACTATGAAGGAGCGCTTGGAAAGTATCTCTGCTGTATATAAAGAAGAAGTTCGCCCAATTTTAAGAAATGCACAGTTGCCAAAACGAGTGGTGAATAACGAGAAAGTAAGTGATCACCATGCTATCATCGTAACAGATCAGCCTGTGTTTTTACAGGACTTATCAGCTGATGAAAGAAAGCTGTATGACTTAATTGCAAAGCGATTTATTTCGTTATTTTATCCTGCATATGAGTATGAAGTGGTCAAAGCCGAGCTTGAAGTCAATGGGGAACAGTTAGTAGCAAGCGGAAAGCAAGTCGTAAATGCAGGCTTTAAAAAAGTTTCTGGTGGAGAATCAGAAGCAACGGTGAAGCTACCTGATATGAAAGAAGGCAGCAAGCTGAGCATTCAAGATGTAACGATGAAAAGTGCATTTACAGAGCCGCCGCAGCGCTATACAGAAGCAGATCTTCTTGGACAAATGGAAAAACATAATTTAGGCACGCCGGCAACACGTGCAGATATTATTGAAAAGCTGCTGCAAAACGAATCCATTGATCGCCAAAACAATCGTCTGCATGCAACCAAAAAAGGAAAGCAGCTAATTGACCTAGTAGCGGATGAGTTAAAGTCGCCTGAACTCACGGCTAAGTGGGAACGTGAGTTAGAAGCAATTGCTAAAGGAAAAGGAAATGCAAAAGAGTTTTTAACAAATATTCGTGAGCAAACGGAAAAGCTGGTTAAACAAGTAAAAACAAGTAATCAAACGTACAAACCCCATAATTTAACGGGCTCTAAATGTCCAGAATGCGGTTCGTTTTTAAAAGAAAAGAAAACAAAGCAAGGCAGAGTGCTCGTTTGTTCAAGCCTTGAGTGCAGCTATAGACGCGCAAAAGACCCTAAACTATCGAACCGCCGCTGTCCGCAGTGTCATAAACGAATGGAAATTCATTCAGGAAAAGCCGGGACGTACTTCCAATGCCGTTCATGTCAAGTAGTGGAAAAAGCTGAGGACAAAAAGAAAAAGATTTCAAAACGAGAAGAACGAAAGCTTCTTAACAAATATAACGATGACGGAGCATTTGGTTCAAGCTTGGGGGATGCTTTAAAACAAGCTCTTCAAGATAAAAAAGATAAGTAACGATGAAAAGTGCGATACCATGGTATCGCACTTTTTTAGTATAATATGGATTAAGTGATGAGTAAGCAAGGTGGCGTGGAACAATGAAAAGAAAAAACAAGGGAATGGATCGTTTAATTGCGTTCTTTATAGCAGGAGCGATGGTACTAATCACTTTAGCTATCTTAATGGGAAGCTACTTTTTTGGTTTTATAGGCTTCCTTAGATTGATGGAAGTGGAATATGACTCTTACTGGGCCATATGTTTATTTCTATTTTTTATTTTTGTGTTTGGTTCTATCACAGAGCTTTTTTCAAAGGCACTTATTTTTTTAATGAAGAATGCTAGGATGAACAGAGTACTATTTATAACATCTGCAGCTTTTGTGGATATATTTTTTACTTTTCTATCAGTTTATATAGCAGACTTGCTTGTGAGCGGAATCCGTGTATCTATTTTAGCGGTGACTCTTTTATCCGTCTTATTTTTTTGGATGGAGAGTGCATTGGATAGTGAGTTTCTACGTAAAA
Organism: Priestia sp. 40; assembly: GCF_049368575.1. Classification (NCBI taxonomy): domain Bacteria; kingdom Bacillati; phylum Bacillota; class Bacilli; order Caryophanales; family Bacillaceae; genus Priestia; species Priestia sp. 40. The sequence continues at coordinate 40,870 of NZ_JBMPZA010000024.1, forward strand.
AAACAAGATGATGAAGTTTTTCATCAGCAGCGCATCAACAAAAAAACGCATCATATCAAGCTTCAACGCTATTTAAAGAACCCTGTAACATATTTTTTAAAAAAAGTATGTGATTTTTTTCACATATCTCTTGAAAAAGGACAAACATGTTTGTATAATAAGAATTGTAAAAGATATGTGAAATATTTCACAATATATGTGAATAACTTCGCAATATCATATTTTCTATAATCCTAAGGGGGATATCATCTATGAAAATTGCAGTAGTAGGGTGTACACATGCAGGAACAGCAGCAGTAAAAAATATGGCAGAACTTTATCCAGAAGCTAAAATTACAGTTTATGAGCGAAATGATAATGTTTCATTTTTGTCTTGTGGAATTGCGCTCTATGTAGGCGGGGTCGTAAAAGATGCAAATGGTTTATTTTACTCTTCACCGTCTGAATTGCAAGAGATGGGTGTAAATATGAAAATGAAACATGAAGTTACGAATATTGATACAGAAGACAAAAAAATAGCAGTGCGAAATTTAGAAACCAACGAAGAATTTGAAGATACATTTGATAAATTAGTGATGACAACTGGATCATGGCCGATTATTCCAAACCTTGAAGGCATCGATTTAAATAATGTTGTGCTTTGTAAAAATTATCAGCATGCTAATCACATTATTGAAAAAGCAAAACAAGCAAAAAAAATCGCCGTAATTGGTGCTGGTTATATCGGTGCAGAATTAGTAGAAGCATTTGAAGTATATGGAAAAGAAGTCACATTTATTGATAGTGCTGATCGTATTTTAAATAAATATCTTGATCCAGAGTTTACAAGCTTGATGGAAACGGAATTTAAAAAACGCGGAGTTACATTAGCATTAAACCAAGCGGTTACTAAATTTGTAGGCAGCGATGGATCTGTTGAAAAAGTAGTGACAACTGAAGGTGAATACGAAGCGGATCTTGTGATTTTGTGTGTTGGCTTCCGTCCAAACACAGACTTAGTAAAAGGGCAGGTAGAAATGCTTCCAAACGGCGCAATTGTGGTCGATGAATATATGCAAACAAGCAAAAAAGATATATTTGCGGCCGGAGATAGTTGTGCCATTTACTATAATCCGATTAAGAAACATGCCTATATTCCGCTTGCTACAAATGCGGTTAGAATGGGAACATTAGTTGCTCAAAACCTTGTTAAACCGACGATTAAGTATATGGGAACACAAGGAACATCAGGCTTGCATATTTATGATTACAATGTTGCATCTACCGGCATAACTGAAACAGCGGCTTCTCTTTTTGATATGAATGTGAAAAGTATCACAATATCAGAAAATAACCGACCTGAATTCATGCCAACGTACGAAAATATTACGTTAAAAGTAGTATATGAAGAAGAAACAAGACGAATTGTAGGAGCACAGGTTATTTCTAAAATTGATGCTACTCAAGCAATCAATACATTGTCCGTATGCGTACAGCAGGAAATGACGATCGATGAGCTTGGCTTTATGGACTTTTTCTTTCAACCCCACTTTAATAAGCCCTGGCATTTCTTAAACCAAGCAGGGCTTCAAGCGCTTCAAGCATAAAAAAGCAGGTGACTACCTGCTTTTTTTTATGTGGATTTTATTATCTTTTTTATTTTTATTTTAGCAGGTTTAAAGCGGATCCATCCTATGATAAGAAGAATAAAAGGATATAAAGCTCCTAGCAAAAAACTATAGGGAATCCACGTTTCGGCTAACCATGTTTTTTGATAGGTAATGGTTGGGTACACAATAATGGAAAAAGTCGTAACAGTTAATCCCATCGGTAACGTTAGAAATCGAGTTTCATTGATGTTAAAAATATGACAAAGTCCAGCGATGGAAGCATGAAAATAAAGAGAAACCTTAAAGAAAAGAGTGAGAAACCATATAATAGCAATAATTACCTCGATTCCTTGCAAAAAATTTCCCACCTCAATTCGCTTAGCCATTTCATATACAGGAAACATGGTAGTTGAAGAATGATACGAACCAATAACGATTATACAAGAGAGAATAACAATTACCATAATAAATCCACCTAGCAGGCTGCCGCTCATTAAAGCTTTAGCTCCTTTTTCAGGTTTTCTTAAATGAAGGGGGAAAATCATCATCAAAGGAGCAAAAGTAAAATAAGTAATGCTAAGAAAGATAAGAACCGAATGAGTCAGCGGCTTTAAGTGAATGTCCATTAAAGGCATAAGATTTTCAAGTTTCATTTGAGGAGTTAGTGAAAAAATAAAAATCCCGAGAAGGCCAACAAACCACGGGAAAAAGATTTCACAGCAGCGTGCAATTGTTTCTAGCCCGAGTCTTGCCCCGAAAACAACCACAAGCATAAAAATAATGTGAATAGCAAGCAGCGGCGTTTCCATCATAATATGGGTATTTAAAAAACTCCCGACGTAGTATACAATACGGCTGCACGTTATGACAGTAGATATGACAAATAAACAAGATACACCTTTTCCTAGATATTTTCCAAATACTACATCATTGATTTCTACCAGATTTTTATCTTTAAATAAAAGTCCGAGAGCAATATATACTTTCACTAATACAAATCCGCATGCTACTCCGAGGATAGCGGGAATCCAAGCAGTTTGCTTAGAATCAATAGTCATAGACGCTGGAGCAATAACAATTGTGCTTCCAATTGTATAAAGCATGACGAGCATGCGAAATTGAATCGTTGAAATTTTAACTACAGGTTTCACGGTATTCACTTCCTCGCCTTACGTATTAAGATAATAAATGAAGTAAAAATATGCTGATTGGCCTGAAGATAGCAGCTGATAAATCAGAAGGATTTGGAACATATAAACCCAGTGCTTTACAGATGCTTACGGACATTCCAATTGCAAGAACTGTGTAGAATAGCCATAATTCTTTCTTCGCTTTTTTTTGCCGTAAGTTAGGTACTTCAAACCAAATGACGAGCGTGCAAACAATAAGTAACCCCAATACCCCTAGCATAGACTAGCTCCTATACATGAATAATTAATGTTATATTTTCCAGAAAAATAATTACTTATACCGAAGGTGCATTCTCTATTAAAGGTTTTTGATTTTTTAGTCGCTGTTAGAAGAATGCTGCTTTTTGTTTTGAATAAATCCTGCAATTAAAAGGAAAAGCGGATATAAGATGCCTACAACTAAGCTGTAGGGAATCCACGTTTTTGTATCCCAATCTTTTTGATAAGAAACGCTCGGATACACAATAAGGGAAAGTGTAATCATGATGAGTGCGACTGGAAAAGAAAATAGCTTGTAGTCCTTTATGTGAAATACATTGGCAAACCCCAAAAGAGTAGCGTAAAAGTAAATGCAAAGCTTAAAAAAGAGAGTAATAAACCACAAAATAGCAATGACTACTTCAATTCCTTGAAGAAAGTTTCCTACATCAATTCTTCTTCCTAATTCATAGCTTGGAAACATGGTGATTTGGGAGTAATAAGGACCAAGTACTAAAATTCCGAGTAAGATTAACGTCACCATCACTAGTCCACCGGCTATATTCCCTATATAAAAAGATTGAGTGGCCTTTTTCGTGTCTGGTGTATGGGAAGGAAAAATCATAAGCAGAATGGTATAAGTCAAAGAACTCATGCTTAAAAACGTTAAAACAGCACGAATAAAAGCTTTTGGATGTATTTCGAACACAGGCTGAATATGCTCTATTTTAATTTGCGGAATCATAGACAAAATCAGAAGTCCGAATAATCCGACAAACCAAGGAAATAAAATCTCGGCACTTCGTGCAATAACTTCTATTCCTAGGCGTACTCCTACGATAACCACACCCATAAATGCAATGTGGATGGCTGTAAGCGGCGTGTAGGGAAGAATTTGTGTAGTGAGAAAATTCCCTACATAGTAAAGAACTTGACTGCTGATAAATAAATTGGATAATACAAAAACAGCAGAAACAATCTTTCCAAACAGTTTGCCTAAAATTTTTTCGTTCATTTCCATCAGCGTAAGCGTTGGAAACATTTTTCCTAGTGAGGTAAAAAGCAAAACTAAGCCAATTCCTGATGCTAGACCGAAAAGTGCTGTAATCCAGGCATCTTGATGAGCATCAGCCGTAATAGCGGCAGGCACAACAATAATTGTGCTTCCGATGCTATATAAAGTTACTAGCTTGCGAAATTGAGTAGCCGAAATATTGATTTCATTAAGCAAAATGAGCACATCCTTTTGCCATATACACTAATTAAGTGATCCAACGGAATAATAAGTGACTTAAAGGTTGAAACATTGCTTCTACCCAATCAGAAGGGTTCGGTAGAGGCAGTCGAAAGATTTTTGCAAGAGCGATCATCATACTGATTGTCATGAATAAAATAAAAATTTTCCGTTCCTTTTTATGAGAGGGTTGAGGTAATCTTTTTATTTCCATCCATATAATCCCTGCACAAATGATCAAAAAGGAAAGAAACAAGTGCATGCAGTCAACCCCAATATATTTTGACGTTCAAATAAGCTATTCGTATGATGTCCGCTAAAGAAAGTGATTATACATTTATGTAAAATATAGAAAGTATTTCAAGGGATAAAAGATATCATTGGATGCTCTTAAATAATAAAGGAATTCGTTATGCAGAATATTTACGCAGCTTCAAGCTATTGAAACGTCGTATGAATAAGTGGAAAAATGCCACACTATAGAGTGAACAAATGGAAAGGAGCACTATGATGAAAAAATTCCCATATAACAAAGATAAACAACAATCGTTTCAAGCAGCACAGCAGGGGCATAAAGAAGCAGTAGATGCATATGAACAGGCAAATGAAGCTAAAAATGATGCATCGTATGGACATGAAGCGAAGCAAGCCATAGGTGAAGTGAACGAAGCCTCTCAGCAAATCGAGAATGCGCTTGAAAATGCTTCTGAAACACAGCGTCAGCGTTTAACAGAGTTTCAGCAAGATATAAAAGATATGGAAAACGACCTTAATCAATAAAAGAGCTGCTGTTTTACTTAGAGCAGGTTCATAATAGGGGATAAATTGCAAAAGCAGAAGATAATGAACTTCTGCTTTTTTTTACTGGTAGGGTGAATGTAGGTTTCGTGTATATGATTGCTTCTAGCGGTTGTTTGGAGGGCAAGGCGAAGACTCCTATAGGGAAAACAGAATAGGTGAGACCCGGCAGGAGCGAAAGTGAAGTCTTGCATGGAAATCAACAGTAGTGTAACAAATAATCCATCATTCCATTCTTATTTTAAAAGGTATAGAAGTTAAAAAAGTAAGAATCCTAATAAAAACAGAACGATAAGAATGGAAAGGGATTGTGACAGGAAACATGCTAATAAATATACTAATAATGATTGTCGTATTGTACTTCATATATGTATTCGTAACTGCAGTGGTGCTGTTTTACTTCCCTTTGCACAAGGGAAAAGACTTAAAAGTAATGAATACTGAAAGTTTCTACGGGAAGAAAGAGTCCACAGACCGGGTTATGCTTTTGGAAAACGGTTATTTTTCAGGGCTTGTTCGGATGCAGATGATTCAAGAAGCGAGGCATACAATCGATATTGCGTACTTTTCCATTGGTAAAGGTCGTTCTTCGGATTTACTTATGGGCGCTTTATTCGAAGCTGCGGATCGAGGTATACGTATTCGAGTCCTGTTAGACGGGATCTCTCATGGATTAAAAGGTAAGCGAAAAAACGTTCTTTATGCTCTAGCTTTCCACAATAATATTGAATTAAAGTACTATGAGCCCTTTACTATTTTTAAACCTTGGACATGGCATAATCGTCTTCACGATAAAATAATAGTAGTGGATGGTCAATTAGGTATTAGTGGAGGACGAAATATTGGAGATAAATACTTGGCCAGTCAACCAGATAAAAATTTTGTCTATGACCGTGATGTGCTGATTTATAACACAAAGCAAGAAAGTAATAGTGTCATTCTTTCAATGGAGAAGTATGTAGAGAAATTATGGAATCATTCGTATACACGCAAAGCTTTTCCAAAGCTCAAGAAAACTAAACAATTTCGTGGTCTTTCAGGAAAAAAATTGTTGATAGATCAATACGAAGAGGCCAAAAAAGCAAACGAACCTTTTGTCCATCCTTATATTGTATGGAGAGAGGCAACGATGCCTACAAGAAAGATTTCTTTTATTACAAATCCTATTCAACGAATGAATAAAAGCCCTTTTATATGGAAAACGTTTATTAAGCTTTCCCAGCAAGCTGAAAAATCCATTGTTGTTCAAAGTCCTTATATCGTGCCAACAAAAGAGATGGAACAGTATATAGATAAGTCAATAAAATCTAAAGTGCAAAGAATTATTTTAACGAATTCTATTACATCCACTCCAAATGCTATGGCTTTTTCTGCATACTTGGGAGTAAAGAATCGCGTTATAAAAGCTGGTTCAAAGCTTTATGAATATCAAAAGCCTTATTCAATTCACGGAAAATCCGTTGTTTATGATCAGCGTTTGAGTGCAGTTGGTTCTTTTAACTTAGATTCACGTTCTGTATTTTTAAATACTGAATCCATGGTTATGGTAGATAGTGAAGAATTTGCAGCCGAGTTAACAGGAGCTATTGAAACTAAAATTTCTCACAGTATGCTTGTGGGGAATGAGGGAGAACCTGTGGATTTTAATGCGGATTCTCAAAAAAACGTGCCTCCTGTAAAATCTGCACTCCTCCATATTCTTTCGGTCTTTACGCGGTTTTGGAGACATTTTGTATAATGCTGTGTTACAGAAGAGTCCCTAAAACAAGTAGCGGAGATTAAAGAGGACTGCAGCTGGTGAAGAGAATGTGTAAAAAGCTGTGATATGCCTCACAGTTTTTTTGAAACCGCTAGTACTAGTCGTGATTCATCAAAAGCCCTATTGACGAAACTTTATATATGTTTTATTATAATATAGCGTCGTCAATAAACGAGGTTCTTTTGAAGAAATCATTTCTAGGGGCATAGTTTAAAGGTAGAACTACGGTCTCCAAAACCGTCAGTGTGGGTTCGATTCCTACTGCCCCTGCCATTTTGGAGTTTTCTTTTAATTCACACGCGGGTGTGGCGGAATTGGCAGACGCGCTAGACTTAGGATCTAGTGTCTTATGACGTGGGGGTTCAAGTCCCTTCACCCGCATCTTTGCTTTTATATATTGTGCGGAAGTAGTTCAGTGGTAGAACACCACCTTGCCAAGGTGGGGGTCGCGAGTTCGAACCTCGTCTTCCGCTTCTTTTCGAAAGCAGTTTGCATGTGCAAACTGCTTTTTTTGTTGTAGAAATAAAGATTTTTACCATGCTGTTTTTAATTAGAAATAGTTTATTAAAGCAGTGCTGCTTATACGTGTTGTTTTCGTGAATATACACATATTATTGGGGTTACATTAAAAGCTAATGAACGATACGTAAAGACATCTAATATGGTTTTTAAGATAGGGGAGAGTCCCATGGAATCTAGCTGGTTTTCAGTTATACCGTTTTTAATTGTTATTCCCATAGCTATTTTCACCAAGCAAGTACTGCCAGGGTTGTTTTTAGGCTTATTAGTAGGCGCTTATTTGATTGATCATTCGATTGTCGGAGGTGTTGAAAAGTTACTTCACTACGTTGTACAAGCTCTTAGAAATAAAAGTAATATAGAAATCGTTGTCTTTTTATACGCGTTTTCAGGGCTTATCGGAATGATTAAGATGGCTGGAGGAGTTAAAGGTTTTGTGGAAACAGCCGCAGAAAGAATTGATACAAGAAAAAAAGCTCTTATTTTAACCTATGTTTCAACCATTGGAACATTTAGTGCTCCCACATTTCGTTTTGTGACGATCGCGCCCATCATGAGAGCGTTATTGAAGAAAGTAAAAATGACGACAGCAGAGCTAGGGTTTGTTATTGAAACAACTGCTACTCCTGTTATCGTCTTAATTCCCGTAGCAACTGCATTTGTAGGATATATGGTATCAATCATCCAAATGGCAATTGATCATCAAGGCATAAAACAAGACGCTTATTCTTTATTCATTCAAAGCATTCCTTATAATTTCTTTTCGATTGTAATTATTTTAGTAGGGATTTATTTGAGCTTTTTTCATCATTCAACATCTACCGCTCCTATGAAGCTGGAGGAAGAAGACGAAAAAGATTGGCATGATTGTCATCCTTGTGTATCGAAGGATTTGCCTTCTAAGCCTTGGAATTTGTTAGTACCTTTACTTGTTGTGATTTCACTCACCTTACTGTTAACATGGTGGAGTGGACATCATAAGAGCCACAGCTTTTTTGAAGCATTCATTAAAGCAGACGTGCTAGAAGCGATGGTAGTAGCTTTAATTATGACTACGTTAATTACTCTTATTTTTTTCTTGTTTCAGCGCTTTACATTACAGAATTTGCTTAATGGTTTTATCACAGGAGGCAATGACTTGATGTCCGTTATTCTGCTGTTATCGGTAGTATGGGGATTATCGGCTGTTACAGAAGACTTAGGTTTTTCAAATTTCGTGACGGCACATTCTAAGTGGATTCCTCAAATGTTCGTCACTCCGTTCATGTTTATCTTTGGAGCCGCTATTTCTTACTTTATCGGATCTGCTTGGGGAACGTGGGGGATTTTAATGCCGCTTGGCGTATCGCTTGCAAGTTCTGCAGATCTTTCTTTACCGTTGATTATCGGTGCGGTATTTGCGAGCGGTTCATTTGGAGCGTTTTCTTCACCTTTAAGCGACGATACGAATACCATCGCCAAAATATTAGATTTATCTGTTATTGAATATGCCAAATATAAATTGAAGCCAGCTTTAATTGCAGCGGGAATAACAGTTGCTTTCTACCTTGTTGTATCTTTCTTATTTTAAATGAGAAAAATAGCCGTCTATTATCAATTTTTTATTTTTTTAATTTAAAGTATGCATACAGTCCTAATGAAAGGCAGACTAGCATGATGCAAGTGAGCGGAAATAAGATAGTATTAACAAAGTGGTCATAAAACCATATATACAAAAAAAACACCTCAATCATTTTAAATCCATTCTTTCTATTTACTAGAGATCCAACTATCCGTGCTGCTTCTTCCTATTCCTTAAAAATGCGATAATTAGAAGCAGTAGGGGTATGATAGAAAATAGCGGCATATGTAAAAGATATCTCGCAACGTGTAATCCTTCATAAAGGTGTTCTTGAAAATTGCTAGCGATTGTAATCGACAAAAATAACACAATGATGCCCAAAGGATAAGCTAGACGTGAAGGAGATTTAATTTTAAATAAAGTAGCTGTACCTATTATAGAAGCATAAAACAAGATGCTAACTTTAAAATAAATCCCAATAACCATCGCGAACATAAAAAATACATCTAGACGCTCTAAAAAATCAGCTACTTGGATCGTTTGGACAGTACTAAGAAGAGGGAACTGTGATCTTGTCGTCAGATCAACTCCAAGCACGCTAATGTTAATGATCATTGTAATAATTAGATTAATTCCGCTTAATCCCGTTGCGCATAGCATGGTGACACTCGCTTTTTTGGGATTGCTCAAATAAGGAAGAAGCATGGTAAATACAATAGCCTCTGTGAAAGGAAAATACAGCGTTTCGGTTAAAGCAACTTTTGCAACAGGGAGTACTCCTTCTTTTAATACCGGCTGTAAATTCTTGAAATCAATTAACCCTGAGCTAATAATTAAGATGAAGCCTGCAACAGCCAGAAAATACATAAAAATAAACAGAAGCTCTCCCGACCGGGCTATTGCTTCAATTCCTTTTCGGGTAATATAGATAATGACCAGCATCGATAAGGCATTGGCAATAAATAAAGGCGTATCGGGATAAGCAAAAGTGAGAAGCATCTCTCCGAAATCTCTTAGAACTCGTGATGCATCGTATAAAAAATAGACAATGTATACAAATGCAAGAAGTGTTCCCAATACCTTACCTAAAATTTTCTGCATATATTCTGTAGGCAGGAGGTCCGGATAGTAGGAATAGAGCTTATGATAGACTAAAAAGAAAAGAAAGCTACACAGCATTCCAATTAAAATAGCTAGCCACGCATCTTGCTTCGCTCCCATTGCAAGAGGGACTAATAGAGCGCTTCCCAGTTCAAATAAAACCATGAGAATAAATAATTGAGTGGCGCTAATTTTTGCTTTTTCCATATACCCAGTACCTCCTTATCTTAGTGCTGTTTTTCTTTTACGCTAGAAAGAAATGATTTATTGCGCAGACCTGTTCGGCGAATATAAGCTTCTACCGTAACGTCTACATCTAATTTTGGAAAATAAACGTCATCCCATTCTGATTTGAGTTTTTCCCACTGATTGGGGCGCGTGCGTGCTAGTGCTTCTCCAAATCCAAAGATGTCAACTTTGTCTGTCTGAGCTTGTTTAATAGCCGTTTGTAATTCTTTTTTTATTTCTTTACCTGCAGCTTTTTCCATTTTTTTGATTACAGCAGGTTGACGTGTATCAACAGGGACTTCCACTTCTCCAAGATCGCCTTCTACGCGAGTGTGAACGGACGCATAGGGTTTTCCTTTTACCATTTTTACAGATACATCCGTTTTTTGACGAACTGTTTGATAGGCAAGCGCTTCTTTTTTTCCTTTCCAGTCTATATTAATATCGGTTCCTTGTATTTTATCAAGAATCCAAACGCTGCCTCTGGCTGGACTATTGTACAACCAGTCGATTAACTTTCCATTTTTAAAAACAGCAATGCCAGAAGCACGAAGGGTAGCTTCTGGTGCGCTTTGCTGGAGGTTAGCTAATTTTTCTGCTTGTTGAGGATTTCCAACTAAACGAAAACCCGAGACCAATGCTTCTCCTCCGGGTGATTCGAGAGATCTCATCACTTCTTGAAAGGAAACCTTTAGATTTTCTCCCCATTTTCTTTGAGTGAACTCCAGCGTTTTCATAATTTTGTTTGCTGGAATTTTATCGACAGGTGTTAGTGCTTTTACCAAATCAGCAGCACTTGACTGGTTTGCGATCACTAAGGAAGTCGTAATTCGAAACTCAGGATCGCGATCAATAGAATCAATAAGAATGTTAATTCCTTCTTCACGTGCTAGTTTTTCTCCGATCACGACTAAGTTGGTATGGGCATAATAAAGTCTTCGGGAAATTCTAGCCGAAGCGCGTCTGCTTGCTTCAACTAAATTATCGCCAGAAGCAGCATAGATCGTAACAGGCGGACTTTGGGTACCGCCGCCCCCTTGTAAGCCAGCTACATTTCCCGGGTTAATAATTTGAAAGGTAAGCTCATACCGCCCATCTTTCGTTTTATCAATGCCCATTGCTGATACAAATGCAAGATCCGTTAACTCTTTTTTACTCCAGCAGCTAGTAAGCAATACCATCATTATGGTCATTACCAGTAAAAATAAACTTTTACGTTTCATTTTGATCATCTTCTTCCATTTCCTGGTTAATCATACCTCTTGAAGAAGGAGGCTCAGGCTTTTGATGTTTGCTTTGACGAACTTTGTTATCACTAATTAATTTAGGTCTTCTTCTCATCGTCCACCAAGGTAACCGCAGCAATGTATCTTCATTGCTTGCAGGAATAAAGGGTGCTAATGGCGTCATGTAAGGAACACCAAATGAACGTAAGCTGCATAGGTGTCCAACCCCCATTAAAAGAATAAGGATAATGCCATAGAAACCGAATGTAGCCGCTCCCAGTATGAATAAAAAGCGAATTAAACGCGCTGAAATAGCCATATCGAAAGACGGTGTGGCAAAGCTAGCAATGGCTGTAATCGATACAATAATAACCATAGCTGGTGAGACGATCCCTGCTTGAACTGCTGCTTGCCCAATAACAAGGGCTCCGACGATCGATACAGCAGAGCCGATAGCTTTTGGTAAACGAATCCCTGCTTCACGCAAAATTTCAAAGGTGACTTCCATAAAAAAAGCTTCCACGAACGCGGGAAATGGAACGGATTCTCGCTGTGCTGCAAGAGCTACAATAAGCGTTGTAGGCACCATCTCTTGATGAAATGTCGTAACCGCTACATATGTAGCAGGAGCGATAAGTGAAATCATAAACATAAGCACCCGCAAAAGACGAATGGACGTCGCAATATCAAAGCGTGCGTAGTAATCTTCAGCCGATTGGAAAAATTGAATGAACAACGCTGGAGCAATAAGTACAAAAGGAGTTCCGTCCACAAAAATAGCAATTCTTCCTTCCAAAAGGTTACCTGCCACGACATCGGGTCTTTCTGTGTTGTAAATAGTTGGAAAAGGAGTGACCGTTTGATCTTCAATTAGCTGTTCAACATAACCAGATTCCAAAATACTATCAATATCAATGTTTTTTAATCGCTTTCGAATTTCTTTTACAACTTTATCATTTGCGATGCCATGAATATACATAACAGTGACATCCGTTTTAGTTACCCGGCCAATCTTCATCGACTCTAGCCATAAGTCAGGTGTTTTAATAATTCGGCGAACCATGGCTAAGTTTGTGCCAATAGCCTCAGTAAAGGCACCTTTTGGTCCCCGCACTACCATTTGGGTAGTAGATTCTGAAATGGCACGCTTTTCACCGCCTTGTGTACTCACGCTGAGTACGCGGTTTATGCCATCGACAATAAGAAGGCTGTCTCCTGACATCAAAGAAGAAAGTAAATCATTCCAGTTGTCTGCAAACGATACGTTGCCGATTGTTACGATGTCTTCGGAAATTAACTCTAATGCATTTTTATCGTTTAGTTCGTTTTTTTGATTATCTTTCATAAGAGACTGCAGTAAGTAATCTTGAATAGCTTGATTATCTACAATCCCTTCTATGTAGACGATAGCAGCAGCCAAGCTGTTATTCACGCCTATTTTAAAATGACGAATCACAATATCTGAACTGTTTCCAGTTTTCTCTTTAATGAGGGTAAGGTTCTCAGACAGCAGACTCTTAAGAGAAGACACTGTTTGTTCGCTGCTTGTTTGATTTGCCTGAGGTTGAAGTTTATTTTTAGATTTTTGATTTTTAAAGAACGAAGGCATAAATGAAAGCACCCTTACTATAGTTTTTATTAATTTGACCAAAAACCGTATAATTATGTAATTTTTAACAAAATATCTTTTGCATGACGGTAAATGAAAATGACGACCCTATGAGGTAAGTAACGATTAGGTAAGGAGTGAAAGGAATGAAAATTATTGGAGTTAGCCTGCTGCTATTTGGATCTGTGATTGCTCTTTCTGTAGGAATTGATCTTTTTCAAGGAACGAACGTACTGCAGGCACTATACAATGCTTTAAGCCCGTTTCGTGTAATGGAAGTGGCCGAATTATTTGTCCTTTTTTCTCTTTTGTTTTTCTTTTTCGCAGAGTCACTTTACCTTGTTTTAAAGAAGCGTCAACAAAAACAACAGTAACTTGGTACAAAGAGGTTTTTATATCTTCACTATCGAAACAAGCGTATAGAAAGATAGCTTTCAGATAGGAGAGAACCACATGAACATTGAGACTAGCAGGCTACTAATACGCAAATTTAAATATGAGGATTGGCAAGATGTCTACACATATACATCTGATGCTACTGTCATGAAGTACATACCAGAAGGTGTTTTTAGTAAGGATGATGCGAAGAAATTTGTAAATGAAAATATGAAAGAAAACGTTAAAAATTTTCCAGTTGTATTAAAAAACGAAAAAATCCTAATTGGTCATATCATCTTTTTTGACTATTTTGGGGACCATACTTATGAAATTGGCTGGGTATTTAATTCTCTCTATCATCAGAAAGGATATGCTTCAGAAGCGGCAAAAGCAATAGTGGACTATGGCTTTAACATAATGAAACTGCATCGGATTATTGCTACTTGTCAACCTGAGAATACGTCTTCTTATCGTGTTATGGAGAAGATCGGGATGAGAAGAGAAGGGTATTTTAAAAAATGTATTCCAACTGAAAAAGGGTGGTGGGATGAATATTATTACGCGATTTTAAAGGAAGAGTGGAAATGAGCTTTACTTTTACGGAATTACATTTTCCGAGTTATAAAGACGAAAACAAGCCCAATTTTTAAAAAATGAGCAGAACAGCAAACCAAAACGTCTAGGCAGACATACAATAAGCTATCCATGAGAAACACCCCATGTTTGAACCTTCTTTGTTTTAGCAACAGAAAATCACATTGAAAGGGAGTGCTTGTATGTCTAATGCTGGATGTGGATTCGGTTCTGGTTTCGCTTTATTAGTTGTATTATTTATTCTATTAGTAATTATTGGATGTAGTTGTTATAGCGGTGGTTACGGTGGCTACTACGGCTGCTAATTATATCACTGAATAGCCTAAAGGATACCCTTTAGGCTTTTTTGTGTTCATTATAAAAAGCTGGAAGAGAGGATTAATCAGCAGGCTCAGTATCAACATGCGATTCAATTTTTTTCTCTTTTGGCAAGGGTTCATTAGAAGCCCAAGGCACGCGGCGAGGCTTGTATTCAATCGCATCAGTAGAGTACACAGCTACGCTTACGACGCCGCCATGTACTTGCGCTCGAATCAATAAAGGGTCGCTGTACGTATTTTTAAAATGAAAGTCAGGTCCATACCAGCTGACGGTAGCGTCTCGTCCAGGAGGTACGTAGGAAACACTGCGGCTGTGTGAGTAACGCTGCGTAATCGTTACGCCAGCGTTATCGACGGCATTAAATAAAGTAGAAGAAACTTGGCAAATTCCTCCTCCAACTCCTTCAGAGTACTCTCCTTTTACAATGATTGGCGCACGCATATACCCTTTTGCTGCCGTTCTTTTTCCAACGGTTTGGTTAAAAGAGAAAACTTCTCCGGGAAATATGACGCTGCTGTCTAGTGATTCAGCCGCAAGAGAAATATTGTGAGAACGATTTTTATTATGAGGGTTAAATACCGTATGATAATGACCGATTTGCTTAATTCTAATCGTTGCAAGCAGCTCCTTATCCACGCGGGGCGGAACAGGCAGCGTCGGAACTTCTAATGTTGACGTACCGCCGTTAAAAAAATAAGTATAAAATTTCTCCACAAAATCTTTATGATATAGTTTGACACCCGCTTGCTCAGGAACAATTTGTCCGCTTTTATCAATGCGGGCATTTATGGGCTCTCTATATGTTTTTTTATCCAATTCTTTTAGAAGAAGATTGTATCGATCATGATCAACCATAGGTACAGGAAGAAGAGGCACGGCCACTTTGTCCCGTTCAATCTGTTCAATTGGTTTACCGTCATGAGTAATAGATAGGTGGTCTTGTGTAGAAAGAGGTTGAATGAGCATTAAAAGTCCAACCATCCAAGTGAAATTCATATCATATACCTCGCTTTCACCTGTTAGTATGAATAAAATGAACCGTTTAATGTATAGGATTCACAAGCTCTTTTTTGTATTATTTTCCATGAGTCGAGCGTGTAAAAATTTCTATTTATAATTGTATGTGTACTTTCGCATATTACATAGAGAAACTACAAGGTAATGAGGGTAGACAATGACAAAATTAATGATTTTAGTCTTTATGCTTATTAGTTTTTTTGTGCATCCCCAAAAGATGAAAGCAGAAGAAAACCTTACGTACTTTCCGGTAAGTGACACAGGAAAAGTATTAAAATGGAAACGTGTAGAAAGTTTACTGCCAAAGGGGAAAAAATTTAAAGTTATTGATGTAGAAACCGGTTTTTACTTTTATGTGCAGCGAAGAGCAGGCTCACACCATGCCGATGTTCAGCCGCTTACACGTCAAGATACGAAAGTAATGAAGCACTTATATAATGGAAAATGGAGCTGGAACCGAAGAGCTGTTCTTATTCCGTTTAAAGGCCAAATGCTTGCAGCTTCCATGAACGGAATGCCTCACGGAGCCGGTGCGCTTGACAATGGGTTCCCTGGTCATTTTTGCATTCATTTTGCAGGAAGTACGACTCACAAGTCTCAAAATGTAGATCCAGGTCATCAGTTAATGGTATTAAAAGCAGGAGGAAAGCTTGATGAATATGCATTAAAAGCTGAGCCGGCAGAAGTCGTAAATATGTTTTTAACAGGATTAAAGCAAGATGACGATGCCTTAATGCAGCCGGTTTTGCGCGTGAAGCAAGAGCATAAGCTATGGGCAAAACTGCATAGGATCTCCACCATTTATTATAAAACGGACTTATTTCATGCGAAAAAGTATAAAACAAAAGAGAAAATCGCCGTAGATTGTCTTATTTATTACGAAGATAAAGGGGCTCAAAAGACAACGATGGTCTTTACTTTAAAAAGAAATCCGTTAACCAACGGGTGGGAAATTTCTTCACTTACACTATAATGAGCCATTATTTTTTAAAAACACATCTGACAGAAAACAGATGTGTTTTTAAGCATTTGTTTAGTTCTTTAGCCGTTTGCAATGTTATAGTGAAAAACATACTTACATACGATAGAAAAGAATTAAAAAGGGTATAAGTAATAATATTACTCTTTCTACAAAGAACTTTACAGCACGAAAGGAGAGGGTGTTTATTTTTTCATATTGGTGTAGCCGCTTAGTCGCTGCAGATCCTGGACGAAAAAGGCTCAAAACAGCTTCTAAAGCTACGATCAGTGTCATTACAGCGGTCGTTATTATGCTGATTGTATTAAAAGCAGCGGGAAGCTCCCAAATTACCGCTGCTATTTTATCGGGCGTAATCGGCCTGATGGGTATATTGGTTGTAAATGATGAAACAACAAAAGCAAAAAAAGTGACAACAGGATTAGTAGCACTTTCTAGCGCCGTTTCTCTTGGAATTGGTTCATTTCTATCACAATATGGACAAGCAGAAAATGTTTTTCTCGTTCTATTGGTGTTTTTGTCTTTTTATTTACAGAAATTTGGTATTCGCTATTTTTCCCTGTCAATGGTAGCCTTTATGTCGTTTTATTTTGCTTCTATTTTACACGTTACATTTTCTCAGCTGCCGTGGCTGTTAGCTGGCGTTATAGTAGGAGCCTGCTGTGCATTTATCTATAATTTTGTTATCTTGAAAGACCGGCCTGCCAACGTGCTAAGGTCTTCAATGAAATCATTTCATATTCAAGTGAATTTGGTGCTTGATTTAATTATTGAGTTAATTCAAAAGAAAAGGATTGAACCGGCTCAAATTAAACAATACAACCGCAATATTAAAAAACTAGCGGAGTATGCCCGTGTAGCATCAGAAGAGCTTGGAAATACAGATCCTCACGACATATGGCCTGGCGTAACAGCTGAGCAAATGCGCCTTTATGTATTTGATACAGTGATGCTGCTGCAGACATATTCTCCGGCGATTCGAAAGCTCAGCGAATTAAAGGCATTTAATCATTTTGATATTCAGCAGGTGCTGTTAAAGCTAGTGGAATCGATTCGCGAAGCAGAGGTATTAAATGAAAATCCTACTCATTCCTTAACGGATGCAGCTCAGCATCTGCAAGAGCTGCGCCAAAAATTAAGCGAACTCGAACCTCAAGACAAAAGGTATAAAGACTGGCTTTACTTAATACGCCGTATCGAAACGATATCAAATCATGTCATTGATGAAGCGTATGAGCTGCAGCAAGCAATTGTGAAACAAGAAAAACAGCCTCAAAAAGAAGCGGAAGAACAAGAAGACGAAGAGGATAATGATGAAGAAAAAGGATTAAAACCATCTACGAAAAAGTCTATTCAAGCGGTCATCACTGCTGTTGCGACATTAATATTTGGCTCGTTTTTATCTCCATCGCATCAATATTGGGCGCTCTTAGCAGGCTATTTAGTGCTTCTCGGTACAGAAACGATAGGAAGTACGTTTGTAAAAGCCGTGCAGCGAAGCGTAGGCACGCTTTTAGGAGCAGCTGTCGGCTTTGTTGTCGCAAGCTACGTTTCCCCTGGAATACTTGAAGTAACGCTGCTTTTTATCTGTGTGTTTATGGCTTTTTATTTCTTTCCCATTACGTATTCGTTTATGAGTTTTTGGATTACGATGATGCTGGCCTTTATGTATGACATGCTTCTTGGCGGAATTTCAGAGAGCTTATTACTGGCTCGCGTGTTAGATACGGTCGTAGGAGTTGGAATTGGTTTAGCCGTATCTGCTCTTGTGTTTCCTAAAAGAACAAGAGATAAAATAACCGACACTTCAGTAGAATACGTAGCGGCTTTAAAAGAATTTGTTCACACCTATTTACATCGTTTTACGAAGCAGTACGCATTTGCCAATTTAGCTGATAAAGGAATGGAATTAGAAAAAAAGCTAAAACAGCTTCATGTCGATTCAGATCCTATTATCAAAGGTTTCGTTGGCCGTTCACGTCTTCAGCAATTTTTGACCGTTTTTACCGCCATTAATTATTATGCCAAGCATTTGGTGGCATCTTCTACTAGAAACGAAGCTTTTTATAAAGAAGCAGAATTTCATGGCGTAGTCAAGGAAGTGGAAGAGAAAGTAGCCAGCAACTTCACTCAGCTTGAAAAAGCGCTGCGAGGAGAAAGAGGAACGTATGTGTACACGCTTGAAGATGTAAGACAAAAAATTGAACAATCTTTAGATTATTTTGATACGTCCGTTCAATCAAGAAACTTACAGCATCTGCAGCTGCTCCACAACATCTATTACGTATGGAAAATCAATCAATCAGTTGTTCACTTAGCAAAAGAGCTAGGAGCAGAAGAAATAAGTAGTGAAAGCTAAAAACCAGCGAATACTTCGCTAGTTTTTAGTCTGATGAATAAGGAGACGTATCTCTTCTAACGGTTCTCCACGTTGTTTTAAGGCCGGCATAACTGCCAATTGCGGCGTATCCATAAAAGTATCCCATAAACAATCCGGCAATAATATGATGAGGGTGACTGATAAATACTGAAAAAAGCACGCCGACAGCTAAAGCGATAGTCGGAACATACTGCTTTTTAGGATGAAAAAGCCATTTGATGAGCTGTGTGACGATTAATACGACAGGAACGCCAATGACTGCGTCCCAAAAGTTTGTATGAATTGTCGGGAAATCCATGTTCAAGCACCTCGTTAAATGTGTTAGATGTAAGGTTATCTATGTTGCTTACCTTAAAACACCTCAATTAGATATGAGGTGCTCCAAGTGGATCATAATAAGGTGGAATTTTAACCACATTAATCCAATATCATTTCTAATAGATTGTCCCACATTCGTGCTGCATATTACGATAATAGAGGCAATTTTTACAGATAGTAAGTTAGTGATTTTAGAAACAACGGTTTTTGTTCCTAATGGGATACTTTTATGGACCAGGTTCGGCTAGCAGGTATTTCCGGAAGGGGGATTCCTTTTTTTATTATTAATTTTCTAGTGAATCAATCTGAGATTGAGCCAGTTTTTAAGTCCTGAACGAGATTAATTAGTTCACTATCTGAACGTATAAAGATTGTTAAAATTGCGATAAATACGTTGGTGCTAGAAGGTGCAGTAAATAGAAAAAAATCTCCTTGCTTATCAAGGAGATTTTTTTATCTTATTATTATATATTTTTTCTTCGATGCTCTCTCCATAGTGAAGTTAGTTCTTCTGACCAATATTTATAATCAAATACTGCTATATGTTTGCTAGGCATAAAAACATTTAAAAGCCAATTAACCCTCAATTTATCTCTGAGGCCTATCGTTTTATCATTTTTGCAGCAGCCTTCATCACAAGGTTTATCGTGTATTTTGTAAGGAATATTTTTAACGACTAATCCATCTTTTACACGTTTTGTGTATT
>NZ_JBMPZA010000025.1:0-298620 GCF_049368575.1 Priestia sp. 40
ATGTTATGTAGCTTACTTCGTTCAGTTATGCAAAGCGGTATTTAACCCTACTTACGAAGCTGAGGGACTGCGTTTCGCATTTATCGTGAAACGCTTTCGCGTTTTTCGTGCGCCGCTTCATTCGGCGTTATGTGTGAAACTTTCTGTAAATTTACGATATAAGACCGATGTGTTTGACTAAATACCGAAGGATTCAAATACATATAGATATCACTGATATTTTCATATGTCTCATAGACACGTGATTGAGTATAAATTAAGCATTTCTTCCCTGATTTTTCGATAAAAATAATTTGATCAATTGGAATGTAATAAGTAGACCCATTAAATTTTACAGGCAGCCTCTTTAATTGATCACTTGGCTTTTTCAACTGATTTTTATCAATTCCAATGGAATTTTTAGCCCGCTCTAAAGCCATATAAAGCCTTGTTTTTTCAATCGGTTTTACAATGTAGTCGAGTGCCGACAGTTCAAATGCCTTCACAGCAAATTCATCATAACCTGTAATAAAAATGAACTTTAAATTCGGCTTAATGCGCAGACACTTTTTTATTGCATCTACACCGTTAATCGTAGGCATATTAATGTCTACAAGCAAAAGGTCTGGACTTTTAACCATCACTTCCTGTACGAGCTGCTCTCCGTCTTTACAGATTCCGATAACTTCAAATTCCGGAAGCTGTTCTATAAAGTAATCTAAAATTTCAACCGAATCTTCGTTATCATCGGCAATAATTAAGTTAATTTTGTTCATCCTGACTCCCCCTAGGATACAATGTTAAAGTATAGTACGAACTATTGCCCATTCTGTTTTATGCATGTCTACACATCTTTATAGTGTTTTTATGGTGAGATGAATGATCTACACGGACGCTAATCGTTAATGAACACATAACGATTGTTCATGGGGAATATTGCAATAATTGTAGGTTTTCTAGAAGAAGAAATAAAAACCGTTTATCTATTATCATTTATTTTCCTAACAATGATTTAATACCCTTTTTATAATCTGTAAACCAGCATGCCAGAATCTTTATTTAATATTTTTGATAAAGGCGACACGCTATTTTCAATCATTTTGTCTTCTCTTACTATTAAAACATGTTCTACGTTCTTCCACCCATACTTTTATTCATTTTTTTACTTTTTATTCAAGGTAATTACTTACACAAAACCCTTAATAACCCTGTATTTGTAATTTTACTTGAAAAAATTTATGTATTTTTTATTCATTTTATTATAAAAATTCTAGCATATAACGTTATGAACTTACATATGTATTCCGAACTAGTTCCTTTTAGAACTATGATTATTATACCATTTCATAGTATAAATCACATATATTTAAAGGTGAAGACTTTCCATTCCTTTAAGAGTTCAAAGCTATTTATTTGTAAAATAAATCAATTCATTCCTCTATAAAGGCTAACACACCTAATTATCCATCTATTATCTGTAAAAAAACAGGCCTAAAGTTATACTTCGGCCTGTTTTACATTTATTTCTTATTTTGCATTTTTTACAATTTGCTGTGCCTGTTTCGGTACAAAGAAGCGACCATTTTTATCCTGTACAATTACGCTGTCCATCTGCATTTCTTTCCCATTTACAATCGCAATATTTTTGTTTACTGGAAAACGTACCGTTCGCTTATTGTTTGTTACTACCAGCACAGGATTGTTTTTGTCTTTTGTGTCAATCGCTACATTTGAGCCTTTAAACGCTTTATTTGCTTCAATAAACAATTCGTTTGTTAATTCGTTTAAGTTAATGTTCATTGACTTAGCCATATGTTTGGCAATATCCGTATTATCAAAGTGCCCCATTGGTCGATTTACGCCGTACGAGTATAAAAATACATCCTCACCCGTATGACCGCCCGTTGTGAATCCAAGGTTTGCTCGGTTGGCTAATAGCTTCGGTAGTGTAGCACTGATTTCTTTTTTATCTCTTGCTTTAGTCAGCTGCGCTTTTTCCTCTGAAGTTAGATTTGATAAACCATACAAAGCAGCTACTTCTTCTTTATTTGATAAATCTTCTTTTAATTTAGACGTAGCGCCTTCTAACGTCATTTTTGCTTTTTTTAATGGGTCAATATAAGCAGAAACAGGTGTGGTATCGTATCCTTTTGTTGTATTTGCATTACCGATTGAAAGACCGCTGTTCCCATGATCGGCAATCGCAATAACCATCGTATTTCCATCTTTTTTAGCGAACTCTACTGCTTTGCCCACTGCTTCATCAAACGCTAATACATCGCTAATCATTCCTACTGGATCATTGGCATGAGCTGCCCAATCCGTTTTGCTCCCTTCAACAAATAAGAAAAAACCATCTTTATCTTTTGACAACGTCGTTATTGCTTTATTTGTCATCTCGGACAACTTTGGCTGTTCTGCTTTTGTCTGTGGGCGGTCCATATCATACGCCAAGTCTCGGTCAGCGAAGTTCCCCCAGATTTTTTTAGAGCGCGACTGCTCTAATTCTTTTTTGTTTTCTACAAAGTCATATCCTCTTTTATTCAATACATTGACTAAGTTTTCACCGTCTTTCCGGCTTTTTTCTTCTGCTCCTGGAAGAAGAGACTGCTTACCTCCTCCAAGCACTACATCCATGTTTTGATATACTTGCTGCTCAGCTAACGTTTGGAAGTCATCACGGTTATAGTTATGAGCTGAAAACCCAGCTGGTGTGGCATGCTGGATTTCAGAAGTAGCCACGATTCCTGTCGCGCGCCCTGAAAGCTTTGCTCCTTCTAGAACGTTTGCTACCGGACGAAACTGATCCTCTTTCTCTACAGATTTAACTCCAGGCGTATTTACTACCGAAGGCAACACGCCTACATAGCCTGAATTTGATTTATTTCCTGTTGCTAAAGCAGTAGCTGCCGGAGCGGAATCGGTAATAGCAGATTCTGCCGAATACGCCCGTACTCCCCCGGCCATTAGCTGATCCATGTGTAACGGTTTTCCTTTGTACCATCTTGCGAGTGTAGTAGCATTTGAACTCGTCCCGTCCATTACCATCATAATGACATTTTTAGGTTTCTTAGCTGACTTATGCTCCACTTTTGCTTCCGTTTGAATAAGTGAGTTTCCTACACCAAACGAGGCCAATGCTACCGCTCCTGCCAGTGTAATACCTGCTAATTTTTTCTTCATATAAATGTACCCGCTCCTTTATGTAATTATCTTTGACATTTCTAAAGTTATCATTTAAACGTAAACCCACTGTTTATCCATTGTAAAAGAGTGTAAAGTTTGTCTTTATATTCTTCCTTTCTTCTTGAGAAAAAATAGTCGAATAAAAAGGAAGTACATGAACAAACTACCAGTAATAGAAAGTCATGCGAGGGGCACGGTTATGTTTAAACATTTATTTAAAAAAAAGAATGCAGACGATCAGCCCAAAAAAACATTGGATGAACTGATTAAACAATTTAAAAAATCAAGTGATTTCACAACATTAGCTATTGGTTCGCAGCATCGAAAATACATCATTACTTATTTTAAGCAGCTCGTAAATATGCAAAGTGTTGAAGATAAAATACTTGAGCCTTTTCAAAAACTAGACTTCACGTTAAGCAGTGTATATGAAGTCGAAAATGTTCTGCCGATTGAAGATATTTCTGTTACAAAAGATACAAAAGAAATTTTAGAAAAGCTGCTGCGCGGCTATGTGATGTTTCAACTGCATAAAGACGATAAGCTAGTAGCTCTTATTAAAGTTCAAAGCTTTGATACGGGGTTTCGAAAAGAAAATGAAACGGAAAATGAGTTCAGCGTCGTTGGTCCTAAAATTGGTTTTGTGGAGGATTTAGATGTCAATCTCTATTTAATGAGAAAAACGGTCATTTCCGAAAACCTTATTTTTAAAGAACTCACCGTAGGAAATAAATCGAAAACGCGCGTGGTGCTTGTTTATTTAGAAGGCGTAACGAATCCTCAGCACGTAGAGACCATGACCCAGCGCCTTGAAGAAATAGATTTTGACGTCATTTTTGATAGTACAATGCTTGATCAATTGATTTCCGATAATTCTTCTACGGCGTTTCCGCTTTTTTTAACAACAGAGCGGATTGATCGAGTTCTGTTTAGTCTGTTAAACGGGCAAGCTGCCTTCTTTTCGAGTGGTTCACCCTACGCAGTTACCGGACCGTCAACATTGCTTGACTTCTTTATTTCACCCGAGGACTACTATTTACCGTGGGTTCTAGGGTCATTTTTCCGGGTTATTCGTATTTTGGGCGTCTTTTTCTCTATTTTTGCTACGCCTCTTTATGTAGCCATTGTTACGTATCATTATGAGATGCTTCCAAAAGATTTGCTGGGGCCTATTATCTTTTCAAGGACAAACGTTCCTTTTCCACCGGTCATCGAAGTACTTTTTTTAGAAATCACCATTGAGCTGCTTCGGGAGGCAGGAGCCAGACTTCCAACAAAAGTAGGGCAAACACTGGGAATCGTAGGCGGGATTGTTATTGGGCAAGCAACGGTAGAAGCTGCGTTAACAAGCAATATTTTGCTTATTATTGTTTCACTGACAGCTTTAGCCTCTTTTACAACGCCTATTTTTAAAATGTCTAACACGATCCGGCTGCTACGTTTTCCGTTTATTTTGTTTGCCACTGCGTTCGGTTTAGTCGGCATCACATTTGGCTTTTGTTTCTTGCTGGTTCATTTGCTTCGTTTAAAATCTTTGGGCATGCCTTATCTTGTTCCGCTTTTTCCGTTTCGCCCCACAGAGTACAGGGATACATTTCTGCGATTGCCCTATAGTCATACAGCAAAGCGTCCAAGCTACTTACGTCCTTTAGAACGCTTCCGCTATAACCCTAATAAAGCGAATAAGATGAAACGAAAAAGTAATTTAGATAATGAGTAAAGCGGGGAAACGTCATGAAAAGAATACTAATTTTATGCACTTGCCTTACTTTTTTAACGAGCTGTGCAGACCGTGAAACGATTGACGAAATTCAAGTAGTCAACTCCATCGGATATGATTATATTCCTCAAAGCAATAAAGTTAGAGGAACAATTTTATACCCTATCTATAAATACGGACCAACGGAAGAACCGAGTATTATTGCGGCTACTGCTAATTCATCATTTGATATTCCACTCCGTTTAAACAATAAATCATCTCTTCCCGTCGCGTTTGGGCAGCTGAGAAGCATCGTTATGGGAAAAGAATTTGCGACACATGGAGTAGATGAGTTAGTAAATACAATTGCTAGAAATCCAGACCTTGGACGTAATATTAAATTAAGCATTGTAGACGGCAACGCACATGAATTATTAAGCTCCGTTACAAAAAAGAAAATTAAGGACTATCAGTTTATTTCTAATTTAATCGAACAAAATATCCGCACAGAAAATTTGCCTAACACCAATTTACAAATTTTTTTATTCAGTTTTTTTAGCGACGACCGTGACCCGTATCTTCCTGTTTTAGCACAAGAAAAAGATGCTATTAAATTAAAGGGTCTGGCGCTTTTCAAAGAACAAAAAGTCGTTACAACCATTGGAATGAAAGAAACATTTTTATTTAAGCTGCTAACAAGCGGAACAAAGCACGGACGCTACGCAGTAAAAATTAAAGAGAATGACCGTAAAGGCGAAATTATATTGCAAAACTTGCGCACCAAAACGAAGTATGAAATTAAAGGAAATCATCAACATCCAAGTATTGTTGCGCACTTAACTATCGATGGCCTTGTAAAAGAATTTCCTGGATGGGTGGACCTAACTGATCCGACTCGTATTAAAATGGTTGAAAAAATGCTCCAAAAAGATATTGAAAAAGATGGGGATGCCTTTATTAAGAAACTTCAGCAACATAGGATCGACCCCATTTGTTTTACAGATTATGTTCGAAGTAAAACGAGAAGGTTTAACAGTGAAGAATTTAAAGCGCAATATCCGGATATGAATATTGAAGTAAAAGCTCGCGTTCACCTTATTCAAACCGGTATTAGCAACTAGGAGGAAGAAAAGATGCACAATACAATTAAAGAAGAAAATCAAGTTTCCCCTTCTTTTCTTTTTTTCTTAGTTCACTCTACTCAGATTGGCGTTGGAATACTAGGATTTCAGCGTTATATTATTAAAGGTGCCGGATATGAAGCATGGATATCCATCTTCCTTGCTGCAATCAGCGTTTGTATTTTATTAGCCATGATCTTTAATATCTTAACTCGTGAAAACAGCGATATTGTTGATATTCACCGGTTATATTTCGGTAAATACCTTGGAGGAGCTTTAACTCTTGCCGCTTCCATTTATTATTTTATCTTTGCGTTAACGATTTACCGAACCTACGTAGAGATTTTACAAATATGGATGTTTCCACAGTTAGAAACATGGATCGTATCACTTGTATACTTGCCTATTATTTACTACACGGTTTCCGGTGGGTTTCGTGTGATTACTGGAATTGCCTTTTTTGGGGTCATGCTTCCCTTGCCGCTCATATTTGCCTTAATTTACCCTTTGAAGTATGGGCACATTAATAATTTATTTCCTTTGTTTGATCACACGATATGGGAATTTTTAATTTCGACTAAGATGATGACCTTTGAGAATTTGGGGTTTGAATCCGTGCTTTTTTTCTATCCGTTTATAAAAAATGGCGCTACTAGTCAGAAGTGGGGGCAATATGGCGTTTTGTTCAGTACTTTTTTATATTTGTGCACGGCATTAGTGTCATTTGCTTACTTTAGTCAAGGACAGTTAGGCCATACCATCTGGCCAACTTTAACAATGGCTAAAATTATTGAAATTCCATTTTTACAGCGTTTTGAATATATTTTAATTTCTCTGTGGCTTTTAGTCGTTCTTCCTACTATTGCTGTCAGCGTATGGTGTACAATTCGTGGATTTAGTAAAACATTTAATAAGCCGCCTACGATTTTTCTCATATTAGTTCTTATTGCCCTTCTTGGTTTTTCTATTTTCTTTGACGATCGAGAAACTATCGATCATCTTAATACACGATTATCCATGACCGGCTTTTACTTTATTTATGGCTACATTCCTTTCCTTTTTCTCTATAGCCTCATTCGAGCCAAAATAAAACAAAAGAAAGCACAAAAAGAAGAGCGTGAGCCAACTTTAAGTTGAATCACGCTCTTTTTTTCATATTATTTTATTTGTTAAATAAAACAGCGTATTCCCCGTATCCTTCTTTTTCTAAATCTTCCTTCGGAACAAATCGAAGAGCTGCTGAGTTGATGCAGTAACGCAAGCCGCCTGCATCTTGCGGACCATCATCAAATAAATGACCTAAATGAGAGTTAGCCGTTTTGCTTCGTACTTCTGTACGAACCATATTATGACTAACGTCCATGTTTTCTTTTACTTCATCTTCATTAATCGCTTTTGTGAAAGACGGCCATCCGCATCCGGCATCATATTTATCAGTTGAACTAAACAACGGCTCTCCTGACACGATATCTACATAAATACCATCTTCTGTATGATCCCAAAATTCATTGCGAAACGGAGGTTCCGTTGCGTCATTTTGAGTAACTTCATATTGAATAGGCGTTAATGTCGTTTTCAGCTGCTCGTCGCGGCCAAAGTCTTTCCAGTTTTCTTTAATAAAACGATCACGTCCAGATCCTCGTCGATACATAGCATAGCGGAATTTATTTTTCTTATAATAACCTTGATGGTATTCTTCCGCTTCGTAAAACGGTTTTGCCGGTAGAATTTGTGTAGCAATCGGCTCAGAAAAACGACCGCTTGCTTCTAATTGCTGCTTCGATTCTTCGGCTAGTTCCTTTTGGTGTTCGTTGTGGTAAAAGATAGCTGTTCGATACGAGTCGCCTCGATCCGCAAATTGTCCGCCTGCATCCGTTGGATCAATTTGAGGCCAGTATAGTTCTAAAAGCTTTTCATATGGAAAAACTTCTGGGTCAAATGTAATTTGGACCGCTTCATAGTGGCCCGTTGTTTCTGAGCATACTTCTTTGTACGTCGGGTTCTCTTTGTGACCGCCTGTATAACCAGATACAACTTTTATAATGCCTGGCTGTTCATCAAAGGGCTTCACCATACACCAAAAACAGCCGCCGGCAAAAGTTGCTACTTCATATTGTTCTGTCAAAAAGATGACCTCCTTCATGTATTCTTTCTACTATTATACGCTGATTTTATATTCTCACCAACTAACTTGCCTTTCGTACTCTTTGCTTTTTAAGACAAAAAAATAATCAGTGAAGCCAATATTCACTGATTATTTTTCGACTTTAAAGCGCTTTATTTTTTACTTTCTTTAATTTTGTGGAACAGTTTATTCATCGTTTCAATTTCTTTATCTGTAAAATGCTCAAACCGTTCGATAAAATACGCTCGTTTCTTCTCTTGAATAGCATTAAAAATATCCTGTCCTTCCTTGGTCAGTTCAATATCAATAATACGCCGATCGTTTTCAGACCGTTTGCGCGCAATGTAGCCTTTTGACAAAAGCAAGTCGGTTACCGCCGTAATGTGACTTGCTGACACTTGAAGATACTTTGATAAATCAGTTGATCGCTGCCTGCCGGAATCAACCAGCATACGAAGCACCATAAATTCATTTGTTGATAGCTCTGAATTGTATACTTCATTAATTTCTTGGCGAAGCTGTCTGAACACAAAGCGAAACAGCGTCTCCATTTCTTGAACGAGCTCTTCTCTTTTTTTCACTTGTCACTCTCCTTAACGCTATCACATGATAACGAATATATATTTACGAAAGTATTTCACTTTCTTAACTTAATTAGTTTTATCAAATTACTAAGCGTTTCGTCAACTATTATTGAGATTTTTTTCCACAAACCTGTACGAATTGATGTATTTTTCATAAAATTCCATAAAAAAAGCGATTTACCGTTATGGTAAATCGCTGCTAGTAGCTAAAAATACCGGTTAAAAAGCTTCTCCATCTTGGAACAGGCTTTTTACCTTTTAAGCTATCTTCATTTTTTAACTGACTTTCAAGTTCCACTACTCGATTTTCTAATTTCGTAATAACTTTATTTAATCGATCGATTTCTGAACGATGCTCTAAAATTTGAAAGGTAACTACTTCTCCCGCTTTTTCTTCTGTACGCTTTTCATTTTCAATCAGCCTTAAAAAAAGCTGATCCAGCTGCTTTTGCATGTCTTGCGCACGTTCATCAGATATAACGACTTCCTCTTTTTCTACTACTTTTTCGACCACTTTGACGACGGCTTGACGATTGCGGTTTTTTTGGAAGTTTCTAAGTGCTTCAACATTTTCTTCTGTAAACTCACAGTGTCCCGATTCATTTCTCTCTAGCTCGATATCTGCCATTTTAACCCACTTTAATACCGTACTTGGATGTATTCCCAGCGACTTTGCCACATCTACCGTTTTCATCGTCATATTCCATCCCTCCATTTTTTTCATTTACTAGCCATTTCGAGAGAAATCTTTAAATCCCTTCATACGTGACAAAACTAGTATGAATTCGTCAAAGAAAGTGGACGTTCAACAAATGAAGAAAATGATGTCATTATTGCTTAGAAAAACTCGTACAATCCTTCTGCAAAATAACAAAATTCGTGCTGTGAAATCCCCTTGCCGTATCCTTTAAAAAAACACGCGCGCTCTTTAACTGTAAAGATTACGTCTTCAAAGCGCACAGCAAGCGCCATATCATAACGAGCATCTCCACAGGTTCCTCCGCTCCAGTCAATAACAGCTGTTATCCGACCGTCGTGCACAAGTACATTATCAATTGTGTAGTCTCCGTGAATAAGCACCTCTTGTTTGCATATCATGTGTTGATCCTGTAATTGTTTTAACAGCTGTTGATTTCCGTCTACCTTATAGTGGATTAAATTGTACTCTGCCTCTTGCAGCATTCGGTGGATCCACAGCTGCTTACTCACTAATTGTTCTGGACACTTCGCATCGTGAATACGAGCAAGAAGACGCCCCATTTCGTAGACAATGTGCTCGCGCTTTTTTTCATTATTTTCCTTCTCTAAATACTCTCTTACAGTTTTTCCTTCAAAAAATTCTAGCAGCAGCCAGCTTTGTTCTGCTGTTTGAACAAACTTGTAAGCTCTCGGGCTTTGAAAGTCTGTCAGTGCTTGTATATTCTTTAATACATAATATTCCTTATATAACCATTTTCTGTACTTTTCCCCTTTTGTTCGCTTTAAAACATACCTTCCTTTAGCGGTATGAAGGATACCAACATCCGACGTACATCCCTGCTTTGGAAACGTCACTTTTTCGATTTGTTTCACATACTTTTTTATAGAGTCAGGAATTTCTTCTACTATAATAGGAATAAATAGGAATAGGCTGCAACTGTCTCACTCTCCTTTCTTTCTACATTCTCTTTTGATTGCTCTTTCCCTACAAAAAGGATAAGACATAACGAAATCACTTTAATCTAGAAACAAACAAATGTGGTAAATGAGCTGTTATGAAGCGCTTATTACATACTTGAAACCTACGTTCACCATTCCTATAAAAAAATCCGAACGATTACTCGTTCGGACCTTCCTTCAACTAAACTACTTTTGCCCAGTCTCTTAACCTTTACCAAGCACCCAGCGGCTTTTCGTAAACATCGTATAACCAACCGCAAATAAAACAACCGTACAAACCGATAAGCTTCCTATTGTATAGATGAGACTCTGCATGTCATAGACACCGTAGAGAAGCTGTTTCATAAGTGCAAATACGTTATAAATAGGAATTAAAAATCCGCTTGGCTGCAGTTCGTGTACGGATTTTCCCATCAGTAAAAAGTATGGAAGTACCGCTACCATCATAATCTGAGATGTATAGCTTTGCGCTTCTTTAACCGAACTTGCTAAAAGACTAAGAATACATAATACCATAGCTCCTAGCAGCGCTAGCAGAGTAAGGGTGACTAAAAAAGATAAAATAAAGGTTGTAAAATGACCGTTAAGCTGCAGTGCATCATTTAATACAGTTGTTAAATAACGTACAGAGAAAACAAATGCCAATGTAGACAAAAGGCCGCTTATGATACCGAATGTAGAGATAGTAAGCCATTTTCCAACCAGTAATTGCGTTCGTTTGACAGGGGCCATCAATAAAGCTTCCATTGTCTTTCGTTCTTTTTCACCTGCAAAAATATCATTGGCAGAAGGAAGAATGCCACCTAAAACGCCCATAATGATAATCATTGGCGCAAACATCGCAATCATTGTTAAAGAGCCGTCATCTTCCTTAGATACTCCTTTTTCAACCACATTAAACGGAGCCATCGTTTCACTATTCACATTTA
Source organism: Priestia sp. 40 (assembly GCF_049368575.1). NCBI lineage: Bacteria > Bacillati > Bacillota > Bacilli > Caryophanales > Bacillaceae > Priestia > Priestia sp. 40. Next base: position 11,283 of record NZ_JBMPZA010000025.1, read on the forward strand.
GTTGATCTAAGCGTTCGCTAACTATAGCTTCTCGATGTTTATTCAGTATATTTTGTATATACTCCGCGGTAGCACCTGAGTTCATGCTCGCTGAATCCGTATAAACAGTAACTTCTGGCGATTTCATCTTACGCACTTCTGAAGAAAAATCGTCTGGCACCTTTAACGCCGCTAACGCTTTCCCTTGTTCTACAGCACTGAGTGGGTTTCTGCTTTCGATTACTTTAATATTGTCATCGTTTTTTAACCAGTCAATCACACTGGCATCAGAATCCTTTGTAACAGCTACAGACATGGAATCTGTTTGATTACTAGCCATCATTTTGTCGGCAAAAAAGATAATCCCTATATTTAACAAAATAGGAATCAACACGCTAAAGATAATCGTCTTTCGATCTCGCAAACAATCAATTAACTCTTTTTTATAAATATGCCAAATCATCTTAAGCCCCCCTCACGATACGCGACATAAAGATGTAGTTTAAGTCTGTGCTTTCTTCTTCTTTATACAGCTGTTCGTTTGTTCCTTGATAAATCATTTTTCCTTTATGAATCATGATGATAGACTGACACAGCATCTCCACTTCTTCCATAATGTGACTGGAAAAAATAATCGTTTTCCCTTCTCTTTGCAGACTTTTAATAAGCTCACGAAACATGTTTGCTGATGTAATGTCTAATCCTGTAGTCGGCTCATCAAATAGGATAACGTCCGGGTTATGAAGAATAGTGCGTGCAATGGCTACTTTTTGACGCATTCCTTTTGAAAAGCCTCCGACGCGGCGATCCAAGTAATCTTTCATTCCAAAACGTTTGGCCAGCTCCTCAATCCTTATCTTTGTTTCATGTTTGCTCATTCCATAAAACTTAGCAAAATAAGCTAAGTTTTCACGAGCTGTCAAACGGTCGTATAAACCTGTTTCACCGCCAAAAAGCACGCCAATTCTTTGTTTTATTTTATCGGGCTGTTTATGAATGTTAATTCCGTGAATGAACATATTACCTTCCGATGGTTCAAGTACAGTCGACAGCATACGTAAAAGAGTTGTTTTCCCCGCTCCATTTTCACCTAATAGTCCTACAATTTCTCCTTGTGCGATGGTTACATGAACATCTTGAACAGCTGCAATTGTTTTCTTTTTCTCTTTAAAATATTTCGTAACACCTTTGATTTCAATCATATCCGCTCTCCCCTTTTACTGTGATTGACTATATCTTAGCTTATTTTTCATTCAGCATCTTCCATCTTGTCATAAAGAGGGTTTTTTATGTCACGAAACGTCCTTTCCATCTTGTAAATCATGGTAAAATAGTGTGGTAATATCCAATAGAATGAAACAAAGAGGGTTTTTATTTATGAAGGTAGGATTAGTGGATGATCATTCATATGATTTAGAGAAATTGAGGATTTCTTTAGAAAGAGAAGATGATATAGACATACTTTTTTCGACTAGCAGCGCGGAGGAAGCTTATAACGAAATTAAAAAAAATGAAATTGATTTATTAATTACAGATATTGAAATGCCAAAGCTATCAGGTTATGAGCTTGCAGACTTTATCAATGCTTACGCACTTGATATTCAAGTCATCTTTGTCACTGGGCACAGCGGCTTTGCCGTTCATGCATTTGAACTCAACGTTTTAGACTACATTATGAAGCCTTATTCTAAAGAACGTCTGTTAAAAGGCATTCAGCGTTTTCATCAAAAAAACCAATCAAATAACACAAGAGATAAGCTTATTTTAAAACAAAAAACCGAAATGCAAGTGCTGAACAAACAAGATATTATATTTGCAGAACGAACGGGTCGCTCTACCACCATCATAACGACAAATGGAGAGTTTAGTACGTATCAATCGTTAAACGAAATTGAAAAAGAATTAACAGCGAGTCATTTTCTAAGGTCTCATCGAGCTTTTATTATCAATATTTCCTATATTCAAAATTTCTCCCTGTATACTAAGCACTCATACTCAGTGATGTTTCAAAGCACCGAAAAAACAGCTTTAATCACGAAAACAAATTTAGACATCTTGCAAAAAGAATACTTTTAAAGGAGGGACTATTTAAAATGAAACTATTTTACACACTAGTTTTACTAACTGTTTTCGTGCTCCTCTTTTTTCAAGACCTGCCTGTTAGTTTACATCTCCTACTTAGTTCATTTATAATTGGTTCATTTTTTATATGGAGAAAGAAATATCAAACGGCTCCTTCACTAACGATAAAAAAAGCAATCGTACTGACGTCTTTTTTCCTGCTTTTATTTAGCCTATCTTCACCTTTTAGCATTGGCCTAACCGTTATCGCAATGATTGGTTACATGACCGACATGTTTTCGTCTTATCAACAATACCTATTCGTAACCAACCGGGAAAGCAGTGCTTCACGTGAAATTCAAAAAAACAATGAGCTTTTTCAAGCATTAAGAGCTGAAAGACATGATTTTATTAAACATGTCAGCGCCGTATCCTATCTTCTAGAAACAAATCAAAGACAGCAGGCACAAGAGTATATTCAAGATTACGTTGAAGCTTTGAATGATACCCATTCATATATTCAAGGTGAACATTCGCACGTAGCTTCTGTTGTACATCAAAGCAAAAATCAAGCACATACGTGGGGAATAAATATGAATGTTCAATTAGATTCACCGTTATCACAGCTGCCTTTAAAGCACCTTGACCAAATGAATCTCATCATGAATTTACTGCATAACGCTTTAGAAGCCGCTCATTCTTCTGAAAGAAAAGAGATAACCGTTTCGACTATGATTCGAAGTGGCATTTACATTTTAGAAATCAGCAATTCTACCGCTCCTTTATCACGAGAGCGTCAAGATCACTTATTTACTTCTTTTCATGTTACAGAAAAGAAAGAACGCCACGAAGGCCTTGGCACGTGGATCATTTCTGAACTTGTTTCCAACTATCACGGACGCTTGGAATACACGTATCACGATTTAACTCTTTCCATTAAAATAAAATTTCCGATAGTCGTTGTCTCAAAACAAGCAACATAGCCGCTACAGCCCAAGCGGCTTTTTTCGTATGAGCCTCTTCTATACGCACACACTATAAAAAGCACCGAAAAAAAGAAATATTTCACACTTGTTTTAGCTCTTTTATCGTCACTTTTTTAGTTTTTGATTTTTTATATGCAAATCTATTGCATTTCAAGTAAAAAACGAATATTATATATCATGTTGCTTTTAATGTTCGTTATTTTTGGAGGTTACTTATGTTTAAGTTAAAAGAATATAACACGGATGCTAAAACAGAGATTTTAGCTGGTATTACAACGTTTTTAACCATGATTTATATCGTCATTGTGAACCCAGTTATTTTGTCCAGCGCCGGCGTTCCTTTTGATCAAGTATTTACAGCTACTATTATTTCAGCAGTCGTAGCTACGCTATGGATGGCTCTTGCAGCTAATTATCCAATCGCTATTGCTCCCGGTATGGGAATGAACGCATACTTTGCTGCTTTAGTTGTTGGTTCAAATGGAAGTATCGACTATGCTACTGCTTTTTCAGCTGTATTTGTAGCGGGTATTATCTTTATCATCCTATCGTTAACATCGTTTCGTGAAAAATTAATTGAAGCTATTCCAAGCAATTTAAAGCACGCAATCAGTGCTGGTATCGGTTTATTTATTGCTTTTATCGGACTTCGTTCAGCTGGTATTATCGTTGCAAATAAATCAAATTTAATTGGACTTGGTGATTTGCAGTCTGAAAAAGTAGTGTTAACACTAATCGGACTTGCGATTACAATCATTTTATATACGCTAAATGTAAACGGCGCTTTATTCTTCGGTATGATTATTACCGGATTAATTGCTTTCTTTAGAGGACAGCTTTCATTTGATAAAGGTTTGTTTGCTTCCCCTCACCTTCCAGACGGCTTAATGATTTCCAATCCTTTTGCTGCTTTTGGAGATGTTATTCATCATGATTTGTACACAGTTGTTTTTTCTTTCTTACTTGTTACGATTTTTGATACAACAGGTACAATGGTAGGAGTAGCTCAACAGGCCGGTCTTATGAAAGGTAATAAGATGCCTCGCGTGCGTCAAGCACTGCTTGCTGACTCATTTGGTACAACGATTGGCGCTTTATTTGGTACAAGCCCAACAACGGCTTACGTTGAATCTTCATCTGGTGTAGCAGCAGGCGGACGTACAGGTCTAACGGGTGTGACGGTAGCCATTTTATTTATTGTGGCAGCGTTCTTTAGCCCAGTTGTAAGCTCGGTTTCTGGCGTAGCAGCTATTACTTCACCTGCATTAATTATTGTCGGAAGCTTGATGATGGGTGCTGTAGCTAAAATTAATTGGAATGACTTTGATGAAGCGTTCCCTGCCTTTTTAGTTGTTCTAGCGATGCCTCTTACATCAAGTATTGCAACAGGAATTGCGCTTGGCTTCATTTCTTATCCGTTAATGAAGCTGGTAAAAGGAAAAGGCAAACAAGTTCATCCGCTTGTGTATGTCTTTGCTGTTTTATTTCTGTATCAGCTCATCTTTTTACCTCATTAAAAAAGCTTGGAGATTCGTCTCCAAGCTTTTTTTATTGAAAGTGATTGTTATTTTCTTTTGTTTGATAAAGATAATTTTCCACATAGATTTGTTCTGCATCAGAAGCATTCTTTATCCCTTCTTCTGGATCTAGCTCGATACTTCTCTTTTTAGCTATATAATCCACTAGCGCCCCAAATCCTAAAGGACCGCCTATGATCCCAGCAAATACAATCCATATTGGCAATTGCTTCACTTCCCTTTTTTTAAAATTGTATCATCATCAGCGTAACAGGTAAATATTAACATGTTTTCTTCACTAATAAATAAAACGCTTTTTACCAAATATACGTAAAAAATTCCGTTGTATTTGATATACTAAACTCATGACATGTTCTACAGAGAAAGGGGCTTAATTGCATATGAACAAACAGCTTGGAACGTTAATGTTTGTTATTTTTATGGTATTTGTCGGCTTCGGAGTGATTATCCCCATCGTACCTGAAGTTATTCGTGCCACGGGTGCAAGCACGGTCAATTTAGGGATACTAATGGCTAGCTATTCGATCGCATCTTTTATTACCGCACCTTTTTGGGGGAAGCTTTCCGATATAAAAGGCCGCCGTCCCATCTTACTTTGGGGCTTACTTGGCTTTAGCGCAAGCTTTTTTCTTTTTTCGATGGCAGAAAACTCTCTGACTTTAATGTATATGTCACGCATCATTGGAGGTTTGTTTGCAGGAGCTGTTATTCCTTGTGCTTTTGCATACGCTTCTGATAGTACAGATGAAGAAAACCGTACGAAAGCAATGGGACTGTTAGGAATGTCGATTGGCTTAGGATTTATTTTTGGACCGGCATTAGGCGGCATCCTTTCATCTTTCGGTTTGTTTGTTCCCTTCGTTATCTCTGGTATCTTGTCACTGATTATGACAGCGTTCTCATTCTTTACGTTAAAAGAATCTTTACGAAAAGAATCTGCTGCCAAAGTACAGACATCCAGATGGCATGACTTCACGTCAGATTTTCAAGGAGCTATGAAGTATTTATATGTTCTTTCATTTTTAGCGACTTTTACGCTCGCTGGATTAGAAGCTACTTTTCAATTTTTTCAAATAGCGAAAATTAATGCTACTCCTACGACAATCGGATGGATGTTTATGGCGAGCGGTTTAACTCAAGCGTTGATTCAAGGCGGTGTGCTGCAGCGATTTAAAAAAGGAAATGAAAAAAAGCTGATGGCCATTGGCTTATTGGTTTCAGCAATAGGATTCACGTCTATTTTGTTATCTTCTAGTGCCGCTAACGCTACCTTATTTCTGTGCATATTTACAGCAGGAAATGCCCTTATTCGCCCTTGTGTCCTCTCATTGATTACGATGAGAACCAAAGTAGGATATGGCTCTGCTTCGGGGCTAACTGCTTCAATGGATAGCTTAGGGCGTATTTTTGGCCCTCTGCTTGGTGCATTTGCTTTTAAACTCCATATGACGCTGCCTTTTATTATCGGAGCCGTTGTCACTTTAGCTGCTTTACTGCTGATTCAGCGCCATACAGCTCTAGATTATTCTGAGCAAACACTCTCATCGTAGAGGCTTGGACAAAAGTATTTTAGCTGAAGGAAGATCCGAACGATGAATCGAGATTCTTGATGAAGAATCCAACGCGTTCGGATTTTTTTATTGTTATGAGTATTCTAGCTGTGGTGATTGGAGAGCAAAGCGGAGACTCCTGCGGGATAAGCGGTAGAGATGAAATCCCTCAGGAGCGGAAGCGACGAGGAGGCTCATCCCCGCCTGCGGAAAGCGAAGTCTTGCACGGAAATCAACAGCCGATTCCTACTAGCTCATGTAGCTAATTTGTTAGTCTTTGGATTAATTTAGCTATGTCTCAATCTCTTTTCATCGTTACTAACACAAGATTATCAGCAGCTGCAGTACGTTTTATAATGGAAAACTGATGAGCTTCGTATAACTTAATGGCAGGTGTATTTCGCTCGGCTGTAGACACCATACACTCACATTCTGAATATCTTTGAAGTACATACGCCAAAAGACGGCTGCCCACCCCTTTTCGAAAGTACTGAGGACGCACAACAAGGCGGCAAATCGTTAATCGCTCATTTTCTTTTTCAAACGACAGCACGCCAGCTAGCTTACGTTCAATCATTTCTCCGATAAACACTTCCTTGCTTTTTATAATATCTTCTTTGCTTTCTGTAAGCTGAGGAATGTCTGAAAAACCAATGAGCCTTGCTTCTTCTTGATAAGCTTCTATTTGCAAAGCTACTATTTGAAGAGCGATATCCACTCTTTGATGTTCGAGGATTTGAAGCATGAAAACCACTCCATTTCTTTCACAAATTTAGACAAATTCCATGTTTTCACTATATCCAAACGCCTTCCTTGTACATATTGTATTATGTACCGAATTAGCCAGGAGGTGTTTATATGCATATCACTGCTGAAAGAATTAGAGAAGCAACAGAAGCGATTGCTTCTACTGAGCTTGAAACATTTATGTACCAAGAGCCAACTGCACGCCACAGACGCTCACGCCGCCGTTCTACTCGCCGCACTACTCGCCGCACTACTCGCCGCACTACTCGCCGCACTACTCGCCGTTCTACTCGTCGTTCTACTCGCCGTTCTACTCGCCGTTCTACTCGTCGTTCTACTCGCCGTTCTACTCGTCGTTCTACTCGCCGTTCTACTCGCCGTTCTACTCGCCGTTCTACTCGTCGTTCTAGCCGTCGCCGCTGTCGCTGCGGTTCACCTTGCTGCTCATATCCATGGTTTAATAAATCATTTGGCTGCTGCTTTAAAGGGCATGGCTGTCGCCGCTAAATAAATCTAAAGCAAGTCGAGTTTAAACTATACGCGGCTTGCTTTTTTATAGATTTTATTTTACATAATCATTCGTTTTACTCTTCTTAAAAAAGAAAACAAAGTATAATAATGGGAAAGAATCTCTCTTAAGAGGAGGCCTATCCATGCACTTATCTTTTGATCACCTTGTTCATTTTTCACCTGATCCTATCAAAGCTCAGAAAGAACTAAACGAATACGGAATAAACGTCGTTAAAGGGGGCATCCATGAAAGATGGGGCACTTTTAACACGTTGGCTTATTTTAACCTCAGCTATATTGAATGGCTTGGGCTTAGAGATATCGCGTTAGCTCAAAATGTTACAGGTAATGACCTTATTCAGCAGCTTGTTAACGAACATACACCGATTGGTCATTTTGGTCGATTTGCATTCCGTACAGATGATATGGAATTGCTGATAAAAGAGCTGGAAAGCAAGAACGTCACTGTAAAAGGTCCTGTAGCGGGTTCTCGTCAAACCAATGATGGAGAAAGACTTCAATGGAAAATGTGTTTTATTGAAGCTGACCACGATTCCCTGCCTCTTCCTTTTTTTATTGAATGGGGTGAACCAGAAGAAAAACGCAAGCCAAAGCTAGCGGCTCTTTCTTCCCACCAATCTGGTCAGATGCAGCTGAAAAATATTTACTGTGCTGTACATAACCTCGAAGAATCCATCAGCAAGTGGATGAAACTGCTGGACGTTCAGTCTGGCGAAAGCTACAAAGACTCTTTACTTGATGCACGTTGTCAAAAACTATATATCAATGGAGGAAACCTTATTTTTTGCAGCGGAACACAAGGTGTTGTCCATGATACATTAAAAAAAGTTGGAGAGCGTCCATTTTTGGTTGAATTGGATCACGCTCTAACACCGCAACAATTTACCGTACAAGGAGCTTCTTTTAAATTCAACAAATAAACATCCGCGGGCGGATGTTTATTTCTGTGCTTCTTTTATAGCTTGATAAATGAAATGAGGCAAAATTTCAAAGGAATACTGAACGTCTAATCTTTCGGTCCATTGATGGGCATCTCTTCCCAGCGGTCCAATATTCAGCACCGGCATCTTCAGCTCCTCTAGCTCTTCTAGCGGGATATGATACCCTTTATTCCATAGCGGCATATTGGCTACTAACGTGTTAAATGTATGAAGCGGATGCTGCAGGCTGGCATAGCTTAAATCCGAAATTCCACCAAAATAACTTTGTTCAACTAGCTCCACTTGGAATTTCTCTTTAGCAGTTGCCTGTACGTTTGACAAAATCCCTTGTACAAAGGGATCATCATGTGAACAAACGGCCGGGTAAAAAGGCGGCGTAAAAAATAAGACCATCATCGGAGCTGCTTCTTTACATAAACCAGCTAAAGAGTTTACTAATTTAATGGTTTTATTTCTGTCATCATCCTCTTGTGCCAAAAGTGCTGCTTCCATTTCTTGCACATATTTTTCACCGTGCTGTTTGACTGCATGAGTATAAAGTTCTTCATACGTCCATACGTTCACGTCAAGAGATGAACCCTCCATTCCCGCAGCGTACTGCCTAGCGGCTTTATTATAATGTTTGTTCACATTCAAAGCCGCTTTGTCAGCCGATTTCAACAGCAGATCTGTTACTTCTTTAAGAGAGCGGTTTAACATAAATAAATTAAATAATACAACGGCAGAGTGAGGAACTTGAACGGAATACTCTTCTTTTAAATCTTTTTGTACCAGCACCGTAGGAGGTGGACTCGTTTCATCTCTTACTTTTTCGCAAAAATCAACGTTTAATTCTATTTCTTTTGTTAAATAAGAAGCTAGTAAATTAGCATTTAAACCAGCTAGCGGTTCCCCTACATGAGTTTCTTTTCCATAACACAAAAAGCTTGGCATGATCTTCCCAATCGATCCTGAGTACACATAGTTCGTTTGATCACCAGGATAGCGGCTGAACACTGGTTCTGCATTTAGCATGAGAGAAAAATCCAGCTGATGTTTGCGGGCAAGTTCTAAAAGAACAGGGACTGCTTTTCTCATCCCAAGCGAATTTACTTCTTCATCCGGTACCGACAGCAGCAGGATGTTTCCGTCAAACTCTCCGTTGCATGCTCGTTCAACCATACTGATGTGAAGGGCAATGCCTGCTTTCATGTCCATCGTTCCTCGGCCAAAAAGCCAGTCTCCTTTTATCATATCTTTTTGTACGTGCGCGGGAACTTGTTCCATGTGGCTATAAAAAGTACTCGTTAATGTATCAGCGTGAAAAGCATCCTTTTTCCACTGTCCATAATCTTGTACATCCACTACATCGTAATGACTTACTAGTACAACTGTTTTGTTCGTATTTTTCCCTTGAACAAAAGCTGTGACAATCGACCGCCCGTCTCCTGTTGAATGAAGCTCGACTTGCTCGTTTTTTTGAAAGTAAGGCAGCTTCAATAAATACGACGCTATCGATTCAGCCATTTCCACTTCTGCCATCGTTCCTGTCACGCTAGGTATAGAAACCAATTCGCTTACAAGTTTTTTTAACTGTTCTTTTGTTTGATACAAAGATGTTTTGTTCGACATACCCTTCATCTCTTTCCTTTTTCTAAATTTTCTATCAAACAAAACCATTCGTCAATCCCTTTGACAGAGACCCTTTCAATCTCTCCCTATGTATCATAGTATGGCGCTGCCTTTACGCACATGATAAAAAAAAGAGTGCGCGGCTAGGGATAGCACCGCACACTCTTTTTTTTACTTTGCGTCATCTTCTAAAAAGTCTAGGATACGATCAATAAGCTGTTCACTTCCTGCATCGTTTCCGTGTTCAAGAGACATTTCCATTTCAATGCTCCTTTCATAAAATATTCTTGTTTTATAACATACCACAATTCATTTCGAATGTAACCTTCAATTTGTGTAAAAATTTCGACAATTTATGATTAATTTTAAAAGCTAGTGAGTATTGATTATACCCACCAGATTCTTTGCTTGTCAAAAACCATGCTTTCTATTTAAAAACACTAAAAAAATAGAGGCGCGAGCAAACTTCTTCTATAAAAGACAGCCTACTCGCTCAAGCTTGGAACAGCATGATGAATAAATTTCTAGTTCATTTGCTTTTTGTACATCTTTAATATCTATGCCTACAGCATATGTACGAACATGGTTTTCGACCACAATTTCATAAAATGTTTCTAATTCACGATAAGCTACTTGATAATGCTTTCCTAATAATTTCACTGCTTCCTTTAATGCTTTCTCTCCTGTATATGCTGCAACTGCTGTATGACTCATAAAACCCTCTCCTTTTAGAAAAATAAAAAAACTCATTTTGCTTTGATGCAAAATGAGTTTTTCACCCGTTTTATCACCCAAAGCACATGCTTTGCTGGTAGGAGCACCTTACATTCGTAGGTTGCTGTGGAGTCAAAGAGCCAGATCTCTCGTCCACTCGTGATAACTTTTTTAATTTAAAATTTATTTTATCAAACAATTCCATCCGCGTAAATAGAAAAATGAAAATATTTTAATTTTTTGGGTAATGGAATGAATTCAAAAAATGAAAGCTTAGATTAGCAAAATAAGAAGCTGCTACAAGTAATGCCTCTTCATTTAATGAAAAAGAAGGATGATGCCATTCATATTCTCCAGCTGTACCCATCCATACAAAAAATCCTGGTACATGCTGCTGATATACGGCAAAATCTTCTCCTCCAGGCGATTGTTCAGCTGCTACGACTTGATAACTAATATCCTCTGCGGCTTTAATAGCCAGTTTTTCCAGCCTATCATCATTGTTTACTACAGGAAGATACGGATACCATTTAACGTCTACTGAAGCCCCGAAAGCTGCGCCAATCCCTTCAGCAGTTCGTTTCATAAGAGCCGGTATTTTTTCTCTCGCTTCTTCTTGAAAGGTACGCACCGTTCCTTCAAGCGTTACTTTGTCAGGAATGACGTTCCACGAGCTCCCTCCATGGATTTGAGTTATGCTGACAACAACATTTTGAAATGGGCTGAGATTACGGCTGACAATGGTTTGTAAACTAGTAACAATTTGACCAGCAGCAGCAATCGGATCTATTGTTTTTTCAGGAATACCCGCGTGACCTCCTACTCCTTTGACGTCAATTTCAAAACGATCAACACTTGCCATTAAAGGTCCTGGTTTGATACCAATGGTTCCTACAGGAAGATCCGGTTTGTTATGCATCCCAAAGATCGCTTCCACTCCTTCGAGCACACCTTTTTCAACTAGCATTTTTGCCCCAGAAGCCGTTTCTTCGGCAGGCTGAAAGATAAATCGAACCGTACCGCAAAGCTCCTGCTGACGCTCTTTAAGAAGGATGGCTGCTCCGATTATAGAAGCCGTATGAAAATCATGTCCGCATGCGTGCATAACACCGTTCACTTCAGATGCAAATGGCAGATTGGTTTTTTCTTCAATTGGCAACGCATCAATATCAGCTCGAATAGCGATAGTAGGTCCCGGCTTTCCTCCCACAATTTCTGCTACTGCTCCTACGTCTAAATGGAACGCATCCGCTATAGAAATATCAAAGTGCTTTAACCACTTTTTAATACGTTTAGTTGTTTCATATTCTTTCATTGAAAGCTCTGGAAACCGGTGCAGCTCACGGCGTATGTCTATTAGCTTATTTAGTAGTAATTGATCTGTCATATTTATCACTCTTTCACATGTCTTAATTTGGAGCACTTCTCTATCTTTTACGACAAAGAGTGTATCTCATTGAGTTTTTTATAAAGAAATATGGTCGTATAACCTTCTGCAAGGTGCTTTTCTTTAGCTTGAACATATCCTTTTCGTTCATACATCTCAACTAACCAAGGATGTTCTTTTGCTGTTCCTAAAGACACACCTGGTGATTTAAACGTATTTTTTATTACCTCTTCCTCTACTAGATGCAGCAGCTTAGACCCAACTCCTTTCCTGGCAAACGACGGGTCTACTGCAAACCACCAAAGATGCGGAACAGCAAACGGACCTGGATGTTCTCCCCAAGGCATTCGTATAGATACAGTAGCAGCGATTCTTTTCTCTTCTTCGTACACATAGCAAAGGTTTTGAGAAATATTTTTCTTAACGAGGGCAAGATCAGCAGTAGCTGCTAAGAAAGGAATGCCTAGCTCTCGAATAGGCTTGTATGCTTGTAGAGTTAAGTTCAATAAGTTATCTGCATCGTCATTTGTTGCCAAACGGAATTCATTTTTCATCTCTTCGTCTCCTTATGCAGTGCTTAAATATTTCATTTAACTTATAAGTTTACTAAGAATTAAAAAAGACAGACTGCCGCCTTGCGTACTCACTATACAACTGCTTTTATAACGTGTCAATTCTATTTATTGTTTTCTATAAAAAGTATAAATAAAACAAATACGCGCAGTTTTCTGCGCGTATTTGTTACATATCAAGACAAATGTTAGGACTCGCTCACCGTAGCTTTTAAGTTAGCTGCCAACAGCACAAGTTCTTCTATAGATGCTAATTCCTCTTGTGAAGCCGCAGCTACTTCTTCAGCATAAGCAGCTGCTTGTTTAGCTACCTCCGAAAGGGCCATGACAGACTCCATTACTTTGAATGAATACCCATCAATCTCTCCTGTTGCCTTTGTCATTTTGTTCATTTGTTCTTGAGCAGCAAAGACATCTTCCATGATTATGGAAAACTGTTCAGTTACATCTTCGACAGTGGAAATACCGAGCGTAACTTCTTCCGTATTCACTTCCATGTTTTGATAAGCCTGCTTTGCCTGCGCTTCAATTTCTTTTAACAGATGACTGATTTGTATAGCGGACGTTTTAGATTCTTCCGCTAGCTTACGTACTTCCCCTGCTACTACAGCAAAACCTTTTCCATGTTCTCCAGCCCTTGCAGCTTCAATAGCAGCATTAAGTGCAAGAAGATTTGTTTGTTCAGCAATTCTTGTAATCGTGTCAATAATTCGTCCAATCTCTGTAGAACGATCTTCGAGCCCCTTCACTTCACTGGTCGATATCTTAACAGATTCATAGATTTTATTCATTTGATTCGTCACCTCTTTCACCGCAACATTTCCGGTAGAAGCATGTTCAGAGGCTCTGTTCATCGATTTTTGTACCTTTGAAGAATGATTAGTCATTTTCTGAAGCAGCTTTGCCATATCCACCATAGCTTGCTCGGTTTCAACCACACTTAGCAACTGCTTATCAGAACCCGCAGCAATTTCTTGAATAGACATCGTAACTTCTGTCACAGCTGTTTTTGTTTCCTCCATGCTTGCAAGCAATTGCTCTGAAGAATGACTGACCGTGCTCTTTGTTTTACTTATTTTCTGACGCAACATTCTCATGTGAGTCATCATTTCATTAAATGAAGATATGAGTGTACTAATCTCATTTTTCCCTTTCAAAGGAACAACATCTACAGATAAATCACCGTTTGAAATCCCTTTCATTGTTTTTGACAAATTTTCAACCGCAATTATGTAGCGACGTATGATAAAATAGAACACGGTAGTTGTAAAAGAAACAAACAGAAATGTAATCACTAGCGTAATCGAAGCTGCTTGCTCTTGTTTCACAATAAGATAATAATTTGTTACTTCAATTACAGTAGATGTTATGGCCACCATGGCTGCAATCATACATAGCATTTTCATGCGTAAACTTTGAAAAGCTTTTTTCATTTTTTCATCCCCTATACAATCTAAAGACATAGAATGTCTAATCTATATTAGTAGTATCGGCATATTTTTATATTTTTTTGTAAAAACTAAAGAAGAATTGAAACAATTATTATTGGCGCTTTTCCACTAAATATTGGAATTCATATCATTCTGCAAAGCGCTGCAACAGCAGTTGATAACTGTCTGATTATTCTTTCATTTGACCAAACTCTACCTTTGCTTATAAAATGAAGATTTGTAGAAAGGAGTACGAAAAATTTTATGTATACGTATCAAACAGGCAATCAAACAATTGACTACAAAATTGAAGTCGTTCCAAATAGAACCGATATCACGGTGCAAATTTGTGACAAAGAAGGGGTAAAAGTTATTATCCCGAGAGGTCTTAATGAAAACAATGTGCGTTCAATCATCGCACGCAAAGCAACATGGATTTTAAAACAACTAAACGGTTCACAACCAGCTGAGGAAAAGCCATCTGCTCCAAAAAAAGAAGCAGTAAAAAAAGAAACAGCTAAAAAAGAGGCTCCTAAAGCAGCAGCTTCTGCAGCTAAAACTGGTTCTTTTGAAGAAGGAGACAAATTCCCTTACCTAGGACGTCAATACCGCTTAAACATCGTTCGTGGAGATGTAGCAAAGGCTGAAATGACATTCCGTGCAAAATTCATTGCTACAGTACCTGAAAGCTGGAACGAGCAGCAAACAAATGAAGGTATTGGACAACTATTAACAGAATGGTACCAAGGCCGCGCAGGTGAAAAATTCCAAGAAGCTTTGAAATCTGTTAAAAAAGCAGCAGACAATGCTCCTGAATCTGTTAAGTGGGACGAGTTAGGTGAAGAATACGCTACGACTCAAGATAATACAATTGTATTAAACTGGCGTTTGCTAACAGCTCCTCTTGCAACAATTGAATATGTCATTGCTTCTCAATTTACAAATGCAGATGAGTTATTTGAAGATGCAGCTGAACGCAAACAGTGGTTAAGCGATAACACCCTAAACGCATTTTAAGTTTATACATAAAAAAAGCACGCGGCGAACGCGTGCTTTTTTTATGACAATGAAGTATTATATCCACTCCCTCCCCTCAGAAATTCCACTCTACCAGGTCTTTGGACATGTCAAAGTTTCTACACCAATCGATATATTGTCTTTTAAAAGAAAGATATATATAATCAAGAAAATGTTTGATTTTGTTTAAATGTGGATACGTATACCTATAAGCAAGATGGCAAACACTTAAGGTAAGCAGTTTTGCTATAAAAGTTGTAAAAGAAAGGAAGTGCAGCTTATGAAAGGACAGAGCTTTTTTATTTTAGGACTTATATTTGCTCTTATCATTGCTGTTTTAGCTGTAATTAACAACGATCCGGTACAATTTAACTATGTATTTGGTTCACAAAAATGGCCTCTTATTTTAATTATCTTAACAACGGCTGTGTTTGGAGGAGTAGTTGCTGCTTCATTGAGCTTTGTAAAAATTGTTCAACTAAGAGGACAAGTGAAACAGAAAAACAAGCGAATTGCTGAGCTGGAAGAAGAGATCAAGCAGCATAAGCCTGTTGAACCTGTTGTTGAAGAAGAGCCAAATCAACCAGCTACTCGAACTGAGCGCGCTCAGTTATAATAAAGAAAAGCCGTTATTCTCCAGAATAATGGCTTTTTTCATTTTTTGTTCCACCACGCATATTTTTGGAATACACGCATAAACAGATAGATATGGAAAACTTTAGTTCTGAATGGTACAATCAACACTGTTATATCTCTATGAAAAACTTAAATTGACAGTCTTACCGTTAAGAAGGTGTTCATCCATTATGGTCAATAAAAAAATAAAGCGTGAAATTCTTACATACACAAGCGTCATCCTCGGCACCGTTTTGCTTTCTGTTGTCGTTCAGCACTATTGGTTTCAGCCCTATACTGTAAAAGGCGATTCTATGAAGCCTATTTTGCACGAAGGCAATCGAATTATTATTAACAAACACAGCAAGCTAGAGCGCTTTGACATCGTCGTTTTGCAAGCTCCCTACAGCAGTGATTTTCTAGTAAAGCGTATAGTGGGCTTACCAGGAGAAACGGTCGAATACAAAGATGATGTTCTCTATATAAATAACAAAGTCAAAAAAGAGCCGCATCTTCATAAATATTTATCCAAAGTTCCCGCTTACGAGCGATTCACTGAAAATTTTTCCACGTATGAACTGTCTCCAGACGGCACGATACCGGATGGGTACGTATTAGTGCTAGGTGACAACAGACGCATTAGCCGAGATGGCAGGCATTTTGGCCTCACTCCGATTTCTTCGATCATGGGAGAAGTCAATATGAAGTACTGGCCTTTAAAGGAAATGACTTTTATGCATTAACACATAAAAAGAGGTTGAGACATAACGAAATGAATCCAATCTAAAGCCGAACAAATGGGATACATGAGCTGAACCGCTTGTGACACCGCAGTCGATTTCCGTGCAAGACTTCGCTTTCCGCGGGCGGCCGCTGAGCCTCCTCGTCGCTTGCGCTCCTGCGGGGTCTCACCTGTTCCGCTTTTCCCGCAGGAGTCTTCGCCTTGCCCTCCAATCAACTGCTAGAAAGAACGAAACAAATGAAACCTATGTTCACCATAAAAAAAAACGAACCACTAATCAAACATTTTGATTAGTGGTTCGTTTTTCACTTCAGCTAAAATACTTTTGTTCCAGCCTCTTTTTATTTTGGATTTTCCTTATTTTCTACATTCTGTTCTTCTGCAAATTCTGTGTCATACGCTAGTTTTCGCTTAAAAGCCGGACGTGCCTTCACTGTGTGTTTAGTTTCAATATGGTTGAATAAGTACCGGTGAACAAAAACCTCCGCAAATGTAATAATAGCTGCAGAAATGATGCTTCCCCAAGCAATTTGAACGTAGCTGTCTAATAACAATGTACCAAAAATCCATACGCTCATATAGGTTAGAACAAATTCAACAATAATGGCATCACAATTGCCCACTCGAGGCAGTACAATTCGATCCACTACTAGATATGTCACAACTGTTGTTAGCAAGCTAAAAGAAATAATGTCTCCGATGGTTGCATCAAAAAACAAATCAAGGCCTATACCAAACGCAATAAGTGCCGCTGCAAATTTAATGAGCAATAATGTTGCATGATTCATATTTGAACCCTCCTTTTTCTATATTAATTTGAACAAAAATAGGGAAATTAATACCTTTTTTGCCAAGAAGGGTATAATATAGGCAAAGCCAGTACGTTTGAGGCTGCTCGAGCGTACAAGAATGAGTTGGGAGATGTTGTAATGATTGTACTAGAAAACAGCGAAATGAAAGTCAGCATTCAAGAAAAAGGAGCGGAAGTTGTAGAAGTATTTCATAAAGAAAAAGACCTGCAGTTTATGTGGAGCGGAGACCCCGCTTATTGGGGACGAGTATCGCCCGTATTGTTTCCGATTGTAGGCCGATTAAAAAATGATCAGTATACCGTTGAACAGCGCGAATACTCTTTGCCACAGCACGGTTTTTTACGTGATTCCGCTTTTAGCGTGATTCAGCAAACAAACGAAACAGCACGGCTGAAATTTGCTACAAATGGCCGCTTTAAAGACGTATATCCGTTTGAATGTTCAGTTGAAATCAGCTATCGTCTGGAAAACAACCGATTAACGTTTCAGTGGAAAGTAGTGAATGAAGATAAAGGCGATATGTATTTTTCGATTGGAGCCCACCCTGCTTTTCGTATTCCGCTACGTGAAAACGAGCAGATTTCTGATTACTTTTTAGAAATAGAGCCTTCTGAAACTACGCCGAAGGAATTTGTGTTAAAAGACGCTCTTATTCATGAAAAAGGGGCTGCAGAAAATTTACACCAGCTGCCGCTAAGCGCAGATTTATTTGCAAATGATGCGTTAATTTTTAGCCATATTGACGGAATTACGATTAAATCAACGGTTAATGAAAATCAAATTAACGTTCAGTTTAATGATTTCCCGTATGTCGGTATTTGGTCGAAGTATGATACAGAAAATCATACAATCGCTCCATTTCTTTGCATCGAACCTTGGTTTGGAATTGCGGATACGCATGATCACAACGGAAATTTCAAAGAAAAATTAGGCATCAACCGTTTATCAAAAGACGGTGTATTTCAAACAGAGTTCTCTGTTTCCTTTAGCTAATGCAACAGAGAACATAACAAAATCAATCCAAGAGACGAACAAATGTGATCAATGATCTGTACTGCTTGTTACACCATAACAATGAAAAGCTCCGAACGATTACTTGTTCGGAGCTTTCTTCAACTAAACTACTTTTGTCCCAGCCTCTTTTATATTAATTATTTACTACATCACTATTTTTTAGCGCATGGACTTGCTCTATTAGCTTCTGAACGTATTCTTCGCTAAGTACACCTGTTGCTCCTCGAATAATTTCAGTCGAATAGTGATCCGGAGGTGCGACTTCTTTTTCTTTATTTAACACAAAAAAAGTAAGAACATGATCCACCATCTTACCTTCATGCTCGACAGAAATAATAGCAGGACGATAGCCGTTATTATCTACGCCTTCTCTGCCATAAAGGTACGTAATTGCTTCAGGCGGCACGCGGTATAGTTTGCCTTCAACGACTCCGCCTTCTTCAACCATGTCTGCACGTCCTCCGTCGTGAATAACGTGATTATATCGAAGCGTATAGCCTTTAAAAACAGCTCTGCCGAGACAGTCTTGGAAATGCTGATCCACCCCGTGCTTAATAAAACGATCGTTATCCATACATGAACCGTAAGCAAAGTACAGCATACCTTCTAATAGATCTTCTTTCCACACGCGCCAGTTTCCGCCCGGGATAAATTCCTGCAGCAGGGAACGGTCTCTTGCTACATACACAACGGCTTCAAATTCACCTTGGTCCGTTTCAACCGTTTGCACAACTTTATCATATTCATTGTCTTTATGACCTTCATGAATGTATCCTTCTAATTCATCAAGCGCCTTCCACATAAGCTGATCGGTCACTTCATACACTTCTCCGTATACAACATGTTCACTGTCGATATCGAGCATAGGGTAGCCTTGCTTTGTGTCATATAATTTCCCTTTCGTTTTTGCCTGCTTGGCAATAGGGCGCGCATGATGCAGCAATCCGTGATTACCTTCTCCTTCAAGAAGCGTTCCGTATACAAATAAATAATTGCACATACTTCTTATTCCCCCTCTTTCTCTTCATAAAGCTCTAGCGGTAACCCGTCCGGATCAGCAAAAAATGTGAATTTTTTTCCCGTTAGCTCATCTACCCTAATAGGTTCCACATCAATCCCTTGCTGCTCTAGTTCACGCTTGGAATCCTCGACGCTTTCAACCGCAAAAGCTAAATGGCGTAATCCACACGCTTCAGGCCTTGAAGGACGCTGTGGCGGATTTGGAAACGAGAACAACTCAATTTGATAGCCAGGAGCTACTTCTAAATCTAGCTTATATGAATCTCTTTCTTTTCTATATGTTTCTTCTATAATCTTGCATCCTAACACATTTACATAAAAAGCTTTTGAACGTTCATAATTACTTCCTATAATGGCTACGTGGTGCATTCGTTTTAAATTCATTTCATTCTCCCATAAAAACCCTTTTCTAATCATCCTACACAAAATGCCGGCAAACATCAAATAATTACGTTATCACCTTCAACTAGAGTGATAAAAATCACGGACATAGCTCCTTATAACAAGTAACATAACAACGAGGTGAATAACATGATTTCGTTAACATTTAAAGCAAGAATTGACCGAACTCAAAATTTAGATTCGTTAAAAGAAGAAGCTTCTATTATGCACCGAATTGCTGATCAGCTATCTCCAATGAGCCCTGAGTTCATAGAATATACTGAACGTATTCAATATGTGTATGAACGCATGCACATTATCGTACGTCATCCTACTAAAAAACTCGCTTAATATAAGCGAGTTTTTTTATAAAATCTTTGTCAAACTACCTTATTTTGAGATATACTGAATGCTAATAAAAAAATGAAACTTTTTGATCTTACGCGCGTATACTTAATTACGATAGGATAAAAGATAAATAGTTGCGTAGATAAAAACCATCACGTGATGGTTGACATAGTTAAAGGAGGTGGTATTCTGATGGGGTTGCGACATACAAAATTGGCGAACTTGCAGAGATGGCACATGTAACGAAACGCACGGTTGACTATTATACCAACATTGGGTTGTTAAAAGCAGAACGCTCTGCTTCTAACTATCGCTTTTATAACGAAGAAGCGCTGAAACGTCTTTACTTAATTGAAAAATTAAAAAGCGAAGGCCGTTCTCTTGAAGAGATTTCCTCTCTATTTTCTATAGAGCAATCCGAGAATAGCCACTCCAAAGACGAATTAGCATCCAAATTTTACGTACTAAACGACAGTTTAAAAGAAGTTGCACCGCTTATGGAAAAGCTGAATGAAGAAGATCGAAAAGTAATGATGACTCGGCTTTCACCAGAAAGCGTCACTCTTTTGCACTCTTTACTGCTGCTGCTGTCGTAAATTTATTATTTACAGGAGGTGTTTACTTACTTTATAGCACTATAAAGTAAGTATATTCATTGATAACCATTAACTTAATTATTTTTGCGATTTTAATTGTACTCACTGCTTTTTTCGTTGCTTCAGAGTTTGCAATTGTGAAGCTTCGTAGTTCACGGGTAGATCAACTTGTTGCTGAAGGAAAAAAAGGAGCGAATGCGGTTAAAACCGTAACGACACACTTAGATGAGTATTTATCTGCGTGTCAGCTTGGTATTACGATTACTGCTTTAGGTTTAGGTTGGTTAGGAGAACCGACTGTTGCGAAGATTTTAGAACCGCTGTTTGAAGAACTGGGTGTTGCTGCATCTTTAACACACATCCTTTCATTCATTATCGCATTTGCGCTTGTAACGTTTGTTCACGTAGTTGTTGGTGAATTAGCGCCAAAAACATTTGCGATTCAAAAAGCTGAAACAGTTACGTTATTGTTTGCTCGTCCATTAATTTTATTCTATAAAATTATGTTCCCCTTCATTTGGTTACTAAATGGTTCTGCCCGTTTATTAACTGGAATGTTTGGATTAAAGCCAGCTTCAGAGCATGAGCTTGCGCACAGTGAAGAAGAGCTGCGCATTATTTTATCAGAAAGTTTTAAAGGCGGGGAAATTAACCAGTCTGAATATAAGTACGTGAACAACATTTTCGAATTCGATAACCGTGTTGCTCGCGAAATCATGGTACCAAGAACAGAAATTTCAGCTGTTTCTGAAGACGACAGCATTGAAGATTTCTTAAAGCTTGCTGTAGAGGATCGCTACACTCGTTACCCTGTTACCGTTGACGGAGACAAAGATAACATTATCGGCTTAGTCAACGTCAAAGAGATTCTAAACGATGTCGTAATTAACGATGCGTTAAAAAAGCAAAGCGTGAAGCTTTATATGAATCCTATTATTCAAGTAATTGAAACTGTAGCGATTCAAGACCTATTGCGCTCGATGCAAAAGAAACGTACGCATATGGCTGTGTTGATTGACGAGTACGGCGGTACGGCTGGTATCGTTACCGTTGAAGATATTTTAGAAGAAATCGTTGGAGAAATTCGAGATGAGTTTGATACAGATGAAAAGCCGCTTGTTCAAAAAATCAGCGATCAGCACTTTGTCTTTAACTCAAAAGTACTGCTTGAAGAAGTTAACGAAGTGCTTCATATCGAAATTGAAAACGACGATATCGATACAATTGGCGGCTGGATGCTGATGCAAAATATCGATATCCAAGAAAGCGAATCGTTCAAACTTTTTGGATACGAGTTTATTGCAAAAGAAATGGACGGTCACCAAATGAAAGAAGTAGAAGTACGTTCCCTTCCTGAAGAAGAACGCGTGCAGCCTGAAAGTCATTCTCCAGAACAAGAAGTTACACAAGCATAATAGAAAGAGCCGCTTCTTCATGAAGCGGCTCTTTCTATTATTACTTTAATCATGCAGCAGCTTATACACAACGTTCTCTTCTGCCTCTTCCCCAGTCTTTTCCTTCGCTTGGTCCATCGTGCCGACAAATTCCAGCTTTCCTTCCTTTAAGACCGCAAACCGATGACACACGTCTAAGATTTCATTCAAATCATGGGTGATATAGATAATCGTCTTTCCTTTTGCCGCCAGCTGTTTAATATAACGAATGATCTCGAGCTTGGACTGCAAATCAATTCCAACTGTCGGCTCGTCCATTAACAATACGGACGGTTCATGAATAAGTGAAACGGCTATATTCAGCTTTCGCTTCATGCCTCCTGATAAATTTTTCACTTTTTCCTTCCATCTTCCTTCGAGCTGTACAGCTGAGCAAAGAGACTGAAGCTGTTCATTGGAAACAGAGCGTGAAGTCATTTTGCTCCACATCTTCATGTTTTCTTTTACGGTAAGCTCTTCCCACAGCGCTATGTCTTGTGGAACGTAGCCAATGACTTCTCGTATCGCTTTTTGATTTTTCTTAAGCGACAAGCCTCCAATCGTGACATTCCCGCTTGAAGGAGCCGTAATGGTAGACAAAATAGACAGAAGCGTCGACTTACCAGCGCCGTTTGGTCCTAAAAGACCAATGACTTCTCCACTTTCTACGGTCAGCGTAACATTTGCTAACGACCGTTTTTTTCCGTATGTTTTGCTAACATTGTTAATTTCAATCATTTGATGCTCCTCACATTCCACACTATTTTAAACGCGCACAAACCTATACATGCAATGGAAACAGCTATTTCCTTCCAAATGAACGTAAGCGGCAGTGCATGCTGATACAGAAGCAGATGCTGCGGAAGCCACTGACTTATTCTTTCAATCGTTGCAGAAAGCTCTCCTACTGGGAAAAAGCTCCCTCCTATTATACTGAGTGCTGTGACCATGACAACGCTGATCATATAATAAGATCCAACTCGCTGACTTTCACTTGCAAGCCACGTGCTAAAAGCAACGCACACAATCACATAGATACACATATACAGCAGCACGCCGTAAGACTCCATTCCATACAGCCATTTAAATAGAGCAAAGCTTATGAGAGCTTGAAGCACGTATAGCACCACATAAGCGGCGCTGACGCTTCGAACATAACCGTAAAGTCCTTTTTGCATCGTTTCCATTCGTTTGAAAAGGTGCTTCCGCTCTTTAATCATCCAATCTGATGTAATACAGCAAAGTAAAAGCGTAAAAAATCCCCATAGCGGCACGTATCCGGTCATTTGAACGCTCTCTTGCTTCGTATGCTTCTTCGTTCCTTGCCCCTCGTAATCAATTGTCATCAGCGGCTTTGGCTTCCACTGGTTATCGGTATAGTGATACGCTTCTTTCCATAAATCCGGTCCTGCATGAATGTTATAGACTTTATATAAAAAACGCACTTCATTTGCCGCTTTAACATTTGTCGTTAACCGTGTCACTTCACTCGCCACGACTTCTCGAACCGCTTCTGTGACAACGGAAGAAGGCAGCGTGAGCAAATCAATGACTCCTTGATAATTCCCCGCTTCTACTTCTTGTTGAAATCCGTTAGGAAACATAAAAATGCTGTCAATTTTATTTTTGGCCAGCTGCTTTCTCGCTTGTTCTTCGTTCAGAGAAAGAAACTGAATTTCTGTTGTTTTCTGTAGTCGATCCATCACTTGTTTAGACATTTTGCTGTGATCTTGATCGACAAGAGCAACGGGTATTTTTGAATCACTTTGTACTTTTGCTAAAAACGAGCTGCTAATAACCGTTCCTATTAAAGGCAAAAAGAAAATCATGATAACAAGCATAGGGCGCTTCAGCAGCTGCTTTATTTTTTCATTGATCATTTTCTCCACCGCCTTTGCAAAGTCATCACGTAGCCAACAGTAAGAAGAAAACTTCCCGCTGCCGTAATGAGAATAGGCTTAAGGTAAAGAAAAGCTTCGTTTGTGTTATATCCATCAAATTCATAAAATAATAGCTCCAAGACCCGGGTATTGAGTGACCATTTCTGAAAACCACTCGCCCAGTCCGGTAAATAGACGACCGGCACAACATGTCCACTTAAAATCGCACTCAGCAAAATAAACAGCAAACCGGTTAGTTGATAAGCTTTTTGTGATAAAAAAAGAACCCGCAGCAGTAAAAACAAACATAAAAAGGCAAACAAAATTCCGCTTACCCCTAAAAAAAGCTCTCCGTACGTACCGGTTACAGGAAGTTTCAATCCTTTAATGAGGCTTCCAAACAAAACGGCAGATACTGGTAGCAAAAGAACATACAGAGCCGTCAGCTGCGCTAAATAAATGTGGACAAACGATACACCTCTTGTTTTCATTCGAGCCAGCACGGAAGAAGTTTGCGTTTCACTAGCAAGCAGCCATCCGCCGTAGCTCCAAATCATAAGCAGCAAAGCAGCAAAAGACAGGACATAATATTGCTTCATATCCCGCTGAAAGAAACTCGTTTCTATTTGTTCATCAAATAAACTTCCTCGATCTAACACGTGAAGCCCAAACGTCACCAAGCTTTTCTTAAATTCTGCGCGTCTATTTTCATCGGAAACATTTTCTTTTTCTAAAAAGGCATCAACCGTATTAATACCGCTTTGAGCAGCTGACGTGTAGTCGGCTGCACTTTCCATCACGTAGCGAAACAGCTGTGACTGAAGCGGCTTATTGCTATTCCCAATGACGTGTAAAGGCTGATTTTTCCCATGAGCAATATCATGACTAAAACCTTTTGGCAACGTCACAATGGCTGCCACTTTATTTTGTTGCAGCAGCTGTTTAGCTTTCTGTTCATTCGTGTAAAGAGGCTTCATGATTTTGCGAAGCTTACCTTCAGTCAGCTGTTCGATGACGTACTTCGTTTGTGCAGTATCATCTTTATCCACAATTGCCACAGGGAACCGATTTACTTTCTCTTCACCTTGCATGGTCTGACTAATAATGATCCCTGCTCCGATTAAAAACAGAGCAGGGATCATTATTAGCAGTATGAGAGATTTTATATTTTTCAATAGAGCTTTACATGTAAAAAGAGTCAAAGAGAAATATATCTTCATCTGCTTTGCACCTTTTAGTAACCAGCGGTTCCCATATTCATCATGAGACCTTGAACATTTTTAGCGAAATTTTCTTGAATCGACAGCATATCTTCAGGCGTCACATCTTTTACATTTGTCGCATTAGATGCGTCAAGCTCTGGAATAGCGGCTGATTTTTTTAATTGAGAAGCAGAGTCAATTTTTAACGTAACGTTTGCCGGATCTGCTTTTGGTCCTATTTTTGTACGAATATCAAACGAATAATCTGCTTTTCCTTTTGAAGCACTAATCGCTTGATTTTGCTTTACTTCCCCATTAATTACTAGATCTTCTTGATCGCCTAAGTCTAATGAGAAAGTACGGTCAGCCGTTTGTTTCGCATCGGTTTTACCATTGATGACCGAATTCATTTTAAACGTCATATTTGTATCTTCATCTTTTGGATCTTTTGTTAACACGTGAATAGACATATTTTCTTTTCTCTTTTCACTTTCCGTTGTTACGTCATTTTTCATATCAAACGTTAACACATCATCCGTACTGTTCTCCGTTAGAACTGTTTTGAACTGCTTTGCCGTTTTGTTATCTTCGTACGGAACATTTTTAGTCACTACGTTAATCTTGCCTTTATCGTCAGAAGCATTTTTTAGACCCATGTTCATATCGCGCGCTACAACAACATCGTCCTGAACGTACACAGTTGATTTAACACCGCCAGGGTACGTGATATCTTTTGCATCTTTTTGGAAGTCTTGAAGACTTTCTTTTACTGATTTTTTCAATTCTTTTGGATCTGCCATATCTTTCAATTCTGGATTCGTTGCTGCCGAAGATTTAAACAGCTTAGATACGTGATTTGCATAGATGGTATGAAGCTTGTCATCTTTTGCTACCTTCGCAATAAGCTTATCCATAAATTGTTTTGTTTCTTTGTCGGACATGTTAAGCGTTACGCTTGTTAACTGAAGCGTTTTGCCATTTGTTTTATAATCTACATTTTTTTCTTTTGTAAAATAATCGCTGTCTAGCTGATCATAAATGAACGTTCCGTACTCTTTTGCAATGTAGGTTTTTTCTTTTTCCGTTAACTTTAAGTCTTCTAAACTCACGTTGCTTGTGTTAATATCAAGCGTTTCAGGACCTGAATAAGAAGGATCGAACTTACGCGCTACCTGTCCATATTCGTCTAAGTTTAAATAGAAATATTCATTTGCTAGAATCGGGGCTTTAAAGCCTATTCTTTCTTTCGTTTGAAAACCTTCTAGGTCAAGCGCTTTTGAACCGCCGATATTAAGAGCCAGTGAACCGTATGCTTCACTTTTTTTCGGATCTTGTTCCGCTTTAATTTTAATTTCAGCTTTACTGATAAGATCTTGAATCATTTTAAAGCTTGGATCATACGAAAGTGAATCCATGTTAAAGCCGCCTTTGATAGTAGCATTTGTGGTAGAAGGCTGCTTCATCGCTTTTTCCTGATAAGCCATCGTTTCACTGTACTTCGTTTCTAATTCATCTGCTGCTTTTTGATACGTATTTACTTCAGAAATTAAGTATAATTGCTTAGGAGATTTTTTAAATACCGTAGCAAATGTAATTACTCCTCCAATAATCACAATTAAAGCTGCCAAAATGATAATCCATTTAGCCGGCGCTTTTTTGGGAGCGGGCGCTGTTTCTAGCGAAGCCGCTGTTTCGTCTGTTGTTCTGTTTTGATCTTTCTCACTCATCTACACCAGAACCTCCTATGTATTTTGTTAGTCACTTTGTACATGATAAGGAATGGTTTCCATAAATTCTACTACTTCGACAAAATAAGACAATAATTAGTCCGATAAACCGATGTCTTTCGGTGCAATATCGTGTGCAAAGTACTCTACTTAAGTACCCAATATATTGAAAATAAAACCAATTATTCAAAACTATCTCAATAACTATTAAAATAGGTAAATGACTTATCTTCTTATATTTTTACAATATATTCCTATCATTAAGCATTTACACCTAAGAATTACAAAGCACAGTTTTTCTATAGCTGATTTCTTTTTTCTATAATCACATACAGGTGATATCTATGTATGTCTTTATGAAAACATGATAAAAACATCAGCGTTTTGTTCCGTTTTGAAAGGGAAATAATAATAGTAAGAAAGCTTTTTTCTTGCCGATGATGTAAACATCGCATACAGTATTCGTAAATACATTTTACACAATTTAATTTGAGGATAGAAAAAGGAGGATACAATCATGAATATACGCGTCACTCCTTCTGCAAAAGAAGCGTTGCAGAATGTGGAACAAAATCAAATGATTCAGCTTTCTTTTGATCGAGGAAGCTGCGATATTGTTAATACAATTTATGAAATGAAGATCATCTCAAAGCGCAGCCTTCAACCCTATGAAAAAGTTGTAACGGTTGAAGACTTAGAATTTATTGTTGACGATGACATGGAGGAAGTGTACAACAATGAGCTGGTGATTGATCATGCGGCAGGTGCTTTTGTCTTCAAAAATCACAACCAAATTTTTAATAATCGCGTAGGACTGCGCTATATCAATTCATAGAAAAAAGCAGGGAGCTCCCTGCTTTTTTTCTTGCATATGTTAGTACAATCGTTTTTATCGATTGACCTTCAATCGCTCTTGGATAAATAACAACACGTTCACAAGGCTATTTTCTTCATATACATTCACTTGCTGACGCTTAAATTCCCCTTGTTCGTGGTAGTAAATAATATCTCCCGTTCCTTTGTCTTCATTCATATGTAAATGAAAACTAAGCGGCGTTGCCAAAATAGATCCGTCTTCATCTCGCTGAAGAATTTGACAGAGCGTTTGATTCCCTTGTTTTTCAGATAAAAAGTCATAGCCAAATTGACGTGCTAACTTCTCCACTTGTGCAGCAATAATAGCTGTAATCTGTTGATTGTCTTTCATAAGCAGTATTTCTCCTTACTTCATCTCGTTAGGGTTTTCTTATTAGTATACTATACCTTAAACTTCTGGCGCTAACGACTTAACCTGTACAAATCATGACCACATGTCCATCCGGATCTTTTATAGTAAAAAACGAAAAATCCTCAAAAGAAGTAATCGGAGAATCAATCGTATAGTGCAGCTCTTTCACAAATTCATACGCTTCTTTAATATCTTCCGTATGGAAATTAAAAATTGGATGGAGACTAACCGCTATTTGTTTTTCTGTTCCTTCAGGACCCGCGTCTAGTGTTAACCCTGTTTCTCCATCAATTTTAAGATTATGAACGGGGTTCCTCACCTCGCTCATCTTGTATTCTTGATTCAATAACTCGCTGTACCATTTTACTGAAGACTTTAAATTGGATACGTGGATAAATACCGTATTCATTTTGTTGAAAACAGGACTCGGCATTTTTACCCTCCTTTTTGTTTTTCTGTTCATTCTATACCATTATCCACGTATCACTTTATACCTGCTACTCCCTTAACTTTTGCTCATATAGATACAAAAAAGCTTGCGAATGCTATCCACAAGCTTTTTCTTCATAAAAAATATGTATGCTGTACAACTACAATCACAACCGCAATTAAAATCGAAGGCAGTAAATTCGCAACTTTAATTTTAATAATTTCTAATAAATTAATTCCAATTGCTAAAATTAACACGCCGCCTACTCCTGTGACTTCGGCAATGATACTATTCATTAAATCTTGCGGCACAACCGCATTAATTTGCGTGGCAAATAGCGCAATGATGCCTTCGTACAGAAACACCGGCACCGCTGAGAAAATGACGCCTATTCCAAGCGTAGTCGTTAATAATAATGAGATAAATCCATCCATCACCGCTTTTGTAAACAATACGCTGTGATCACCGCGTATTCCGCTGTCTAATGCCCCGACAATCGCCATCGCTCCAATAACAAAGATCAACGTTCCTGTCACAAAGCCCTGTGACATACTAAATGTTTGCTTGTCGTTTTGCTGAGATTGAAATTTTCGTTCAATCATATTGCCTAAAAGGTTTAGCTTTTCATCTAAATCAATGAACTCACCAATAACCGCTCCAATGGCTAAGCTCAAAATTACAATTAAAAACTGATGACTTTTAAAGCCCATTTGCAAACCAAGGGTGATAACGGATAACCCCATCACTTGCATCACCGTCACGCTTACTTTCTCAGGAATGCGGTGAGCAAGCTTGCCCATTAATGTTCCTACAACAATCGCTAATCCATTTACCAAGGCTCCTATAATAAACATGCTGTCACCTTTACTGCGAATAATGCCGTTTCTTTTTTCATTTGTTCTACTTCCTCTCCGCTCCACACTAGCTGTATCAAACACACTAAATTTTAACACAAAATTCTCTCAATTATGAAGAAAAGAAAAAAGAGATTGAAACGTAACTAAATAGATTAAATCTACGTTCACCATCACAATAAAAAGATCCGAACGCTTCATCGTTCGGATCTTCTTTTAACTAGAACAGGTTTGTTCCAGCCTTTTTATTAAAATGTAATAACGTCTTTTGTACCTTGCTTTTGGTAGCCTGTTTTTAACAGCTTCACTTCTTTATCCGCTGGCAAGTTGGTAAATACAACCGGTGTCACAATAGACGGTGCATGCTTTTTAACATACTCTAAATCCACCTGTAAAAGCGGTGTTCCTTGTTGAACGCTGTCACCTTCTTGAACAAGCGCTTCGAATCCTTCTCCTTTTAAATTCACGGTATCTAATCCAACGTGAATCAGGATTTCAATTCCTTCTGCTGTTTTTAAGCCAATCGCATGTTTTGTTGGGAACACGGTCATGACTTCACCGTTAATCGGTGATACGAGCGTTCCTTCAATCGGTTCAATCGCAAAGCCGTCGCCCATCATCTTTTGTGAAAACACTTGATCTTCCACTTCACTAAGCGGCTTTACAACGCCTTCAAACGGTAACACAAACTCTGTGTGTGCATCTGTTTGAACAGCCTGTTGTTCAACAGGTGCAGCGGTTGACGCTGTACCGTATTTAACTAATTGATTCATTGCGTCTGCAACAAACTCTACTTCTGTTCCGACAATGACTTGAACATTTGTTTTGCTGAGCTTCATGATTCCTCTCGCTCCGTGACGCTTTAAGGCAGATTCGTTAATGTTGCCGGCATCAGCTACTTGTAAGCGAAGACGAGTCGCACAGTTATCAATTACGGTTAAGTTTTCTTTTCCGCCTAAATCTTCAATAAAATAAGACGCCATATCCACATATTTATCGCCTGTTGCCACAACCGTTTCGTTTGATGTGTCTACTTCTTCATCATCTTCACGTCCCGGTGTTTTTAAATTTAATGCTTTGATCAGCGTATAGAAAATGACAAAGTAAATGACTGCATATACAATTCCAATTCCCGCTAACAGCAGCGGTTTTTGTGAAATTCCATAGTTTAAGAAGAAATCAATGGCCCCTGCTGAAAATCCAAATCCAGCGTGAATACCAAGTGCAACGGCTAAAGCCATCGAAATTCCTGTTAAAACGGCATGAATAACGTATAATAGCGGTGCTACGAACATAAATAAAAATTCAATTGGTTCCGTAATTCCTGTTAAAAAAGATGTAACAGCAAGTCCAATTAACATACCGCTGACTTGTTTGCGCTTTTCTTTTTTAGCTGCTGCAATCATCGCAAGCGCAGCTGCCGGTAAACCAAACATCATAACCGGGAAGAATCCAGACATGAATGTTCCTGCCGTTGGATCTCCTTTAAAGAAGCGATTCAAATCTCCCGTTACGCCGTGATAGTCTCCGAACACAAACCATACTAAGCTGTTTAACACGTGATGCAGTCCAATTGGAATTAGTAGACGGTTTAAAAATCCGTATATACCTGCACCAAGCGCTCCTGCTCCTGTAATCCACGTTCCTAAGTTGTTAATTTGATCTTGAATCGGCGGCCAAATAACACCAAAGATTCCTGCGAGCGCAAGCATAACAACTGAAGTAATAATCGGTACAAACCGCTTTCCTGCAAAGAAGCCGAGCCACTCTGGGAGCTTAATCGCTGAGAAACGATTGTATAGTAAACCAGCCGTTACCCCTGAGACAATCCCTCCGAGTACACCCATGTTAATATCTTTATCAATAGCTACAGTCCCTTTTGTTAAAACAAAATAACCAACTACTCCGGCAAGTGCTGCTGCGCCGCTTCCATCTTTTGAAAGCCCTACAGCAATTCCGAGTGCAAACAGTAGTGCTAAATTCGCAAAAATCGCATCTCCGGCTTGAGCCATAAATGGAATATCTAATAAGTCCTTTTGACCCAAACGAAGAAGCAATGCCGCAGCAGGTAATACTGCGATTGGCAGCATAAGCGATTTACCAATACGTTGTAAAAAATTCAGCATGTTTCTATCCCCTTTGTATAACGTATTTAATCCGATGTTACGAGCAAGGATTTTCGTAACAATATTTATCGGATGACAAGTTACCGCATTCACCCCGGCCTATGATTACATCATCAGCTGAAATAAAGGCGGTTTTACTGCATGGACTCATACTAGCACACAAAATATATAGTTGTCTATACCAATTTTCTTTTTAAAAACCTTTCTATATCAACGTTAAAAGCCCTTACAAAACTTTCTAATTCACAAAAAAGAGTTAACTGGTCTAGACAACTATTCCAAAAAGCGTTACACTTAAATCAATACAACGAGCAAAGGAGTGTATGTATGGATACACATTCATCCATCATTATTTATAATGTAACCGTTTATAGTGAAAATCAGACATTAAAAAACGGGTATATTAAACTAACGAACAAGAAAATTACTGAAATCGGAGAGATCCATCAATACGTACGTCAAACGAAAGACCATGTAATTGAACTTTCTCCTTCCTATAAAGTTATTCCTGGTGCCATTGACGTGCATATTCATGGCGTTAACAATGCGGACGCTATGGACGGTACGGCAGAAGCATTAAAAACAATGGCGCGCACGCTTCCAAAAGAAGGTACAACAAGCTTTTTAGCAACTACTATGACGCAGTCGAATGAAGCGGTTGAAAAAGCACTTCGCAACGCGGGCGCTTATATCGAAGAGCAAACAAGCACCGATGCTGAAGTAGTTGGTATTCACTTAGAAGGTCCGTTTATTTCACCGAAACGTGCGGGCGCGCAGCCTCCTACTCACATTCAAGATCCGAATGTGGCACTATTTCAAGAGTGGCAAAAAGCAGCCGGAGGACATATTAAACTTGTTACATTAGCTCCGGAGCAGCCAAACGGCTTAGCGCTTACTTCTTATTTAAAAGAAACAAACGTCGTCGCTTCTATCGGCCACTCCGACAGCACATATGATCAAGTCGGTGAAGCTATTGAAGCAGGAGCTTCTCATATTACGCACTTATATAACGGCATGCGCGGTCTTCACCATAGAGAGCCCGGCGTATTGGGCGCCGCTTATTTGAGAAATGAATTATTTGTAGAGCTGATTACAGACGGCATCCACTGCCGACCTGAAATGGTCAAGCTTGCGTACGATCAAATCACAAGTGAACGCATGATTCTTATCACGGATTCTCTTCGTGCCAAATGGCTAAAAAACGGTACGTATGATTTAGGAGGACAGCCTGTTCACGTAAACGACACAACGGCTACCCTTGCAGATGGAACATTAGCGGGAAGCATCTTAAAGATGAACGATGCAATTAAAAACACGATGAGCTTTACGAACTGCTCATTAGAAGACATCGTAAAAATGACTGCTGAAAACCCAGCAAAACAGCTTAATCTGTTCGATACAAAAGGAAGCCTCAAAATTGGAAAAGATGCGGATATCGTGGTGTTAAATGAAAACCTAGATGTTGAAATGACATTTTGCCGAGGCACATTGAGCTTTCAAAAGGAGGACTAACAATGAATATCATCCAAGTGAAAAACTACAGTGAAATGAGTGCAAAAGCAGCTGATATGCTGATTAGCAAACTTCATGAAAAGCCAAATATGAATCTGGGACTTGCAACGGGAGGCACGCCGAAAGGATTATATGATCGTTTAATTCAAGATCATAAAGAGCACGGTACGTCTTACAAACACGTTACTTCCTTTAACTTAGATGAATATGTCGGAATGAAGCCGCAAGATCCAAACAGCTACCACTACTATATGGCAGATGCGTTATTTAATCACATTGATATTGACGTAAGCAACACACACGTTCCTAACGGCCTAGCTGATACGCCTGAAGAAGAATGCCGCCGCTACGATGAGATGATTCAAAATCACGGAGGCATTGACCTTCAGATTCTTGGAATCGGCCAAAACGGACATATTGGCTTTAACGAACCTGGTACGTCATTCAACTCTCCTACTCATATTGTGACATTAGAAGAGTCAACGCGAAAAGCGAATGCGCGCTACTTTAATTCTCTTGACGAAGTGCCTACTCAAGCTATTACAATGGGAATTGAGTCGATTATGAAAAGCAAAGAAATTTTACTACTTATCTCCGGTGAAGCCAAAGCAGAAGCGATGTATCAGCTGCTTAACGGAGAAATCACAGAAGAATTTCCTGCTTCTATTTTAAAGAAGCATCACAGTGTTACAATTATTGCGGACCAAGAAGCTTTAAGTAAAGTATCGACTATGGTTTAATTTATAGCCTCCTCGTCTCTTTTAGATGAGGGGGTTTACATAAAGGAGAGAAATCACGTGATTGATAAAAGCTCACCTCTTCCGATTTATTATCAAATTGAAGAACAGTTAAAAAAACAAATTGAAAACGGAGAGTTAAAACCAAATGATTCGCTTCCTTCTGAACGAGAGTTTGCAGAACGATTTGAAATCAGCAGAATGACCGTTCGCCAAGCAATTAACAATTTAGTAAACGACGGTTATTTATATCGTCAAAAAGGCCGTGGTACCTTTGTATCTGAAAAAAAACTTGAGCAGCAGCTCGTTGGATTAACGAGTTTTACAGAAGATATGAAAGCGCGCGGAATGGTGCCAAGCAGTAAATTGCTAAGTTTTGAAATCATTGCGGCTTCAGAAAAAATTGCCGAGCAGCTGCAAATTTCTCTTCATGCACCTGTTTATGAAATCAAGCGTATTCGTTTAGCTGACGACGTGCCAATGGCGCTCGAAAGCGTGTATGTATCGGCTAACTTAGTCAAAGGATTAACAGAATCCATTGTTAATGACTCTCTCTACCGCTATATTGAAGAAGAGCTCGGGCTGAAAATTGGCGAAGCCAATCAAACGTTAGAATCTATTTTAGCTTCTGAAACCGAAGTGAAGCATCTTGGAATCAGCTCATATTCACCCGTTCTATTAATTCAAAGAAATACGTATTTGCAAGACGGCACGCCGCTTGAAGTGGTGAAATCTTCGTACCGAGCAGACCGCTATAAGTTTACGATTAACATGACACGATCTTAACTAAGGAGTTTTTTTATGTCTAGTTTATATCTACAGGAACTAACAAAACTGCTTGCTAAAGTGGAGGCGCATGAACAGCAGGCAATGGAATCCGCAGCCGAGAAAATCTCACAGCAATTAGCTTCTCATCACCTCATTCATTTATTTGGGTGCGGTCATTCTCATATTTTAACGGAAGAAGTGTTTTACCGTTCTGGAGGGCTTGCGCCGATTCATCCTATTTTTGTAGAAGAACTGATGCTTCATAAAGGAGCTTCGCGCTCTTCACAGCTAGAGCGTAAAAACGACTATGCCTCCACCTTTATGGAAAAAGAAGATATCGTACCAGGAGATATCATGATTGTCATTTCTACATCGGGCGTAAATCCCGTTCCAATTGATGTAGCTTTGATTGCAAAAGAAAAAGGCGCCTTTGTTATCGGGCTTACCTCTCCTTCTTATGCCACGAGCCGGGCTTCGCGACATAAAAGCGGAAAATACCTACATGATGTCGTGGATCTTGTTATTAATAATCATATTCCAAAAGGAGACGTTCTTCTTCATCAGCAAGACATTTCCTTCGCTTCTGGTTCTACTGTAATTGGAGGCGCTATCTTAAACGATATCCTATCTAGAACCATTCAAAAACTGCTCAGCCGCGGCATCACGCCTCCTGTCTTTTTAAGCGGAAAC
Source organism: Priestia sp. 40 (assembly GCF_049368575.1). Lineage (NCBI taxonomy): Bacteria > Bacillati > Bacillota > Bacilli > Caryophanales > Bacillaceae > Priestia > Priestia sp. 40. The sequence goes on from NZ_JBMPZA010000025.1 coordinate 46,462, forward strand.
ATGGAAGGTTCAGATGAACATAACCAGCGGTTGATTGATGCTTACAAAGGAAGAATTACTGCCCTATAACAGCCCCTGCGGCTGTTTTTTTGCACAAAAAAAAAGATGCTTAAAAGCATCTCATCAAAGTCGGACTGTACGATTTGGACTAGATCTCCTCTTTATCAGTAGAAGTCTTGTTCACAGCACCATAACCTACTTATCCGACATAATTACTATGTTTAACATAAGTATACTCTTTTATACCTTAGGTGTCAAATAAGTTATAAGAAATTTCGTAGTGCATTCATTTAAAGATTTTTTTTCGGTAATGTTCCAGCTGGCTTTTAGCTTCTTTCATAATTGTTGTATGTATGATTTCATCCGTGATGTTAGAATAATTGTCTCCGTACTGATAGTCATCTATCATATCACTAATTTCAAGCCAACCTACTAACTCCCTCGGACAGTCGAGTTCAATGAACATGGTGTATAAGTGATCGGCTTCTGTTAGCGCCCTCTCTTCATGCTGCACAATTGTTTGAAGCCTAGTATAGATCAGGTAATCTGTACATTCCTGTTCACTCGGTTCCGATAAGGAAAGCTCTTTTAAAGTACGCTGAAAATAATCTTCTATTTCAAAGAGATTATAAGGTGGACGAAGAGAAACTAAAATAGAAAGAGATAAAGAATCCTGTTCATGTTCCAGCATAGAAAGTGCCCATGGTAAATAATGTTTTTCTGCTGTGACACTCTTTTGATAAATGTAATAAAAGAGCTCGCGTGTATCCATAGAACTCCTCCTCCCTTTTTCATGACGACACAATTTCAAATAGTTTACCATATCTATAAATTTTATCTACAGCTTTCTGCCAAAATTTTGTATAAAGTTTCCTGCCGCATCTCACAAAAAAGAACCTGCATCAAAACTGATGCAGGTTCTTCCCTTCATATCATCCTAATTATTTCATGTTCATTTGCCCTTGTGAGGCCCTTTCGCTACGTATATCGGTTCATAACGAGAGTGCCAATTGTCAGATCAGAATATCTGCTTTTCATGTGAGGTAATACGTTTGCTGAAGTTGCTGTTAAGTATTCCAAAACTAAACCAGTCCCTTCATGAAGCTAAGTATTTACCTTTCACAGTAGCCTTAGAAAAATTTCTATCGGCTCTGTACTATCTGTATACCACGTTTCAATTGAACTAAACTAAAAAATTCATTTTAATCAAAAAATTCTTACCATGGGGATAGAACCATTAACAGCGAATTACAAATGGAGCTTTAACCCTTCATGAGAAGCTGTGAACCCAAGCTTTTGATAAAAACGAAAAGCATCTGACCGTTCCTTGTCGGTTGTTAATTGTACTAACTGACAATTACGTTCTTTGGCTCGTTCAATCGCCCATGTAATCAGCTGATAGCCAACCCCTTTTCCACGCTGTGACGAAGCGGTTCGAACTCCTTCAATCGTGGCTCTCCACCCGCCTTGTCGTGCAATGTGGGGCGTAAAGGTTATTTGTTGAACACCTATTACTTCACTATCTTTACATGCGACAATCAGTTCATTGTTTGGATCCGCATCAATTGCCTGAAATGCTTGCACATAACAGTCTGGAAGCGGTAATTCGTAGCGTTCTCGTTTGCTTCCGAGCATATCATCAGCGAGCATTCCAACAATTTGATCTAAATCTTCCCGCACTGCTTCTCTAAAGGTTATCTCTCCCATTTCACACAGCACCTTTCCCTTGTCTATTTATGATATTAAAAAGAACACTGACGAACAAGCTCAGAATCGACGCCAAGAACAAAGCGACCGCTAAAGCACCAAGACCCATTCCTTCAAAGCCGCCAACTCCAAATATGCTATATAGAAATAGAAATATGCTTATTAGCATGCTGCTAAGTGAAATTCCATACTGCACGGGCGAGTTCTTTCTATAGAAGAAATACGACGCACCAAAAAGCAGCACAAAGAAAGCACCCATTAATCCAAATAAAGAAATCATTTACACCCTCCTCCCTCTTCAAAAAAGGAATTTATATCCATTATATACTATCATTTTTATTTATTCTATCTATATTAATAGCCCTGCAGCCACAACTAAATAGACATGACCAAAGCGGCCATGTCTATTTTTCTACTATATTATTAAAAAGAAAGTTCTTTGAACCAAAAAGAATAAGGGGCTAAGCAAGCTTCATCAATTTCATTCATACGTTTTTTGCATCGCTGCAGCACCTCAGCAGGAATGTGTCTCTCTAAGTATGCAGATTCTCCGTTAGCTTGAATCGTTTCTTCTACTAGCTCTTCAAACACATCTAAGCATGCTAAAAACTGCGGAAAAGTTGTATTAACAAAGCGCTCGCAGTCATCGTTGGACGTATCGAGCAGCACAACCGAACCGTTTTTTTGATGAAGACAAATTGGATCTCCAGCGCCTGTTGTTCCTAAAAACCAATAGTGCTGGTAGCGAGATGATAACTCAAATGTTTCGCATAGCGTTGTTAGCTTGCCTTTGGATGAAACGAACTCTAGAAATGGTGAAGCTTCTTTGGGCAATCCTTTTTCTGTTAGCAACTTCTTTGTCTCTTTATCAATATCAAGGGGTGCAAGCTGTTCGGCATCAAACTTCATTCGTTTTTCTTGTCGTTGCATCACATTTGACAACTTCTTTCACTCCTTTTCACCATTTGCTCTTTCTTTGCTTTTGTTTATTATAAAAGAAATCCAGCTCGTATTATATGCTACAAATGAACTTAATTAGACTGAAATTTTTTCCAATCTTTATTTATATAGCCCGATTCCCTCTTTATAAACACAGGTAAAAAGAAACCGCTCAGATTTTCTCCAACAGATTCTGCTTTTAAAAATAATTCTCATTCCCTTCTTTCCTTTTCAGCGTACTTTCGCCTCTGATAAACAGGCTCAATCTTTATTATTCCAATTTTTTCCACTTTTTGCAACTAGGACTTATCTCACCATTTCTTATACGAGATTAATAACTTGACAAAATACTAAAATAAGCAACAGTAATTATTTACAAGTTTTTAAACTTTATGGTTTAATAGGTATGTAATTCCTGTTTTTTACTATATTTTTTTGGAGGTTTAACATGAAAAAAGGGTCAATTTATCGTTTTATTGCTTTTGCTTTAATGTTCACCTTGTGTTTTAGCCAATTAGGCTTACTGAAAACACAAGCGGCAGGCAATCCTCCTGCTAATGAAAAAACATTAAGCATTGGTAAAGCAGCAAAAGGAACATTTACAGAACCAGAACAAACACATTGGTACAAAATTAATCCTTCTAAGCAAGAGGTAGCAAAGTTTTCACATTACAGAATTAAGCTTCAAAGTGATGATGAAGTAAATATCACGATTTACTCTAGTCTTGAAGATGCCAAAAACAACGTGGCATTTGACCGTTATATGGGATACTCTTACAAAGATGAGCCTGCTCAGCTAGATTTTCCAATCGCTTGGACAGGTCCTTATTATGTAAAGGTTGAATATTACGGAGATGAAGATATCATCATCGAAGACGATACAGAAGAAGATGGAAAAAAACCTTCTGAACCTCAACCGGAATTAAAAACAGAAGTTCCTTACACAATCAGCTATGAAGGCGCATCACTTCCTCCTTCTCAAATGATGGAAGAAGAATGCCCTGCTGAATTAAGTACAAGCCAAAAAGAAAACGGAAAAGGTATTTTAAAAGATTTGCGTACGATTCGTGACGCTGTGCTTTCAAAAACAGCAAGCGGAAAGGACCTTTCTTCTCTTTACTACAAAGCCGCTCCGTTTATCAGCTCTAAAATGATTATCGATAAATCGATGCGCGAACAAGTATACAAAGATTTAGTTCAGCTAAAGGGTCTATTTACAGATGTGGCGAAAAACGGCGCATCAAGCACATATATGATCACAAGTGCTGATCAAAAAGCAATCAATGATTTATACAGCATCGCTTATAAATCTGTTCCGACTGCTTTAAAGAAAGATTTAGAAAAAGTAGCAGCGCAGACAAAATTAAAAGACGTAACGGACTTAAACGTATCGTCTGTATTAGTAAGAGCTAAATTAGTCAGCGCAAACAGCGTTTCAACAAAAGCTGAAACTCGCTATATTGTTAAATTAAAAGATGGTGCAAATGCTAAATCATTTAAAACAAAAGCACAGTCAAAATCAGCAAGCATTGAATCTATTAATCCATTGAAACAATCAGCCGCTTCTTTTGATAATATGTTTGTTATTCAATTAGATGACAGCAATGGAAAAAGCTTCAGCACGTCATCTGCTCAAGGTAAAATGACGGCAAAACAAATTCAAGCACTTCCTGAAACTGAATTTATCGAGCCGGTTCAAGAGTACCACGCTCTTTCGATGGATTCACAATATCCGTATCAATGGTCATTAAACAACACGGGTAAAAATGATGGCACTCAACATGCCGATATTCAATATGAATCGCTTGAAAAATTACTAAACGGTCAAAAATTAAAAGATACGGTTATTGCCGTTGCCGATACGGGCGTCGATTCATCACTAGCTGATTTAAAAGGCGTAGTGGATACAAAGACAGGCTATAACTACGTGGATCGTTCGTCAAATGCAACTGACGACAACGGACACGGAACTCACGTAGCTGGTATTATCGCAGCCTCTGCAAATAATAACTATTCAATGGCCGGCATTAATTCTCACGCTAAAATTTTACCGGTTAAAATTCTAGACGCATCTGGAAGCGGAGATACAGAACAAATTGCGTACGGTATTAAATACGCGGTTGATCACGGTGCAAAAGTTATTAACTTAAGCCTTGGCGGATCTTACAGCCGCGTGCTTGAATATTCATTAAAATATGCATACGACCATAACGTAACGGTTGTAGCAGCAAGCGGAAACGACGGTATGGAAGAGCTCTCGTACCCTGCTTCATCTGCCTATGCGATTTCAGTAGGCGCATCAAACCGTTTAGATATCGTATCTGACTACTCAAACTATGGAAAAGGATTAGATATTACAGCTCCAGGCTCTGATATTCCAAGTCTTGTTCCAGACGGAAACGTTACTTATTTAAGCGGAACATCAATGGCAACACCTCACGTGGCAGCCGTTGCGGGATTATTGCTATCACAAAACCCAGGCTTAAAGCCAAAAGACGTTGAAAAACGCCTAACGGATACAGCTAAAGATATTAAATTCGATGAAAAAGATGCTCCTGTATACGATGACGAAGAAAGTCCAGCAGAACCTCCTGCTCCAGGCTACGATTACGTATCAGGATGGGGACGTTTAAATGCGTACAGCGCGGTAAGTGCACAGCAGCTGCAAGCGCAGGTAAATACATTTGTCAGCACGCAAAAAACAGTAACAGGTAAAGCTCAAAGCGGTTCAACTGTTAAAGTAATGAACGGCTCAAAAACACTTGGCACAGCCAAAGCTGATGCAAAAAATACGTTCTCTATGAACATTCCAGCTCAAAAAGCTGATACCGTTTTACAAGTGGTTGTAACAAACGGTAAAGCAAGTACAAGCATTCGTGCAGTTGTTCAAAAAGCACCTGCCAAACCAGCCTTAAAAGCCGTAACGAATAAAGATGAGTATGTAACAGGAACGTCTAAAGCGAATTTTACTGTAAATGTTAAAAACAGCGCCAAAAAAGTGATTGCTTCAGCAAAAGCTGACGCAAAAGGCGCGTTCAAAGTAAAAATTCCAAAACAAAAAGAAAACACAGTCTTGTACATCACAGCTACAAATAGCCAAAAACAAGAAAGTGAAGAAGTAAAAGTAACGGTGCGTGACGTTATTGCTCCAAATGCACCTAAAGTGAATCCAGTCAGCGACGCGGATACAGCTATTAAAGGAACAACAGAAGCAAACGCGTCCGTTGTAGCGAAAGTAAACAATAAAGAAATTGGCAAAGCAAAAGCCAATGCAAAAGGTCAGTACAGCATTGCCATTAAAAAACAAAAAGCAGGTACAGCAATCAGCGTAACAGCAGCAGACGCAGCCAACAACACAAGTAAAGCTACGACTGTAAAAGTAAGCGATAAAACACCCCCTGCTGCACCAAGCGTAAATGCTGTCACAACAAAAAGCACGGCTGTAACGGGTAAAGCAGAAGCAAATTCTACCGTAACAGTAACAGTAAACAAAAAAAGCATTGGCTCTGCTGCTGCTAACAGCAAAGGACAATACTCAGTAAAAATTAAAAAGCAAAAAGAAAAAACAGTTTTAAGCGTAACAGCAAAAGACAAAGCAAATAATACGAGTAAAGCAACAACAAAAACGGTGACAAAATAAAGAAAAAAGGCGCTTGGCTTATGGCCAAGTGCCTTTTTGTTATAACAGCTGTTTGTTTTTAAAGTATTTCCACATTCCCCACGTTAACACAATTAACATAACGATAATAACAGCAGTAGCCCAGTGGGAATTTTGATATGGAATCGGTACGTTCATCCCGAAAAATCCGGTTACGAACGTTAGCGGAAGCATAATCGTTGAAATTAACGTTAAGACATTCAGCTTTTCAGATGAAGTTGCATTGGTAATAGAATAATACGTATCAAGTGCACTGTTTACGAGGTCTCTAAACGTTTCGGCAGAGTCTACAATACGCTCTAAGTGGTCAAGCAAATCAATGTAGAAAGGAACATTTTCTTCTCGTATGTCGAATTTCCACTTTCCATTAACCGTTAAGAAAATTCGGCGCTGAGGCAGAATAACGCGCCGGATTAAGATAATCGTTCTTTTTAAAGCCAAGAACTCTTCCGTCACTCCGCGCACTTCTTTGTTGTAGATCTCATCTTCTAATTCATCAATACGCATGTCAATTCGGTCTAAAATCGGAAAGTATTCGTCCGTGATGCCATCAATCAAAGCATATAGTAAAAAGTCGGCGCCGCGGTTCATAAACTTCGGATAGCGTGAGCACACGGCATCCATTTTGCGAAGCCAGCCCATTTTATGTTTATGAATCGTCACTACGTAATTTGATCCGACAAAGGCATTTAACTCAAGCGTCGTAATCTCGTCATCACTTTCTTCGTTATAGCGAAGCGCGTGAAAAACGAAAAATTTATAATCTTCGTAATCATCCATTTTAGCGCGAGGACTGTCGTGTAAGCAGTCTTCAATCGCCAATGGGTGAAAATCGAATAATTTAGCAATTTGAGCAAGCTCTTGTCCGTGGACATCATACAAATCAATCCACAGCAAATTATCAGGATTGCGCAATTTCTCATGCACGTCTCCTAAATCAAGATTCGTTACCATTTCTTTTGTTTCATCATCATATAAGTATGTTTTAATCATTGATTTTTCACCTCACATCATTGAGGCATTAAGGAGTATTTTCCTTTGTTGAAATGAGAGGAACATATACACCTTTGTTGCCCCTATCTTGTTTTGCAGTAACCTTCATCGAAATGGGGTCATCAGTGCCCATTCATCTCACCTCCTAATTAGTTGAAGGAACGCTGACTTGTAATACAGCTACTTCACAAAGTTTAATTTTAACATACAATCCAACTCTAGCGTAGCGCTTTTTTCAAAACCTTTTCCTCTCTATTTAAAGTTTCAAACAAAACTTCCGATACTATAAAAGCAAGTTATTATACCCTTATTTTATAAAAACCCTACTAGTGTATCCACTATTTAATAATACAATAGTACTTACAAACAGTAACCACTACCTCAGACCTCTCGAATACTCCCACAAAGGTCCACCTAATCGTAGACGATCAACCCCGCAAGGGGGATCGTCTACGATTAGGTCTAGAATCTCTACCATGGCCGCCCTTTGGTCATGGTAGAGATTCTACATCGATAAACATTATATGGGGGATGGGGAAAAACGTGTAGGAATTTTTAGACTTTCATCGAATACTTACTTAACAAACTTAGATTACGAAAAGGACTGATGATACATGCATTTTAAACGTGAAGAACCGTTTCGCTTTTTATTCGAGACTCCCATTGTTGGAACGTTTTCCATTGCTAAATACGACAACAAAGAAATCGATTCTAAGCCAGGTCCTTTGTCTGTTATCGACCTTTCACCAAAAGGAATCAAAATAATTACGCCGCTTGATTTACCTATTTTCAACCATCAAATTCAGCTAAAAATCAGCTTTTATTTAAATGAAAAACCCATCCATATTACCGGACTTTGCGTGTGGAAAGAAAAACGGCACACCGAATACCTTTATGGCATTGAAGCGTTTAACGATGTGGAAGAACAAGCAATCTTAATTACAGAACTCAAAACCTACGCCAAGAAAAAGCAAGATAAGTAATAAAAATAGCGCTCATTTGTTTTACTCCCCTTTTAAGATGGCAATACTACGAACGACTTCGATAGAAAAAGGTGAGACGATGAGCAGCAAAGCAAAAAAAGAGTGGATTGGCGGTCTCGTACTATTTTTACTCGTCAGTTTTGTCAGCATCACATTTGCAGGCTATCATACGGTGAAAGCTGCCGTTGATCAAACGTATGTACCGCTTGAGCATGGTAACAAAACACACGTCAATTTAAAAAAAGGGCAACCGTTTTCCCTGCTTTTAATTCAAGAAAACCATCAAAATACGTCATTTGTATATATGACTGTTAATAAACAGCATGAATCAATAAAAATGACCCACTTGCCAGGGTCAACTCAGCTCGGCAATGAAACACTGCGAACCATTTATCACCAAGGAAATATGAATGCTGTTGTAAAGAAAGTCGAAACGTATGCAAAGCTTCCTGTTGATTATTATGTCAAAATGGATCAGCAGTCAGTCGTCGATGCTGTAGATAAATTAGGCGGCATTATCGTCACAAACAAACGTGCTTTTGAACATAGCAACATTGTTTTTCCAAAAGGATCGATTCGCCTTAACGGAAAAGAAGCGCTTGTTTTTTTAAAGGAGCGTAATGAGCAAGACATCTTTACTGCCCATGAAAGACAGCTGTCCGTAGCGAAAGCTATTTTCAGTCAAGCAGCTACGATTCCCAATGTTACAAAGCTGCATTCCCTTGTATTTACGCTGGCTGATCACATTGAAACCAATGCAACATTTAATGATATCAAACGGATTCAAAAAACCTACAAACCGGCAGTTTCCCATGTAGATAAGCAGCAGTTTCCGCAAAACGAATGGAACCAAAAACAAGTCACAACGCGACTGCATAAGCACTTAGAACGTGAAGAGCTGTTTTTATAAAAGACGCCTCACGAAAAAACCATTGACCACAGGCTCAATGGTTTTTTATATTACTTATCTTCAGCAGGCACCACTTTTTCATTTATTTTAACCACAATTCTTTCATCCTGTTCATCCTTAAGATAGCTCTTTTGATAAAAAGAATGATTATTAGGGGGTCCAATCACAACTGTATCCGTAATCGGAGCAACGGCTTCTGCTACTTCGCTTGCACTTACTCCGTATGCTTTTTGAAACACGATCGGAGGCGTTAAGCGCAGCACGTCGGATCCTTCTGTAGACTCAAATTGATCGTTGTTAAAAAAGAGATGCAGATGCGCTTCTTCCGATAGCGGTTCGATCCAATGCCACCAGCCCATCGGTATAAAAACAACTTCGCCTTCTTTTATTCGGTAATTGTGCATACTGCTTGTATCAGGGTCCAAAATAGATACCTGCACTTCACCTGAAACGACGACATCTAATTCCCACGCATTTGGATGCCAGTGTGGTTCTCTCATATGCCCTTTCGTCATATATAAATCAACAAAAGCACCTCCGAGCATTGCCGGCAGCTGAGTTGAGGTTAGTTGATACGCTATATTTTGGTCGTTTCGTTTGAACAGGACATTTTGTTTATAGTTCACTGACAGATTAGGCGTTCCTGAGCTTTTTTTGATATTTGAATTATCCGGCACAAATCCAGATTTACTCATAGTGTCATACCCTCTTTTCATTAAAAAGTTATATGCACTATCCTATTAAAACTCTTTGCTAAGGGTGTTTTAATTAGAAAAAATAAAAAACGAGCGTTTCCGCTCGTTTTTTATCCGACAAGACGTTCAATTTTCTTTTTCTTCCATACAAATTGATAATAGCTGTACTGCAGGATTAAGCTGACAACAAACGCCGCTGGATATCCAATCCAAATCCCTTTGATTTCAAGAGACGTGAACTGCGATAACACGTAGGCTACGGGCACTTCCACACACCAAATCGCCATAATACTAAATACCGTAGGCCAAAGCACCGTACCGCTTGCTCGCATCGTAGCGGTAATAATTTGCGCATGACCGAAAATCAAATAGCTCCAAAGCGTTATCACTAACAGCTCTTCGGCAATATGGAGCGTGTGCTGACTTGTTAAAAACAGCGCTAAAATTTGATTGGAAAAGAGATAAATAAGTAAAATCAACACGCTCCCAATAACGTAATTCAGCATAATTCCAGAGCGAATCACTTCTTTTAAACGCTCAAATTTATTGGCACCAATCGACTGCGCCGCAAAAATAGAAACCGCAATTCCTAAGCTGATTGCCGGCATTTGTACATAGCTCGCCACTTGGTTCACCGCTCCGTACGCCGCTGTAGCGTCTGAGCCAAATCCGTTTACAAATGTAATGACCGCAATTTCAGAAAGAGAAACTAAAATCATATTGATACTCGCGGGAATCCCTAAACGCATAAGCAGTTTTAAAAGCGTTCCGTCCATTTTTAACGAAATAGAGGAGTCAAACTTTAACGGATGATTTTTCTTGCGCAAATAAATGATCATAATAATGAACGTTAATACGGTTGAAAACACCGTTGCGTACGCAGCGCCGTACACGCCAAGCTTTGGCACTCCAATCCATCCAAAAATTAAAATTGGAAGAAAAATGAGGTTTAAGACCGTACTCACAACTAAAAAGTAAAAAGGCGTTTTAGAGTCTCCGGTTCCGCGCATAAACGTCGTATAAACAAAGTATAAAAACAAAACAGGAATCGCCACAAACAAAATGCGCGCATAGTGAACCGTTACATCAATAATATTAGCCGGCGTTCCCATAATCCGAAGAATCTCCGGGGCAAATATGCTTCCCAAAACAGCAAGCACAATTCCGACTAAAAAGGTAAAAGTGAGCGTGGTACCGATAATTTCTTTGACGCGTTTTTCATTTTGTGCCCCGTACGCTTGCCCGATTAAAATGGAACTTCCTGAACCAATTCCAATTGAAAACGACACGAGCAGAAAAAACAGAGGAAAAAAAGCGGAAATAGCGGCTAACGCATCAACTCCAAGCGCTCTTCCGACAATAATACTTCCCGCCAGCTGACCAACGGACTGCATGGCATTACTTAACATGAGCGGAATCAAAAACACAAGCATCAGCTTACTGACGGATTTTTCTGATTCCACTACTTCACTTTTCACATCTTGATTCTTCACACCTATTTCTCCTTTGTATCAGCTTTCGGCGAATGATAGCCTTTTTCGCCGTAAGGCTGCAGCTTCTCTAACCATTTCGCTTCTAGTTTTAGCAAATCCTTTTTTGAAAGTGCTTTTTCTTCTTCTCTTTTAATCGTTTCCAGCATCTCAATTGAAAAAGCATCCGCACCATACGTATTCCACTCATCTTGAAGCTCTTTATTTTGATGAGTGTTCGTCTTTAACGTGAACTTTACGCCGTTTAACGTTTTGACGTTAGGCGTAGAGCCAATGTAAATCTTATCGTTTTGAAGGTTTTTAATTTGATACACGCCGCCTTCTGTTTTTACTTCTTTCGCTAGCTGCTTCATTTGTTTTTTATAGTCTTTCGAATCAGTACTCATCTCTGTCTCTCCTTTTCTCCAGTAGCTGCTTCCGTCTGCGCTGCGCTCTAAGAAACCGTACTCAATTAAATAGCGTCGCAGCACCGCATAATCGTCATAAAAAGGTGTTAACCTATCATTTACTTCTTTTTCGGTATACGTGCTACCAAAATCAAAATGCCCGCTTAATTCTTCAAGAACAACAAGACGGTGTTTTTCTTGCAAATGAAAAGTACGAAGCGGTCCGTTTAAACCTTGAGGAAAATTCTTCGCTAAAATTTTTTCACGCTCTTCATCACTGATGCTGTAGCGCTGACTTCTTCTAGGCGCCGTATTTGTTACGGGTACCGCCTTCTCTTCTTCCTCGTCGTTTAACAGTTCCATCAGCGTTAAAAACACTTTTGCCTGACGCTCTTTTTTCTTTAACGTAAAGCGGTGATTCCGAATGGTGGATGAACTGCCGATTCCCATTTCTTTTTGAATATCACTATCGCTTTTTCCTTCTTTAAAAAACTTCACTAAATTTTTTTGATGATCAGAAAGACCGGTTACCTCTTTATCTAGCCCTATCAAATGATGAAACACAGACCCGTGCTGCTGTTCAACATGAAGCTTCATATAGCGTTTTGCTTCATAAAAAACACCTTCCACCGGATAAATAATGCCTTTTTCAATACTTTCACCGCACAGTAAGCAGTGGTAGTGATCTTCGCTTTCCCCGTATCCTTTTTTCATATCTTCAAAAGATGATTCCCAAAACAAGTCGTTTACCATTTAAATAGACACCTTTCTATTTTGTTTATTAATTTATAAACAAATATATTATATGTTTATTAATATGTCAATTTTACGTTTATGATACATAAAAAGGGTTGAGACATAACGAAATGAATCCAACCTAAAGATGAACAAACGGGATACACGAGCTCGTATAAATCGCTTATGACACCGCAGTTGATTTCCGTGCAAGGCTTCGCTTTCCGCGGGCGGGCGCTGAGCCTCCTCGTTGCTTTCGCTCCTGCGGGGGCTCACCTGTTCCGCTTTTCCCGCAGGAGTCTTCGCCTTGCCCTCCAATCAACTGCTAGAAAGACCTATACATATGAAACCTACGTTTACCATAACTAAAAAAACGAACCGCTAATCAAACACGTTGATCAGTGGTTCGTTTTTCACTTGGGCTAAAATCATTTCGTCCCGGTCTCTTTGTTCCATTCACTTAAATACGGAAAATCCTTAGATACGACAGGCTCATCATTCAAAAGCGTAATTAACTCCAAGCTGTTACCGTCAGGGTCATTAAAATACACGCACGCCGCCGGCATCCACGTATGAACAATTGGCTCTGTCTGCGGCTTTCCAAACGACGTTTCTTCCGGTTCAATACCTTTTGAACGCAGCCACGTTAACGCTTCATGAATATCTGCTGCTTCAATTCCAAAAGCAAAATGACTTCTTTTCAACTCTTTTTCGTCCGTTTCCCAAAGACCAAGCATCTGCTTTTGTTCCCCAACAAAGAAAAAAGCACAGCGCCGCTCTTCAATTTTATGAACAAACGTCAGCCCAAGACGTCTATAAAATTCAATCGAATCCTCCAAATTCCGAACCTTCACATGCGTCTCATAAATACTCTTAATCATAGCCTCTCCTCCATCCTTTCCTACTACTATAAGCCATTTCACACCAAACAGCTTCCTAACAAAGAATGAAAAACAATCAGCCTTAAGAACGAGAAACACTCACACAAACGTACAGCTTGGAAATCCCGAAGAGCACTGTGGGTTTGACTTTGACTTTGAATTTGACTAAGGGTTTGAGGCTACCCCGCAAGGGGTGCCTCAAACCCTTAGGTCTAGAAAAACCCCCATGGCTGCACTTTAGCCATGGGGGTTTTTCTACATGGATAAATTAAGCGTGGGCTTTTGCGAGGCCTATGCAGATACCGCCTGAAATAATCAGTACACTCGCAAGAGATACATAGAATAATTGACGCTTCGTTTTCTTTTCTCCCAAGAAGACAATACCGCCAAAGATAGAAATAACGATACCCATTTGCGATAATGAAAAGCTTGTTGCTACGCCTAGTCTTGATTGAGATAAGAATAAGAACATGTTTCCAGATGCCCAGATTAGACCTGGTAAGATATTACGAATCGTATATTTGTTAAATGGCTTATGTTTGTATGTAATGATTAGACCACCAATTAACATACCGATTGCTTGCGGGAATAAAGCTGCCCATGCGTCTACGTTGAAAATACGTGCGATAACTACGTAAACTAAGAATCCAAGACTTGAAATGATAAGAGTGATAACTCCTTTTTTCGTTTGCCCTGGAGTCCCTTGTGCTCCTTCTTTTTTACCGTCTAATGAAGAAAGCACAACGCCTGCTAGTATTAAAAGAATCGCAATAGATCCAAGGACAATCGTTTGAAGCGTTGACCATTCTTTAAATACAATAACACCAAAAAGAGCTGTTGATACTAATTGCATACCCGTTGAAATCGGCATTGACTTTGAAACCCCAAGGTATGGAACACTTTTAAACTGATTGCTTTGACCTACTGACCAGAACAAACCTGAAACAATTCCGACAATAACAAGCGTTGGCGTTAACACCGGCTGAACAATCATAAACTGAACAAATGAAAGAATCAAAGCTCCAATAATTGTTCCCAGCGTTTGACTGTAAGGTCCACCGCCCATCTTCATACTAACTAAAATCATGCTTCCCCACGCAACGGAAGGAAGAACACCTAACAAAATATCCATCTTTCTCTTAACCTACTTTCCTATTTCTAATCTATGTACGTAGTACGTAATAACTTACTGCTTTTCTTTCACCAAGGGCTACACGCTTGTTCTCTCTCGAATATTCCCCCAAAGGTCTAGAAAATATATAACGTTTTCATAAATAGTGGTAAAACTGCTATTTCTTGCTGCTCGTATTATACTAACACGACCATTTATTATTTAGCTAGAAATTTTTTTGATTATTTTTTAAAAACAGAAAAAATTTTTTTCTTCTTGCTCCGCAGCCTGCTTCTCCCTCTTATGTGATCTGCAATCAGCAGAAACGGACGCCTCTGCTGATTGAAAATAAGATGAGATAAAGCCTTTTCATTTTAGTTAGCTACAGGCTTACAAAATTGCTCTACTACTTCTTTGGCTGGAATTGAACTGATCGCACCTTTTCCAGTTGTCGTTAAGGCACCGCTTGCATTTGCAAAGCGCAAAATAGCATCGTGGTCAGAGTCAAGAATAGCCGTTAAGTTTTCTTGTGACACATCGCGGCTTAATAGCTGATAAAGGAATCCTCCAATAAACGCATCTCCTGCACCTGTTGTATCAACAACTGCTACTTTGTAACCGTTTGATTCATAGACAGCTTCTTTTGTATAAAGCGTTGCGCCTTCTGCACCTTTTGTGAACACAACTACTTGAACGTCACCTGTAAATAGAGACTGAATCGCTTGCTGTTCATCTTCAATGCCTGTGATAAACGCTAGCTCGTCGTCTGAAATTTTGACAATGTGCGCTTGAGGAATAAATTCTAAAATTGTTTGACGGCATAGCTCATGGTCTTTCCACAGTGGAAGACGTACATTTGGATCAAAGCTGATAACGCCGCCTTTTTCTTTCATGCTTTTAATCGCTTTCATATGAGCGTATTTCATAGGACTTTCAACTAAATCAACCGAACAGAAATGAAGAAGATCGTTGCTTGCAAACCAATCAGGGTTAATTTCGTCTTCAGTTAGCAATAAATCTGCTGAAGGATTACGATAGAAGCTGAAATCTCTTTCTCCGTCTTCACGCAGAGAAACAAAAGCTAAAGCTGTGTTCGCTTCTTCTGTACGATAGACCATATCAGTACCTACTCCTACTTCACGAAGCGTATCTACTAGAAAGTCTCCAAACGCATCTTCTCCAACTTTTGTAATAAGCGCTGACTCATTACCGTATGTAGCAACAACTGCCGCAACGTTTGCCGGCGCTCCGCCTGGCACACGCGTAAACGATTCCACTTCTTTTAATTGAAGACCTTTTTGAGCTGGAATCATATCAATTAATACTTCACCGATACTAAATAACTTACCCATTCTATTCACCTTACTTTTCTTTTTTGTCATATTGTCATACTATGTTCCAAAAAATCCTTAAATCAAATTATACGTCCCAACCATCTTTTTCGTAAAGAGAAATTTCCAATTTATTTTAAAAAAATCGTAAATGATCGTTTTTTTCTGACAATCCTTTATTGGCCAAATCGCTTCCATCCCTTGTCAAATCTGGGATTAAAATGACCTTCTTACATAAAGATAGAGGGATAAAAAAAGCAATGTCCAGTTTTAACTGTTTATCTACTCATTTTTCGTTCGACATTTCCTCTCTTATTTCCTGTTTATTCGCCTCAGATATGCAAATAATGATAAAATTTCGTGTTTTTACCCCTATTTAAGAAGGAATAGCTTAAAACGTGTCGAATAGACTTAGGTAGGTATATGACATTATGTATGTTACACTAAATACAAGGCAAGGAAGGGAGAATCAGTCATGAAAATCAATGTTTTTCTAGACGACTATCGCAAGTGCCCTGACGGTCATGTTTTAGCCGAAACGATTGATGAATGTATTGATCTGCTAAGATCATTCGATGTTGAACATTTGTCACTCGATCACGATTTACTCAGCAAGACACGGAATGGATTAATGCTCGTGCATTTTATGGTAAAGCATCATTTATATGCCGATCGAATTACGATTCACTCCGCCAATCATCTAGGCAGCAAAGCAATGTACAACTGCTTTAAGGAAGCTCAAAAAGAGCATAAAATGCCAAACAACATTAAAATTCTAAGATGCCCTCTGCCTCTTCGATGATATCTGCACCCTCACACATTCATTTCAACAGAATCTGTCCGATTCAATTCTCACAGACATCCTGTTTCTATAAAATGAAGAACAATACTGCTTGTTCAATACGTATAGATGTGAATACGCTTTAAGCAGTTTATATTATATAGAAGAAAACCGCTCTAAAATACCGTTATGATAGCTTTAAAAGCAGACTATATGGTACAAAGAGCGGTTTTTTTGCTATTTAGACAGTTTTGCAGAATCCAAATCAGCTGAGAGAGCAGCCGGCTGTTTTTTAACTTCTTTTAGCTGCCTAGCGTTCACGAACCAGTAAATGCTTCCTACAAAAAGTCCTCCCCCTAAGATGTTTCCGAGTGTAACAGGAATTAAATTATGCAATAGTCCAGCAGCCGAAATCGTATCTGGATGCGGAAGCAATAAGGCTAGACCAAGAAACGTCATATTTGCCACGCTGTGCTCGTATCCTGAAGCAACA
This sequence comes from Priestia sp. 40, assembly GCF_049368575.1. Classification (NCBI taxonomy): domain Bacteria; kingdom Bacillati; phylum Bacillota; class Bacilli; order Caryophanales; family Bacillaceae; genus Priestia; species Priestia sp. 40. The sequence goes on from NZ_JBMPZA010000025.1 coordinate 63,555, forward strand.
AATGCAAACAGCATCCAAAAAATAAGCATGATCTTTGCCGCATCGCTTTTAGTGCGCGAAGCGGTCCAAATCGCCAGACAAACAAGCCAGTTGCAAAGGATGCCCCGAAAAAACAATTCACTGACCGGCAAATTCATTTTTTTAGCTGCCATCGCCATAAGTAAATGATTCAGTTCAATTCCTTTAAACAAACCGGTTCCGGTAATTAACAAACAAAGCCCAAACGCACCTATCGCATTTCCGATAAAACACCACGTCCAGTTTTTAAACGTATCTTTCCATGTCGTGACTCCTGATAGCGTACTGACCGTATAAATCATATGATTCCCCGTAAACAATTCGGCTCCTGCAAATACGACAAGCAGGAGAGCAACAGCAAATGATAACCCCATCACAAGAGAAACGACCGGTAAAGAAGCAGAAGCTAAAGGTCCTCCTACCGATAGAGCTAATATAACGCCAAGACCTACGTAAGCACCCGCTAGCACGGCTAACAGCAAATAACTCGGCAAATGATCATTCACGAGCTTCGTTTTTTCACGGGCTAACTCATTCATTAACTGCAGTGAATTCTTAAGCAAAAGTGTTTCCTCCTTTTATTCATCTTAGACGCATACTTTTTCTTCTCTTTTTTCCAAAAACCAAGAAAGAGCAGAAGCTTGCTTTACCACTTCACCAATCACAATCATCGCGGGATTGCTCACTTGCTGCTCAGCAGCCGTGTCTACGATTGTACCAAGCGTACCTGTAACCGTGCGCTGATAAACCGACGTGCCTTGTTCAATAAGAGCGACCGGCGTATCCGCGCTTTTTCCGGCGTCTAAAAGCTGACGGCAAATATAAGGCAAGTTTTTAACGCCCATGTAAACCGCAAGCGTATCAACTCCTTTTGCTAAATGCTCCCAGCGAATACTTTCCGGCTTTCCGCTCAAACAGTGTCCCGTCACAACGGCAAACGAACGGCTCAGCTCACGATGCGTCACAGGAATTCCAGCATAAGCCGGTGCCGCGATGCCTGCTGTAATACCTGGAACGATTTCAAATGGAATTCCATGCTGAGCGAGCACTTCTGCTTCTTCACCGCCTCTTCCGAAAATAAACGGATCTCCGCCTTTTAACCGCACGACGGTATTTCCTTTTCTTGCGTAGAATACAAGCAAATCATGAATATCCTCTTGAGAAACGCAGTGATCACCAGGCTTTTTCCCGCAGTAGACGAGTTCTGCTCCTTCTTTGGCATACTGAAGAAGAACAGGGTTCACTAATCGGTCATATAAAATAACATCTGCTTTTTCTAAACATTTGGCTGCTTTTATTGTTAGCAAATCTGGATCTCCTGGTCCGGCTCCTACAATGTACACTTTTTCTGTTCTCATTTTTGCTTCGCTCCTTTTAGTGTGTCCCCTTGAATTTTTGTGGCGCGTTGAAAATCAACGCGCCGCGCTACTTATTCTTCAATTAAAAGATACAGCAAATCTCCTTCAACAGACGCTTCGTACGTGTTTACACATCCGCTATCAGGCTCTTGTACGTTACCGTCATGCAAGCAAATTTTCCAGTCGTGCATCGGACAAAACACCGAGTCGCCGCTCACGATCCCTTCACTTAGCACCCCGCCTTTATGCGGACAGCGATTTTCAATTGCCCGTATTTTTCCGCTTGATAGCTTAAACACCGCAATTTCTTTTCCGTTTACTTTCACTGTTTTACCAAGGCTTACTGGAAAATCATGAATCGATCCTACGCATACTTTTGTAATGTTTTTATTCACCATCTTTACTTCCCCCCAGCTTTATGATGTGACAACTGTTTCGAACAGCTCTTTTTTCGTCTTTTTGCTTTCGACGATTTCTTTCCAAGGATCACGGTACGTAGATAACGCTTCGTCCATACGCATATTCAGCTCTCTTCTCGTCTCAGCGTCATCAAGCACTGACTGGATGTGCGAAAGTCCCATGCGCTCAATCCATGCAGACGTACGCTCTAAATAATTAGCCGTTTCTCGGTAATACTGCAAATAAGCTCCTGTGATGTCCATCAATTCTTCGTCTGTTTTTACTTTATACAACAAATCTCCTCCCCGAAGATGCGTACCTCCATTTCCGCCCACGTAAATTTCCCAGCCGCCGTCAATTCCAATAAAGCCAATATCTTTAATGCCTGACTCAGCACAGCTTCTTGGACAAGCAGATACAGCCATTTTCACTTTATGAGGCGTCCATAGTCCTTCAAATTTTTTCTCAAGCGCAATTCCAACGCCCATTGAATCCTGCGTGCCAAAACGGCAAAACTGTTCGCCGACGCATGTTTTCACCGTTCGTAGCGACTTACCGTACGCGTAGCCAGAAGGCATATCTAACTCTTCCCATACGCTAGGCAAATCTTCTTTTTTAACACCAAACAAATCAAGACGCTGACCACCCGTCACTTTTACGAGCGGAATTTCATATTTATCAACAACATCTGCAATTTTTCGTAAATCTTCTGCGTTTGTGACGCCTCCGTACATGCGAGGAACAACAGAATACGTGCCGTCTTTTTGAATATTTGCGTGCATGCGTTCATTCACAAATCGTGATTCGCGTTCATCAACGTATCCGGTTGGATTCACCATACCTAAATAATAGTTTAGCGCTGGACGACATTTCGAACAGCCTTCTTCATTGTTCCAGCCGAGTACATTCATCACTTCACGCGTATGCGAAAGACCTTTTGCTTTGATTTCTTCGACAACTTCATCTCGTGAAAGAGTCGTACAGCCGCAAATCGCTTCTTTTTGAGCCGCTGCGTCAAAGTCAGCGCCAAGAGTATGCTGAAGCACTTCCGCTACAAGCGGTTTACATCCTCCGCAGGAGCGAGAGGCACTTGTACAAGCTTTGATTTCATCAACCGATGAGCATCCTTGTTTTTGGATAGCTTCCACAATCGTACCTTTTGTTACGCCGTTACAGCCGCAAATAATATCATCGGCGCTCATGCTTGCTACTAAGCTTTCACCCGCGTTACCGCCAGGTGGCTGTAAAATCGACACTTTTGCGACATCGGATACATCTTCTTGCTTTTGAATCATTGAAAACAGTCGATTTCCGTCGCTGCTGTCTCCAAAAAGAACGGCTCCTACGATTTGATTGCCTCGCAGAACAAGTTTTTTATAAATACCGTCTTGTTCATCGAACACTTTGATTGCTTTTTTCTCTTCATCTTCCGTGAAGTCTCCTGCCGAAAACACTTCAACACCTGATACTTTTAGCTGCGTGGATAAAACCGATCCTTCATAAGGCACTTTTTCTGCCCCGCAAATCGCTTTTGCTAATGCTTTTCCTTGTTCATACAAAGGTGCCACTAGTCCGTATACCATTCCTCTATGCTCTGCACATTCTCCGACAGCGTAGATGTTTGGGATATCCGTTTGCATATAGTCATTCACAACAATTCCTCGGTTTACGTCAAGTCCCGCTTCTTTTGCAAGCTGGACATTTGGCTTAATTCCAACCGCCATTACGACTAAATCAGCTTCTAAAAACGTCCCGTCTTTAAAAGATAATCCTTCAACTCGCTCATAGCCGACGATTTCCGCCGTTTGTTTTTCAAGCAAAAACTTCATGCCTTGTTTTTCTAATTCGTTTTGAAGCAATTTGCCGGCTGTTGGATCGAGCTGACGTTCCATTAAATACGGAGCTAAATGAATTACAGATACGTCCATTCCCAAATTTAACAGTCCGCGCGCCGCTTCTAATCCAAGCAGTCCGCCTCCAATAACCGCTGCTTTTTTATACTGCTGAGAGGCCTGCAGCATTTCATCCGTATCTTTTATATCTCGAAAAGCCGTAACTCCTTTTTTATCAGACCCTGGAATCGGAAGAATAAAAGGAAGAGAGCCCGTTGCTAAAATCAACTCATCATACGATTCTACTCTGCCGCTGTTTGTCGCTACTTCTTTTTTTACTGAATCAATACTCGTAACCGTTTCGCCCGTATATAATGTAATATTGTTTTCTTGATACCAGTTCCAATCGTTTAGCGTAATGTCTTCAACATTTGTATCTCCTTGCAGCACTTTTGACAGTAAAATACGATTATAGTTCGGATGCGGCTCGCTTCCGAAAATCGTAATTTCAAACGCTTCGCTTGAAACCTTCAATACTTCTTCAATCGCTCGAACTCCAGCCATTCCATTTCCAATCAATACGAGTTTCTTTTTTTGCATCTTCCATTCCTCCCCTGGCGTCTATACCTGCTTGTTTCAAAGATATATTTTTCATGCATCTTTAAAGATATATTTAAGATATATGAATTTTCTGAATCGTTCAACTTATGTGTTAGATTACCTAACACAGTTACGATATGTATGCGATTCCATTACTTTAACAGCAAGCAAAAAAAAATAAGTGGTCTAATTACTTTTTAATTTGGATCATCCTTTTCATTTTATTTTGTGATGTTTTTCACAACGTTAATGTAACAAAATGAAATAACCTGAGCTATGATAAAAATCACTCCTAAATGTTGATAAGCAGAAAATAAAAATCTTAAAAGTTCTTTATAAAGAATCAAAAAAATAAACTGTTCTTTATAGTATTTACTATCTCCCTCCTATTCTTTATAATGAATAAGAAAAAACCTTTATTAAGAACAGAACGGAGAATTAGCATGCCACTCGTAAACATCAAGAAGGTTTGGACCCCTTTAGAGTTTTTTGGCTTTAAGCTTTATAAGTGTAGAGATACAAAAAGCTACTACTATAAAACGAGAAAAAGCCACAATCTAGCAAAATTGTAAAAGAACAAGCCCTATTTCTTTTGAAACAGGGCTTGTCTTTTATTTTCCTGTAAACCAATTCACAATATACTCTCCCCACACCTCATTCCCTTTTTTCGTTAAATTACCGCTGTCTTTATTTATATACTCTCCTAAATGAAACGGCCAAATGAGCGAGTGATTCATATAATATACCCAGTTTGCTTCAGAGACTCCCCTGATTGCTTCTACCCCTTCTTCATAGGACTCCGTTTGTGAAATATATGGCTGTGACGGCTGAATCATAAGGGTTTTTTTCAAGTCTTTGAGCTGATGAATCAGCTTGTCTGTATTTTCAAGCGTCTCATCTAGCGTAAGGTGCTGATAATCATTTTTAAGAGGTGCTTCAAACAAAATAATGTTTGGCTGAAGTTGATCAATTTGATCGGCAATATGCGAGGATAAAAGCTCATCCGTTGTCCCGTTACCATATGAAAGGGTTTTAACCGTAAATACATCGCTTCCATATGTAGCTGCTAGCTCTTTTTTTAACTGCTGTGGCCACCCTGCTTCCTTTGCGGATGTGGCAATTACAAGAGTCAGAGGTTTTTTATTTGCGATAGATGACTCAATTTGCTTTGTGATAAAGTCTGGAAGATTTTTTGTATAAGCAGATACATCGGAAAACTGTTTTTCTTTATGTACAACAGCGGACTTCACTTCACTTGCCTGTGCTTCCGTTTGCTCTTGCCAGTGCTGCGTCCCCGCATACATCACCGCCCCGCACAAAATAGCCGCCGCCACATTTACCCCAACCATCGCCTTCATTCAATCTCCCCTTTACCCGTTTTTAAAAACAAACTATATTCTGCCCACCCAACTTACATTTAATAGAATAAACAAAAGGACAACCACAAAAATACTCCACTGAATTTGCCCAAAAAGGTTTACCTATGCGGCAGGCGCAAACCCGCAAGGGAGGGTGGCTGCCGCTTAGGTCTAGCAACTCTACCATCACCGCTCTTCCGTGATGGTAGAGTTGCTACATCGATATATAAATAGTATAGATTAGTAGAATTTGGAATGGGGGACCTTTCGTACGTAAAATCTCTACAAATACACGTATACTTCGCATATTTCCTAGCGAAACGTGAAGTTTCCGGGGAAATTACGTCACGTTTCTTAAAAAGAAAACATAATGTACGCTCATTCGCACATGTCATCTTCCCCTTGTACAGTAGAGATACCGGCGGAATACAGCAAAAACGCGTTTTTGAAAAAGGAATGCTACATGCAAAAAAGCTCGTTTGATCAAATCGCTTCATCTTTTCATCCATTAATTGTGTCGATGATTAAAAAATTTCACATTTACAAAGACTACGACGAATATTATCAAATTGCGTTGATTGGTTTATGGAGAGCGTATCAAAAATTTGACGAAAACAAAGGATCTTTTTCTGCTTATGCCTACACAACCGTGCGGGGTACGATCCTTTCTCATTTAAAAGGCACCATTTTATACGAAGAACGGGAAACACCGGCTGAGCAGAACCTACTTTCACTAAACGAAGATCTCGCTCTTCCCGTTCCGCTAGAAAGTGAAATCATCGAGCAGCATATCGAACATTTAACGGGAAGAGAAAAAACCTATGTACTCGAACATCTGTTAGAAGGCTACTCGTATAAAGATATTGCCTACAAATACGGAGTCTCCACGGGAGCCGTTAAAAACTGGGGAAAAGCAGCCCGCAAAAAGCTAAAGGCCTCGCTTCTTCAGGAGTAAGAAAAGGAGGAAGCTTATCATAAGCTTCCTCCTTCCGTTCATATGTGTAGTCCAAGCGATTGTTCATATGTAGGACAAGTTTATTCGATAAATCGAACGCATTATGCCAAGACAACCGGACTTTCTAAACAGTAATTACGAATAACAGCAGCTCTGGCCAGCTTTTTTTCTAAACTATAATAAGAAAGCTTAACTGGAATGAACGTTCCGTCTTTGAAGTGAATCAGCATGGAGGTTGGATCAACTGTAGCAAGCGTGTGTGAAGTATGAACATGAGAGGCAAAAATCCAGGTGCAGCTATAGTCATTTGGCGAAGATGTCGGAAACGCAATGATGGCTTGTGAACGACTAATGACAAGCGGCGTAAGCTGTTTGTACGGAAACATTTTTCGAACGGCGGCAATGGACCCCTTAAACGTACTTAATTCTCGAATGCACGCTTCTTCTAATAATTGCTTACAGGTCTTGCTTAGCATGTATTCTCCTGATGCATCTAGCACCTTTGTGCGGTGAATAGGATCATTCACTGGAATTAATGCTTTTGTCGTCAAACCAATTTGATACTTTTCATCATTTGTCATACATCTACCCCCTTTGCTACTTTATAACTATTCTATACTATCGAAACGGGAAAAATCTAGTATTTTTTTCTCATTATTTGAAATATTTTGAATATATTTCATATCCAAAGAAAAAAGCGCTGAAACCAGCGCTTTTTCTTTTAAATAAAAATGTCTAAAATAAGAACCATTGCAAAAGCAGCAAATGATAGAATCGTTTCCATCACTGTCCACGTTTTTAACGTTTGGGCAACTGACATGTTAAAGAATTCTTTGATTAACCAGAAGCCAGAATCATTTACGTGCGATAGCATTACAGAACCTGCGCCTGTTGCTAGCACCAATAGCTCTGGGCTTACGTTTGGCATCGTTGCTGCAATTGGTGCGACAATACCTGCTGCTGTTGTCATTGCTACTGTTGCTGAACCAACTGCTGCACGAATTAACCCTGCAATCACAAATGCTAGCACGATAGGAGAAAGATGTGCATCTTGAGCAAATCCTGCAATTGCGTCACCTACACCGCTTGCTGTTAAAATTTTATTAAAACCGCCCCCTGCACCGATGATTAAAATGATCGAAGCAACGGGTCCAAGACATTCATTTGTGAATTTTAATAAATCGTCTTTGTTGTACCCTCTTGCAAAACCGAACGAATAAAAAGCAAACACTAACGAAATTAAAAGCGCTACGATTGGACTTCCAATAAAGTTTGTTACGTAGCGAATCGTACTTGTTTCTGGATAAACAAAGCCAGTTATCGTTGCTAAAAGCATTAATAGTACTGGAAGTAAAATCGTGAATAACGTAATCCCGAAACCAGGAAGATCTTTATGCTTTGACTCTGTGAACTGCTCCATAATTTCACCCGTTGGCTCTACGTGAACGCGGCGTGAAATGAACGATCCGTAAATAGGACCTGCCACTGCTGCAGCTGGAAATGCCACAACTAATGAATACAAAATCGTTTTACCTAAATCTGCTTTAAAGATATCCACCGCTAGCATCGCTGCCGGATGCGGAGGTACTAAACTGTGAACAACGGCTAAGCCGGCAATTAATGATAACCCAATTTTAATAAGTGACGTACCTGTATGCTTGGCAATTACAAATACAAGTGGAATTAATAACACAACGCCAACTTGGAAAAAGACTGGGATACCGCAAATAACGGCTACAACCATCATGGCCCAGTGTACGTTCTTTTCACCGAATACTTTAATTAACGTGCGGGCAATACGCTCGGCTCCGCCTGACTCTGCCATCATTTTACCTAACATCGTTCCAAGACCAAGAACAATCGCGATAAATCCTAAGACGCTCGCTACTCCTTCTTGGAAAGCTGTTACGATATCAGGCAGCTTCATTCCTGAAATAAGACCCATAAACAAAGCCGCAACAATTAGCGCTACGAACGGATTTGTTTTAAACTTAGCAATTAAAAAGATTAGTCCGACAATCGACACAATCGCATACAGCAAAAGACTTGCTTCATGACTTAATCCGAATACTGAATTCATATGTTCATCCCCTTAGTGTGACCATTTTTCATGTACGTACATCCAAATAATGTATACGCTTTCAAATAATTTCTAAAGTGAACGCACATCGTACGTTCACTTCTTTCTATTTACTTAATAACTCAACCGTTTCTCTAAGCGTTGTTTTGGCTCCGACGTTTCCAGGGAAAATGATGTACGCAATGCCTGGAAACTTGCTTTCCTCTCCCGTTACCCATACCGGAATGCCCGGCTTGATTTGTCCAGCAACCGTCGCACGCTTTACAGATAAGCCGTTTACGCCAATATCACTTGACGTAATGCCGCCTTTTGCGACGATAAAGTTTGGACGAACGTTTAAGCGACGAACAATGCTTGTAACCGCATCTGAAATTTTTACCGATAATTTAAGCTCTTCTTCTTTTTTGCCTTCGCCAAGATCTAAGCGCTCGCGTCTTGTATACACAGCTACTGTTTGACCTTTAGAAATAAGCCTCTCTGCTTCATTGATAATACGATTCACTTCTTCTTCAAACTTTTCAGGTTCTAAGACAAGATGACAGTCAAATTCAATAAATTCAATGAAGCTGCATTTCTTTAATTCTTCCAGCTGCTCCGTTGTTTTTTTGACGTGTGAACCAACCATAATTAATCCGCCGTTTGACGACTTCTCTTTAATGAGCTCTTCTTTTGTTAAAAGGTCTTTGTCGCTCACGCCGCCCATTACTTTTGTTAAAGCCGCAGCGCTTCGATACATAAAATGTTTTCCAAGCTTCATCGCACGAAGAAGCGCAATCGTCACAACTTTTACGTCCACATAATCTACTGCGTTCACAACTACTTTGTTAAAGTCTTTCACTTCCATTAACTGATTTGTGATCGTCACTAAATCAAGTGCACGAATGCTCCCAAGGGAAATATACGTCGTATGACTTGCTTTAAATTTCCCTTCTGACTTTTCTTCTACCCACTCGCCTAAATGAGACTTGCTGTAGCCAAACGTACGGTCTTTTGCAAACTCCGTTTCTCCTGCCGGCACTAAGTAGTCTTCATCCTGCACGTAGTGAATGTTATCAACTGTGAATCGTCCGCCTTCTTTGAAGAAAGGAAAGATCACTTCGCCATCAAGCACTTGATTGGAGTGCTGTTCAACGTTTTTCTTTAATACTTCTGTTTCTAACGGATAGTGGCCGCGAAGAGTGGAATCACCTCTGCTGATAATTAAAAACTCTTTATCGACTTCAGCCGCTACCTCTGTAATAACAGCCGCAATGTCTTCGTGTGCTTTTTCCGTTTCAGAAGCGGTAAATCCGCGTGAATTTGTTAGAATAAAAAACATTGAATTTTCTTCTGAAAACCCTCGCTTGATGCTGTCTTTACTCCAGTCTGTGTACACGGAAATGCCGTTAACGGTTTGAACACCAGTTGGATCATCATCCAGTACAATGATTTTTTGATTAAACGTAAGCAGCTCTTCGTCGAGCATTTTTTGTACAAGCGCTTCATCGACCGCTGGAATGTTTTTAAACACATCGCTTACAAGACGTTTTTCTTGTTGTTTAATCATGCTTCCACCTTCTTTTTCACTTCAACGTTTGCTAACTTTTCATAGTACTGCACAATTCCGCCGTGATCATCGCTTGCTTTTCCGTCTACTTTTAACGCATGGAAAATTTCCACAAGCTGACTTGAAAGCGGAAGCGGTACGCCAATGTCATGAGCCGTTTCCATCACGTTTGTCATATCTTTCAAGTTAATATCAATGCGTCCGCCTGCTACAAAGTTGCGGTCTAAAATCAGCGGTACTTTTGCATCTAATACAGCGCTTCCTGCTAATCCGCCGCGAATCGCTTGATACATTTTTTCAACGTCAATGCCTGCTTTGGCTGCTAGTACAAGCGCTTCAGACATTGCTGCAATGTTTAAGTTCACAATCACTTGATTTGCAAGCTTAGCCGTTACGCCGCTTCCATTGTCCCCAACAAGCGTTACTTCTGTTCCCATCGCATGAAGAATAGATGAAACGCTTTCAAAGATATGTTCATTTCCTCCGACCATAATCGCAAGCGTGCCGTCAATTGCTTTTGGCTCTCCGCCGCTAACCGGAGCGTCTAGCATGTGAATTCCTTTTTGTGCAAGCTCAGCCGCAATTTCTTTTGATGCTACCGGCGAAATGGAACTCATATCGATGATAACGCTTCCTTCTTTTGCGCTATGAATCAACCCTTCTTCTCCAAGAACTACGCTTTTTACATGATGTGAAGCTGGAAGCATCGTGATCATCACGTCGCTGTTCACTGCAACTTCAGCAAGACTTTCTGCTCCAAATCCTCCTGCTGCTTTCACTTCTTCCACTGCTGCTTTATTAATATCGTAAACCGTTACCTCAAAACCTGCTTTTAATAAATTGAGCGTCATCGGTTTTCCCATAATTCCAAGTCCAATAAATCCAACGCGTTTTGTCATTTTCGTTTCCTCCCCTTGTTGTATACGTTTTCAAATACGTTTAAAAAAATAATGTATACGTTAAAATATTTTTTGTATACATTTCTGATAATTTTGTATACACTCATCATATTCGCATTTTATTTATTTGTCTAGCCTTTTTTTAAATGAAATTTATTTCTAAAAGCGAAACTTTCCATCCCACCTTTTCACAAGTTATAGTATGATTTGGGTATACGCGTACAAAATGATAAAAAATAAAGAGAGAAAGAGACGAGATTTCCTCGTATCGAATGCTAGAGGTGAAGTAGAGTATGTTAAGAAATCAAGGTTCTCGTTCGTCTCATCACCCTTCTTATGAGATGATTCGAGATAAAATTTTAAACGGTGAGCTTGAAGGCGGTACAAAAATCGTCGAAGAAAAATTAGCGAGCGAGCTTGGATTCAGCCGAACGCCGATTCGTGATTCCATCAGACGCTTAGAATATGAAGGACTGATTGTCCGAAAAAAAGTGGTGTCGCCCACAGAAAAAGACTTGCGCAACTTGTTTGAAGTGCGAATGCTGCTAGAAGGCTCAGCTTCTAAAGCTGCGGCAACTTTTTTATCTGATAACGAATTAGAAGAGTTAAAGGAATGCGTAGACATCGGAAGAAACGGCTCGTTTGAAGACATTATGAGCGCGAATGAGCGTTTTCACGCCATCATTGTGAACGCAAGCAACAATGACGTCATGATTAATATTATCGACCGCATGCAGTCCATCATTTACTTATTCCGTCATACCGTGGTGTTTTACAACCGCCCGTTTTTAATTGACGAACATGAAGAGATTTATAATGCGATTAAAGAACGCAATGCTGAAAAAGCAGAAGCATTAATGCAGGAACACCTTCAAAAAGACTTAGAGTTTTGCCTGCATTTACTTCAAAGAAGACAATAAAAAAGCTGCCAATCGGCAGCTTTTTTATACGTACATCTTTTCCTTTGTAGAAATATCAGCTAACTGTCCGCTGCTGTTTTTGAACACCACGTGTTTCTTTGAAAACTTCGTTGGCGAATCAATACCGGCAGCTGCCGCTAAATTAAACAATCCTTCACGTAATGACAGCACGTAGTTACACACGCGGTATGACTTTTCTTCAATAATAAGCGCTTTTTGCAGCTTCGGATCTGTTGTGGCTACGCCCACTGGACAACGATTATTATGACAAACCTGCGCTTGAATACAGCCAACTGAAAACATAAAGCCTCTGGCAATATTAACGCAGTCGGCACCTAGCGATAAAGCCGTCGCAATTTTATCAGCCGTTAACAGCTTGCCGGATGCAAAAAGCTTCACTTCATCGCGAACGCCATACTTTTTAAGCAGTTCATCCACAAAAGGAAGTCCTGAAAACAGCGGCACGCCGGCTCCGTCCGCTAATTCTTGAAACGATGCGCCTGTTCCGCCTTCTGCTCCGTCAATCGTAATAAAATCAGGACCGCTTCCCGTCTCTTTCATATACGCCGCCATTTCTTCAAGATCATTTGTGTTTCCGACAACCATTTTAATACCTACTGGCTTGCCGCCTACATCTCGAAGTTTTTCAATAAACTGGAACATTTCAGGATACGAAGCGAATTCTTTGAAACGGTTGGGGCTGTCTACCGATTCTCCTGGCTTCAAGTTGCGGATTTCGGCGATTTCTTCCGTTACTTTTGAACCGTCTACGTGACCGCCTCGCGTTTTGGCTCCTTGGGCAAGCTTAATTTCAAACGCTTTGATTTGTTTCATTTCACTTTTCTTTTTAAATTCTTCCCATGAAAATTCGCCTTCTTTTGTCCGGACGCCAAAAAGCCCGGGACCAATTTGAAAAATGATATCCACATTTCCTTTTAAATGATACGGTGACAGGCCTCCTTCTCCCGTGTTCATCCACGTGCCGCCTGCTCGACCTAATCCTAGTGATAAAGCGGTAATCGCATGGTCACCAAGCGCTCCAAAGCTCATGCCGGATTGACCGATTAATCCTTTTACAACAAACGGATTTTTGCATGAAGGCCCTATAACGATCGTATCTTCATCTCGCAAATAAAACGGATCCGCTTCTTTCTCTTCTCGGTGCTCTCTTCGGCTAAATAAGTTATCAGCGTCCATTTTATATACTTTCGTTTTAATTTTTTGCGTATTATCCGCTTTCATTTCGTCGCGCTGCTTTGGAAACACCGCGTTTCGAATGTAATAGCCGGGTTCATTAAAATCACGCTCTGAGCCAAACCCCATCATCCGGTTCAAGTATTTACCTGACTTAACGGTTTGCTCGTATTGATTTCTAGAAAACGGCTTGCCTTCGTTATTATTTAAAAATAAATACTGACGCAGTTCAGGCCCCATTTTCTCAAAAATATAGCGCATTTTCCCGAGCAGCGGATAATTTCTCAAAACCGAATGCTCTTCTTGTTTTTCATCTTTCATCCAAAGAACAATAGCAATAATAACCGGGACTACAATCACAAGCATCATGACCGCACCAAAAATAAGTAAAATGATTTCAAACACTCCCATAATATCCCTCCTAAAAAGACTCTCCTGTAAGGAGAGTCACTGATTAAAGCATTCTGCTTAGTCCTTTGCGAAGCGGCGGCATTTCGAGCTCATGTTCTTTAAAGAACTTTTTCATAATATGCTTCGAATAATTGGCCGCTTGTCCAAATGAAATTTTGCCTGGAAGCGGCGGTTCATCCGCGACAACAACATCAATTACCACAGGAACATTCGCAAGAGAAGCTTTTTCAAATGCTGTTTCGAGCTCTTCATACTTTTCGACGCGGTAGCCAATTCCGCCGCACGATTCAGCGAACTTCGCAAAGTTCATTTCACCAAGCTGCGTTTGATAATCCAAGTGACCTTGAATCGCTTGTTCATATTTAATCATCCCGATTTCACTGTTATTAAGGACGACTACAACAATCGGAAGCTTGTACTTCACAGCCGTCACAAAATCTTGCATGACCATCGTAAAGCCTCCGTCACCGCACACGGCTACCGATTGTTTTTCCGGATGGGCAAGCTTTCCTGCGATCGCAGCTGGAAGTCCGCAGCCCATCGTTGCCAGCCAGCTTGAAATCACAAATTTTTGATTCGTCATGCGGAAATGTCTCGCCATCCATACCGTAACGTTCCCGACATCAACAGATACAATCGCATCATCGTCAACAATTTTTTGCAGCTTAGGAATGACTTGCTGCGGCTTGATTGGCGTACTCACTTCGTTTTCTTCTTTTTCTACGTGTTTCCACCAGTTTTCCATATTAACTTGACACTCTTCTAAGAAACGGCGGTTTTCTTGGTAATCTAAATTATGCGCAAGCTGTGACAGCGTCGTTTTAGAGTCTCCGACTAATCCAATCGACACAGGATAGCGTCTGCCGATTTGTGTGGCGTCAGAATCCAGTTGAATTGCTTCAACGCCGTCCGGTAAAAATTCACGGTACGGAAACGACGTACCCACCATAATCAATAAATCGGTTTCTTCCATCGCTTCATACGCCGGCTTCGTCCCAATTTGACCGAGCTGGCCTAAATTATAAGGGTGATGATCCGGCAGTATCCCTTTACCCGGAAGCGTAAAGATAATCGGCGCCGCTATTTTCTCTGCAAACTGCGCTAATTCAAGTTTGGCGTGCTTGGCACCTGTTCCTGCTAAAATAACCGGTTTTTTTGAATATTTAATCGCTAGAAGCGCTTTAGCTACATCTTCCGGGTCACTGTGAGAAATGGTTTTTGATACATTAGCAATTGGCGTTTTTTCATCAATTTTAATCGTTGAAGACGGAATATCGTCTGGAATCACTAGCACCGCGACGCCTTTTTTGGCATAAGCCGTTCGAATCGCTTGCTGCAGCAGATGCGGAAATGATTCAGGGGAATCTACTCGGTGATTAAACACCGACACATCGTCAAAAACACGTTCTAAATTCACTTCTTGAAACGATTCATTGCCAAGCTTCGCACGAGGCACCTGTCCGGCTAGCACTAGCACCGGTGCACCGTCTGCTTTCGCATCATATAAGCCGTTTAACAAATGAATCGCACCCGGCCCTCCAATTGACAGACACACGCCGATTTTACCCGTGATTTTAGCGTAAGAAGATGCTGCAAGTGCGCCTACTTCCTCGTGACGGACTTGAATAAACTCAATTTCATCTTTTTCACTTCGCAGATTGTCCATAAAATGATTGATTGAATCTCCCGGCATACCGAAAATGTGATCAATCTTCCATTCTTTTAAAACCGACATAGCTGCTTTTCCAGCTGTAGTTTTTATCATATTCAGCCTTCCTTTCTTTAACTTTGTTTCTATTCCATACCACAATAAAAGAAAGACAAAACAAGGGACTTTCCCGTTTTTATGGAAAAGTCCCTTGTTTTCAGCTAAATAATTTAAATAAACTAAATTTTTTCATCGGCTCAGGCTCTAATTGATGCACCGGACGACCGTCGATAATCGCTTCTGCATTTTCAATAAAAAAATAAAGTTCTGACGCACCGTACATATCGGAAATATAATCATACGCTTTTGAAAGTGAATAGTCGTGGTAATTGCGAGCATGAACGCCAGAGGCAATCACGTGGGCGAAGCGGTATTTAATAAACATACACGCCGCTTTTCGTTCTTTTTTTCCGTTTAAACCAAGAATACTAGCCGCACTTAGCTGAACGAGTACGCCTTTTTTAACGAGCTCATACAAACGCTCCGGATGATCCCGGAAAATCGGATGACATTCTGGTGAACGAAGAATTGGCACAACGCCTTTTGTTAGAAGATCATACAGTATCTTTTCAAAATAAGGTGAGACATCATATTCAGGCAGTGAAAGAAACAAATATTTATCGGTGTGATTAAGTGTGAGTAGCTGATTTCGCTCATAGTTTCGCAGAAGTTGAGGTGATAAAGGGACAAGCTGGCCTGGTAATACTTGAAGAGGAATACATGAATTCGTGAGCCATTCGTTAGCTGCATTCACATAGAGAAATAAATGGTGTTTCATAAACTCTTGATCGCTATCATAAAGCGGCGTCGCCACAACAGACTGAACGCCTTGATCCGTTAAGGAGCGTGCCATCTTCAAAAAGCCGTCTACTTCCTCAGGTCCGCTATCGATATTAGGCAATATGTACGTATGAATATCAATCACTTTATTTCCCTCCCTGCGCTTTGTATAGCTCTATTCTACGACGATTTTAAATGTGAAACTATGTATTCTTCTCGACATTTACCACCACGAACCCCGGAAAACCGCGTACTTTCCTGTCATCTACTTAACTAACAATATTTTACTATCATTCTTCATGAAAACGCAAACACAATTTGTAAAATAACTCCAAATATTGATGATAAAAGAAGTGTCTGGAATAGGTCTTTTTATGCAAATACCCTGATTAAACAAATGTTAATCAGGGTACAAAGGGAAAGTTTAAAAGATTCCTAGAAATTTTGTTTTTTTGATGCGTTCAGGCTCTTGTTTATAGACAGCCTTCCCGCTCGCAATAGCCTCAGCATTTTCCATGAAATGATAGAGCTTGCTGTTGCCGTATTTTTTAGAAACGGCTGAATAGGCTTTTTGCAGGCCGTACTGCTGGTAATTTTCACGATTCACGCCAGATGCAATAACGTGTGCTAATCCGTGATCAATGAACTGATAAGCTGCTTTTTTAGCTTTACTGCCGTTGCCGCCCAGCACACTTTGTGCAGATAGCTGAACGACTGCTCCATTTTTTACGAGCTTGTACAAATGCGCGGGATTCTCTACAAATAATGAATGGCGTTCAGGCTCATTTAAAACCGGTACAATACCTTTTAGCTGAAGCTCGTAAGCAATATTTTCTAACACTTCAATTTCCACGTCTTGTGGAATGTGTAAAAACATATATTTTTCATTTTCATTTATTGTCATCGTGTAATACTCTTCATTTGATAGAATCATATTGGTAGAGGCAATTACTTTTTGACCTGGTAAAACGCTTAGCGAAATAGAAGATTTTCTTAACCATTCATTCGCAATATCGACACCTTCTCTATAGCTGGAATCTTTTCCGTCATAAAGAGGTGCTGCTACGACTTCTGTTACTCCTTGTTTCACTAATACATTTGCCATTTCTAAAAATTCTTCTACACTTTTGGGACCACTGTTCACATTTGGCAAGATATTGGTATATATATCTATCATTTTTTTCTCCTCTTTCTATGCCTCAGATCATGGATAGTATTCCATGAATTATATTATATCACAGGGCTTTTTTTCTATCTTCTAGCATAAGTATCTATTTTTGCTCATGCTCTCTTTTGGGATTGATAGACGTTCCTTTTGTATTGAAATGTAGCATTCTTTTCTTGAAGAAAATGTTAAAAATAAATAATGGAAAATTAACGAGATAGAAAATGAGTAAATATACCTAAACACTGATTGACTTTTCTCTTCTTCTTCGTTTATAGTTTTTCTATATGTGTCTAAAAATGAGAAAATATTGTAGGAGTTGTAGATGAATTTGAAGAAGAAAATTGACATTCTAGGAAGCTGTGTTTCTAGAGACCCTTTTGCTATGTTTGACCATCAATATGAAATTAATGAGTATTTTGCTAGGACGAATATTATATCGCTAGCATCCAAACCTGTTGGACTTTCTATTCGAGGCATCCACATTGAGTCCAAATTCCAGCGTAGAAGTGTATACAATGATCTTAATAAACTTTTCTTAAAACATGTAGATGAAGAGCCTGCCGACACGTTAATCATTGACTTACTGTCTGAAAGATTAAGACTTATGAAACGCGGAGAATCTTACATTGCCCTTTCCAAAGAATTTGCTCAATCTAATTTAATGAATGATTTAAAAAGTAAAAGAATTGTAGAACGCACTGATGAATTATGGGAAAGCTCTGCTGATAAAATATGCGAAAGAATCAACGCAAGCAGCATTTCAAAAATCATTATTCATAAAGCGTTTTGGAAAGAAAAATATGTAGATAAAGAAGGAAACGTTCAAGTTTTTGAAAATCAAGACGAAATTCTGCGTCACAATCAGCAATTAGAGTATATGTATACATACCTTGGCAACAAAATTAACAACAGTACATACCTTGAAATAAAAGAAGAATTTATGGCAGATGAAAACCATAAATGGGGTCTTACGCCAAGACACTATGAGCCAGCTTATTATGAAAGATTTCTAGAACAGCTTAACGCTTTACTTTTACCTGTTGTAGCAAATTAAAAAATAAAAGCACGCACCTTTTTTTATAAGGCAGCGTGCTTTTTCATTATGAATTCGTAAAATACTCAGAGAGAAATTTAAACCATACCTTCTCCCCTTCTTCGTTCGGTTGACCATTTTCATCAGATAAATACTTTAAAATGTCTTCCTGCTTATAATCTGGCCATGCACTCCAATGATTTACAAACTCGTATCCATTTTCTTTAGCAAAGGTTTCTAAAGCCTTTACGTCATTAGGGTAATTTTGAGCTTGATAGACCGGAGCTGATGGTTGAAAAATAGTAACTAGGTCTTTATTTTCACTTTTAATATGCTTCATAATGATGTCTAAATTATCAACTGTGTTATTAATGCCTACTACGCCGTTATCATTTAATAAAAATGGTTCAAAAAGCAAGATATCAGGCTTTGCTTTTGTAATTTCTTCATACGTTTTCGTTTTTACAAATTGTAACGTATTCATTTGTTTGTATTCATACAACTCTACATTTATCAAATCTTTCCCATATGTATTTTCCACTTTTTCTTTTAGTAAAGTTCCCCACGTCTTTATATCGTGCTCAGGAGCGGATCCTACAATCACAAGCTTTACAGGATTTCCTGTTTTCTTTGCCGTCTCTAATTTCTTTACAATTGATTCCGGCAGATTCTTAGTCTCGGTTTGCATATCTTTTTCTGTTTCTGCTGCGCTCACTCTCGTAGGCTTTGTTTCAAACTGCTTGTCTAATTGATGGTTCCAGTACATCTTTCCTGCTACTAAAGACGAGATAAAGATGAGAATAGCAAATACGTTAATTAAAATTTTCATAAAATGTCTCCCTTACTATATCTTTCTTTTTTTCTTTTATTATAATATAATTTTAAAGTACATGAAGAAATTTGATTAAATTTGTCATTTTTTTAATCATTTTGACGTGTTTTACGATAAAAAAGATAAGAATAATGGCTTACATAGAAGACATTTATTTTATCAATACACAAAGAAAAGGAAGAGAGGCCCCACATGGAAGAACAAGTACAATCTCCAGAAGCGCGCAGACGCAAACGAAAAAAACCGAAAAAGAAACGCGCGTTTAAAATTATTCTTGGTATTATTTTAGTATTAATTCTAGGTGTAGCAGGCTATGCATATAGCATATGGCATTCCGTTGAAAAGACATTCACACAAACTCACGAACCATTAAAACGTGATGTATCTGAAAAACGTTCAAGCAAAGTGAGCCTGGCAAATGGAGATCCTATTTCTATTTTACTATTAGGAGTAGATCAGCGCGCCGGTGACCGAGGACGTTCAGATTCTACTATTTTAATGACGGTAAATCCAAAGACACAGTCTATGAAGATGGTCAGTATTCCACGTGATACGCGAACTGAAATTGTAGGAAAAGGAACACAAGATAAAATCAATCATGCTTATGCTTTTGGAGGCGTAGACATGTCCGTAAATACGGTAGAAAAATTCTTAGACGTTCCTGTAGACTACTACGTTCAAGTGAATATGGAAAGCTTTAAAGACATTGTAGATGCTGTTGGTGGCGTAACTGTAAATAATACTCTTGCATTTGATTATGACGGCTACAGCTTCCAAAAAGGACCTTTAACGTTAGATGGTAAAGAAGCACTAGCATATACACGCATGCGTAAACAAGACCCTCGCGGTGACTTTGGACGTCAACAACGTCAGCGTCAAGTAATTGAAGGCGTTATTGATGAAGGAGCTAGCGTTCAGTCTTTAACAAACTACGGTACGATTTTAGATGCAATTGGCCAAAATGTAAAAACAAACCTTACGTTTGATGATATGAAGCAAATTCAATCAAATTATAAAGACGCACGTAAAAATTCAGAACAGCTCCAAATAGATGGAAAAGGCGAAAAGATTAACGGTATCTATTACTATGCCGTATCTGATGACACGCGTAACCAACTATCTGCTGAATTAAAAGAAAGTTTAAATCTAAAATAATAAAAAAGATCGCGGGATGTATCCCGTGATCTTTTTTATTTATTATGATTTTGTTACTTTTACCAATTCTGTGCTTTTAGCAACAGCTTTTTCTTTTCCAGCTTTCACGTATACGCGCACACGATAGTCGCCAGACTTCGTTAGCTTATAAGCCAACTCTTTTTTTGTAGAGTAAGGGATTTTTTGGAATAGCTTGCCGTCTTTATAAACGGAGTAAGCATATTTAAGGTCTTTCCCTTCCGCTGTTGTTTTTACTTCTAAGCGCTTGTCTCCTACATTTTTAATCGATACTTTGTTTAATGCTGTTTTTTCTTGTTGAGTTTGTTCCGTTTTAGTTGGTTTGCTTGCAGTTTCTTTGTCATTGCTGCAGCCTGTGAATAATAGTGCACCTGCTACGATTGGAATTAATACTTTTGCTTTCATTAGAGATCCTCCTTGAATAGTAGATATATCAATCTACACATCTATTCTCAATATTATTAAAATGCTTTATAAACCTTATGTATAAAACATTAAAATCGCTAAAAACAAAGACAGCATAGATAAAATGCCTACTTGAAAATAAAGCTTAAACGTTTTTCGCCTTTCTTTTTTTCGTTCACGTCGCTTCGTACGCTGCTCTAATGAGTATAATGGCTGATTATACTCACTCTTTTCATTCATCAAGGCATATTCATCTTTTGCCTGATTAGCCAGCATATCTAATTTATACTGCTTTTTCTCTTCATCAGTTAATCCATTAAACCATTTAACAAACTCTTTATATTTTTCTAAAACAACACGAGTGCCGCCAAATTGCTTTAACTCTCCAAAGTGAATCCACATGACCTTGTTGCATACACTGCGGATTTGAGTCAACGAATGACTTATAAAGAAAATAGTTTTACCTTGTTCTTTAAATTCATTAATCTTTTTCAAACATTTATCGTAAAATGTTTGATCTCCTACTGATAAAGCCTCGTCTACTACCAATATATCGGGGTTGGTATGAACAGAAATGGCAAATCCAAGCCTGGATTTCATACCGCTCGAATAGTTTTTGACAGGCTGAGTAATAAACTTTCCGATATCAGCAAATTCGATGATATCAGGAGTGATTTTTTTAATCTCTTCTTTCGTTAGTCCATGCATCAGACACTTCAATTCGATATTTTCTAATCCATTTAAGTTATTATTTAACCCTACCGAAATAGCAATCAACGATGTTTCGCCATTGATTTTAATATCACCTGACGTCTGAGGCACAACTTGCGACAGCAAGTTAGAAAGAGTTGATTTTCCTGATCCATTAATTCCTACAACACCAATTGTTTCTCCTTCATTTACGGAAAAAGAAATGTTTCTTAGTGCGTAAAAGCTTTCATTTTTCTTTTTTGGAAAGAAAATTTCAAGCAGTTTATCAGATCTTTTTTTATATAAAACATACTTTTTACTAACGTTCTCAAATTGAACTTTTAGTGCCATAGATTACGCTCCTAGATTACAAGTAATCGATGAATTTATTTCTGAATTTCAAATGCAGGATTGATCCTACTGTTAGTATTAATAATGTGATAACCCAAAAATATAATGTGTATATCCAATCCTCATAAAACCAACCGTAACCTAACAATGAATATCTAAATCCTTGCACGATGTAAAAGAGTGGATTTAATTTTAAAATCGTTTCATATACATGTGACAATTTAGACGTATCCCATAAAATAGGCAATAAGTAAAGCACCATTCTCATTAATGATTGTAATATTTGCTGAAAATCTCTTATTAACGTTGAAATAGTTGATGTTAGCAGCGTGAGTGCAAATAAAAATACAAATAATGCTACTAAATAATATGGCAATTGAAGTAAATACCATCCCGGATTAATTCCATAAATGACGAAGATAACTCCCATAACCAGCATCATAATGATGAACTGAAAACTGTTACTGACAATCGTGACAGTTGGCAGTACACTGACTGGAAACTTCATTTTTGAAACCAAACTTACCCTTGCATACACACTGTTTGAACCTTGAGTAATGGAAGGGCTAATAAAAAACCAAGGGATTAACCCTGCAATTAGCCATACAAAGAATGGAATTCCATGTACGGGTGCCCCTCCACGAATTCCTAATCCAAAAACAAGCCAGTACAGAAGAATCTGTATGGCAGGTCCTAAAAACTGCCATACAGCTCCAAGATAGTGCATTTGGTATTTACTTTTTGCATCATAAAGAGATAATCTCAATATTAAATGAAAATTTGAGGATTGTTCTTTCAAAATCCTCCCTACAGAATTCATGCCATTACTTCTTCCTTCTTAAGGAATGCATGTAGGTTACCATAGTTAATGTAGCTGAAATCGTCAGAACGGTTAGCTACCACGTTTTTCGTATCGAAAATACGTTTTGTTGCCATACCTTCTAATTCGCTCCAGTTTAATTCTTTGAATTCATTATGGTCTGTTAACACAAGAACTAGGTCAGAATTGCGTACAGCTTCCTTGATATCTTGTTCAACCCAATCTTGTTCCACGTGAGGATCAAATGCGCGAATTTCGTATTTGCCTTCTGCTTTTAATAAATCATAGATTTCCATTGCTGGACTTTCACGGATGTCGTCTACGTTTCCTTTATATGTTAAACCGAATACTGTCACAACGCGGCCGTCCACTTTTTCCATTAGAGCATTTGTGTTGTCTACTACGTATTGAGGCATAGACGTGTTAATTGTTCTTGCTAGATTAATAAGCTGAGCTGTTTTAGGCGCTTTCGCAACGATAAAATATGGATCTACAGCCAAGCAGTGTCC
Organism: Priestia sp. 40; assembly: GCF_049368575.1. NCBI lineage: Bacteria > Bacillati > Bacillota > Bacilli > Caryophanales > Bacillaceae > Priestia > Priestia sp. 40. The sequence goes on from NZ_JBMPZA010000025.1 coordinate 86,594, forward strand.
GCCTACACCTGGTCCTGGTGTATGAAGGTTTACACGCGGATGCTTGTTAGCCATTTGAACAACTTCTAACGCATCGATTTCTAATTCGTTACATACTTTTGTTAATTCGTTTGCTAGCGCGATGTTTACATCACGGAATGTGTTTTCCATTAGTTTTGACATTTCTGCTGTTTTTGCATCTGTCTTAATGATTTCACCTTGTACAAATGTACTGTATACCATTGCACCAGCTTCTGTACAATTTGGCGTAAGTCCCCCAACAATACGGTTGTTGTGGATTAGTTCGTGAAGAATTTGTCCTGGAAGTACACGTTCTGGACAATGTACTAAGAACACGTCTTTTCCAACTTCAAAGCCAGCTGCTTCTACTAGCGGTTTTACATGGTCATCCATGCTGCGAGGTGCAATTGTAGATTCTACGATTAATACGTTTCCTTTTTCTAAGTAAGGAATGACGTTGCTTACAGCGCTTAATACATATGATAGATCACATGATTTGTGTTGGTCATCATGGTTTGGTGTTGGTACAGCTACGATGAATGCATCTGCTTTTTCCGGCTGTAATGCTGCGCGGAATGTACCTTTTTCAATTACTTCATTTAATGCCTCCTGCAAACCAGGCTCTTCTAAATGGATTTTTCCATTGTTTAATGATTCAATTACGCGTTGACTTACGTCGACACCTACAACATCCACATCATGTTTTGCAAACATAATAGACGTTGGTAATCCAATATATCCTAATCCTACTGTACAAAGTTTCATTTTATTTCCTCCTGTGTTAACTGCTTAATAATGTTTTATATAAAGACACTATTCGTGTCTCTAACCGCTTTTTGTTTGTATTGATTTCTTACAAAAATTCTACATCTGTATTCGCCTTTAGCTCTTGGCTTATAGCGGAAAATTTCTTCCTCGATATAAGACGTTTTATGAACAATTTTATCGTCTTTGTAAATGTAGTATGCGTACTCCAAATTGCCGTGGCCTTCTGTATCACATCTTGCAATAAAGTAGCTCTTGTTATCTTTTAAAAGAGCTCTTTTAATTTTAAATGGCACATGTTCGACATACTGCACATCTAAAATTTCGCTAATCGTTCGGCCAAGATACAGAGGAAAATAACCTTTTAAGTCTTTATGATTCGCTCGATCTTCTAAATCTAGCGTTACTTTATACCCTCTGTCTTTTAGCTGGTGATACAGCGGAAGGACATGACTTTTGTGATGATAATCCCACGTTCCTACATACAAACGGATGTCTGGTGCGCTATCTACAGGCTGATCTAGTAAGTTAAATAGAATTTGGTTTAAGTATTCTTTGTTTACATTATCCGAGCCTGAAATATACTCTGCAATGTTGACATGCTCTGCCTGATCAATCAAAAAGTCTCCTAATTTACTTTGAGGAGCACCGGCAATTACTTGTCCAAAATGATACTTAATTCCATAGTATAACGCCGCATAGCCGCCTTTAGACGAGCCTACGGTCATAACATTTTTGTGCGTAAAATCGTGCTTGGACATAATATATTGAATAAGCGAAGATACGCTTGTTTCAATCACATGATTTCTATTTTTGCCTAAGTAGTAAGAGCCTTGTTCACCAAAATCATCTAAAATGAAAAGTTTATTTGCTCCCACTTCATCTAACGTTTTCATATAATTATATACATAATGATATTTATTAGCTAAAGCAGAAAAGACAATAACCAATTTATCCTGTAATGTCTCATCAGCTGCTGGAACAAAATGATACTTCACGCCATTCATAGATTGGTAATGTGACTCTAATTCAAATGGCCCTTGATCTCTTGCTGCGATTTTATAATTCGCCAAGCGGAATTCTGTTACTACTTCAACCGAATCTTTGCCGCTGCTGAAATCCAGCTCAAGCACAGTAGCAGGTTTTTTCGCTTCCATTTTAGGAAATACCCATCCTTGCACATGCGGAACTGTTTGTTCACGCACAGCTCGTATATTCACATCTGTAGTAGATGTAATTTCAAGTTCAGCTACTTTGTTATTGTTTCTAAATAACTCGACAATTTGATCTCTTACGTGAACTTCTAATTCCGGAGCTACATGCCAAAACAGCTTGTATTGATGAGTATCTTCTGAAGCGACTTGATCACGTACAGTGATATGCTCAAGCTGCTTGTTATAGCGTACGTTACGTGTGTGAGTAACTCCACTATAACGTTCATTCACTCCCGTTGCTTCCGAGTAGTCTTCCGTTAGCTGATAATCTTTTATATATACTTTTTCGTGCTGATGATCCACTCGAGGAAGACCGCGTCCGTCCACGATTAGCGTGTTGTGTCCAAATGAAGAATATGCATATTTCGTAAACTTATCTTTGTAATTATATCCATTTGGCCCAGCTTCTGTAATGATATCACCGTTTGAATAAATGTGCATATTTAAGTCATCACTGTGCTTATGGTAACTAGTATGATAAGCTGCAGAAAACAGTACGTACGTTTCTTTTTCTTTTCTTTCCCATCCGCTTCTGAAAATTGCATAACCCGAGTCTTTGAACACCGCATCTTTTTCTACAGGCATTCTGCCCGCTTTCCCTTGATGAACTGCATATAAAAACTCTTCACTTTTGTACAAGCTTCGGTAGCTGCTGTTTACAACAGGCTTAGACTCTGTATCACAAAGAGGCGGGAATAATCCGTCTGGTCGAATAATATAGGTTGCGTATTTTTCTGTCTTTTTAAATAAATCAACGAAAAACTTTGCGTGGTTAGGGCTCAAATCCTTCAGCCATACAACCAATTTATTTAAATAATTGGATACGAGAAAATGATAAGACGGCGAATGTTCCTTATGTACGCCTTCTTCTGTATACACATAGGTAAAGTAATCAACAAGACGCTTTAATGCAATATCACGATAACGATCCGACTCATTATCTGCTTCTTCAAAATACATTGCGTAAGCAAGCAAAGAAATATCTTGGAACATGCCGTGATTTGTATTTGTTGAATGAAAATCATCTTGAGACAGTAAATTAGCTGTTTTAGCCATATTCTCTAAGAGAAGCTGTTCATCCGACGAAGCAAGCTTGTCCTTCGCTAAGATGTATAATCTCAACCAATACTGCAAACGCATTGCCGTTGTTTCATCGTGAAAAGCCATTTCATTTGAACCATTAGGATAAGGGTTTTTCTGAATCCAATCTTTGACTAAACCAATGGCTTTATCTTTGTACTGCTCTTCTTTTGTTTCTTCGTAAGCATCCGTCAAACATCCTAAAAAAGTATGACCATGAATCAAGCGTAAAAAACTTCTAGATTTATCTTCATTCCATAGAATTCCTTTTGGGTATCGAATGACCCCAAAAGGCGGAAGCGGATATTTATTACCCATAATGTTTTTAGCAGCTGCTAGCGGATCTTTATTCCGACTTTTCGGTAAGATCCTCATCAGCTTTTGAATTTTTTCTTCATCCAATGCCGTTAATGCTTTTTTTGTATTTATCATTCAGTCATTTCCCACTTTCTCATATGCGCGCTGTACGCATACAAACTATAAATTTCAAAAGGAACTTATAGATTAACTTAAAACAGGTTCCGCAACGTTCACAATTAACTCTTCCCATTGATTCGCTACTTTTTCAGCTCCAAAGTGCTGCTTTACATACTCTTTTAAAGAAGCTTGAAGCTCTGCATCTGTTTCTTTTGAGTTCAGTGCTAGAATACGCGCTACTGCTTCCTCAACATCAGATAGAAGATACTCTTTCGGATAGATCGTATCACTGCCATCCCAGTTGAGAATGATTGGATAAGCACCTGAAGCCATCCCTTCACTTGGTGAAAGGTGGAAACTTTCAAAATCACTTGTTGATAGAACAATTCCTACCTTTGAAAGCCATTCAGAAATATCGCCGAACCCTTCAAAAATAACAGCGTCTTTCCACGGAGCTTTTTCGATACGATTAAAAATTGCTTCGTAATATTCACGCTCTTCTTCTTTATTCCATAGCCACGAATATTCCTGCGGCATTTTTCCTTTAACAAACAGCTTATAGCGATTATCTTGATGCCATAACTTATCTAGCATATCTACAGCCAAGTCTAGACGCTTTCGCTGCGGACAAATTCCGATGATGCCTAAATGATACTTAGCGTCTTCCGTTTTAGAACCATCCACTTTTTCTGTATCGACTACGTTATAAATCATCGTCATCTTTTCACGCGGAAAATTAAACGTTCGATAAAATTCTTCATATACGTATGGAGAAATCGCGATAATTTTATCGATATTTTCCATGTTAAAACTATGAGGGTAAATCGTATCACGCTCTTGAAGATGCATGCGTACAATTAACTGCTGATGAGGCTTTTTATGATGAGAATACCACACTGCATTTCCAAGTCCCCATTCGCAAACAATAACGTCTGCCCACTCTAAGCAAGCTTGGCTCTGTTCTTCATCATGAGCATTATGGCCACTCCACTCGTCCGTTTTAATTTCAAACCCAGGACGGCTTGCCAAACGGTCCATAATGATACGTGCAAATTTCAAATCATGTCCTGCAAATAATATCTTTTTCATTTTTGTAACCTCACAGCTCTATTTTATTTACCATAGCAGTGATGTCGTCCTTACTGCTATCTTCTAATTTCAAGTAATTAAATTTGTCATTACTAAAGAACTGCTTGCCGTATTTAGCATATGACGCAAGACTTTGATCTTGTTCAAAGAGATTAATTACTTGCTCAAGTGAAAGATTGCTGTATACATTTGTTTTAGCAACGGAGCTCTGTGACGATAACTCTCTTACAAACTCGTATTCTTGACCTGCATTTTTCTCTTCAAGCTTTCCGTTTTCCACACTGTAGTGAGTTGTTTTACCAATAAAGTCACTGTCCGTAAACGTTGTGCTCAGCATTAAATCTAGTAAATAATTTTGCCCGTAATAGCTGTCTTGGCCAAAATACGTTACATACTCACTTGAAATCCAATCGCGAATGTTTAAGTAGTTGTGCATATAACTGCGAACAAACGTGTGAATGGTTTTTGTGTTGTATTTATTATAAAGATCTAAATAGCCATCAAATGTATCTACTAAAATATATAATTGCTTATTGTCATAAGCTTGACGGTTAAATTGATCAATGATGTTCTCAAACTCTTGACGCGTATTAGCAATCGCGACTACCGTAACTGTTGGCAGTTCAAAAGCAAAGTTTAAGCCCACTTTCTCAATAATGTACTCTAAGCGATGCGTATACGTATGCTTAGTTAATACATCTCGAATACCCGTTAATGCTTTTTCTTCGTAGTAACGCTCATCTTCTAACAGTTGCTTAAATTCTTCATGCAAACTCATTGGATCTTCAGACATATAAACAAGATCACCGAAAATTTCTCCAATTCCCTGTGCGTACGTACTAATAACAGGCGTTCCACATGCTAACCCTTCATATACACGGCGAGAGAACATAGTCGGAGATTCTTTTACTGTATTTACGTTAATCATAACTTTGTAGCCTTTATATGCTTTGTCAATTTCGTAATACTTTAAGTTTCCTTTTACATAAGGAACAAAGCGATCTGGGAATTGATGATTTGGCATAAGCCCTTTTAAGTTTTGAATATAGTTTCGATCATAAATATCTAATCCCACTTTAGCCGCGGCATCTAATAATCGATCCATATCAATACATCTTTCTTCATGGTGACGATAATAAGATCCCGCGAAACATGCTTTGTTTTCGCGTTCGTCCACAATTTTAATCGGATTATGAATAGCCGGCTGCGCAGCAAACGGCAGCGCAAATGCGTTTTGATGTCCAGCTCTTTCTTGGTAGTAAGGAACCATGTTTTCATCCGTTGTGAAAATGTAATCAAATCGTCTAGCTGTTTCAATAAAACGATTAAAGTGAACAGGATCTTCCTTGTTCCAGAATACGGTTGGCACATTATGCTCTTTACACCAAGCTAACAGTGAGTAAAGAGGCTTCATATTTTCTTCTCCGTAGTAACCAACACGCTTATTCCAAACGCCTCCGTTACCACGCCAAGCAGATTCAACCATTAGCAAGTCTGGCTGTTCCTTTGTCATAACCTCAAGCCAGTTATCCGGCGTCATTTTAATTAATTTACACTCATGTTCATAAGAAGCCGTCGTAAATTCGTCAAAAATAACCGCCATCTTCATTTCTTTGATAGGCTTTGGAGGAAGCATGTTAAATGCATCTACTTCTTGTTTTGCTACGTAATCTAATGACTGCTCTCGTTCAATGCTTTTCATTTCATTAATAGAAATCGTATGAACATCAAATTCACCTTTTCCAGAAACGCGTAAAGCAATTCGGAACTGTGTAATATCAGGATGAATTTGAACTTTTGTCATTGAGTTAAATTTTAGCTGCAGCACTTGAAGCTTTTCTTCATCTGAATATCCAATAAACATTGGAATCACAGCTACATCTTCATCTGCTTTCCCTTTTACAGTGAACTCATATTCAAATCCTTTTTGCATCGTCATGATATGATGAGTCGGAAGCATTTTAAAACTGTTATTTGTTTCTTTATACGAAATATAGCTGTTTTTTCCAGCTTCAATATTTACTGAACCGTGCAGTCCTTTGTCTGATGTAGAAAGCTGTATTAATTTCTTCGCGCTTGCAAACCAATCTGAAGCTTGTAACTCTAGCTGTGCACTGTTGGTAATTTCAATTGGCTTTTCTTGAATGTTAATTTGCAGGCCTTTAAAGAATCCGCTCTCTGTCACACGTATTAAAAACTCAACGTGTTCTGTATCTTTTTTGAAACGCAGTTCAGCTTTTTCATTCAGTTCAAGCTGATGAATTTCATTTTGCTTGCTGTTTTTATATCCTACGGCATATACAACTAACTCAATACCTTCGTACACTTCACCTGCTGGCGTAATAACATACGTAGAATCATGATCAACAGCTACTGAGATATTTTCACTTGTGTTAAAGTGCTGAGCTGTTAAATGAATGAATTCCTGCCCTTTTAACTTAGATTGAAACAGCTGGTTCCAAGGATGATAAATAACACCATTATTTGACTCTTGCCATCCTTTAAGAGAGTGTTCGTTAAGAGCATATTTAACAGGTGCATCAACCGTCATTTTAGGAACGGTTACTTCAACATCATGAACCCACCAATAAGAGACGTTGTTGATGATGATATCATCAAGCTTAAATTCACCTTTACCAGATACTCTCACTGCTAGACGAATAGCGTTATATTCTTCTTGGAAATGAATCAGCTTTTTATTGTTTAACTTTAATTCATCTGTTCCTACTTTTTTCCCGTCTTGGTAAAAGACAATAGCAAGACGTACATCAACAGAATTCTCTTTCTCGCCTTGGAAGCAAACCGATAGTGTGTCGTCATGAACAGCCACTGGACTTGCAGGCTGAGCAGAGAAAGCAGCATTTCCTTCTCGGTGCGTTACATACGCGAATTGCTTATCTTCAAAACTTACGTTGAACTTTTTGTTAAATGGATCATAGTATAATTGATCGGATTTAGGCATGTACCACTGATTTTGTTCTAAAACAATATAATTTCCTTCTGTCAAAAGCTCGCTTTGATTCCAGAATCCTCGGTCATTGATTAACATGCTCTCAATTTTAAATGTTCCCTGCCCTTTCACGCGCAGCGCTAAGCGGATAGAATCAGTAGATTGAGAGAACGGTATAATACCTTCACTGTTCATTTCAAATCTATGTATACCTACTTTTTGACGATTTTTATATTCAATAATGAATAACTCGACGGAGACACTTTCACTTTTTGTCCCTTTGAAGACAAGCGTTTGCTGACTTGAAAAGTCAAATGCAATATTTTCTTCTAAAGGAGCTTGTCGAAAGTCGATATTCTGCTCGCGATAAGTTAGATACGTATAGTTGTTAGAATTCAAATCAACAGTAAAACTTCGGTCGTCTTCATTAAATGAAACAGCAACTTGATGCTTTTTAAACCAGCCGCTGTTCGCTTCGACTTCTGAAAACTCTAGGCTTGGAATGCGATGTGCTTTTGCCCAATCTCTTTTTTGCGTAATCGACTTCATACGCTTTTGAATATCACTGATCATTATCTATGCCCCTTTGTTGCTTTATTTGTACCCATTCGCTTTCGAACCGTCCAGTACTTTAGCGTTAACTTTCCTAGAAAAGAACGGCTGATAGCCGCATATCTTTTTTCTAGCATCGTATAGCGCTTTTGCAAATCCTGGTACTCTTTTAATTCTTTTTCTCTTATGTTTAATTGTTCGATTAGTTCCGATTTAACCACTTGAAGTTCTTTTTCCAGAACTTCTACAGATACATGGCTATGGAGTTTGACACCCATACGCGTAAGTTCCTCCTTTTACGTTATATTGCTTGATAGACTTTCAAAAATTGAACTTGTTCACTTTCCCAGTTGTACTTGAACTTCGCTGTTTTACAGTTGCTGCTCATCGTTGCGCGCAGCACAGGATCTCGTAATAACTGATTGACAGCACTCGCAATCTCTTTGTAATCATGCGAATCTACACACAATCCAATCTGCTCTCCTTCTACTACTTTTTTAATCTCTGGAAAGTCGCATGCTACTACCGGTACATCGCTCATGATGTATTCAAATAACTTATTCGAAGAAGCCGAGTAGTGATTAAAGCACACATTATTTAATACTTGAAAACCTAAGTATGCATTTTTTGTATACTTCGGCAAGTCTTGCAAGGGCACTTTTGGAATAAACTTCACTTTATCTTCTAACTTCATTTCAGCTACCATACGCTCTAGCTCTGGCTTGATGCGTCCGTCTCCAATAAAGACTAACGTTCCTTCTTTAAATAACGGAGCCGCTTGAACAAGCTTTTCAAGGCCTCGTCCCGTTTGGATGCCGCCTTGATACAGCAGAATTTTTTCATTTTCAGGAAGCCCTAAGCGTTCGTGTAAATTCACTTGTTGCTGCTGCTTCTTTTTTGGGCGAAACGGATAGTTATAGACAACGTTTGGATAAAAGCCGTATAAATCTTCATTGTATTTTGCACGTGTATGATTTTCTACAATCATAGAGTCAATTTTATTAATAAAGAACGACTCCATTTTTGCGTATACGCCGCTGTCATAGCCCGTTCTGCTCGTTTGCACCTCGTGAGAATCATAGACAAGATACTTACGCTTAAAGCGAAGCTTTGAACAGATAAATCCTTGAGGAAGCGTATTTAAATCATTCGAGTGATAAATCTCGTATTTCTTCTTCCTGCCTTTTAAAATCATCCTTAAGATAATGCTTCCTCTTACCCAAACCACTTGCAGCTTCGTTTTTAATAACAGCGCGGCTACGATCGTAACAGGAAGAACTACATAAGGAGCTACGTACGCTGCTCCTAACCACAGCAAAAAAGCGATCAGAGCGAGCACTTTATATTTTAGAAGGGCACGGTACGCTTTTTTCATAAAAAGCAGTGAAGAAGGATAACGCTTTACGCGATGGACGTGAAAATGTTCATTTACTTCTTCATACTGTTTTAAATCCGGATTGTTCGGATCGTGAATACAAATTAAATCAACGGCGTAACCATTCTCTGATAAAGCCGTACATTCGCGCAGGACGCGCGCATCATTGGTAAAATGATTCCATACAAACATACAGACATTTTTTTTCATAATACTTCAACCTTATCCACTGATTCTGTCTGCTCCACATGAAGCGGTTCAGAACTTTTATTCTCTATTAAACGTATTAATACTTCGATGTTTTTCTCCCAGAAGAAATGCTTTTTTACATAATTTAAGCTATTGCGAGACATTTCGCCTCTTTTAGAAGGGTGCTGATACAAGTATAGAATGTGTCTGAGCATCTCATCTGCTGTATTTGTCTCTGATACAATTCCAGCTTCATGTGAAACAATTACGTCTTTGGCATAACCAGAAACCGATGCGACAATCGGGATTCCACACGTCATGTAATCAATGATCTTACCAGGAAGAACCGTTTCAAATACTTGCTTACCGTTCAACGTCACAATTCCAATATGATGTTCAGAAATAATATGTAAACATTCTTGACGAGTAGTTGGCTTAATAAATCGAACATTTGTTAACTTATGCTCTTTGGCAAAGCTTACAAACTCTTTCTTTTTAAACCCATATCCCATAACCGTCAATTCAATATTATACTCATTTAGTTCTTTTGCAAGGTCCATTAGAACCGTTACATCTTGTGCTAAACCAATATTGCCTGCATACATAACTTTAAATACATCGCTTCCAGATTCAATCATTGAAATTTCGTTACGATTTGCAGCATTAGGCATAAAATGAATTTTGTTTAAAGGAATAGCATATTTCTCTGTCATAAACCGAATAAAGCCTTCGCTGTTTACGATAATATGATCAGCTTTCACATAGAGAATTTTCTCTAAGCGACTGAAAACAGAAATGACGACAGGATAATTGAACACACCTACGCCTTTTAACGATTCAGGCCATAAATCTCGAATGTCTAAAATAAGCGGCCTTCGATAACGGTATTTGGCAAGCAGCCCGACGACAGCAATAAAAATAGGCGGAGATGTAACGAAAACCACATCGTACTGTTTTCGGTCAGTTAAAATGAATAACATCATTTTAAAAGCAATTTCTAAATAATACATTAAACGATTGATAATACTTCTAGAATACTTGCGATTTTTCACACCAATGCGCGTTACATCATTTTCTTCGTCAATTGACTCATCATCCCAAAACTGTTCGTCATGATAGATCTTTTTATTTGGATATGTGGGCTCAGTCGTCAGTACATTTACGTCATAATTTTCATCTTTTAAAAGTTTATATATATTTTTTATACGATTTCCTGCACTACCGATTTCAGGATAAAAATGTTGAGAAATCACAAGTACCCTTTTTGTCAAAGCAACTTCACTCCAATACAATTTCACTAGCTCGCCAAGCGAACTAGTGAAACATCAATTAAGCTTTTACGTTTTCTCTTTGTAATAGCTCATCCATAAATGTAAGTAAATCATCACGTAAATCTTCATGCTGAAGAGCAAATTCTAGCGACGTTTGAATAAAGCCGAGCTTTTCACCCACATCGTAACGTTTGCCTTCAAAGTCGTAAGCAAATACGCGCTGAATTTCGTTCAGCTTTTGAATCGCATCCGTTAATTGAATCTCTCCACCGGCGCCTACTTCCTGCTGTTCTAAAAACTTAAAGATTTCAGGCGTGAAGATATAACGTCCCATAATAGCTAGATTAGAAGGAGCTGTTCCTAATGCTGGCTTTTCAACAAATGTATCCACTTGATAACGGCGACCATTGCTTGAAATAGGATCTACAATTCCGTAACGGTTCGTTTCGTTTTCTGGAACCGTCTGCACACCAATCACAGAAGATAACGTTTCGTCATACTGATTCATTAACTGACGCAAGCAAGGCGTGTCTGCTTGAACAATGTCGTCTCCTAACAGTACAGCAAACGGCTCATCTCCAATAAATTTGCGCGCACACCAAACCGCATGCCCTAATCCTTTTGGCTCTTTTTGACGGATGTAGTGAATTTCTACGTTCGCTGATTGACGCACTTTCTCTAGAAGCTCGAACTTTTCCTTTTCTACAAGGTTTTGTTCTAGTTCAGGAGCATTATCAAAATGATCTTCAATCGCACGCTTTCCTTTACCAGTTACAATAATAATATCTTCAATACCAGACTCAATTGCTTCTTCGATAATGTATTGAATGGTCGGTTTGTCTACAATTGGAAGCATTTCTTTTGGCATTGCTTTTGTTGCCGGTAAGAAACGTGTACCTAATCCTGCAGCTGGAATAATTGCTTTTTTTACTTTTGACATGATTAAACTTCCCCCATCTACTAATTACTTATTTTGAGCACTAAAATATTCGCTAATTGCATCGGCAATACGTTTTGATGCGAGACCATCACCATACGGATTCGATGCTTTAGACATACGCGCATATTCTTCTTCGTTTGTTAAAAGCTCTTTAGCAAGTGAATAAATCGTTTCTTCTTCTACACCTGCAAGCTTTAACGTTCCAGCTTCAATTCCTTCAGGACGTTCAGTTGTATCACGAAGTACTAATACCGGTACACCTAATGAAGGAGCTTCTTCTTGCACGCCGCCTGAATCCGTTAAAATGATATGAGCACGTGAAGCGAAATTATGGAAGTCTACTACTTCTAGAGGTTCAATTAATTGAATGCGAGGATCATTTCCTAACACTTCGTCTGCCAATTCACGAACAACAGGATTTAAATGCACAGGATAGACAACTTGTACGTCATCATGTTCCTCTACAATTCGTTTGATCGCACGGAACATATTGCGCATTGGTTCACCAAGATTTTCACGGCGGTGAGCAGTTAACAGAATTAAACGGTCATTGCCCACACGATCTAGTACCGGGTGAGAATATTCTTCTAATACGGTTGTTTTTAGTGCATCGATTGCCGTGTTTCCTGTAATAAACAACGTTTCTTCTTTTTTGTTTTCTTGCAATAAGTTGTGCGCAGATTTTGTAGTAGGAGCAAAATGAAGATCCGCTAATACACCTGTTAACTGGCGGTTCATTTCTTCCGGGTACGGAGAATATTTATTCCATGTACGAAGCCCCGCTTCTACATGGCCTACTTTGATTTGATTATAAAAAGCCGCAAGACCTGCGACGAAGGTTGTTGTTGTATCGCCGTGAACAAGTACGATGTCAGGCTGAACTTCTTTCATGACTTGATCTAGGCCTTGAAGTCCGCGTGTTGTTACGTCCATAAGCGTTTGGCGATCTTTCATAATGTTCAAGTCGTGATCCGGTGTAATATCAAACACACGCAGCACTTGATCTAGCATTTCACGGTGCTGAGCTGTTACGGTCACAATAGATTCAAATTCTTCTGAACGTTTATTTAATTCTAATACAAGGGGAGCCATTTTAATGGCTTCTGGACGTGTTCCAAAAATCGTCATTACTTTAATACGCTGTTGCAATGCAGTCACCTAGTTTCATTAAATTATGTATAAAAGCACTAGTATTTTTAATAGAAAATACTAGTCTCTTTTTTTATAAAGTTCTTGTTCTTTCTGCTGAATGGCATGTGCTAAATGTTTCTTTAAAATCAGCAGCTGATCGTAAGATGCATCTTGGTAAATATACCGCACAGCCTTCTTTACACTCTTAGGTAAATGGTCAAATTCTTTCATGGTTTCTATACTGCTCAATAGCTTCTACCCTCTATACTTTAAAAAATGCCTAGAAACTTTTTCCGCATAATTTTTTCTGGAGATTCTTTGTAACACTGTGTACCGTTGATAACGCACTGAGCGTTTTCTAGAAACATATAATAATAATCTCTTCCATGCTCATTCTCAATCACGTTAATCGCCTCTTGCATATGAAAAGAGCGATGTTGAAGGTTATGGGCGTCTGAGGAAACAAAATGCACGAGGTTGGCGTCTATTAACTGGTGAGAAAATTTCTTTATTTTCTTTCCAAAGTGTCCAACCAAGCTAGAAGCTGTAACTTGAGCTAATGCTCCTTTATTAATAAAGTTATAGAGAAAATCAGGGTCTTCTAACAAACGGCTGTTTCGTTCTGGATGGACGATAATAGGGATGATTCCCTGTGATTGAATATCAAACAGCAGCCGCTCTGCGTATCGAGGGACTTGACTCGAAGGAAATTCAACAAACAAGTATTTTCCCGTATTGTTTAAAGTGAGTATTTTGTCTTGATGATAGTCGTCTAAGATTTCACCGTAAATACGGTTTTCTTGACCAGGTAAAATGGTTAATGGCACTCCTTCACGAACTAATAGACTATTTAATTGTTCAACACTCTGTAAAATAGCTTCTTTTTCATTGAGATATCTGCCATTCTGATGATGAGGCGTAGCAACAATAGCCGTAATGCCTTCTGATACCGCTCGTTTTGCCATTTCAATACTCATCTCGTTACTTGCAGAACCATCGTCCACTTCAGGCAAAATGTGACAATGTAAGTCAATCATCTACCCTCACCCCTATCCTTCTTAAGACCTAATAAAAGCAATACTTATGTTAGCATATTATAACATGTATTTCTATGTCTTTTTTTGTCGAAACATCTGCTAATCAACGTCCTGTAAATATTTAAGAATAGTCTGAATATATCTATTCATTTCATTTGAACTACTAAACAAGCCCTAAAATGTGCTGTTCACCGAGAAAAACCTACTTTTTAGCTATAATGTAAACACATGAATAAACAGCAATTTTTTACTAATTCCTTATAAGTTCTTCAGCCATGAAAAATCTCACATTTTAAACTTTTTATAACAATAGTCATAATTCCTTATACGTACTTCTATAAAAACACGTCAAAAAGCCTCCTCGCTAGCACATGCTAGCGAGGAGGCTTTAATTAATTGGTACCATAATAGTAATAGTAGTTTCCTTCTTCTACTTTGCGGTTATTTAACACAACCCCAAGCAGTTTGCCTTGTGCATTGCTTAACAGCTCTTTCGATTTTAAAGCAGCGTCTTTCTCTGTTTTACCGCTGCTGACAACTAAAATCGTGCCGTCTACTTGATTCGCTAAAATCTGCGCATCAGTCACAGCTAAAATTGGAGGCGTATCAAAAATAATCATATCGAACTGCTCTTTCATTTCTTTTAACAACTCGGTCATCTGAGCAGATGCTAACAGTTCAGATGGATTCGGTGGAATCGGACCGCTTGTTAGAACAGAAAGATGAGGAATTTCTGATTCTTGAACCGCTTGCGCTAACGTAGATTGACGAGTTAATACATTCGTCAGGCCAATGTGGTTTTCTAATCGGAACGTGTAATGACCCGTTGGTTTACGTAAATCAGCATCAATTAGCAATACCTTTAATCCTTGCTGTGCGTAAACCGTTGCTAAATTAGCAGAAGTAGTAGACTTTCCTTCTTCTGCTCCGCTTGATGTTAAGACAATTGTTTTAATGTCTTGATCAACGTTTGAAAATTGAATATTCGTACGAATCGTACGGTACTGTTCCGCTACAGGATCTTTTGGACTGTTATGAGCAAGCAAACGTCTTTTTAACGTCATCATTTTGTCGTTTTTTTGAGCTTTGTTTTTACGAGCCATACGTCTCACCTCTTTGCGGTACACGAGCAGCTACATCTGGTCGCGATACGTTTGTTGGCTTAGGCACATCTTTAATATTCGTGATAACCCCAATCACAGGAAGTCCTAGAATATTTTCAATATCTTGCTCCGTTTTCAACGTGTTGTCTAAGTATTCAAGTAAGAATGACAGTCCAATACCTACCATTAAACCAACTACTACCGCAATCGCAATATTTAAAAGCGGCTGAGGTTTGATTGGGCTTGCACTTTCCCCAACCGTTGCTTTTGACAGCACTTTGACATTGTCTACATTCATAAGTTTAGGCACTTGTTTTTGGAAAACCGAAGCCGTTGTATTTGCAATTTGAGCTGCACGTTTTGCACTTGTATCTTGTACGACAATCTGTGCTACCTGCGAGTCCTGTGCGTTTGTCACTTGAATTTGACCGCTTAGGGATTTAGCGGACGTATCAAGTTTTAACTCTTTGATCACTTTATCTAAGATAGCCGGACTTGTAATGATGTCATTGTACGTGTTGATAAGCTGTACGTTCGTTTGAACTGTTTGCGTATTGTACAGCTGCTGATCATTTTTAGCTTGATTAACTAAAATTTGTGTTTTTGATTCATACACAGGTGTTAATACAAAAAAGCTAACTACTCCACTTACGGTTGCCGCGATAATTGTAATTAATACAATAAGCCAAAGACGCTTACGAAGCACTGCAAACAAATCTCGCAAACCAATTGTCTCTTCCATAGTTGACCTCCGAACTTAGTAACTTCTAAAAATTCAATATACTGTTCATTATAGTTGACAAAAGATTCTTTTACTATATTCTTTTGTAAATTAAATGAAATATTGACAGTTCTTATTTTTTCTTTCTATTTTTATATCGACATAACATGTAAAATATTTATACTATTTATGATAAATGACTTATTATCTTCTTGCACAACTCATTAAATTTCCGCCATATCTCCAGCGATATGTGCAGTTTCGTATATACGCTTACTCTTCTCATTTGGATAAGAGGCAATAACTTGAAGCTGGCCTGTCAAAGTGAATGCTTTAATCGCATTTGGCAAAATAAAATGGTCTCCTTTTTGCAGCGGAAATTCTCCTTCTTCTGTCCAAAGCGTTCCGTTTCCTTCAATTACACTTCCTAATGTAAAATGCTGCGTTTGAACTAACTCAATGGAAGACTGTATGTCCCATTTATAGACAGAAAAATAATCTTCTTCTAAAAAAGTAGTGATGGTGCCGCCTTTTTCTTGAATACTAATAGGCTCTATATGCGACTCAGTATGAGGAATGGTTGTCACATCAATCGCTTTTTCTAAGTGAAGTTCTCGCAGCTTTCCTTCTTGTCCGAGGCGATTATAGTCATACACACGATACGTTGTATCTGAACTTTGTTGCGTTTCGAGAACTAGAGTTCCTTCACAAAGAGCATGCAGCGTACCGCTTGGAACATAGAAAAAATCACCGGGCTTGATTTTTACACGCTGCAATAAATCATTCCAGTGACCTTCGTTTACTAACTGCGTAAATTCTTCTTTGCTTTGTGCGCGATGACCAAAAATCATCGTCGCATCTTCTTTACAGTCTAGGATGTACCAACATTCCGTTTTTCCGAGCTCACCATTTTCGAACTCCTGCGCATACTCATCACCTGGATGCACTTGAATGGATAAATCATCATTAGCATCTAAAATTTTTGTTAAAAGCGGAAAGCAAGGGCTGTTAAAATGCCCAAATATCTCTGGATGCTCATCCCAAAGCTCACCTAGCGTTTTGCCGGCATAATGACCTTCTCGAACTGTATTCGGACCGTTTGGATGAGCAGAAATAGCCCAGCACTCGCCCGTTTGAGCAGAAGGTATACTATACCCGTACTGACTTTTCAACTCTGTTCCACCCCAGATACGTTCGTGAAATAGAGGCGCTAAAAAAATAGGTGCTTTTTTCATCGTTTTGAATGAACTCCTTACTTACTGTTTATTTTTTTATTGATTTCTTCGGCGATATGCATCGCTTCATTTTTATAGCGATTGATTTGCTGCCGTCTGCATGTTTCAATGAGTAAAGGAGTCACTACTAAGCTTTCTAACTCCTTCCACTCTATGAGGTCGCATAGCTGATGATGAACTAAATAATCAATCGTATGACGGTCTTCTTTCATGCTACTGCGATTTGTAATCAACAGCGGCACACCAGCGCAAACCGCTTCACTGATCGTCCCCCACCCTGCTTTTGTTAAAACAAGATCAGCCGCTGCTACATAGTGCTGCGTTTCTGTTTCCTCATGAGGAATTTTATATACATTGGGATGAGTAACATTGACATTCGATGAAATAATAAACTTGCAGTTTGGACTTTGCCAAATGGGCAAGTCCGACAACGTTTCAATATCTACTTTCATCCCCAGGCCGAAGTAGATGATGTGACTGTCACCTTCAGGGTCAATCTCTTTACGAATACGCTTTACTTCAGAATCGTTTATTTCTCTTGAATAGAAACCGAAGCTTTGATTTTCTTTGATACCCCAATGTGGCTCATCACTGCATGCTAGCGAAAACTGATACGTCATCTGCTTATAGCGTTCTTCTAAAAATTCCAGCGATAGCTCTCCAATTAACCCTTCATATGCTGTAAACCAAGTGAAATTTGATATTCCTAAAGAAGGCAGGTTTAATAGATAGGCACCCGCGATTCCTAACGGAGAAATATCCGAAATCACAAATGAAACATTGGCTACTTTCATAAATCGCTTTTCATACACAAGCTTTGTATGAAAGCTTGAGACGTAAGAAGCAACTTTATAGTTTAACAAATCAGCGTCTGGTTCTAATGAATTTTCTTTTAGTACGTAGCCAACATCCATTAAAATCTCTCGAAACCTCACACGACGTTCATATTTAAAAGATTGTCTAAGAAACTCAATCGCAAATGAATGACAAATAATGATTTCTATTCCTTCATCTTGCTTTAATAATTCACGAATAATGGCCGTACTTCTAGTCGCGTGGCCATATCCGTAGTCTGAAATATAATAGGCAATTGTTTTCAACCAGAAGCACCTCCTCATTGGTTGCATAAAAAAAAGTAGAAGCTTTGACTATATCTAAGCTTCTACTTTTTATAGAATCACCTGCGGTCTTGATGATTGGAATTGTTTAATCACATCGTTCCATTCATAAATAAGGCGAATAGTATCTTCATTTGAAATGACTTTCCCCGTTTGGACTTCAATAAATTCAAGGTCAGTTAACCCATGAATTCCATGCTTTTTACCAGCCGGCAAGTGAATAATGTCCCCTGCTTTCACGCGGCGAATGTAATCATCAAGCGCAAGCTCTCCTTCTCCACGTACAATCGTCCATACTTCATCACGCAAATTATGATAGTGATATGTTGAGTTCTTTCCTTTCGAAATATGAATACGTTTTGTCACCATTTCTGTTTCTTCATCATATTTCGCATAATCTAACACGCGGGACCAGCCCCAAAGGCGTTCTTCATACATAGGAGGATAATTCCAGTCACCAATAATTTCTTTAATCTTAGGACTAGATGCTTTATCCGCCACTAAAATTCCGTCTGGACTAGCCGCAACAACTACATCTTTTACGCCTAATACCGTAACTGGAATATCTAACTCGTTTACTAAATGCGTATTATCCGAGTCATCTGTTAACACACCTTTTCCAATTTGAGACGTCGCCATTTCTTCCGTTAACGTATTCCACGTACCAAGATCTTTCCAATAGCCATCATAAGGTAAAGCAACAATGTGACTTGCCTTTTCCACCACTTCATAGTCAAAACTAATTTTAGGCAATGTTGTATATTCTTTATGCAGCGTTTCAAATTGAAGCGGAAGGTTTTTTTCTTGTAAAATTTGAAGCAAATAACCTAAACGAAACGCAAAAACGCCGCAGTTCCAAAGCGCACGCTGATTAATTAATCCCACAGCTGCTTCTTCACTAGGCTTTTCTGTAAAACAATCCACTGTAAAATAACTATCCCCCTGTACTTTTCCTTCCGGCACGATGTATCCGTATTTAGATGAAGGATACGTAGGTGTAACACCCATTAATGCTAAATCAGCTTTTGAATTACGAAGCACACTTTCTAAATCTTTTACACGTTCAAAAAATCCGTCTTCAACGTACGGATCAACTGGCAGCACCACAACGATTTCATCTTCAGATGCTTGCTCCTCAGAATGAAGATATGAAGCAGCTAAAGCAATAGCTGGAAACGTATCGCGGCGCTCAGGCTCGATAATTAACGGAATGTCGGTTCCGACCTGACCTCGAATCATATCACGCTGAAGCTTAGAAGTTGCAATGACTGTTGATTCGTTTAACCCAACCGCTTTAATTTGATTCCAGACGCGCTGAACCATTGATTCTTTCTGTCCATCTCGTCCTTCTAATACCTTTAAAAACTGCTTTGAACGCGTATCATTTGATAACGGCCATAGACGCTTACCAGATCCACCTGATAACAACACAAGTTTCATTCATTTCCCTCCAATAAAAAAAGACTTGTGTATACAAGCCTCATAATTTCATAATTTTTGTAAGAACATTACGGTATTTATTGATAGATATCTCTCGTTTTAAATGTTCGTCTAAATAATCCCTTCCATTAGCTCCCAGCCTAGCCAACTCTTCTTCGTTTATACTATAGAAGTAACTTATCTTATCGATAATTCCTTGGTAATCTTGCGGTTCTACGACAGCACCACATTCACTTTTAGCAATTAACCTTTCCGCTTCACTTCCTTGTTCTAGTACACCTAAGATAGTTTTGCCTGCTGCCATAATACCATAAATTTTACTAGGCACTGATACTCCTTTTATACCCTTTTGATTTACAACTAAATGGACATCAGCAGCATTCAAAGAATACTTAATAAATTCCTTCGGTTGATATGGAAGAAACGTTACATTTTCAATATTTTCTTCCTTTACAAACCTTTGCATATCCTGTTTTACTGCACCTTCACCAATGAATACAAATTCAAGATTTGCATATTCTCTAAAGTACTTAGTTACCTTAATAATATTTTCTAAATCATAATAAAGACCAATGTTTCCTGAATACATTATAATGAATTTATTATCTAAATTATTTGCTTTAAGAAAATTTGCTACACTTTTATTGTCTTTGGCTAAAGGCAAAATTTCATCTTCGTTTGTCCAATTATTAATAACTACATGATATGGAACCTTTTCATCTTTGAATCTTTCTTTTAAAGTTTCACTCATATCGTTTCCAACGACAATTACACAATCAGAATATTTACAATTAAGCATATCTATTTTTTTAGCTATTTTAAAAATGAATTGTTTGTTGGTATAACTAACAGCTGCTGCTTGCTCTGGATTAAAATCTTGAATGTTATAAATATGCTTAGATCTCTTTAAAAATTTCCCTATTGTTCCTATAAGTCCTCCTAAGATAGGGGGTTGAGAGATTGTGTAAATAGCATCCACACCTCTCTCTTTCCACAGCGCAAAATTTGCCAAAGTAAAATATGTAAAGATATATTTCATCCTACTTACCTTAGATTTTTTATTAACTTTTGGTAGGCGAATCCTTATGACTCTAATATTCTCCAAGAAATCTTGTTCAAATAATTTATTGGTTGTTATTTGTTGGCCAGCATAACCAGGCTGAGCTGCAATAACAGTGATATCAAAATCATCTTGAAGATTCAAACAAAGTTCTGTAAGCAACTGACCCGTTGATGCAAAATCAGGATAAAAATAATTAATAACAAATACCAATTTTTTTTTTTTCATATTCTTTCTCCTATTTAATCAATAGCTTTAATTATATTATTGATATATTTTTCATCAGAAAAATTATCTAAATAATGCCTACGGCTTTCTTTACTGTACATCTCTATATTTAGTGGATTATTGATAATGTTTATAATTGCTTCCTTTATCAAAGATGAAGTTCCATCCTTCAACAAAATACCATTATTCTTAACTAAATCTTCAATACATCCTCTTTTAGTAGAAATTATAGGTAATGCTGCTGCCATACCTTCAATAATAGAAATTGGCTGGCCTTCTACAGCATAATTTGAAGGAAGAATCATTATATCCGAATCTAACAACAGGTTTTTCTTTTTTTCATCTGTCACAATTCCAACATACTTAATATATTTCTCAAGGTTCTTATCTTTTACAAGTACTCTCATTTCCTCATAATCTTTTGAATTATGTATAGCACCAGCTAAAACTAAATTTATAGCATACCCATCTATAATTAATTCAGATACCCCTTTTATTAGTTCCATATATCCTTTTTCTTTCATAAGGTTACTTAGATATACTATGTTTAATTGAGAGTTATTCTTGTTCAATTTTGCTTTTGAAATATCATTTTCAGAAATAAAATTTGTATCTATGCCATTAGGTACAACTTGAATATCTCTTATAAAACCTCGATAATTCTTTTTTAGATTCTCTCCCAGAACAATTCCAGTTGTAACTTTATTTAAAATTCTTTTAGCGATTTTCAATTGAAATAGTGATAAAGAATCTAGAACATTCCCTAAGTTATTTCCATGTAAATGGATAATGGTTTTCGAAGCAAACTTATTTCCCAACTCTATGATTATTAAGTCCCTAAACAACCCTAATTTAGTTTGAGATATTGAGACATACAAAGCATGTTTTTTTGAAGTTATTAGACTAAAAAAAGTTTTAAATATTACTATTATATCCTGGAATATTTTCTTAAAGGAAAGCTTACCAACTTTCTTAATTACTGCTCTATTAGTATTTATAACAATTAATTTATATTTATTATTTATTCTTTCTGATCTAACAATTTGGTTTAAGGCAATACTCTCACCATGGATAGGAGGAGGAATAGGACCTATAACAATGACTTTTTTCAAAGGTGACTCACCTACCTAATTTACCTAATTAATATATTCTCAAGCGCTAAGTATTTAACTTAACTTTTCTTTTAATGTTGATCTAATTTGCTCAATTTCCTCTTCCACTCTTCCTATAGGGTAATTCTTTGTATCAATTAGATTCTCGATATTGCTGTATACTTCGTCTATTGAAAAATCATGAACATCATATACATAATCTTGAAGTCCTAATTTTTTAAAGGTACCTTTAGTTTTAGGCTGATATGCCAAAGCTATAGTAGGAGTACCACCAGCGAGAGCAAAAATGGTAGAGTGCATTCTACTTCCTATAAATAAGTTCATGTCACCATATAAATATACTAACTCTTCCGGTCTATTGCTAAACTCATCTAAGTTCACTATTCTAGCATTTTCAGTATGAATTTTTTGTAATAAACTTTTAGAAACTTCGTAGTCTGTATCTCCATCCCCGACAGTCACTTGAGGAAAAATATAAAATGAACATTCACTGAATTTTGAAGATAACCTATTGCAAACTTCGGCTACTTTACTTACATATTCATCAATCTCGTTATCTCCAATTCCTTTCATGGCAAACCTCCAGTCTAATAATGTTAACCCCACTTTTAATTTAGAGCTATTCCTATTTTTCCAATTCTCAACTTGCTGACTAGGTAACGTAAACCCTATATCAGCAATTTCAACGACATTATTAAGCCTCAATTCCTTAAGGAACTTAGTAGAAATCTCTTCTCTACTGATAAATAGATCTAACTTTTTTATTACCTTTTTCACTATAAATTTATCAATATGACTATCTATAGGTCCTACACTTTGAGGAAAAGCAAGAGTTTTCTTCCCTTTTTTAGTTGCAACCCACAAATGAAATAGAGAATTTAATAAACCAATTCCTAAAGGGCCTTTTCTAGAGGAGTAGAGATATCCTCCTCCTACACTAAGTACCATATCTGCTTCTTGATAAGCTTGAATTGCTTTAGTACGTCGTTTCAATGCTACTTTTAAAACTGATTTAACTCCGTTAATATAACGTCTCACACTTTTCTGTTCCTTTTCTAACTCCCAAACTGGAGCTATAGAAGAAACTCCGTACTGTTCATAGAACTTCTTATTCTCCCTCCAATGTGAGGACATAACTTGAATATCTGCATCAGGATCTATACTTTTGATTAAATAAATCATTCCTACAACTATACCTGCATCTCCTCTATTTTTTGAAGAGTATGCGTTAATAAATAAATATCTCATATTTTTCTCCTTAAGTTTCTAATCTAAATTAAATATAAAACTACTTACTAAGGCTAGCTTTGCTAATTTCTTTATTAAATGATCTTCTAAAATAAACTGTAATACAAATTCCTGAAAATGCTATCGCAACGGCTGAGCCCAATTCATGAAATTTTATAGTTAAAAATAGACCTATAAATATTGTCACTACCGTGCCAATAAAATTCCCTGTAAAAAAGTGTTTAGTTTTATTTAAAGCACGCAATCCTACTACCGATGGTCTATTTAATCCTAAAGCTAGTTGGTATACACCAAATATCATTGTAAGGTATTTGTATTGTTCGAAATTTTTCCCAAAAACAATATCAAACGAGAAATATGATATTGTTGTTACTACAATAATTATTATTAAGTATATAGGAGTAATTTTAGAATGAAGACTATGAATGTATCTATTTACACTATCAACACCTTCATCTTTATATAACTTAGAAATTTTAGGAGTAAAAGTGTTTTCAAAAAGAACAAGTAATATTGTAATTAATCCTAGCAAATTCATTGCTGTTCTTAACCCACCTAACTCCTTATCAGATATATAATTAGCAATTAAAATAAAAAAGCCTTGAGTGCAAGCCCAATAGAGTAGATTGCCAACTACAGTCCATTTGGCAAACTTCCAATGTTTATTTATGACTTTCTTTTTATCTAAGTAAGAATGTTCTTCCTTTTTGCTATGTTTTATAAAGTCGAATAAAACTGTTGCGAATATACCTAATAAATAACTGCTGGATAAAACCAGAAAACTTGTTTGAACACTCATTGAATCTTTCCATATCAAATTCAATGTGGAAAAACATCCAACTAAAGCTATACTCCCTACAAATATTCCCTTAACCGTACTACGTCCATAATTTAATTTTCTTAATAATTCGTACTGGGTCCATGCAATCGAAAATATTATAGAATACATACCTTCTATTAATGTTAAATTTAGTATATACAAGTTCATAAGCCATAGTACAATGAGGGTTAAAAAAAACGTAAAACCAATATTATATCTAGTAATATAGCGTATATAAGCTAGCTCATAAATCTTAAACTCTACAGGTAAAAATACTAATATTGGTGCTGAAAAAAGACTTGAACAAACTAAAAATACTAAACTAATTGCTGAATAAATCAACACAAAATCTGCAAAGCTTTCTACAGCCATAAATCTACTGTAAAATATAATTATTAAAAAATTTAATAGTGACATTATACTTTGTTCAATTAGTCCATATCTAAAGAACGCTAACTTTGAGAACATTTTAAGCATTATTCATATACTTCTCCTACTCTTCTTATCTTTAAAATAAAAAAGTCAGTAGTATTTAACTAACTACTGACTTCTTAAGCTCCACCTAAGTATTATAATAATTAACACTATTGGAACAATATCTTGCATATAAAAAATATAAAAGTTAAAAAGATCTCCTCTTAATAAACTAGTAAGTCTTACAATTGTAATAGCGTAAAGTAAAGCCCAAAATCCACTGCCTTTTGTTAAAAATCCTCTATATAACATGCCCAACCCTATACCAAGTAATAAGAAACCAGTTATAATCCCTAACAATCCAAAATTCAAATACAATTCCCCTAAAAATGAAACATTAATTTCAACGTGATTTGGATAATAAAATTCGGGGAAGAATTTTTCAGTAAAATACGTCATAGCCCCGTATCCTTTATCTGGAAACCAATCTCTAGGTAAAGGTGACATTATAGTAGCTAAAATCGTATCTCCTAATAAGAAATCATATGTGTCTTTTTGACTTAATAGCGTTACTAGAGCATCGAATTGTACAGTGTCATATCCACCAAAGAAGTACCTTGGAAAGTCAGAAAGAGAATTATATAATATATCTCCAAAGCTCAAATTGCTGTTTGAAACAAAAAATTTATCCCTAAGTACTATTCTATAAACAATTACAATTAAAAAAAATAATAAAAAGCCAAGTGACATAACATTACGAGTTTTTATCTTTTTGTAAAAGTAATGTTTAATTATCATCAAGATTAAAATTCCATACAGAATTGAAGACCTTCCACCAGTTAATATTAGAATTAATAGAGTACTGATTAGTAAAATCAACCATATAAAAACATCAACTTTGTAATTTCTTTTTAAAAATATTAATCTAACTGTATAGATAAATAAAATCAATTTACAAAAATTAGCCAAAATCAATAAATAGCCTGCATCCTTTAAATAAACGTTCCTTAAGGCTAAATTATTAACATAATTGCTAAAGCCTCCAGCTTTCATAATTAATGACATGATAATCCCAAAAGCAAATATTATAGATAATATGGCCATGAACCTAATCCACTTATTTAAAACTATCATTTCAAAATTATTTTTTAATTTATTTTTATTGAGTGCTAGTACATCTTTAGTATTTAAATTCACTAAATAGTGTAACGAAGCATTATATACGAATATACCTATTAAAATGTATTGCAGGGCTTGATCGAAGACTTCTACCTCTTTATCTGCAAGTTGGTGTACATTAAATGTACCTACACCAATTTCACCCGTTGTTAATACATAAATCGGTTTAAACACATATATAATTAAAAAAAGCACATTTGGAATTACAAATGGAGAGAATACATCAAATTCTCCTAATTGTTTTATATTTAGATATATAGAAAACACTATAATTCCTGCGATAACTACCAAATATATAGGTGCTTTTAAGTTAATTTCTGCTTCTACTAAATTAGAAAGGTACGGAATGCTAACTCCTACCCCTATTGCCAATAGAAAACTTAAGATAAGTACCTTAAAATTATTTAATAACATTTTTCACTGCCCTTATAATTGAGTTTCAAAAGCTAATTCTAAATGTGATTGTTCAATTAATAATTTAATCCTTTTATTTTGAGTAATCTATTAAAAGATTAGCTTACATAAGTCCAAAATCCTCTTTTATTATAAATGAAACAATTTTTTAAAAGCTTATCTCATAAGCATTCAATTATGATAAATAGTAAAACTTAAAATTCTGTTTCATCGAGAAGCTGGCTTTTAAACAAGCCCCTTGTAGAAACCATTAAATGATGACCTTATTAATCAAACATTACTTTAACCTTATCTTCCTTCTCAACTTTCTTCGTATCTTCCTCAACCATAATACGAATCAACTCTTCAAATGAAGTCTTCGTTGGATTCCAGTTTAATAGCGTCTTCGCTTTGGTCGGATCGCCTAACAATTGATCAACTTCTGCAGGTCGGAAAAATTTAGGGTCGATTTCTACGATGACTTCACCCGTTGCTTTGTTGGTTCCTTTTTCTTCTAAACCTTCACCGCTCCACTCAATTTCAATACCCGTGTGTTTGAATGCAAGCTGGACAAATTCGCGTACTGAGTGCATTTCCCCTGTTGCAATAACGAAATCTTCCGGCTTGTCATGCTGAAGAATTAGCCACATACATTCTACATAGTCTTTTGCATAACCCCAGTCACGTAAAGAATCTAAATTTCCTAGCGTTAATTTTTGCTGTTTACCTTGTGCAATCCGTGAAGCAGCAAGCGTGATTTTACGCGTTACAAACGTTTCACCGCGGCGCTCTGATTCGTGGTTAAATAGAATTCCGTTTACTGCAAACATGTTGTAAGATTCACGGTAGTTCTTTGTAATCCAGAAGCCGTAAATTTTCGCTACGCCGTATGGAGAACGCGGGTAGAAAGGTGTTGTTTCTTTTTGCGGCACTTCTTGAACCTTCCCGTACAGCTCAGATGTAGAAGCTTGGTACACGCGCGTTTTATCTGTAAGTCCTAAAATACGTACAGCTTCAAGAATATTTAACGTACCTTTTGCGTCAACGTCTAATGTATATCCAGGCATATCAAAAGACACGCGTACATGTGATTGTGCAGCTAGGTTGTAAATTTCATCTGGCTTGATGTCACCAATAATTCTCGTTACGTTTAGTGCATCCGTTACGTCACCATAGTGAAGATGGAAGTTTGAGTTATTTAATAATGCGCTCGCTGCCTCCTCTGTTAAAAGATCTTCTAGACGTTCTTGGTTATAAGAAGAGCTGCGGCGGATTAACCCGTGGACCTCGTAACCTTTTTCCAGTAAAAATTCTGCTAAATATGATCCGTCTTGTCCTGTTACACCTGTAATTAATGCTGTTTTCATCGTATCCTCCATATATATCAACTGTTATTTTTATTATTTAGTTTAGTGCAAAGTTTCTACTTATTTTGCTGCTGCTAGTTCGTTATCTAGAAACCATTGATAGGCTTGTTGAAGGCCATCTTCTAGAACAGTTTCTGCTTTCCAGCCAAGACCGTTGAGCTTTGTTACGTCTACTAGTTTACGAGGCGTTCCGTCTGGTTTTGACGTATCAAATTGAATGTCTCCTTCGTAACCAACAACTGCTTTTACCTTTTCGCCAAGCTCTTTAATTGTAATATCTTCTCCCACACCGATATTTACGATTTCATTGCCTTCGTATGTATTCATTAAGAATACGCAAGCATCCGCTAGGTCATCTGAATATAGAAATTCGCGTTTTGGAGTGCCTGTCCCCCACATTTCAACAAACGGCGCATTGCTTTCTTTCGCTTCATGGAACTTGCGAAGTAGCGCAGGAAGAACGTGTGATGTATGAAGGTCAAAGTTGTCATTTGGCCCATAAAGGTTAGTTGGCATTGCTGAAATGTATTTTGTTCCGTACTGACGATTATAAGATTCACACATTTTAATACCAGCAATTTTAGCAATCGCATACGGTTCATTTGTTGGTTCAAGCGCACCTGTTAGCAAGTATTCTTCTTTTAATGGCTGAGGCGCTAATTTTGGATAAATACATGTACTTCCTAAGAATAATAGCTTTTCTACGTTATTATGGTAAGCTGCGTCAATGATATTTGATTGGATTAATAAGTTATCATGAATAAATTCTGCAGGATATTCATTGTTTGCCACAATACCGCCTACTTTGGCTGCTGCTAAGAAAACAAATTCTGGCTTTTCTTCAGCAAAAAACACGTCTACTTGCGGTTTGTTTCTTAAATCTAGCTCCGCACTTGTGCGATACACTAGATTGCTATAGCCTTTTTCTTGCAATTTTCGTACGATAGCTGAACCGACCAGACCTCTGTGACCAGCCACATAAATTTTTGAATTTTTATTCATTTTAAGACACCAGCTTTCCTTATGTTAATAAGCATTTTTCGAGCCAAATAGCATAAAAATAGTTCGACATATAATTTTAATATCAGCCATTAGAGATCGTGTTGTTATGTATGTTAAATCTAATTCGACCATTTCTTCGAATCCTACGTTGCTTCTTCCACTTACTTGCCAAAGCCCTGTGCAGCCAGGAGTGACTAGTAGCCTTTGCATTTGATACTCTGTATATTCGTTTACTTCTCTTACAAGTGGCGGCCTTGGACCAACTAGACTCATATCCCCTTTTAAAACGTTGATTAACTGAGGAAGTTCATCAATACTTGTTTTACGGATAAATTTTCCTATCTTTGTGATACGCGGATCATTTTTCATTTTAAACATCGCGCCTGTAGCTTCATTCTGTTCAAGTAATTCAGCTAATTTTGCTTCAGCATCTGAAACCATAGAACGAAATTTATACATGTTAAACTCTTTACCGTTCTTCCCTACCCTCTTTTGAGAAAAGAAAATTGAACCTTTGGGGTCTTCGAGTTTTATTAAAAGACCAACAATAAGAAAAACAACAAACAAAACAAGTAAACCAACGGTTGCTCCTGCTATATCTATACATCTCTTAGCCAAAAGGTAAACAGCTTGATTGTTAGGCTTGACCTTTTCAGGTGTAACTTGTGTTTGTTGAATAGAAGTTTCCGTTTTAGATTCAGCACTTGATGGCAATGCAACTCACTCCCCCTATTCTACTCTATTTTTAGCGGTTTCTTCGTTTCTTTTTTCAACAAATCTTCCATAATAGTTAATAGATTATTACGAAGATCATCATGTTGAAGCGCAAACTCAATTGTTGTCTGAATAAATCCTAACTTTTCTCCTACATCATAACGCTTGCCTTCAAAGTCATACGCAAATACACGCTGAATTTCGTTTAGCTTTTGAATAGCATCGGTTAATTGAATTTCACCGCCTGCTCCGACTTCTTGTTCTTCTAAAAATTTAAAAATTTCAGGAGTGAAGACGTAGCGCCCCATGATTGCTAGATTCGAAGGAGCTGTACCCGCCGCTGGTTTTTCTACAAATGTATTCACTTGGTGACGGCGACCGTCGTGTGAAATAGGATCTACGATTCCATAGCGATGCGTTTGATTGTCAGGAACCGTTTGCACACCTATTACGGACGAAAGAGTTTGTTCATATTCATTCATTAACTGACGAAGACACGGTGTTTCTGCTTGGACAATATCATCGCCTAACAACACGGCAAATGGCTCATCGCCGATAAAGTTACGAGCACACCATACTGCGTGTCCTAGTCCTTTTGGTTCTTTTTGACGGATATAGTGAATATCAACATTTGAGGACTGACGCACTTTTTCTAAAATATCGAATTTTTCTTTTTCAACTAAATTATTTTCAAGTTCTGGAGCATAATCAAAATGATCTTCGATAGCGCGTTTTCCTTTTCCAGTTACGATGATGATGTCTTCAATACCTGATTGAACCGCTTCCTCGACGATATATTGAATAGTTGGTTTATCAACGATTGGAAGCATTTCTTTTGGCATTGCTTTCGTTGCAGGTAAAAAACGTGTGCCTAGACCAGCTGCTGGAATAATCGCTTTTTTGATCCCCTTCATTACTCATCCCTCTCTCTAATTTTAATTATGAATTCTGTTTATTGGTTTAGAGATATATAAACATTCATAACGAAATTATATTAGGATAACTTTGTTATGAATGCTTACATTAAAATATGGGCATTTAACCCTCCCTCACGCCGTACTTTTGACAACATATGCGTCTAAGGTAACTAGTTACCCACAATACAACCGAGTATCTCCATTGATAAAGGTTAGGAGACATCACCATAATCAGTAACTATTAATCTGTTTAATATCTAACCATAGACCAAACTAAACATTTGAAAAATCATTATATTTTTAAAAATATAATTAACAAATTATACTAATAACTTTATACTGTTCATGTTTCAAGGGTGAGTATTTACCCTTGAAACATGAATGAAAAAACAAACCAAAAGTCCTATATAAACAATAGCTTTAATGTTATCATAAAGATTTTTTGGGTTCAATGTCTTGTTTTGTCGAATGAATCATAAAGCATTACTTATACCCTTTATATGTCTTATTATGTCTTATTTTGTATACGAAATACTCTATCTAAAAGCTGAAGAATGTTTATATCAACAAAATACAAAAATTTATAAAAAAATACTTAAAAGGTATTTTTTATAATAAATTCCTTATAATTATCATATCAATAAAACAAGTAAGTATCTTGAGTCAACAGTATTATTTTTAATTTTCTTATTTTTTTAAAAAATATGTCTCGGTTTTAAATGATATCGTTTCCAACATTGGTAGTACAACAAATGCATTTTTTGAAACAAGATAGGACTTTATACTTATTTCACTACACTAAAAACTACAGAGAATATTACAAAAAGAGGATGAAATTTAATGTAACCAAATCTCGTCCTCTTTTTTATAATAAAATATTTTATTCCACTTTATTTTCCGTACCGTTATTTAATATAGATAACGGATTGAAACTAGACACAGCATTATTAGAAGTAGTCGAGTCTAGAACAATATTATATTCATGATTCTTTTTCTTATGTAGTAAAGCATCAGGTGAATCAGAATTTATAACTCTAATTAGCTTTGTATCTCTTGATAAAAATATATTATATCTATTTGATAATTCACTCAAATTATTATTAGTTGCGGAAGCTTCAATTAATCCTTGGGAGCTTTGACTAATCAACATACCGTATTCTAAATTTTCTGAATATACGCCGCGTATATTGAACCTAGAGCTATTGTTTATTACAATCCCTACCTTAGAATCAGTAACAACAGCATCTACGCCAAAGTTATCGGAATTTTCTATTGAAATACCAGCTTGATCGAATCCTTTCACTGTCCCCTGTACATTGAACTCTGAACTATCTTTTAAATATATTGCCGAGTATACATATCCATGGTAAGTATTACTTTCTAGTATAAAATTATTACAATTGATACCTTTTATGGCGTGTCCAATCTGTCTAACAGGTTTTTTTTTATCTGGAGTATATCCATTAAAATTATTTCCGTCTATTGTAAAGTAGGAAACACCTTGTAAGTTTATACCGTCTCCTTTTGAAGAAAAGCCTTTTAAGTAACTAGATGCCAAACCTTGATCAAATTGATTTCCAGTAATAGAAATATTATTTACACCTGATTGCTGAGGTTGTTCGTTATAAATTTTAATATGAGCTTCATTATTAGCAAAAAAATGATTATTTGTAATTAAAACTTTTCGAAAGTTGCTTCCCTTTATTGAAATTCCGCCACTTTTGCCTAATTCAACGGTATTTCCAATAAATTTTAATGTGATAAATTCACCCTTTAAAGCAATGTTTGTCTTACTGAACCAGCAATTTTTTATTGAAGCATCTACTACGCTACCTTTTGTAGAAATCGCACTAGCTTTTTTTGGGTCAGCGTACTCCATTTGAAATAATACATCGCTTAAATAAAATTTAGAACTTTTCGAGTTTTCTAGAGTTATTAATGAAAAATTAACAGGTCTATATTTTACCCCTTTTGCTTTAATTACACTCGAAAAACCCGATCCTTTAATTTTTATTTTCCCCTTATTTTTAATTAAAAGCGAATCGGATATTAAATAAGTTCCAGGCGGAAGATATACTATACCCCCTTGTTCATCCACAGCATCAATAGCCTCTTGTATAGCTTTAGTATCATCAGATTTACCATTCCCTTTTGCACCAAAATCTTTGACATTAATATTATTTTTATTTTTTGTTTCTGGCGAAAAAGTTGAGTTTAAAAACCAAAAATCTCCTTTTAATACTCTTTCACCTTGAAAAATAGCTAATACAAACAAGATACTTATTATTAAAATTATGAGCTTTTTGATACCCTTGTCTCCTCTCTTGTATAAGATATTATGACTAAAAATTATAAAACACTAAAAACTATAATTAACATTCTCTAAAAAATTAAAGTAACCGTAATTTCAAAACTACAATCAAATTTAAATGCAATAAGTTATCTAAGCTATTATAAAGTAGATGAATAGTCTAAATTCTTCATTTATCATAATAAGAAATACTATTTCCAACTGAAAATTATTAACCTTTTTAATATCAAATGTATGTATAATAGCTTTACAACTCTACTATTTTTTCACAATAATTGCATCCTTTGTAAGATATTTGCCTGCTCTTTCACATAAAATAATAATTCACTTCTACTTAAATTTAATTAGAAATTAGCGGAACTTTTTTGCACCATTCTTATTATATTATTAGAATTCTACCCCTGATTCTTAAAATATTTTCTGCATTTACTTATTAAAAGTTTAAATGAATTCAGTATTACTTTTGCAAAGTCTAAAATTCACTTCTCTAGTATATCTAATTAAATTATAAAAACCTTATATAGAGACAAAAAGGGGAAATATTCAATTCAAATTTCAATATTAAGCTCAGCTCTCACTATAAATACTCCACACCTAACCTTTTAGCACGTCACTAGATAACCTAACATAATCCAAATTGAAACATTATATTGTTAATATAAACAAAAATATGGAATATATCTAATAATCACTATTTTTACATATAATAACTTAATTAAATAAAATATAATAGAATAAAATTACATTATAACTAAAATTATAAAAACGCAAATGATACTAAACCAGATTGTTCTATCATCTTAAAGTTTAGAAATATATGTTTCAAATATTAAATTGAAAGTTGTGTTCTTTCCTTGAAATATTGTAACACTAACTCATAAATTCCTTGCAATTCAACTATTTTTCTCTTAAGATATGAAGATAAATCTAAAAATAAGAGGAATTTTTTGTATGATACTAAAAAGACTTTTTGTTATTGCATTGATACTTTCTATTACCTATTTTTCTCATACTCCCCACCTAAAAGTTACTAACCCCAACTCTTGGACTAATTCATCTGCTTGGGATTACAATGCAACCCTTTGGTCTATATTACATCCTGGTAGCCCTTTTTACACCTCGTATACTTATGGCTTTGATTTGGAGTTCATTCTGCGCAAAATTGCTCACATTTCTTTTTTCGGCTTATTAGCACTATTAATTTACTGGAATTTGAATAAAAGTTCTTGGAGATATGTAAAAGCGTGGGTTTTACTCGCTTGTTTTGCTTTTTTAGATGAACTGCATCAAGCTTTTATTATTGGACGGGATGGGCGAATTATTGATGTAGCTATTGACTCCTTTGGTGGTGCCTTGTTTTTATTTTTGCTTTACAGATACAAAAAGATCTCTAGAATTTAGAGATCTTTTTGTACCCTTCCACTATTCTTTTTTACATATTTCTCGTACTTCTCCATATCCGTACTAATAATCTGAGCCGGCACTCCTGCTACGACACAGTTACTTGGAATATCTTTTGTCACTACTGCATTGGCCCCTACTACCACATTATCTCCAATCGTACCTCCAATACAAATTGCCCCTGGAGCAATGTATACATTATCTCCAATAATCGGCTGCTTGCCGCGTGATCCTATGGTTACATTTTGTGAAATGGTACAGTTTCTTCCAATTTTTGCTGATTTTTGAATAACAACTCCAATGCCGCCGTAGCCTAGTTTTGTCCCTTCACCTATTTCTGCTGTGTATGGAATATAAGAGTTGAATTTATGACGAATAAAGTCTTTTACATATTCTGCTCCTTTTGTTAAACCATTTTCGTAAAATGTTCTGGATAATTTGTAAAGATCCATTGCAAGGAAGCGATGTAAGTTATTTGTCAGTATATTTGTTTCACTTACTTTTAAGGTATAGCTCTCAGTTTGATAATCTTCTAGTTCAAGACCTTCTAACGCAATTAACGTAACGTTTTCCCCTTTAATGTCTTCAAGACTTTCAACTGGAAAATCAAAAAAAGTTTGGCCGCAGTATTGATTGGTCGTATCAATAAAACTTCTAATTGTATTATGCTTTTCCATCAATAGTTTAATAAAAGCTGCGTTTCGGTGGACACCCACGATGGAATAAATCCCCTGTTGGTATACCGGGTGGTCTTTCGTTTCAAAATCTTTATAGCGAAAATCTTCGCTATTTTTTATTGTTCGTTCTCCTTCAGCATTTCGGATAAAGACTTTTACTCTATATCTTCCTCGTTCATGTAAGTTAAACGTATGTGAATGATTTCTAGAATACGGGATCTTTTCAATGACTTCTTGATCTTTGATTAAGTAATACGACACTTTTGTATGTTTGTGTTCTCCGTGACACGTTACTACAAGCTGATAAAAGTTTTTAAGTTCAAGGGTTAATTCGCTAGTGGATAGTTTCATGTGTAGCTCCTTTTGTTTCTTGGCTAAATGGAGACATTTTAGCTAAATACTCGTCTCCCTACCTATTGGCAAAATTTCTTCATTTCTATTCTATCTCAATCTAGAAAAAATGAAGAGAAAAATTTGGTTTTATCGTTACCGTTATAAATTAATCTTTTTTCTCGCTCTAGATTTAGGTCTTAATTCTTATATATTATCCATAAAAATAATTCTTTTGTCACATTTTGTCGAGTGAATTAAATTGCTTCATCCTTTTAATACTATTAAAATATTTAAATGGTAAAATATTTTAATTTAAGGAGACTTTAGTATGAATAAACAGGTTTTAAAAACAATGATTGCATTCATTGTCCTCTTCTCAGTTGCTGCTTACAGTAACTTTTTACCTAGTAAAGTTTCAGCAGCAACTTCAAGCGTACGTTTAAGTTCGTTATCTCCGGATTCAAAGGATGATTTTTACACTACTTATGGGTACGATGAGGAGAAATTCACTGATGTATATGGAAAAATAGTAAATGACGGATTAGGTTTTTATGGTAATTCCCCTTATGCAAGCTATAAGGTATCTGGGAAAGAATACTCTTCTTTTGAAGGGAAAGTCACTCTTGATTCTCGAGAAGTCAACGGTGATTATGGTAAATCTGTAGTGGGTTTTTATGCGGATGATCGTTTACTATACGAAAAGCCTCTTTCTAAAAGTAGCGGTGTTATAAATGTAAATGTGAAATTGCCTAAAAACACCAAAAATTTTTTCATTATTGTTAAAGAAGTAGAAGGAAGTAAAGGTAAACATCTTATCGTTGTACAAGACGGAACATTTGTTAAAGGTGGTTCTTATTTAAGTGTCCCTTACTCTTCCTATAGTTCTCTTATAACTATAGGAACCTCTAACTCTGAGCGTTATCATAGTACAGAGTCTTACCATGACCTAGAAGATATTAATGGTAATCTTATTACTAATGGATTTTCTTTAGATACTCCAGGCTACGAAGGCGGGTTAAGTTATTCAACATTTTCTATTGAAGGTAACGGCTACAACACGCTGGAAACATCTATTTCACTTGATGCAAGGTATGTAAATGGTGATTGGGGTAAGTCTGTAGTAGGTATTTACGCAGATGATTACCTTCTTTATGAAAAGGAATATACGTCTAAAACACCTATTCAAAAAGTGAAAGTATCTATTCCTAAAGGTACACATCACTTAACTCTTGTAACGAATCAGATTAAGGGTGCTAAAGGAACACAAGCAGTTACATTCAGTCAGCCCGTAGTATCAAAAGTGGGTTCGTCTTACAAATCGATTCCATACACGGCCTTGCCTTCTACCATCGGTGGTAATGCTAGTAACGGCGCATGGGAAACTAATTTATCACAATTTGGTGGGATTATCAGATTCTCTAACGGAACATTAGCAACTTCAGGATTAATCCTTGAAAGTGATTATGACGGTGATGCTTATGTTAATTACAATCTTTCAGATTCTGGAGTAAACTACTTTAAAGCAAAACTAGCTTTGGATTCTGCATACCTTCAAGGCGACTATGGGTCATCTACAATTCAACTTTTAGCAGATAATCGAGTACTGTATTCAAAAGCTTTAACAAAGTCTACAGGTATCGTAAATGTAGGTGTACAAATCCCATCAAAAGCGCAAGAATTTAAAATCGTGGTTAAGCAAAAAGAAGGCGCAAAAGGATATCACAACGTTGTGTTAGGTAACGCAGTATTCCAAAAGCTACCGGTATCGTCTAAACTATCCCCTTCTCGTGTATCGGTTGCTAACAACTACAACCAAAATGACGTTGTAACAGTGAAGTCATTAGCTAAAGGCGATGTAATTAAAGTGTATAATACTAAAGGTGCGTTATTAGCCACATCTAAACCCGTTACATCTAATTATGCTAAGATTTCTATTAAACAGCTTGGCACGGCAAAAGGAAACATTCTTGTATCACGTACCACATCAGGCGTTTTAGAAAGTGATTCGGTCTCTGTGCCTTATGCAGCAGAACCTGTTCCATCTCCTTCTGTCGCTGCCAAACAAGTAACGATTGAAAATAATAAAAACAAAAACGATTTAATTACAGTTAAATCATTAAGCAAAAATGATGTTATCAAAGTTTATAATTCAAAAGGAAGTCTGATTGCGACATTTAAACCTGTTGCATCTAACTACACTAAGATTTCTATTAAACAGCTTGGTACTGGAAAAGGAAATGTACTAATTTCTAGAATTAGCACGGGTAAAGTAGAAAGCGCTAAAACTTCTGTTGCTTATAAAGCAGAATAAAGAAAAGCCGGAACATGTGAAGTTTCACATGTTCCGGCTTTTTTATTAGCCTACCGTTAGAATACGATACGGGCTATATTTACCTTTTGGATTTTTAATAGTAATACTAATTTTTGTCTTGGCTGCCTGTGGTTTAATCGCTACATTAAAAGTTCCTTTACTATCTGCTACGCCTCTTCCAATTAGCTCCGATTCCTTTTTAATATAGACGATACTTTTAGCTTCTGTTGCACCTGTAACTGTTGTAGACATGCTACGAACACGATTTACATTAGGAGCAGAAGGACCAGAAGATACAACTGTTTTATAGGTGTAAGGACTATACCCGCCTTTTCCTTTTGCCGTTACGCCTAGTTTCGTATTCACTGCTTGCTTTGGAATGGTAACGCTAAATGCACCCTTACTATTTACTGTACCTGTTCCAATTACATTTGCGCCTACTTTAACATATACAAGGCTTCCTGCTTCAGTCGTTCCTGTTACCACTGTGGATTCGTCTGTCATATCACTAACGGCTGGTGCATTAGGTGCTTTGTATTTTGCCACTACTGTACTGTATGTGTACACACTGTACCCGGCGCTATTTTTTACCGTTACGCCAATTTTCGTTTTAGCAGGTTGAGATGCTATCCCAATACTATACGTTCCTTGCTTCGTTGCTACTCCTCTTCCTAGCACTGTTAAACCTTTTTTTACATACACAATACTGTTTGCTTCAGCTGTACCTGTTACGTTTGTATCTTGATCAGTCACTGTGTGAATAACAGGAGCAGCTGGTTTTTGAACAGTTTTTGAAACATTTATATACGTGTATCCACTATACCCAGCGCTATTTTTCACCGTTACGCCTAGTTTTGTATTAACGGCTTGAGGCGCTATTCCAATGCTATACGTTCCTTGCTTCGTTGCTACTCCTCTTCCTAACACTGTTGAGCCTTTTTTTACATATACAATACTGTTTGCTTCAGCTGTTCCGCTGACCGATGTATCTTGATCATAGATTTTATTAATGGTCGGTGCTTGTGGTTTTGTTGCTTTTGGTATAACTGTTTTATACGTGTACGCACTGTATCCCACACTATCTTTAATAACTACACCAATCTTCGTTTTAGCTGCCTGCGGTTGGATAGATACTGAATATGTACCTTGACTGGATACTGTACTACGCCCTAACAACGTTGAGCCTTTTTTCACATATACGATACTTCCAGGCGCTGCTTTTCCTGTAACCTTAGTATCTTCTGATGTAATGTCGTTTACTTCTGGGGCATTAGGAAGTACTTGATATACTCTTGGGTAAGCTGTGTCATAGGCGCTTGTTAAAAGAGTCGTAGGATAATAAAATGCGAGAATTTCTTGATAGTTTTTCCCTTGTTTTGCCATAGTGTTCGCACCAAATTGACTCAAACCAATTCCATGGCCAAATCCCTTACCCGTAATAACAATTGATGTTCCATTGTCATTAATATCCGTTACGTATTTACTTAGCATACTGCTCCCGTCAATTAGACGAATAACATCCTCTGCAAGACTTCCTGTTAAATCCCATTGCTTTTCAACAATTTGTCCATCTTTATCAAATTCATTTTTAACGATGTATTTAACGCTAAGGTCTCCTTTTGTCACGCGTTTACCAGAAGTAGGCTCGTAAAAATTTACTTTTGAAATACTTGTAATCTTGATATCTTTTCCTGTTAAATCCTTTTTAAGCATTTCACTTTTAATTCGATCTGTCATAGTTTTATCAGCTTCTTTTGTTGTGTCCCACCATTGTTCGGGCTTCTTCAAATCTTTTCCTGATAAATTAATTTGTTGCTTTTGAACAGTCTTTATCCATATTCTTTGAGGGTCATAAGGATCATCTTTAACTTGAGAATAAGTATTCACAGGAGTATCCCAAAAGTTTGTGTTCGATTCAATGATTCCTCCATTACTTGAAGAGTACACTGCATTTACAGTACTCCCTTTATATGTGATAACTTGTCCAAAAGTCTCATCAACAGCTTGAGATGTTCGAGCATTCCAATTGTATCCTCCATAAACTTGATAACGAGTTGAGTCATTAATTAATTTACCATGCAAACTTAATACATACGATCTTGCAGCTATAGCTTGAGATTTAAATGTATCTAATTCCCATGATGTATATACCTCTCTTGGAATTACTCCTTTTAAATAGTCCTCCATTGGAAGAGTATTAACTGGTCGAACATATTTGTTATTTTCATTTTTAAATAACATGTTTCCTAGATAAGGCTGTCCATTAATAGAAAGCGTAGCATCGTATGTAGAAGGTATAACTTCAAAGCTAGAAAACTCTCCAATTTTCTCTTTAGCTTGATATAAGGATACACCTGCGCCTGCTATTTTTACTTCATAGTCTTTGTTCGCCTGTAGGGTTATATCTTGGTCTTTAATACGATATAACGCTGAGGGGCGAATCGTAATACTATTTTCGCTACCTAAATCATTTGTCAACTCTACTGACACAAGAGGTTCTGTTCCTGCTGCTTCTGCTGTAGAGAACCAGGCTAGTGGAGTTAAAACAACAGCTAGTCCTAGTACAACTCTTAATATAAATTTCATTTTCTTTTCGCCTTACCTTTCTCTATTTTTCTAGTAATATTGCATAAAAAACACTCTTTTCTAATATCGGATACAATTTCATACTTGCCAGCGGCACGCTTAATTTTTTTACTTTTTTTTACTTAAGTTGATAAAATCCTTAAATCATCTACTTTTTCAACTTTTTGTTTATATTTGTCGAATCCTTATGCTATAATGTTGAAGATATGACTTTATATCATGCTTGATTTAAAACCTAATTAAAACCGAAAAAGAGTCCTTTTCTACAAGTAGAAAAGGACTCTTTTTTCTATTGAACTACGGTAACTGTTTTAGCTACACTTTGATTTCCACTTAAATCGGTTGATGTAATCGATAGCTTAGTTCCTACTTTTTGCTTTGCTATTGCGACTTTGAACTGCCCTTTGGCATCTGCTGCGCCGCTGCCAATCAGCCTAGTACCTATTTTAATTGTAAGTTTTGCATTTGCTTCTGTGGTACCTGTTACAGAAGTAGATTGGCTCGTGACCTTGTTTACTGCAGGAGGTGATGGCGCTGTTTTGTCTTGAACGGTAATCGTTTGAGCTGCACTTACATTTCCAGCTAAGTCTTTTGCTGTAACAAAGATTTTTGTTCCTGATTTTTGCTTAGGAATGGTAAGTTTAAATTCCCCTTTAGCATTAGACATTCCTGTTGCAATAACCGTCGTACCTATTTTTACATCTACTTGAGCATTAGGTTCCGCCGTTCCTGTGACAACTGTTTGCTGATCTGTAATGCTATTTGCTGTTGGTATAGAAGGTGCTGTTTTATCTTTAACCACAACTGTTGTAGGTGCACTTTCTCCCGTACTATTTTTGGCATTCACAGCTATTTTTGTTCCGGCTTTTTGCTTAGAAATCGTCATTGAAAATTGTCCGTTACTCCCTGCTTTAGTGCTTCCGATAACGACCGTTTCGACTTTTGCCGTAACCGTTGAATTACTTTCTGCTGTTCCCGTAATAGTCGTAGTATTGTCTCCTATTTCGTTAACTTTTGGAGCAGAAGGCACTTTCTTTTTAGCTGTAACACTTACATAAGCAGTCGAGCTCACGTTATTTGCTTTATCTGTTGCATATAGACTGATTTTTGCTCCAGCTTTTTGTTTTCTAACCCGTACTGAAAAGCTGCCTTTATCGTTAACCGTAGCTGTTCCAATTGTTATTGCTCCTACTTTTGCTGCAACACGAGAGTTAGGCTCAGCCGTTCCTGTTAAACTCTCATCTTGATCAGTTATAGGGTTCACTTTTGGAGAGGCAGGTGGTGTCTTGTCTTCAACGACTATTTCACTTGGTGTACTGCTATTACCCGCTTTATCTCGAGCTGTTACACTTATTTTTACTCCTCCGAGCTGCTTTCCTATTTTGATGGAAAAGTTACCTTTTATATCTGATGTTGCACTGCCAATTACTTTGTTATCAATTTTTGCTGTAATGAAAGCATTTGGCTCGGATGTTCCTGTTATTGTTTCTCCTTGATCAGTTAAAGAATTTACAACTGGTGTTGTAGGTGCAGTTTTGTCTTGTACAATGATTTCTACAGCTTTGCTCGTGTTATTAGCTGTATCTTGTACAACAATACTTAATTTTGTTCCCGCTTTTTGTTTAGGAATTTTTACGCTAAACGTACCTTTGCTTGTAGCTTTATTTTTCCCAACCACTTTACTACCTGCTTTTACGTAAACCGTTGCATTGCTTTCGGTTGTTCCTGTGACGGCAGTAGAAGAATCGCTAACGGCATTTACTTTTGGAGCTGCTGGTGGAGTCTTATCCTGTACAATAACTTGAGCTTCTCCACTCGTATTTTCGTAAGCATCTTTAGCTGTTACCGCAAGTTTGCTTCCCGCTTTTTGTTTCGCAATAGAAACTGTAAAACTACCATTTTCATTTGCTACTGCGCTTCCAATTGGTGTACTTCCTGCTTTTATACTGACCGATGACCCTGCTTCTGCTGTTCCAGTAACCGTAGTGTCTCGATCAGTAACTGAATTAACACTCGGCGTAGGCGGCGCTGTTTTATCATTTACCGTCACAACTGTTCGTTCACTTTGATTTCCTGTACCATCAATTGCTATTACGTCTAATGAAGACAGACTTCTTTGACGATCTATATTCACTTGGAATGAACCTTGATTATCGACCGTTCCTTCATAGGTGTTTGTTTCTCCTGTGACTCTAACAGTAGCTCCTGCTTCTGCTGTACCAGCAACAACCGTATCTTGATCTGTTACTGTATATACTTCAGGAGCAGATGGTGGCGTTCGATCTTGAACAGTGACTTCTGTTTGCTCACTTTCGTTGCCAGCTTCGTCTGTAGCTGTAAATGTTATTTTCGTTCCTGCTTGTTGACGAGGAATATACATATAAAACCATCCACCAGACTGCGCTTGTGTAGTTTCTATTACATTTCCGTCAATTCTTGCTGTGACCGTTGCATAATCTTCTGCAAAGCCTTGCACCAAGGAGTCCTGATCTCCAATGTCATAAACAGTTGGCTTAAAAGGTGCAGTGACATCCCGCTCTGCTACTGTGAAATCTCCTCCGCTTAGATCTGCATTCCCAAAATTATCTCCATAGTCATACAAAAAAGTCTGGTTATCAAATTTATCGATCAACGTGACAGATACACATTCAAACTGGCCTAGTCCCATATATCCATATGTAGCTAAATATAAATTCTGCAGCTTAAATTGATTACTTCCTATGTTGGTAGCGTCAAAAGAGACATACCCACCTTGAGGTATTTTGTACTCAACATTCACACGTTTTATTTCGCTATATTCATCATAAGCATTTACAATAACGTTTACTGAATCATATAAATTCACTTTTTTACTGTTAGCATTAATTCCGTTAAAAACTGGCCCAGCAGTATCGGGATAAGACGTGGTCTTAAAATTCCCTTCGTCTAACTCATAGAACCCTCCTTCTTCTACGTCATCATACATGCTAAAACGACCATCGTTATACTCAACCCATATAGAGGAAACTTTCCATTCTCCTTCTTTACTAAAAAAACTTCCAATACTTCCCTCGTACGCACCATTTCCATTGTTCAACAGAGAAACCTGCATGTATCCTCCAGCAGGAATCTTATAGTTAACGTATACTTGGCGAATCCTACTATTTGAATCAAATTTCATCGTAATGGTTTGATAGTTAGGAATTAATACCGTTTTTTCTGCCA
Source organism: Priestia sp. 40 (assembly GCF_049368575.1). Taxonomy (NCBI): domain Bacteria; kingdom Bacillati; phylum Bacillota; class Bacilli; order Caryophanales; family Bacillaceae; genus Priestia; species Priestia sp. 40. The sequence continues at coordinate 129,498 of NZ_JBMPZA010000025.1, forward strand.
GTGTAAATGATATTAAATCCTCTATTCTTCCATCTGCAATCTGTGCTTTTGCAGGCGTTCCATAATTTCCAATAGAGAACAAGCAACACATAATCAAACAAACTGTCAATATCTTTCTCGTCATTTTTCTTCCCCAGAATCAAAATACACTTTTTTATCTATTTAGTTGACTCCAATTAACATCTCTAGCGTTATTAGCTCCCCTCTTATAAGTTCAATTTAAACTTTTCAGCTAATTATACCAACTTATAGTTATTTATAACTACAACTTTAGTCATGAAATATTTTCATAATTCTTTTTATATTATATTAGTGACTTTACAAAGCACATTTTCCATAAAAAAAGAAGCCATGATTTAAGTGGCTTCCTTCACACAAGTTTTTTCACACAATAGGCTGTAGTGTTTCCTTTTCAGCGAAATACCAAAGGAGAATAGAATACACTGAAAATACTTTACGAATGTGAACTCTGCTGCTTAGATTTGGTGATCTCAGCAATCTAAATAGAATTTTACGATTAAACATCGCATCAATTTCTCTTGTTTCCATTGTTGATAGATACTCCAAACATTTTTCTTGCACGGAACCTAATTCAACGACTTGCCAAAGAGGTGCTCTAAGCTTTTTAGCTCTTTCAATATGTTCAGGCAGAGCCTTTGGGGCTTTCATACCTTCAACAGGCTTAACCATCTCGCTTAGCGCAAACTTCGGACGTCTTTCACTTTTAAACTCTCTTATGGTTACGTTTCCGCGTAGTTTAGAATACGTTTCTGTATAAATCTCTCGATCAAAAGGCAAAGTCGATAAATCAGAAAATAAACGATTCATCAGATCAATACCAACCACATTTGCAGAACGCATTTCCTGAGAAACAGATACCGCACACTTAATACCGTTTAGCGTATAAAGCGGGTCAAACCGCGCTCCAAAACTACTCCAGCGGTGAGAAGTCACTCCTACGTAATATCTGTTTCGAATTACGAGATACATATAATCTAAATATGCATCTTCCCGAAGACCATTTTCACGGCAATCATTAAAAAATTGTTTGATCTTTTGTGAAAAGCGCTTTTTAAATTTTTCCGACAGCAAAGCATTATCCTTGTCTTTATCAAAAAAGATTTTCCCCCACAAAGTTGGCATTAGAGAATCTACATCATGGATTTGCTCTAGCTCTGCCCTTGAACCGAAAAATGATCTAAAGCATTCACCGTAACCGCCGCTTAGCACAATATTCGAGTTCGTCTCATAAAAACGGTGCGGAGACGCAGCAAGAATACCGCTGGAGAAATCCAATGGCCATAAAAATCGTTCTTCTAACGTTTGTGGTGCCTTTAATGCATTAAAACCATTGTATTCTGTCATTGTTAATCCAAATTCAGAACATAGTCGTTCAGCCGTATATCGATCCGGCATATTTGGGCGGCCTGAACAAAAGAAACGATAAGATTGCCCTGAATCCGTGCCCAGTATACCAGCCAATACTAAGCGCGAATCAAACCCACCTGTTAAATGAGAAATTTTGTGCGCCGCATGTTTATAGTTGCTAACCGCTTTTATGTTATTTTTAATTTCCTCTACAGCAAGCGTAAGCTGCTCTTCATATGACTTATCACTTGAGAAGAAATCTTGTTTCCAGCTGTATTCATTAATCGAGAAACTATTGTTAGTAGACGTTACGTATTCAAAAGGTTTAAGCGCTTGAATCTCTTCATAGCTTGATTCAAAAAAGCCTCCATTCCCTGTTCCAATAACTTCATTCAAATAATCCATAGACTTTTGAAGTGAAATACCTACACTGCTTAACACGCTAACAATTGAATCAATATCGGTTGAGAAAACAGTAATTGAACGCGAGCGGTAATAGAAGACAATAGCGCTTCCAAAAGGATCTGGGATAATCATACTTTCTTGAGCAGATTTATTACTGATAAATCCACACAACGAACCTCTCATATCTCGACCGATAAAGTCACTTGAAATATGATGACCAGCTTCTTCTAAAGCAGTAACCCAGTCGCTTGGATTCATAATAAATTGACTTCTATATACTCCTGAACCACTGCTGTCTATTAAATAGTCAGCGTTTTTCACTTGTGTATGTACAGCTACGTTAGAAGGCATAAAATAGCAGCCTTCATAAATCTTGAATTTCATTAACTCTGGATAATCATTATTTGAAAAAATAAGTACAGGTGCAGTTTTAGGCAATAAAATCCCCTCGTTCCAATTAATATATAGTTTTGTCCTCAGGTTATAAGACCAAAGACCTTATGTAATATTTTGCAGCAAAACTATTTTATAACAAAACACATACTTTTGGTATATATATTTACTTATTTTTACTTAAAGTAGATAAAAAGTTTCACCCATCAACAAACCTATAGTTCTAAATAAATTGTAATATATCCAAAATATCTTTATCTTCCCTTCATAAATAAAAAACTGTTCCATCTACTTCATACAAAAAGCATGGAGCGAGTGCTCCATGCTTTTTCTTAGATTTTAAATCTCGCAATCAACTCTTGTAGTTCCTCTGACATATTTGCTAAATCCATTGCCGATGAAGCAATTTCCTCCATGGAAGCAAGCTGTTCTTCCGTTGTGGCTGATACATTTTGCGCACCGGCTGCCGCTTCTTCAGCGATACCGTTAACTTCGTGAATCGCCTGCTGGACTTCATGTGTGTCTTTGGCTAAATTGTGAATAGCGCTTCCGATCTGCTGAATTTGATTCACTACGTGCTGCACAGCTTCGTTAATTTGCATAAACGATGTACCAGCTTGTTCAACTACTGCTAGGCCTTCTTTTACTTCTTTAATGGTAATCGTCATAGAATGAAGCGTCCGGGCTGTTTCGCTTTGAATTAAGCTAACTAGATCTTTAATTTGATTCGCTGAGTTGGATGAGCCTTCTGCTAGTTTTCGTACTTCACTTGCCACAACAGCAAAACCTTTTCCATGATCTCCTGCTCTTGCAGCTTCAATAGCTGCGTTCAAAGCAAGCAGATTTGTTTGATCGGCAATGGTTGTGATGACATCGTTAATTTGACTAATTTTCGCTGAGTGTTCGCTAAGGCCTTGAAAAACAGATGAGAGTTCAGTGACATTTTCGTTGATTGATTTCATTTGTTTGGCTGCTGTTTCAACGGTCGCTGTTCCGCTATTTGAGATTGCAGCCGTGTCGAGAGCTCGTTTAGTGATTTGCTCGACGTTTTCAACAACTTCTGATGTTTGGTTCGTAATGCGGTGAATAATGGTGGAGCTTTCTTGAATTTGATTCACTTGATGGTTGGATCCTGAGGCTAGTTTTTCAGTAATGCTTGAAATATGTTCAATAGCACTATTGTTTTGTTCTGCGCTGGCGCTTAGTTCTTCTGAAGAAGCCGCAACCGTCGATGAAATATTTCCAACGGACATAATCATTTCTTTTAATCCCCCAATCATTTTATTAAATGATGCTGTAAGTAAGCCAATTTCATCTTTGGATTCGTAGGTGCCTTGCACTTGAAAATCTCCGTCTTTTGCTGTTTCCATGAGGTTTTTAATATCATTTAACGGCTTTGTAATCATGCGTGCAATCAGAAGTCCAATCCCTATTGTAAGTAGGATGACCAACGCGCTGACGAGTAAAAGAGTCGTAACGGCTGATTTTACGCTTTGCTTATTTTTTTGATAAATGCTTTTTGCTTCCTCATTGTTTATCGTTTGAAGATCATCTAGCGTGTTGTTTATGGTCGTACGCAGCGTGACGATTTGTTTAGAAAAAACGTTATAGGCTTCGTCTCCTTTTTCATCTTGAGCAAGCTGTATGGCTTCACTTCTTGCTTGTGTTAAGTTGCCAATATTCTCTTCATATACAGCTAATTTTTCTTTTTCACTATCTAGCAAAAATGTTTTTTTATACTGTGCCATGAGCTTGTTATTTTCAGCTTCTTTTTCTTGAATTTCATCGAGACGCTTACGCTGATAGTTTTCATCTTTTGATAAAATCATTTCAAGCGTATTTGCATCAATCGCTCGGTTATTTGTACGAATTTGCCCTAACTGTCTGATTGGCTGCAGGCGGTCATTATACATAGACTCCGAGCTGTCAGCAATTCGCTGTGTGTAGAAATAGCTGATGACTACTACTGTAATTAATGAAATCGTCGAAATGATAACCATGATTAATAGCTTTCGATAAATACTTAAATTGCGCAATACCCCCATACCATATCCCCTTTTCGCTGATTTGCTTTCCCTTGCACTTCGTTATATCTATCGGTCATGAGGCTTGTTCTATCCATAGTACATTTTTGAATTTTTATTGGCATAAAAAACGCGCTGAAGCAATCAGCGCGTCTTTTCTCCGTTAGTACACAATCCTTTCGGTCATATTGATGACGTTTGTTTCTACTTCTTTTAATCTCTTTTTACTTTCACTTTCCGTCTCTTGCTTTACTCCAAAATAAAACTTCACTTTTGGCTCTGTGCCTGAGGGGCGAATCGCAAACCAGGAGCCGCCTTGCAGCCAAAATTTGAGTGCATTTGACGAAGGCCAGTTCATTCTTTCTTGCTGAGCGGTGAGCAAATTGATTCTTATTTCGCGTTGATCATCTTCTATTTTCTCGACTGCCGCACCCGCTATTTCTGTTGGTGAATTCTCACGAAAGCTGTTTACAATACGATCAATTTGTTCGGCTCCGTCCTTTCCTTTTAAAGTGAAAGAAGTAAGAGACTCTTTGTAGTAGCCGTAGGTGTCATAAAGCTCTATTAGCCCATCATGAAGCGTCATGTTTTGCTGTTTGTAAAAGGCCTCTTCTCATTCACTTTTGGTCACGTTAGTCACTTGTTTGTGCACGTCACTTGGCAGCGCGCTGTGATGGCTCCATTTTGTCCACTCAGTTTTCCAGATCATGGTTATCTCTCCTGTCTTGTAGGTTTCTATCTTTATTGTGAAGGATTTCTATGAACCAACTATAAACTTCACTAGAGACTTTCGAACTAAAAAAGCTTCTAAAAACAAGAAGTCATTCGTTATAAAGAACCCTTTTTATAATTAAATACATAAAAATAAACTAATATGCGTTATAATGAACAAAAAGGATATAAGAAAAGGATGAACTTAACGTGATAGGAACCAAAATTAAAACTTTACGATTAAAAAACGGATATTCTATTACACGCTTAGCTGAAAAAGCCCGTATCTCAAAGTCATATTTATCTCATTTAGAAAAAGGCCTAAACAATAACCCGTCTATTCACATGCTAGAGAAAATAGCTTTTTCTCTTAATACAACAATTGATGAATTAATTGAAGCAGGAAGCAGAGATTTTAAATTTTCTTCAAAACTATCTCTAAGCAACGAGTGGCTTTCTTTAATAGAAGAAGCAATTAACGATGGAATGACCAAAGAGGAATTTACTGAATTTCATTCCTATTTAAAATTCAGAAAAAAAATGGATACATTAGTTGACTAATTATTTGATTTTTTTATGACAATCGACCTATTTCGACAGCATTCATGACAAACATACTATATAATGAACATAGGTTATATATGGTAACTATTACAAATTATCCAGACAAAGGCAAAATTATTGAAAAATAGTGACGCAAAGCTTCAGGTCTAAGGCCTCTTTTGGCTATGACGGCTGAGTTCCCTGGCAAAGGGTGGATGAATCGTAATGAAAGAAGAGAATGTACTGTCGATCGATCAGGAATGGATAAGTCTTATGCAAACAGCTCGCGCAATGGGGCTGACCATAGAAGAAGTCCGAACGTTTTTAAAAGAGTTTAAGCAGAATTGAACACAAAAAGCACGCTCAGATCAGAGCGTGCTTTTTGTATTTTATGCTCATTATTCTTCTACCATTTCCTCATAGAAACACGTGTATAAAAAACGTTTGAAGCAATTGTGAAACACAATTTTATTAAATACGAATTCCTTTTGGCTGACGCTGGTCAAACGTATAAATCTCCGTAAATCCGCACTGTTTCGCCATTTCAACCGCTTCTTTCATATGTGCTCCTACGGTTTCGGCAAAGTGTGAATCAGATCCGATTGTTAAGATTTCTCCGCCTAAATCGCGGTACAGGCCAACAACTTCAAGTGCCGGCAATGCTTCGCCCAGCTTTCCTCTTATACCTGAAGTGTTAATTTCAATTCCAATATTGCGATCAATTGCTTTTCTCAAAATATCCGCAAGAATATCTTTAAATTGATGAAAGTCGTAAATACCATATTGCTCAAACGCATAGCGCTTCATTAAATCTAAATGAGCCAATACGTCAATATCCGCTTCGCTTACTAGCTTATACATTTCATTAAAATAAGCGCGGTAAATTGCTTCTTTATCGTTCAGCTCCAAATGTTTACGAAGCTTGATGTTATTAATGTTATGAACCGATCCTAAAATAAAATCAAAGTGCTCCTGCTGCATGGTTTTTTGATACTTCTCTTTTAGATAGTGCGGTTCACAAATTTCAATTCCTTTTTTAATTACTAGCTGGCCTTGAAATTGATCTCTGCATTCCGCTAGTTCTCGTTCATATTTATCAAAATCCATATGACCGTACGTTGGCGCTAATGGATTTAATGAAAAGTGTTCGGTAAAACAAATTTCGTTTATGCCGTTTTTCACAGCCTGTTCGCACACTTCTTTCATGACTGCCTGTGAGTCGAATGAATTGTTTGTGTGATGATGGTAGTCTACTAGATACATAATTTAGTCACCTCTAGGTTTATTATACATCTCTCCTGTACTTACTGCACACGGAGACCCTTTTTCCCTCTATCACGCCTTTTTAGGTTCATAAAAAGAATTTCCACTAAAAAAAGTCGTTTTTCCTCTTTTAGTAATCCTTCTTTTCTTATAAACTAACTTATTATAGCAGATGTTCTGACAAACAGCTTTTACTTACACTAGGGAAAGGAACTAGGAAATGGAAGTTGAAAAAAGTTTTTCTCAAACAAAAAGCCCCTTTATGTCTTATTTAAGTTCTTATACGAAAAAGATGAAAGGAGAACTAAAAGAAGAACCAAAAATCAATTACAGAGATGCAGTCGTTTCTTCTATTGGAGGCTTAATTGCGATTATCATCAGCAGTGCGATTGCACTAGCGCTTGGTTATCCAATGGCACTCGCTCCAATTGGCGCAAGCTGCGTGCTTGTTTTCGGAGCTCATAAAGGGCCTTTATCACAGCCTCGTCACGTGCTTGGAGGGCACTTACTAGCAACGGTTTCTGCACTTATTATTTGGAGTTTATTTCACCGAAGCCTTATTACGATTGCGATTGTGCTTGCTTTTGTTCTTATTTTAATGATTCTTACTAAAACCGTTCATCCTCCCGCTGCGGCTAGCGCGATTGTTGCAATTAATACTCAAGCAGGCTGGGGATATTTAGGTATTATTATGATTTGTGCATGTGTGGTCGTATTGATTTCTACCGTATATAATAATTTATTTCAAGATCGGCAGTATCCCAGGTATTGGGTTTGATATTGGAATCATACATAAAAAAAGACGTCTTCTCATAGAAGACGTCTTTTTTTATTGTTTTTCCTTACTGAGTTTTTGCTGTTTCAGGGTCTATTTATCAGCTTTTACTTTACTTCAGTTGAACTAACAAGCTGATAAACTCCTAAGCTTCCATCAGATAACTCTTTTACTTTATGAATACTGTTGAATTTTTTATATTTAACAGAGCCGTCTCCGTACGAAATATCATACTCTTCTGTTGTATATACTTTATACATAGAATCATCGAGTTTTGTTACTCTATTGACGTTAAAGCTTAATAAATCCTCTGTTATGCCTTTTTTGATTAGGTAAGCTGTATAATCTTTTTGTTCCTTGTATTTTGGTCCGTTAGTATCGATATAAGGCGCTGCAATAGAGAAGTCTCCACTGTTAATTGAGGAAATTGTAGCGTACATATATTGTTCAATAAAACTAGAAACTTCACTAATAGATACTCCAGAATTGACTTCAGAACCTTTGTCCGTTGGTTCTTGATTCTTAGAAGGAGCCGATGCTTTTGCCGTAGCTTCTGTCGTATTTTCTTCATCAAAATTAAGCGCAACATCTTCCATGCCTTTTTTAATTGATACTTCTTCCGTTTTCTTTTCTCCACGTTTTGCATATAGTTTTACTGAACCGTCCATCGGCAGTGGGCCCAAATAATCAATATCGCCAATTTCTGTTTTTGTGTCTTTACCATTAACGTACAGCATCGCGTCATCATAATCTGAAGAGATGTATACTGCATGATCTGACCAATCAAACTCAACGTTCACATTTTCTCCGTTGGTAGCTTCAATCTCTTGTTCATTTTCAACTTTTCCATAATCATTTTGCACTTCACCTTTTAATGTATGCGTACCAGGTAAAAATGGACCAACCTTTTTAGAGGAGTCACTGCTTACCGTTCCAGCTTTTTGACCATCAATATATACTACTGTCGCATCTTCTGTAGACTGAGCTTTTGCATATACAGGGTTTATTTGTACCGTGTAATGATCAAAGATTCCCCATTTTTTCCGTCTTGTTCTAGCTTAGCGTATGAAGAGTGATCTTCGCTTGGAACTCCTGCTTCAAGCGCTCTGCTATCTGCCGCTAACCCTTCAGAGATTGATTTCATTACATCCGGATTTTCGTGCAGATATGTAATAAATGATTTTGTTTGCTCATCGTTGGCTTCTAGTTGAATTTGACCATCATTTACATATTTTTTTACTTTATCAACATCATTGCCCTTTACTGAAGCAATAAATTTTTCTGACACGGCTTTAGGCGCCATCATTGTTTTATCTATTCCGTAATAAGCACCGACAAGTATAGCAGCTGCTGCTATACCTGAAATCGCAATAATCTTTGTTTTTTTATTCGGAGGTTTTACCGATCCTCTCTCTTCCTCTACTGAACCTGATGCGGGTTCTACGTAACGCTGTGATTTTGCTCCTTGGCTAGAAGTCTCTTTTCTTTCGACGGGATGTCCACACTCTGGACAAAATTGATGCTCATTGGTTAACTGATGTCCACACTCTTTACAATATCCCAATTTCTACACTCCTTTATAGTGTTATGAAAAAGCATCCCTGTAAACGATGCTTTCTGCCGACTTAAAACAGATCATTTAATTCACTGCTGTTTCCCATTCTTGTAATAATGGTTTTGGCTTCTTCACCTAAACCATTCGCAATAAACGTCAGCACAATCGTAATTACTACGTACACAATAAGAGTGCTATAGATACGATCAAGCCCACTTGTTCCGCTTTGCTTAAAGCTAGCAATAGTAAATGGAACCACAAGGAAAATACTCAGCAAACCAAAATTCATAAAATAAGAGAAGTATTCAACGTGAAGAAATGCAAGCACAAGCCCAATTAAAAGAAGAGCTGTTGGAATAATTAAAAATGTGCCAAAGCGTGAGAAAAATTCTTTAAAAGAAACGTCTACCTTTCCAAACTTTGCTACAACATATGTTGCTCCAATAATAACTGCGAGTCCAATAAAAATAAAAATCCCTTGTTTAAAAACAAAATCCGTAAAATTAAAGTGAATGATGCTGTTGATATCTGTGGCCTTTATCAAATCAACGCCTGTATTAAAATCCTCCATGTCAGATGGAGCCAGCTCTTCACTGATAATAGGAAGCTTGAACATACTTCGAACAAATTGAATCAACAATAGCTTCCAGCCTACATACAGCATAATAGGTATACTAAGAGCATAAAGAATGACGGTGATAAGAGCATTAACGAATTGGCTTTCGCCTGCTGCTTGTGCTGTAGCTGTTGGATTTTTAATTCCTTCTGCAAAATAACTGAAAAATGATTTTGACACTTTTTTCGCCTGACGAACACGCTGATTAGGCTGTTGAGGCGCATACGCTGGTTGCGACTGAGGCTGATATTCAGATGCTGCTGCCGCCTGGCTGACAGCTGCCTCTTCTTGTAATTTATGACCGCACTTCACGCAAAACTTCCCGCCATCATTAAAATGGCCACAATTTGAACAATTCAAATACTCCTTCCCCCTTCAATAAATTGTTTAAAATATAGTCATATAGATTTATTTTGTTGAAATCTATATAATTCTATATTCATACCTTTTAGCATTATACACCATTTTTGGTATTTTAGGAGAAATGTTTTCAACGGATCAACTAAAAAAATTACTACCCAAACTCCCTAGCAGAATTCTTTCTGTTACTTCTGATTCCATGGACATTATATAAATCTTCCTCATATAATTTTGTTTCACCAATAAAACTATTTTATGTCTTAAGCATCTTGTTTTAATTTTCAGAATTGTTTATACTCGAAACATCTTTGTTTTTCTAGAAAAACAAAGGAGGTGAATTTGCAGCACGGTCTATACATACTCAAGGGGGATTTTTATGTTGAAATTAATTGGGGTTTTGCTAGTAGCAGTAGGTTTTTTATTTCGTTTAAATACACTGCTTGTTGTGACCGTCGCAGGCTTCGTGACGGGCCTTGTATCAGGTTTATCACTGCATGAAGTAATTACGATGTTCGGTCAGTTCTTTGTCGATAACCGCTATATGTCTATGGCTATTTTACTTACTCTTCCTATCTTTGGCGTATTAGAAAAATACGGGCTGAAAGAACAAGCGGAAGTACTAATCAAAAAAGCCAAAAACGCTTCTTCTGGAAATGTTTTACTTATATATCTTTTTATCCGTGAAATCTCAGCGGCAGTCGGCTTAAATATTGGAGGGCATGCTCAATCCGTGCGTCCTTTAGTGGCACCTATGTCTGAAGGCGCTGCTCGTGCCAAATACGGAGAGCTTCCGCCTAAAGTAAAAGAAGATATTCGTGCTCACGCAGCAGCAGCTGAAAATACGGGCTGGTTTTTCGGCGAAGATATCTTTATCGCAACGGGTGGGATTCTTTTAATGAAAGGATTCTTTGACTCTGTAGGTATTCACGTTGACGTCTGGGATATGGCGCTTTGGGGAATTCCAACAGCCATCGCAGCTCTGCTGATAAGCGCCATTCGTTTCCGTCAGTTAGACCGACGTATTCACAGAAAAATGACGAAGCACAAACCAACATCATCTTCTAAGACGGAGGCGAGTTAAATGAAAAGCATTTTGACGCTCGATACGATTTACTACTTACTCGGTATTATTGTTGCTTTTATCGCAATTCGAATCGCACGCGATCACAACCATCCTAACCGTTTAGGATCTTCTCTATTTTGGGCACTGTTTTCCATTACGTTTTTATTTGGCAACGTCATTCCACCTTTTTATATAGGGTGTTTAGTCATTATTATGGTACTGCTTGCTTCATTTAACCGAGTCACTAAATCGAATGAAGCCGAAACACCTGCTGAAGAACGCGTGGCTCACGCACAAAGATTAAAAAACAAAATTTTTTTACCGGCTTTATTTATTCCTATTTTTACGATTATTGGTACCCTTCTTTTCGGCAAAATTAAGTTTGGAAACTGGGCGCTAATTGATCCAGAAAAAGTTACGTTAATTTCACTGGCAATCGCAGCTGTTATTGCGTTCATCGCTTCAATGGGCGTCACCAAAGCAAAAATGGACGTGCCTGTTAACGAAGGAAGCCGCTTGCTTCAAGCAGTCGGCTGGGCGGTTATTCTCCCGCAAATGCTCGCAGCTCTTGGCGGCATCTTTTCAAAATCAGGGGTTGGAACAGTCGTTTCGGATATTGTAAGTGACATTCTTCCTACTAACTATGCGTTTGTTGCTGTGCTTGCTTATTGTCTAGGAATGCTGCTGTTTACGATCGTCATGGGAAATGCGTTTGCGGCGTTTGCCGTTATTACGGGTGGGATTGGCCTTCCGCTGATTGTACACATGCACGGAGGAAATCCAGCGATTATGGCAGCGCTCGGCATGTTTGCTGGCTACTGCGGCACGCTTCTTACGCCAATGGCAGCCAACTTTAACATCGTACCTGCTATGCTGCTTGAATTAAAAGACAAAAACGCCGTGATTAAAGCGCAAGTACCGATTGCGCTATCCGTTTTTGTTGTTAATACGTTACTAATGTACTACCTTGTATATCACTTTTAAAGGAGAGTAATAGAATGACAACTGTATTACTAACTGGCTTTGAACCATTTGAAGGTGAAAGTATTAATCCGTCGTTAGAAGCTGTAAAAGCTTTAGACGGCGTAGCTGTTGAAGACTATCAAATTATTGCTAAATCTCTTCCTACCGTGTTTGGGGAATCGCTCGCAAAGCTTCATACGTATATAGAAGAAATTAGCCCTTCTATTGTCATTTGCGTTGGGCAAGCAGGCGGTCGAGAAGGAATTACGGTCGAACGCGTTGCTATTAATGTAGACGATGCGCGAATTCCTGACAACATCGGCCAGCAGCCTATTGACCGCGCTATCATTGAAAACGGACCTGCTGCATACTTTTCGACACTACCCATCAAAGCAGCTGTCGAAAACTTGCGCCAAGCAGGCATTCCAAGCAGCGTCTCTCAAACCGCTGGAACGTTTGTATGTAACCACGTGTTTTACGGGCTCATGAACATGATTCAAAACTGCTGTATTAAAGGCGGATTTGTTCATATTCCTTACCTTCCTGAACAAGCCGTGAATCATCCAGGGAAAGCGAGCATGTCATTGGATTTGATTGCGGAGGGATTGCTGAGTGTGGTGAAGACGACGATTTTGGTTGAGGAGGATGTTGTGGTTTTGGGTGGGGCTACGCATTAAATAGTAGTATTAACTTATAGTTTTCCCTTAATAGAAAACTGAACCTTACTCCGCTTGTGAGTAAGGTTCTTTAAACTAAAAACAGCTATTTATATTTGTAAAATGTATTAACTCTCTTAGTTTTTAGTAGAAATTTGATACGATATCTTTCGCTCTCTTATTAAATTACTCCCTTCATTTCTCTGCAACATATAGCATAGTTCTGTTAATTGATTCATAGATAAGCCTGTAATTTCCCTGCATTCGTACAATAGGCGCAATTCATTTTGTTCTAATTGAATTTGATAACTCCTTCTGTCAAAACCAGTATTTTCAAGAAAGAATTGATGTTTAAAAAAGTAGTGATAGGTAACTCTATTTTGTAATTGTGGTAAAAGTTTTGGTAAATAACTAAGGAAGTGTCGTAAATCTTTTGTAGGTGAAGATATAGGAATATTCAGCGGTAGAGTAATAGTCGTTCTTTTATTTAAGTGAAACGATGGTGGTTTGTTTTTAGGTATATTAATCTTTCGAGACATACATGGATGAATGAACTCTCTAACTAAGCTGAGAAAATAGAGAATTTGCTTTTGATCATATATTACCAGCCTATTTTGACCATCTAAAGAAAATGAAAGGTGTAAATTTGTAAAAAGGATTTCAATTAGCTTTTTATTTTCATGATTGCTAAAGCTATCTGTAGAAAGAATAATTTTCTTGGTAGTAAAATTACTAATGTTTAAGGATCCATCATCTTGATACCACCATGCCAAAGTTAATGGCGAAAAATGAGCGTTTATAAATTCAAGTGGTAAAACTTTTTTACCTTTGGGATACCAAATTTCTTTTAATAGCGTACTGACTTCTCCGACTTTCGATTGTGTATAGTAGCTTTCGCTGTATCCATCTTCTAATCGCTGATCTAAAACCTTTCTATACTTAGGAAACGATAACTCGACATGACCTTTTAATTGCTCATAACACCAAAAAACCCACTCTTTATCTTTTAAGCAATGGCTGAATCGAAACCTTGGCTGGCGTCCTTTTTCAATAGAAATATTGCCATCACCTAATAACTTGCCTACTATCATACACAATTGATTGTACGGAATTAACTCGCTTAACTGTTTTTCTGCATCCACTTATGTTCACCATCCTTCAATAAGAACATTCGCTCTATTTTAATTGGGATCTTGTATTTTTTCAATATTAAAAAATATACAAACTCTCTTTAAAATTATTTCATTACTTTCATTTAAAAAGCTTCTTAAAAAAAGAGCCCTAGCAAAATAGCTAGAGCCTCTTCCAAATAATTTAAAATTAACGAAGAAGTTGTAATATTCCTTGTGGTTGTTGATTCGCTTGAGCTAACATTGCCTGTGATGCTTGAGACAGAATTGAATTCTTCGTTTGTTCCATCATTTCTTTCGCCATCGTGCGAACATTTACTTTCATAAATGACCAGACTATATCTTCACCCTCCTTTACGATAGGGGTCGGGCACTTCAGATTCACAATACTGATGGTTATTGTTTCACCTATGGATTTCATCATCATAGCTTTCGCCTTAGATGGTCTATCCTAGTCGTTGAACCTTCTCCACTCTTTCGAGACAGGAGCTTGGCTGCTGATTTCCCAATCTTTTCTTTTTTCTATCCATCACGCTTGTCGTTTCCAACTACGTTGTGGCAAGAGAAGCTCTAAGGGATTTCCAGCAATTCACCCGATAATAATCGCTAGCCGTTACCAGCTAGGACGACTGTGCTTGTTACTGTGACTAGACAGCTAAAGCATAATCTACGTCACGAACACGAGATTCCGCTGCAGTTAAATTTTCTGAAGCATTATTTAAGTTATTAATTGTGTGATCTAAACGATTTTGAAGCGCACCTAGATAAGAACGACCTGAAGATACAGAATCAATTTGAGTTTGAACAGCTGTAATAGCATCGCTAGCACCAGTTTGTGTCGAGATATCAAGCACAGATACTGCAGTATGAGCAGCAGTAAGATCTAGTCCAGCAGTTGTAAAATCAACATCGATTGTTTGACCTGCATCTGCTCCAACCTGAATCTTACCATTTGCATCTGAACCATCTAATAATTTTTTTGTATTGAACGTTGTGTTATCTTTAATACGCTCAATTTCAGAAGACAGTTGATCAAATTCGTCTTTTAAAGCTGTACGATCCGCTACTACATTTGTATCACTTGAAGCTTGAACTGCTAGTTCACGTTGACGTTGGAGTATATCATGAACTTCGTTAAGTCCACCCTCTGCCGTTTGAAGCATAGAAATTCCATCTTGTGCATTCTTAGAAGCCATATCCAGTCCACGAACCTGTCCTCTCATTTTTTCAGAGATAGCTAAACCAGCTGCATCATCAGCTGCACTATTAATACGCAGACCAGAAGACAACTTCTCCATTGATTTGCTTTGTGCATTGTTTGCATTGTTAAACTGACGGTACGTGTTCAACGCTGCGATATTGTGATTAATTCTCATTTTCCTCTACCTCCATATAATTGGTTTTACTTCTTGGTTACATCCTTGTATTCAAGAAGCCTCTCACTCAATAATTAATTAAGTGAGGAATGACAGTAATCAAACATATACCTCTAGGAAATATGTTCATACTATATATCGACATTGGGGGTAAGTTGTTTACACTCTATTTTTATTTTTTTAGAATTTTATTGATGCTGTTACCAGAATGAGATCTTAATTAGTCAGCCTTTTCTTATGCAACAATCTCTTGCATTATTGTATAATACTTGTAATCCATAAAAAGACAGGAGTCTTACTAATGCATAATTTGCACTACATTTTTAAAACTCATAATTTCGAACTAACAAACGAAACAACAAAAGGGCTTGAATACAAACATCAAGAGACTGAAGATATTATATATTTACTGCCAACAAAAGAAATAAACCTTGTAATAAGCCCTCTTTCATTCGATGTTGACTTAAGTCAAAGTAATGGAAAAGTTCATAGTACCACTTTGAAACATTTTCCAAAGCGGCTAAACGGGGGCAAACAACCAATTTCTTTTGGATATTCATTTAAGTTCTCAACAGAAGAAGCATTAAATGATTTTTACATATGCTAAATAATTAACAGCACAAAAGACAGGATAAATATCTATCCTGTCTTTTTACTAAGCTCAACTATAAAACTCGTTCTCTTCTATATGTTAATAGCGGTTGATTCGCTGCTTCTGTTACTTTTCTTTTTTTGTTCCCTGCGCCTTATTGTCAGAGCTACTACAAGCACTTCAGCTTATGCCAACATGAGGACAATAATAGCTAGTGCAACACTCTTTTTCATGTGCTCTTCCTTAATAGATAAAATAACCTACTTGTCTCCACCATATTTAAGCTATTAGCCCCTTAAACCTCTTCTTCTCAACAAAAGCTTTCCTCCTCAGCAAACTTCCAAAACTTTTTCTGATAGTTTATAACGTTATCTACTGCTTCGAACAAGGCTGATGGTGTTTTTCTTTGAGGCAAAACGTGCGGGTCTTTCCAGTTCACATCCACACCGGTAAGTCCTTCAATAACTCCCATAGTGGCTATAGGAAGGTATGCTAAGTTATATCCTCCTTCTTGTGCTACAATGAGCCTGCCGTTACAATGTGTTTCTGCTAATTCTCGCATTTTGTTTGCCATATATTTAAACCCTTCTCTTGTCACCATTAAACGAGAAATAGGATCCAATGCATTTGCATCTTGCCCGGATGATATTATGATAAGCTCCGGCTGGAATTGGTTAATGACTGGTGCGATGATAGCTTCAAATACATATTGATAGCCTTCATCTCCAGTCATGGGAGGCACGGGTATATTTATATTATATCCTTCCCCTTCTCCTTGTCCGATTTCATGTACCTGACCAGCTTCTAATGGAAAATAATCTTCTTCATGAATCGAAATAACGAATACATCGTCACGTTCATAAAAGATGTCTTGCGTTCCGTTTCCGTGATGAACATCCCAATCCAAGATAACAATCCTTTCTAAACCGTAATGTTCAACTGCATAAGCAGCGCCTACAGCCACATTGTTATAAAAACAAAAGCCCATTGCTTGGTCTGAAGACGCGTGGTGCCCTGGTGGACGTATTTGAGCATAGACTTTACTTATTGTTTCACTCTCCATTACGGTATCTACCGCTTTCATGACGGCACCTGCGGATAGCCTCGCGATCCCTTCCGTTTCAGCAGATGCATAGGCCTCAGGTCCAATCTCCCTTGTTCCTGTTTTGCATCCGTTTTGAATCCGCTGGATATGGCTTTTAGTATGAACGCGAAGTAAATCTTCGTCTGCTGCTTCATAGGGTGCTTGTCTAATTAAATGCTTCGCTAAACCACTTTTTTCAATCATTTCTTTGATCACAGTCATCCGGTGTTTGTTTTCAAATTCGTCACAAGGCTCTACTACTTCTCCACCTTCAAATATGTACTGAACTTTTCCTGTATCATGGTGCAGAAATCGTTCATTCCAAATCCAGCTTGTTTTAGATATCATATCATTTCGTTCCTTTCTTTATATAGTAAGGGTTAAATTTACACGTTTGAAGGTGCACGGAAAGCTTCTTTTTTTAATAATAATTCGTACGTATCTGGTCTTCTATCACGCATAAACTGAAGCAAATTACGTGTTGAATCAATTTCTTTTAAGTCAACTTCTTGAATCAGAATCCCTTCTTCATCCGTTAAAGATTGTAGAATTTCTCCCATTGGATTGCTTACAAAGCTTCCTCCGTAAAAGGTCATCTCTTTTTCAGTTCCCACCCGGTTCACCGCAGCAACAAAAACACCATTTGAAATCCCGTGTGCTGAAATAGCTTTTTCCCATGCAGGACGAGTTGATAGTTCAGGGTGATCAGGCTCTGAGCCAATTGCAGAAGGATAAAATAGAATATCCGCTCCTTGCAGTGATAATATTCGTGCTACTTCTGGGAACCACTCATTCCAGCAAATTCCTACTCCAATCGTTCCGTATTTTGTTTCATATACAGGGTACCCCGTATTTCCTGGAACAAAATAATATTTTTCATGATAGTTCGGCCCATCAGGAATATGGTTCTTTCTTGTAATTCCTAAGCAAGTTCCGTCTGCGTCGAATACGGCTGCACTATTAAAATAAACGCCTCTAGCCGCTTTTTCATAAAAAGGAACAATTAATACAACTTTCAGCTCTTCTGCAAGTTCTGCCATTTCTTTTAATACGGAGCTCTCTGCTGGTATAGCTAGTTCATATCCTGCCGGTGAAACACTTTGAGGGAAATACTGAGCATTAAATAGTTCTTGTAGGCAAATAATTTGAGCTCCATTTGACGTCGCTTCTTTAATTTTTTTGAGCGTATAGTTAATATTAGCTTCAACATGTTCTTCACATTTAACTTGAATAAGACCAACTTTTACTGTTTCTTTCATTTTTATCTCTCCTTTATATTAGAAATTTCGGATAATTACAGACGTACTTTATCAAGATATATGTTCCGTTTTGAATTGGTTTGGCTCTGTTTTTTCATCAAAAGCAAATTGCGGTGGTGCCTTTGTAAAAAATGACGTCTTGTATAATAGATAAATAAAGCCTATAACAACCCAAATACTCCCTAAAGAAATAGATTTTATATCTAAGCTTGTCCATAACCAAATTGTAAAGACCGCTCCAATAATGGGACTGATTAAATAACGACATGTGCTTTTAAAATCTCTTTGTTTTTCGCGGATATAATAGTGAAAGATAACGGAGATATTTACAAATGTAAATGCAATTAACGCTCCAAAATTGATAAAGGAAGCAGCTGTAACTACGTCCATTGCAAGTGCACTTAATGAAAGCAACCCAATAAATACAACGTTTCGCGATGGTGTTTTATATTTAGGATGTATATAGGCAAACAGTCTTTTAGGCAGCATTGATTCTCTGCCCATTGCATAAAGCAGTCGTGAAGCACTGGCGTGTGAAGAAATTCCTGATGCAATCGTTGAAGTAATAATTCCGGCAAGAAAGACGGATGAGAAAAGCGTTCCTCCAATATAAGCTGCTATTTCAAACGAAGCTGAATCTACCACTTTAAATGAATGATAATTTGGATAAACAAGCTGGGTAATATATGAAACGAGTATAAAAAGTATTCCTCCTATAAATGCTACAAGAAAGATAGCCTTTGGTACATTTTTCTTTGGATCAACCGTTTCTTCAGAAAGCGTAGTCACAGCATCAAACCCAAGAAAAGATAAACAAAGAATTGAAGCTCCTGCAAGAACAAAAGAAAAAGAATCCTTTGAGTCAAAGAGATGCAAAGAAGAAAAGAACAAAACCTCACTTTCTCCTTCTATCATTCTCTTAATGGATAAAATAACAAATAGAGCTGTTATAAGAAATTGAAAAAGTACAAGTATCCCGTTCACTTTTGCTGTCATTTGAATACCAAACACGTTTATACAAGTAATAATAACAATAAAAAGTAGAATCCAAAGAGACGATGGAATAGAAGGAAACGCAGCTGATAAAAAAGTTCCCGCTAATAAAAAATTAATCATTGGTAAAAAAAGATAATCTAAAAGCACAGACCAGCCGACAAGAAATCCTATATGAGGACTTATAGATTTTTGAGTATACGTATAGGCCGAGCCTGATAAAGGATATTCTTTAGCCATATGCCCGTAGCTGTATGCGGTAAATAGCATCGCTGCAAGAGCAAAAGCATACGCCATAGAAACCATACCATGCGTAGTTTGAGCCACAACTCCATACGTAGTAAACACCGTCATTGGAGCCATATATGCAAGTCCTAAAATGACGAGTGATCGAAGCGTTAGCGTACGAGCAAATGTAATATCTGAATTACCCTTCATCGTGTTTCACCTTCTGAACTAGTACATTTTTCATACACTACCCCTTTCTACTTTTCGTACCCATAAATGAATGACTATCATTCATTTATGGGTTTTAAAACTTGAATTTGTAAATAACCAACAGAAAAATGACTGACTATCATTCATTGTTCTTCTATTATAACCAATAGTTTTTTATTTGTCTTTTATTTTGTCAGAATTTTTAACATATTTAAAAATTGTTGACCTATACTACTGCGTAAACTCGTAAAATTCCAAGTCACCAGTCATTACTTTCCGCAAACCGTTCTCCAATGCTTATTATAGCTAACAGCACTTCTATAGGGTTCTGCTATAACTTATTTCATTTTCTTCTTCGGCTAGCTTAACAACCACTTCCGAAGCTTCCACTCTCAGCCCTCCTCACGTATTTGACAATCTATCAGTCTCTTTATATGCTTTATTACATTTGAACGCTTAGAAAACATATTGAAACCCAAAAAGGTGATGTCTCATTGAGACATCACCTTTTATAAAAATCGTTTCTTTAAATATTCTGCGATTTTTTGATGAGCAGCTGGCTGACTGACAATATAACCTTGAATAAATGAACATTCGTGCTTTTGTAAAAATTCAAGCTGCCCTTTTGTTTCAACGCCTTCTGCGATTACTTTCATGTTAAGAGCATGAGCTAAGTACAAAATGCTTTTTGTAATGGCCTGCTGCTTTCCTTTATCGATTGCGTGTTGAATAAACGTTTTATCGATTTTTAACGTGTTAAACTCGAAGTCTTTTAAATGTGATAATGAAGAAAAACCAGTGCCAAAATCATCTAAAGCAAACGTGACGCCAATTTTCTTTAGTTTTTCCATCACTTTTTTTACATGTTCTTCATGCTGAATAATGGAGCTTTCCGTCACTTCAAATTCAATAAATGAAGGGTCAATGTTGTAATGAGTTAACGTTTTTTGAACGTGCTCTGCAAACCCTCGTTTCAGCAAATGCTTAGACGAGACGTTAATTGAAACAGGAACAACTTGTAAGCCTTGACTCTTCCACTGCTGCAGCTGCTTGCAGACGTAGTCGATCACCCAGTCGCCAAGTTCAATAATTAAATTAGTTTCTTCTGCTAAAGGAATAAAGTCTTCCGGTGATACGCGCCCCCATTCCGGATGATTCCAGCGAATTAACGCTTCGATACTGTCAATCTCTCTGCTGTTTGTATGAACCTTTGGCTGATATTCAATAAAAAACTCATCTTGAAGAAGTGCGTTACGCAACCCTTTTTCTAGATGATAGCTTTTATACGTCTCGCTGTCCATTAACGGAGAATACAGCTCCCAGTCGCTTCGTCCGATTTCTTTCGCACGCCGCATAGCAAGGTTAGCATTGGTTAATAGCGTTTTTACATCTTCTCCGTCATGCGGGTAGATGCTGATTCCTATACTGGCTGTGACGTACAGAGAAAAATCGTCAATCGTAATTTCTTTTTCGATTTCTTGAAAAAGAGCAGCGGCTAGCTTTTGACATTGATTGATTTGCGCAAGAGATAAAAAGCAAATTGCAAGCTCGTCTTCTCCTACTCTGGCTAGCAGTACACTTGGCGTCACGAACTTTTTTAACCGATTGGCGATACACTGAAGAAAGCGGTCGCCTACGTCATGGCCCAATGTATCATTGATATGTTTGAAACGATTTAGCCCTAGATAAAAGACTGCTAATGAACATCTCTCTTTTTTCATCTGTCGAATGAACGTTTTTAATTCCCTTTCAAACTTTCGCCGATTCGGTAAGTTCGTTACATAATCATGAGTTGCAAGATATTCGATTTGATCTATATACTTTTTTTCTGCGGTAATATCTTCAATAATCCCATCTATGCGCACCAGCTTTCCGTTCTCGTCAAGCGTGGGAATGCATCGATCTTTTACCCATTTCATTTCTCCTGTTTTTGTGAAGATTCGATACTGCTGACGAATCATTTTTCCTTTTTGTAATTGATGCTGTCCTTTTGCCACAGCTGCTTTATCTTCTGGATGAATAAAGCTTTCCCACAGATCTCTATTTCCTAAAAATTTAGCCGCATCTTCTTCGTAAATATTGCTAACACCACTAGAGCAGACAATCATTTCATTGCTCTGCACATCAACGGACCATATTCCGGCCTCTAAATTGTTATAAATCGTTTGAAACTGCTGTTCTTTTTGCTTTAATTCATTCGTAATCACTTTCGATTCCGTAATGTCATGAACAACACCAATCAGCTGTATGACGTTTCCTTGCTCGTCTGCTACCGCATCCGCTTGTTCAAATACCGTACGTTCTTCACCGCTCGGCCGCAGCAGTGTATATTCAATTGTGTAGCTTCCTCCCGTCGAAAGTGCCTCCATAACGGCTTTTTCTAATCTTTTTTGGTCACAGCGATTGACGAATTGAAGAACGTTCTTTAAAGAAGGAGTAAAGTGCTGATTAGGATTTAATCCGCAAATATTATACAGCTGAGGCGACCAGTAGCTTTTATCTTCCGTCACGTCGTAATACCAGCTTCCTACATTCGCAAGCTTTTGCTCCATTTTTAAATGCGTCTCTAATTGAGAAATGTGATTGGAGCGCTCTTGCTCTTTTGAATCATCTCGGCATACGGCATAAACACCCGCTATTTGTTCATTTACGATAATAGGAATAAGAGTGATATATAAATGAAGTTCTTTTTTTGTTTTGTGATGGATTATCGTCGAAAACTGAACTTTTTCTCCTCTTAAAGCGAGTTGAAAGAGATCTTGTGCTTGTTGTTGTTTTGATTTATGTATAAGAGCTGTCAGCTGCTGGCTTTTTTCTTTGTGCTCGTTTCCTGTTAGCTTGAAGGCTGCTCGGTTGCTAAACATGATATCGCCTTCACAGTTGATTAAAAAAATACCTTCACTGTATTCTTTTAAAAGCTGTGTATTCAAACGATCAAGATGTTTGATTATCATGATCGACTGCTCCTTCTCCGTATTTTTATCTGGCAAGGTCTCATGCGGCCTCCTTTTATCTCTTTATCTATTTCTTCTATACTATTACAATAAGCTACATTTGAGATATATTTTACTCTACTTTCCCTAAATAAGGAACATATCAGGTAGGGATAATCAAAACGTTTTTTTCAACTTCAACATTTGGTAAAATAAAACATGTAAAGGAGGGATAGCGTGACTCACAGTGCTAAAAAACATGATCTATTTTCTAGAGGCTCTTTTCAAACCGCTACTTTTCTACTTCTTTTCTCGCCTCTTTTTACTCGTTTGTTTCAGCAGAATGTCTGGGCGTATATAATGGTGTCTTGCATCATCGTTTTTTTTAATTTCATCACCGAGTATATTCTAGTAAAAAGAATCAGCGCTGCTCCTAAAAACTACATTGCTTTTTTCCAAACGATTTGTCTGCCTGTGAACGTACTTCTGCTATGTTTCTTTTATTATGTTACGTAAAAAAGCATCTATCGATTTGATAGATGCTTTTTTATATTATGACTTTTTCAAAAGGCTCGATACATGCTTGGCTACAATCGCTCCTTGACCGGCTGAAGAGCTGATACTAGAAAACAAGGGAGTCGTGCACGCGTCTCCAATGGCATAAATAGCTGGGTTGCTGCTTTGATGCACTTCATTGATGACGATGAGTCCGCTTTGCGTAGTGGTGACTTTTTCTTTAATAAGTTCAACATTGGGCGCTACGCCTAGTCTGATCAGCACTGCGTCTACTGATAAATTCTCGCATTCACTGTTTTTACTTTTTAAATCGATCGATGTGACGTGATGCTTTCCATGGATAGCCGTCACTTCGGTATCTGTTATCACCTTAATACCAGGATCGGAAAGAACTTTTTCAACGTATTGCTCTCTTGCTTTAAAATGCGTAGAACGATGAATCAAATATACTTCTTTTGCTTTTGATGCTAAAAGATGTGCTCCTTCAAAAGCACGGTCTCCTCCGCCAATGAGAGCAACCCTTTTACCTTTTAACCGTTCTCCGTCTGCTGAAGCTGAATACACTTCTCCTCGGTCAATCATTTGCTGCTCACCAGGCACTCCGAGCTTTCGCTGACTAGAACCCGTTGCTAAAATAAGATACGTATAGCCAATTTCTTTTTCTGTTTCTTGCTGCTTTACTTTGACTGTTTTAGAACGTTCGTCAATAGAAATTACTTTTGTATTCGCTTCATATAAGCAGTCCATATCAATAAAATGCTGAACCATTTTCCGCTGCATCTCAATTCCATTTTCCGCTTGTATTCCGGGATAATCAATAATCTCATTATAAATCGTAAACAGCTGTCCGCCTAACTGTGCCTGCTCTTCAAGAAGCAAGCACTCAACGCCTAGCCTTTTACACCACACGGCAGCAGAAATACCAGCGGGTCCTCCGCCAATAATCAGTACGTCAACATGTTGCATACAGCTCACCTCGCTTCTGCTTCTCAGCTTATATGGCTTTTTGTTTCTTTACATTTGTCGCTGTAAAAGAGATAAAAATTCTCCTCGAACCTCTGGTTTTTCCATAAATGTTCCTCGAACAGATGAAGTGGCTGTAGAAGCTGAAGATTTTTTAATTCCTCTTCCGCACATGCACATATGCTTTGCTTCAATAACTACCATAACTCCTTTAGGCTCTAACACTTCTTCGATTGCATCTGCAATTTCATTTGTTAGGCGTTCTTGAACCTGAAATCTCTTTGCGTATCCTTCTACTGTACGAGCGATTTTAGATAAACCTGTAATTTTTTTATCCGGTATATACCCAACGTGGGCAACGCCAAAGAACGGCGCAAAGTGATGTTCACACATTGAGTGAAATTCAATGTCGCGTATTAATACTAATTCGTTGTGATTCACGTCGAATGTTTTTTCTAAATGAGCTTTCGGATCTTCTCGGTAGCCTTCCGTGTATTCTAAAAATGCTTTTAACACGCGGTACGGCGTCTCTTCAAGACCGTCTCTTTCCGGATTATCTCCGCATAAATCAATCAGTTCTTTCACCGCATTCATAAATGTGTCAGCTTGACCTATTTTTTTATCTATTTCAGTTGAATTTGTTCCTACTGTTTCTAAAAATTTTTGAGCAATTAAATTTTGTGTACTAAGTGCCATCTTTTTATGTCCTCTTCCCTTTTCTTAGTAATTTTATTTTCAAATGATGGTTTTGCTTCAGCTATTTAAAAACGCTGTTTCAAAATCTTTTGCAGCAAGTGGCTTGCTAAACAAGTATCCCTGCATATGATCACAGCCATTTTCCATTAAAAACGCTTTTTGATATTCTTCTTCCACACCTTCTGCGATTACTTCAAGCTTTAAGCTTTGAGATAAGCTGATAATCGCCTGGGCAATTTCACTGTTGCTGTAATCTTCTTGAATATCCTGGATAAAAGACCGGTCGATTTTCAAACAATCTATTGGTAATTTTTTCAAATAACTCAACGAAGAATATCCGGTTCCAAAATCATCGATAGAAATTGATATACCATATTTCTTTAATAAATGTAAAGCTTTAATCGTTTCTTCTGCGTTCGTCACCAGTGTACTTTCCGTAATTTCCATTTCAAACCATGTGGAATCAAATCTATGGAGCGAAAGAAATTGCTGTATTTCATTAACCAACACAATCGGATCTTGAAATTGCCGCGGAGAAAAATTAACCGCTAGCGTCATTTTTTCGTTTCGGTCCTTGTTCCATTTGCTAACTTGAGAACAAGCTTTCTTCATGACAACTTCCCATAAGGAGTGAATCAAACCAGCTTCTTCTGCTATAGGGATAAATACTTCCGGAGAAACAAATCCAAGCTCTGCGTCATTCCAGCGAACTAATGCCTCTACGCCGGTTATCACATTGCGCTTTGCTTCTATTTTCGGCTGATAGTAAACGTCAATGTCACTTTTTTGAATCGCTTTTCGCAAGCGCGTTTCGATTTGTACCCTTTCTGTCTGCTTCTTAATTAAAGAGTCGTGGTAAATCGTTACCTTATTTCCGCCGTTTCTTTTTGAAGCATACATGGCCACGTCTGCATACGTAATAAGCGTGTCTAAGTTCGTAGAATGATTCGGATAAAAGCTTAAACCGCTGCTCATACTGACAAAAATTTCGTCATTGTCAATGTAGCAAGGCTGCTGAACATATGCAAGCATCTTCTCGGCGATACACTCAACTTCGTTTGGAGCAAAGTCGCTAAACAAAATAACAAACTCATCTCCTCCTTGCCTTGTAAGAAAGCTGTTAGAAGAAGGCAAACATTCTTTAATGCGGTTAGCTACTATTTGAATGAGCTTGTCTCCTTTTGAATGTCCTAATGTATCGTTAATATCTTTAAATCGATCTATATCCATAAATAGTACGGCTACATGATCAATGGATTTATCCTTCGACTCAATTAATCGCCTGTTTAATTCTTCTTTAAAGTACCTTCTGTTTGGCAATCCTGTCAAAAAATCGTGGTATGCATGATACTCGCTTTCTTCCTGACTCTTTTTTAAATCGTCCACATATGTTTTCAAAAAATGAGAAAGATCGTTGATATTTGCCACGAGCCCTCCCAACTCATCTTTCCTTCTTGTATTCAGCACCTTGCCAAAGTTGCCTTTAGCGATTTGATTCACATGCCCCATGATACGTTTAATAGGCCGCGTGATGGATGTTGAGAAAATAGAGCTTGTAACGAGCACAAGAAAGATAAAAGGAAGAGACAATACTAAATGTTTGATTAATTCTTGCTGCAGTTCTTTTTCAATAAGTCCGTAGTCATAGACAACGCCTATTACATAGGTTGGAGAGTTCTTTTCTTTAATTGGTACTAATGTTTTTAGTATTTTTTTATGATTGATTTCAGTGAGATAACTTTCGGATTTCCCAGTTTTTAAGGCATTGTGAATTAACTTTTTGTCATGGGAGGTGTTTCGATACATATATGTTCCGTACCAAATGGGCCGATCATCTATTCTGATGTATTTATTTCCATTCAAATATACGTTTTGATTTTTCTCTCCGAACGTTTCCGGGTTAAAAACAGTTAGTTCAAGAACACCATCAAGTTTTTTGGTAAAACGGTTCATAACATTCGTTGGACCAAACTTTTTTTCAACATCAAACACATGATTATCGCGGAAATAAGGGTTTATAATATAATTAGTAGACCCGTCGTAATAATAACCCCATTTATCAATGTGATCAGGGTTACTAGAAGCCACTTCAATTGGCCCGCTCCAGAAATGAGGCAGAGTTACCCCTCGCGTCGTCGTAACTGGCTGCTTAGAAAGAAGCTGCTTAAAAGACGTATACCAAAATCCCCACTCCTTTGTAGACATATTGACTTCATCAGCATCAGAAGATCTGACGCCTACAATATCGTCTCCTACAGGGGCTAGTAATGTAATGTGGGATACCATTACCTTTTCAGCTAATTGTTTTAATTGTTCATTGCTAATATCATGGTAGTCAGCAGGTAACGAATTTTGTATCGCAATGGAAGCCGTTCGTAATTCTTGCCCCATTCGATCCTCTAAATATAAAGCACTGTTTTTGGAATTCTCTACTTCGTACCCAATTTCTTCTGTCACCAGCGTAATTTCCTTTTGGTTAAATTCTATCAATCTATTTTTTGACCGAATGTAGTGCAGCGTATTATTCGCCAGTAGAATACACAATACCAACAAAGTAAAAAATAGCGATAACTTTTTCTTTATCGACACTCGTGATGGCCTCCTGTTAGTAAAGACTTGATCTAATTCTTTTAAAAACATATTCATGTGTTCTAAATTCACATCGGACTATATGCTCCCATTTTCACTCAAAACAATGAATTCATGCAAAAAACCAACCTCGTTGGTTGGCTCAATTTAAAATCACTATAAAAAATGCAAAAATATATTAATAAAAACTTTTATTTACAGCTTTAGAACAAATTTATATTCTTATCATATTCTAACTGTTTTCTCTGAAATATCAAGGAGAAAAATTTGTCTGCTGCGTTTCTAAGGTTTTAAAAAGAAGGGTTTAACCCTATTTTCCCTAAAGACTGTTGACGAAGGAAACGTTTAAAAATCAGCATAAATTGAAGGTGCTGGTGGATGTGTGCGACATGACCAGCTCTTTTAATCTCTCTATATTGTACATGAGGGACGTATCGTTTTAAGTTCCCTAATGTTCCTTTATACAACTCATCGTACTCTCCCATTATCCACAAAATAGGAACGTTCACTTCACGCAATACAAATTCAGAGTTTACCTCCAAATTCAATCGCACTATTCTTTCAAACAAAGAAGGCTGAAGTAAACGTGCACTTTCCAAGAATATGGCTTCTGAGTCTTCTAGAATTTCTTTTCGATTCGGGTTAAGCGTTCGAACGCACTCTTTTAACCACTCATTGTAACTAAGCTGTCTTCTTCTATTCATCAGCTGAAGAAGGTTTGTATGATATACAGAGGGAACATTACAACAGTAACCTCCTATAAACGTTAAGCTGGCAACCATATGCGGATACTTTTGTACAAATGACAAAGCAATAAGACAGCCAAAACTCAGTGCACACAAATGAGCTTTTTTAATATTCATTTGTATGTAGTGCATATAGAGCTGATCAACAAACGCCTGCAATGAAAACGAATCATCCAGGTTTATATTTTTTAAAGGATAAAAATCATATGAAGTGCAGTAATAGTTTTTCTTTAATACGTCCATCTCTTTAGCGAATACACTTTGATTTCCTACAATTCCGTGCAAAAAAATAATGGCATCTTTCATTTTCCGAGTACCTCAGCTGTCGTATTTTCACTATATTAGGTCAAAAGTCATTTACACCTACAACCTATGGTATAAATAATTAAATCACGAAATAAAACGTTCAAAAACACTGTTTTTTTAAAAAAATAATTCTATATACTCATTTATCAACGGTTACTATTATACTACTAACAAAACAAAAAAATAATACAAAAAATGCTTAGACAGCATTTTTTGTATTATTTAATGTATTTGTCTCGGAACATTGCATACTGCTTGTTTAAAAAACTTCATAAAAACTCTCCTTTTACACCTTATCCATTTAACGAGTCTATATTTATGCTAGCATATTGGGTGGTTTTGGAAAATAGATAGGGGAAATTCTTAGTGTATAAATTGAATAAAGATTTCATTGAGCGTCCCCTACCGACAACAATAGAACTATAAAAAGATAATAAATGTAAAAAAATAATTCTTTTTAACTATTATTCCGCACACAAAACATTCATATTAGTATACAATAATCTCAAAATATGTTTTTTAAGGAGATAAAAGGATGACAACAACTCATAATCAGCTAACAAACGCTTTTCACCGTACCCCACACGATCAAAACACATTTCATTTTCTTGATGAAAAAGTAACGCTTCTTGTATCAGGTGAAGATACAAACGGAGCTTACGCCGTGGCGCACGTAGTGAAACCAGAAAACCAAGGTCCCCCTCTTCACCTTCACGAACATGAAGACGAAACGTTTTATGTAAAGCGCGGCTCAATGATTTTCTACATAGGAGAAGAAATAATTGAAGCAAAAGCGGGCGATTATGTTTTTGCTCCTCGAGGTATTCAGCACCGCTTTGTGACCGGACCAGAAGAAACAGAATTTATCCTTACTGCTTCTCCTGCCGGCTTTGATTCATTCGTTAAAGAACTCGGTACTTCCGTTCCCAAAAATGCTCCTCTGCCGCAAGTGGGACCACCTACTGAAGAAGAAATTATCCGCTTAGTTACCGTCTCTAAAAAATACGGCATTACTTATCCTGAAATTGAAAAAGAAATGAATAAAAAATAAACCAATACATAAGGATCTGCTCTTTACCGGGCAGATCTTTTTCTATTTTGATTCCAATTCATCAATGGAATAATTTAACACACCCTTGTCCACACTATACTTATCTGTTTTTTATAAATACGTACCATTTTTATAGATAGGAGGAAAGCCAA
Organism: Priestia sp. 40; assembly: GCF_049368575.1. NCBI lineage: Bacteria > Bacillati > Bacillota > Bacilli > Caryophanales > Bacillaceae > Priestia > Priestia sp. 40. The sequence goes on from NZ_JBMPZA010000025.1 coordinate 159,017, forward strand.
TTGAACGCAGAAAGCAAGCGTTTGACTTCGCCTGAAATAACGAGTCTATGCGCGCAGTATCAGCAGGATACGCTGGCGGCTTGCGTAGCAAAATACGTTCTTGCAACGGTAACGGATGCAGAGATTCGGTCGCTATTTGCCTTTTCGCTAGAGCTATCGAAAAAGCATATTGAGCTGCTGACTGCCATTTTTCATGCTGAACATTTTCCGCTGCCAAAAGGTTTTACAGATGAAGATGTGGACTTGCACGCACCTCCGCTTTTTACAGACTCGTTTTGGCTGAAGTATCTTCATGACATGACGATTCACGGCTTGTCAGGGTATGGCATTTCATTTAGCGTTTCGGTTCGCCGAGATCTTCGAGATTATTACCATCAGTGCAATTTAGATGCGATGGAGATCTATAATCGGTCGCTCGATCTGCTTTTAGCAAAAAATCTTTATGTACCCGCTCCTTATTTTTTAAATCCGAAAAAACAAGAGCCGATCACAGATTTGACTTACGCTCTTGATTTTGTAGGAAAGCAGCGCCTTTTAAACGCAACGGAAGCCGGTAATATTTATTTTAACTTACGCAAAAGCATGGCAACCAAAGCGCTTTTAATTGCTTTTAAACAAGTGAGCAAACGAAAAGACGTGCGGAAGGTCATGGAGACGGGGCTTGATGTGGCACACAAGCATATTGAGCTTTATTCTTCCATCATGCACGAAGAAAACCTTCATACTCCTCCGCTTTTGGATAATGAAATCACAACGTCTACGCACGCGCCTTTTTCAGAAAAGCTGATGACGTTTCATGCAGGAGCGATGTTTAAAGTAGCCATTACCTATTACGCAACGGCAATGACTACTAGCATGAGGCTTGATATTGTTGGGCACTGTGAAGCGTGTATTTTACGAGACTTAAAAGTAGCGGGGCGCTGCAGCGAAGTGATGATTAAAAATGGATGGATTGAAAAGCCGCCTGAAGCAAGCGATCGTAAGCAAATGTAAGTTTTTTCATAGCAGCTCTTGACCTGAAACGCGTTTCATACTTTATGCTGTATTTATTCTCATCAGCCGGCGTGACACGAACGGTGGCGTTACGGCTGATATGTTATGTTATCCATAAAAAAATCCGGTGTGTTCACCGGATTTTTTTGTATGCTTACATATTCATTTCTTTTTTATACGCCAAGTACGAATACAGATAAGGAATCGCCACGCACAGAACGATACTCCCCCACATGATAACTGACTTGTATCCATCAGGTAAAAAAGCGCTAATAAGAATCAGCAGTCCGCCGATAAAAAAGACCTTTCCGGATAAACGGTGCGTCTTTTTCCATACGTTTTCATTGCTCAATGTCCACGGTGTACGAATCCCCATAAAATAGTTAGAGCGCACGCGCTGCAAGTAGTTTCCGATAATGATAAAAACGAGTCCAGCCATAATCGGAGCAATGTACGACATCGGCACGTTATAGCCCAGCCCCTGTAAAATAGTGCTCATATTTACAAAAAAGAATAATAGCAGTACGGCGTTTAACAGGATATTATACGTTTTTGAAAAGTACTTATAATTTTCTTTACGCGGGTCAATTCGCGGCACAAATGCGATGACAAAATAAATAAGTACCATGATTCCTACTGTTAAAATCATTGCATTTATCTTTGTGGCAAATCCGTCTGCTTCTCCATTCGCTCCCCAGTGAATGGGCATTGTAGCTGGAAGATGCGGCAGTGCAATCAGCCATGCAAGTAGTGTTAAAAGAGTAATACCTAAAGGAAATACGTGTTTTTTCATTTACTTTTCTCCTTTCTGAAAGCTGAAAAACCAGCCGATTAAATCTTGAAAAACGGTTGTATTTAACGAATAAATCACAAACTGCCCTCTTTTTTCATCTTGAACGAGGTCCGCTTGCTTCAAGATTTTTAAATGATTTGAGATGCTTGGTTTGGTCATGTTAAAATACTCGGAAATTTCTCCTGCGGTTAAGTCCCGCTCTTTTAGCAGCTCTAAAATCTTCCTGCGAGTAGGATCCGCTAAAGCTTTAAACGTTTCATTCAATTAAAGTTCATCTCCATCACATTTAATTATTTAGATAATTATCTAAATATTAAACTATAAAGTATACTATGTCAATATGTTGAAAAGAGTACGGCTTTGACTCATTTTTTTGTTTTTTCAAAGCAGTCCATGCATACAAACTGCGCTTCTTGATGTAAAAAAGCTTTGATTTCGGTCATTCCTCTTCTACTCGGATACTTCATTCGCATCCATACCTCTTCATTCGGCTGAATTTCTTTTTGACAAACGTAACATCGCTCTTTTATTTCGAACATATTATCCCCTCCATTTCTTTATCTAACTATACGTTTTACTAGCCAAAAGGTTTCATAAAAAAGAGGCTGGAACGTAACCAAATCAATTCCAGCTAAAGACAAACAAATGAGAGAATGAGCTGAGCCGCTTGTGACACCGCAGTTGATTTCCGTGCAAGGCTTCGCTTTCCGCGGGCGGCTGCTGAGCCTCCTCGTCGCATATGCTCCTGCGGGGTCTCACCTGTTCCGCTTTTCCCGCAGGAGTCTTCGCCTTGCCCTCCAATCAACTGCTAGAAAGACTTACACACATGAAACCTATGTTTACCCTAACAAGAAAACCGAACCACGAATCAAACATCTTGATTAATGGTTCGGTTTTCACTTTGTCTAAAATCCTTTTGTCCCAGCCTCTTCCTTCAACTAAATTACTTATGTTCTAGCCTCTTTTAAACATTATAGCGGCGTTACGTCTTCCTGCTGTTTTTGCTGTATTCTTTGTTTTTTCGATTTTCTGAAGTGAAGCAGTTCATATACAACTGGAATGACTACAAGTGTAAGCAGAGTCGCAACGGCCAATCCTCCGATTACAACGACTGCAAGACTTTGAGAAACGAGGCTTCCGCTTTCGCTTTGTTTAAATAAAAGCGGCAGCATCGCACAAATCGTAGCAGCAGACGTCATGACAATTGGACGCATACGCGTAGCCGCTGCTTCAACAATGGCATCGCGCATAATCATTTTCTTTTCATTTTGCTTCACGCGGTCTAATAGTACAATCGCATTCGTTACAACAATACCAATCAGCATCAGGGCTCCAAGTAAAGCCGTTACGTCTACTGGGATACGGCTGATTAATAACCCTAAAACGGCACCGATCGCTGCAAGCGGAAGTGAAAATAAAATGGCAAACGGGGTGCGGATTGTTTTAAACGTAATGACCATAATTAAGAACACAATACCAATCGACACGAGCATCGTAATGAACAAGTCAGAGAAATCTTCTCCTTGCTGAGTGCTTGCTCCGCCGATTACAACGTCAACATCTTTTGAAATCGACAGTCCTTTATTCTTACCGTCTCCAAAAATGGTTGTTTGAATGTCTTTATTAATTTCTGAAAGCTTTTCTGGATTGACATCCGCTGTTACTTGAATATACGGGTCTCCATTTTTATGAAACTGATTTGTCGGCTTTTCAGCTTGCGTTAGCGAAGCCACTTTTGAAACAGGCGACGGTCCTGTCTCTGTCATAATAGAAATATCTTTTAACTCTTTTGGTGATGTTGGATTTAAGACAGATTCAAGAAGTACATTTGCTTGCTTGCCTTCTAAATCTATCGCTCCAATCGGCGTTTTATTCAACATAACGCCAAGCTGCTGCGCTACTTGCTGCGTGTTTGCTTTTGTTGGATCTACGTCTAAAGAGTAAATCGTTTTCTTTTCGTCTTGGTTCGTAGAAACTTTGTCTACTCCTTTTATATCGCTGATTTCTTTCTTAATGCTGCTTGCCGTTTTTTCTAACTTGTTCATGTCGTTTCCAATTACATCAACGGTAATGGAAGTAGTGGACGCTCCCATTAGTGAAGCTGCACTTACGCTAAGATCTCCTCCGTCATAGAGTTTCTTTTGATTTTGGATTCGTTTCATTAGCGAATCAGTGTTTCCGCTGTCTTTTACGGTAATCGTATACGTAGCTTCAGTAGGCGAACCAACGTCTCCCCACTTGGCTCCTTCATCCGTATTACCTAGCTGCATATATACCTCTTTTACTTCTTTTTGAGCTAAAATGTAGCGTTCAAGCTGCAGTGATTTTTCTTCTACGGTTTTAATTGGCGTGTTATTTGGATAGCTTAACGTTGTGCCTACAAAGTCAGATGAAGAGTTATCCACCGCTCCTTTAGGCATCATCGTGTACGCGCCAATAGATCCGACAAATAAAAGCAGCGAAAGCAGCAGTACAACCCATTTATGATTAAGCGACCATGTTATAACCTTTGTAAAACGAACCGGCTGCTTGTGCTTGCGAAGTTTTTCATTTTTTAATAACCCGGCACTCATTAACGGTACAACGGTAAGCGCCACAATTAATGAAGACAGCAGCGAATAGGTCAGCGTTAGAGCGAACGGAAGCATAAAGTCTTGAAGCCCTCCGTTTACAAGGCCGATTGGTAAAAAGACAGCTACTGTCGTTAACGTAGAAGCAGTAATAGCAGAGCCTACTTCTTTTGTGGCATCAAGAATCAGTCCAAGCGAAAACTCTTCTTTTTGCATTTTGCGGAAGATGTTTTCAATGACAACGATACTATCATCTACCAATCTCCCAATCGCTACCGCTACTCCTCCAAGCGTTAAAATATTGAGCGTGACGCCTGATTTGGATAATAAAAAAAGCGTAAAGCAAAGCGATAGCGGAATGGATACAATTGTGATAAACGTAGAGCGAACGCTGCGTAAAAACAGCATGATGACAACGGTCGCAAAAAGTGCGCCTAGCAACACTTCTTTCATCATGGAATGAACAGAGTTTTGTACGCTGTCCCCTGTTGCAAAAAATACAGAAGCATTCACATTGTTATAGTCTTTGTTAATTTGCTGAGACAGTTTTTTTGCTTCTTTTGTGATGCTAACGGCGTTTGAGTGACTGTCTTTTGTAACAATAAGTAAAAGTGCATCTTTTCCGTTAATATGCGTCACGACGCCTTCAGGCTTTTTCACCTCTACTTTTGCAAGGTCGCCTAGCGTTACATCCTGTGCAACCGGCAGCTTTTTCACTTTGTCCAAGCTATCAATTTTACCAGTTACGTTGATATTGCTCGACTTGTTATTAATGACTTTTTCTCCAACTGCAAGCGACGTGTTTTTTCCTTCTAACACGCTGATGACTTTATCAATAGTCACGTTCTTTTGTGACAATTTTTTATTATCAACTTTAATAGACACGTAGGAATCCGCTGTTCCATACGTTTGAACACTCGCAATGCCTTTAACGTCTTTATATTTAGGGATCAGTTTTTTCTCTGCAAGATCCAGATTGTCTCTTGTTAATCCTTCTTTAAATGTGAGTGAAATATCTGCGATGGGAATCATAGAGGTATTTAATTGAATAACATTAGGCTTTGATACACTGGCTGGAAGCTGCACCGAAGACAGCGCTTCTTGGACGTTTGTTTTTGCTTCTTTCATATCCGTTTTGGATTCAAATGAAATATCGATTTTGGAATAGCCGTCTCCCGTCGTTGAATACACGTTGCTTTTTCCTTTAACACCGGCGACCGCTTCTTCAATCGGTGACGTCACTTGTTTTTCCATGGAGTCTGCATCCGTTCCTTGCCCCATAACTACTACTGACACTTGAGGCTGATCAGCGGTCGGCAGGAACTCCATCGGAAGTGTAAAATAACTAATGACTCCTAAAGCTAAAATTAAAATAGACATAATGGTAATAGCCGCTTTGTTTTTAAACGACCATTTGGTGAGCCATGACATGAAATATCCCCTTTCACTTTTTCGTACAAACTCAGTCAAACATTTCTAAAATATGCTAAATAACCACTAAATTATACCTAATGTTTCTTACCATTTAAAGACTTATTTTTGTGAAAAAGTCCCATTATTTGAACAAAATCGTTTATGTATATGCTTTTGCTTAGATAATCAGTCTCTTTACAGCACAAAAAAAAGACGCCGATACCCGGCGTCCCACATGTAGTAAGTGAAAGAAGAAGAAGAATATGCCTACGATTTCTCAGGCAATTCTATGACCTTATTTGGTTTCTTCCCGTTTTTTTATGAAATAAACATATTTAGCATAAATTCCCTTAACTAGCAGCTCGACTGTGCTTTGTTTCCGTATCGTTTTGAATCTTTAACGACGTTAATAAAGCCACGATACTTCCGGCAAAGCCAAATAAAAACAAGTGATGAATGCCTGCCATAAAGCTTCCGCCTGAAGTCAGCAACGCACCCATAATCGTAACGCCGATTGCTGTTCCCATGTTTCTGCAAAACATAAAAAATGACGTTGAAATACCTCTTTCATGTCCTCCTACTAATTGCTGTACACCAATGACTCCAACCGTAGACAGCAGACCAAACGATAGCCCTTGTACAATCATGACGCAAAACACATAAAAGAAACCGTGACTTTCATTTAGCATCAGCAGAAGTGTTCCTGAGCCAACGAGCAGCACATTTCCAATTAACAACAGCTTTCTGTAGCCATGTTTTAAAATCCATTTACCTGCAGGCACGGACACAGACATCCATCCGACCGCTGTTCCTAACAGCGCAACTCCGCTCATAAACAGTGACAAATGCGCTACTCGCTGTAAAAATAACGGAATGTAGCTTGACGTTCCGAATAAAGCCACCGTTCCAATAAACGCATTGATATTAATCCATGACAGCGTTTTGTTTTGGAACATAGACAGCGGTACAATCGGAGAAGCATGTTTTCGTTCATGGAGATAAAAAATGACCAATAAAATAAGTCCAGCGACTGCATACACAACTCGGTTTTGTTCCACTACCGTCACGAGCAGCAGTGACGTAACTCCTGCTCCAAACAATATAGCACCGATGTAGTCGACTTTTGCTCGTTTCGGCTCATAGCTTTCTTGATACGGCATTAACGTCAGAAATGAAACAATACATACGGGTAAATTTATAAAGAAAATCCATCTCCACGTTAAATAATCCACAAAAAAAGCGCCTAAAAGCGGAGCCAACACAGCTGATAATCCCCACATCGTTGTAAAGAGCGCCTGAATTTTCCCTCGCTTCTCAACTGGAAATAAGTCTCCGGCAATAATAGCGGGAAAGGCCACCATAAACCCGGCTCCTATTCCTTGAACCGCACGGAAAAGAACAAGCTGAATCATCGTATTTGCCACGCCGCAAAGCATCGAACCAATTAAAAAAGCAATAATTCCAAACCCAAATACTTTTTTGCGGCCAAATAAATCCGATAATCTTCCCGCTACCGGAGATAAAATCGTACTTGCAATCATGTACGAAGCAAACGACCACGCGTACAAATCGAATCTTCCAAGCTCTTTTGCAATAACGGGCATCGTCGTATTCATAATCGTTGAATCAAGCGAAGCCACTAGCATTGCCAGTACAATACTAACCATTACGGACGTTCTGCTTTTCATTTGACAATCTCCTTATCTCTATAATCTGAGCGTCTAGTGTACTCCTCTCTGCCGTTTGTTGTCTATACTTATGCACACAAAATGCTAAAAAGCTTCTCACTTTACTATGAGAAGCTTTTTACCCCCTTATTCACATATCTTCTTGAACCTTTTCTTGATCAGACAGTTCTTTGTTTCGAGCCATAACCGCAAATCCAGCCATTACGATGATGCTGCTTGAAATACCGTATAGAATTGGAGTGGTAGAAGAAAGCCCTTCAATTAATAGACCTCCAAGTACTACTAGCGTACTGACAACAATCGCTGAAACTCCTGCTTTTGGATGAATGTCTTTCCAAAACAGCGACACAACAAACGGAACAAAAATCGCTCCTGATAAAATCGCATACGCAACGTCTAGAGCAACAAGCACGTCTTGAATCCAAAGAGCAAAAATAATAGCAAGCACGCCGACAATAAGTGTATTAACACGGGTTAAAATTAAATAGTTTTTCTCTGAAATATTTTTAAGCCACACTTTTTTAATAATATCGTTACTAATCAGCGTAGAAGACGCAAGCAGCGTTCCTGAAGCAGTTGACATCAGCGCCGAACAAACGCCTGCTAGTACGAGACCTAATAACCCTTGAGGCAGGATTTGAACTGCAAGCGTTGCAAAAATGCTTTGACTGCTTTCTGCGTTTGGCAGCAGCAAATATGCACACATTCCAATTACACTTCCCGCAATCGCGTAGGCAATGCTGTACACCCCTGCAAAAATGGAGCCGTTTCGCGCAATTTTTTCTGTTCGCGCCGTAAATACTCGCTGCCAAATATCTTGAGACACTGCCATACCAAGCGTATACAAGAGGAAATACTGAAAGATTTGACCGTACCCAATCGATGAAAAATCAAAATACGATGATGGTAAATCTCCGGTAAGGGCTTTGAAACCTCCTGCTTCTGATACGCTCATCGGAAGCATAAATCCAAAAATTGCCACCGTCATCACAACAAATTGAATAATATCAGTAACCGTTACGCTCCACATTCCGCCTAAAATCGTATAGAACAAAACAATCGAACCGCCAATTAACATCGAGGCCGTCATGTTCCATCCAAGCAACGCATGAATGATCGTTCCCATTCCAATCACTTGAGTGACTGATACCATGAGTGTATAAATCGCGGCAACAACGGCGCTGATAATTTGCGCTTGAGCGTTATATCTTTTTCCTAGCAGCTCACTGATAGTCGTCACTTTCAACGACGAAATCCGCTTAATAAAAATCGTGCCAAGCGTAATGATTCCAAGTCCAATCATCGTCACAAACCAAATGCCAGACAGTCCGTGCTCATAGCCAAGCTGAGCGGTTCCAATCGTTGACGCTCCGCCTAAAATAACGGCTGATAAACATCCTAAATACATAAACATCCCTAAGTTTCGCCCGGCTAAAATAAAATCTTCTGATGACTTTGCTTTTAACGAGCCAATGATACCCGCTACAACCAATACGCCAAAATAGACAAACATAACCGTCATATCCAGTCCGTTCATAACAGATTCCTCCTTATTATGGGTCAATTTATCTTTTGTTGAAACAAAGAGCTTCTTAAAGCTTTAGATCACGTGAAGACTTGTGATTTCTGTCAATGCTTCGTCTAACACGCGAAGCCCGGCATCAATTTCTTCCTTTGTAATCGTTAAAGGAGGAATCATTCGAATCACTTCTCCGCTATTTCCGCAAAGGTAAAACAGCACCCCTTTTTCCAAACATTTGTCTAAAATCTCAAGAAGAAGATTTCCGTCACCTTGCTTTGTTTTTCGATTAATAATTTCAATTCCAATCATTAGTCCCACTGAACGAATGCTCCCGATAACTTCATGCTTCGCTTTCAAATGCTGAAGCTGATCCGCTGCATATTTCCCCATTGCTTTTGAGTTTTCAATCAGCTTTTCTTCTTTTAATACGTCCAATGTCGCAAGTGCTGCTGAACAAGCAATGGGATTGCCTCCAAAAGTTGTTCCATGTGTACCAATCGGCCACTTTTCCATTAGCTGCTTGGAAGCTACAGTAGCACTTAGCGGAAGTCCTGATGCTATGCCTTTTGCGATTGCCATAATGTCAGGCGTTACATCAAAGGTTTGAGCTGCAAACCACTCGCCGGTGCGTCCAAACCCTGTTTGCACTTCGTCAAAAATAAGCAGAATGCCGTGTCTATCACATACTTCTCTTATTTTTTGCAGCCATGCTTTCGGAGGGATTACGTAGCCGCCTTCTCCAAGAACCGGCTCTACAATCATGCACGCCACTTCTTCCGGCGTTACTTGATGCTTAAACAACGTGTCAAAATCTTTTTCTAACTTTTCCACGCAGTAGATTTCCGGATCTTCTCCTTTTGGACACTGAGCCACGTCTGCATAAGGCACTTGATACGTTAAGCCCGATGGCTGAAGAAATTTCCGGTATTTGCTTTTTGATGTCGTCACGCTAAGCGCTCCGAGAGAACGGCCGTGAAAGCAGCCCATAAACGAAACCGTATAAGGTCTTTGCGTCACGTATTTTGCTAGCTTTAACGCTCCTTCTATTGCTTCAGTTCCGCTGTTGGCAAAGAAAAAGCAGTCGAGGCCTCTTGGCAATACTGTTTTTAATTCTTCAGCAAGCTGTAAAATAGATTCGTACATAATCACACCTGACGGGCCGTGCATAAGATGATCAACGCTATCTTTAATCGCTTGTACAACTTTAGGGTGACGATGACCTGTATTCGCTGTTGCAATACCTGATGTAAAATCTAAATACGTTTTTCCGTCCGCTCCGTAGTAGTAGCAGCCCTCAGCTTTTACCACCGGTAAATTAGGGTGATCTTTCGCCATGCTTGGTGCTAGTAAATCCGGTAAACTGTTCATTAACTGTGTAAGTGATGCCTGCGTCATCTGACTTCCTCCTCGCAATCTATCAAGTAATGTGTTTGTACTTGTTTTACATGCAAAGAGCGTGCCAAAGACGTTAAAAAACGGAATGTTTTTTTAATTTTCTAACAACTGAAGGCTGACTGATTCCGAGTGCTTCACCTATTTCTGTTGTCGTTTTATACTGTTTTTTTGCTCTTACTAATATCTCTTTTTCCAGCTCGTTTAACGCGTCATTAAGCTTCATTTCCCCATGTTCTTCAACGTGCTGAACCCGTTTTTTCCTATGCAGAGAATGCGGCAAATGCTCCATTGTAATCAGCGTTTGTGAAGATACAACCACCGCGTGTTCAATCACATTGATTAACTCTCGTACGTTTCCTTTCCACTCGTGGGAAAGCAGTGCGTGAATAACCGCATTATCAAACGTTCTTTTTCGGTTATATTTCTTTTCAAACTGCTCGGCAAAATGTGTGAGCAGCGGAAAAATATCTTCAGGGCGCTCGTTCAAAGATGGAATGGTAATCGGTACGACGCTTAAACGAAAATATAAATCTTCTCGAAATTCTTTTTCGGCAACGGCTTTTTCTAAATCTTTGTTCGTCGCTGCAATTAAGCGAAAGTCCACGGTTTTAGGCTTTCTTCCTCCAACGGAATAAAACTGTTTTTCTTGAATGAGCTTTAAAATTTTCACTTGATGCGCCGGTGACAGTTCTCCCACTTCATCTAAAAAAAGCGTGCCCCCGTCTGCTAATTCGACCAGCCCCACCTTTCCATTTTTAGATGCACCGGTAAAAGCCCCTGCTTCATAGCCAAACAGTTCCGCTTCAAATAAATGATCTGGAATTGCCCCGCAGTTCACTTCAATAAACGGCCCTTTGCTTCTTGTACTTTTGTTATGTATCAGCTTGGCTAAGTGCGTTTTCCCTACTCCTGACTGCCCTAAAAGTAAAATATTTACGTCCACGTTCGAAACGTGAACGGCCGTACGAAGAACGTGCTGCATCTTATCGCTGTTGCATACAATTCCTTCAGTTGATAGGTTTTGGTTTCTTAGCAGCATAAGCTCGCTCTTTACGCGCTGCATTTCGCCTTCCATCGCATCAAGATATGTCTTCATTTCCATAAGCTCCGTCACATCGTGAGAATAGCTGACGATTCTTTTAATCTCTCCTTTTTCATCTTTGACAGGAATGCCTGTAACGAGCACTTGCTTGCCTTGTTTAGTTGTTTGTACAAGCGTAATTTTCTTCTTTGTTTCAAGCACAATTGGGGTAACGATTGGCGTAAACAACCCTTGTTTTTCAAGTTCATACACAGACTTTCCGAGCAGTTTTTCAGCTTTTACATCGTAAATGTTTCCCGTTCCTTCATGTATTCGGACAATGATGCCTTTTTCATCCGTGACAAGCAAATCATCTTTTAATGAATGAAGGATCCACTGATTTTCATTCCATTCTGAATTCATGTATGCTCCCCGCTTTCTATTCACTTTTGAATAAAATACAATTCGTTTTTGAATAATGGCATTTATTTTTGAATAATCAATTTATTATATCACGAAGGCTTCTTTTTATTTTGAAACAGTAATTGAAATGAAGTTTAAAATGCATTAATATATTTTTATGAAGTTATAACTTCTTTTTTTAGGAGGCTATATGAATCAATCATTTCAAGAATTAATTAAACATAAATTCCCTGACCTTTCTCGCGGTCAAAAAAAAGTGGCGGAGTTTCTCGTTAATTTTATGGAAAAAGGCTCGCTGTACACGGCCGGGCAAATTGGCAAAGAAGCAGGTGTCAGTGAAACAACCGTTATTCGTCTAGCTTACGCACTTGGTTTAAATGGTTTTTCAGATTTGCAGGAGCTAATGCGAAAAGAATGGCTTTCTTCTGCCGAATCAAAAGAAGCAGCTAAAAAGCATGCAGCTGATTCTGCAGCGGAAGAAAAGAAACCCTTTAGTGAATGGCTTTCCCCCGTTGACGAAAAGGAGTTATCTCAAGCTGTAGATGCGCTTATCAAAAGTGATCAAGTGTATATTGCGGGTTTCCGTGAATCTCATACGGCAGCCTACTGGCTGTATTATAAAATGAATCAGCTTCGCAATCATGTTCTTTTATCTTTTCCAACTGGATTCTTGCTTGAAACGCTATGCAATCTCACGAGCGCATCAACCGTTGTGGTATTTTCACTGCCGCGCTATACAAAAGAAGCGCTTGAAGTAGCTCAGCAGGCTAAAAAACAAGGAGCAAAAGTCATTGCCATTACAGACCGCCGTCTGTCTCCGGTAGGCCAAATCGCTGATATCACGCTTTTAGCCGGCACAACCGAACATATTTTATCACTTCTTGCCCTATCGCAAGTTGTAATTAGCAGCATGCAAAAAAGAGATGAAAAAACGGCTGGAACACGACAAGAACACTTGGAAAAGCTCTATGCCGAGCAAGGCATCTTTTTAGAATAAATGATCAAAAGAAAGGAAGTAAATATATGACTGAAGCTTTAACGATTCGTTCACTTACAACAACCAATGAACTAGAAGAAGTACGCGCATTAGAAAGCCGCGTCTGGGGAGAAGAAGAAGCAACGCCTGTTCACCAAACTTTGACCGCTGTTAAAAACGGAGGTCTTGTTCTCGGTGCGTTTCTAGATGAAAAGCTGATTGGCTTTCAATATAGCTTTCCAGGGTTTGATGGAACTTGCGTCTACTTATGTTCTCATATACTAGCAGTTGACCCTGCCTATCGCAGCATGGGCATTGGCGCTAAGCTTAAGCATGCGCAGAGACAGGAAAGTAAAAAAAAGGGTTATTCATATATCAGCTGGACGTACGATCCGTTAGAAAGCGCCAACGGGTATTTAAATATTGGAAAGCTTGGAGCCGTTTGTTCTACATATATTGAAAACTGCTACGGAGACATGAATGATCCGTTAAATGCTGACTTGCCTTCTGATCGATTCGTTGTAGAATGGGCATCTGTAGAGGATACAAAACGAGCTCAGCCTCTCTATACGCCAGATCAAATAATGGAGGCATCGCTTACTCAATGGACGTTAACGGATGAAGGGTTTCCTTCTGTTACAAATATTGATGAAAAACTGTTAAATGATGAGGTTGTAGCTGTAGCTATCCCATCTGCTTTTCAGCAAATGAAAGAAGTCTCTCCTTCTCTTGCATTGGACTGGCGGATGCGTACAAGATACGTATTTCAAGCGTGTTTTGCAAAAGGATTTGAAGTAACAGGTTTTATGAAGCATCCAGAAAGCAGCGCACCCGTTCATTTTTATATTTTAACGAAAAAAGAGGTGCAAAAATGAAGATAAAACACGTCATTTTACGGCATTTAAAAATGGATTTACTTCATCCGTTTACGACAAGTCTTGGAAAAGAAGTGGATCGAGATTTTATTTTAGTAGAAATTCAAGACGAAGACGGACAATCCGGCTGGGCTGAATCCGTAGCGTGCGCAGATCCTTTTTATAAAGAAGAAACGCTTAAAACAAACTGGCACATTATGGAGGATTTTTTAATTCCTTTGCTTCAACAGAAAGAAATTCAGCATCCTGATGAAGTATCCCAACGCTTTGCTCATATTCGAGGCAATTACATGGCAAAAGCGGCGTTAGAAGGCGCAGTTTGGGATTTGTATGCGCGGAGGCAAAACCTCTCTCTATCTAAAGCGTTAGGAGGCAGTAAAAGTCAAATTGAAGTTGGTCTTAGCGTTGGCATTCAGCCTACGATTGACGAAACGCTTCGCAAAATTGAAGTCGGATTAAATGAAGGATATAAGCGAATCAAAATTAAAATTAAGCCGGGCTGGGATCTTAACTTGACGCGCGCGGTTCGAAACGAATTTCCTTCTATTCCCCTAATGGTTGATGCGAACTCTGCTTATACGCTTGCAGATGCTGATCACCTTGGTCAGCTTGACGAGTTTGATTTAATGATGATAGAACAGCCGTTAGCTCATGATGATTTAATTGATCACGCTGAACTGCAGGCCCGCATGCGCACGCCTATTTGCTTGGATGAAAGCATTCATTCAGCTGAAGACGTTCGAAAAGCTATTAAACTTGGAAGCACGCAAATTATTAATATTAAAATTGGCCGGGTAGGCGGACTAACCGAGGCCAAAAAAATTCATGATCTTTGTCAAACTCACGGTATTCCCGTATGGTGCGGCGGCATGCTCGAATCAGGTGTAGGGCGAGCACATAATATTGCCATTACCACACTAGCTAATTTTACGCTTCCCGGAGATACGGCTGCATCATCTAAATACTGGCCGCGTGATATCGTTCACCCGGAAATCACCGTCGACAACGGTATTATTTCCGTTCCTGATACACCGGGCATTGGCTATGAACCTGATTATGACCAGATACAAGCGTTAACTTTACACGAAAAAACCTATACTTGCTGACCTTGAAGATCCTGGACCAAAAGTATGTTAGTTGAAGAAAGATCCGAACGATGAATCGTTCGGATCTTTTTATTGTGATGATAAACGTGAACGTAGGTTTCATGTATGTAGTGGCTTCTAGCGGTGGATTGGAGGACAAGACGAAGACTCCTGCGGGGTCTCATCTGTTCCGCTTTTCCCGCAGGAGTCTTGCACGGAAATCCACAGCGGCGTAACAAGCGATCCTACTAGCTCATTTATCACATTTGTTCGTCTTTAGATTGGATTGATCTAGTCTTCTTGTAGGCTCCTCTCCCGAGATGATACGTGCCTTGGCAAGATAAACAAACATATTAGCAAAAATGGTCTTATGCACAATCCTTCTAGTAATAAATGAATATAAATAGAGTGTAAGGGACATGCAAGGGTATATTCATTACAAATTTTAGAAGAAAGGAGCATACTGATGAATATTGAAATTGGAATTGCCATTTTCGTGTTTACAATGACAATGCTCGTCATTTTTTGGAGGCCAAACGGCATCAACGAAGCATGGCCGGCAGCCATAGGAGCAGCCATTATCCTGCTTACAGGGATTGTATCCAAATCAGACATTGTTGATATTTTCGCAAAGATAAGCGGCGCTTCTATTACCATTATTGCCACCATTGTCATGGCCGTCATATTAGAAAGTTTTGGATTCTTCCACTGGGCAGCTGCACGACTAGTGAGTTTATCCAAAGGCTCAGGGTACCGATTATATTGGTACATTCAACTGCTTTGCTTTTTAATGACTTTACTATTTAATAATGACGGCAGTATTTTAATTACCACTCCAATTTTAATTCTACTTTTGAAAAACCTTCAGCTAAAACCCCACCAGCAGATCCCCTACCTTTTAAGTGGAGCGCTTATTGCTACCGCTTCCAGCGCGCCTATAGGTGTAAGTAATATTGTCAATTTGATTGCCTTAAAAATTGTTCACATGTCGCTTTATATGCACACGGCGATGATGTTTGTACCGGCGACACTTGGTTTATTATTTATGTCTTGGCTCATGTATACGGTCGTAAAACGCCATTTGCCAAAAAAACTGCCGCATGCTTCAAAAGATATAGAAGAAAGTTTCTTTACGAAACAGTTTCACCCCTTAAAAGGAAGCATTTCTGTTGAAACAAAACGTAAACGCACACAATTTATGCTGAAAGTTTTATTATTTGTGTTTGTTATGCGCTGTCTCCTATTTGTCGCCTCTTATTTCGGCATACCAATCGAATTGGTTGCTGTACTGGGCTCACTGATCTTACTCATTTGGAGATGGTATCACTTACGTACAAACCCAATTGATATTTTAAAGAAAACGCCATGGCACATTTTCGTTTTTGCCTTTTCGATGTACGTGATTATTTACGGACTGCATAACGTAGGGTTAACGGAGCTGCTTGTAAAAGTTTGCGAACCAATTGTAAATCGAGGACTTTTTGAAGCAAGCTTTATCATGGGAGGACTTGTTTCTATTCTTTCCAACTTGTTTAACAATCACCCCGCCCTGATGGTCGGAACCATTACCTTGACTGAAATGGGGCTCGATCCTATTACTCTTAAAACCATTTATCTTGCTAATATTATTGGAAGTGATATGGGCTCGCTTTTATTGCCGATTGGAACACTAGCTTCTCTTATCTGGATGCATATTTTAAAAGAAAATCATATCAAGATAAAATGGAAAGATTATTTAAAAGTATCACTTATCGTTATCCCGCTTACCACGATCGTTACTCTTTTCCTTCTATTCTACTGGGTGCAGCTCATTTTTTCTTAATACTGATTTACAGGACGGATTGTACTCTTTTGAAGCTTACAGTCCGTCAGAAATAAACAAATGTCTCCCATAAAAACCCCACTATATTTTTCTATTGTTTTTTATAGATACACATTCACCCAATAAAAACATTTTTTTACATTCACTAATTATTTAGAACAATTTAAAAAGAAAATCAATAAATATATTGAATCGAATTTCGTTCATGTGATAAGATATGGTTATATTGTTACTTTAACAATACATAGAGCGAATGAAGTAGAAAATATGCAGATGCATAGAACTTTCTAAACCCCACACGCAACACTTAGAAAGTGACATTCATTTTCTCAGTAACACCCATACCTTTCTGAAAAGAGTGAGTACATTAGACTTGCTCTTTTTGTCTGTTTACTAGCAAGGTGCACTCCTTATGTAAGGCCTTGTTTTGCAATAAGACGACAAAAAAACAGGTAACTAAGCATGCCGCTTCTTACCTGTTTTTATATGCTAAAATGATAAAATCAAATTCTATCGCGCGAACGCCCTTTACGAAATTGATTTTAATTCTTCAATTAATTGAAAAAATTTCTCTTTGTTTCTTTCTTCTAATGTTTGATCGACTTCACGTAAAATTTGATCTCTTCTAAAATCTCGGATAGCCTTATTTAATACCATTTTAGCAAATATAGAATCGAGGATATCCATACGGATGGGCTGCGAGTCTGTCGGGTGCTTTTCGATATAAATCCACTCCTATCCTTTCCTCTATTATAACAAATTCTAGCAATGTATCAAAATTTCATCGAGATATGCGCTGTTGTGAAATAGCTTCGTATTCTGTTTCTAGTTCTTGAAGCGTAAGCTCATATAGCTGCTTGTTTCCTTTTTTATAAACCCCTGCATCCAGCAATAAATCAATCATTGATGTTTTTTTACATTGTATGTGAGAGTAAGGTTGTTTTGTCATCGTTACACCGCCTATTTTACACTTAAAAATGAAATGATTTCTCTATCTTTCACGACCTTTCTTTATCATACGGCCCGTCCTTTAGCTTACTGTGAAGAAAATGTTAAATTTATGTAATAATGCATAAAAAGAGGCCGGGACAGATGAAGCTGTATTCACCATAACAAAAAAAACGAACCACTAATCAAACTTGTTGATCAATGGTTCGTTTTTCACTTGGGCTAAAATACTTTTGTCCCAGCCTCTTAGTTCTTCTATTAAAAATCAAAGTTGTCCGGATCTGGACCTACTCGGTGATTTTGGTTTAATTCATTAATTTTACTTATGTCTTCAGCATCCAATTCAAAATCAAATAGCGATGAATTTTCAACAATACGATGTTCTTTTGTCGATTTTGGAATCGTTACAACTCCGTTTTGCAGATCCCATCGCAGAATAATTTGAGCAACTGATTTACCGTGTTTTTCAGCAATTCCTTTTAACACATCGTTATCTAATAGTTCTCCTTGCATAAGCGGAGACCATGCTTCTAGCTGAATATCATGCTTTTGACAAAAAGCATGCAGCTCTTTTTGCGTCAAACGAGGATGATACTCCACTTGGTTAATAACAGGCTTAACATCTGTATCTTTCATTAAATCTTCTAAATGATGAATTTGAAAATTACTTACGCCCACAGCTCTTACTTTTTCTTCTTTATACAGCGTTTCTAATGCTTTCCACGCTGCTTTATACTTACCTTCTACCGGCCAGTGAATTAAGTATAGATCTAAATATTCTAAGCCAAGCTTTTGTAAGCTTGTTTCGTAAGCAGCTAGCGTCTCTTCATAGCCTAAATCTGCGTTCCAAACTTTTGATGTAACAAAAATGTCTTCGCGTGAAAGACCTGCTTCTTTCAGACCTTGGCGAATTCCTTCTCCTACACCTTCTTCATTTTCATAAATAGCTGCCGTATCAATGCTGCGATAGCCTTTGACGATAGCTGTTTTCACGGCGTTCACTAATTCAGGTCCTTCTTCTACTTTAAATACACCTAATCCAAGCCAAGGCATTTTGACTCCGTTGTGAAGTGTTACTGTATCTTGCAAATGATTGCTCATTATAAAAAACCCCCTGCTAATTTCTTTACATTTGTTATTATGAAACAGGAAAAAAGAAAAAGATAGAACCCACTTTAAAGTAAGTTAGGAACTTCAAAGTTCTAAGGTAACTTTTTAGTAACCTTCTATCCCACTTAAAATTCACTAAAAAAAGAATCCTCCGCAGAGAATTCTTTTTTGTTTTTATTTAACGTTTATATTGACTGCTGAACTTGTATTTCCAGCGGCATCTTTTGCCGTCACAGCCAGTTTTACGCCTGCTTTTTGTTTTGGAATAGTTACTTTAAACTGTCCTTTGCTATCTGCTTTGCCTGATCCGATTACTTTTGTACCGCTTTTAATCGTAATCACGGCATTTGCTTCCGTTTTTCCAGAGAGAAACGTGGACAAAGACGTAACGGCATTCACTGCCGGAGGTGCCGGCGGGGTTGTGTCTTGCACTTTTACAATTTTATACGGACTGTATCCTACTTTATTTTGCAGAACTGCCGTCACTTCCGTTCCTGCTTTTTGAGCAGGAATTTTTACGCTGAACTTGCCGTTTCCATCAATTTTCCCACTCGCAATAATTTTTCCGCCTACTTTAATATAAATGGACGCATTTTTTTCTCCTGTTCCCGTTACTGCTGTACTTTTTTCAGTAAGCGTATTAACAGTTGGAAGCGCTGGTTTTGTCTGTACGGCACTAACCGTTACAAACGTGTTGGAGCTGTAGTTATTGGCTGCATCTTTTGCAATAACAGCTAATTTTGTAGCAGCAGGCTGCTTTGGAATGGTGATGCTGAACGTTCCATCCGATTTTGCATTTCCTTTGCCAATTACTTTTTTGTCAATTTTCACATGCACTTCTGCTCCTGCTTCCGTGCTTCCCGTTATTACTGTATCTTGATTGCTTACACCGTTCACTTTTGGTGTAACGGGTGCTGTTTTATCCTGCACGGTTACGGTTACGACTGGACTTACGCCCGCTGCGTTTCCAGCCGTTACAGACAGCTTACTTCCTGCTTTTTGTTTTGCAATCGAGATGCTGTATGTTCCTTTGGCATCCGCTTTACCAGCTGCAAGCTGAAGACTTCCGTTTTTAATGATAACCGTCGCATTTGCTTCTGCTGTACCCGTAACGGCTGTGCTTCAATCACTCACTTCATTCACTGTCGGTTTTACCGGAACTTTTTGCTTTGCCGTAACGGTTACAGTCAATACAGTGCTGCTATTTCCTGCTGCATCTTTTGCTTGTACGCTTAGCTTTGTATTCGCTTTTTGCAGAGAAATGGCAACAGAAAACGCTCCATTTGCACCTGCTTTAGCCGTTCCCACAGTTGTTGTTCCTGCTTTTACAGTAACCGTCGCATTTGCTTCTGCTGTACCTGTAACTTTTGTATCTTGATCACTTACTGCGTTTAATTTTGGCGCAGCTGGTGCCGTTTTATCCTGTACGGTCACCGCAGTGGCTGAACTTGTTCCACCTGCATTTTGAACCGTCACGTACAGCGTGCTTCCTGCTTTTTGTTTCGCAATTAAGATGCTGTAATTTCCTTTAGCATCTGCGTTGCCTGCTGCAAGCTGGAGACTTTCGTTTTTAACGATGACCGTCGCATTTGCTTCAGCCGTTCCTTTAATCACGGTGTCTTGATCACTTACTGCATTTACTTTTGGTGCAAGCGGTGCTTTTAACGTAGATTTAACCGTAAAAGAAGGAGCTTGGCTTTCATTTCCTGCTTTATCTTTTGCACTTACTTCTATCGTTGTTCCACCTTTTTGCAAGGGAATTGAAACCGTAAATGTACCGTTGGCATCTGCTACTGCAGAGAATGTTGCATCGCCTGCTTTTACCGTCACGGCGGCGTTTGCTTCTGTTACGCCTGTTACGGTCGTATCTTGGTCACTCACTTCATTTACAATAGGAACCGAAGGAGGCGTTTGATCCGTTACGGTCACTACTGTGGCCGTGCTTTCATTTTCAGCTGCATCTTTAGACGTTACCGACACTTTGGTATCTGCTGGCTGCTTGGCAATCGTAATTGCAAATTTTCCGCTTTCATCAGCAAGACCCGTTCCAATTACTTCATTTTCCACTTTGGCAATAACAGAAGCATTTGGTTCTGTCACGCCCGTAAGCGATGTTTGGTTATCTCCTAATGCATTAACTGAAGGTGCATCAGGCGCAACCGTATCTTTCGGTGCTTCTTGCTCCTGCTCTTTTCGGGGATATTTTGTTGTATAAAAACTTAAAAGAGTAGTTGTTGGATAATAAAAATCTAAAATTTCACGATAGTCTTTTCCTAGGCTTGCCATTTTTTGAGCGCCGTATTGACTCATTCCAACACCGTGTCCATTTCCTTTACCATTAAAAGTTGTTGATGTGCTTGTTTCATTTGTTTCCGTTACAAGCAGACTAAGCATCGCACGGCTGTTTAACATCGATTTTAGCTTCGTCGATGTTAAATCTGTCAATTCTAAATGATGAACCACTAGTTTTTGCGAACTGTCTACATCTCCTTTAACGAGATAGTCTACTGTAATCGCACCTTTAGTCACACGACCTCCTGATGAAGGAGCATAAAAACTCACCTTTGGAATGGACGTAATTTTAATCGTTTTACCAGGATGCTTATTGGCTACTAACCATGACTTCAAATTATCCGTAACGGTTTTATCTTTTTCAGAAACCGTATTCCACCAAGCGCTATAGTTGGCTAAATCTTTTCCTGTTAAATCAATTTGCGTTTTTTGAATAGCTAACGTCCAAGGCGTCTGCTTATCGTATGGATCTTCTTTCACCGGGAAATAAGAAAGCTGAGTTCCTCCCCAGGCATTGCTGTTTGATTCCGTTCTTCCACCGTTGCTTGATGAGAAAACGGCGTTGATTAATTTATTGTTATAGGTCACTACTTGTCCGAATGTCTGATCTACTGCTTGGTTTGTGCTGTCATACCACGTATAGCCACCATACACTTGATAGCTTACCGTGTCATTGATTACTTTTCCTGCATAGCTCATTGCGTATGTTCTCGCTGCTACTGCCTGAGTTTTTAAGGCTTGCAGATTCCAAGATGTATAGACTTCATTTGGTACAACGCCTTTTAAATAGTCTTCAATCGGCAGCGTATTAACAGGTCTGACGTAAGTTCCTTTTTCATTTGTAAACGCAACGTCCCCTAAGTACTGTCTGCCGTTAATAGATACGGGATTTTTATAAAGAGACGGTGTAATTTCAAAGCTTGTAAAATCACCTAATACCGTGCTTCCTTGTTTTAAAGTGACACCTTGAGTTGTTGCCGTTACCGTATACTCTGTATTTGCCTTTAAGACCAAATCCGAGTTTTTAATAGTGTATAAATAAGACGGCTTAATTGTAATTGCATGCTGATCTCCTAAATAATTTACTAATTTTACAGACACAACTGGTTCTACCGTTTCAGCTTTCACGCTAGCAAGCGGCGTGAATTGAAACAGCAGTACGCTTAGTACTAAAGCTAATGCCGTTAACTTTCTCATCTTGTTCCCCCATTTTCATGTACTGTCTAATGCATGTTACTATCACTTTTTATATCGACACCGTTTTATAGAAACTGAAGCATTTTACCTAATTTTCTTTTCTGCTCGTCCACTTTTTTGTCGAAAAAACGCTTTTTTTATATCATATGAACGACAAAAAAACGTGTGACATAAATCAATTGATTTAGTCACACGCTTTTATAGGTCTTTTCACCTTTTATTTTTTCATTTCTTCATATGCCACGATACCGTCTGCAACATGATTCATCAGCTTTGTAAGATAGGCCTGATCAGAAAGGTTCCGGTCCTCTTCTGGATTCGTCATATATCCGAGCTCCACTAGCGTTACGGGTACAGTCGACCAGTTAAATCCCGAAAGATCACTGCGATAACGAATGCCGTCTACTTCGACAAACTGATCTTTTTTCACCTCTGTCAGAATAGCTTGAGATGCCTGCAGACTGCTTTGATAAATAGGTTTTGTATAAGAATTATCTTCTGCAGGAGTGAGCACAGAAAGTCCTTTTACAGAACTATTTTCAGAACCATCTGCATGTATCCGCACGTGTAAGTCAGCTTTCGAATTGTTCGCAAGCTCCGCTCGTTCCCGGTTGCTGATATCTACACTATCAGAACTCCGAGTAAGCTTTACCGTTATGCCTTTTTCTTCGAGCAGCTGTTTTAATATCACAGAGGCTTCCAACGTCAGCTTGTATTCCGGCTTCTTGGTCACTACGCCTGATGTGCCTCCGGAAACTTTTATTTTTGTTTCTGCTGCTCCCGGTCCGATTGGCTCTTTCTCGAGGTTAGCATGAGCTTGATGACCAGGGTCAATGTAGACTAAAAATGGAGGCGAATCCGCTTTTTCAGGCATGTTGTTTTTTACATTTTTCATTTCATTACCTGCTTCATGAGGCTGTACTGCTTGGAACTGTGAGATGGGCTGCTTCACTCTTTCTCCCTGCGCATGAGCTTTTGGTACATTTCCGCTAACGACGGCTTTCTCTGTTTGACCTTTCATCATAAAGAAAAGTGAGAGTACTGCTACTATTGCAACAATACCTATTCCATAACTCCATACTAAGCGCTTCATCTTCGCTCACCAAACTTTCGAATAGAGTGGGATGTTCCTTATGTTAAAGTACAAAATGTGTTAACGTTATTATCTCATAGAATATGGATTTTTTTGTATAAAACGTTAAAAATAATATCGGCAATATGTTATGTATATGCAAACAAAAACAACACTACATAATGTAGTGTTGTTTTCCAAAAAAATGACGGATGGTTAAATCCGTTTTGCACCAATATAACGTGCTTTCCAGTAGCTGTTGCTAAGAGATGTAATCGTCACGCCTTTAGACGTAGAAGCTTGAAGAAACTGATTGTTCCCTAAGTACACGCCTACATGTGAAGGACCTTTTTTATACGTTTGAAAGAAAACTAAATCTCCTTTTTGAAGCTTTGCTTTTGAAACGCTTGTCCCTACTCGATACATTTGTTCCGTTGTGCGCGGAAGTGTTTTTCCAGCTTTTTTGAAAATGTATTGAATAAATCCAGAGCAGTCAAAACCTTTTGTTGTTGTGCCTCCCCATTTATAAGGAACACCCATTAATTTTTTACCAGTAGCAATAGCCGTATCTTTGTATGAATATGACGCTGCTTCTACTGTTTGAGCAGGTGCAATAAACGGACTGGCTCCGCTAAATAAGACTGTCGCTGCCGTTATAGACCCAATGATGGCTTTTTTCATTTTTTTCCTCCATTATGTAACCGAACGTTACGTTTCTATGAACCTATTTTTCAATGTGTTCGGTTTAATTATAATGAAAAAAGCCTCAAAAACTATTACGCTATGATTAAATAATGTTACAAAATGGTTACTTAGGAATTTTTATCTTTAGTTGTTTATAAAAAAGAGGATGGGACAAAAGCATTTTTCACTTAGGGAAAAACGAACCACTAATCAGCATGTCTGATTAGTAGTTCGTTTTTTTGTGGTTGTGAACATAGTATTATTTGTTTCGTTCCTTCTAGCAGTTGATTGGAGGACAAGGCGAAGACTCCTGCGGGAAAAGCGGAGCAGGTGAGACCCCGCAGGAGCGCAAGCGACGAGGAGGCTCAGCGCCCGCCCGCGGAAAGCGAAGCCTTGCACGGAAATCAACTGCGGTGTCACAAGCAGTCCAGGTCATGTATCTCATTTATTCGTCTTTAGGCTGGATTCATTTCATTATGTCTCAGTTTTTTTTCTTTTACTTTTCTTTTTGCTGTTTCAAAATTAAGTCCTGTTTCGCTTTAGCATCATGATGCTGCGCTAACTCGCGTGAAAATTCTTCATTTGCTTGATCCGGAGCAATTTTTAACTCTTTTGGTGTTTGAGGCAGTGACCCTTTGTTGTTATGTGATGATTTGTGATTATTTGCTCTTCCCATGTTGTGACCTCCTTGTATCAATCATTTGTTTTTCATCTTTAGTTACTATTCCCAACTTTTCAAAGCAAATTCAAACGAAAAAATCCGAACGATTACTCGTTCGGATCTTCCTTCAACTAAAATACGTTTGTAATTACGATACTTTTTTCGTTACTTCGTTAATATAAGCTTCCTTGTCTTTATCGTTAAATTGACCTTCCCACTTCGAAATGACGATTGCACCAAGTGAGTTTCCAATTACGTTTACCGCTGTACGTCCCATATCTAACAAACGGTCAATTCCAGCGATAAAAGCAAGCCCTTCTACTGGAAGTCCTACAGATCCAAGCGTTGCAAGCAGTACAACAAACGATACGCCCGGAACTCCTGCAATTCCTTTAGATGTAACCATTAAAATTAATATTAGTGAAATTTGCTGTGTGATGCTCATATCAATACCGTACATTTGCGCGATAAAGATCGCAGCAAGCGCTTGATAAAGAGTAGATCCGTCTAAGTTAAACGAATATCCCGTCGGAATAACAAAAGATGTAATGGCTTTAGGACATCCGAACTTTTCCATTTTCGCAATAATACGCGGCAATACCGTTTCTGAACTTGCAGTTGAAAATGCTAGCAGCAACTCATCTTTTAGCACTTTTAATAAGTGGAAGATATTAACGCCAACCCATTTAGCTACAAGTCCTAGTACAACTAATACAAAGAAGATCATTGTGCCGTAAGCAACAATTACAAGCTTACTAAGCGGAATCAGAGACGCTAGTCCAAATTTTGATACGGTTACACCGATTAATGCAAATACGCCAAACGGTGCAAACTTCATAACTAAATTCGTTACCCAAAACATCGCTTCTGCCGTGCCTTCAAAGAATCTTAAAACCGGCTTGCCTTTTTCACCGATTGATGCAATTCCAAGTCCAAATAGGACCGAGAAGAAAATAATTGGCAGCATGTCGCCTGCAGCAATTGACTCAAATACATTCGTTGGAACGATGTGAACAAATGTTTCTACAAATCCTTTTTGCTCTGTAGCTTCTGCCGTTGATGTGTAGCTGCTGATATCTGATTTTTCAAGACCGCTGCGGTCCACACCAGTACCGGGGTGAAGCAAGTTAGCTGCTAATAAGCCTACAACAATGGCAACCGTTGTAATGATTTCAAAGTAAAGAATTGTTTTTCCGCCTAATTTACCAAGCTTCTTAATATCACCAACACCCGCAACGCCCACAATGATACTAGATATAACAATCGGCACCACGATCATTTTAATTAAATGAATGAATACGTCTCCAATTGGCTGCAGCACTTCAACTGCTTTAGGATTTCCGTAAAAAATAGCCCCTACAATAATACCTGCAATCAAACCAATTAAAATTTGTCCTGCTAATCCAAGCTTTTTGAACATATCTTTGCACCTTCCTTCTTTTTTCTAACAGCTCGAAGCTGTTTATTTGCACTTAATGTATTCAACAGATACAATTCCATTAAGAACTGTTTATTAAGTAGTTCTTTTATTCATAAGATTACATTATCACAGGCATCACAAAATCTAACAAAAACCTACTGAAACTAACAAAAAGTTTTTAGAAAATTACAAAATGAAAACGCTGTAGTTTTTTTACTACAGCGTTTGTTTGACTTCATAATAGAGCATTTGAATAAATTTCTTTACATTTATACGACTTGGCGTACTGCTTTTGCCCGTGCCTTTTTCTATATCTCTCATGCGCTGATGCACCATTGAAAAATCGAAAAACTTAGAAGCATAATTTTCAAATTTAGGATTAAAGAAGTCAACCATACCAAGAGAGGTCAAATGATTTAAAGACTGATAAATAGCTCTTCTGACTCGCTGCTCGGCTGCTTTCATTTCTTTTTGCAGCACGTCTTCTGAAAAAGATGAACCAAGCTTTCTCACGGTAATTTTCTCAAAAATTTCTTTGAGAGAAGGAAAATGCTGTTCATACATCGTGCTTTTTTCCGTTTGATACAGGTAATTGATGATTTCAATTAAATCTTTACTTCCGCTTTCTCCTAAAATCCCAAGTTCTCTTAAAAGAAACCTGCACGCTTCTGCCGGATCGCTTTCTTTTTTACCAAAAGAAGGCGTTTTTTGCTGGTTTCCTATATTAAGTACGGTATTTAACGATTCTTGAATTTTCTCCATTGATTGTTGAACATGAATTCGTTCAATTACTTTTTGAATGACCATGAGCACTTCCATACGATTAAGCGGCTTCGTGATATAGTATTCAATGCCAAGCGAGTAGGCTTTTCCAATCAAATCTTTTGTTTCTACCTGTGACATCATAATAATTTTGCCTTTAAAAGTATCCTTTATTTTGCGCACGGTTTCGATTCCGTCTTGAATGGGCATCAACAAATCAATAAATAAAATATCGATCTGCTGCAATAGAGAAGATTGATCATTTAAGACAATTCCGTCTTCTGCTTCCCCTATAACCTCTCCTAGATCATTATCTTCAATAATTTCAGCTAACATTGAACGAAAGACTTCGTCATCATCTATGATATAAAATCGCATATTAGTCCTTATCCCCCATTAACGTAGACATAGGTAAATCTATAGTAAATTGAACACCGGGGCTTGGAGACAGATTAATAAATTGAATACTCCCGCCCAGCTGCTCGGTCATTTGCTTAACGTAGACAAGCCCAAGACCTGTAGAAGGCGTCCCGTCCTTTGCATATTTGGATGTAAATCCCGCTTTAAAAATGAGACGTTCATGCCTTTTTTTCACGCCGGGACCGCTGTCTCTTACATACAATAAAATGCGGTCTTCTTCTCGGCATACGTCGATAATAATGGTGCCTTCTTTTTCAATCGCTTCGACTGCATTCGTTACTAGGTTATTAATTAATGATAAAAACAAGTACACGTGATAGCGAGGGTGCTCTCCTAGAATCGAATGTGAAAAATGAATATCTTTTGCTAACAGCGCTGCATATTTTTCATTGCTGCGCATGACGATTTGAAGCAGACTTTCGATTTCCATATACTCAGAAAATTCTTCTTTTGTAATGACCTTGGACAGTCCTGCTGATATCCGCTGATTGTCTTTTTTAATATCATGTACTTCTCCTGCAATTTGTAATGCTTTTTGGCTAAATTCGTGCAGCGAAGTAAGCTGGTGGATATCCGCTTCGTGTAATTCTTCATATAAATCATACGACTTTTTCGTAATTCTCTCAGCGTCTTGCAGCGTTTTTTTCAAATGAATGGATTCTTCATACAAATTTGAAAGCACAACAAGCAGCTGATCATTTTTTTGAGAGATTTGCCGTTCTCTGAGCTGCCCTTCGTAGAGTTTGATCATGCTAAACAGGCATAAAACAAAGAAACTTCGAAAGACCCCTACAATAAAAATTTGCATGAACTCTGGAAACATAATATGATGATGAACCATCACATACATACAAAGCAGTTCCATGCCGCCCGAAACCGTTTCGATGATGATGCTCCATATGCCAATAATCCACGGCTTTGAATGAAAATCGTTAATCTTAAACCAAGAAAAAGCAATCGCATAAACAAGATAATAAATCCCTGCTGAGCACCGGATCTGCAAAGAATGCAGAAAATCAAATGATTCGTAATTATACCAATCAAGGTACATCCGAAAGGCCACTATAGCACTAGCAACTAAAATACCTGGTATGACAGGAGATACCTTTCTTAAAAGCAGCAGTGAAAAGAAAAAAATGGGCACAGCAAAGCTAACTCTATACGTATCATGAAAAGGATAATATTTGAGCTCTCCTGCTAGCGGCACAACAACTATCATCACCAAAATGAGGAAAACATCTTTTTTTACTACCGTATCAACTTTCATTGTTCACGTCCTGCACTTTTTGAACATAAGTATATAGTTTAGCAATCTAAAAGACAATCGCTCTTTCCTATATTTTTTACACTCCCACTTCCATTTATAAATATAGCCCATATATAAACGATTATTTATTCTCTTTCATTATTCTTTGTAGTTTTTTAGATTTTCTTGTTTTATTTTGTAATTTTTGTTGTATAGTAGAAGTACCTTTTAAAATGTGAGGCTGTATCACAACTATTCAATTATTATTACATCACCTGATAGCTACACTAAAAAGGAAAACTATTATTTTATAGGGGGAGCTTATTTTACAATGTGGATCATTACCGTTTACTCGAAAAACCAAAGTCCGACTATGTTTGAATTTGAATCAGAGGTAGAGGCGAAAAAGACATTTCAGGAGATTAAAGGGTGTAAGATCCTATCGGAAGTTATTTACTATAACGACCGAGTTCCCGCTTTAGCGTAAATCAGTTGATGTAGGAAATTTTACAAATTATCGGTTAAAAGCCACGTAAAGAGCCAAAGGATGATCCTATTCCTTTGGCTCTTTGCTGTTTGATTAGAAAAAACGAGGCTGAGGCATAATGAGATGAATCTACTATAAAAACGAACAAACGGGAGACATGAGCTGAAAAAAAAAACGAACCACTAATCAAACGTGTTGATCAATGGTTCGTTTTTCACTTCGTCTAACATACTTTTGTCCCAGCCTCGTTTTGCTTTGTGAGCATACTGACTCCCCACATTACGATAAAGTTGACAAGCAGCGCAATAAATCCGACGTTGATATCTTTCATTTGCTGAGGCAGTGACGGGAACAACGTACCAATAGTAGATCCGCTGATTGTAATATAGGCTACTACAATAATTCCAGCAACAATC
Source organism: Priestia sp. 40 (assembly GCF_049368575.1). Taxonomy (NCBI): domain Bacteria; kingdom Bacillati; phylum Bacillota; class Bacilli; order Caryophanales; family Bacillaceae; genus Priestia; species Priestia sp. 40. Next base: position 188,308 of record NZ_JBMPZA010000025.1, read on the forward strand.
CCCCACGCTGCTCCTTGTTTCGTTACAAAGTTATTTTTCTTCAAACTGAAAAGCAGAGATGGAAACAGCTGTGTCATTAGACTGTAGCCCATTAAAATAATTGTTGACAGCGTCGTTCCTCCGTTTAGCGTAAAGTAAACGGAAATAAGGGCCACGACCGGTACAAAGCTTTTCGCTAAAAGAGCAATACGCGCTTCGCTTGCTTGAGGAGCAAACGGTTTGTAAATGTTTTTCGCCAGCAGCGTTGACGCGCTCATTAACAGCATCGATCCCGGCACAAGCGCTGTCAGCAAACCTGCTCCTCCTATAATTCCAATAAACCAAGGATCAAAGGTTTGGATTGAGATCCGTAATAGCGCAAGATCCACGTCCCCTCCGCTTAAACCAGGAACTTTTAAAATAGCTGCAAATCCAACAAAAAATACAAAGAGCAGCATTAGCGTATAAAGAGGACTAATGATTGCATTTTTACGAAATACCTTTGCATTTTTTGCTGTATAGCTTGAACTAAACACCTGCGGCCACATATAAAAACCAAGTACTAGTAAAATAACGGTCGAAATAAACCATGAGACGCTTAATCCTTGCTCAGGAAACTTTAAAAACCCCGGCTTCGCTGTATTCACCGCTTCAAACATTGGACCGTATCCTCCGTAATAATGAAAAGGTAAATAAATACCTAAAAATCCGATCACAGCAAGCATCATAATGTCTTTAATAACAGCCGTCCATGCAGAACCGTGGATACCAGATATCATCACATACAGCGTTAAACTGATAGCTCCCATCCAAATGGCTGCCGGCATTGAAATGGCGCCGTATGATGCTTGTGATACAATAATCCCCAATCCTTTTAACTGCACAACAATAACAGGAATGACCGCAATCACTCCTACAGCAGCTACAAGCACACCAAGGTAAGGGCTTTTATATTTGCTTACAAAAAAATCAGGCTGCGAGACGAGCTTATGATCTTTTGCATACTTCCAAATAACAGGAAGAAGCCAGTATGATAAGACATATGATAAGCTAATATAAATTAAGACATAAAGTGCAGGAGCTCCTTTTCCATAAGCCCATCCGCTTCCGCCTAAAAACGAAAACGTTGTATAGATTTCTCCGGCCATCAGCACAAAAACTAAAATAGCCCCGAAACCGCGTCCGCCTACCGTCCACTGCTCCAAGTTCATATCCTTGCCTTTGGTTGATCGTATGCCAAGAAAAATAGCTGCCACTAAAAATAGTAAAATAATAATAAGTGCACTATTCATTCTTCTTCCCCTTCCCGATTTCTGGGATCAAGCTTGTACATAACCCCTAAAATAATGGACGTAAGCACCACCCATATCACCATCCAAAACATATTGAACGGCATACCGAGAACAAACGGAGTCACTCGATTAACAAAAGGAAGAAACCCTAATATGCCTACGAACGGAAGGACAGACAAAATATAGATAAATTTCATGACTAAACTCCTCCGACTTTCTAAAACTAACTTCTTTATATTACCACATATTATGTGTATTAAATGAAGGAATGCTTGCATTTAAACTGAAATAATCTCCAAAAGATAAAATATTCTGTACTATTTTACAAAAATACTGTTTTCATTTTTCTGAATAAATAGTATAATCTTTTCTTATAGTTCGCAGGAGGTATCGTACAGATGAAAACAATAGAGAAAATCAGTACATTTGCAGGAAAAACATTTACGCTTTGGGTTATTTTAATTTCCGTTATTGCCTACTCATTCCCAGAGCACTTTGTATGGATTGGAAAGTATATCGTTCCGCTTTTAGGAATTGTCATGTTTGGAATGGGATTAACGCTCTCAGCGTCTGATTTCAGTGAAGTATTTCGAAGACCGAAAGAAGTAGCACTAGGCGTGGTAGGACATTTTATCATTATGCCGCTTCTCGCATTCGGTTTGGCGATTGGCTTAGATTTACCAAAAGAAATAGCAGTGGGCGTTATTTTAGTAGGCTGTTGTCCAAGCGGCACATCATCAAACGTAATGGTCTTTTTGGCTCGAGGAAACGTTGCGCTCGCAGTTGCCATCGCTTCTGTTTCAACCATTTTAGCACCGATCGTTACACCGCTTCTCATTTTATTATTTGCAAGCAAGTGGGTCGATATTGATATCATGTCTCTTATTATTTCCATTATACAAGTTGTCATCATTCCGCTTGCTCTTGGATTTACGATCAAAAAGTTTTTTGGAAAAGCTGCAGAAGCAAGTTCCAAAGCTCTTCCCCTTGTTTCAGTAGTCGCAATTGTTTTGATTGTATCTGCCGTTGTGGCAGGAAGCCAAGCGCAGCTTGCTAAAACGGGCGGTATCATTTTTGCCGTAGTCGTGCTTCACAACATTCTTGGTTTCACAATCGGTTTCTTCTTTGCCCGCTTATGCGGAATGGACCTAGCCAAACAAAAAGCGGTCGCAATGGAAGTGGGCATGCAAAACTCAGGGCTCGGCGTTACCATTGCTTCCACTCACTTTTCGCCACTAGCCGCTGTCCCAAGCGCCATCTTCAGCGTCTGGCACAACATCTCAGGCTCAATTCTTGCCTTTATCTTCAGCAAACTAAAAGACAAAAACCAGCCCTCGTCTGATAAGAAAATGGCTGGCTAATATAAAAAACTTATAAGGGAGGCATAAAAAGCTCCCTTGAATCTTCCTAAAAAGGTTTTAAAAAGTTCTTAAAAGGTTTTACCTAGGCGAATGCCACCAACCCCGCAAGGGGGGTGGCATTCGCTTAGGTATAGAAAAAAGAGACATGGCCGATTTTGCCATGTCTCTTTTTTCTACATCGATTAAAAACTATTAGCCTCTTCCTGCTTGGAAAGAAGGGTATTTCGTCATACCGCCATCAGCAAATAATGTAATACCTGTTACATAGCTTGCTTGTGATGATGCTAAGAATGCTGCAACTGATGCTACTTCTTCTGGTTTACCGATGTAACCCATTGGAATCATGCTTTCTACGTCCGCACGTTGTACAGGATCTGCAAATTTCTCTGCGTTGATTGGTGTGTTCATCGCACCTGGTCCAATGTTATTTACGCGGATACCTTTTGGTGCATATTCAAGAGCCAATGTTTCCGTCATTAGTTTCATACCGCCTTTACTTGCTGCGTAGTGAACAAATAATGGCCAAGGAATCATTTCGTGAACACTAGACATGTTAATAACGTTTCCTTTAATGTCGTTTTCAACGAAATATTTAATTGCTTCACGGCTTCCTAAGAATGCACCTGTTAAGTTTGTATCAATAACTTTGTTCCAGTTATCTAAAGATAGCTCATGAGAAGGAACTGGGTTTTCAACACCAGCGTTGTTAATCATAACGTCTAATGTACCGAATTCTTTAATAGCTGTTTGAACAAGATTTACAACGTCTTCTTCTTTTGTTACGTCGCCTTGAACGATGATTGCTTGTCCGCCTGCTTCTTCTACTTCTTTTTTCGCATCTAAAGCTTCTTCTTCATTGTTGTAATAGTTAATAACAACTTTTGCTTCTTCTTGACCGAAACGAACAGCCATTGCACGTCCTAAACCTGTTGATCCACCTGTAATTACAACTACTTTATCTTTTAAATCTGTATACATAATAAAATCCTCCTAGTGTTTTCATTTATTCATACATACTATCATTAACTTTTACGTAAACGTTAACTTTTAGCCATTCCGAGGAATACGCCACCTAAAATGATGAGCACAATACCAATCGTAATTGAAATAAGCTGACGCTTTGTTTTCTTTTCTCCAAGTAAGAAGATACCGCCAAGCGTTGAAATAACGATTCCCATTTGTGATAATGAGAAGCTTGTTGCAACCCCTACTTTAGGTTGAGAAATAAATAAGAACATATTACCAGCTGCCCAAATCAGCCCTGGAATAATGTTGCGAATTGCGTATTTATTAAACGGTTTGTGTTTATAAGTAAGTATAAGTCCACCAATTAACATACCAATTGCTTGTGGGAATAGTGCCGACCAGCCGTCTACATTAAATAAACGAGCGACAACTACATACACTAAGTATCCAATTGTTGAAACAATAAGGGTAATGATCCCTTTTTTGAATTGTCCAGATTGCTCTGGGTTTTTTTCGCTTTCTAGTGATGTTAGCACGATACCAATAACAATGAAAATAAGAGCTAACACGCCTAAAATAACGGTTGTTGTTGTTGACCACTCGTGAAACACGATAACACCAAATAGTGATGTTGTCACAAGCTGCATACCAGTTGAAATTGGCATGGTTTTTGAAACACCAATATAATCAATCGTTTTCAACTGATTACTTTGCCCAACTGCCCAAAATAATCCTGAAACGATTCCGACAATAAAAATAAGCGGCGTCAACACTGGATGAACTACGAAATAAATAACGGCTGAAAAGATCAGCGCACCAATTGTAGTCCCAAGCGTTTGACTGTAAGGACCTCCGCCCAATTTAACGTTGAACAGGACAATACTTCCCCAGAAAATTGCAGGAAGAATAGCCAAAAGGATATCCATTTGATACTAACCTTCTTTCTCAAACTCTTGATGTAATTGTAAATTTAAAGTACCTTTTATTTAACTAGGTAACTTTATGTAACCAATCTTAGACCTTTTTTCTTGATACGTCAATAATAATATGTCGATTCTGTGACTTTTTTTTAAAACTTTACAATACAGCGTTTCCAAGCTACTGAAAGTTTTGAAAATAAAAAAAGATAGCCTTTTCATTATCCAAATGCTAGTATATAATAACATTATAAGGGTTACTTTTAATATCCTATATACGATAAAGTAGGTGGCATTGATGAATGAATTTGATGAGTTATGTCCAAAAGTGTGGAAAACGTTTGATATAATAGGAAAAAGATGGAACGGGTTAATTATTTATGTCCTGATGAGCGGTCCTAAACGCTTTAGTGAAATTCACAGCAGCATTCCCTCTTTAAGTAAACGAATGTTAACCGAACGAATGAAAGAGTTAGAAGAAGAAGGAATTGTAATCCGGCACGTTATTCCTGAACGTCCGGTTCGTATTGAATATATCTTAACTAAAAAAGGATCAGAGCTTGGTATGATCTTAGGACCCGTGAGCAAGTGGGCAAAAACATGGATAAAATAAAAAAGCCTCCAGTGAGGCTTTTTTTATGTTTGGTAGAGGATATAATTATTTTTCCCTTCTCTTTTTCCTTTATATAACGCATCATCTGCATTTTTTAATAATGAAGCAGCCGATTCCCCGTCTTCTGGATAGATAGAGACGCCGATGGTAGTTGTTGTGCACAAACAATAGCCCCGTACATTCCAGCTTTGCTGAAGGGATACGTGAATTCGCCTAGCAATTTGTTCAATTTCTCGTCCATTTGTTACGTTTAAAATAATGATAAACTCGTCTCCGCCCAAACGATAAATACGATCGCCTTTCCTCACACAGCTCTTTAATCTCTTCGTGTATGCTTTTAGAAATTCGTCGCCTATATGATGGCCATATTCATCGTTAATCTGCTTAAAATTATCACAGTCAAGAAACAAAAGCGCAAAAAACTCATCGTTTTTTTGCTGCCCTTTTTCAATTACTTTGTTTAACTCTTTTAATAACATCGCCCGGTTGGGAAGACCTGTTAAACTATCGTGAGTGGCTTCAAAATGAAGTTTATTTTCTAGCGCTTTTTGTTCAGTAATATCATTATGAATGGATACATAATGAGTAATATTTCCGTCTATATCTTTTAACGGCACAATTGTTTTCGATACCCAGTATGACTGATGATGCTTCGTCCCCATTTCAAGCTGTCCTCGCCATACTTTTCCGCTTTTTATTGTTTCAAGCAGCTCATGATGATCATGATTAAGCCCTGCATCTCGATAATACTTCCCTACTAAATCTTCTTTTTCGTAACCTGAATACTGTACATACATATCATTTACATAGGTAATAGTTCCACTTGCATTTATAATCATAACGCTAGCTGATTCATCAAGCGCATATTTTATATTTTCAAGTTCTTTCAGCGTATACGCCAGCTGTTCTTCTGCTTCTTTTTGAGGCGTAATATCGTGTAAGATTGCATAGGCGCCAACCGTTTGATTATTTACTTTGACAGGAATCGTTGTAATATACACATGTTGTATAGAATGTTGGCTTCTGCGGAATGTTAGCTCTGTACTATAGCTAATTTCTTCATATACATTCCAACGTTTGTAATTACAGGCTCCCAGTCTTTTAGCAACATCTCGGTAATTTTGGTGCAGCACATCGCTTGCAGAAAGCTGCAGCGTTTCTAAGAATGCGCTGTTAATATTTAAAATCGTACCGTCCAAATTCAGCATACAAACTGCGTGGTGGTGGTTTGTAAATAGCGATTTGTACCACTGTTTGCTTTTTATGAGCTCTAATTCTAATCTTTTAATAGCTGTAATATCTCGGTAAATCACTGAATAGGCGACCAGTTGATTTTGATAGTCATAAATCGGTGAACAGCTGACAGATACACACACGCTTTCGCCGCTTTTTGTATACCTGACTGTTTCATAAGGAGACAGCGTCTTACCATTTTTTAATTCTGCTATTAATTTAAGGTTTTCTTGTTCCTCTTTCTTTGACACGATGTTCATCTCTTGACGGCTTTTTCCTATAACTTCTTCTTTTCTCCACTGAAATAGCTTTTCAAATGCTCCATTGACTGTTAAGACCTTCTCATCACAATCAGCAATTAGAATGGCGTCTACCGTGTTTTCTAGAAATGCATCGAGCAAGCGCGTGCTCTCTTCCTGTGTTTTTTTATAATGAATTTCTTGAGCCATGACAAGGACATGTGAAGGGTTTGTCAATTGATTAAATAAAGGGGTAAAAGTTACTTCATATGCATGCCGGTCGGGCTGAAAAAGCTGTATGTATTGATATTGAATCGGTTCTTTCGTGGCAATGGCTTTTTCACAAAGTGTGTAAAAAAGCAGATTTTCTTCTTTATTGATTATCTTGTCTTCCATTTTGTCAAAGAATTGCTGAGCTGCTTTGTTACATTCTTTATAATATAGCTGATGTTTTTCTTGCTGAATTAAAATAACAGGCTGCGGCATATTCATAAAATAAAATTGGAATACCCCTTCACTATACATACTAAATATCCTCCATCTGCCTTTGGAATTTCACTAAACGTCTTGTTTTGATATGCAATTCACTCATTCTCCCAAACCAACACGTCTTCTTTATCCCTTAAAATATTTTAACAATCGCACAAAATCACATAATTTTATAAAAACTCAAGACATCTATGTTTCATATAGGTCTAATTACTCACTTTTATATCACGATAAATTATCTATTTAGTGAAGTGTATGGTTTAAGAGTTCAGCAGCCTTTCTCGTCTGAATAAACTTCGGTACTTATTATAAGTTAAGTAGGAAGAGATCGACTGCGGCATGCCCAGCAAATAGCCCTGCGCGGCATGTAGGTTTAACGAAATCGCTGCAGCTAAATCTTTATCTCGTTCAACGCCTTCTAAAATAAGATTCGTATGCGGATAATAGTTAACAAGCAAATCAATCAGATCTTTCTTTTGCTTGCAGTCGGCTAGCCCTTCCGCATAGCTTCGGTCCAATTTCATATAGTGAGGCTCATACATGCTCACCTGTCTCATCGCTGCGGCTCCTGCTCCAAAATCAGCAATCGCAATTTTGAAACCGGCCTCTTTCAAACTCATTACTCGGGCAAAAAGAGCAGGTGATTCCCATAAAATCTTTTCATGAAGCGTTTCATTTAACTCCCATACAATACGATGTTTCGCATTTTTATAGGTGTTCAACAGATATGTTAAAAACCGTTGGAAATGCGGGTGGAGAAGAGTAGAGGGAAACACATTGATAAATAAATCCTCAGATTTCAATACCTCAAACGGAAAGTTCTTTATAGCCCCTTCAATTGCCATCGTATCAAGCTTGTACAAATAATTATGGCGTCTTGCCAGTGAAAACAACTCTTCAATTTGCCCTTTTGCGAAAGCTGTGCGCAGCAAAGCCTCAAAACCCAGCGTCTCCCACGAATCCAGCGCATAAATAGGCTGATATACAAACTGAAAGTCTTCATACGTCAGTTCCTTTAAAACATGAGCATCCATTCTTTCGTTTAATCACCTTTCGTTTTCAATATACTATTTCTTCCATAACCTAAACTTATAAAAATATATCCTAAAAACAGATAATTGTCCATTAAAAGTAAGATATTCCATTAGGCGATTTAGTATTTTGGGACTTGCTGGAGGCTTATGATAGCAACAAAGAAGTGTTTTAGAGGCTTTTATGATTTTGATAGATAGGCTGTAAAGGATGTTTCAAACAAGAGATTGAGACATAAGCAACTCAGCCCCATCTAAAGATGAGCAAATTAGATAAAGGGACTAGTATAGATTGCTTGGGACACCGCGGTTGATTTCCGTGCATGGCTTCGCTTTCCGCGGGCGGCCGCTGAGCCTCCTCGTCGCTTACGCTCCTGCGGGGTCTCACCTGTTCCGCTTTTCCCGCAGGAGTCTTCGCCTTGCCCTCCAATCAACCGCTAGAAACACCTAATATGTGAAATTTACGTTTATCATATACTTAGCGCAATAACCTGTTATCGTTGGCTTGTAATCATAGACAAATTGCTCATGTTGATAAATAGATGCTAGTTGGAAAATCAACGATAATAGCCTATATACAGCATTACCAAAAAACATTATACCTACAGCTAATATACTAACAGCTAAAGCAAATCCTATAACTTTCTTCATCTAACTTGTTACCTCTTCTTCTCTATAAATTCTCTACTATTTCCCCTCATTAAAACGAATATTTTTCAGCATTTTTAAAAACCATTCTTGTCTTTTGTCTTCATCACCGCTTTTATATTTATCGCTGCTATCGAAGGAAATCTGTACTATTTTATTAGAATGCTTATCTGCTATATATGCCAAGTATGTATTAGGAATATGTTTCTTCTTATCTACTATTACACGCTTTTCTGTTCCTTTGAAATAAATATAAGCTGATTGGTAGTAAATCCTCGTCTGTGAGTTTTCAATCTTATTAGGAAAACTTAATCCAAATCTTCTTTTAAATAAAGCCTCAACGTGAATACTCTCATCTGCAGGATTACTGGTTAAAAACTCAGTTTTTATATAATTCGCTTGTGTTTTACCTTCAACTTCTTCATTGTAGACAGCCCACCAGCTCTCGTAAGAATCATTATTGATAGCATAATCCTCTCTATTTTTATGTAAAACTTGATACTCTTCTGGAAACCACATCGTATACTGCCCGGTCTTTGACTTAAACTCATAAAACCCATCATCCGCTTTTTTATCCTTGTTTAAGAACTTGCGTGTAAAGTGGTCATCAAAAGCTGGAACCTTTGGGTAGCGACTTTCGTTTATTAGCCATATGGCTCCTATTAAAATAACTGTTCCTGTGATAACTATCATGATAAATTTCGAACATTTTTTCATCGGCGTCCCCTCTACTTTATCGTTTGGAACAAACTTTAATCCTTATATATTGAATAGTCTTTAGCATTTTGATTTGTTGCGCTTATGCTAAAAAAACCTTTTGCTTATAATTAATTTCCCTTAACAAATTTAATACTTTGCAACATTTTTAAAAACCATTTCTTTCTATCCATTTTATTTGTTTCTGTATTTTCCCCTACACTATCGTATATTAATTCGATTACCTTATCAGAGCTTTTATCTGCTACATATGCCACATAAAGGTTGGGATGATTTTCTTTACTGTCATGTACTATATGTTGGTTAGTACCACGAAAATATGTATAGGCATAATCATAATAAATTCTTGTATTAGAGGTTTCTAACTGTTTAGGTTTTTTACTGTCTAATTGTTCTTTAAATAAACTCTCTACATAAATTAATTCTGATTTCGTGTCGTTCTCGGAAAATTCAGCCTTGATAGCGTACGTTTGTTGATCATTTTCGTAGGGTTTAATATAAGAGGCTGACCAATTTTCATATGATTCGCCATTTCTAGTGTAATCTTCGCGATATTTATGTAAAACTTGATACTCCTCGGGAAACCACATCGTATACTGCCCGGTCTTTGACTTAAACTCATAAAAACCATCGTCCACTTTTTTATCTTTGTTCAAGAACTTACGTGTAAAGTGGTCATCAAAAGCTGGGGCGTTTGGGTAGCTGCTTTCGTTTATCAGCCATATGGCTCCTATTAAAATAACGGCTCCTGCAATAACTGCAATAATGGCCTTGGTACATTTTTTCATTGTTACACACTCCCTTCATTGGTTGAAATAAACCACATTTAATGTAATTTGAATAGTTTTATTTAAATCTACTGCTATGTATGCTACATACTGCTTACTCATCTATTTGTAGTTATTAAACATATAAAAATTGCTCAAATCATTGTCTGAGCAATAGCAGTTTTATATTCATTCACTTTCATCCCTATAATCCACTGTACTAAAGCAGAGTTATTTTGTTTCTTATATCGTTACTTAATAAAGGTATTCACTCACGACTTTTACCCTCGCTAAAATTAATACTTTTTAATATTGTCAAAAACCATAACTTCCTTTTTTCTTGGCTAGTTTCTGTACCTTTACCTATACTGTCGTATGAAAATTCTATAACCTTATTAGAACTTTTATCTACTACATAAGCTGTATAGGTATTAGGTAAATGAACTTTACTGTTATGTACTACATGCCTTTCAGTTCCCTTGAAATATGCATAAGCATAGTCATAATATATACGAGTACGTGAAGTTTCTATTTCTTTAGGATTATTATTCTTTAATTGCTCTTCAAATAATCCCTTTACATAAATAGGCTCAAATTTCTTATCATTCTTTAAAAATTCAGCTTTTATATAGTATATTGACTTGTTTTTTCCAGCCATCTTCCTATATGAAGCAGACCAATTTTCATATGATTTTCCATTTACAGAGTAATACTCTGAAGCATCATGCAGAATTTGATACTCCTCTGGAAACCACATCGTATACTGACCTGTCTTTGACTTAAACTCATAAAACCCGCCGTCCACTTTTTTATCTTTATTCAAGAACTTACGCGTAAAATGGTCATCAAAAGCTGGGGCGTTGGGGTAGCGACTTTCGTTTATTAGCCATATGGATCCTAGTAAAATAGCTGTTCCTGCAATAACTGCAGTAATGAGTTTTATACGCTTTTTCATCGTTATACCCTCCCTTCATTCTTTTGAAATAAACGGGACTTATTATAAATTGGATAGTATATATTTTTTTGATTCCCTCTTATTCCACAAAAAAAGATTTTAATTGCTAGTATCTTTAAAATCATCAAATTGAACACTTTTTAAGATTTTCATAATCCTCTTATCTTGCTCTCTTCCTTGCCTCTCGTTTAATTCTGCTTTTACGTTATCAAAATAAAATTTAATAACTGAATTAGAATGTTTATCTGCTATATAGGCTACATATTCATTAGGTACGTAGCCCTCTTTTTCTCTATTTACTTGCTTATGAGTACCTTTAAAATAAGTATAGGCCTTATCATAATAAATACTTACATTTCTAGTTTCTATTTTATAAGGTTTATTTGAATTAAATTGCTCTTGAAACAGTCTTTCAACGTAAATAGATTCATTTTTTTTTATTTTGTTTGAAAATTCAACTGTCATATATTCTAATTCATTGCTATTAGATACAGCTCTATAACGCTCATATAACTTTCCTTCTTTAACATACTGCTGTTCATTTTCATGCAACAGCTGATACTCCTCTGGAAACCACATCGTATACTGCCCGGTCTTCGACTTAAACTCATAAAAACCATCATCCACTTTTTTATCTTTGTTCAAGAACTTACGCGTGAAGTGATCATTAAAAGCTGGGGCATTTGGATAGCGGCTTTCGTTTATTAGCCATATTGCTCCTGTTAAAATAACCGTTCCTGCAATAGTTGCAATAATAGTCTTCGTACGTTTCTTCATCCTCTGACATCTCCGTTGTTTTCTGGTCTAAAATGAATACTTTTTAACATTTTTAAAAATTGCTTATTTGTTTTGTTACCTTCATTTTTTGATAAGTTATTACCTATAGAGTCATAAGATATTTCAATTGTCTTATTTGAATGTTCATCAACTACGTAGGCAACATATGTATTGGGTATGTAACTACTTTTATCCTCAATTACTTTCTCCTCCGTACCCTTGAAGTAAGTATAGGCATTATCATAGTAGATTTTTTTATCTTTCGTTTCTATTACCTTTGGTTTATTGGCGTGAAATCTTCTTTTAAAAGTAGACTCTACAAACACAGCTTCATCATTGGTACTCCGTTCAAAAAATTTCAAGTTCAGTTGACTAATCAGATTCTCCCCTTTGTATTTTTTAGTCGATAAGGCTCTCCAATCTTCATAATTTTGTCCGTTCTTTGAATAGCCTTGACCATCGTCATTCGCTATTGCAAATTCTTCTGGAAACCACATCGTATACTGTCCTGTCTTTGACTCAAACTCATAAAACCCGTCGTCCACTTTTTTATCTTTATTCAAGAACTTACGCGTGAAGTGATCATCAAAAGCTGGCACGTTGGGGTAGCGTGTTTCGTTTATCAGCCATATTGCTCCTATTAAAATAGCGACTCCTACAATTACTCCAATAACAGTCTTCATGCGATTCTTCATAGTCGCTCATCCTTTTTTATTGTTTAGAACAAACTTCACTTTGTATATATTGAATAGTTTAGAATTGTTATATCTGTTCTTATTTCTTCGACATACCTTTTTTAAAAGTTATTGAGACTCACAAATCTCTCTGACTTCTTTTTCTTTACCAAATAAGCCTTTGTATTCAAGTTGAGCTATTTTCTTGATTAAAACGAATACTATTTAATATTTCTACAAACCACTCTCTTTTCTCAAGCCCCTTATTAGTTTGATGATTTAAACTGTCATCAAACCATAATTCAATTACCTTATTAGAATACTTATCTGCTACGTATCCTATGTATGTATTTGGAGCATATTTATTCTTATCATGGATGACATGCTCTTCTGTTCCTTTAAAATAAAGATAAGCTGCATCAAAATATATACGGGTATTAGCTGTTTCCCACTTTTCAGGATCATTTGCACCAAACTCACCTTTAAATAGACTCTCTACGTAAATAGATTCATCATCAGGATTACTCTCTGATAGTTCGACTTGTAAATAATTTAGTTGATCTCCTTTTTTATGCTTCTTGACTGATGAAGCTTTCCACCTTTCGTAAAAATCGTCACTTTTAACATATTGTTGTTCATTTTCATGTAACAACTGATACTCCTCCGGAAACCACATCGTATACTGCCCTGTCTTGGACTTAAACTCATAAAACCCATCGTCCACTTTTTTATCTTTGTTTAAGAATTCACGCGTAAAGTGATTATCAAAAGCAGGGACGTTTGGGTAGCGGCTTTCGTTTATCAGCCATATTCCTCCTATTAAAATAGCAACTCCTGTAATGATTGCGGAAAGGGTCTTCGTACGTTTTTTCATTGTCCTACACTCCCTTTATTACTCTTTTGAAATAAATAGGACTTAATGTAAATTGTTCAACATATAAAAATCCCTCAGACCACTGTCTGAGGAATAGAAGTATCCCTTATGTTAATTCACTTTCATCCATTGATTCTCTATATCGAATTTCGTACTCTCTCTTATGCATATCTTTAACAGAATGCATAAAACTCATAATATGCTGAAATGCTCCAGTATCATACTGCTGAGCCCTTAGCGTATATCCCCGCTCTGCTGCTTCTAATTTACTTTTAACCGCATCCGCAAACTCACCCGTTTGGTTTTCTAAATAGCTTTTAGCATGCCAAAGCTTTTCATTTACTTCTTGATCCTTTTTGATTAACTCTTTAATCCTTTTTGCCTGCTTGCCTTTGAAGTCATCACCATCAAATTCAAACGTGTATTTACCGCTCGTTGTTCCTGTGTGTGTAAAATCAAAATCAAACAATTAAATCCCCCCTACTACTTCTTTCATGCTTTTAATATCTGAAGCTACCGATTCGTCTGCTTCCATCATCTTCTCGAAATTTTGAAAGAACGCTTCAAGAAACTTTTGATAGTATGTAACTTCCTCTTGAATAGAAGAAATGATCTCTTCAACAGGAGTAAATACACTATCGTCTAGCTGATCAAACGTTTTGTCAAACGTCACTTTTTCAGCCACACGCTTTTGTCCAAACCATGCGAGGGTAGCGCCGTCTTTATCTGCCTTTTCCATAAATGACTGGGGAGAAGCTTCTTCTCTGGATATTTTCATTTTTAACTTTTTCTTCTTAGCTTCGAAGACTTCATTAATTTCACTATGTAAATACTGCTTTAGTGCATTTAAGTTTGCCTCTTTGTCTTTAATGGCATTAGCACAGTAATAAACAAACTTCTTCATTTGTTCATAATCTAGCAAGATTTCTTCCTGAGATCCTGAATCAAAAACCTGATAATATGTCTTCATAGCATTAGCTTCTGTGTATTTGACAACGTAATTAATTCCGTGCAGTTTTGCTTGATCTCTTTGAGATATTCCTTTAATCCCTTGCACTAAAACTCCAGGACTTTTTATCGCCTGTTTCGTCAAGAAAAATGCGCCTTCTGTTCCTAGCACAATCCCAGGAAGATGCTTAAGCGGCTTTTCCTTAACATCATCAACATATGATGGAATATTGAGAAGAACACTGTCGTCTACATGGGCGTTTGCCAAAGATAATCCTCCAATTATATTGGATACTCCAGAGTTATATCTGACTTCGTCAAGTTTTAAAAATAAGTTCCATTTGGCTAACCTTTTTAGAGGATATTCTCCAATATTAATCATTTCTTCTGTATCCATATCTCCAAGCATGGTTACTTTATTACCTGCATACCAACTGCCAGGGAAAGATTGCGCATGCATAGGTTCACCTTTTACCCAAGTATGGCTAATTGTGGCTTTTTGTTTTTCATAATAGGTATTTGCTAACTTTAACAATTCTTTTGTAGATATATCCTCAGTCTTTCCTTTTATTTGCGTTATATAGTTAGAGAATTGTTTATCTACCCTTTTCAATTGTTTAATATTTACAGGAGCATCATTTAACCCTCTAATATTTGTAAAATCTTTCGTGATTAAACCTAATGTAACTATTAGGTTTCCTCCTAAAGAATGACCATCACCATAGTGTTGAATTTTCACGTTTAAGTTTTTATTCTGTTTCTTATTAATATGTTTCTCAACCTTGTTATACATTTCTTGAGCATCTTCAATTTGATTATCGTTGCTTCCAGCACCAATACCTAAACCATCATAAACAACATCAGGAAAATCCTTGGTTGGTTCCGTTCCTCTCATGAAATAATAAACCTGATTTACTTTCTTCTCTTTGTCATAAAAATGGATAGCAGCACCATCAAACCCCGATTTTTTTCCTATCCCCATGTCTTTGCTCGTGTAAATTTCAAAATTAGGAGGATTTTTTCCTTTAACTTCTTTATAGATCTTCTTTATCTCATCTTCTCTTCCAGATAACCCCTTATACTCAAGCTGAGTTATTCTATTTCGTAGTTTATTATTTAGTAATGCCTTTTCACTCATAATCATTTCTCCTCATGAAAATTTACGCTTTGCAATATTTTCACAATTAATTTTTCTTGTTTCTCCCCTTGTTTTTCTGTTAACTCTTCTCCTGTATATTTGTAGTAGAGCTCGATTACTCTATCCGTATCTTTATCTGCGATATATGCTACATATGTATTTGGAACATATTTAATATTGTTCTTTATAACTTTTTCCTCAGTTCCTTTAAAATATGTATATGCTGAATCGTAATATATGCTGGCATTAGCTGTTTCTACCTTTTTTGGCATATTAACGTGTAAATTTTTTTTAAACAAACTCTCTACATTTATGTCCTCATTTTTTTTAACTTTATCTGCCAGTTCCACGTTAATATATGAAATCTCGTTTTTATTATTAAAGAAATTTTCCGAAGAAGCTACCCATCGCTCATAATCCTTTCCGTTGATAGAATAATCTTCTTTATTTTCATGAATCAACTGATACTCCTCCGGAAACCACATCGTATACTGCCCGGTCTTCGACTTAAATTCATAAAACCCATCGTCCACTTTTTTATCTTTGTTTAAGAATTCACGCGTAAAGTGATCGTCAAAAGCAGGGACGTTTGGGTATCGGCTTTCGTTTATCATCCATATTCCTCCTATTAAAATAGCAGCTCCTGCAATGACTGCAATAATGGTCTTCGTACGTTTTTTCATTGTCGCACACCCTTTTAGTTATGTTATAACCTATGTTTTATACATGTTCGATACTATCATACTTATAATGGGAGAGTCATAAGCAGAACGAATCAAAGAACCATAATTAGGAAGTGGTTATTTTTTACTATCACTTACCCTTTCTATTAAAGAAATAATCACTTCTTTTTTTATCATTGTTACCTTTATTAATGATTTCTCTCAATAAAGAAAACCCCACTTTCAAAAAAGTGAGGTTGATTACATAATATAGGCCATTTACTGAATGTTTCGCTCTCCTTGCGCCAGCACATCAATTTCAGCGTCAATTTTCACGCTGTGGGTTTTTCCATCAAGTCCAAGAATCACAATTTCATATTGCTTGTTAGCAAGAACAATCGATTCGATAATACCTTTATGCTGTCTTAACGCGTATGCTTTTGCACGGCTTTTAGTTAAAGGAATCGTTTTTTCTTTCAAAATACTGCCGGTTTGGGCATTAATTTTTACTTTATGCTCTTCTCCGTTTAACGTAAGGATGTCTACTGTATAAATAGGAAGAGTGAGTATTTTACTCAGCGATATGGATTTGACAATGCCTTTATATTCTTTTAATGCGAGAAGCTTTGCTTGTTCTTTCAACAAAAGTGATCGTTTTTCAGAAATCATTTGACGCCATCCTTTCTAGTTTATAAAACGGACTGCTTTTTCAATTTCTTAACGTACCATATCCTATGTATACGTCTACTAACTAGTATAGCGGGCTTGTCTTAAATTTCTCTTAATATTACATGAAAGATAGCTGAAGAAAGCTGTTATTCACTGAAAAAACTAGACCTGATTAGATCTAGCTTCTTATTGGTGAATGTGAATTCTATATCTTTTTCGTTTCGAATCGTTCTACGGCTCTTATTTGTTTGATTGACGGGGATTTGTGTACGCACATGCCTAAATGAACTTTTTGAAGCAAATAGGGATCAATGTAAAAACCATTTTGAAAGATGTTTTCTTTTTCCTGTTCGTCATGAAATTTGGAGCATCTTACACAGTAATACATATCATAACCTCCTTGCGGACTATTTTATAAACGGGGATAGTTGTGAATGGTATATTTACCTACATCATATGGAAAAGAACAAAAGTCGTGCTTGTTTAGGGAAAATGTCCGAAAAGAAGAAGGCTTGTCTGTGGGCTAAAACACTGGATTTTAAAAATGATTATTTAGAACATAAATCAGTTTAATCGTAACAAAAAAAGCCTCTTTCAAAGAAAAAAGAGGCCTTTTTGTTAATTTGTTACTTTGGCGCTGTTTTGATGCCATTTCCAAGCTGATGCGATGATTTTTTCTAATGAAATTTGCGCTTTCCAGCCTAATTCTGCATGAATTTTATCAGAAGATGCGACCAAGCGTGCCGGATCTCCAGCGCGGCGGTCTGCCATTACGACATTCGCTTTTTTACCCGTTACTTTTTCACACGTTTCAATCACTTCTTTTACAGAGTAGCCAAGACCGTTTCCAAGGTTGTACGTTGCTGTTTTCTTCGTACCGTCTAACAGTGCCTGAAGCGCTGAGATATGCGCGTTTGCTAGGTCCGTTACGTGAATGTAATCACGGATGCACGTTCCGTCTTCAGTATCGTAGTCTGAGCCGAATACAGAAATGTTTTCACGTTCACCGAGCAGGTGCTGAAGAATGATTGGAATTAAGTGCGTTTCAGGATCATGGCACTCGCCAATTTCTGCTGTTTCGTAAGCACCCGCTGCGTTGAAGTAACGAAGCACAACATATTCCATGTCGTAAGCACTTGCAAAGTCAGCTAAAATCTGTTCGATCATTAACTTTGAACGTCCGTACGGATTAATTGGGTTTGTTGCCGTATCTTCTGTAATAATATCTACAGAAGGAATCCCGTATGTAGCAGCAGTAGATGAAAAAATAAACTTTTTCACATTGTGCTTCATCATCGTTTGTAAAAGGGTTAACGTCGCAGCTACGTTATTTTGATAATATTTAAGAGGATCTGTTACTGACTCCCCTACTAAACTATTAGCAGCAAAATGCATGACAGCATCAATTTTATGATTTGTGAATACGCTTTCTAAATCTTTCTCATTACCTAGATTTCCTTCTACGAATACCGCTTTCTCATCAATTGCCCAGCGATGACCCGTTGATAGATTATCAAGTACCACAACTTCATTTGTTTTCACTAATTCTTTTACTAAGTGGCTTCCGATATAGCCTGCTCCTCCGATGACTAAAATCATACTGTCAGTCAGCTCCTTTTTATTAAGTGTCGCTACAGATATCGTACCCGTTTCTTTTCCATTTGTAAATATTTCATTTTTCAGTATATGATAACGCAGCTGTCTCTTTTAATTAGTATATCTACTAATTGTGAACTGAGTGTGAAGATATTCGTTTCCGTTAAAAAGCAATTAAGACAAACTAAATCAACCGCTAGAATCAACTAAGCAGTTGAAAGCTCCTTTCACTATGAAAGTGAAAAAATCCAAACTATTAATTAATAATTTGGATTAACAGTTTGGATTTTACTGCAAATAACATACTTTTGTCACAGCCTCTTTTTTTATATTTGCTGAGGCACTTTCTTCATATCTTTTACTTTATTTTTTAATGGAAGCATGCCTTCAATATGGCATTCAATACAGTCCCCGTCTTCAATAACAGCGGGTCCCGGTGTTCCGGTTAAGATGATATCTCCCGGATGCAGCGTCATGACTTTTGAGAAAAATGAAACACAGTATGCGATGTCGTAAATCATATTAGACACTGTATTTTCATGCTGTATGTCTCCATTTAGCAACGTGCGCACTTGAAGTGATTTCACGTTTGATATGCTTTCTTTTGTGATAAATTCTGAGCCTATACTACAAAATGTATCAAAGCTTTTTGCTCGCATTAAGTAGCGATGATTCGCCGCATGAATATCAGCTGCGGTTACGTCAATGGCTGACGTATAACCAGCAATTACGTTTATGGCTTCATCTGGCTCTATATCCTTACACGTTTCGCCGATTACCACCGCTAGTTCCGCTTCAGCCGTTGTTTTATAGGACTGCTTTGGAATACGAATGCTGTCATCTGGTCCAATAATTGCGGTTGCGGGTTTTAGAAAACTAACTGGATCAATGGCACGGTCGTAGTCTTTTAGTTTTTCTTCAGAAGCTGCATAATTAAATCCAATGCCTAACAATTTTGACGGGTTACTAATGATAGGAGCTGTTTTTCTGCCCTGCAAGTGCAGTGCGGGAAAAGAGCTGTTCATACCAAATTTATTATGGGCGTACCATGTTTCAAGGTGGCGAAGTTCTTTATATTGAATAAGATCCCAAATTGTTGTAGACCAGTTTGTTAAATATTTAGCATTAATATCTTCTATAAGCAGAATGCTGTCATTGTCTAAAATAGCTGCTTGTTCTTTCCCTTGCTCTATTATATTTACTAACTTCATGATACGCTCCTTACCGATGCTTGAATGATATGATCGCTGTTTTCTTTTACCCAATTTAATAATTTTTCATCTTGGTTGTATCCTGCAATAAAAGATAAGCCGATTGGCAAACCGTCTAGTTCTCCTGCAGGTATCGTAACTTGCGGAAGTCCGCTTAGGCCGGCAATACACGTCATTTGAAGTGTTCGCAATCTTCTGTTTTCTAACTCCAGTCCTTTTGCATCTTTTACAGGCGCGGGTCCTGGAGCAGTAGGAAGGACTAATATTCCGTCTTCTCCAAGCTGTGAATACATAAAATAGCGAAGTTCACGGCGCTTTTCTTCTATATAATTCATATTTAATAAGGTAAGAGTGCTCGCCCATTGAAAGCGGCTTCCGATATCGTCTCCAAACGTTGGATTTTCTTTTTGAATCCATTCTCCGTGCGTTTGCCAGATTTCTTTTCCTTGCAGCAAACGGAAGGTTTCCATATATGTAGAAAAACCCTGAGGGGCAATTACTATTTCTTCTGTAGTAGAAAAAGACTTCATTACGTGCTTAATAGGTGGTGCGAGAGCCTGCATGCTTTGTTCATCCACAAGTTCCATTACGTCTGTTGGTACATACAGCCGTGTAAAACCGCTAACAAGAGACGTTGAGTTCAATAAAACCGATCCAACTCTTTGCAGGGTGTGGCCGTCTCTGGCCATTACACCGACTGTATCAAAGCTTGGGGCCAGTGGAATCAGACCGTTTGTAGAAATGCGTCCGTGAGAAGGACGATAACCGAAAATACCGCAGTAGCTTGACGGAATTCGAACCGATCCTCCCGTATCTGTTCCAATTGCAAAATCAGTTATTCCCGCTGCCACAGCAACCGCTGAGCCGCTCGAAGATCCTCCCGGAATTCGATCTGCGCTTTTTGGGTTTACCGGTGTTCCGTAATGCGCGTTTTCTCCATTTAATCCGTACATAAGCTCATCAGTATGCGTAACTCCCTTTAGCGCAGCTCCTTCTTTTAAAAGAGCAGCTACTACGTCTGCATGTTCGCTTGCAGGCTGATGCGTGGCGAGCCAATCCGGATTTCCTGCACTTGATATATGTCCTTGTACATCAAATACGTCTTTTAACGCAAAACTCAAGTTATTTAACATTCCCGTTCCCGTTGGAGGTACGTAAAGGTCACTGTCTACAAATGCGTTCCACGTATCTTTCATTCAACCATCTCCTCATTTCTTATATCTGTTTAGAATATAAAATTTGGAATAAGTTGGTCAATGAATGTGTCAGGTCTGTTAACATTAATATTATGTAAACCTCCCAGCTTCTCTTTCCCTAGAGAAACTAGCCGTTTTATTTCCCTTTTAGCCCGTTTGCGAGTAAAGTAGAAACATATCATTTTACGAAAAGGACTATCGCGATGGAACAATCTACTACGCTTTTCTTATTTATTTTATTAGCTTTTGTGCTAACAAGAGGCATTCCATTTATAGGTTCATTTGCTCCTAGCATTAATACACTGCTTAGGCATATTGGACGTTATTTTTCAAATTTAAATACGATGTTTCATGAAGATGGCCACGCGTTAATGGGGCTTATTGTCGGAAAAGGCGTCAATCGCATTGAGCTTTATACCAATAATGAAGGTGTAGCTGTGACTGCCACCTACGCGGGATCCCGTGGATGGCTGCCGCGCGTCATTATTGCCTTAGCCGGCTACCCGTTCAGCTCAGCAATGGCGTATTTGTTTTTCTACCTGCTCATTCACCATCACTATGACTGGCTTTTTTACGGGTTAGGAAGTGTTGTTGTTATTAATTTACTGCTTTGGGTACGTAACGGATACGGAATTGTTTGGCTTTTTTCTATCGGTTTGATCCTCGGTGGTATTTATTATTTACAAGACCCACAGCTTATGCGTTACAGCATGATGTTTGTTGGTGCACTGTTACTTGTAGAATCTCTATTTTCTGCCTTTATTATTTTTGTGTTAAGCATCAAATACCCAAACGATGCGGGTGACGCTACGAGTTTAAAGCAGCTTACCCATCTTTCAGCACGCTTTTGGGGTTTTTTATTTTTCGCACAGGCCGTGTATGTGGCTTATTTGATTTTCCAGCTGATTTATTAAGGACAAAATTCTATGATTCCCCTAAGAAAACTTTGGGGTTTTTATAATTTAAAGGAATAATTTACTTTTATACGCTAATAGTGGTTTACGAATTCCCTGAATGAGGTATATATTGGGTACTATGAAGTCGTAAAGAGGTGTGGGATACTTGTCATTATTTTTAAAGTGGAAGCAAAAGAAGCAGGAAAAAGAAGTAGAGCGTGTTCTTGAGGAATCAATCTCAAAAAGAAAAGACTACTGGAACACAATTGGACATGTCGACGGAGACGTATTAACTCATTTATTAAATCCCATGTTTTTTGGCGGACCTGCTTGGCCATCTGGACGTCAAACATTTATTCGTGTTCAAAAAACAGAGACGGTTATTCTAGCAAGCGACGGCTTGTCCGATCCGTTTCAATCCCCCGAAGAAAAGAGCCGAACGCAAGGAAAAGGATTAGAATTCTATATCGAATGCGATGATGAATCTCTGCGCGGGCCTTTATCTGATATTCAGGATCACTGGGCATTTGACCTTCTTTATCAAATGAGTCAAAATGCCGCCGCTCATCCTAATATGCTAGAACTATTCATGAAGCATGATGTTCTTTCAATTGAATTTACGGATTTGGACGTACCGCCTCATTTTGTAAATAAAAATGGAGATATTGGTGTATTGCTAGGAGTTCAGTCTCCTTCTGTTTCAACTAGCCTCTCTTTACCTTACGAATCTATTAAACTGATTAGCATGAAGCTTCTTACACCAAACGAATTAGATTATGTGCGCGAACAAGGAGCGCAAGGACGCAGGCAGCTCGCTGAAACATTTCAGCTGTCAAAAAGTTATCATATTACCATGACTAAAAGAGAGTCTCTTATTTAAAAGAGGTTCTTTTTTTATTTCTGCTATTGAAATAGAGCCATGTAGAATATACTCCTTATTTACGTGTAACTCAAGTTCACATACTTTTTTAAAGCTGCTTTTCATATGAGCGTACTATTTTTGATTCGTGGTATATTTTGCTATAGTAAAAAAGAAGATATAAAAAAGGAGATGGACGTTAGACATGGCAGAAAAAGTGCAGATTGGAAAATCCGAATTATATGTTAATCCTATTGGACTTGGAACAAACGCTGTAGGAGGACATAACTTATATCCTAACCTAAACGAAGAAGTCGGCAAAGACCTTGTTCATAAGGCGCTAGATAATGGCATAAACCTACTTGATACAGCGTTCATTTATGGTCCTAAACGTTCTGAAGAATTAATTGGCGAAGTGTTAAAAGAACGCGGGAATCGTGAAGAAGCGGTGATCGCTACAAAAGGAGCACATAAAATTGTTGGAGATGAAGTACTGCTAGACAATTCTCCTGCATTTTTAAAACAGTCGGTTGAAGATAGCTTAAAACGCCTTCAAACAGATTATATCGATTTATATTATATTCACTTTCCAGATAAAAACACACCTAAAGACGAAGCGGTCGGTGCGTTAAAAGAATTAAAAGATGAAGGTAAGATCCGTTCTATTGGCGTATCAAACTTCTCGTTAGATCAGTTAAAAGAAGCAAATAAAGATGGTTATGTAGACGTGGTCCAAGGCCAATATAACTTAATTCAGCGAGAAGCAGAAAGCGATATTTTACCTTATACTGCTGCAAACCGCATTTCATTTATTCCATACTTCCCGCTAGCTGCTGGCTTACTTGCTGGGAAATATGATAAAAATACAAAGTTTAATGACCTGCGCGAAGATATGCCTCATTTTATCGGGGAAGCATTTCAGCAAAATCTAGAAAAAGTAGAGCGTCTTCGTCAAATCTCTAACGCGAAAGGCGTAGAAGTAGCTCATCTTGTTCTGGCTTGGTACTTAACGCGCGATTCAATTGATGTGTTAATTCCAGGGGCAAAACGCGCTGATCAAGTACTTGATAACTTAAAAACATTAGATGTTCAGCTCACTTCTTCTGAAATTAAAGACATTGATCATATTTTTAAATAATATAAAAAGAGCTTTACCATAGGTAAAGCTCTTTTTCTATACAATTCCGCCGGCTAATAAAACAAATCCCGTAAAGAAGAATCCCAGCTGTACAAAGCTTGTGATGTACTCTTTCGTTTCTTGTTTATATTTCCATTCATCTATGCTTTTCAGCAAAATATGCATGCCTAAAAACCACCAAGTCACGATATAAGGCTCTACAACCATAAAAATCATATCGAGTACTAGAAAAAGAACAAAAGCTACCATGACATATTTGTCCCAACGTTCTAAAGCTAGACTTTCATACTCATATTTTCCCCAAAATTTGCTGCGAGGGATATCAAGGACTTTTCTCAAGATAACGTCTGCTAAGACCGCTGCTGCTACAAGTATTATTAATATATACATTGCCATCCCCCCTTCCTTTTTATGGTATCATTTCAGCTCGTTTCTGTTAAGGTCTCAGCTACAAAGTGCTTAAACTGCTTTGTTTCTTCCGTTTCACCTTTTGTTACGATATACGTATGTGAAGAAGGCCGGATAATTTTTTGCTGTGAAATTACGCTTAACGTTTGATTTTCAACTTCCTTTTTCACCATAGAAAATGGCAAATAAGATACGCCTAAACCTTCTTCAATAAAGCGCTTTGTAATTTCTACTTGCGTCACAGGAAGCAGCTGAATGTGAGGATAACAAGACTTGATTTGAAGGAGTAAATCTTCCCAATAAACAGGATGATTATTCGTAAGCAGCCGGTAGGAAGATAACAGCTCCTGTTCCGTACGTGCCTCTGCAGAAAACGGGGCAACTAAGACTGCTTTTTCTTTATGTATTAACTCATAAAAAACGTCTGCCTGACCTGGAAGCATCCTTGTTAATCCAATATCTGACCTTCTGTCGCTGATGTCTTTTCCCACTTGAAACGAATTTGTGATATTAACCGTGACTTCAATATGGGGATATCTCTCTACAAATTGTTTGATTAGACTCGGCAAAACAGATGCTGCTATTTGAGGAGCAGCGGATATAGTCAGTTTTCGGTTATATCCTTGCTTCCATAATTTAAAATTTCCTACTCCTTCTTCATATGCCCTCACCATTTTTTGTGCATGAGGCAAAAAAAAGCGTCCTGCCTCAGTCAGCGTAATATATTTACCTTTTTTTTCAAAAAGCTCAGCGCCTAGCTCTTGCTGCAGTCGCTGAATATGCTTTGATACAGCAGGCTGTGTTAAAAATAAATCTTCAGACGCTTGCCTGAAATTTTCATAAGAAGCCGCTATGATGAATGTTTTTAACCATTTGATCTCCATTTTCTTCTCTCCATCTCTTTCTATTCATAACAAACTGGAATCAATACTGCCTATTTTTGTTTATTTTCTTTTCTACCAAACTTCTATACGATATATGTATCTCAATATTACCAAATAAAGGAGCTGTAAAAATGAAAAATAACGTTAAAGAAAAATTTAATGCCCATGCTTCTCAGTATGACGAGCAGCGCCGCAAACTTATTCCTTGTTTTTTTGATTTTTATTCCATTCCCGTTTCTCTTCTTCACTTTGCAAACAAGCCGCTTCGCGTACTTGATATCGGAGCAGGTACAGGATTGTTTTCTTCTTTTGTAAAAGAAAAATACCCAAATGCTCATTTCACGTTGATTGACGTGTCAGATCAAATGCTTGAAAAAGCTAAGGAGCGCTTTAAAAACGAACAGCATATGGAATTTCTTGTATCAGATATAACAAGCTACGAATTTGAGCATTCATTCGACATTGTGATTTCTTCACTTGCTATTCATCATTTAGAAGACCAACAAAAGCAAAAGCTGTATGGGCAAATTTATAATTTGCTGCATACAGGAGGAATATTTATTAATGCCGATCAAGTATTAGGCCATTCTTCTATTATTGAAGAGTTATATAAAAAAGACTGGAGTGAAAGAATTGCCTCAAGCGGATTAACTCATGAGCAAATTGAGGCTGCTCATGAACGTACGAAGTTAGATAAAATGGCAACTTTACATGATCAGTTAAATTGGCTAACAGCAAGCGGGTTCAGCACAGTGGATTGCATCTATAAATTTTTTAATTTTGTTGTAATGTATGCTCAAAAATAACGGTTTAAAAACTACTTGTCTCTTTGCAAGTAGTTTTTTACTCTGTTCCTCCCTATATTCGAATAAGAATATTTATCTATTTCCGCAAAACTACGCATACTTCTTTTCCAGTTTCGTATATCTAATAATAGCTTCGTTCTCCTGAACTTTTGAATTTTTTGTACATAAAACCCATATAAAGTATTTTTATACTATTTTATGTCTTTTTATGGTATAAAAAATACAACTATGTTACAATATGATTACAAAATAATATGTATAACGCTTTCATTTCTTTACACGAAAATGAAGAACTGGAAAGGATGTGCTGCTTATGTAAATATAAATCCGCTAGATTAGTAAACTTATCTTAGTAAAATTATGCAAAACATCAAGAAAAACTTAGTTATTCTTATTATTATAAATTCCCGCTAGTAAAGTCTTTCTACTTAATGATTTCCTTATTAAGCGCATACATACAGGTATAGAAAATGCAGCTATTCGTCTTTTATTTTATTAGTGAAGAATTTATAGCACTGCCGCACCATACGTTTTTCATTAATGCAGCCTAAGGAGGCGCAGCACATGGCAAATAGAATATCAAGAACAACAATCGTACTCATAGCGGCTATTCTAGCTCTAGCCTGCTTGTTTGTAGGGGTTCCAAAAACAGAAGCTGCTTCAACACCATCTCATTTAATTATCATTAACAAAGCAACAAATAAACTCGCTTATTACCAAAATGGTTCACTTGTCCGAACGTTTTCAGTCGCAACAGGGCGCACGCAGTCTCTTACACCAGAAGGGCATTTCAAAGTAGTGAATAAAATTGTCAATCGCCCTTATTACTCAGGGAACATTCCTGGTGGAGATCCTAGAAACCCTCTTGGCAATCGCTGGCTAGGTCTAAACGCGAGAGGTACATACGGCACGACGTATGCTATTCATGGAAATAATAATCCTGCTTCCATTGGCAAATATGTAAGCAGCGGATGCGTTCGTATGTACGATGAAGAAGTGGCATGGTTATTTAGTAAAGTGACCGTCGGTACACCAGTTGTGATTACAACTTCTTCTAAATCGTTTAACGACATTGCAGCAGCAAACGGATACAATGTTTCTGGAAACTCAGGTTCTACTCCAGCTCCTTCTACAGGAACTGTTTTAAAGAAAGGCAGTAAAGGAAATGCAGTTAAAGAACTTCAGCAGAAGCTAACTTCACTTGGCTATAACACAAAAGGTACGGACGGTGTGTTCGGTGCCAATACAGATTCAGCTGTTCGTAAGTTCCAAAAAGACCACGGCTTAACCGCTGACGGCATTGTTGGTCCATCAACATATAAAGCTTTAGGAAGTTCAGGAACGAAACCGAACCCGACGACACCAACAAACCCAACAAATCCAAAGCCAACAAACCCACCAGCAGATACAGCAATTAACACAAAACAAACGCTTAAAAAAGGAAGCAAAGGCAGCAATGTTCAAGCTCTTCAAAAGAAATTAACGTCGCTTGGCTATGATACAAAAGGCACGGATGGTATCTTCGGTGCCAATACAGAAGCTGCTGTGCGTAAGTTTCAAAAAGACAATAAGCTAGCAGTTGACGGCGTTGCCGGACCTAATACTTTAACTGCTATTTCCAAACGCTAATAGAGCCTGAAATCAGGCTCTGTTTTTTTATTTATAAACCTCTTTTTACATTGACTCCTTAATGAACCATTACGCCGTCTTTCTTTTCTATCACATACTTAATCAACTGATAAACGTTTCTCATAAGAATTTGCTGCTGATAGATATCGTTTTTGGCAGGAATCACACTTTCTATCACCCTGCTATATTTATACGGTTGATCGTCTTCTTTTTCTTTATAAAGAGCGAGCCAGTCCTTACGGGCATTTTCAAGTATCTGCTCGTTCAAATAGGAATAAACGACGGTTGCGAACTCACCTGCCAACTCTTGAATAACCTGCTGTCGGTCGGTGACCGAATGATAGGTACTTGACCATCCAGACGGCTGACTTAGAAAATGCTCGTAGACAGATGAAATAAAAGCGGACGCAATGACTGGCACCGGCCCTTCATGCTCTCCTAAGGAAATGTTCAAACACGTTTCTCTATCCATATAAGGAATGTTCAGGGACTCCATCGCCTCATAAAAAGCCTGGGAAACAGTTAAGTTTAAATAAATAGGATGAAGTTCTTGCTGCTTTTTTCTCGTTTCTGATACTAAAGCTGCCTTTAAGTCTTTATAAAGAAGGTGACTCTCTTCAAATTCCTCGTGTACACATTCTAAAATGGTAGTATTCCCTACTGTTAAATAGTAGTGAAGCTGCTTTTTCATAAGAGGTGAAACGCTTTTAAGCGCACCATCTATCATTTTAGCCATGGCATGTTTTTTAGCATAATCCGTCCGGCAGCTTGGAGAGGTAAGCAAATCTCCGTGTGTAACACAAACGTTTACCTTAGCACCGTGACCATGTACGATGAGCTGTTGAAGAAATTGAATATCTAGTTCTTTAAGCCCGTGATGTACGTATAAAATAGAAGCTGCTTTTTTAAAAGAATCGTGGATGGTGCTCGTATATTCAACAGATGGGTGCTCGCAAATTGCTACCCCTTTCTTAAAAGAAAAAGGGCCGCAAACTTCAATTCTACGAAACAGTGGATAAATAAGACGTCCGTTATTTTCTTCTTCTTCATTTGTTAGCGGATCAAAGGAAGACAGCTCCTTTGCTGTGAGACGGCAGAATATTGGCCAGTCGTCTTCTCCTACTTCCCATATTGCTTCCTTGTATTCTTTCAAGCGGGATTCAATTGCCAGAAGCATTTGCTCAGTGATCTTCCTACATTCAAGCCGCTTATGCCATACCTCTGCAAAATCTCTTCCTTCTTGATCAACAGCGTCTTTTACTATTTCACTTTCTCGTTTAATTGCATCTACAAATTGTTTGAATGAACTATTTTCGTCGCTCATTCTTAAAGGAACATCATCATTAAAGTAACGGGCTTTGTATGGGATATCTCCTAAAAGAGCGCGCAGATTAAAAGAGGAATCTCCGTGTAATAACTCAAAGACCAAGTCATAATCCGTGCCTCCTTCAGCATACACTGCAGCGCTTCTTAGTAGCATATTCTCCAATTTTCTTTGCACTTCACTTCGCGTAAAAAAAGAGACAGCAGCTTCATAGTGTTGGGAATCCTTCACCTTATACGTAGCAGAATAAGCGCCTTTACTGCCTATTCCTAGAAAGCCACATTCCTTTTTTATCCCAAGAAGCTGGCGGATTAAGGATGTTTTGCCGCTTCCTTGTTCTCCTATTACATGGACGTACTCATACTCGCTGTCAATTTGTTCGCTCGTCTTTTTTTCAATATCGTTATAAAAAGCATTTACTACTCGTTCATCATATCTTGCTTTTGCTCTTCCTTTTGCAGTACTTGTCCAAAAATCCTGCACTCTCAGCAGTTCATTCATCTCTTCAACCAGAATGTCAATTTCATCGTGTTGCTCTGTATACATAAACCGTTTAACAAACGGATGCGATCTTCCTCTTTCATCTTTTTTAAACGGATGCTGAAACATAATTGACCAGCCTTTTCGCATAGGAGATTGACAGGCTTTTGCACGAAAAACTTTCATTCATTTCCCCTTCTTTCCCTAACATTGTCCTATTTGAAATGTATGGCTTTTAAAGGGGGGATATGTCTATGATTTTCCTCTTTTTAGAAGGATTTTTCCTTCATTTATCGAAGTAATTAATTGAGGTGATGGGAGAATGTTGACAAAAATTGTGAAATGCAGCATACCGACTAATAAAAAAGCATCTTTTTCATATACGCAACAGCATTGGGCTGCTCTTGCACACGTGAATGGTTTCATTGGCCAATTAGGGGGTTGGAACGTGGAAGATGAAACAGATGCTTGTATTCTAGCTCTGTGGGAAGATGGAACAACTTATCAAGAATTCATGAAGCATACTCATGATTCTATTTTTTATAAAAGCAAGCAGGATCAAACATATACGAATTTGGACGTTTCAACATCAGATCCGTCCTACTTCATAGGAGCACGCTACAATTATTATAGAAGCAGCGCCATTGAAAGCCGTTATTTAGTAAAGACGGAAATTGAAGTCGATTTTTACGACAAAGAAGATATTCATGAGATGGTAAAAAGCTTGATAAATCCTTCTTATCGCTGTTTATCTCACGTTGTATCACCAATCGAGCATAGCAAGCTTGTTATTTTTTCATTATACGGATCTGCTTGTCCGCAAAAAACAATTGATACCTTCGTTCATCCAAATGTACTGAACGCGTCTCAATACATATATCAATTAGAGAAAAATTGGAACGTTCTTTCCAATTAAAAAATAGAAGCCTAGGCCCGACGCCAAAGCTTCTATTTTTTCATGATATGAACCTCTTGATTTTGTACGGTAATGACTTCCTCCGTCATTCCTACAAACAATCCGCTTTCTACTACGCCTGGAACTCTTATCAGCTGTTTTTCCAACTCAGCAGGATTTTCAATTTCTGAAAAATGGCAGTCTAGAATGTAATTTCCGTTATCGGTGATAAACGGCGTATGATCATCTAAAAGCCTAAGCTGCGGTACACAACCTGCACTGCGAATATGCTTCGCCGTCATTTCCCAGCCAAAACGTATAACTTCAACAGGAAGAGGAAAAGCTCCTAGCGTCTTCACTATTTTCTTAGAATCCGCAATCACGATAAACCGCTTCGCTGCGTACGCAATCATTTTTTCTCGAAGCAGTGCGCCTCCTCCTCCTTTAATTAAAGAAAGTTCGCTATCCACTTCATCCGCTCCGTCAATTGCTATATCAATATATTCAACATCCGCTAAGGTAACAATAGGAATACCTAGTTTCCTTGCCAGCTCTTCTGTTTTTTGAGAAGTAGGAACGGCTTTGATGTTTAATCCATTTTTTACTCGTTCACCTAGTTTTACAATTGTATAATAAGCTGTTGAACCTGTCCCTAGCCCTACAATCATTCCATCTTCAACAAATTGTGCTGCTTTTTCACCAACTGCTTGTTTTTCAATCATACGAAGGCCTCCTTACTCATATTGTACCCGTTTACATAAAAAAGCAAAAGTATTATGAACCCTTACGTAAAAACTCAGCTGACTATTCAGCTGAGTTTTTTTGAAACTGTGTATTCAGAAGAATTTTTTCTACCCAATACTGCTGTTTTGTACTGTTTGTCTGTTCGTTGCTTTTTAGTTCAAACGTATAGTAAATATACTTGTCTGAATAATCATCATTCACATAAGCATGATAAATGCTATGCTTTCCATCTCTTGTTTGTTTTTTCACATAAATCGTTGCATTTTTACCTTTTAACATGTAATCAGGCTGAAACGCATCCATTTTTTTTTGAGCTGCTTTGCTTTTTTTCTTAGAAAATAAAGCCGTTATTTTCCCAGCATTGTATGAATCATTTTCCTTCGTTGATGCTGTCCATACTTCACTTTCATCTTCACTGCTTTTATAAGAAGATTTATGAATAACATACTGAAGCGGAAACCACATGCTATATTGATTGGTATCCGAAGTAAATAATTCAAATCCATTGTCTGTTTGTTCATGATCGACCAAAAACGTACTCGTAAACTTATCTGCCTGGGCTTCACTTTTAAATTTCCCGCTTTGAAACAGCCAAATTCCTACGGCAATGACCAATGCTCCAGCTACTGATGCGGCTTTTTTTCGATCCATTGTTTCCACACACCTTTTAATACCCCTTTAACTTTCGATAATACCATATTGATGTTTACATCGTCATAAGGAGAAATAACCAAAGGATTATCAGAGCGCACATGCTAATTTAACTAGAAAAATAAACTTTTTTACAATAATAAATTCGATAACAAGCGCTGTGCTAACAGCCTGTTAGCTTTTCCCGTCTGTATTGCATAGGTTAGTAGTTCCTGCTTTTCAGCTTTCGCTTTTATCAAACATTCACCGGTGGAAGAAAGAAGAGAAGTCATGCTTTTTTGATTTTCTAAGGCATAGTTCACGCTTGCAAAATAGATCCCATTCTCTGTACTTCTTGCAATCATTGCATAGTCATAAAACTCTGGATCAATCTTCATTCATTGCTCCTCCACTTCCAATATCATAAAAAACTCATGCTACTAGCGTAACATGAGTTTTTTATCTTTACGTAAATAATTTAATTAGCATACTAAGAAGAATACCTACCGAACTAAAGTCCGAATCTCCAAATGTTGTGCCTTTAAAACCTAGCGACGCGAGAACAGGCAGTAAAACAGCCGGTAAAAAACTAATTAAGATTCCATTGGCAAATGACCCGACCACTGCTCCTCTTCTTCCCCCCGTTGCATTTCCAAACACTCCCGCGGCGGCTCCAGTAAAAAAGTGCGGAACGAGGCCTGGCACGATAATACTTAGCCCAAATAAAGGCAAAAAGAACATTGAAATAAGGCCTGCGATAAAGCTTGAAAAGAATCCAATGACCACTGCGTTAGGAGCAAAAGGAAACACAGTTGGACAATCTAACGCTGGAATAGCATTTGGTACCGCTTTGTCAGCAATTCCTTTAAATGCTGGCACGATCTCTGCTAAAAGCATACGAACACCCGCCAGCACGACATATACCCCTGCTGCAAACGTGATCGCTTGAATGAGAGAGTACACAATAAAGTTTTGACCCCCGCTTAATTTTGTTTCGATAAATGAAGGACCAGCAAAAAGGGC
Source organism: Priestia sp. 40 (assembly GCF_049368575.1). Taxonomy (NCBI): domain Bacteria; kingdom Bacillati; phylum Bacillota; class Bacilli; order Caryophanales; family Bacillaceae; genus Priestia; species Priestia sp. 40. Next base: position 220,976 of record NZ_JBMPZA010000025.1, read on the forward strand.
AACAACAATAAATAAAACGGTCATCGTGAGCGAGACAGAAACGGACGTATCTCGAAGAAATCCTAGGGATTGAGGAACTTTAATTTCTTCTGTAGTTTTTTCACGATTCCCTACTCGCTTGCCGACAAACCCTGCTACTAAGTAGCCTAGGGAACCAAAATGACCAACGGCAATATCGTTTGACCCTGTAATTTCACGCACATAAGGCTGAAGAAGTGCAGGGAATAAAACCATTAAGATACCTAATAATAGCGCACCGATAAAAATCAGAGGTGCTCCTGTTAACCCGCCTGTAGATAAGATAGCTGCAATCAAACAAGCCATAAACATGGTATGGTGCCCCGTTAAAAAGATATACTTAAATTTCGTGATGCGCGCGATAATAATATTTACAATCATACCTAAGAGCATAATCATCGCTGTTTCTGTACCAAACGTTTGTTGAGCTACAGCTACAATTGCTTCATTATTAGGAATGATGCCTTCAACGGAGAACGCTTTATTAAACATTTTTCCAAACGCTTCAAGTGAAGCAATTAATATGTTAGCCCCTGCTCCTAATATAAGAAAGCCCATAATCGTTTTTAAAGTGCCCGATACAATATCTGCACTTTTTTTCTTTTGAAGCAACAAACCAATTAGGGCAAACAATCCTACTAGAATAGCAGGTGTTCCTAATATATCTTTCATAATTAAATCAAACATGGCTTACGCCTCCACGAAGTATTTTTGCAGTGCTCCTTTAATTTCCGCTTGATTTAAAATGTTTTGCAGTGCCACGACCGTTCGAGTGCCATCATCCAATTGATTCACAATATCTGCAGATCCTAAATAGATATCTGCCTGCTCCGTTTTACTAGTTGTTAAATCTGTATGAGATACCTGTGCTTCAACACCAAGTTCTACTAAAATTTTCTTTACATTCATTTCCACAATAAAACTGCTTCCTAAACCGTTTCCGCATACCACTAAAATCTTTTTCATTTTTCATCTCTCCTTTTAATTTGAGTAAGCTTCAATTAATGCAAGCATTTCTTGTTTTGTTTTCATTGCAATAAGCTTGTCAATATTATCGTTTTCAGATAGCATCATCGAAAGCTGAGATAGTGCTTTTAAGTGGGTTTCATTATCAGTAGCAGCAAGTACGATAATTAGCTGTGCTCCGTGCTGTTTTTCAGTAGAAAAATAGACGGGTTCCTTTAAGCGAAGCATGCTCATACCCACACGATTTACACCTTCTTCTGGCCTTGCGTGAGGGAGCGCGACTTTTGGCGCAATAACAATATAAGGGCCTAACTGTTCTACACTTTTAATCATTGCCTCTACATAAGAAGGTTCAATATATTCGTAGTTCAGCAAAGGCTTGGCAGCCAGCCTAACAGCTGCTTTCCAATCATCTGCTGAATCTTTAAGCTGCAAGAATGGCTCCTGCAATACTTCATGCAACATTGGCTTTCTATCCTCTCTTACCATTTTTTTAGATTGCTGTATAACCAGTTTTAAATTAGCTAACAGAGCTTTTTCATCTTGTATATTTGCATGCTGCTTGATAATACCCATGATGGCTTGAGTCGTTAGCTGAGAGGAAGATGGTTCAACTAAATCGATTAATCTCTGCTTTTCATCATCTGTTAAAATAGGATTCACAAGCATCACGTTCATTCGCTTTTTTAACGGCGTAGTTGTAATAACTAAATCATAGCTTTCCTTAAATTGTTCATAATCCCTTACCGTCATCGGCCCTATTAATTCAGCGTCTGTTAACAGTTGTTCAAGCTGATACTGAAGCATGCGAGACGTTCCAATTCCATTGGCACAAACAATAACAATACGCTTTTGTTTTTGCCTTCCCGCTTGTTTTTTCATCCATCCTCCAAAATGAAGAGCAAAATAAGAAATTTCGTCTTCATTAATACGTGTTTGAAGGCTTTTTTCTAAAGGAAGCAACGCTTTTTTTGTCAGTTCCACTATATCCTGATATTTTGTTTGAATAGCCGAAAGCATAGGATTAGGGAGATGAATATTATAGAGAAGCCTGTAATAAGCCGTCTTCAAATGAATATATAAATTTTGTTCAAGCCGGTTTCGATCTTCAAATACTACACAAGCATAGGCTTGAAACCGCGATACCATTTCTTTTACAATGCTTCTCATCCAATCATCACTATCTGCTTGATTTACTACATTTACTTTTGCACTTAGTAAGACAGTGGCAAGATAGTGCTTTTCTTGTGATGGAAGCCCCAACCCTAAAACGCTTTCAATTTCTTGCAGCGCTTTATATTGCCTAGTTTTTTCTAATTCGTCTTTTCTAGTAATCAAGGAGTCTACGTAGCGCTTGCTTTGAATGCGCTGGATGCAGCATGTGAGCATATACGCTAATTGCGTCAGCATCTTGTCTGTAAACGCCATTCCTAGTTTATCTTCACACTCCACAAGCCAGTTATAAATCATTGAATATTCGTAATCTGCTTTCATGACTCTTTTCAGCAATTCTTCTTGATGTTGACTTATTAATTCTGCGATGTGTATATAAAGCAAATTTCGAATGTCGCTTTCAGATCCTTGTGCCTCGTAACCATCTTTATAGCTGTATATCAAAGATATATCTTTTTTTGCCCACTTGTTTTTTAAGTCTTTAATGTCTTGCAGCACAGTATTACGACTAACTTCTGTTTCTTCCATTAGCTGCTGAGTTCCGATTTTTCCGCCTCGAAGTATACACATCAAAGCAACGTATATTTGCCGGTCCTCAGCTGATAAATAAGCAGATGGCATAACATGAGAAAATTGTTTAGCAACTTGGTCCTTCGCCTGATCGTTTAGAAAAAAACCTTTTCCATATGTGTACTGAACAAACTCTAATTCTTGCTGACACAGCCAATCGTTAATTTTCTCAATATCGTAATAGATGGTACGTCTTGACACTTGAAACTGTTTCATTAACTCTTGTACCGGTATAAATGTTGCAGCTTGAAGCAAAACTTGCAATACGGCCGTACTGCGTTTGTCTAACACATGAATCACCTTCAGTCCAATTCGTGCACAAATTGAAATCCTTACTATGCTTTATGCTTTTACTATACTACGGGTCTCGCAAAATGATTAGACCGAATTCACCCACATACATTGTGCAAAAAATGTACTCAACAAAAAAAGAAGTGCTGTATGCACTTCTTTTAGGGGTTAATCTTTAGTCTGCTGTTCCACTGCTTCTCCAATCGCTTTTTTTAAATGTCCGTCATGTTTATCAAGCAGCTGGTGCACTTCATCACCTTCTATAGAAGTAAGAAGCGCAAGGATAGCGGCTTTTGGTGTTTTGTATGTTTGTAAACTTTCCGCTGCCTCTTCTGATGAGACGCCTGTTAGTTCTGCAATAATATTTTTAGCACGCTGTACGAGTTTATCATTAGTCGGCTGTACGTCTACCATTAGATTGCTGTAGACTTTACCGATTTGAATCATAGAAGCGGTCGTCAGCATATTAAGAACAAGCTTTTGAGCAGTTCCGGCTTTCATTCTTGTAGAACCTGTTACAACTTCCGGCCCTGATTCTGCTACTATTGCATATTTTGCTTCTTGTTCCATAGCTGATTGAGGAGAATTTACAACGCAGCCCGTTACTGCCCCCAGGCTGTTTGCATACGCAAGCGCTGAGAGTGTATAAGGAGTTCTTCCACTTGCAGCTATCCCTACAAGAATATCTTTATTTGATAAATTAATCGCTTTCAAATCTTCTATCGCTTGTTTCTTATTATCTTCTGCTCCTTCTAACGCATGCCGGAGCGCCTTGTCTCCCCCAGCTATGATCCCAATTACTTGTTCGGCAGGTGTACCGAATGTTGGTACACATTCAGATGCATCTAACACGCCCAGCCGCCCGCTTGTACCTGCTCCGATATAAATCAGACGTCCTCCTTGTTTAAAAGCACTGACAATTTCATCTACTAACAGAGCAATAACAGGCAGCACCTTATTGATTGCCTGAGGCACTTGGTGATCTTCTTCATTAATTTTTTTTACAATTTCCAGGCTTGATAATTCATCAATGTTTAAAGTTTGCGGATTGCGTTTTTCTGTTAAGATATGATTTAAGTTCACTGTGATCCCCTGCCTTTTCCACCATCATTTTTTCTCTATTTATAATCATTCATGAACAGCTGATAAGCTCCTTTAGCAGATGATACTCGCTGTGTTGCCCACTGGATATGCTTTATTTCTTTCTCACATGCTTTTTTATAAACATCAAACACTTCTGGAATTTCCGTTAAAATGCTGCCTTTGCATGCCAGCAAGCAGCTCCCTTCAAACCGCTGTTTCTTATACAAATGAAGAGTCATGTTTGCAAGGTTCTTTCCAGCCTGTTGAAGGATGTCACTCGCTTCTTGTTTATGATTTCTTGCTTGCTGTACAACAAGCGGAGTGAGTGAAGCAACTTCTGATTTAGGAGATGAGTAGACAAACTTTTTTATGTCGTGTATAGTGTCTGCTTTTACATGTTGCAAGATTGTCTGACTAAGGCTGCTGTACGGACGGCTTTGATCATGCTCCTTCGTCAACAATATAAGTGCTTGAAGACCAATCCAATATCCGCTTCCTTCATCTCCAAGAAGGTGTCCCCACCCTCCTCCGTATTCGTATACCCCGTCTTTTTTTCCAATGCTGACGGCTCCAGTTCCTGCAATGGTTAAAATCCCGTCTTTTCCATGCAGTAGTGCTTCATGTGCAATTATGGCGTCATCATATAAACCTACTTCTACTTGATAACGATTATAAAAATATCTTTTTATTTCTTCTTTGGATAATGCTTTACTTCCAGCAAGTCCTAGTGAAATGCCTTTACATGTATGACCAGCAAGCGCAGTTTTGCACGCCATAATACATTCATCAATATGAGTAATAGCCGTATTGTAATTAATGAGTAAATTGCTGTAACCGCTTTTTGAAGCAGCGAGCTTTTGACCGTCTAAGCTGTACGCAACGGCTTCTGTTTTTGTTCCGCCACCGTCGATACCGATAATATAGTCCATTTCATCACCGCTCACAAAAAGCAAATTTATCCCATGGCTGCAGTTCATTTAATAAGAAAATTTCCTCTTCTGCAATGCGCCCTACTACGTTAGTTTTCCCGGAGTTTTCCATGTCTAACAGCGCAATTTGCAGCTCTCCTTTGTACTGACCATAGAGTTCATTTTCTATTAAAATATCGCCTCTTCGAATTGGTGGAGTATGCGTAGGCTTGAATTCTTCTTTTTTATATTTTACTCGGCTTTGCGTAGAGCGAATTAAATAATCGGATACGTCTCCGCGGTAAAAATGAAACTCTTCCAGCACAATTTTCTTTTCAAGCTCAGTAATCGTATCATACAGGGTCACATTAAAGGTAAAGCGCTCTTGCTGAACAACATCACGCAGCGCCTTCATTTCTTCTTCTGATGCATAAGCATTCGCAATGATTGCACAATCAATTAATCCCGTTTTAAAAAGATGCTTAGCCTGCACGTCGATCGGAAGCGTGCGATGCATTTCAAGCGTACAAAGTCCTTCAGTAACAGGCCACGGTCCAAAAGTAGCGCTTGGTGAATTAATAAACGCTGCTGTTTCAAGGTTATGTTCTTTAAACAATGCTGAACACTTCATAAAGTGATCATACGACAATCCCGCGTATCGATGAGGATAGAAGTTGTGCGACCCCAATAGCTGTTTTCGGTTCGGTCGGTAACTTAAAATATTATCGACATACTTTGTTGCATTACTCATATTAATTTCAATTTTTAAGCCATATGGATTAAAGGTCATAATGGACTCTTCATTTCCCGTATACCCTAGATCAAGACGAATAGCATAAGCCCCTAGTTCGTGAAAGAAAGATAGATCATCATAAGAAATGCCGAGCGCTCCAAATACGCGAGGAGCGATATCAACTACTACTTCCATCTCTAGCTCATTGGCAAACTCAATAATTTCTTTAAAGTTCGCCATTACCTTTTCCTGATCGCCTTCAACAGAAAGCAAGCATGTAAAAATACGTGTAAATCCGTATTGATGCGCAAGTGCTATATACGCTTTATCTTTTTCCACGGTCGAATGTTCCGGATAAATCGCAATACCTAGCTTTTTCATTAATTTTCGCCTTCTTTTTTAAATTTTTTAATAAGCTTAATCATATGTTCAATTAATTTTTGCTCTGAAATAGCCGTCATTAAATGATCTTGTGCGTGAATTAAAAGCAGCGACTTTTCAATTGTTTTTCCGTTCAATTCACGTTGAATAAGCGCAGTTTGCGTTTTATGAGCATGACCGAGCTCTTCTTGAGACTGCTTTAAAAGTTCGTCAGCTTTATTAAAATCATAATCTTCAGCTGCTTCTAATGCTTCGTATGCCAGTGACCTAGCATTTCCTCCGTATGCAATAAGTTCAAAAATTTCATTTTCCATATTTGCTGCTTCTGTCATTTCTTCCATCCCCTTTTTTATAGTGGTACAGGCGTAATGTTTCCTAATATTACAGGAGACACGGCGCCGGTTGCACTTGGTACATTGCTTGGATAACCCGAAAGTGTTTCATTTGCGAGCACTGCGAAAGCTACGGCTTCTTTTGCTTCTGAAGACATTCCTATTTCTTCTTGTGTATACACACTGCAGCGCTTCCCTAGCTTGGCTTTAATCATATTCATCAGCGTATTGTTATAACTTCCGCCTCCTCCAATAATTACTTCGTCAATAGAATAGGCAGGAAAAATAAATGTTTCATAGTGATGTACAATGGATGATGCCGTGAACATAGTAATCGTAGCCAGCAAATCTTCTTTTTTATGTTTGCTATATTTCTCTAGCAGTCTCCTTGTGTACTGTGTACCGAACAGCTCTCTTCCCGTCGATTTAGGAGGAGAAAGCTTCATGTAATCATGATTCATACAGTCTTCTAAAAGCTCTGAAATAATAGTTCCTCCAGCTGCTAAACGCCCATTTTCATCAAATGAAATATTAAAAAGCTGCTGACATGCTTCATCTATCATCATATTTCCCGGCCCCGTATCAAAAGCTACTACCGGTATAGGAGAGTGTTTTGGAGGAATCAACGTTACATTTCCAATACCTCCAATGTTTTGAAGCAGCCTTGTACGGTCAGCGTGGCTGTACAAAATCCGTTCTGTGTGAGGAACTAGCGGAGCACCTTGCCCGCCCGCTGCCATGTCCATCACCCTGAAGTTTGCTACTACCTTCGTTTTGGTTTCATAGGCAATAACAGCGGGCTCTCCAATTTGGAGTGTAGACATCGCTGTATTTTCTAAAGCATACGGCTGATGATAAATCGTTTGCCCATGCGATCCAATGACATCTACTTGTTCCAGAGAAAACCCGGCTTCTTGGCATACTCTTTTCACTGCATCTGCAAACGCATAGCCAAGTTTAAAATTTAAGCTGCAGATCAGCTGTACATTTGAATGTTCGAGAGAAAGCGCCTGTTCAATTTCTTTTTTTAACGGCGGTGAAAACGGCATGGTAATGAACTGAAGAAGTTTAACTTTACTTTCATAGCCGCTTCCTTCAATCTCCACAAGAGCTGCATCAATTCCGTCCAGTGACGTTCCCGACATAAGTCCAACGGCATACATACTATGCTTTCACTTCCTTAAAAAAAGCGGGTAAATACTTACGATGAGCTTGAAGCAGTTCATCTAACACCGACTTAGCCAATTCGTCACTTGGAACAAGCGGATTAATCGTAAGTGCAACCAGTGCTTTTTCGTAAGATCCTGTAACCGCAGCTTCTGCTCCTACTCGTTCAAACGATTTAATTTGCTGTACCAGTCCATTCACTTCTACAGGAAGTTCACCGACAGCGAGTGGGACTGGTCCTTGCTTTGTTACCACGCAGTTTACTTCAACCGCAGATTCGTTTGGGAGTGAGGAAATAGCGCCATTGTTTTTTACATTTAATGTTTGGATATCACCTTTATCGTTATAAATGGATGAAATTAAATTACATGCGGCATCGCTGTAGTAAGCGCCTCCTCGTTTTTCTAGCTGCGGAGGCTTAATTTCTAGATTTGGATTTTTGTAGAGTTCAAAAAGCTCTCCTTCCAGTACTTTGACCACTTCAGCGCGCGTAGTACCTGACTGAAAGGCCACAAGCTCTTCTTCTAATATTTCTTTTGTTTTGTAGTAATAGCGGTGATAAGGACATAAAATCACGCCAAGAGCTTCCAAAAAGTCTGGTTGCCATGGAATAGGAGCTATGTTTCTCATTGTTACTTGGGACTTTGGATCACTTAAACGCTGAATGACTTCTTGCGTTACTTCCTTTCCTTTTGCATACACGTGCAGCCCATATACCAAGTGATTTAACCCTGCAAATTCAATGTGAACATCTTCTTTTTCGATTTGAAGCAAGCTGGCGATTGAGTTTGTCATATGTACAGGCAGGTTACAGACTCCTACTACTTTAGAATGCTTTCCGTAGCGAAGCAGCGCCTCCGTTACCATGCCAGCAGGATTTGTAAAATTAATAAGCCAGGCGTTTGGACAAATTTCGTGTATTTCCTCGGCAATTTTCAACAAAACCGGGATTGTTCGCAAGCCCTTAAATAACCCTCCTGCCCCGTTTGTCTCTTGACCAATCATTCCGTACTTAAGAGGAATACGTTCATCATGAATACGCGCATCAAGCTGGCCTACTCTAAGCTGTGTCGTTACAAAATCAGCATTCATTAACGCTTTTTTTCGATCAAGCGTTAAATGAATTTCCATATCAACACCTGCTTTTTTGACCATTCTTCTAGCAAGTGCTCCTACAATTTCAAGCTTCTCTTTTCCTTCTTCAACATCTACAAGCCATAGCTCTCGAATTGGAAGCTCATTATATCGTTTAATAAACCCTTCGACCAATTCCGGTGTATAGCTTGATCCTCCCCCTATTGTCACTACTTTCATTTTTTGACCCTCCTTGTTAAAAAACGGCTAAATATGTAACGGCTGTGCACCCTGCCCCTAGCAAAACAAAGCGTATACAAACAGCGGTTTTAGATAAAGCTGCGGTTGAAAGCCGAATAGAAATAAATGTTGTAAGCAAAGCTGCTGACAGACTTGTAATGACAAATAAACTATGCTGTGCTGACAAACCAGCATACTGCAGCAGAGGTGTAAAAATAACGTTACAAAGAACCATGGTTAATAGAAATAAAAACACTGTTTTATAACGAAACCGAACAAACATTGACCCTCACTCCTATTAAAGAGATAGAAGCCAAACAAGTTGGCTTCTCTTTCTTTACATTTGAACTGAACTATCGGATGGTGTAACCGTTGCTTCATCGCTTTTTTCCATTTCAACCATTTTTCGGTCGTACATTTTAAAGAACGGAAGATAAATGACAACAGAAATAGCAATATTGATAACGACTAGCACAACCGCCCGCCAGTCTCCTCCGGTTGATAGATAAGCTCCGATTGGCGCCGGTAGCGTCCAAGGAACCATTACGTAGGTTGGAGTAATAAGACCTGTCGCCGTTGCTGCATACGAAATAATCGTTGTAATAATTGGGATGATGATAAATGGAATAATTAAAATAGGATTTAAGACAATTGGCAGACCGAAAATAATTGGTTCATTAATATTAAAAACCGCTGGAATAAAAGATGTTCTAGAAAGCGCTTTCGAATACTTAGATTTTGAGAAAAACAGCATCGCTAAAACAAGGCCCAGCGTTGCTCCAGATCCTCCAATCCACACAAACCACTGAAAGAACGTTTCAGGTGCAATATACGGAAGTGTGGAAGCTCCGTCTGCCACCGCTTCAGCATTTTTCGCTAAGTACACTTCCCATACAGGCCGTGCCACTGTCCCAACAACAGAGACGCCGTGTATTCCAAATGACCAGAAAAACGTAATTAAGAAAACCGGTATTAACACTCCTGCTAAACTATCTCCGGCTTCCACAAGCGGAGCAACTAGTTTATCAACTAAATGGTGAAGATCGATACCTAAAACAATCGTAATAATCGTCATAAGTACAACAACAATCGCAACCGGTATTAGTGCTTCGAAAGACCTCGATACCGAAGGCGGCACTTGTTCCGGCATTTTAATGGTGACATTTTTTGCTTTACAAAACCTGAGAATCTCGACCGATAAAATCGATACAATCATCGTTACAAATAAACCGTGACCTCCCAGATTGGCCATTGGAAGCATAAACCCTTCTTCTTCAATCAGCTTTGGAGTCAGCGTAAGAAGTAGTGCAGCTACTGCAATTTGTGCTCCTGACAGCGGATCGAGATTATAGCTTTTGGACAAGTTATACCCTATCCCAAAGGCTATATATAAAGACATAATAAACATCGTTACTCGATACGGTATTAAAATGTTGGCGCTGTTGTCAGCTGCCCATTTCGCAATTGTGCTATCTTGAGGCACAGGCGGAAATGCTAGAATCAAGAAAAAACTTCCGATAATGATAAACGGCAAAGCGGAAATAACACCATCACGAATGGCTTGAAGATGCCGCTGTTCTGATAACCTGGCCATGGGTCCCGATAAATTGTTCTCTAAAAACGACACAAATTTGCTCATATACCCTTTCCCCCTCTATATTCTCCCCTTGTGTAATAAATCCCCTATTTATTTAAAAAGCAGGAATACACCTGCTTTCCTCAGCTAACGAGCTGTTGAACCGTTTTATAAAGCGTCGGACCTCCAAGCGGCGTATAAGCCTGCGGCGGAATGGGCCCGCATGGAACAGAAGCTTTATCCGCTTCCGCTTTCACTGCGTTAAACCGGTGACGAATCTGCGGTGCAACCATTACAACGTCCCAGCCCTTTTGAATTTCCTCTGCCACTTCATTTGTCCCAATTGCCAGCACTTCCATATCCGTTCCGTGCTTTTGTGCTTCCGTTTTTAATGCTTTTACCACAATTGAACTTGACATTCCTCCAGAACATACAAACAATACCTTCATGTTCTCGTTTCCCCCTACCTCTTTATTTTTTGAATTACATTATGTGTATCGATTATGCGTTCAAACACTTGATTGCCTTTTTGAATACATAACCGTATAAACATCGCATCTACAATGGCTAACTGAGCAATACGAGCGCTCATCGTTCCAATTCGAATATGCTGCTCTTCTACTGAAATAGTCAGCAGAATATCAGCTAATCTAGAAGCTGGCGATGAGCCGTGCTGCGTTAGCAAAATAACCGCTGCTCCTTTATCTTTGGCTATTTGCATCAGTTCCACCACTTCTTTTGTTTGACCAGAAGTTGATACTACAAACAGCACATCATCTTTTGTCATATTCGTAGCCATCACCATTTGAACATGACTGTCTAATGAAAACAGCGCTGAAATATCAATTCGAAGCAGTTTATACTGAGCATCTAGTGCAACCACTGATGACCCTCCTGCTCCGTATAAAAACACTCGTTTCGCTCCATGAATAGCTTCCGCAGCTGCATCAATTGCAGAAGAGCTCACTAATCGACTTGTGTTCACCAGTGCGCTCATACTTTTGCTCATGACTTTTTCAAGCACAGCTTCGGTATCGTCTTCAAAATTAACCGGAAGATTCGGCAGCTGCTCGTTATTCACCTTATGGGCATCTTTTGCTAATTCAATCTTTAATTCTTTAAAACTATTGATCCCTACACGCTGACAAAAGCGGATAATCGTAGCTTCGCTGCACTGACACTGCTTAGCTAGCTGTTTGGTCGTTAAGTTCAACGTGGTCGTAGGATTTTCTAACACGTAATCAGCTACTCTTCCTTCAGCAGGACTGTAATGATTCATTTGTGCATCGATTAAAGTAAGTACGGAAAATTGGCGCATGAATTCCTCCATCGTTAAGTAACGTATTTCTAAAATATTCTTTAAATTACCATTATTATATTTTTTCTGAAGTTTAATTTCAATATTTTTCTGATATTTTTAAAACTTTATTTTATTTTTCAGAATATTTTATTAAAATCTATTGTGAATATAACGACCGCATGCTATATTATGAAAGAAATTTTATCTCAACCAAAAAAAGAAGGAGGAACGAACATGCATATTAAAAAATGGGTTGGAGGCATCTTGTTTTTACTGCTGTTTTGTTCGAGCACATTACCTGCTAAAGCAGACGTACCTACTACGTATCAAAAACGGGAGCTTCGAGCGGCTTGGATTGCAAGCGTATACAATATTGACTGGCCTTCTCAGCCTGGTCTTCCCGTTGAGCAGCAGAAAAAAGAGTTTACTTATTTGCTAGATGAAGTACAAAAGATGGGGATGAATGCTGTGGTCGTTCAGATTAAACCTACCGCTGATTCCTTTTATCCCTCAAAATATGGCCCGTGGTCAGAATATTTAACCGGTACACAAGGAAAAAATCCCGGCTACGATCCTCTGGCTTTTATGGTGGAGGAAGCACACAAGCGCAACTTAGAATTCCACGCATGGTTTAATCCTTACCGTATTACAATGAATCATACCGATTTAAACAAACTTGCCGATAATCATCCTGCCAAACAACATCCTGATTGGGTCGTCTCCTACGGAAAACAACTCTACTACAACCCAGGTATTCCAGAAGTGAAAAATTTTATTATTGAAGAAGTGCTCGAAGTCGTAAGAAACTATGATATTGATGCTGTTCATATGGACGACTATTTTTATCCTTACAAAATTGCAGGTCAAACGTTTCCAGATCAAAAAACATATGAAACCTACGGTGCTCAAACGTTTTCGAATATTGAAGACTGGCGACGTGACAATGTTAACCAGCTTGTTCGAGATTTAAATACGTCTATTAAAAAAACAAAATCATACGTGAAGTTTGGCATCAGTCCGTTCGGCGTATGGCGAAACATCGCTAATGATCCAACCGGCTCTGAGACGACTGCTGGACAAACAAACTACGATGATTTGTATGCAGATACGCGTACATGGATTCAAAATGGATACATTGATTACATCACTCCGCAAATTTATTGGAATATCGGATTTGAACCCGCTGCTTACGATACGCTGCTCAACTGGTGGAGAGATGAAGTTCGCGGAAAGCCAGTCCACCTCTATATTGGACAAGCTGCTTACAAAATTAATAACAACGCAGTGGAAGCTTGGTCTGATCCCGATGAGTATCCAAGGCAAATTGCTCTGAATCACCAGTTTCCAGAAGTACAGGGGAGCATGCATTTTAGCCTGAAAGATTTGAACCGAAACCCGCTAGGAATAAAGGACAAGCTGCAAAACGATATTTATAAACATCCTGCTCTTATTCCGTCAATGCCTTGGCTTGATGATACGGCTCCAAAAGCACCAAAATTAAAAAACGCGGGCCCTCATACAAAAGAAGCAGCGTTTGAAATTCGAGATCACCAGCAGAATGATTCCGCATATTATGCCATTTATCGCTTCCAAGGCAATAAAAAAGGCGATATTAACAACGCAGAAAACTTGCTGACAACCGTTCGAAAAACAGGAGAAAAACAATTGTTTGTAGATCAAAACGCACTCAAAAATCAAACATACACATATGTTGTAACCTCTGTTGACCGTTTGCATAACGAAAGTGCTGTTTCCCGTACACTTACTGTAAAAGCATCTCATTAAAAAAGGTTCTATAGCAAAATGTATGGTAGGATAAAGAAATCAAATGATGCTTTATCAAGCCATTCTGTTATAGAAAGTAGTGAAAAAAGATGGAAGCAAACTATGATCGCGCCTTTGGCGTATATGGAATTTGTATGCGAGATGACAAGCTGCTTGTTATTCGAAAAAATAGAGGCCCCTATATTCATCGCTTTGATTTGCCAGGCGGACAGCTAGAACACGGCGAAACATTAACAGATGCGATGAAAAGAGAATTTAGTGAAGAAACAGGCTTTGAAATTACTATTATTTCTCAAGCGGGTACAACGGATTTTCAGTATCCCTGTAAGTGGAAAGAATTTACCCATGTACATCACATTGCCGTTTTTTATCACGTAGACATTGCCGGCGGTGAGCTTGTTTCCAACCCCGTCCAGTTTGAAGGACAAGATTCTTTAGAAGCATTGTGGATCGCACCGCAGGAACTTAACATTGATAATGCTTCTCCTCTTGTTCTAAAAGCAGTGGAATCTTTAAGCTTATTATCATGGCCTTATCAATCTCAGATTTATGATGAATGGGAACTTAAAACCTCCGAATGATGATAGTGACTAAACAGTACTTCTTGAATATGGCAGGCTTAGCTTCTGTTTAAGGCCAAAATCAGAAAATATGTTTAATTTCTTTCTAATGGTGGAATAGACAAGTAACACTACTTAATCACTAATAGAAAGGAAGATTAAAATGAGTAAAGGTTTAGGAGATAAAGTTAAAGGAAATGTATCAAAAGCTAAAGGTGAAGTAAAAGATCAAGTCGGAAATGCAACGAATAACCGCGACCTTCAGCGTGAAGGAAAAGCTGAGAAAGCAAAAGGAAATGCTCAAAAAGCAGTAGGCGAAACAAAAGATACATTTAGCAATAAATAAAAAAAGGACGAGCTTAATGCTCGTTCTTTTTTTATTTAATAAGCTGATTTAAGCTTTTAATGATTACGTTTGGCTGCAACTCTTTATGCTCAGCTACATTTTCTTTTCGGTTAACCCAAGCCGCTGCGAACCCGTAGTTTTTAGCACCGGCAATATCCCATGTATTCGATGACAGAAACAATACTTCTTCTCTTTTTGCATTCATTTTATTTTTTGCATAATGATAGCTTGCCATTGTAGGCTTGTACTGTTTGATTTCGTCTATGGAAATAACATCTTCAAATAAATGATTCATATTGTGATAAGAAACAAGCGGATCAATCATGTGCTTAGGACCATTCGTAAAAATAGCCAGACGATATCCTTTTTCTTTTAAATAGGCGAGCACCTCTTTGACCTCATCGTAGACATTCAGCTTCATGTAAGCACTCATCAGCATTTTTTCTTCATGTTCCGTTAAATCAATATCATTTGCTTCTGCTGCATATTTCAGGGATTGATTTGTTAATGTATAAAAGTCAACGTATCGTCCCATCAGCTGATATTGCATTGCATATTCAATTTGCTTCAAACGCCATAAATGGCTAATACTTTCTCCTCGTTCCGGATACAGCTTATCACACGTTTCAATAACGGTATGTACATCAAACAGTGTTCCATATGCATCAAATAAAATCGTTTTAAATTTCATCTGTGTTCGCCTCCTTCTTTCATTTTACCCACTCGTAAAAAAACATAACGTTTTTTCTGTTAAAAAAGAGGCATATTACCAGCTGAGGTATGCTCATTTCTTATGAAGATAAAAAACAGCAGGCTCTCCTACTGTTTATAATCCCACACGACTTTCCATTCTCCTTTTTCACGAACAGCATACACTTTCTGCACCAAATCAAAGTTTCCATATTTCCCTTTATACGTTTGGATAACGGTCATTTCGTAAACAACAGGAAACGCTTTACGATCATTTTCCATCTTCCAGCTCTTTCTTTTTTCAACATCTTCAATGGAATACGTAAAAGTGTCTACTCCGAAATGATTGAGAAATACGTGTGCTCGATCTTGTATGTATGCACCTTTTGTCCACTTCTTTTTCATGGACGAATGAAAAAGGTTCCATGATTCCGAAAAGTTCCCTTCCTGTTCTAGCGTATAAAATTCTTTTACAGCAGATTTGGCTTGATGACTCGGAGAAAAGAATGTAAATTGAAATATCCAAACTCCCAGCGCAATCACAGCAAGAAACACAGCTACTCCTAAACTTCGCTTCAAAAGCAGTGTTTTTTTTCGATACAAGTAAAAAGCCCCTTTATCAAAAATGCAGTATACAACAGCTTATTCAATATCAGGGCTTTTTAGTATTGCCGGACTAAACTTATCCGGCATATCTTTAAAAAAGGGATTGAGACATAAACATAAAAGATCCGAACGATTCATCGTTCGGATCTTCCTTCAACTAAAATACGTTTGTCACAGTCTCTTTCTGCGCTATACAATGTGAAAAGCCATTTGCATGGCTGCTAAAAAGCCCACGAACACAAGGCCCGTCACGAGACCCTCTTTCCAATCTGGCCGGTCCCCTCGAACAAATTTAGCAATATCATACGATAGCATGGCTGCTAAAAAAATCGTTAAAACAATATACAGCGGCTCCATCTTCTATCACCCACTATTTCTTTTCTTCAGTGTAACAACTTTTTCATAAGTATGCATGTAAGAAAAGCAGCTTAAAATTCTTGACGAATGTGTGAAATTTCTCTTTTTTATGCATAAACTACTTAAAAGCGTGAAAGGAAGATGCCCTTTGTCTGCTTTTAATCCTCAGCAATTTAGCGTCACATACCGGCAAGGAAGCACGCCCACCTTTCCTTTTATTGGGCGACGCTATACGCTCACACATTCTGAACAAACAGACGATTTATTTCTTTGGATCGACGAAAAGTTTGCTGTTGATCAATTAAATGAGCAGCGAAATGAGCTTTTTGCCGAATGGCTCCACAAAGACGGTGTTGATACGCTGTATGTATACGTATTTATTGGAAATGAACAGACGGAAAAGTCTGTGCAAGCCATACGTTATGCTATTTTCAAACAAGAAATGCCTTACTTACTAAAAGCATTGCGCTACGGTGATGCCACCTTTTTCAACGCTCACCCTGCTTTAGATCGTTCCCCCATTTACGTACATTTTCATTCCAGTGACAAAGAATTTCATTCCATTCGATATTTTCAAACGCCTTCTCACTATGCCTAAGCATATGAGAAGGGGTCTTTACTTAGTTAATCTCCTGTTTTCCAAACCCCATTTCTTCTAGGGTCTCCCGCTCCTTCCATTTGTTTATCTTGAAAATTAATGATTAACGCTTGGATACCTCCATAAAAGACGTCGCTTTCCTTTGTTTCTATTCGAAACGCAGAAGGAATATTTTTTGTATTTAAATCGGGCTCTACATAAATAGTCGAATCGTCAAAAATAAATCGCGGTTCGTTTACAGCTTCTTGAAGCGGTTCATTTCCTGCGAGGTTTTTAGACAGTACCTGAGTTAAAATTTGAGGAATCCGCGTTCCGCCCGGAGAACCTATTCCCATCGCCCACTCGCCTTTTTCTCTTATAATAGTTGGAGCCGTAAAGGTTCTTGCTCTTTTTCCTGGCTCGCGATTATTCGGTTCTTTGCTTCCAAACGTATCAGCATTGTTATTAAGAAAAAATCCGTCAACTTGTTCGCCTGTACCAAAGAAGTTACTTAACGTATTGGTTGTAGATACGACGGTTCCTTCTGAATCAATAACTACAAAATGTGTTGTACTTTCGTGTTCTTCATCGCCTTCACCTGAAGAGCGTGTCGGGTGATTGACCAAGTTTGTGATATAATCATCACTAACTAACTCACTTGAGTTTTGATTATGAAAGTCAGGATCGCCGATTTGTTTTAACCGGTCGGAGTAAGCTGCTTTTTTAATTCTGTTCATCGTTTCGTAATAGTCTTTGTCAGGCATTGTTTCAAGATTTTCTTTCTCTGCCATTTTTAACATTTGAATCAGCGTAATTCCAGAAAAAGGCGGAGGCGCCGAAATAACTTCCGTTCCATTGTAAGCAGAAACGACAGGCTTGGTTTCTGTCACTTGATAGGAAGATAGGTCTTTTTTAGAAATAGGCGTTGCATCAGCAAGATCTTGTGCCAAATCCCCTTTATAAAAAGCAGATGCACCTTCTCGCTGAATTTTGATTAGCGTTTTAGCAAGCACTGGCTGCGACAGCGTTTCTCCTTCTTCGATTGCTTCTCCCTTCGGATAAAAAGCAGATAGATCATCCACATCCATCCTTCCTCTAGAATAATACAATCGCGAAGATAAAAGAGAGTCTACTTCAAACCCTTTTTCAGCGTATTCAACAGCCGGCTGAATTAAATCACTCATTGATTTTGTGCCATACTTCTGCTGAATATACTCCATACCAGCAACAAATCCCGGCACGCCGTTTTTACCGCTCATAGAAGTTGGAGCGGTTTCCCGGTAATCGATAAAGGTAGCAGGCTGATCTTTTTTAGCAATCAGCATACCTCCACCTCCGCCAATTCCGGATCCAAAAGGTTCGACTACATTGAGGGCATACGAAATAGCAATGGCCGCATCTACTGCATTCCCGCCTTCTTTTAATACGTCCATCCCTACATTTGCTGCCAGAGAATTAGAAGAGCTCACACCATAAGAATGATTATTATTTTTTTTAAGCAGCTTTTCAGGACTAAGGTCTGTACTTGATTGAGTCATAAAGAAAACGGCTATAACGCCGATTAACAACAAAACAGCAACAATATTAAATAATAGTAATTTTTTATTCACACATTCCCCTCCATTTTTACTCATATGTATATTTTGTGAAGCGCTTTCATTTTTATCCATAAAATACATTGAACACAAAAAAGACATCGCCCCGGACGATGCCTTTTTATTACTATATATGTTTTATTTCCCAGACGCTGCTGCAGCATCATTTACTGCATCTGTAGCAGCTGATTTTGTTTGTTCAATCATTTTTACGTTATTTTCAATTTTTTGCTGTTCATCCGTTGAAAGAGTAGCTGGATGTTTTAAAGCTCCAAGTCCTGCTACTACTCCTGCTACAATAGCAATTGGTCCTACAATCCCTACGATTCGTTTTGCGATCATTTTCTATTCCTCCAATTAAGTTAGTCTGTACTTTTTTCCCATAAACCGTGGCGGCGCGGATCAGCGTCACCTTGAATTTTGTTTTTCTTTAAGTCTTTCACAAGTGCTTGAACGCCTCCGTAAAACATCGCGTTATCATTGTTTTTTAAGTCATAGCCGTACGTTTTTAAACCATCTTTAGTTGACTGTTTAAGCTTAGCTTCTGAATAAAACTTATGAGAATCAAAAATGACACGCTTGTTTTCTACTGCGTTTTTAATGGAATCTTTGTCTTCAAAATAATCCCCAATTACTTGCGTTAATACTTGAGGAATGCGATTTCCTCCCGGTGTGCCAATGGACATTACCCATTCATCACCTTCACGAATAATGGTAGGGGCTGTAAATGTTCTTGGACGCTTACCAGGTTGACGCTTATTAATTCCTTCTCCAAACGTATTGAGCGTATTATTTAAAAAGAATCCATCTACATATTCACCGCTGCCGAAGAAATTACTCAGCGTATTTGTTGTTGATACAACGGTTCCATCACCGTCCATAACAACAAAATGAGTGGTACTTTCATGTTCTTCGACGTCGCTTACTTTGGTGTGATCTGTTTCAGTATTATTTAATTTATTACGAAGTAAATGCACGTAATGATCGTCGATCCAATCATTTGGCGTTTCTTTTATAAAAGCCGGATCAGCAATTTTTTTCAAGCGGTCTTGATAAGCTACTTTTGAAATTTGACCAAGAAAATGATAATAAAGACTAGGATGCGATTCCTTCAGCTTCCAAATATCTTCTTGATCCGTCATTTTTAACATTTGAATGAGCGTAGCACCGGCAAAAGGAGGAGGTGCTGAAATAATTTGATGACCTTTATAATTCGTCGATAGAGGTTTGCGCTCAACAGGCGCATACTTTCGCAAGTCTTTGTGACTTACTTTTGTTTCTTCTGTAATATCGTCTGCAATTTCCCCTCTATAAAAAGCATTTGGTCCTTCTTCCTTAATCTTTTGCAGCGTGTTCGCTAATTCATGCTGTTTGGCAATTTCACCTGTGTTAATGGCGTCCTTATCTGGATAAAAGCTAGGAATTTCATCTTCATTCACATTATCTTTGTATGAAACCAGCCTATCGTGCAAATCTTTGTCCACTTTATACCCATTCTCAGCATAGTTAAGGGCCGGGTCGATTAGTTTGCTCATCGACATAGATCCGTAGTGGTGCTGAATATAATCCATACCAGCAACGAACCCTGGTACGCCAATCTCATCTTCTTTATCATTCTTAGGTGCAATT
This sequence comes from Priestia sp. 40, assembly GCF_049368575.1. NCBI lineage: Bacteria > Bacillati > Bacillota > Bacilli > Caryophanales > Bacillaceae > Priestia > Priestia sp. 40. The sequence goes on from NZ_JBMPZA010000025.1 coordinate 240,933, forward strand.
TCTCGGTAGTCAATAAATGTTGGAGAGGCATCTGCTGGATCAATCAGCATTCCGCCGCCTCCCCCAAGTCCTGATCCGTACGGTTCCACAACACCAAGCGTGTAGGAAATGGCGATAGCTGCATCAACTGCTGTACCGCCTTGTTTAAGGATTTCCATACCTACTTTTGTGGCGCGAGGATCTGAAGTACTTACTGCATATTCTTGTTTTGGAAACATAAATTGATAAACACATACACCTACTATGAGTGAAAAGATGACAATGGAAACAATAATCGTATTACGTTTATTTATCATCTTTTACCTCCTCTGTGTATGACGGCTATTAGTTAGCTTGCGCTTCGTTCTTTTTGCGCTCCTCTGCATGTTTTATAATGCGAGAATGATCTAAGTTTAATTCAAACTTGTTTCGTTCTTTTTCTAACAGCTCAGGGTTTGAAGAAAATTTGTTTAAATCGTTATAAATACGCTTCATGCGCCAAGGGTTATCCGTTGGAGTTGGTGTACCTGCTTTAATAACCATTGGAATAACATCAATTTTAGCTTGGCCCTGCTTGTTTAAATGATACTGAACCATCGCTGTATTTTTTGTACTTGACCATCCTTGGTCAAAAATAAAGTTTCCTAGGCTGTAGAAAATAACCGAACCTTTATATACATCATATGACTGTAGAACGTGCGGATGGTGACCAATGATAATGTCCGCACCAGCGTCTACCATCGCTTTTGCTAGTCCTTCTTGACGAGGACTTGGCTGTGCATCGTATTCTTCACCCCAGTGGGCATTTACTACAACTAAATCAGCATTTGCTTTCGCTTGCTGGATCGTGCTGAAAATAAGATCCGGATCTGCTTTTAAAATACCTGGGTTGTTTTTTCCAGCGGACATTCCGTCTGAATGTACATCCGTAAATCCTACGGTTGCAATGCGGATACCGTCAGCATCTTTATACGAAATATGCTTTGCTTCTTCAGAGTTACGGCCAGCACCAACAAAATCTAATTTGTTTGCTTCAAAAGTAGAGATCGTATCTTCTAACCCTTTTGCACTGTAGTCCATTGAATGGTTGTTCGCTAAGTTTAATACGTCGAAACCTGCATTTTTAACAGTCGCTAGATCAGCAGGCTTACTATATAAATGAATACCTTTTTCCATTGCTTTATATGAATCTACGTCATTTGTTAAAATCGGCGTTTCGTAGTTCCCGCTTACGTAATCCGAATTTTTAAAGAACGGCTCCACGTTGCGGAATACAAAATCTTCTCCGTAGCGTTCAGTTACTTCTCTTACATGGCGACCCATCATAATGTCTCCGACCATAGTCATCGTTAAATCATTATTGGCCTCTGGATTAGCCGTCTCAGGGTTTTCAAGAGCATCCGAACGCTCCATCCATCCTGAAAGAGCTAAAATTACGATTAAAATTGGCGTTAAGATAAGAGCTTGCTTGCCCGTTGTAGGCTTTGTTTTCTTTATAAACATCAATACTTTTTCTTGAAAGTTTAATTTTTTCTCTTTCAACGCTTTCACCTTCCTTTACCAGCTGCGGTTTGTTTGTGTATTAAAATAAATAATAAACTTGCATAATTCCAAATGTTACACCACTTAATAGAACCGTTGTTCCAACTGTTAAAGGAAGACCTTGCTTTTGCATTGTATTTGCAATTAAGCCCGGTACAATGATACCAATTCCGCGTAATTCAAACACTTCAAACGGCAAGATCGGGAAGAAATAATCAAATGCAACTTTAATCACAATACCCGTAATTAACATCGCTGTAAATTTGCGACGTCCATATAAAATAACTACTTTTGAGATTCCGTACACGACAATAACATACGTTAAAATACTAATTAAGAAAATCATTAAAATGGTAATTGGCTGATCAAATACAAGAGCTAAATACCCAGGTACGATAAGACCTGCTGGCAATACGCCCGTTTTTTCTGTAAAAATTAAGCTTAGTGTAACCCCTAACACAAGGGCAATATATAAATCTGATCCGAACATGAAATGGCCTCCTAGATTAAACTGCTTTTCTCATCTTTTTCATTTCAATAATAGCTTCAACAAGCGGCTCGGCTGAACCGTGGATATTTCCGACACCATATACAATACGATCTTTTAAATAAGGCTTCATGCGCTCTAAAATTTCTTCTGTAGAAGCGCCTTCCATATCCCAGAATTCTTTTGTTGGCAATTCGCCTCTTTGGTGTGCAGCAGCGATTGGTGAGGTCGTCTGACCAATTGCAATCATTACGTCCGCTTCAATGTATGGCATTACATCTTCAGCAAATTGCTCCGTGCGATCTACACGGTCCGGACGGCAGTTCATAATGACAATAGGAAGCTTTTCACTATAGTTCATTGAATCTACACGTTCCCAAATACGAAGCGTGGAAGAAGCGTCGTTGGCAGCAAATCCATTCACTAAAAATGCTGGATTTTTTTCATCGCCAAATGTTGTAATTCTCATAGCTCCTGGATCAGGCTGGGCATTTAACATTCCTCTCATCGCTGTTTCAGCATCGATGCCAAGTGCTTCTGCTACTGCTAAACCGATGGAAGCATTATCAGGGAAAACCATATAATCAAATTCACGTAAATACGCTTCAGATACTTTATCATTGTCAGCTACAATAACCTTCGTGTTGCGCTCTGCAGCTATTTTTTTATAGTATTCCAAATATGGGCCTTCAATCGTAACAAGGTGGCCATCATAAGGAATAGTAGCAGTGAACGCTTGAGCAACTTCATCTAGAGTTGGACCCATTACATCCATGTGATCTTCTAGTACGTTTACAATAACGCCTACCTTGGCTTGAATCAGCTGATTTTGGAATGTGATTTGATAATCAGGCTGTACCGCCATACATTCACAAATAAGAGCTTCCGCGCCAATATCGGCAACTTCATTTACCACTCGTCGCTGTTCTCCAATGTTCGGACCTTCTTTACGACGAATAATTGGTTCTTCTTCACTTGTATGCCAGTAGATCATACGCGCTTGTGTTCCTGTCGTTTTCCCTACTGTTTTGTAACCTGCTTCTTTTACAATACCTGTAATCAATCGTGTAACGGTGGATTTTCCTCGAATACCATTAACATTCACTCGTACAGGAATTGAATGCAGCTTGCGTAAATGTCTGCGATACTCCCAAACGCCATACCCTACTAAAAATAGGCAGCATAGGATAATTAAGATCATATTTCATTCTTCTCCTTCCAAACTTCTCCTGTTGGATACGTTATGAATGCTTTTGATTCATAATGATAGATATACGATTTCATAGTTTCACTCCCTATATATATGTATGGGAGCTAATCAATTAACAGCGCTAGCATGCTGCTAAAACACCTGCTTTGAAAAATGGACTCGAGTACCAATTTCAACAGCTCTAAAACTATCATCTGCGCTCATTAGTGGTCAATAGCTCAAATGTTATATATTCTTACAATTCCGATTGTCTATTCACAGAATTAAAAACTCATCGTTTTATTTAAAATTTACAGAATAGGTCTAAAGTTTATTTACCTAGAAAAATCCCATCGATACCTTTTTTTACCATAACAACAGGAATATTTTATACATCACTCTTACAATTAACACACGGAAATATTACGTAATTAAAAATTTCTTAACTTTAGAAAACGTTTTGTAATATAAAGACGGGATAAAAAATATTTTATCCCATTAATTCCTTTTTATGGATATACCAATTGAATTTGTCTAACAACCGTACTTGTAAGGATGATAGATAGATATAAAAGTAAAAAAAATACATTTTCTTATCATTTTCCGCTTACATTTAACTTACTTAGATAGAAAGGACATTAAATATTTTTTTCTAATTATATAAGTATTTAGACTCTATATGTGACTAGTCCTTTTGTTGCTGTTTTATAGATTTCCTTTATTTAATAATCAATTCAGTAAATCTAAATCTCTTGACTATAGCCTCTTTTCCTATTTTTATTTCAATATTTTCTGAATCTTTCTACCGATAAAGGTAGCTTTTGTCCGATAAGATTGCCTAGAAAAATGCATGATTTCTCACTTTTTTGGCATATGATGTTATCATAAAAAGAAGAAGTATCATCAAAAGGAGGAAAACAATGGTTGATACAATCCTTTATTTTCTATTTTCTTTTTGCTATATCGTCCTGTTTTTCTTTAGCATATATGTAGTAAGAAAAAACACTTCGCCGTTTTACATGCTTTTTCTTCCTTTAGTAATAGCTGGACTAATTTACGATAATGTAATGATTGGGATTGGTTCATTTATCGGTGAAGGCGATACTTTACGTTCACTCAGCATGCTTCGCTTTTGGTTTCACGCTTTATTTACCCCTACTTTGGTGCTCTTTGCGTATGGCGTAGCCAAATATTCGACGATTACATGGGCTAAAAAACCTGTTGCCGGCATTCTTTTTTTGCTAACTACGTTTGCCTTAATTAGCTATGAAATAATCGAAACGATTAGTCAGCGCATGGAAGTTGTACGTGAATATGGCATTGTTCGCTATACATTAGTGGGATCATCCGGTCCCCCTCTTATGGTTCTCATTGTGGCGATTATTTTGCTTTTTGTTGGAATTTCCTTATTCCGCAAGACCAGGTGGAGCAGTATGATGATTGGAGTAGCCGTGATGATTGTAGGCAGTGCCGTGTCAATTCCTATACCAAGCACAGCCGTAACAAATACGTTTGAGCTTATTTTTATCTTCTCTTTATTTTTAACTCAGCGTCATTTAGTGAAAATACATTAAAAAGAAGCGATTCCCTTGCTTCTTTTTTTATATTTGATATCTTTTACCTAACGACCGTTAGTTAGATTGAGGAGGAGCTTTTCTTGAGTGAATTATCAACTGTAGAAAAGATTAGAGCTGCAGCAATGGAGCTCTTTGGAGAAAAAGGCTATACAGAAACATCGCTTGCTGATATCTCATCAAAAGTAGGCATAAAAAAACCTTCCCTATACGCTCATTTTAAGAACAAAGACGACTTATTTTTACTAACCGTGCATGATTTAATGAATTTATTTTTAACAAAGTTATCTGTTATATACGAACAGCATAAAACAAAGTCTGCTAAAGAACAGCTTCACTGCTTTGTTGTAGATTTCTGCACGATGATTGAAAAAGATTCTTTTGGCCAGATGTACCGTCGTCTTATTTTGTTTCCACCTGAACATCTACAGTCGGAAGTAAAAGCTATTTTCTTAAGAAGCGAACGATTGTCTGATCAAATTCTGCATGCTATTTTTACACAGGGAATGGCTGAAGGCGAAATAATTGAACGTCCGATTGATTTGTATATCAATAGCTTTTATTGTTTAACCGACGGACTGTTCATTCAGCGCTTTTATTATGAACCAGAGTATTATGACCAAAAAATCCACGATGCTTGGACAATATTTTGGGAAGGCATACGTGCTAAATAGGCCCTGTAAAAAGGGCTTATTATTATGTAAGGAGGAATTAAAATGGCTTGGATTTACCTTATTATCGCTGGTTTACTCGAGATTGTATGGGCAATCGGCTTAAAATATTCACACGGATTCACTGAATTAACTCCAACAATTATTACGATCGTCACAATTGTCATCAGCTTTTATTTCTTTTCAAATGCCTTAAAAAAAATTGCTGTCGGAACAGCTTATGCAGTGTTCACTGGTATAGGAGCTGCAGGCACAGCGATACTTGGAATGACCGTTTTAGACGAAGGCGCAAATATTGGAAAGATTTTATTTTTAGGATTAATGATCTTTGGAATCGTTGGTTTAAAGTTAATTTCTACTGAAGAAACAGAAAGAGAGGAATCTTAACATGGCTTGGATTGCATTAATAGCTGCCGGTTTTTGCGAAGTGGGATTTGTGATTTTCTTAAAACTTTCAGATGGATTTAAGCGATTGTTTCCTTCGATTGGATTTATCCTTTTCGGTGCAGGAAGTTTTTATTTTCTCTCCTTAGCATTAAAGGAAATACCTCTTGGAACAGCTTACGGTATATGGACGGGAGTAGGGGCTGCCGGAAGCGTACTTCTTGGCATGCTTTTCTTTCGCGAAGCAAAAGATATGCGTCGAATTTTATTTATTTTTTGTATTGTAGCAGGTGTAATCGGCCTTAAAATCACTGGATAAGGGTGTACTACTTCCCTTCTTTTCGTGCTATACTAAACTTGTAAACACTTTCAAAAAATAGGAGACGATGACAATGAACCTTGGGTTTGGAGAAATTGCCTTAATTGTATTTGTCGCTCTATTGCTTTTTGGTCCAAAGAAACTGCCGGAATTAGGCAAAGCTGCTGGAAAAACATTAAAAGAGTTTAAAAACGCTACAAAAGGAATTATGGAAGAAGACGAAAAAGAAAAAGCCCCTCCTAAATAAGAGGCTTATATCTCTTTTAAAAGCTGACTCAAACGTTTGAGTCAGCTTCTTTGTGGTGAGAATACTCTGAAATTCGATTTCGACCCGTACGCTTTGCTTCATATAAAGCCTGATCTGCTCCATGGATAATTGAAATCGGCGGTATGTTTTCGGATGGAACGACCGTCATTATTCCAACGCTGATTGTGATACACTTAAACACTTCAGAAGCCTGGTGGACAATTCCACGCTGCTCCACTTGCTGTCTAATAGCTTCTGCCATTTTTATCGCTTCATATTGATTAGCTCGAGTTAACAATATACCAAACTCTTCTCCTCCGTATCTTGCGACAAAAGCCGATTCGTCAAAAACAACGCTTTTAGCAATATTCGCTACCTCTTTTAAGCATTCGTCTCCTTGAATATGGCCATAGGTATCGTTATATGCTTTAAAATAATCAATATCAAATAAGAGAAAAGAAAGCGGCTCTTTTTCTTTCCGTGCGTATTCCCACTCGATTTCCAGCTGTTTATCAAGCGATCGGCGGTTGTTCAGACCCGTTAAGCCATCTTTCATGGACAGCATTTCAAGCTTTTTATTAGCTTTGCGAAGATCACACTCAGCCTTCTTTTTCTCCGTAATATCTCGATATTCCCAATAGTGGCCAATATACACATGACCTTCATAGATTGGAATATAGTCACGCGCATAAATTTTACCGTTAATAAACGTAATTTCTTCATCTACTATTGACTCTTTTGAATAGACGGTGCTTTCTACCGTTTTTAAAAACCTAGCAGGATCTTTCAACATAGGGGCGTGAGATAAAAACAGCTGATTACTTTCTAGTCCAACATATTGATTAGGAGGCCCGGGTATATCAAACATGTCACAAAAAGTTTGATTAATAACGGCTACCTCGCGCTCTGGCGTTTCAATCATGGTACCTGTCTTTGCATTTTGAACCATAACCGAAAACATTTTAGACAGCTTTTTATGCTGACTTGTCGTTACTCGAGATACATATATATATCTACCTACCAGATACACTAAACCCCCACCTATAAAAGAAGCAGGCAGTAAATAGACGATAATTGTAGCAGCGTGCTTAATATCTTTAAAAAGAAAGGACAATGAGAAAAATACGCAAAGCAAGCTGATCGAATTCATTAATTGAAAACGAATAAATGGACGATAAGGTAAGCGAACCGTCCACCCAGACAGTAAAGCCATTACGATAATGGAAACCGCCCCTATTATTCCGCTAATCGTAATTCCAAACAAAAGCAGACGCATTACCCCTATAATACAAGCCGCAATGATAGCAGGTACCATTCCTGCATAAAGACAAACAATTGTCACCGCTAAAAAGCGAAGGTCAAGAATAATAGTAGAATCTATTTTAATTGTATATATCATTAAAATGCTGCCTAATAGTCCGTAAGAACATCCGTAATAAATTAAGCGATACATTTTATACCGTTTTATACCTTCTACTCTATAAATGATTTGCTCTCGAACTATACTCGCAGCAAACAAAAAAGAAATAATTAGCGTAATATTAAAGAGAAGTTGACTCACTTTATTCTTCACCTCTTTCCAAAAGCTAAAACCAATGGCTTCTTAGCTTACGTGTTGTTTACTGCTGCTTTTTTATAAATAGTATTGTTTGATTTATCGAACAGCACTATTTTTTTCTTCATTAAATAAAACGCTTCTATACTATATTCGTTGCAGACAATCCTCTATACGGAAGAAACGACTTCCCTCTTTTTACATAAGAAATTCTACTTGTTAGTATACTACTAAACTCTATGTGTACACATCACCTTTTACCTTTTTTAAAATATTTATCCATTTTCTGTTTTTTGAGTGTTCCACTGAAATGTAAGTAGTCGAACTGCGACAAAAATAAAAAAAGAGCGTCGATAAAACGAGCGCTCTTTTTTATTTTTGATGTAAAAATTCCCAAAGACCTGGCGTTTGAGAAAAATCGAAGGTCTTAACAGCGGAAAGAATTTTAACCTTTAAATCTTGCTTTACGTCGTCTCTATCATGCAGTGAAAAGCTTTGAACAGCTTTATTTATTTTGGGTTCCAGTTTTTTTAATAAACGCCTTGATGCCTCTTCATCTCCAGCTTTCACTTTATTTACAAGTTCGTATAGAGTTTCCATTTCTTCACTTCTTTCTTAAGTCAGTTGTTAATTCTTCCACTTTTTCTTCAAGTCGCTTTATATTATTTTCTACACGCAGTAATAAATAAAAAGAAAGGACAGCGGGAAATCCTACGTTTCCAACAAGTTGAAGCCATTGAGGATCAAACATATCTATCACTCACCTTCATAATTTTTTTCAACTTGCTTAGCGCACGTTGATAATGATTAGAAACCGCTTGCTGAGAAATAGAAAAATAAGCAGCGATTTCTTTATGAGTCCAGCGTTCGACAATAATCAAGTGCAGCATACACTGCTGCTTGGCCGTTAATTGGCGAAATGCATGATGAAGAATACGATTTTCAAGTTGATTTCCTAAAAATTCATGCTCCCATACAGCCCCGTCCTGTACTCCTAGCATATCTTCAACTGTTCGATTTCCATCTAGCGCAGCCGGCTGCTGCAGGCGAAGAGGAATATAAGAACGCTCTTTTTCTTTTACACGCATAACATCTCTGGAATAATGTTTGCAAAGCTTGTTAATATAATGAAGCAATCTAACTTCGCTATAAAACTGATGAAATTCTTTGTTTAGAAGTCTTTGTTCTTTTGTATCATTTTTAACAACCGCTTTTTGTAATCGCTCATAGCGTTCTGGTGTCAAAAATGTATTCATTATATGAGTCTGAAGAGTTGCGCTGTGGTTTGTAAGAAATGTATGAAAGGTACATTCTTTGTCGTGCCGCTTTTCTTGCTGCGAATAGAGCTGAGTCATTGTGCAAATCTCCTCCTTTTTTTCTTATACTTATTAAAAAGGGAGAAAAGAGTAAAATAACAACACCAAAAACGAACATTTGTTCTTATATAAATTTAACTATATTAGGTTTTTTATGTCAATATGATGAAAGGCTTATTAATGATTGAAATGACTCAGTACAAAATAAAAAAACGAACCACTGATCAAACATGTTGATCAGTGGTTCGTTTTTCACTTCGGCTAAAATATTTTTATCCCGACCCTTTTTATTTCTTCTTCATGTAGAGATTATTCTTCTCCTAAAACACGGTTGATACGTTTGCGAAGCATTGGCATTCCATTTCCACCCGCTTGGAAATGACGAAGCTGACCTTCTTTATCAAATACATAATATGCTGGTACATATTTATTTTCAAAAGCGTCTGTTAACTTATGCTCACTGTCTACATAAATTGGCTGAGTAATATCGTGTCCCATTGCCATTGCCTCAATAACACCCATATCTAAGTCATCTTCCGAACGAGGCATATGAACCGCTACAACATTCAATTGATCATCATACTCATCACGAAGATCATTAACTTCAGGCATTGCTTCTTTACATAAATGGCAGCTTACTGACCAAAAGTGGATAAGCGTTGCTTTATCACCTACTAAATCTTCCTTTGTTACTTCGTCGTTAATCCAAGATGTTGCTCCAGTTAATTCAGGCATTTGTTCACGTAATTTCATGTTAATATCCTCCTCCACATTAATTAAACTGAATATTCTGTCTTTTGCAGCTAGAAAACTATCTTTTCTATTTTAATGGCAGCAGTAGAGGAATTCCTCCTCTACTCCACCGCTATTTATTAAAGTGTTTTTTGACCTGGTTTCCAGTTAGCTGGGCAAAGTCCGCCAGTTTGAAGTGCTTGAAGTACACGTAACGTTTCTTCTACGCTGCGACCGATGTTGTTATGGTTTACAACTGCGTATTGTAATTCACCTTCTGGATTAATAATAAACAATCCGCGAAGCGCTACACCTTCTTCTTCAATTAATACGCCGTAATCACGCGCTACTGCATGCGTTGGATCTGCAGCTAATGGATAATTTAAATCTCCAAGTCCATTATCTTTACGATCAGTGTTAATCCAAGCTAAGTGAGTATGAATTGTATCTGTAGAAACACCTACAACTTCAGCGTCTAGATCTTCAAACTCTTCGTAGTGATCTGATAGAGCTGTAATTTCTGTTGGACATACGAATGTAAAGTCCATTGGATAGAAGAATAATACTGTCCATTTACCATTTTTCATATTTTCTTCTAAACTTACTTTTCCAAACTCCTTATTTGCAAGTACCGCTTCCATCTCAAAGCGTGGTGCTTGTTTTCCTACCATACGTTCTGCCATGTCAAAACCTCTCCTTGTGCAATATATTTCACAAGCTTATGCTTGTATGTATTATTTTTAATGCAATCAGCGCTATTTACTATTTGATAACGATTATTAGTATCATTATAAACTAGTAATAACTATTGATTACATTCTTTATTATACACGAACTATTATTATAGTCAATACTTTTTTATAATCATTTTAATCTAGGATTGATTATCGAATATTTTCCACTCTTTTTATTCTTTCCCTTGATCAATCCTATGTATGCAGGGATGAATGAACATAGAAGATACTAAAAAACTTCCCTAATTTCAACATATTTGCTTTTAAAGTGTGCTGCAGCAAGATTTCGAATCTCAATTATGCTCTTTATAACCACGATAAAAGAGAATGAGACATAACGATCAGAATCCAAGTTAGAGACAAACAAATGGTATAAATCATCTAATAAGTATCACTACTTGTTACTTGAAACCTGCTTTTACCCCACCCACGAAAAATCCGACCGAGTTTGATTCTACATCAAGAATCAAACTCGGTCGGATTATCCTTCAACTAAACTATTTTTGTTCCAGCCTCTGTTATTTACTTCTTATCATTTGGATATACAAGACCAATTTGCTCTCGTACTTTATCCATTGCACGCATTGTTAGATACGAATTTTCATACGAATTTGTGTCTGATTCCGTCTTTCCTTGCTTCAACAGCTCTACGAATTCATTTATTTCATAGTACATAGCAGGATAAGGCTGATCGACCGTTAACTCTTCTACACGTCCGTCATTGTATCGAATTTCTACCTTTTCAGCGGTATGTATTTTGTCAATAATCATACTGCCTTTTTCTCCTTGAATTTCACTTGGTAAATGCGAATTTGTAATCTTAGAATACATGATGACCGCGTCGCGATCTTCGTACTCTAAAGCAACTGACCCTTCTCCATCTACTCCAGATTCTAGCATAAACGCCGTTGCCTTTATTTTATGAGGCCCTCCAAACAATGTAATCAGTGGATAAAGACAATATACACCTAAATCCATCAGTGCACCGTTGGCAAGCTCTGGCTTAAAGGCATTAAGCACGATACCTTCTTTATATTTATCATAACGAGAAGAATACTGACAGTAAGATGCAACGTATTTCCGAATTGGACCAATTTTATGTAAGTTCTCTTGAATCACTTTGAAGTTAGGAAGAAGGGTTGATTTCATCGCTTCCATTAGTAACACCTTGTGATTTTTGGCTGTTTGAATCATGCGAGTTACTTCTGCTGCATTGGCTGCGAGCGGTTTTTCACACAGTACATGCTTGTTATTTTTCAAAAATAAGATAGCTTGTTCCGCATGATAAGCATTTGGAGTAGCAATATACACTGCATCAATTTCCGCACTCGCTGCCATTTCCTCTAAATCAGTAAATATATGAGGAATGTCATATTTACCTGCAAATTCTTCTGCTTTTTCAATGGTTCGAGAATAAACAGCTGCAAGCTGAAAGTTGTCTACATACTGAGCTGATTCTAACAATCGATCTGTTATCCAGTTTGTTCCTATTACGCCAAAACGAATCATCTTTTCATCTCCTTTTTATCATCTATGTTGTATTGTATCGTTTTTAAAAAGAAAAACGAAGAAATAATAAAAAATCTATACCGTTTTTCATTGCTTTATATCTATTTTTATTTTGTTCTGTATAAAAAACAGCTCACAACAAATGTAAGCTGTTTCTCAATATGATTCAAACGTAAGCTTATGCTTTCTCACCCACTACAGCAAAACGTTCATTCACATGGTTTTTATTCTCTAACTCATCTATTAAAGCAATCGCATAATCAGCATAGCTAATATAGCTTTCATTTTGACTATTTGTGATCACATGATCTTTTCCTAATTGATAGGCTCCCGTGCGAGCACCTTCTGCATCAAAGAAGGCTGCTGGGCTTAAATAAGTCCAATTTATAGTCGACTTTTCAAGTTCTTTTAAACCTTTTCCCATGTTTGAAGCCGTTGGATAATAAGATGCTGGAAAACCTTCTGTGCTCATTAAAGGCGTTGTTTTTTCTGCATCTACAAATAAACTTCCCGCTCCGCCCACTACTGCGAGTCGCGTTTGAACACCTTGAAATACTTTAATAAGTGATTGTATAGACTCAACGTGGAGCTGTTCACTTCCAGGAGGTGCATTAAATGCATCTACCACAGCATCGAACTGTTCAATGTCTTTTGAAGTAATGGAAAAAATATCTTTTTCAATTACGTTTGTTTGATTTTTTAGTTTAGAAGCATTTCGAACAATGGCTGTTACTTCATGTCCTCTCTGTTTTGCTTCTTCCATAATTAATTGACCTGCTTTTCCTGTTGCTCCAATAACACCAATTTTCATTTTTATTCTCTCCTTTTATTTTCGTTGTAACCATTATAGTTACATTTGACACAAAAAAATTTGAGCTTTTTATAGCACTGCTAATTCTTCTCAGCTAGTTGTAACCATTATAGTTACACTTTATTCAATTTGTCAACCTCGCTATTCATTTTTTTACGAGATAAAAGATTTTAGGGATTGCTAAAAATCCACAAAACAATAGCTTGTTTGCCATTTCAAAATATATCCATATTTTCAACTTATTTTTATCTCAGAGTACTTTTTTATGAAAAAAGGTTTCTTTTTTATAAAAAAGTGTTATACTAGGTATATTATTTCTTGTTCGGTGTTAACAAATAGAAAGACTTTCTTTAAAGTGATTCTTATTGAAATTGAGCAGAGATAGTAATATATTCGTGGATTTTCCACACAGGAGGTACTACAATGGTACAAGGTAAAGTAAAATGGTTTAATGCAGAAAAAGGTTTTGGATTCATCGAAGTAGAAGGACAAGACGACGTATTCGTACACTTCTCAGCTATCCAAGGCGAAGGTTTCAAATCACTTGAAGAAGGTCAAGAAGTTACATTTGAAATCGAAGATGGAGCTCGTGGACCACAAGCTGCTAACGTTCAAAAGTAATTGATTAAGAAGCTGTCACTAATGTGACAGCTTCTTTTTATGCTTATTTAACCAATTAAAATTTGATTTTCCTGCCAAAGGTTGGTCAAGTTTGTATCCGCGAGCCGCTGATGCGTCTCTTTTACGCTAAGCCAGCGATGCTTGTTAAAAACAAAGCGAGTTTCAGGAAGTTCAGTCCATATTTCCTGTACAGACTGCACATTTAATAGAACAAAGTTTGCTTCGTTTCCTTCTTCGACTCCATACTTTTCTTTTCCAATCAGCCGGGCTGGTATACTTGTAATCATGCGGAGCAACTGCCGCTGATCATCCGGACTTCCCATATGTGCAGCATAGGCAGTTAGTAACCCTACTTGCAGCAAGTCTGCTTTTCCAAACGGATGAAAGGGGTCGTTCACGTTATCAGATGCAGTAGCAATTGGAATCGCTGCTTTTTGTATGTCTCGAATACGCGTTACGCCTCGTCTTACAATTCCTTTATCTTCTCTTCCCTGTAAATATAAATTAGAAGCAGGTAATGTGACAACTCCAATTTTTGCCTCTTTCAAAAGATTTAAGATTTCTTTCACTTTTGCATCAGTCATTCCTGCAAGCGAGCAAAGATGCCCCACTACCACTTTTCCTTCCATATTCAGTTCAATCGTTCTATGAGCAATATTAATTATTGTATCAACAGACGGATCATCGCTTTCATCCACATGTAAATCAAGAGGTTTATTGTAGGCTTGAGCCAGCGAAAATAGAGCATCAATCTCTTTTTCTGGATTTCTAGCTAAATGAGGACAACCTCCAATCGCATCAATTTCAAGATTCAATGCTCGTTCAATTTTATTCATCTTATGCATATCATCAATGTCTAGGTTAGAGAATAGCGGAACAACCTGCACGTCCATATATGGGCTTAATTCATCTCTCACTTCGACAGCCGCTTGTAAACTTCGAAATAAACTATCTTCTTCCATGCTGCAGTCAAAATCAATATGCGTTCGAATCGTAGTCGTACCGTTAGCTAATGCCTGCAAAGCAGTTTTAAACATTCGCTGCTTAATTTCTTCTTCTGGAAATGTCGGCAGGCTGCTGCTGTAATTTTTAATGGCTTCTTGAAGAGTTCCAGATAGATTGGGCACTTGAGGAAGCGAATGAGCTTTGTCTAAATGCATATGCATATCTACAAATCCTGGTAATAGCACACGACCCTGTGCATCAAGTGACGTTTCTTTTCCTAACACGGCTGCGTGTAGCGGAAAAAACTCGTCACCTTCAAGATAACCGTTTTGTAAAACGATAGAAGTATACATTCCATTTGAAATTTTCACTTCAAAAAGAGCGTGATCGTGCATAATTGGCAAGCGAACATTAATTAAGTGAAGCAATATAATTCCCTCCTCAATTTTTCAACTTCTTCATTTTTCATAGACCGCTTTATCTTCTCTATCATTTATTGTTTAAAGCATTAATTCGCCAAATTTCGCAAATCACCTTCTCTTTAGAGGCCTTTATTTACAGAGAAAAAAGCAAGAACAAAAAAAGGAGCAGCGTCCCCACGCTGCTCATCAAAGAAAAAATGCTAGAAAATAGATAGAATGTACTTCCCATGGTTAAATGAGGGCTTACAGATAAAGCTTCAGTGAGTGATTTCATGCTTTACATCGCTATTCTCCCCAGAAAGCAATGCAGATACAAACAAGAAATTTTCATTACTCGCTCATACTGTAAATAGACACATAAGAAAAAGCCCAAACAAAGGCAGGTCTCTCAAATACAATGAGCAAAAACCTACCCGCCTGGGCTTTTATCCCTTCGGTGTCATATCCACTTCTTTTTAAAAGTGAATATGTGAATCGCTTGGACCAAACTTTCTACTAACGTAAAAATGGGAACCTAGATTCACTTTTTACTCATAGTCCTATCATTTACGGTGATAAGGTAGAAACGTCTGAGCCATATTCTCAAACATATATGAGTGAACCGTATTTAGCTTTTTCTTGTCTACAAATATACTATAGGTCTCTCTATAAGTCAACTATAAACGAATAATCTTTTTAATTAAATTATATATAGTTCGCCTTTTACAAAAGTTTACTCTTTTAAAAAGTTTGTTAAACTATCTAACACAGTAGTTGCATCTTCCTATAATCCTGCTTATACTTCGAACTACTTACATTATCTATAAAGGTCTTCACTCTGTTGAAGACAAAAAGCGATCTAGGGTTCCGTTTAACACATGTTAAAGGCTGGTCCGAGAGAGAGCGTACGGAACGGTCCGTATACACGGAAGGATAAAAGCCTGGGAGAATGACATCATTCTCCCAGGCTTTTCTTTTTTACTAGTATAAAATAGAGGAAAGAAGGGATTTGTATGAACAACCAACCAGCGTTAAGTAAATCGCTAAAGGTATATCAAATTGTATTTTTGGGTCTTGCCTGGATGACTCCGATGATTTTCTTTACAGTTTACGGAGTAGCCTACGATGCGGCTGGAGGGCAAATGGTCCTTGCTTATTTAATTGCTTTTTTAGCTATCTTTTTTACCGCATATAGCTATAGCCGAATGGTAAAAGCATATCCAATAGCGGGATCTGCTTATACGTATACGAAAAAAGCTATACATCCTCGCCTTGGCTTTTTAGTAGGCTGGGCACTTCTTTTAGACTATATTTTCTCCCCTATTATCGCTATTTTAACATTTGGTATTTTTATGCATACGGAATTTCCTTCTATTCCTGTATACGTATGGGTCATTGTCATGAACATTATCTTAGCTTTAGTCAATATTGTTGGTATTAAATCTGTAGCTCGTATAAGCGGCATCTCTGTTGTAGTTCAGATTCTATTTATAAGTTTGTTTTGTTTATTTATTATCAAAGATATTGCAACAGGTCAAGCTAGTTCTTCTACTCTTTTTTCACTTCATCCTTTTTTGGCTTCAGATGTACCGTTTACGACTATCTTTTCTGGAGCTGCGCTCATTTGCTTTTGCTTTTTAGGATTTGATGCAGTTACAACAATGGCGGAAGAAACGATTCAACCGGAAAGGACAATTCCAAAAGCCATTTTTCTTATTGTTTGTATTGCAGCTGTTATGTACATCGCTATCTCGTATTTTACACAGATTGCTTATCCGGGATTCACATTTACTAATCCTGATAATGCTGCCTACACCCTTGTAAAATTAGTGGGCGGAAATCTTTTAAGCAGTTTATTTATTACGGTCTTAATTATCGCAACCTTTACTCAAGGAGTTTCTTCAGTCACAAGCGTTACTCGGTTTTTATATGCTTTAGGCCGTGAATCCGTACTGCCTCAAAAGGTATTTTCATATATTCATCCAACGTTTAAAACGCCCGTGGTGAATATCTTGCTTGTTACCACTTTTTCGTTTTTGGGAATGTTCATTGATTTAAACACAGCCGTCACTTTTGTCAGTTTCGGTGCCTTAACCGCTTTTACATTTGTCAATCTATCAGTCATTGCCCATTTTTATATTAAGTTAAAGAAACGGTCGTTTACTGAAACAATACTTTATTTAATCTTCCCTTTAATCGGAGCGGCATTTATCGGGTGGCTGCTTACACTGTTAAACAAAGACACTCTTTTGATTGGTGTCGCCTGGCTTACGATTGGATTTCTCTATTTATTTGTAAAATCTCGACTGTCCGCTCCTTTTGTAAAGAGAGATCGTTCAAAAGTGACGGTCCCTGAAAAATAAACTGAAAAATCAGTTTTTGTGTCAGGCATTCTAACAAACTGCTTGTCAACTTATTTTCACACATACTATACTACGATTAATCGAAAGCCACAAATGAATAAAGGTTCTTACAGCCGTTAAGAACAAAAAAGCTGTCTAGGGTTCCGTTTAACATATGTTAAAGACTGGTCCGAGAGAGAGCGATATGGCGCTATGCTGTATAACACGGAAGGATAAAAGCCTGGGAGACTACTCTCTCAGGCTTTTATCCTTTTTTTATTCTAAGGAGGTTATTTTATGAGTTATATGTGGAAGCAAACCATCCCGGCAGGCGGAAAATGGTCAGGACGAATTGGAAGAGGAAAATCGGTGACGTTTACCGCACAAGAATCCGGTGCAAACGTATCCGTACTATTATACAACGCTTATGATTTAACGGAACGATACAACATGCCTGATACCTTAAAAGCTCAGCATACTGCTCACTTAACAAAAGGACACGTTCTGATGAGTGACAACGGCAGAGCATTTGCAAGCATCACTGCCGACACCACCGGCTGGCATGATACGATTTCAGGCTACACTACGCGCAGCTTCACTCAGCAAAAATACGGTGTATCTACTTATCAAGAATCTCGAAACGAATGGAGAAGAAATGGAGAAGAAAATTTTTCAATGGAGCTTCTGCGCAACGGTTTAACAACACGGGATTTAGTCCCTAACCTTAACTTATTTTCAAAAGTATACTGCGACGAACAAGGCAATATGAATTTTGTTTCTTCTCATTGTAAAAAAGGAGATTTTATTACGCTTAGAACAGAAATGGATTTGCTTTTTGTACTGTCTAATACACCTAACCCTCTAGACCCGAGCGGAACGTATCCTTCTGTTCCGATTGAAATAACCGTTGATGAAGCGGCTCCGGTAAGCTCAGACGACTACTGTTTAAATTTTAGACCTGAAAATAAACGAGCGTTTGAAAACACATGGTCTTATGACCTATTGCTTGGAAATAAAACATTATCAACGATTTAAAAATGAAGGAGGCTTCTATAATGGCTGTATTTAATCGAGTGGAAAGCAACAGAAAAATAGAGAACGCAATTTATGATGAAACGGTACTGGCTGGGGACGGCTGGATGCACGAACTTAAACCAGGCCAAACTCTTAGAATAATAGATGTAGAAGGCAATCAAGCAGCGGATACTTTATTCTTTGATGCAGAAAATCCAGAAGATCATTACAGTGCAGTGTCTACGATTGCTAATCAAGGAAATATTTATTTATCCACCGGCACAGTGCTGCTTTCTCAATCTGGCAAAGAACTAGTCAAAATTGTAGCTGACACGTGTGGACGCCACGATACCTTAGGCGGAGCTTGTTCCGCACAAAGCAACACCGTACGTTATGCACATGACACGCTTCCGATGCATAACTGCCGGGATACATTTATGCTGCAGCTATCAAAATATGATAGCCGCTACACCAAAAGAGATTTAGCACCAAACGTAAACTTTTTTATGAATGTACCTGTGACGCCAAGCGGCGGATTAACGTTTGATGACGGGGTATCTGCACCTGGATACTATGTAGAAATGGAAGCTATCAATCCTACACTTGTATTGATTAGCAACTGCCCTCAGCTTAACAATCCGTGCAACAATTATAACCCTACCCCTATCCGCTTAGTTATTTGGGATTCACTATAAAAAGGAGTGTTCATCTATGTTTACAAAAGTATTAATTGCTAATCGAGGAGCAATTGCCGTTAGAATTGAGCGAACATTACGACATTTCGGAGTGAAATCTGTGGCTGTTTATACAGAAGCTGATCAAGACAGCCTGCACGTTGATGAAGCAGATGAAGCTATTTTAATCGGCAGTGGCCCGGTCAAAGAAAGTTATTTAAACGAAGACCTTATTCTAGATATTGCAAAGAAAACAGGCGCGGAAGCTATTCATCCAGGCTACGGTTTTTTAAGCGAAAACGCGGAATTTGCTCGTCGCTGTCGAGCTGAAGGAATTGTATTTATTGGTCCTACACCTCAGCAAATGGAAGTATTCGGATTAAAACATTCAGCTCGTGAAATTGCGCAAAAAGCCGACGTGCCTTTGCTGCCTGGTACATCTCTTATTACAGATGTATCAGAAGCTATATGTGCTGCTGAAGAAATTGGCTATCCCATTATGTTAAAAAGTACAGCTGGCGGCGGAGGAATTGGAATGCGTGTTTGCCAAGATGAAAAAGCGCTTCAAGCCGCTTTTGACTCAGTTTGCCATCTAGCACAAACAAACTTTAAAAACAGCGGTGTTTTTTTAGAGAAATACATTCAAAAAGCTCGCCATGTGGAAGTTCAAATCTTCGGGAATTCTTTTGGAGAAGTAGTGGCTTTAGGAGAACGCGACTGCTCTATTCAGCGAAGAAATCAAAAAGTAATTGAAGAAAGCCCAGCTCCAAACTTCCCTTCATATATACGGGAAAATATGCTGCAAGCAGCTACTAGACTAGCTAAAGAAGTAGGATACCGAAGTGCAGGAACGGTAGAATTTTTATATGACGCCGAAGCGAAGAAATTTTATTTTTTAGAAGTAAATACTCGTCTTCAAGTAGAACACGGAGTTACAGAAGAAGTGTTAAACATCGATTTAGTAGAATGGATGCTTAAAGAAGCATGCGATGAGCTAGTAAACCTTCCTTCTTTTCTTCCTGTTCCTTCAGGTCACAGTATCCAAGCGCGTATTTATGCCGAAGATTGCTTAAATGATTTTCGTCCCAGCGGCGGGCAAATCGATCAAGCCATTTTCTCTAAAAGTTCTCGAGTTGAAACATGGGTGCGAGACGGCATTACTGTAACGTCACTTTATGATCCTATGCTGGCTAAAATTATCGTTCATGGAGAAACACGAGAAGAAGCCCTTTTAAAATTGAGCGCTGCCTTAAAAGAGACAAGACTATACGGCATTACTAGTAATCTTCAATACTTGCAGGGACTGTTAGAAGAAAAAGCGTGCAAAACGGGAGACGTATATACCCGAATGCTTAACTCATACACTCCGAGCGAACAAGCAATTGAAGTATTAGACGGCGGCGTTCAGTCCACTGTTCAAGATTACCCGGGACGCACCGGGCATTGGAATGTAGGAGTTCCTCCGTGCGGGCCAATGGACCCTTTTGCTTTTCGCATAGGAAACAAACTTCTCGGAAATTTACCGGATGCCCCGGGAATTGAAATGACTCTTCGAGGCGGCTCTTATAAATTTAGAGACGATGTATCTTTTTGTATTACAGGCGCCAACATGCATGCTACATTAGACGGCGCTGAAATTCATATGTATAAAACCATTCAAGCAAAGCCGGAACAAATTCTTTCATTTGGTGAAGCAACCGAAGGAATGCGTACGTATTTGCTGATTGGCGGCGGACTTGATATGCCTAAAATATTAGGCAGTTCTTCTACTTTTACACTAGGAAGCTTTGGCGGACACGGCGGAAGAGCACTTCGCACAGGAGATGTACTGCGTGTTTCTGACTACGCTCACGTTGAAAATGAACTTGCTCTTTCCTACCAGCCGACCATGTCTAAAGAATGGACAATCGGGGTGATTCCCGGCCCTCATTGTACAGAAGAGTTTTTGCACCCAGAGTACTTGCAGCAGCTAACAAATACAAAATGGGAAGTTCATTTTAACAGCTCTAGAACAGGTGTTAGGTTAATAGGTCCCGCTCCTTTTTGGACGCGTGAAGATGGAGGAGAAGCCGGTTTGCACCCATCAAATATTCATGATAATGCCTATGCCATCGGCACCTTAGACTTAACTGGAGATATGCCTATTTTACTTGGCCCAGACGGCCCGAGCCTTGGCGGCTTTGTTTGCCCTGTTACGACTGCTTCAGCAGAGTTTTGGAAAATAGGACAGCTTCACCCCGGAGATAAAATTTCGTTTAAATTAATTGATCTTGAACAAGCTGAAAAACTCAAATGTACGCAGGAAGACTTTTTACAGCGTATCGGAACATCTGCATCACTTCCTGTGCTTACAAATCCAGTAGCACAGCCGATCAAAAGCAATTATCCGCTGCTGATCAACGAAACGGAAAATAGACGATTCCCTTTTTCCGTCCGCTGCTCAGGCGATGCGAATATACTTGTGGAGTACGGAGAAATGGAGCTTGATCTGCTGCTTCGCTTCCAAGTGCATGCTTTAATGGAAGCTATTCAAAAGCGTAAGGATTTACCAGTTCTAGATTTAACGCCTGGTATCCGTTCTCTTCAAATTCATATTGATGCAACAAAGATGTCTATTCTTGAACTTTGCCAGCACATTTCAGCTATAGATCGCGCACTTCCTCCACTTGAAGAAATGGAAGTTCCCTCTCGTATTGTAAAACTTCCACTTTCATGGGATGATCCTGCGACTCAATTAGCTATTGAACGCTATCAGCAAAACGTTCGCCCAGATGCCCCCTGGTGTCCAAGCAATCTAGAGTTTATTCGCCGAGTAAACGGTCTAGATCACATTGAAGATGTTAAACGAGTTGTATTTGACGCTAATTATCTTGTAATGGGGCTTGGAGATGTATATTTAGGCGCACCTGTTGCTACGCCTCTAGACCCTCGTCACCGTTTAGTTACAACGAAATATAATCCCGCTCGTACATGGACGCCTGAAAATGCAGTTGGTATTGGCGGTGCGTATATGTGCGTATACGGAATGGAAGGTCCTGGTGGCTATCAATTTGTGGGACGCACGATTCAAATGTGGAACCGACTTCGTCAAACGGAAAGTTTTGAAGCAGGAAAACCGTGGCTTCTTCGTTTCTTTGATCAAATTCAATTTTACCCAGTAGAAGCAGATGAGCTTTTAAGACTGCGCGAAGATTTCCTTCGTGGGAGATTTGAAGCAGATATTACGGAGACAACGTTTAAACTTGGAGAATATTTAGATTTTCTTTCATCTATTGAAGAAAGCACGGCTGCTTTTCGTCACACCCAGCAGGCTGCTTTTCAAACAGAGCGAGAAAATTGGAAAGCACTCGGCTTAGCTGAGTACGTCTCTGAACATGAAACCGCTGAAATTACGGAACAAGAACTGCCCGAAGGTACGGAAGCCGCGCGCTGTACAATGCCGGGAAGCGTATGGAAAGTTCTTGTAGAAGAAGGACAAAAAGTTGAAAAAGGCGATACGTTAATTATCGAAGAAAGCATGAAAATGGAGTTTCCACAGCTAGCACCTATGGATGGATATATCAGTTCTATTCATGTAAAACCCGGCGATGAAGTACAAGCTGGACAGCTGATTGCCGGTATAAAAGCCTTTGCTCCAATTACTAATTAAGGACGGTGGATACAATGAAAACAGTGAGCTTGTCTAAAACATTTTCGGTTCAATGGTTACGTGATATGTATATCAAAAAAGAATTAACTCCGGAAGATGTAGTACATCAAATTCTTACACGTGTAGAAGCTGATAAAGACATGAATATTTGGATTACCCCTCCTACACTCGGTAAGTTAAAACCTTATCTGGATCGCTTAGCTACGCTAAGCCCTGAAGCGTTACCTTTGTGGGGAATTCCATTCGCCGTTAAAGACAATATCGATGTAGCACATGTACCGACGACAGCCGGATGTAAAGAATATACGTATATCCCTTCTGAACATGCTACGGTTGTTCAACGCCTTATTGATGCAGGTGCTATTCCTCTTGGAAAGACCAACTTGGACCAATTTGCTACAGGACTTGTCGGTACACGAAGCCCTTACGGCGAAACGCACAACGCGTTAAAGTCCGAGCTCATTAGCGGTGGATCGAGCTCTGGGTCAGCTGTATCCGTAGCTCGGGGGCATGCTGCTTTTTCTTTAGGTACCGATACAGCAGGTTCAGGACGCGTTCCAGCCGGTTTAAACCGTTTAATTGGCTATAAACCTTCTCTCGGAGCGTGGCCATCTGCAGGTGTAGTTCCGGCGTGTAAAAGCTTAGACTGCGTCACTTCTTTTGCTCATGAATGGAATGATGTAGTGCTCGTAGATTCTATTATTAGAGGAGTAGACGATCAAGATCCATGGTCACGCTCTGTTGTTCGGGCTTCTTCGGCTCTCCCTGAAAAAATTTGTATGGTAAAAGAACCGCTCTCATTTTACGGACCGTTTGCTGAGCAGTACGAGGAAGCGTGGAAGCAAGCAGTGAAAAAGATTGAAGATTTATCTATTCCCATTGAATACATTGACGGCTCGTATTTAAGTGAAGCAGCTGCTTTATTGTATGACGGACCATACGTAGCGGAGCGCTGGGCTGACTTAGGAGAATTTATTACTTCTCATGAAGAAACAGCATTTCCTGTAACCGAGCAAGTCCTTCGTTCAGGAGCTAAATCAGAATATGATGCTGCTGCTTTATTTCAAGCTTCACATAAGCTTCAATCCTTTAAACATAAAGCATATCATCAGCTTAAAAATGCTGTTCTTGTTATGCCAACAGCAGGCGGAACGTGGACGCGGGAACAAGTAAGAGAAAATCCAATTGAAACGAACAGTGACATGGGGCGTTTTACAAATCATTGTAACTTACTCGACTTGTGTGCTGTATCTCTTCCATCTCAAGATGCAGATCTTGATTTACCGTTTGGCATTTCATTTTTCTCTACATTTGACGGCGAACAATTCATTTGCGGACTCAGCGAATTGTTTTTAAATGGTGAACGAACGGCTGATTCAAAAAAAGATACAACATTAGTAGCTGTTTGCGGTTTGCATATGCGCGGGTTCTCACTTGAATCTCAAATGCGTGAACACGGAGCTTCATTCGTACGAAAAGACCAAACCGCTCCTTATTACCAGCTTTTTAAACTGCCTACTTCTCCAGCAAAACCGGGGCTGTTGCGAACACATCAACAAGGAGAAAAAATTGAAGTTGAACTTTGGGAAATGCCTTTATCACTACTCGGCTCTTTTGCCGATTCTATCCCTTCTCCTCTTGGAATAGGCAAAATCACTCTCGAAGACGGCAGTGAAGTAGCGGGTTTTCTTTGTGAAGCTCATGCGACAGAAGATGCGGAGGATATTACGTCTTATAGAAGCTGGCGGGCTCTCTCAACTTACTAATAAATCGATTATTTACTAAGCTGTTGAGTACATTCTCAACAGCTCTTTTTCATCAAACCTTCAATGTATATAAAAATAAGAACTTAGCATTAACTATGACAAAGTGAAGGTATGATCTCACACTTTTATATTTATTCTTAATTCTTACGTTTACCGTTTTAACAGAGAATACCCCCACTTTAGGCTTGCTAAATGGGGGTACTTCAATTAAATAGACCTAAAAGGTAAGCTGCACAATACTCTCCAGAGCACCTATCTTGTAGAATGAAAACGCAGCTGATCTTGTCCCACAGCGTCATGAGAAACATACTTCTTGCGCGGATGCTTATCTAAGTATTGTTTAGCCGTTTGTAAACATTGGCGCGCAAACTCTTCATACCCTAATTCGTTGGCACGTTTTACATTTGGCAACTCTATGGAATAAGGAACCTGCGGGATACGATTAATAATACTTGCAACATCAATACCTTCTTCATTTAAGTACAATCGTTCTTCTCTAAGAACTCGCGTCATCTCCTCCTTTGAACTTGGAATCTCCGCAGAAGCATTGCAAAGATGAAGATAGCGAAACCACTCACGAGGCACGTCGTCCAAATCTTCCACCTTATCTCCTGATCGATGAAAATGGTGAATATCAATCATAAGACCTGCATTTTCACGGTTAGCGGTATGAAGAACATCCATTGCGCCTTTAAGGTTGTATACGCTTGCAATAGGAACAAATTCTAATTCAATGGTTAACCCAAAAGGCTTAGCTAGATCACAGAGTTCAGCAAAGCATTCGATACCAAAATTGCGATCGTCCGTCCAAATGCTGCTAAGGACGTGACGTCCTCCAAGTTCAGCAGCTGCTTCCATTGCAGGTAAGTAACGTTTTGGATCAACTCCTTCATAGATACGTGCTAACTCTATATCAAGGAGCTTCACTCCTGTCTCTGACATGGCAGATTTTGTTTCTAGCATCAGCTGCTTATTTTCAGCTAACGCATAATTAGGCTCTCCAGGCAACCCCATGTAAATAGGCCTTAAACTAACAAAATCATACCCTGCCTTTGCAGCCATATACGTCATTTCAGGCGGTGAACATCCAAGAACAGTAAGATATGCAAGGGAAAATTGATTAGACATTTTATAAATTCCTCCTTTATTCAAACGGATTAGATCGATCTAATCAAAATGACGATATATATTTATAAACGTCCTACATATTGATTTGGTTTTAATTCTCCGTAGGCAGTCTTAATACAATCATCTTCGTTTCAGTCATTTCTTCAACGGCGTAACGTGGGCCTTCTCTGCCAATACCGCTGTTTTTCACTCCGCCATATGGCCAATGATCTAATCTAAAGTTAGATGTTCCATTAATAACTACACCGCCCATTTCAAGAGAATGAGCCACTTTATAAGCCAAATCCATTTTGTTCGTAAAAATCCCTGCTTGAAGACCAAAAGCAGAATCATTTGTCTCTTCAATAGCTTCTGCAATCGTACCGTACGGGACAATACTAATAATAGGACCAAATACTTCTTCACAAATAACTTTACTTTCTTTAGAAGGGTTTAGTAGAACAGTAGGTTCCACCGTAGCTCCGCGGCGCTTTCCTCCGCATATCACTTGTGCTCCCGATTGTACGGCCTCATCAATCCAGCTCGTCACTCGTTCAGCTGCATGGACATCTACTACACACCCTACATCCGTATCAGGCAATAAAGGATCTCCGATTTTAAGTTTCAGCACCTCGTCTTTTAAAAGATTGGTAAACTCAGAGACCACAGATTGATGTACATAAATTCTCTGAACAGAGATACAGCTCTGGCCAGAATTGCTAAATCCGGTTTTAGCACACATAGCCGCAGCACGATTTAAATCTGCGTCGTTATGGACGATCGTTGCAGCATTTCCTCCTAGCTCGAGCAATACTTTTTTCATTCCAGCTAGCTCACAGATGTTCTTACTAGCTACTGTTCCACCTGTAAATGAAATAATATTCACACGATCATCTTTTACAATTTGCTGTGCAACCTGTCTTCGACCAAGCACCATATTTACAGCATTTTTAGGGAAGCCTGCCCGCAGCAGCAGCTTTAAGAGCTCTGTTGCAATTAAAGTTGTTTGCGAAGATGGCTTTAAAATCACGCTATTCCCAGCAGCAAAAGCCGGCCCAATTTTATGGCATACAAGATTTAAAGGGGCGTTAAATGGTGTGATAGCCGCTACAACACCAACAGGCACTCGGAAAGTAGATGCAATAGCTTGTGCCCCCCGTTCTGAAACGTCGCCAGGCAATGTTTCACCAATCAATCTTTTTGCCTCTTCCCCTGACAGTTCCAATGTTTCGATTGAACGGGCCACTTCGTCCAGCGTGTTTTTCAAAGGCTTTCCTAATTCTAAAGAAATAAGTCGAGCAAATTTTTCTTTCTCTTGTTCTAGTAATAGAGCCGCTTTCTTTAAAATTTTAGAACGCTGGTAAGAAGAAAGGGCGGCGACATGTTTTTTTGCTTCATAGGCTGATGCTAATGCTTTTTCAACATCTTCTTCATTTGCTAATAGCTGCTCACCTATGACTTCTCCAGAATAGGGGTTTTTTATTAAAGCTACTTCTCGATCTTCAATAATCCATTCACCGTTAATATAAGGCTGTGATTTCTTTTCAATAGTTTCTATCATGTTTAGCACCAACTTTTCATTTTTATTAAACAAACTTTTATATAAAACAAGGCCTGAACGTTTTTACATGAGAGGAAAATAGATCGATCTAATTCATTTTAATTTAAACGCTATCATCACCTCCTAAAAGGCTATCATGTTCACGGCTTAGTTATACTAATTTCTCTTGAACCTTTGGCTTGGCATGAAGTTCTGAACAAGGACCTGCTTGTAGCATGTAGCTTCCACCGTCATGACCAATTACGTGCTTCACCTCTTTTGCTGCTTGAATAAGCTTGTTAAGATCAATACCCGTATGAATTCCCATTTCACTTAATCCATGAACCAGGTCTTCTGTAGCTATATTTCCAGTGGCGCCTGGAGCGTAGGGACACCCTCCTAAACCGATAATAGAACTATCAAAATGAATAACACCCTGCTGCAAAGCAGCCACTACATTAGAAAATGCCATTCCTCTCGTATTGTGCAAATGCATAGAGAAAATAGTGCCGGGATAATTTTGTTTAAGAAACCCTAGCATACGATACACTTGCTGAGGATTTGCCATCCCGGTTGTATCCGCTAAAGAAATTTCTTCGACACCCATCATTCTGTATCGTTCTACAATAGAAGAAATGCGTTCTATAGCAACTTTACCTTCATAAGGACATCCAAACGCTACCGAAATTGAACCTCCCACTTTAACGTTATGCTTTTCTGCTAATTCGATAATAGGGTAAAAACCTTTTTGGGCTTCTTCTACAGAACAATTTGCGTTAGATAAGCTGTGAGAATCTGTAGCTGAAAGCATAAGCTTTAACTTTTTCACTCCGGCGTCAATGGCTCTCTGTGCACCTTTTACATTTGGCACTAACGCGCGAAATTTGATATTGGTTAAATCTTGAACACTTTCTACGACCTGCTCGGCATCCTTTAACTGAGGAATCGCTCTCGGATGTACAAAAGACGTGATTTCCATTGATTGAATGCCTGTCTTGGCTAGCTGACGAATAATAGATATTTTTTCTTCTGTAGGAATCCACTCATGTTCAGCTTGAAACCCATCCCTTGGAGCTACTTCACAGATTATGACTTTTTCCGGTAATTCTATTTTTTGAATAGTATTCATTAAATAACCCCCTTTTCTTTTAACACCGCTAAGTCTTCACTTGATAACCCCAGTTTTCCACCTAGAATTTCTTCATTATGTTCTCCCAATTCAGGGGCACGATGACGAATTGCTCCCGGTGTATGTGAAAACTTTGGCACTACTCCCGGAACCTTAATTTTTCCTAGGCGGGGGTGCTCTACTTCTACAATGTTTTCTCGTTCTCTATATTGAGGATCATTAAATATATCTTCAATGCTGTAGATAGGACTAACTGGCACACCAAATGAATCTAACTTTGCCTGCAGCTCATCTTGAGTGAAGGACTTAATCCAATTTGACACAATTTCCTGAACTTCATGATCATGCTTTAGACGCTCTACGTTTGTATAGTATCGCGGATCCTTTAACATATCTTTTCTTTCCATTGCCTCTGCAAGACGATCAAAGGTAGAGTCTGTACTGCATACTAATACAACAAACTTTCCGTCTTTTGTTTCATATGTGCCTGCAGGGCTTGAGTGACCTGCAAGTCCAGGGCTTCTCTCTCTTACTTTTCCGTTTTGATCATATTCAGCAATTAAAAACTCCATCATTCGAAAAATAGATTCATATAATCCCATTTCTACTACTTGACCTTCCGGCTGTTTGTGTACATCTCTATGATAAATAGCGCTTACACAAGCGAACGCAGTATATATGCCCGTTACATAATCTAGTAAAGAGTAAGAAGGACTGACGGGCGGACGATCTGAATACCCTTGTAAATAAGTATGTCCGCTAAATGCTGTCCCCGGTGTACCGAATCCAGCTTTTTCTCGATAAGGACCTGTTTGTCCATAACCTGATACGCGCACCATTACTAGCTTAGGGTTAACTTTTTTAAGCTCTTCATATCCTAAGTTCCATTTTTCCAGTGTACCGGGGCGAAAATTTTCAATTAAAATGTCTACTCCACTAATTAGCTTTTTGAAAATTCCTGCTCCTTCTTCTGATCGAATGTCCAGCGTAACAGACTTTTTATTGCGAGCAAGTCCGGGCCACCTTAAGGGTTCAGTCCCTTTCCAAGGCCCTACAGTCCGAAGCGTATCTCCTTTTCCTGGAAGTTCAATTTTGGTTACTTCCGCCCCTAAGTCTGCTAGTAAAGTAGCTCCAAAGGGAGCAGCAATCATAGTAGAAATATCTAGTATTTGAACTCCTGTTAAAGGTCCATAATTTTTGGTTAACACGTTGAATCCCCTCCGGTAATAACTGTTTGTATGCTTAATTAAGATGCTTAATTAAGATAATTAATTAGTAGATTTCCTTTGATATGTTAAAAATGAATACCATTAGTCAAAATATTAAGATTATTTATTTTTCTAAAGTTAACTCTTTTTCTTCTAATAGGATAGACTCTTTGCTTTCAATCGGGTCTAAATCTGTTAATAAAAACGTATAGCTTAAAATTCCAATCACTAAAAAAGCAGCCGCTAAAAGGAAAGCATACATAAATGAACCCGTGGCCTGAACAATAAACCCAGTCGTAATAGGTGCAACAATAGCCATCGAGTTGTTCCCAAATGTTAAAAGTCCCGTTAATGTTCCTACCGTTCCTTTTGGTGCAATAAATGTAGGAATACTGTAGGCAACAGCAGATGTGACAACAAGACCTCCAAGTGCTGTTGAAATCCAAAATACAGCTACATTTGCACTGTGAGTAAACGCTGCCCCAATAATTGACAAACCAAATACCATACCTATTACTAGAAAAAACTTGCTGACACGCGTCCGGTTATACCCTTTGTTAATAAGACGATCAACAAGCCAGCCCCCGATTACTATTTCAGTAATGGTACCTACAATCCAAGGTATAGCCGAGTACCAGCCTGATTTTAAAATAGACATGTTCATTTCTGCTGCTAAATATCCAGGAAGCCAAGTCAAGAACAAAAACCATGAATAGCCGTATGCCGCAAACCCAATGAATACTGCCCAGACTTTTCTTTTAGTTAGCAAATATCGAATGTTCTCCATTGCACTGCCTTTAACTTCTTCTGAACTTTGAGAACCGCCTTGAACAATGTAGTCATATTCTTCTTTCGTCAAACGCTCATCTTCATGAGGTTCACGATACCAGATCCAATAAACAATAGCATATATGAAACTAAGAATAGCAGTTGCTAAGAAACCACCTCGCCAGCCCCACTCTGTTACAATTAGCGCTAATATAGGCGCCCCGATGGCGTTGGAAAGTTTGGATTGAGAATCATAAGCTGCGATAGCTTTTCCGCGTTCCTGACGCGGAACCCAATGGCTAACTGCTTTAGCAGCAGATGGAAAAAATGGTGCTTCTCCAACTCCTAACAGCACTCGAGATAAAATAATTAACCCCCATCCATTTGCTACTGCAGTTAAAAGACAAGATACTGTCCATATCACGGTCGCTACACGCGTTACCCATTTTACGCCTATTTTATCTAGCAAAGGCCCTATAGGAAGTTGAAGTAAAGCGTAAGACCATGCAAATGCTGATAGGAAAATCCCCATCTGACCTGCTGTCAAGTTAAATTCTTTTTGTAACAATGGCATAGCAATGGACATATTAATTCGATCAAAATAGTTTACAACTACACCAACCGCAATCAAGAATACAATCGACCAACGATGTTTTTTCATTATCTTCCCTCACTCATAAGATTTTAAGTATGCGCTTTCATTTTTATGAAATATTTCTTTGCTCAGATCCCATTTACAATTGCTTACTTACATAAAGTCTGCCTGAACTAAAGTTGAAAGATGGCAATGCTGAAAACCTAATCCTCTAGCTATTTACTTGTTCTCTTATCCTTTCCGTAAAACTTTTATTAGTGGAATTAAAAAGATTAATAGAAAGTTCTAATTAGAACGATCTAATAAATTTTTATTAGAACGATCTAATTTCAGTGGGAATCTCTTCACATATTGCGGAACGATGCCGTATATTTTATGATCTACTCAAATATCCGAACATGATGTGATTAATGTCTGCTTTTTTAATTTCTCATTGTAACACCTGCCTTTTTTTACTAAGCGTCGTCTTTTGACACAGCCTAATGTAAAATTAATTCAAACTTGAGTTTTAGTATACTGAATTACATTTTTCTGCGCAATATATATTTTTAATTTTTAGAAAATTGAAATATATACTTTTTTAATATAACAAAACCTTTTATATATTAATCGTCTAGAATCATTTTTTTATTGTGCTAGAGGAAAAGAAGATATAGTCCCTTCATTTATACAAATTTCTAGCAAAGTTAAAAAATACGCGTTTTTAATACTGTAAGCTCGGTTCAAACATTTGTTCCTTAATATACTCCACAGGCATCTCTTTTCCTGTCCACAATTCAAACGCCATGGCCCCTTGCCAGATCATCATTCCTATTCCATTAACGGTGTGACATCCGATTGATTCAGCTTGTTCTAACAGTTTTGATTTCATAGGCATATACACGACATCTGTTACAATTAAATCAGGACGCAGCATTGATATATCTTCAATAATGCTGAATTCTTCTAACGGTTTCATTCCTACTCCTGTTCCATTTGTCAAAATATCGCTCGTTCTAATTTCTTCTCTTAACCTGTCTGTATCCTCAAGAGAATACAGCTTCGCCTTACATGAAACATGTTTCATCTCTTCATTAATAATTTTTACGTTTTCTACAGCTTTTGAATAAAATTCATCATGACGAGCAAAAATTGTTAATTCTTCAAGGCCTTCCAAAGCCGCTTGAATAGCAATAGGCGTTGCTGCTCCGCCCGAACCGACCAACGTCATTTTTTTCCCTGTGATATCCACGCCGTTCTCTTTTAAATTTCGAATGTAGCCCATACCGTCTGTGCTATGCCCAACTAGTACGCCATTATCGTTTACGACGGTATTGACAGCTCCTGAAAATTTGGCGCTGTCTGCTAATTCATCAAGAAACGGGAGAATTTTTGTTTTATTTGGCATGGATACATTAAAACCTTTAACATTTAACGCTCTCAGTCCTTTAATCGCATCTTCTAACGAGTCATTTCCTACCTCAAAAGCTAAATAAGCATAATTCAATCCCAGTTTTTTAAAGGCCATATTATGCATAGATGGTGACAATGAATGTCCAATTGGAGTTGCTAAAAGGCCTATGAGCTGAGTTTTGCCATTAATACGCCCTACGTTCTTCATGATTTTACCTCCTGTTTTATTAAAATTTCAGAAATACTTGGGGTACCTAACCTGTAATTTTTAAGCTTATTTTCATTTACGATCAAACACATTTCACATTCATATAGTACGGGTAATTAGATCGATCCAATTTTAAGCTATATTCATTATTTAACCAATCTGTAACAAGCTGCATTCAAAACGAAAGCTGCTCTACTCACATGTAAAAAGAAAGAAATCGCTTACAAATTTATGGTTTTAATAACATACGTTGGACGCGTGCTGTACGTCTTACCTCCCTTCGCAAGGCAGCATTTCTCAACATTACTAGAAACAAAGCTTTCACCTATACCTAGCTTCTTTTATTAAATGACTGCAGTAAACACCCGGTGAACCAAGACAACTTTTAGCGACCTTATGTACCATAGTATCACATTTTTTTAAAAGGAAAAATGTTTTTTTGTAACTTTTCAGAAAAATGTTTTTATTTAAATAATTTCTTTATATTAAAATAAAGCTATAACCATCATTATAGCTTTATTCTTGAGCTTGGCTTTCTCTTTTTTTTTCATCCACCAGCCTGCACCAACTATCACTCCGATTATAAGAATAACAAATATTAAACGATCTACATCATGCAAATATTTTTGGATTTTTTCAATATCTCCAAGTCCTCCTACATAGAGCAAAAAAACAAACCACGGAAAAATTCCTAAGGTGCTGTATAAAACAAAGTCCTTAGATTTGATTTTACTAAGTCCTGCCAAATAGGTTATATAGTTTGCGATACTGATGGGACGAGAAATCGTAATACTCCATTTTCCATATTTATGAAACCATTTTTGGGCACGCTTTATATTTTTTTCACCAAACCAGCGCTTGGTAATAGATTCAAACCTGTATCCCATAACGAACGGAATATAGTTGAATGCGATATAAATAACGGTATTGACAGCTGAAACAATAAGGATTTTCCATATTGAAAGCTGCAGCACCGAGCCAATGAGCAAAATCGATAACGTACACGGAAAAGGAATTGCCGCAGCTTCGATTGCTGTAGCAATAAAGATGCCCACTATGCCTAAATTTTGTACAAAATCAATAAACCCTTGCACCTTTTTTCTCCTTTCAATTATACAAATTTCACGTTCTTTCATCATAACTCAAACTATTCAAAATTTCACGATTTCAAAGCAATTTTACTAGTAAAAAAAGCTCATACGCACCCGTTTGCTATATTTGATTATCTTCTATCATATGCAGCTCATAAGTGAAGTAACGCAAAAAAAGAAAATAGCAGAAAAAAACTCTTTTATTAGTTGTAATAAAAGAGTCTTTTCTGTCCTGCTATTATTTAACTTTAGCAATGATTTTCCCTTTCACATGGCGTTTTGAAAGCTCTTCTAATGCACTGGGCACTTCTTTTAACGAGATGATGCGCTCAATCATTGGAGCTACTTTCTTCTCTGCTACTAATGCTAAAAGCTCATCGCCCATTTTTGCTAAATCCGCTTGCGCCATCATGTCATCAATGTGGTGTGCAGCATTTAAAGCTACTTCATGATAAGAAATCACCTTTGTAAAAGGCTTTACTTTTGTATAATCAGGTGCACCAGCAATATGTGCTAAATGTCCTCTATAGGCAATCATATCTAAAGAATCCGTTGCGTTCTTTGCGCTCACCGTGTCAAGCACAGCATCTACACCGCGGCCATTTGTCAGCTCCAATACTTTTTCTGCGACGTTTTCCTCGCGATAATCAATTACATAATCAGCTCCTAACGACTTCACATACTCATGATTATGTGCTGAAGCTGTTGAGAAAACGGTTTTTCCAGCGTTTTTAGCAAGCTGCACGCCAAAGCCCCCTACGCCTCCAGCTCCTCCGTGAATTAAGATGGTTTGAATATGGTTCATTGGAAGTTTACGAAATAGTGCTTCATACGCCGTGTAGCCTGCAGTAGGCAATGCAGCAGCTTCTTCAAATGTAACGGCATCAGGAATGCGCGAAATTGAATGAGCAGTTGTAACCGAATATTCAGCATATCCGCCCTTTTTCATAAAGTCCCCGTGATAGACGACGCGGTCTCCTTTTTTCCAGTCAACTAC
The DNA here is from genome assembly GCF_049368575.1 of Priestia sp. 40. Lineage (NCBI taxonomy): Bacteria > Bacillati > Bacillota > Bacilli > Caryophanales > Bacillaceae > Priestia > Priestia sp. 40. The sequence continues at coordinate 275,429 of NZ_JBMPZA010000025.1, forward strand.
TCCTTCTCCAACTTCATCAATTGTCCCAGCTACATCTAAACCTAGAATGTGAGGATATGTCCAATGAGGGTTTCCATTAGTAGCCGTCTTATAATCCACTGGATTAAGTCCCACTGCGTGAACTTCAACTACTACTTCTCCTTTATTTGGAAGAGGTTTTTCCACTTCTTCTACTTTCATTTCTGTCCATTTATTTTTATCTTGCAATAATAATGCTTTCACAGTCTAACTCTCCTTTTTAAGTCATGTTTAAGTTATATGGTGGTGTTGCTTTTATTATTTTATCTAAAAATGATTTGCTTACTATTTTTATTTTAAAGAGAGCTTGTCTATAATACAAATTAGAAAATAATTAGATATCCATAAATAAATTTATAAGAAAGGGTAGCGTAAATGATTGATTTTGAATGGTATCGCAGCTTTATTAGCATTTATAAATATCGATCCGTTTCTGAAGCAGCCAGAGCGAGGATCTTAACGCAGCCGGCCATGAGTCAGCACTTAGCTGCTTTAGAAGCTGAAATAGGCGAAGATTTATTTATCCGTGCACCGAGAAAGATGATTCCAACCGAAAAAGGCAAAGAACTGTACACGCGTATCGTCCCGTTAGTTGAAAGTCTAGAAGCTGCTTCACTTCAATTAAAAATGAGCGCATCATCTCCCGACGCACTGCCAGTCGTAAAAATTGGTTCTCCCGTAGAGTATTTTACCGAACGAGCTTTAGAAAGAATAAAAGATGCAGGTATCCGCTGCTACAGCCAGTTTGGTATTGCTTCTGTTTTACTTGAAAAGATACAAAACGATGAAATTGATATTGCTATTACAACCCAAAGATTACAAATACCAGGAGTCGAATATACGGTCATTGAAGAAGAAGAGTTTGTCTTAACCGTCCCTCCTTCTTTTGAAATGACAGCTAGTAAAGACGTAGAAGATTTTTTATACAATCAGCGGTGGATTAGCTATGGCCTTGAACTTCCTATTATCAGGAGATTTTGGCGGCAGCATTTTAAAAAACGGCCTGAAATTCAGCCTCATCATGTGATTCCAAATCTTCAAACGGTGTTAAAAGCCATTCAGCAACACATGGGAATCAGCCTGCTTCCCCGCTATTTGATTCAAGAAGCGCTCCGAGAAAAAAAGGTGAAAATCGAACTTGAACATTTAGCGGTAAAAAATCAGATCTTTCTTGCTTATAAACTTAAGCATCGAGATCATCCTGTCATTCAAAAAACGATACGCTCGTTAAAAAAAGAAGAGGTTGAGAAAGAATGACATGAATCCATTCTAAAGACGAACAAATAGGATATGAGCTGAACCGCTTGTGACACCGCAGTTGATTTCCATGCAAGGCTTCGCTTTCTGCGGGGTCTCACGTGTTCCGCTTTTCCCGCAGGAGTCTTCACCTTGCCCTCCAATTAACTGCTAAAAGGAACGAAAACAGATGAAACCTACGTTCACTATAAAAAAAAACCCGAGCCATTAGTCAAACATCTTGACTAATGGCTCGGTTTTCACCTCGTCTAAAATCATTTTGTCCCAGTCTCTTCTTTTTTTGACAGCTGCTGTGCTGAATCTACTCCTACTAGATCTAAAAAGAAAATAAAAATAGGAATACCAAGAATCAGCCCCCATACGCCCAAGAAGTGTTCACCAAATACTAAAATGATAAACGTAATGAACATCGGCAAGTTGGTTTTAGATGACATAAGCTTTGGATTTAATACATAGCTTTCAAGTGCATGAAGTACTACCACCATTATTAACACAGATAGTACTTTTACACCGCCTCCTAAACTGTAAGCGATTGTACAAAGCGGAATGAGTGAAACAAATACCCCAAGAACCGGCACTAGCCCTAGTAGAAAGACCATAACGCCAAGCGCAAGCAAATTAGGAAACCCTAACACCCACAGCGCAATAACGGATAAAATGCTGTTCACAAAAGCAATAATAAACTGAACTTCTATTACCTTGCCGAAGGAATTAACAAATTTTCTTCCCAAATAGCCAGCTTCTTTGAAAAACCAGCCCAGCCTAGATTGTTCCAGTTGGACAAATAATCGGTGAATCCGCGACTTTTCAAGTAAAAAGAATAGGCTTAACAATAGTGCTAAGAAAACTTGTGCACTTACTTTTCCAATATTGGATAAATAGCTGTATACTAAATCAATATTCTGCTGAATATTTTCTGGTGATTTGAATCTCTTTAAATTATCGATAATATAGGTGACGAATGTATTATCAGGGGGGTGTTTGTAAAAATACATCAGCTTCTGTACAAGCTCAGTAACTTGCGTCATAATAACCGGGATATATACATATCCTACAATACCGAGGGCCCCAATCAGTGCGATATAGATGACGATGAGTATAAGCGTTGAATTAAGCGGAAGCTTTCTTCTTAACGCTTGTTGAAGACGACCAATTAAAAAGGTAAAAATAAACGTAAATAACAGCAGCTGAAGCATACTTCTAATGCTGACAAGTAAAACTGTAATGATAATAAGCGTAATGATGCGAACAGTAAGTTTGTTGTGAAGCCAACTTCTTGCAATATTCATGAAACCTTCAATTCTCCTATCTCTCTTTTTCCCAAGTCATTTGTATACATATAAATAAAACGGATACGCTAGACGCTCATATCCGCTTTCGCTATATATAGTGTATCATTTAATATTCAAATTTTACTATATTTCGGCGCTTTTTAGTATGTCTTTATTTTCTCTCCGCTATTCTTTTTCATTTTCCCATATATTATGATAAATTAGCTTGTCTAAATCCCTTCTTTTTTCCCAGTTAGCTTGTTCTAAGATTGGTTTCTCAGGGTATTTATCTGTATAGCCAATTGACATGAGCGCTACAGGATCAATATGAGGAGGAATATGTAAAATGTCACGTACATCATTTTTCTTATAAAAACTTACCCACCCCATTGCCAGTCCTTCTGCATATGAAGCAAGCCACATATTTTGAATCGCACATGCAGTTGACATCATATCGGTTTCTGGAATTGAGTTTCTTCCGAGAACATGAGAGCCTCCTCTTGTTGGATCACACGTTACGCAAATAGTTAACGGCGCTTCTTTTAACCCTTGAATCTTTAGCTCTAAAAAATCTTCTTTCTTTTCACCTTCATAATGAATAGCCAGTGCTCTTCTCTCTTTATCTGCTGCCCAGGCAAGTTTATTTTTCACTTCTGTATCAGATACTAGTATAAAATTCCAAGGCTGCATAAACCCGACGGAAGGTCCGCTGTGAGCAGCCTGTAAAATGTTATAAACGGTTTCATTCGGAATCTCATCAGACAAAAATGTTCGTACATCTCTTCTTCCGTAAATCGCTTTATATACCGCTTGCTTTTCGTCGTTTGTAAACGAGTTCATCTTCTTCAACCTCCATTAAACTCTCTTTTTAACTATTTTTCTCAAAAAACATTTAAAAAATGTGATCCAAACTTTATGTTTTCTCGTAGTACTATATGAATCTATCATAAAGGAGGTTGCAAACATGTTCAACGACGTTTTAATGAACTTATTTAACGCGGTAAGCAGCATCATTAACACAATTGGATAATTTGATTGTACATATTTAGTAAGAGAGGAGGCATATTACATGCTAAACGAGGTACTTATGAACTTTTTTAACGCAGTAAGCAGCATCATCAACACAATCGGATAAAAAAAGCACAAAGAAAAGGGTAACTGCCATTACCGCCGTCTTTATGCTTTACTAGTTCAAAATCATATATTTTACAATAAAAAGAACTCTTTGATTAGGAGTTCTTTTTACTTATCCTAACATGTTCCCTTTTATTTGTATATATGCCCTGCCATTTCAACAGATTCACTTATATGTTGCAAGCATACACATAGGTCTGCAGCTCGTAGTGCAGTTCTTTTAAGTCTTCAGCTGCTTGAGTCAATAACTTCTTTCGCTGAGCTGTATACACATCTAGAATAGCTCTTTCTACTTTTACCTTTTCTTCATATAAAATATCTAACTTATCTTCATTTCCTTCAAGGGAAATAGGCTTTAACATAGCAAATTGATAAATGGGTTGTCCATAATCCAATTTTGTTAAAATAGAACCTACTAATACATCCTGCGAGCATTCATATACAAAGTTTAACAGCGTACTTAATTCTTCTAGACGAGAAATATCCAGCTCTGCATTTTCGTTGATCACAGCCCCTATATATTGAAAGCACTCTTCTTCTAGCTCATTATAAATAGTTGTGATGCGGTGCAACACTTCATTCAACTTCATAAAGTTCCCCCTTCACACACGCTTCTTGATACAACCATATGACAAAACTTGGTGTTTTATACTAACGAAAAAGCGAGGAATATAAACCTCGCTTTTTCTCTTTATCGATACATACTGGCAATGTCTTCAATAAACATAAGCGGTTCTTCTTCTGTTAGTTGTTTAATTGGAGAATAATCCTCTCCACCAAAACTTTGATCTATGTCTTCAATAAACGAAGAAACTTCTTCTGACTCTTCACGATTAGCCGGCACTTCGTATTTCTGTAATTCTGTACGGTGCACGACGGATAAAATATGGCGAGGGAATTGCTGCTTCGTTTTTCCAAAACAGTATACCGGCTTGTGTTTCAAAAAGCGTTTTACTTCCTCTTGCCGGTTATAAATGCTTCCATGATCACCCCAAGCTACCACAACCAGTTCAGCATCTTCCACTGCTTTTTGAATATATTCACCTGTTCTTGTTCCAACAGCTTCTTCTTTTGAAAGCATGCGTAAAAACGAAACATGGTCGGTTTGATAGCTGAATAAATAAACGATTTCTAAGACTCCAAATCCCCACTTTTGTGCCAGTTCTATGCATTTGGATACAGCGGTATCGTCGCTGTATTCATACGTATTTTCTGGAAATGACAAGATAAACGTAAGTTTACGTTCGTTTACTTCACTCCATTTGCATAATAGAGAGTATTTGTATGTGCCTGTTTCATCAAAAATAACTTCTTTTTTCACTGCGTCCATCCCCCTGCCTTCTTACAATCTTGTTACTTATCTATTGCAAATGAGCTAAGCAGTAATCGTAACCTTGACTGTTAAAAGTTTTATTTTATATGTATTTCAAAATCATGCCTTCATGACAACTTTTCTGCCATTTTTTCAAAAAGCAATTTTTTTCTTCTATACATGCTTTTTACAGCTAGTGAACATTCACATATACATCTTTCCTCTTTTCGGACCTCCAGTCAAAATAGATAAAATCAAAAGAATGGTCTATAATAAAGAAATAACCAATGACTTTTTCACTCATGTTTTTGACCGTTACGGATTTTTTCTCAGCAGGTATGTTCAAAACTGATCCTCTGAGAAAATAGAAGATAAATTTGTGTAAAGAAAGGATTTTGTAAATGGCTACTACACACACATTTACAAGAGGAGAAGAAATTGCAAATGCGATTACACACGGCGTTGGAGCCGTACTCAGCATTGTTGGATTAACGCTTTTAATCGTACTTTCTTCGTTAGAAGGAACGCCTTGGCATGTTATCAGTTTTACTATTTACGGAGTAACCATGCTGCTTCTCTATGTCTCCTCTACGCTTGTCCATAGTTTTCCGGAAGGTAAGGTAAAAGACCTTTTTGAGATATTTGACCACTCTTCTATTTATTTGTTTATTGCCGGGACGTACACTCCATTTTTATTTATCGCAGTTAAAGGAACCACCGGCTGGACACTTTTTGGAATTGTATGGGGCATCGCTCTTGCAGGAATTGTATTCAAAGCTTTTTTTGTGAAGAAATTCCTTTTTATTTCCACCATTCTTTACGTATTTATGGGATGGATGATTGTGTTTGCGTGGGATTCGTTAACTCAAAACATTGCCCATCAAGGAATTGTCCTTCTCGTAGTTGGAGGCGTATTGTATACAATCGGGGCCGTTTTTTACGTATGGCGAGGATTTCGTTTTCATCATATGATTTGGCATATGTTTGTTCTTGGCGGAACCGTACTCCACTTTTTAGCAATCATTTTATATGTATTGCCTATAACCAATTAAAAAAGGGCCAGAAGGCCCTTTTTTAATTGGTTATAGAATTCCTTACCACAGTTTTGCCATTTGAGTCACAAGCGTATAGACTCCTAGCACAGCCATAATAACAACCACAAAACCGCCAAAAACGGTAAGCCAAGTCGGATGCTTGTAATCGCCTACTATCTTCTTTTTATACGCCGCAATAAGCATTGTACCGAGTGTAATAGGTAAGATTAACCCATTTAATGCTCCAGCTAAAATGAGCAGCGTGACCGGCTGACCAATCGTTAAGAAAACCAGGGTTGAAATTGTAATAAATGCAATGATAATCCAGTTTTCATATTTCTCAATCCTTTTGCTGAAGGATTTAATAAAGGAAACCGATGTATATGCCGAACCAATAACTGAAGTGATAGCCGCCGCTGCCATAACGACACCGAATAATTTATAGCCAATATCTCCTGCGGCTAACTGAAAAACAGAGGCAGGTGGATTATCAGGATTCAGTTTTAACCCTTGACTCAACACACCTAATGTCGCTAAAAATAGAAAAATTCGAATGATCGAAGCAATGGTAATACCGGATACTGCTCCTCTTGTTACTTCAGGAATCGCGGCTTTTCCTTTGATTCCTGCATCTAATAAACGGTGACCTCCTGCAAATGTAATATATCCTCCTACCGTTCCTCCTACAAGCGTAACAATCGCCATGACGTCAATTTTATCTGGCCAAAATGTTTTAGATACCGCTTCTCCTACTGGAGGAGCGGAAGAAACAGCAACATATACCATTAAAACAATTAATATTCCGCCCATTAATTGAGCAAAACGATCCATTAATTTTCCGGCTTCTTTGACTAAAAAGATTGCGATAGAAATGATGGCTGTAATGACTGCACCCGCTTTAGGAGAAATACCAAATAGCGCATTAAAGCCAAGACCCGCGCCTCCTACGTTTCCAATATTAAATGCTAAGCCTCCAATTACAATTAGAATAGCAATAAATAAGCCGAGACCTGGCAAAACACTGTTAGCGATATCCTGTGCTCTTTTTTCTGAAACGGCAATAATACGCCATACGTTTAGCTGAACGCCAATGTCTAATAAAATCGACAGTAAAATGACAAAACCAAAACTTGCGGCGAGAGCTTGTGTAAAGACCGTTGTTTGAGTTAAAAAACCTGGACCCACTGCTGAAGTAGCCATTAAAAATGCTGCGCCGAGCAGCACGCTCCAGTTGCGTTCTTTTTTCATGATGTCACCTCATTGTGGTTGAATAATAATTTGTTCTTCTTTTAGCTTGTCACAAATAGCTTTGGCAAATTCAACAGCATGTGCACCGTCTCCATGAATACAAACGGTATCTGCTTGAATGGAAATCTCTTCATTTTGCACAGTGAATACTTTCTTTTCTTTGACCATTTTAATTACTTGAGAAATAGCCGCTTCTTCATCTTGAATCACGGCGTTTTCAACGTTTCTCGGCGTCAGCATGCCGTTCTGTTGATAGGTTCGATCTGCAAATACTTCCTGAGACGTACGCAATCCCATTTCGTTTCCGGCTTTAATCAATTCACTTCCAGCCAAACCATATAGAATAGCTTCCTCACTAACATTATAAACAGCTTCAGCAATAGCTTTAGCTATGTCTCGATCCCCTGCAGCCATATTATATAAAGCACCATGAGGTTTCACATGATGAAGGGTCCCTCCTTCTGCACGTATAAAAGCTGAAAGAGCCCCCATTTGATACACCATTAAATCATAAGCTTCTGGAGGCGTAATTTTCATATATCTACGTCCAAATCCAGCTAAATCTTGCAATCCGGGGTGCGCGCCAATCGCCACATTTTCACTCAAAGCCAGCTTCACTGTTTCTCTCATAACCGAAGGATCTCCGGCATGAAAGCCGCAGGCAATGTTTGCTGACGTTACATAGCGTAAAATTTCTTTATCATTTCCTAATCTATAGTTTCCAAAGCTCTCCCCTAAGTCACAGTTCAAATCAACGGTAGCCATCTTCTTCTCTCCTTATATTTTCATTCGAAGTGCTCTTTTAATATGATTTATTTTCTTTTCCTGCTCCATATATAAATGCTGCGCTTCATCCAGTGAAATTGCTTGAAAAGAAACCTTTTTCCCTGGAGAAATTTGCGCAAGCGCTGAAAAATCTGCAGTTGCTACCTGTCCGATTCTAGGATATCCTCCTGTGGTTTGATGATCTGCTAATAAAACAATGGGCTGTCCTTCTTTTGGTACTTGAATCGTACCGAACGTCACAGCGCTAGAAAGTAGCTCTTTTTCCTGCTCAAGGACTAGTTTCTTCCCTTTTAGCCTATAGCCCATGCGGTCAGATTGAGGGGTAACGTCAAATTCTTGATTAAAGAAATGCTGTTGACTTTCTTTTGTAAACCAATCAAATTCCGCACCCTTCATCGTGCGGATAATAGGCGTCTCGTATGAAGGAATAAGTTTAGGATGAATCGTCCAAAAAGCCTGCTGAAAAGAGCGGTCCGTTTGCTGTTTCAACAGTTTCTTTATAATTGCTTCCCCTGTTTCTGTAGGAGGATGGCTTAATATTTCGTCTCCTGACTGTAATGCTTTACCATGCAGCCCGCCTATTCGAGCGCGAAGTGAAGTAGATGTACTTCCCATAACTGCCGGAACATTAAAAGCACCGGAAACCGATAAATAAGAACGGCACCCTAAAGTCGGAACACCAAACTGCAGCACGCTCCCTTTTTTCACATATAAAGGCCGCCACATCTTTACGGCTTCACCATTAACAGTTGGCGATAAATCCCCTCCTGTCAGGGCAATCAAAGCATCTTGCTGAAATTCCATTTTTGGTCCCATTAACGTAATTTCAATAACCGGCTGATTTTCTTGATTTCCTACTAATAAGTTGGCAATCCTTAAAGCAACTTTGTCCATTGCCCCGCTGACAATCATGCCGTCCTTTTGATATCCATGTCTGCCGATATCTTGAATCGTTGTTAATAAACCGGGACGTATCACTTTAATACTCATCTTCATCCACCTCGTTTTGGGCTTCATATTCCGTTTCAGAAATGGAAACAAATCGAATACGATCACCTGCTTGAAGCAAGCTTGGCGAATCTTTTTTTGGGTTAAATAGTGTAAGAGGAGTACGCCCGATTAACTGCCATCCTCCAGGTGTCTCAATTGGGTACACGCCGGTTTGCATTCCTGCAATGCCAACTGACCCTTTTGGTATGCTGCTTCTCGGTGATTCTTTTCTTGGAGTCGCAATTTCTTCGCTCATCCCTCCCAAGTAAGGAAAACCAGGAGCAAAACCTATCATATACACTAAATATTCTCCACTCGTATGAATGGAGATAACTTCATCAGGCGTTAAGGAATGAAAAGCAGCTACTTTCTCTAAATCCGGTCCATACTTTCCTCCGTAACACACCGGAATATCAATTTGTCTAGCGACCGCTTCAGATTTTTCTTCCTGATTGGAAAGCAGTTCTTCAATATATGTAGATATTGCTGTGTAAGGATTTCTTCTTCCTTTTTCACTCATTATCCAAGGGTCATAATAGATTGTAACTGTTGTAAAAGCCGGCACATATTCAATCATTCCCTTACATAATGATTGCTCTAGTACCTGAGTAAACTGCTGAATGCGTTTATGTATACCGAAATTAATTTCGTCTCCAAATGAAACGACAATGCCGCTGTCACCAAGAGGATAAAGTCGATAATCGTTACTCATTCCGTCTCCTCCTTTTTACTTAGTATTGTTTGAGCAGCTCTCTTTAATGCTGTAGATAAATACCTTTATTAGAATTACTAATGAAATTATCGTTTTCAAATAACAATTTCTTATATATCTAATAAAAAAAAGAACAATAAACCCCTATTCTGTATGAATAACATTATACAAATATAAAATAATCTTATGTTCTACTAAAACAAATTCTAAAGAAAAATTCAACCCTTTTAAAATTTTATCGTCAAAAGGATGATGCTTTTTCAATTTTTTACATAAAAAAACTGCTTTGTTTCCTATACCAAAGCAGTTTTTTGTGTAAGTATCTATAAATTCATAGGGAGTAGAACATTATACGCCTCTGCGAGCAAAATCTACAAAACGGAATTTATCAAGACGATGACGTGATTCCGTATATTGAAAAAGGCTTGCATCTTCTAGATACACATAGTTTCTTACTACCACAATATGTTCATATTCTTTCAAATCTAAGTAACATTTATCTTCGTCCGTCAGCTCGTCAACGGAAATTTCTTTTTTAGCAAAGCTGATTTTTAGCCCAAGATCTTTTTCTAAGTATTCATAAATAGAGCCTTTGCATATGTCTTTTGTGAGGTGAGGAACATACTTTTTATGAAAAAAATCTTTATCTAAAATAATTTTTTCTCCATCGATTTCACGTGCTCGAATTACTTTCCATATGAGATCTTTTTTTGTCACCCCAAGCTGTGTGCACAGATCTTGATCGGCCTTGACTAATTCAAATTCTTCTACAATAGTAGTCGATGTATGTCCTAGCTTTTCCGCCACTTCTTTGAAGCTAACAAGTCCTGATACTGGAAAATCAAAGCGTGATACGTCTAATACAAAAGAACCTTTTCCTTTCATTTTTTGAATGTATCCATTTTGTGAAAGTAAATTTAACGCTTTCCGTATCGTTTCACGAGACGTTTGATACTGTTCAACAAGCTCATTTTCAGAAGGAAGTTTTGTATTAGGACGCCAGTCACCACGTTTAATTTTATCGACTAACTGTTCGTAAATGCTGATAAATTTATTTTCTTTCAATTGCCATCACCTATTTTACTTTCTATATATACCCAATTGTATAAAAAGAACGATAGATTGTCACCCATCGTTCTTTTTACTTTTTTCTCTATTTTTTTAAATGATACACGATTGATTCATACGGCCGAAGTAAGACTCGCTTGAATTCCTTTGATGAATCTTCGTAGTTAGACAGCAATATTTCACTATGATATCCTTCAAAAGTTATATCTTCTGGCAGTTCAAAAATTGTTTCGCTGCCGTAGAAATTATTTATCACGAGCAGCTTTTCGTCTGCTCCATTTCGGATATAAGCGAAAATCTGCTCGTCTTCTCCAAGAATCAATTCATAGTTTCCATAGGTGATAATCTCGTACTGCTTGCGTAGTGCAATAAGCTTTTGATAAAAGTAAAAAATTGAATCTTTATCATCTAGTGCTTTTTCCACATTAATTTCACGGTAGTTATCAGCCGGATTAATCCATGGCTTTCCTTTTGTAAAACCTGCACTTGGCTCATCGCTCCATTGCACCGGTGTACGGGAATTGTCTCTTGATTTATGTTTTAAAATCTCCAAAATTTCAGTTTCGTCCATTCCTTGTGCACGTTTTATCTCATACACATTTAATGACTCCACATCTCTATATTCATCAATAGAGGAAAATTTCGGGTTTGTCATACCTATTTCTTCCCCTTGATAAATATAAGGTGTTCCCTGCATCAGATGAATTGTTGCAGCGAGCATTTTAGCAGATTTATTATGATAGAGTTCATCGTTTCCATAGCGTGAAACAACGCGAGGCTGATCATGGTTGCACCAAAATAGTGCATTCCAGCCTCCTCCTTTATTCATTTCGGTTTGCCAAGTTGATAAAATCTCTTTTAATTTAATAAAATCAAAATCTGCTAGCGCCCACTTTTCTCCGTTTGGGTAATCAACTTTCAAATGATGAAAATTAAACGTCATGCTAAGCTCGTCCCGATCCGGATGAGAGTACTGAATGCAGTGGTCAACGGTTGTCGATGACATTTCCCCAACGGTCATACTATCATATTTTGAAAAAACTTCTTGATTCATTTCCCGCATATATTCGTGCACGCGAGGACCGTCGGTGTAGAATTTTCGGCCATCTCCTGGGGCAACCGAACCATCATCATCTAAGAAGCGCTGATCTTTTGAAATTAAGTTAATGACGTCTAGCCGAAATCCATCTACACCTTTTTCAAGCCAAAACGTCATCATGTCGTACACGCTGCGGCGCACACGCTCATTTTCCCAGTTCAAATCCGCTTGCGTTACATCAAACAAGTGCAGATACGATTGTTCTGTCAGCTTATCATGCTCCCACGCTGATCCTCCAAATTTTGAAACCCAATTCGTCGGAGCGCTCCCATCTTCTTTTTGATCTCGCCAGATATAAAAATCTCTGTACGGATTATCTTTCGATTTTTTAGCTTCTTGAAACCATTCATGTTCAGTTGACGTATGATTAACGACAATATCCATGATAATTTTAAGATCCCGCTTATGCGCTTCTGTTATTAAACGATCGAAGTCCTCCATTGTTCCGTATTCTTCTTGAATAACAAAATAATCACTTATATCATATCCATTATCCCGCTGCGGCGATTTATAAATTGGGGTTAACCAAACAACATCTACGCCAAGCTTTTTCAAATAATCTAGCTTTTCAATAATGCCAGCTATATCACCCACGCCGTTGCCAGTCGTATCATAAAAACTTTTTGGATAAATTTGATAAACAACAGATTTTTTCCACCAAGGTTCTTGCATTTTTAACACCACCATTTAATTCTTTGAATTATGTTGAAACGAGTCTGTACCCGCGACAGTTGATGTAACAGTTGATCTTTTCTGAAGCTTTCCAAGCGTTAACGTTAAAAGAAACGGCACTACGATTACGATTATCATTCCAATAATAAAAGGCGGCCAGCTCTGTGGAACAATTGATAACGGAGCAGGGATACCACCGATTCCCACCGATGCTGCTTTTACTCCCGCAACGGATATGACGACACCAGCAATAGCAGAACCAATCACTGCAGAAATAAAAGCAAATCTAAAGCGTAGATTTACACCAAACATTGCAGGCTCCGTAATGCCAAGCCACGCTGAAATCCCTGACGTTAAAGACAATCCTTTTAATTTCTCATCATTTTTTGAAAGAATCATTATCGCAAAAGCCGCAGAGCCTTGTGCAATATTCGATAATGCTACCATTGGCCATAAAAACGTACTTCCCACGCTTCCAATCAGCTGTAAATCTACGGCTAAAAATGTATGGTGCATGCCCGTAATAACAAGAGGAGCATATAAGCCTCCGTACACAAGCCCTCCAATAAATGGAGCCGTTTTAAACAGCCATACAACTGCACCTGTAATAACATTTCCTATTGCAAATGTAATTGGACCAATCACAATAAAAGCGAGAAACCCTGTTACTAAAAGAGCTACAGGCGCTACAATCAAAAGTTGAAAACCATCCGGTATGCGTTTTCGTAAAAACAATTCGATTTTTGCCAAGACGAATGAAGCAGCTAACACAGGTAAAACCTGTCCTTGATAGCCGACTTTCTCAACATGCAGGCCAAATAAATTCCACGTATCGATACTTCCTTTTTTTAATGCTTCTCCGTAAGACCATGCATTTAGCAAATCAGGGTGTACGAGCATGAGCCCAAGGACAATTCCAAATAAAGGACTTCCTCCAAAACGCGTAACAGCTGACCACCCAATAAGAGCTGGCAAAAAGGCAAAAGCCGTATTCGCAATTAAATTAATCATACTTGCGAAGTCTTTCCACTGTGTATGAACATCTACGATTGATTTATCATCGTAAAAAATTCCGGCTCCTGTTAGTACATTATTGATTCCCATCAATAAACCCGCGGTTACGATGGCCGGTAAAATGGGAATAAAAATGTCAGCTAATGTTTTTATTGCGCGCTGCAGCGGATTTAAGTTTTTAGCCGCTTCGTTTTTCACTTCTTCTTTAGATAGTTCGCCTATACCTGTAAGCGCCACCATTTCTTTATATACTTTATCAACCGTGCCTTGACCAATAACAACTTGAAACTGGCCGTTTGTAGAAAAAGATCCTTTTACTAATTCGTGCTCATCTAGCATACGTTGATTGACTTTACCTTCATCTTTTAAAACAAGTCGAAGACGCGTTACACAGTGCGTTGCAGCAGAGATATTTTCTTTTCCCCCAACGGCTTCTACAATGCGCTCCACAGATTCTCGATTCATGTCTTTTCCCCCTTGTTTCCGCTTTCATTTTATTCGAGTATTTCCTATCCCCTATATAAATCTCACCACAAACCTGTATATACAAGTTTTATGTTTTTATTCTAACCTGTATATACATGTTCGTCAACAAAAATAAAATTACTTCTTTTTCATTTCATGATATAGTCAAAAAGCAAAGTATATGGAAGGAGACGTTACATGCTGCAAGTAAGATTAATGGGAACGCAAGAAGAAATTAATGAAGCAATCAAACAATTTGAACAGAACTACCATATAGAACATCAGTCAAAAGAATATACGCGAAGCGCTAATCCAAAATATGAGCGCAAAAAAGATACTCGCGTTTATCTTTCAATGCATTTAAAAGATAAATAAAAAGAACAAGAGCATAGCATGCTCTTGTTCTTTTTATTTTATATCGAACCAATTTGATGGAAATGATTGCTCTCAGGACCCGTAACTTTTTTTGTTAACTGAATTATTTTTCGTAATTCATCAATTGGAACTTGCCCAGGAGCTGAGCTGCTTTTCCCTACAGCGAAAGTAACAGAAGAGCCGTACATCCACCCGACGATCCGGCTAATAGCTCCTAACCCTCCCATTGACATGGTAATGAGAGGAATGCCGAGCTCTTTTTCAGCCTCTCTTGTAGCTTCCAATAAAGTTAAAACATCTTGATTGTTCTGAGGCATGACAGCTGCTTTTGCTGCATCTGCTCCGTAAAATTCAGCTAGAAATAAGCTTTTAAAAATTTCCGCTTTAGGAGGCGTAAAAGAAAAATTATGATAAGAAAGCACAAGTTTCTTGTTATTTTCCTTGGAAACTTCACGCAAATAGCGGATGTGATCCGGCTGATTTGATACTTCAAAATCAATAATTGCTACATACGGGTGTTTACATACCTCTGCAAGTATGGCTACTACTTCTTTTTCTGATAAAGAAATAGGCTGCCCTCCTTCTTTTTGAGAACGTACAGTAAGCAAAATAGGAGTGCGCTCGCTATTTTCATATATACCTTTAGCTGCAGAAAGGACGCTGTTTATATCTTGAATTTCTTCATAAAAATCTAAGCGCCATTCAATTATATCCGGCTTTTTTAATAGAATGTCCGCCAGCTCTGTTAAAAGCTCTTTGTGATTTTTGCCTACTAAAGGCGTACAAATAGATGGAGAATGAGTTCCTTCCCCTCTCTCTAACATAGAAACAGCTCCTTTTTATCAAAGTTAAATATTTCCGTTTCTATTTCAGCATTTGTTCCATACTTGTTAAACAGATACATGGTGTACTTTCTTATCTGGAGAATAAATATCCATGATGTTCCAATGTCCTGATGTTGGTACGGGATTGTTTAACATCGCTACATCAATTACAACTGGTTTATTAGAAGCAACAGCTCTTTGAAGCGCCGGTTTAAACTCTTCGGCTGATTGAATTTTTATACCTTCTACTCCATAAGCTTTAGCGATACCTGCAAAGTCAGGAGAATATACCTCTCCATCTTTTTCAAATACTGTGCCTAGAGTGGTTCCAAAATGTGCTTTTTGCAGTCCCGCTATCGTACCAAACGCAAAGTTGTTCATAATGATCCAAACCACAGGAATATTCTCTTCGGCTGCCGTAGCAAGTACAGCTGGATTTTGGCCGAATCCCCCGTCTCCTACTAGAGAAACAACTACTTTATCAGGCTGAGCTACCTTTGCTCCTAAAGCTGCCGGCGCTCCAAATCCCATTGTGGCAAAACCTCCTGGAGTTAATATACTTCCAGCTTCATAGATTGGAAACTGCTGTCCTACCCCATTCTTATTCCAGCCTACATCAGTAGTAATATAGGCATCTTTCGGCAGGACTTCACGAACTTCATTTAAAATTCGCTGCGGCTGCATTGGGAATGAATTATCGTGAATATACTCTTCATTGCTAGCTTTAAACTCTTCACGATAAGAAGCAATCTCTTTGATTAATGCTTCATTTTTTTCCCCTTCTGGAATAAGCTGTTTAGCTACGCGATTTAAGACTTTAAGGGCTTGTTTTAAATCAGCTACTGCACCAATTTCGGCGGGATAATTACGCCCTATCTCGCTAGGATCAATATCAATATGAATCAATTTTGTGTTTGAAAAATCAAACGTATACTCCGGCTCCCATGAGCTAGAATCTGCTTCTGCAAACCGTGTTCCTAATGCTAAAATATAATCGGCAGTCCGGCACTTTTCATTAATAAACTTCGTGCCCCAAAACCCTGTCATCCCTAGAGTCAAGTCATGATCATCTGGAAGCGCTCCTTTTCCCATCAAGGAATGGGCTACCGGAATATTCAAGTGATCCACGAGCTCTTTTAGTTCATTTGCTGCATCTGCTAATAGGATACCTCCGCCTACATATAACACTGGATTTTTGGCATTAATTAGTTTTTGTACAATACTCTTTGCCGTTTCGTCATCGATAGAAGGTTTTTGCAAAGATTTCGTTTGGCGATGCAATCGATCAAATAAAGAAACATCGATCTTTTTTGAAAAGATATCCATAGGTACAGATACTAATACGGGGCCAGGATTTCCACTTTCCGCTAGTAAAAATGCTTTCTCTAATATTTCTGGAAATAAATCTGGACGGTCAACTCTCCATGCACGCTTAACGAATGGACGATAAATTTCATATTGCGAAGCATCAGCATGTAAATTTACCTCTTGATGCGGATGCTTTCCATAATAATGAGTAGGAACATCACCAGCGATGACAACCATTGGAATTGAATCTAACGCTGCATTGGCTACACCTGTAGCAGCATTTGTTAAGCCAGGACCTAAGTGACTTAATACTACTGCTGCTTTTTTCGTCACACGCGCATAGCCATCAGCTGCATGCGCTGCAATTTGTTCGTGTCGAACGTTGATAAATTTAATTTTGCTTTCTTCTAAGGCTGTTAGTACCGCTATGTTTGTATGACCACACAAACCAAAAATATGCTCGATGCCTCGCTCCTCAAGATAATTTACTAATTGATGTGATATTAATTTTTCCATTGTATATCCTCCTTTAAATTCACTATATAGTTTGTCAGGTAATAAACTCAGCTACGATAGCTGCAGGACAATCATTTTTGTTTCTGTCATATCTTCAATCGCAAAGCGAGGTCCTTCTCTACCAACGCCGCTGTCTTTTATCCCACCGTACGGCCAATGGTCGAGTCGAAAATTAGAGGTTCCATTAATCACAACTCCTCCTACTTCTAAAGATTCAGCCACACGGTAAGCTAAATCCATTTGATTTGTAAACAGCCCTGCTTGCAAACCGAATGATGAATCATTTGTTTCCCGAATAGCTTCTTCAATGTTTTGATAAGGAATGATGCTCACCACAGGGCCAAACACTTCTTGACACACTACTTTGCTTTGTTTAGGAGGATTTAATAGAACAGTAGGTTCTATAGAAGCTCCTGTCTTTTTGCCGCCACATATCAGCTTCGCACCTAGATCGACTGCTTCTTCAATCCAAGCCAAAACTCGGTTTGCTGCTTTTTCATCTACTAAACATCCAACATCCGTCTGCGGCAACAGAGGATCTCCAACTTTTAAAGACATTACCGCACTCTTCAGAAGCTCTGTAAATTCAGAAACAACTGAGTCATGTACATAAATACGCTGAACTGAAATACAGCTTTGACCGGAGTTGCTAAACCCTGTTCTCCCACACATTTCAGCAGCTTTCTTAATGTCTGCATCTTCATGAACGATTGTTGAAGCATTTCCTCCTAATTCTAGAAGCACTTTTTTCATTCCAGCCAGCTCACATATATTTCTGCTTGCCACTGTTCCACCGGTAAAAGAAATGACATTTACCCGGTCATCTTTTACGATTTGCTGTCCTGTTTCTACTCCGCCTAAAACCATATTGATAGCGCATTCAGGCATTCCAGCTTCTAATAATAGAGCTATAAACTCTGAAGCAACTAAGGTTGTTTGCGGAGCTGGTTTTAAAATAACGCTGTTGCCGGCAGCAAAAGCCGGTCCAATTTTGTGGCATACTAAATTCAAAGGTGCATTAAAAGGAGTAATAGCAGCAACGACTCCCACAGGCACACGGAATGTAGAAGCTATCGCTTTTCCTCCTCGTTCAGAAACATCTCCGGGGATCGTTTCACCGATAAGCCTTTTTGCTTCTTCCGCGGACTGCTCTAATGTTTCTACAGATCGAGATACTTCATCCAACGTATTCTTCAGCGGTTTTCCTAACTCATTTGAGATGAGAGAAGCAAATTTTTCTTTTTGCTTTTCCAAAAGCCTTGCTGCTTCTTTTAAAATTTTTGCTCTTTCATAAGAAGACAGGCCCGCAACTGTTTTTTTAGCTTCATAGGCGGCCGATAGTGCTCTTTCAACATCTTCTGGCGTTGCTATAACTTGCTCACCAATTACTTCCTGCGTATACGGACTTTGAATACTTACTGCTGATCGATTACCTTCAAGCCATTCTTTATTTACATAAGGCCTTGCTCGTCTAAAGCTCATTGTTATCTCTCCTTTTAACAATTGACCTGACTGCTTTTTAGATCGATCTAATTTTAAATATAGATCGATCTAAACTTGATGCAGTATTCTATAAATCCTATTAATTTAAAGTAATAACTCGTTTTGTAAACGTTATCATAATCCTACAACAGAAATTTTAATCTAGCAATAGTAAATTAAAGAATTTTCTAAAAATATTCATTTATACTGAGTCTAGTTTGCTTATACTCTCTTACGTAGTCTCACGTTCACTTCTTTTTTTCTTACATACACTGTAGGAGCACTGTCAATATGACAAAGATTAATGATTGTGATCGAGCTTACCTATTACTAATTTGCTTTGGTTACAGCATATCACCATCTGTTGACTAACAAAAATTTTATAAACGCGAGCTGATACTTGCTTCGTAGGACATAATATACCTTTCACTGTTTTTACAAACAGTAAAATTTGTATTATAATTCTAATAACTAAAATACAAAATAATAAGTTTTTTATTGTTAAAAACAGAAAGAGGCTTTGAAAAATGACTTACAGCGAGATGTCTCTTAGAGAAAAAAGCATTGTATTTATTGGCTTTATGGGCGTAGGTAAAACAACAATCGGCGAACTAGTCGCTAAGAAATTATACAGAGATTTTGTCGATATAGACCAAGAAATCGAAAAAATGTTTCAAATGCCTACATCACAAATCTTTAAAGAGTTTGGTGAAGAGTTTTTCCGAAATAAAGAAAAAGAAGTAATTAGCCAGTTATCTCAGCAGCGTTTAAAAATTATATCCGTTGGCGGAGGCGCATTTCTTCAAGAAGAAATTCAAAAAATATGCTTATCAAATTGTATTGTATTCTTTTTAGACCTTTCATGGGATTCATGGAAAGAACGCATCAGCCTCATTATTGACAGTCGCCCTGTTTTACAAGGAAGAAGTCTAGAGGATATTGAAGAATTATTTTATACGCGACAAGCAATTTATTCCAACCACCACTCCAAAGTAGAAACTGACAATTTGGATATTGAAGAAGTAGCAAATTATATTGTTGATTCCTTGAAAATGGCTTGGGATATTTACGAACCGTCCAAATAATTCACAAGGAAAAGAAGCAGTTCATTAACTGCTTCTTTTTTTTGATGACGATTCTCGAACAACTAACTGAGGCGTTAAAATAATGCGATGATGATGTTCTTTTTTATCAACAATTTGGTTATGAAGACACCGTGCAGCATCTTTTCCTATTTGTCTTGCAAAAGAAGAAACGGTTGTTAGAGTAGGGTGGCATACGGATGATTCCATGACATTATCAAATCCCACTACCGCTATATCTTCTCCCGGAGCGATCCCTTTCTCTTTTAAGCCTTGCATGACGCCAAATGCAACTAAGTCGCTAAAACAAAAAACTGCTGTTGGAGGCTCAGAAATGTTCAGTACTTGATGTGCAGCTTCTACACCGCCGCTTCTTGTCGGACCGCTCGGAATAACAAGCTCTTCATCAATAGAAATTCCTGCGTTCTTTAGCGCCGAACGGTAACCTTCCATTCTTTCTTTCCACGTTGTAGAACCGGTTGTTCCTCCTAAAAAGGCGATTCTTTTATGTCCCTGTTCAAGTAAGTGTTGAACCGCTTTTTGAACGCCTAAGCTATAATCTACCCCTACATAATCTGACTCCACTTCAGGCAATTCCCTTACTGCTAGTACTGAAGGAACATCTAAATGCTGAATTTTTCTTACCGTATCTTCCGATGTACCCGCAACAGGACATAAAATAATGCCCCCTACCCGATGCTCTAGCATCGTAGAAAGCAGCTGATCCTGTCGATTATCCGAATCAAACGTCGTACCTAAAAACACCGTATATCCGTCTTTCTCGAGCTCCTCGTGTACTCCAATTAACAATTCTGTAAAGAACGTATTAGATATATCCGTAATAATAACTCCGATTGTTGATGAAGTTTGAGATCTTAAATTTGCTGCAATACGATCATATACGTATCCTAACTCTTTCATCGAAGCTAGAACTTTTTTTCTTGTTTTTTCGGAAACACTTGGACTATTTCGTACAATAAGAGAAGCGGTAGCTCGAGATACTCCCGCGTGTTCTGCCACTTGTTGTAAGGTGACACGTTTGCGTTTACTTTGTTTCAATTTATTCCACCAACCCTTTATAAGGCACCTTTTATAATTATTTTACAATTATCTAAAATAAAAGAAAAGCTTCATTCTTTCACGATGTTCTCTGACAAGGACTCAGTAACAAAAAAAGACGTAGCTTGAGGCTACGTCTTTTCTTCCTAATGGGAACTCATATAAAAATTGATAAAAAAGGCAATGGTGATTACATACATCATCCAATGAATTTCGCGATGGCGTCCTGTAAACAGTTTAATCGCTGTGTATGAAATGAAGCCGAATGCTAACCCTTCTGCAATGCTGTAGGTTAACGGCATCATGACAATTGTTAAGAAAGCGGGAACAACCTCAGTAAAATCGTCGAAGTTAACGTTTCGAATGTCACTTAGCATAAGCGAACCAATAATAATGAGTGCTGGAGCAGTAGCAACGCTTGGGATAAATTGAATAAGCGGTGCAAAAAACAAGGTAAATATAAATAAGATGGCAACCGTTAATGCCTTTAAGCCGGTACGTCCTCCTTCGGCAATACCTGTTGCATTTTCAATATACGTATTTAGTGCTGTGCTTCCAAAAATAGCACTCGCCATTGTACCGATTGAATCCGCTGCAAGCGCACGATTTAAACCTGGAATTTTACCGTTTTTATCTACTAAATTTGCTTTTTTAGATAGTCCAATCAATGTCGCCAGCGTATCAAACAATTCTACGATGGTGAAAGAAAATACAACTGAAAAAATACCGTAGGCAACTGCACCTTTTAAATCCATTTGAAAGAATGTTTCTCGGACGCTTGGCGGCGTAGCTGAAAAAACGTCTTTCACCGAATGAGGAACTGCTTGTACTCCTACAATCATCGCTAATATTGTCGTAGCAAAAATACTTATAATGAGAGCGCCTTTTACATTTTTAGCCATCAGTACAGCTGCTAATATCAGCCCAAAAATAGCCAGTAAGGGGCCTTTATCCATGACATTTCCAAGTCCTACAAAAGTAGACTCGTTTGCCACAACTAATCCAGCGTTTTTCAAACCGATAAACGCAACAAAAAGACCAATTCCAACTGCTATTGAAGACTTTAATACGTTCGGAATGGCATCAATAATCTTTCCGCGTATTCCTGTTACCGTTAAAACAAAAAACAACACGCCGGATATAAAAACTGCTCCAAGTGCCGTTTGCCATGACAACCCTTGCCCTAATACGACTGAATACGTAAAAAACGCATTTAAACCCATCCCTGGACCGGTTACAATCGGGAAATTTGCCCATAGGGCCATCAGTAACGTACTAAATACAATGGCGTAAATGGTAGCTGCAAGAGCCGCTTCTCGGGGGATACCCGCGTCAGACATGATAATGGGATTGACGATTACCATATAACTGACCGTCATAAAAGTTGTAAGTCCTGCTAGTATTTCTTGTTTTGGTGTTGTGTTGCGCTCTGATAGTTTAAACAAGCGCTCTAATATTCCGTTACGCTCCAACACGCGCGCCTCCCTACTTCTAAAAAAAATAAAAAATCCTACCTATTCAAATGTCCTAAAAAGGACACGATTTAGGAGGATTTACGTTTTAAAGTAAAATCTTTTGTCCTATTATAGTCTTAATTTGTAGATATGCAAAGGTAGAAAACGCTATCATTATAAAAATTTTTATCTTCCGTTAGTTTGGAATTTTGAAAATTTATTTCTCTTATCTTTTTAGTCTGTTGCAAGAGTACCCTTTTTACTCATTTATACAAAAAAGAGATTGAGACATAACTAAATAAATCCATTCTAAAGACAAAGAAATGGAATAACCGCAGAAGTCTACGCCTTGTCCTCCAATCAACAGCTAGAAGCAACTAAACAGATGAAACCTACGTTCACCTTGACAACAAAAAACTCGAATTATTAATCAATAACTCCGATTAATAATTCGAGTTTACTTCCACTAAAATACTTTTATCCCAGCCTCTTCTTCGTTTTACATCTTACGAAATTAAAAGTGGAATTCTTTTTAAAAGACGATCAATCGAACGATTTGCCTCTTTTAGCACGATTCCCTGGTCAATTGTTTTTAGCACGCGATTTTCCATCAGAATTTCTCCATCAACCATCGTTAACTCTACATCTCCTCGCGTTGCTGAATACACAACTCTGGAAATAGGGTCTACGCCGTAAGATGGAAAGGTATGAAGCTGATTTAAATTTAAAATGGCAAGATCCGCTTTTTTCCCAACCTCTAAACTTCCAATTTCTTTTTCAAGCCCAACTGCTTTCGCTCCGCCAATTGTAGCCATTTCGAGCACGTGCTTTGCATTCATGGCCGTTGGTCCGTAAGAGGGTTTATGAATCGTAGCGGCCAGCCTCATTTCGTTGAACATATCCAAATTATTATTACAAGGAGCACCATCAGCGCCAAGACTTAAAAATACACCTTGCTCTAATAAACTGGGCACATCTGCGATTCCCGATGCAAGTTTTAAGTTTGAGCCTA
>NZ_JBMPZA010000026.1:0-370380 GCF_049368575.1 Priestia sp. 40
CAGTCTCCTAAAATATTTTTTGCAAAAACTGTACTTCCCGCTCCAATAAATGTGATTTTAGACATCGTCATCTTCCTTCCTCGTATTGGTTTTATCCTTTTACAGATCCTGATGAAAGCCCTGCAATAAAGTATTTTTGTAGAACTAAAAATAAAATGGTCATTGGAAGCATCGCAATGATCGCAGCTGCTCCTACTAAGCTAAGATTATTTTGATTTTCGGCAAAAAAGCTCGCTAACGTAACGGTTAATGTATGCATTTCCTTATCTTGAAGGAAGAAAATTGCAAACTGATAGTCGTTCCAAATATAGACGCTTGCAATAATTAAAATAGACGCAGTGACAGGCTTTAGCAGCGGAAATACGATTTTAAAGAAAATCGTTAACGTGCCGGCCCCGTCGATTCTTGCTGCTTCCTCGAGCTCTTTAGAAATAGTGGAGCGAATGAAGCTCGCATATAAAAAGATCGTTAGCGGCAAAAATGCTGCGACATTATTTAAAATAGCAATTTGATACGTGTTCATCATCCCCATATTCACAACCATTTTGTACAGCGGAACTAGTGCTGTTAAAGGCGGTATTACCATCACGGCGATAAAGATAAAATAGACGTACTTATTTAGTTTCGTTTGGCGTCGCGCTAAAGGATACGCAGCCATTGATCCTAAAAAAATAAGCAGAATCGCCGAAACGAATGTAATGATAAATGTATTAACAAAAGAATTTCCTAAGTTCGCTTGCTCCCAAGCCGCTGTGAAATTTTCAAGGTGTATGCTTTTTGGAAATACCCATTTTGAACTAAAATCCCCGGTTGCCTTTAAAGAAGTCGTAACTAGAATATAAAAAGGGACAATATGAACGAGCGTTATACAAAGCGCTAGAAAGGTAAAAAATCGTTTTTTCCGTTTATTTGTATAGTCCATCACGCTTCTGTCTCCTTTCGCTTAAAGTACACAAGTGCTGATAAGCTAATGACTAAGATAATGAGCGCCATGCACACACCTTGAGTTGCAGCATAGCCGGCGTCCTGTCTTCTAAAATATAAATCATACATAAAAGTAGACATTGACTGCGATGCATCTCCAGGCCCTCCTCCTGTCAGCGCAACAATGACGTCAAACAGTTTTAAACCTCCGATAATATTTAAAACGACGTTAATTGTAATCGAAGGCATAAGCAGTGGAAGCGTGATGTTTTTAAACTGCTGAAGAGCAGATGCTCCGTCAAGCTGCGCTGCCTCGTAGTAATCTTTTGAAATACTTTGCAGCCCCGCTAAATAAATAATCATCGCAATTCCAACGAATTGATACGTATTGACGAACACAATAATCCAAGAGTTAAGCTCCGGGGTCCCCAAAGCATTAATCTTCTCAAAGCCTAAAAATACAAGAAGGTCATTTAAAGCGCCTCCTTGGTAGGCAAAAAAGAAGTACCAAATATACCCCATAATAATTGGGCTGATAATAACCGGAAGGTAGACAATTGTTCTTGTTACAGCTTTCATTTTAATGCTTTGATTGAGAAGCAAAGCATATAACAAGCCAATAATGTTTTGGAAAATTGTACTGCCTATTCCGTAGAGCAGCGTATTTTTTATCACAAGCCAAGTCGTTGGATCTGCAAGCAAACGTTTATACTGCTGGAGCCCAATCCAATCGTATGTTTGTGAAAATCCATTCCAATTAGTAAAGGAAAGTCTAATTCCGTTAATAAAAGGATAGATAATAAAAACGGTGATAATTACTAAGCCGGGAAGGTACATCCACCATAAAGAAGACTCTGTTTTTAATTTTTTCTTTCGTTTTTCCGTATCTCTTACTACAGAAACCGGCTCTTTCCTGACTATTTCATTCATCGTGTTCACTCCTATTTCAGCTTGTGTTGAAAAGAAGCAGAAGCCTATCTCCCTGCTTCTTAGCGAACAAGGAACTTTTGCACACTATTTTATTGTTTACTGAGACGCTTGTACTCTTTTTCCATCTCTTTTGATAATTGCTTTGGCGTTAAACTTCCCGCTAGCAATTCTTGACCTGTAGAAGACATCACCGCCCACATGCCGCTCGGTAAATACTTCCGGTCGAAGTATGGCTCAACTTTAATATCGCTATACTTATCGTAGTATTCAGAGTAGTAGTTTTGGGTTTTATTGTTTGTCAGAGCCGATGCTGAAGACGTTCCTTCGGCAATCTTTTTGGCAACTTCCGGCTGTGACACAAATTCAATAAATTTTTTCGCTTCTTTAAGGTGCTTAGAATCCTTCCACGCAGCAAGGGTAAAGCGCTCTCCGCCAATCCAGCTTTGCGTGCCCCCTTTATGAATAGCAGGCACCGGTACCGTTCCTACTTTTACTTCAGGGTTTAATTCAGTTGCATCAGGCCCAAGAGATCCCCCCACAAATGTAAAAGCAATTTTATTTTGAGCCATTAATTCCGTTGCTTGAGATACTTTTGCGGTTAATACATCTTCATTCAGCAGCCCTTTTTTCTTCATTTCTGCCATTGTTTCCGCTAGAGGCGTGTAGTTTGACCAATTAAATGTTCCTTTTTCTAACTGCTTAGCATAGTTCTTATTTTTTGCTGTAATAAGCTGAGGTGTAGCCAGCTGATCAAACACTTGAGCAATATTGCCATTTTCTCCTCCTGGAATCCATAAAGGAGCTACTTCTCCTTTGCTTTTCTTCTTTACTGTTTCTAACGCTGTTATAAATTCATCCATTGTGTTAGGAGGCTTTATTCCGTACTTTTTTAATAACGTCGCATTATAGCTAATTCCGTCTTTTGCTTGATTTAAAGGATACGCATACACTTTGCCGCTTTTATCTTTTAAAATTTGATTTAGCGCTGGATCCAAATGCTGAACCCAATCCATATCCTTTAAATCTGCTACATACTCCCCGTAGCGAAGCTGAGACCAGCCGTGCGTATCAAATAAATCCGGCATATCATTTGCACCCATTTTCACACGAAGCATATCTTCATAGCCGTTACCCGGAAAATTTGCATCAATTTTAATATCTGGATTTTGCTTTTCAAATTCTGCAATCGCGTTTTGAAGCGCTTTTCTCTCGCCTTTATTACTCATCGTAGAAAAAAGCGTTAACGTTGTTTTCCCATTTCCGCCTGTTGACGCTTCTTTATTTCCGCAGCCCGCTGCCACAACAGAAAAGACTAGTAATAGAACGAAAAGATACGTAAGCTTTTTCATTTATCTTCTTTCCTCCTTATACTCTATCAAGTTATAAATAACTGAATATTCAGTATTTTAATCATAGACAAATTCATTGCACAACGAAATAAAGTCACTTATAATTTAGTCCTATACTTTTACAAAGGTTCAAAGAGTCCTAGAGATGAAAAAGCTTTTTCATTTACATACTTATCTGCCAATAAGTATGTAGTTTCTAGAGCTTTTTAACCTGCCTTTTTTATGATTTTTTCTATTTTCCTTCCCCCTTATCACTCTTTATGTATGAATTCTGCTTTTTTATCACCCCCTTTCGAGTTATAGCTTTTAGGTTACTACTTCTTGAGTAAAGCTCCGCAGCTTTCACGGTAAATTAATTTAGTCGGTACCATGACTTTTAAAGGAATAGACCTGCCGCTTAGCCGATCTACTAGCATTTTAACAGCCTGCCTTCCCATTTCTTCGGTATATACTTTAACCGTGGTGAGCGGCGTGCTCGCAAATGCTGCGACATCCACATCATCAAAGCTTACAATCGCTACGTCTTGAGGAACCTTTATAGTTGATTGCTGCAGGGCACGCATCGACCCTATCGCCATTGCATCACTTGCGATAAAAAATGCCTCAGGAAGATTTCCTTGCTTAATCGCTTGTCCCATCAGCTCATATCCTTCAGTCATTGAGTACTCCCCTATATAAACTTTCTCGGAATCAAGCAGGCCTTTTTCATGCATAACGCTTTCAAAAACTGTTTGACGCTGATCTTCAATAATAGAACTTCCATTTATATAGTGTTCTCTTTCTGTCCCTCCGATATAGCCAATTCTTTTATAACCGAGGTCAAATAAATGATTTAATGCATGTTTAGTAGCTTTCTCAAAATCAATCATGACCGAATCGTACAAATCCTCATCCGCTTTGTGATTGATAAAAACAATAGTATCTAAATGATTGCTCACTTCTTGAACCGTTTCTGGACTAACTCTTCCCACTACAATTACTCCATCAAGATCCTGCAGCAACTCTTCTTGCTTCATGCCTTTTAGTCTAAATGACTTTACTGTAAAAATTTCTTTTTCTGCGCATTCACTCTCTATTCCATGGCGAATAGAAGAGAAAAAAGGGTCCACTAACTCTTCTTCAAGCGATTGAGCAAAAATAATGCCTATCCTTGGAGCTTCTATGTCTTTTCCGTTTGCCGTTCCTTTTCGTATCTTCACAGGCGTATATTGCAGCTCCTTGGCTGCATGAAGAATGCGCTCACGGGTAACCTCAGATACAGAAAGCGTATGATCATTATTTAGTACTCTGGATACGGTTGAACTGGAAACATTAGCGTACGCCGCTATATCTTTTAAAGTTGCCATCTTTTTACCTCTCTATTATAATCTTCTATTTTTACTAAATATTTATCTCTTATATTGGAAGAATAGCACATTAATAAAACGCTTTCAATAAATAATTTTAAAATTTCAGTAAATTTATTAAAATATTCTCCAAAATTCTTCATTTCTTTTGTTAGTTTCGCCGTTAAAGTGACAAAAAAGCCGCTACCACTGCCTTGTTTTTATCAAACCGCACTAAAACTTAAGTAAACTTTTAGTAAATATTAATTTTTATAAGAATTTGTTCATATTTGATATAAAACGGTTTGTTGGGGAAAATAAAAGAAGAAATACTGATAAGGAAAGAGAGCGCATATGATTAGCAAACATTCTTATTTTCAACAATGTCTGCCTGCCCTTCAACAATTGCATAATATGAATTTCACGAAAGAACAGCTGTTGCAAAAAGATTTTTTAATTCGGCAAGAAAATGGATTAAGCATGTATTACTCACCTCATAACGACTACATAAATCCAGACGCTCATATTTTCATTGCGGGCATCACACCAGGCTGGTTTCAAATGAAAACCGCTTTTAAACAATGCGTTTCCAGCCTGTCCCATCATCATCCGCTTGAACAAGTACTGTACGAAACAAAAAAAGCCGCTAGCTTTAGCGGGACGATGAGAGTAAATTTAATAGACATGTTAGACAGGTGCGGCGTTCAAAAAGCGATCGGTATAGACAGTGCCGCTGAGTTATTTGCTTCACAGCGAGATTTACTGCATACAACTTCTGTACTGAAATATCCCGTGTTTTATAAAGGAAAAAACTATACGGGCCATCAGCCGCCAATTGAACGATCAGCGCTTCTTTCTCACTATGCTTTTGAAGTGTTCACGCATGAATTGAGCGAAATAACGAATCCATGTTTAATTGTTCCACTAGGAAAAGCCGTTGAGAATGTTTTAAGAAAGCTTTCGGGTGAACCTTCGTTTTCTCGGCATACGTATTTATTTGGCTTTCCTCATCCATCCGGAGCAAATGGACATCGAAAACGGATATTTGAAGAACACCTAGATGAATTCACGGAAATTGTGGAGGGGTGGGCTGTAAACAGAAGGAGTTGAAAACAACCTTTAGCTCTTTCTGTTTGCAACATCTCCTTCTTTTTCTTCTAGTTCTCGTTCATTTTGCTCTTCATGAAACTCTTCTTCTGTTTGTGCAGCAAGATAATCAAACGGCGTATAGTAATTACGGGGAAGCTTTCGATGCCACACCGTTTTAATCATAATAATCATCAACGGAATACTCACCATTAAAATAGCGGCTAAAACTAGTAGCGAAAAAATCATAGATTATTTCCTCCTGCTTTATGAACCCTTCCTCTTAAAATAACAAAGCGGATACCCTACATTCATTCACTTATATTTAATCTACATTTACTGTCATCAGTATACGAGATTCATGAGTAACAAAACCGTTCTTTTCAAAGAAACGTTCTGGTTTGCCTTGGCCTCTTTCAGTAGACACATAGACTTCTTTCACTTCTTTTTTTATAAGTAACTCGTTAAGGAAAGATAAAAGACTCGTTCCTATGCCAGTTTGCTGAGTCTTGCTTAACACACAAATTTCATTTACATAAAACGTCTTATAGTTCGCCCACTGTTCTTCATTTCCTACTATAAATCCTATGAGTTTATTATTTTCACTATGAAAGAAACCTATCCCTATGTAACCTGGAGTTTTACTGATATTGTATAGACGAGCATAAGCAGTGTTTATACTCCAAGGCTCATTCCACGGTGACCCACTAAAAACATTTGTATAGATGATTGCTGCTTCTTCTAATTCTTTATCCCTTAGTAAACGAACTTGACTTTTCATCATGTTACTCCTTTTCCTATCAACTTTCTTAAAATTCACTTATACACAAAAAATTACAGTTATTGGTTAATTATAACATTTATATACATAGAACGAATAAATTAGTTATCGTTCTTCACTGTACTAGAAAAAGGAGATCCAATGTTCGGACTCCTTTTCTTAAATCAACTTTATTTCCTTGTACTTGAATTAATAGATGTATCTATAAAATCATTCACATATTTGCTCATTTCTCTGTACTTCGTCCAGTGTAAATAGTGATGACCTTGTAAAACAACTAGTTTTTGCGACAATACGTGACTTAATTGATCTTGATAAAACGTGATATTCGATTTTCCTTCTTTTGCTTCTTTATCTATTTTTCTAGTAAAAATCATTACGGGCATTTTTGAAGGAAACGACATATCGAGAGTTTTATTTATATTGTTGTTCAGTTCTTTTGCTTCATCAATGACGTTTTTGTTGTAGCCTTTCCAGCTGGAGATTGCTTTTGTCATTTTTAAATTTTTTGCTGTATACGTTCCTTCTTCGGCTAGCGGTAGATACTGATTAGGACTAGTAAGCAGGGCTAAGCGAGCAACTCCACTTGGCGCTAAAACACTCATCAAACTTGGTATATTCGGCGCTTCTTCTTTAAAATAATCCGGCGCTTGTGGTAACGTAGGGTCTATTCCAATAATTGCTTTTACTTCATCTGGATATTTATTGGCGTAATACATGCTGTAAACGCCAGAAACCGAGTGTGGCATTAATATATACGGACCCTTTATATTTGATTTTTGCAAAGCTTCTCTCATCTCGCTTACACTATTTTCTACCGTACGTTTTTTATTCGTAGTGTCACTCCATCCGTATCCAAATGGTTCTACTACCACAACTTTATTATCCTTCGACAGTTCATTTACTAACGGTTCAAAATCAAGTGCAGGCGCAGCCGTTCCTAGGCCGGTTAGTAGTACAATTGTATTTTCCCCTTTACCTTTTGTATATACATGAATATCTCTGCCATTAACCTCTACTAATTGACCAATAGGCGGGTACTTTTTCTTTTCCACTGCCGTCATTACTTGATTCGTTACAATCCACATGATGCATATCCCCAATATAGCTACTATCACGTTTCGTAGAATTCTCAAGAACCTAAACTTTTTTTGCACGTTTACCTCTCCTTTCCGTAAGTAGCAGTTAGTAAGCCGACGAGAATGCTAGCGAATCTTTGTAACTGCTTACTTACTATGACGCTTTAGAAAATGTTTAGTTCTATTTCCTATATAAAATTTAAAAGAATGATAGCAGCTTACTTCAGCACTAAACGAAAAAAAGGCCTCTTCTGATGAAAGAGACCTTTTACTATTTATTAAAAAGAGAACAATAAAAACTGTAACTTCTTCACTTGATGCCTAAGCGTATAACTGACGCTACGTTTTTAGCCGTTCTTTCAATGTTTTCACTCGCTTTTTCCAGCGCTTCTGACAGATCGACCGCTCCGGGCACGACGCTGAATAACGCAGAAATACCATGTTCATATACAGCTTCGCTTCCCGTTCCAATGCTCCCTGCTATCGCTATCACGGGAACTCTATGCTTTTTTGCTGTTTTCGCTACTCCAATGGGGGTTTTTCCGTAAATGGTTTGTCCATCTATTCTTCCTTCACCGGTAATGACAAGATCAGCATCTTTAATATAGCTTTCTAGCTGAGTTGCTTTAATGACTATGTCTACACCTGGCTTTAACTCCGCAGATAAAAATGCCAGCAGCCCGCCTCCTAGCCCTCCTGCTGCTCCGGCACCAGGAACGTTCTGAATATGAATATCCATTTCTTTTTCAATAACTGCTGCGTAATGAGCTAGATTACGGTCAAGCTGTTTAACCATATCCGGAGTTGCACCTTTTTGAGGGCCAAATACCGCAGATGCTCCGGTTTCACCCGTTAACGGATTGTCTACGTCGCACGCAACTTCTACTTTGACTTCAGCAAGCCGGGAATCCAGGTTTGTCAGATCAATAGCAGCTAACTGGTTTAAACTGCCGCCTCCTTCTTTTATTTCTGCTCCGTTAGCATCAATAAGCTTTGCCCCTAAAGCCTTTGCCATACCGGCTCCTCCATCATTTGTAGCACTTCCTCCGATGCCAATAATGATATGCTTCACTTTATGATCTAACGCTTTAAGAATCAGCTCGCCCGTTCCTCGCGTTGTTGTGATAAGCGGGTTTCGTTTATCGACAGGGACATGATGAAGACCTGAAGCGGCTGCCATTTCAATAACAGCCGTGTTGCCGTCTCCAAGAATTCCGTAAAAAGCTTCAACCTCTTTACCTAAAGGTCCGGTTACTCGCGCTTGTATAATATCTCCACCCGTTGCGTCTACAAGCGACTGAACAGTTCCTTCTCCACCGTCTGCCATAGGTACTTTACTAATCTCAGCGTCTGGAAAATGAGCTTTTATTCCTTTTTCAACCGCTTCACAAACATGCAGAGCCGTTAAGCTTTCTTTAAATGAATCAGGTGCAATCACAATTTTCATAGAAACACTCCTTTTTGTTTTTACCCGTATAGCTTTAATACACCAAATATAAGCGTGGATACAATTGCCATAATGAGTCCAATCAGCGATTCGTAAGGGATTAATTTTAAACGTTCTTTTATTTTCATATTTACACTTCCGCCCGTTGCGTGGAAAAAGCTTCCGTGCGGAAGGTGATCAAGTACGGTTGCTCCGGCATGAACCATAGCAGCCCCGGCTAAAGCAGAAACGCCTAGCTCTAAAATCGTCGAGCCAAAAACTTGGCTTGCGACTGCTGTTCCTGCCGTTGTCGAAGCGGTTGCGGCTGACATAAAAATACCTGAAACCGGAGCTAAAACATAAGCTGGCAATCCAATGGCAGACAAGCCTTGAATAATCACATCTTTTAGCTGAGAGTTAGCAATGATTCCTGCCAATGTTCCTGTTCCAAGCAGCATAATGGCTACACCTGACATTTTCCCTAAACCTGAAATAGCGTATGTATTAAGCTGTTTTCCTTTTTTCATCACAATGGCACCAACAATCCCTCCTGCAGGAAGTGCAACCATCGGATCAACATTAAGATCAAAAAGCGGACGCAGCGCCAGTAGCACGATGGTAACAATAGGTGCTATGATAGCCGTTAAAAACAGCGGTAAGCTGCTTGCATCCACTGTATCTATTTCTTCAGCTTGAACCATTGTTCCTTTTTTCACTAATCGTTTGGCTACTAGATAAGTGGCCGCTACGCCAAATACAGCGGGAATGATTCCTGCAGCCATCACGGATGTAAGCGGAATATTAAATGCATCTGAAGCAGCAATAGCGTTAGGATTAGGAGACATTAAATTCCCTGCCTTTCCCCCTCCAATCATTGCTAATAAAATAGCTGGCTTTGACATACCCGTACGTTTAGCAATCGCTAAAGCAATAGGAGCCACTGTGATTACAGCCACATCAACAAACACGCCTACTGTCGTAAGAATGAGTGTGGCTAGCGCTAGAGCTAAAAGCGCTTTTGTTTCACCTAGTTTTTTTACAATGGTTTCTGCTATAACCGCTGCAGCACCTGATTCTATTAATACGCCGGCTAATATTCCAGCTGCAAGAATTCGTAGCACTGCCGGAATGATGCCTTGCGCTCCTTCAATCATTAAAGTAACGGTATCAGCAATATTAACTCCGCCAATCAGTCCTCCAATTAAAGCTCCGGCTATCATTCCGTATGCTGGAGCCACTTTCTTTAAAATTAATATAATGGCAATCACTAATGCACAAATCGCGCCTAATGCGCTTACTTGAACGTCCATAAAGCATCCCCTTTCTTGTTTCCTCTATCCCCAATGCTAATTGTAAGCGCTACCTTTAATTCTTTCATTAGTCATTTCAACAAAAAAAGACCTTGCTATCACAAGATCTTTTATGCACGTGCACAATTATGAAATTTTAGATAGCAGTAGCGCTACATACAGTTCGAGAAGGTCTTTTACTTTCCTTGGATCTTTTCCCGTGATATCTTGAATTTTATCTAAACGGTAGCTTAGCGTATTTCGATGAATAAAAAGCTTTTTAGCTGCCGTGCTTCCTTCGCCATTTTCTTCTATGTAGATCGTTAACGTTTCGATAAGCTCTTTTTTCTTATCATATTCCTTAAGCTTTTCATAGTATTGCAACAAATCATGATTTTCTTGAAAACCGGCGCGTTGACGTAACAGTACTGGAATTTGATAATCCGAATAGCAGTAGAAATCAGCTTCTTGATGAAGCTTTGAACCAACCGAAAGCGTATCTTTTGCCTGCTGATACGATGTATGAAGGCCTTTAAAATCAGCTTGAACAGATCCTGCAGATAACTTATAAGGACAAACAGACGCACGAAGCTGCTTTTCCAGCTGTTCAGCATAGCTACTGGCGCTGCCCGCTCCTATAGATTTTAATATGACTACTCCGTCTGGAAGCATAGCGTATAAATCATTATTAGCTATGTATTTCTTTACAACCTTCATAACTTCATGGCGATTTTCAGTTTTAATAATTAGTGCCATTCTTGGAAGGTATAAGTTAATATTAAACCGATTCGCTCGTTCAAAAAATAAGGAATCAAGCGGCTCTTCTTGTTGAAGAAGCTGATGAACCAGCTCTTCTTTTAATCGTTCATCCCACTGAATTTCCTCTATTAAAATCATTTCTTGAAAAATCATTTCAGCCGCCATGCGCACGAGCTTTCCGTAATTACGAATCTGATCTGGCAGTCCTGTTAATCCTACAACCCCAACAATTTCTCCATTAAAGAAAATAGGCAAATTCACGCCCGGTTTGGCTCCACGCAGCGTGTCAGCCTGCTGCTGAGTAATTTCGTAGGAACTGCCGTTTTTTAATACCATCAACGCTCCTTCGTGGATTTGATCCATTCGATTTTTGTCACCAGACCCAATAATGACTCCTTTTTCATTCATCACGTTAATGTTGCAATCAATAATCTCCATTGTTCTACCGACAATTTTCTGAGCTAATTCTTTTGTTACGTATCTCAACATTTCCCCATCCTTTGCCTCTATGAAGTAAAGCTCATTTTTTTCGTGACAGCTAATTTGCATTCAATGAAAAATTTACGATACTTCATTATAATATACGTAGAAGCAAAACCACATCTTTGAAACCGCCACCAAAACAGTATCTACAGGAGGACGAAAAAATGACCATTTCAAAACTAGTTTTCACCCCTCTCAGCTACACAGGATGGGGATCACTTCAGCAACTGCTTCCGGAAGTAAAAAAATATGGCCCTGCTCATATTTTAATCGTCACAGATCCCGTGTTAAAAGACATTGGACTTGTCGATAAAGTGAGTGCTCCTCTTATCCAAAATGGATACGAAGTAGATGTATACGCAGATACGGCACCAGAGCCGCCTTTAGCGCTTGGTGAAAAACTCGTATCTTACGCAAAAAGCCGAAAATTTGATTTAGTCATTGGAGTTGGCGGCGGCAGCGCATTAGATTTAGCAAAGCTTACTGCCGTTTTAGCCGTTCATGACGGAGCTGTAGAAGAATACTTGAACTTAACTGGCACAAAACAAATTACGGAAAAAGGGCTTCCAAAAATTTTAATTCCTACGACCTCCGGCACAGGCTCAGAAGTAACGAATATTTCTGTATTATCTCTTGAAAGCAGCAAAGACGTCGTGACCCACAACCATTTACTTGCGGACGCCGCCATTGTAGATCCCGAGCTTACGCTGAGCGTTCCTTCTAAAGTAACGGCGGCTACAGGGATTGATGCATTAACTCATGCCGTTGAAGCTTATGTATCGGTAAATGCAAATCCAGTAACGGACGCCTTAGCCCTAAAGGCTATACGCATGATCAGCTCTTCTTTAAGAACAGCTGTAGAAGATGGCGAAGATAAAGAAGCGCGAACTCAGATGAGCTACGGAAGCTATTTAGCAGGTCTTGCTTTTTTTAACGCCGGTGTTGCTGGTGTTCATGCGCTTGCTTATCCATTAGGCGGTCAGTTTCATATTTCTCACGGTGAATCAAACGCCGTACTGCTTCCATACGTTATGGGCTATATCCGCAGCAGCTGCGTGACAAAGATGCGGGATATTTTTGAAGCACTAGGCGGAAACGCTACTTCTTTATCAGAAGAGAAAGCTTCTTATCAGTGTGTAAAACACCTGCAGTCACTTGTTAAAGACGTCGGCATTCCTCAAACCCTTCGCGGATTTGATATTCCAGAAAGTGCCCTTCAAAGGCTGACAGAAGATGGCGTCCAGCAAAAACGAATTCTTGCTCGCAGTCCTTTACCTCTTCATGAAAAAGACATACGAGCCATTTACCAATCGGCTTATGATGGAGCTATAGTGGAACCTGTGCACTAAAAAACTCCCCCTTATATAAGGGGGAGTTCTATTTATGCTGCTTTGGCCGTTGTACCAAAACGATTTTCTTTTGGATCGCTAGGCTGGCAGAATAACACAATTAGCCAAATACCGCCGATAAGTGGAACCAATGTAATAAGCTGCCACCATCCGCTTTTTCCCGTATCGTGGAGTCTTCTTGCTCCTACCGCTAACGATGGGACTGCAACCAATAACGAATAGATAACCGGCAGAAAAAGAGGCTTATCAATAACGAACTGAAGGAACGAAAGAATACACGAAATAACAAAGTTAACTAACACAAACATCCAGTATTCAGTTCGGCTTGCTCGACCAGAAAATACCCCGTAATTTTTTAACACCTTTATGTACCATTTCATCTGCAAAATCCTCCTTTTTTATCATATAATTGTAAATTTATAGTTTATATATCCTTTTTATTCAAAAAACAAACCGTTAAATGAACAAATAACGACATTTTTATCCAAAAGAAAAAACTTCTTTTAAAAAAAGAAGTTTTCTTGATGTATTATGATCTTTCTATTTAATCAAATCATTTCGGTCTTCCATACTTGGCGGTTCCTCAAGCCATCCGTTTTTGGCCATGATTTTTCCCCCGTCTTGCCCGTATGTTAAAATGTCTTTGGCCGTACTGACAAGAGTAAGGGGAAGATCTCCACGCAAACTAAACGCAGTGCCTAAAGCGTTGCTCCCCAGCCCGAAACTGCAGAATAAACTCACGCAGTACATCATCAGTTTATCTGAAAAAGGTGCTACTTTTGATTCTGTCGCTTTCGCTCCCCAAGTAGCAGGCGTCTGAATATCGCTCTCCAAAAGAATCTTGCTATAATTACTTACAACTTTTTTAGCCAGCTCTTTTCCTTTTATAAAATACTTTTTTACTTCAGGCTCACTTGCTACTTGAGCGAACCCTGTAATCATTTGCATGCCAAGAACGTTGCTTTCGATAGCGTAATAAATATGTGCTACCTCTACAGTATTTAATGTACGTTTACTCGAAAATAAATGGATTCCGTTCATGTAATCTGTGCCTTCAGCAAACTTCGCTGTTTTAGGTACTGAAACAGCTGGAGGTCTTGGAAGCACGTTTTTTTCCTGAAGATAATCTACACATTTGTCGTACACATCTTGCGTGAAAGCGGTAAGCTCTTTATAAAAACGAATGATGTCTTTTCTGTAGGACATCGTTAAATGCAGCGTATGTAATCCCATACTAATTTCTTTTAAAAGGCGAAGAAACATAATATCAAACATTTTATCATAGAGCTTAGAAACGCCAACATTTACGTCTTTTTCTGTATATCCAACCGGTATGGCAGCCCCTTCATTCTTTAAAATTATTTTAATATCTTCAATGTAGTTCACCACTTGGGTATACGTATCTTGCATAATTTCTTTCGCCTTGTCATCTTCTGCCTGGGCAATAAAATATTCTAAAATTCTTTGAATCATTGTCTTTTGCTGATAGGTCATCCAAAGAGTAGCAATTTCACTTGAACTTAACGGTATTTCTTGACTCATATACTAAACCTCCTGCTAGGGCTACATACGTATAGCTTTATTTATTCAAGAGTGGGTATCTGTACAAATGAAGATTGTATTCTACTTTAATGTTCATTCACGTAGTCAGATACAAAACTCTGTCTCTTCCTCAATTAATTCTGCTTCATTTACTATGCACAAACTGGAAGAATTCTATGTATTTGCCTTCGCTTTTAAATGCAGGAAACAAAAAAAGCCCCTTTCCATTAAAGGCGCTTTTTCAAAGAAAACGGTTTTATTCTGTCGTATCAGAAATTCTTCTGTAGCTTCCGCACTTTTTTAGATATTGAATAATATCTTGATCTTTTACACGCTGAATAGCTGATCCGAACAGCTCTGCCGCTATCTGCATACGTTCATGTTTATGTTCAATGGTCATAATATATCGAAGCGCATCCACAACCGGTGCATTGTGACGTGTACGACGAGTTATGTACTCGTGAATGGCTTCATTTAACCCTTCCGATTCTGCTTGTTGAAACTCAGGTTTTCTTACTGCTTGACTGTATACCACTTTTTTGCCACTCCTTCTCCTCATTTTTAATCATGTTTTATCTCTCTTTTATTTCCAGTTCCCTAACAGAAAGGAAACAAAACATGCAATCTTACTTTTTTTATAAAAATAATTATTTTTCATATAGTTCTAACAGACGTTTGTGTATCCAGATAGCTGCTTGTAAACCTTCTCCCATCGCTACTGTAACTTGTTCAGAGTGAGCCACAATATCTCCTGCTGCCCACACGTTTGAAACATTGGTTTCTTTTGTACGCGGATTTACGATAATATGCTGATTTTCTAAAAGTTCTACTCCGAGCTCATGCGCTAATTCTGTTCGAACTTTATTTCCTCCGAACGCTAAAAAACCTCTTTCTCCATAAATAAATTCATTATTTTCGAGGATGACTCCTTTTAACATTTCTGCTTCAGTTATGACTTTTTTTATTGCCTCTTGTTTATAGGTAATCCCCTTTTGCATCAAAGTATCTGCTAAAGATCCGATCTCTTTTTTGTCATGATTAATGTACGTAATTTCATTTGTCCAATATGTTAACGTAAGGGATAAACTGGCTCCTGCTTTTCCCGACCCTAGTACTAATACCCTTCTATTATTTACTTCGTACCCATCGCAGTCGGGACATACATATACCGTTTTTCCCATACAGTAATGTAGCTCTTGCTGAAGTTCAGAAGGAATCCGGTCTACGACTCCGGTCGCAAACAATAAAGTAGCTGCTTCGTAGTTAGCAGATTTTGTGATGACGTTAAACCCAGCTATTTCTTTTTGACACTGTATGACACGATCTTCTGTAAATTGAATGCCGTAGCTTTTTGCTTGCTGCCTTCCCGTTTCTCTTAGAGTTTGCCCGCTTAGTCCCTCAGGCCATCCCAATATATTTTGATAATTTTTGCAAAGATTGGAACGTCCATCGTTTGAATCAATAACTAACACGTTGCGCTTATATCTTCCAAGCTGAATAGCGGCTTGAAGTCCTGCAATTCCTCCGCCAACAATGACGCAATCATACTTGTCTGCCACAACACATCACCTCAGCTTTTATTATTTTCTAAACGAAAGCTTTAGTTTTTCATTATCTGTTTTTCTATTGTTTTTATACGCTTTATTGTCTTTATTTTTCGAAGTCATTCTACATACAAAAAACCGCCTCGGCAGCTACCCTGCCTCGAGACGGTTTTTTATAAAATAAAAAAGACGCTATTACTCATTTTTCTTTCCTGCTTCTTTTTCATTAATTTTAGTAATCAAATCTTCTTTATATACTTCACTATCTTTCCCGTAGCGTAGACGGCTATGACAGTTGGGACATAGTGCTGCAGCGTCCATTGGCTTAGCCAGTCCGCTCTCTGAAAGCTTTGAAAGATAGTACATTTGCAAAAAGGAGCTTCCATCTTTTGCGATAAACGGCGCGCTTTCTCCGCAGGCTTCACAAATACCCGCTGCGCGTTTGTGAACATATTGTTTAAGAGCTGCCGTTTGCTCATAAACACTTGTCTTTTTTTCTTTCCCTAACGCCATATAACGAAGCTGTTCAGTTGAATAAAGTGAAACATCCAGCTTTGCTGCTTTTTCCTCAATCACGGGATTTCGTTCAAGTTCAAAAATAATCGCTTCACGAAGCTCTCCGTCTGAATCCCACATAATTTCTAGTTGATGATTGATATACGTCACTTCATCAACAAACTCGACCACTCCCGGCTCCGCGTAGTGAAATAAATAAACGGCTTTTCCTGATAAAAAATGTTCACGAAGCGCTTTATTGCCTTTAATGAGCTGCATCGATCCTCTTTGACCTTCCCCCGTATAGAAAAAAGCGGTTTTATCTCTATTCCATCCGTGTCCTGTACCGTATTCACTTCCGCTTTCTTTTGTGAAAATAAAAATATATGGATGCGCTTTTGGCGTTGATATTTCGCTTTGTTCCTGTCCTTTATAAAGCTTATGAATTTGTTTTCTGCGATAACGATGTCCTTTTTGAAAGAAATCTCCGCGCTGTAAATCCGTAATCAATGAATGGCCTCCTACTGCGGTCCTGCTTTTATAGTACTTATAGCTCTACTATACACTAATTTTTGTTTTCTTTGCAGATCGTTTCTTCTATCTATTGGATTTATATCATGCAAAAAAAGCAGCTGTATGGACAGCTGCTTTTTTTGCTATAGTCAATTTTGCACCGTGTAGTCTTCTCCTAGCCATTTTGTACTGAGTTTTTTTAACGTCCCGTCTTTTTTCAGCTTTTTAATCGCTTGGTCAACTTCCGACTTTAACTTTTCGTCTTTTTTGTTAAACATAAAATACACTTTTGAATTAATCACAATATCTCCAACCGTTTTTTGCTGAAATTTTAGCGCTTGATTGCTAAAATCGATGGAAAATGGCGTCGCAAGCGTAGCATCTGCTCGGCCTGTTTTTAATTGAGTGGTAGCATCATCCGCACCTTGACCGGCGTAAACTACATCGATTTTATTGCCGTGTTTTTTATTATATTTGTCTAGATAGACAGCCGCATTGCTTGTAGCTCCTACAATCATTTTTTTCCCTTCTAAATCTTTTAATGAATGAATATCATTTCGAGTTTTAGGAACTGTTACATAAAGCGGAGAATAATTATATGTTTCATCATTAAATAAAAACTTTTTCTTTCGCTCAGCGTTCTGAGCCATGTTATGAGCAATCATATCAATTTTATTACTTTCTAAGCTAAGAAGCAGATTTGAAAATTCCATCGTTTTAAATTCAAATTTATAATCCTTTAACTCTTTGTCGATCGCTCTTACTACTTCTACATCATAGCCGGTCAGTTTGCCTTTATCATCAATAAAGCAAATGTTAGGAAACTGAGTGCCTGTTCCAACAACAATCGTTTGAACATCTTTTTCTTTCTTTTCTCCTGCACTTGAAGATACGTTTGTTCCGCACCCTGCCACGCTCACAGCTACTACAATTGAAAGTAAAAACAGCCAATATTTTTTCATACGTTCCTCCCCCGAATCCCTATATTATGTAATAAAAAAAGGCTCTTGATAAAGCATCTGCTTCATCAAGAGCCTCTGGTTAACCAGTGGGCTTACTTCGTGTAAGATTATTCACATCATAATACTAGTTAACCGATAAATCAAGTAGGTTTTAAAAAAAGATTATCTTGACAGCTTGGTGTCTACCGCTTAAGATACAACTAACAAAACAATGAAACTGCATATCTACCAGTCAACTGGAGGCAAATGGACACGGCAATGCGTGTACGTTTGCTTTTTTTATTGTCGTCCAGCATTTTATCTTTTGGAGGTAAAACGTATGAAATTTGCTTTATTTAGTCTTATTCAAAATATCCCGAACCCGGTTACTGGAGAAACATTAACTGCTCAAAAAAAATTTCAGCATGTGTTAAATCAAGCAGTGCTGGCAGAAAAATTAGGTTTTGATGCTTACGGAGTCGGCGAAAGACACGGAGCTCCTTTTTTGTCTTCTTCTCCTCCCGTTGTTTTAAGTGCAATCGCTGCTAAAACGTCTCATATTCGTCTTCTTACTACCGTTACCGTTCTAAGCATTTTAGATCCTGTACGAGTAGCTGAAGATTATGCAACGCTTGATCACATATCGGGTGGACGCCTTGAACTGATTATCGGAAAAGGCAATGATCCGCGTCATTATCCGCTTTTTGGCATTACGGAAGAAGAACAATGGGAATCTCTTGCTGAAAGATATGCTCTTTTGAAACAGCTTTGGACAGAAGAAAATGTCACGTGGAGCGGCCGTTATCGTCCGCCTTTAACTAACGTTACGACTCAGCCTCGGCCGTTTCAGCCTTCTATTCCCGTTTGGCATGGAAGCGCGTCAAGCCCGCTGTCTACAGAACTTGCGGCTAAATACGGAGAGCCTCTATTTTCATCTAATTCTTTTCACCCTCAGGCTAAATATAAAGCGCTGATTGACCATTACCGCGAACGTTTTGCTTATTATGGCCATGACCCACGCAAAGCCATCGTCGGTTCAGGGGCAAGCAGCCTATATATTTCTAATACAACGGAAGAAGCGATTCGCCGCTATCGCCCGTACTATAAAGCGTTTAGCAATACAGAGGCAGCGAAACATAATCAATCGCCGTTCACGTCACTAGAAGATATCGTTCAACACGGTCCTGCTTTAGTAGGAAGCCCAGAGCAAATCATTGAAAAAATAATAGACTATCACCGTGCTTATGGAAACGAAGTGCTGAGCATCAGC
This sequence comes from Priestia sp. 40, assembly GCF_049368575.1. Taxonomy (NCBI): domain Bacteria; kingdom Bacillati; phylum Bacillota; class Bacilli; order Caryophanales; family Bacillaceae; genus Priestia; species Priestia sp. 40. Next base: position 19,086 of record NZ_JBMPZA010000026.1, read on the forward strand.
GTAGACGGTCTAAGCGAAGCAGAACAGCGCGAACAGCTAGAGCGCTTTGCAAGTGATATTGCACCTGTTCTTCGAAAAGAAATTCCCAGCAGCGTATGGGAAAATGAAAAAAAGAGATTGAGACATAATGAAATCAGTCCAATCTAAAGACGAACAAATCAGATACATGAGCTGAACCGCTTATGACACCGCCGTTGATTTCCGTGCAAGGCTTCGCTTTCCGGGGGCGGGCGCTGAGCCTCCTCGTCGCTTGTGCTCCTGCGGGGTCTCATCTCTCCCGCTTTTCCCGCAGGAGTCTTCGCCTTGCCCTCCAATCAACTGCTAGAAGAATCTACATACATAAAATTTACGTTCACCATCACACTATGAAAAAATCCGAACTAATTGGATTCTCTATCAAGAATCTCAATTAGTTCGGATTTCCCTTCAACTAAATTACTTTTGTCCCAACTTCTTTTTAATTAGAAACAATTCGCACGTTTAGTTTACTAACTTTTTAAGCTAATAAACTACTCTGGTTAAGAAGCCTGCGTGTCTGTATCGTAAATATTGGCCGTTACTTCGCTTCTTTGACAAAGTAAGATGAGCAGCCAAATGCCTCCGATAACTGGAACGAAGTTAATTAAATACCACCAGCCGCTTCTTCCTGTATCATGCAGTCGGCGAACAGTAACTGCAAGTGAAGGCAGAATCATTGCTGCTCCGTAAAGTAATACTAAAATAACTCCAAATACTGCAAGTGAATCGATAAAAACCAAGATATATGGAATGATCATAAAGATATAAGCAAATAATGTAAACAGCCAATACTCCGTACGCGTTGCTCTTCCTTGAAACGTCGCATAATTTTTTAACGCTTTTATATACCAGTACATTTTTAAACCCTCTCTTTGTTTATTAAATTAAACTACCTAACCGTTTAAGTCCTACGCAACTTTATTAGGTACATCAAAACGGTTTAACTGCGACTCACTTCTTAGACAAAGAAGAATTAATAGACAAATAGCTCCGGCAATCGGAATAATAGTAATGAGCTGCCACCAACCGCTTCTTCCTATGTCATGCAGTCGGCGCGCCGTCACAGCAAGAGATGGAATGAAGACTGCAACAAGATAAACTATACGCAAAAACGGAGGCATATCTGTTATAAGTTCAATAGCTGAAAGCACACACCATATAATAAAGTTAAATAAGACAAACATCCAATACTCTTTACGCGTTGCTCTTCCTTGAAACGTTGCATAATTTTTTAGCACATGTAAATACCATTTCATACAAAAACCTCCTTTTTAAACCGAATTTTGTAAGACAAGCTTACTAGCAGTAATTACCTTAGCATACAAAAAATTATTTTCATATCCTATTTTTTGAAAAAACCCCAAATAGTAATATAGATATAGGAGAGAGATGGATAATAGTTAGTAATAAATACCCAAAAAACCCAAAATAAAAACCATTTTATACCTATAATTACTTTTAATTAATAAAATGTTCTTTTATAACAAAAAAAACTGCCGTGTCAATAAACACGGCAGACGCTATCTTTACTTATGTTCGGTAAAAGTAAGGTCCACATGAACTTTCATGCGTGATCACATAAGTCCACGTAAAATCTTTATCCACCACATATAAATCTTCTAAATACATATTTGTATCTCCACTCAAATCAGTGGTTGATAAATTCTTACATTTAGATAGCTGCAGCACTCGTTCATCATGCTCAAATAACAAATAACAGTCGTTCTTAACTTGGTGCTCAAACGTCTGGATCGCTTGTTCTCCTTGCAAGCAAGGAAGCTTTTCATAGCTAAACGCATGCCACAGAAACTGATCCATATAAATTTTCTTTTTTTGCGATGCGCTTAAAGCACTTGCAAATTCATGTTCCCACTGCTTTCGGAAGAGCTCACCTTGATTCGGTAATTTTTTAACAAACATTCCTTTTTTCTTTAACGCATCTTTCATTTTCACTATGCTTTCTCATCCTTTATTCTGTATTCATTTCTTTTTATCGGCTTCTTAGCTTATTTGTCCATTAGTACCTATGCGTTAGATTCCTTGTTTTTTGACTAAACTTATTTTATAAAACGCCGGCTTTAACGTGCACAAAAACAGTACAACCGTACTTAAAAGCATAACCAGGCTTCCACCAATTACAGCTCCTTTAATTGAAACAATGTGTGCAGCCATTCCGCATAGGAAGGTCATAATAATAATTAGCAATGACTCAAGCAGCCCATAGATACTTCCTACTCTCCCCATCATGTCAACGGGAATGCTGTTTTGATAAAAGGTTTGAAAACCAGCACTTGCAAAAGCTAACGCAAAAGATAAGCTAAAAAATCCCGCTCCAATAGTTTGAAAAGAAGACGAACACGCATACAGCAAATAGCCAAGCGATACTCCTACACTGCCGGCACCTATTAGAAAGTTCGTGGACAGCTTCTTAGCAAACAGTGTATTAATAACTGCGCCAATCATAATGCCAGCGCCTGCTACGCTTAATAAAAATCCGTATTCACTTTCGGACAAATGAATGACTTTTGTTGCAAATGAAACTTCAAGTGAATCAATTGCCGTGGCCATGACCATTAAGAAACTGAATAATACATAAATGGTCATAATATATCTGTTAGCTCTACTGAAACGAAACACCGCTTTCCAATCTTCTCCAATTGTGTTTACAGAGAGTTTATTTTCTTTAGCTTCTGTTTTTATATCTAAGTTCGGCATTAATAAAGTAACCATTCCTGACACCACGAGCGCTGCAGCATTGGCATAGATAGCAAACGCAGGCGTTCCAATCATAAATAACGCACCGGCTGCAGCCGGACCAAGAAGAAAGCCTCCTGAGTCAATCAAACTGCGCAGTGAATTAAATCTTTTTCGCTTTTCAATTGGAATAAGCTTTGTGATATAGACCATCGATGTCGGACGAAACATCGAACTTGCCATACTGATGATAAATACCAGCACATAAATGATAAGGATGGATGAGAAAAACGGAAGGCAAACAATAATTCCGGCGCGCATCCAATCTAAAAACATCATCAGCTTCCGTTTGTTCATGCGGTCAATTAAGCTTCCAGACCATATATTTGTACAGAGCGCAGCAAGCGGCTTTATCATGTATAGTCCTGAAACCGCAAGCGGCGAATTCGTCATATCAAGCATCATGACATTTAAAGCAATTAAATAAATCCAGTCGCCGATATTGCTAGTGCCAATTCCAAACAGCAATAAACACGGGTATTTCCAAGACAACAGCTTATTTTTCATAAAAGAAAGGCCTCCGCTTCATTATTGATTTTTGCCAATAAAAAAATCCCACCCCCAAGACATCTGTCTTAGGGGCGAGATTATAAATCGCGGTGCCACCCTAGTTTGTTCATATGTCGCCATATAAACCTTATCGAGTACGGCTTTCGCTTATACTCTAGCTTTGTAACGGAAGCAGCCGTCGCACTATCACGTTAGATCCAATGCGCTGCTCAGAGGCTTGTTTCAACAGCGTTTTTCTTGCTCCTTTTCAGCTTCCGGAGCTCTCTGCTAAGAATACGCGCTGTCTACTTTTCTCTTCACGGCATTTAATTTCTAACATCTTACCATTATTATCTATTTTTTGTAAATACTTTATTTCAAAATCATTTTTTTCGGCTGAGAAAAGAATAGTCGATATCCTACGTATACAAAATAAATGATGGAAGCTACCAACACAATTCCCCACATATTGTACATATCTTTATTTCCCCATACGCCCGTTAGCGAAAACAGCGCTGGGATTGTTAAGGTCACCCAAGACTGTACAATCGCCACTTTCCCTACATATGCAGATACATCTCTTTTGCTCGTATTAAGCACATAAAATAAAAACCATAAAAACGACCAAAGAATCCATGTAATGGCATTCACTACGTCATGATAGTGAACAAGAGAAACCGTCACGTACACTAAAGCGATAATGGATACCCAAAGTGAATAATAGCCCAGCCCCGTTCCCTGCATTCCTTTTAATACCGTCACGCCTACATATAAATACGTGAGGCCAAATAAAAAGATTGCCGTTCTTTCATATAAAATCCAGTTGCTTTGGTCTGACGTAATAATTAAATAAAACGGAGCAATAACTTGAAAAGCTCCAACAAATAAGTTAAATACGCCTACGTTTTTTTCATCTGCTTTTCCAAGCAGCATCAGTCCGTTTAAAAATAAAGCTGCACCTGACAGCAATAGTCCAATTTGATCCATTTTTCAGTAAGAAAAGCCCCCAGCTTTTCTTGTCCTCCTCTGTGTCGATGTTTTTCTTTAGGATGTGCGGAGTTACGGTTTACATGTAAAAAAGAAAAAGCAATTCCTTTTGAAAAGGAAACTGCTTTTCTTTCTGTTTCTATTACACTTATAAAATGAAGCTGACAACAATCGCTGACAATACGCTTACAAGCGTAGCTCCATACAGTAAACGAAGACCAAAGCGCGCTACTGTATTTCCTTGCTTTTCACTTAAGCCTTTAACCGCTCCTGACACGATTCCAATTGATGAGAAGTTAGCAAATGATACTAAGAATACGGATACAATTCCAAGCGTTTTAGCACTGAATGTTGAAGCCATATCTGAAAGACTCATCATTGCCACAAATTCATTTGTTACAAGTTTTGTTGCCATAATTCCACCCGCTGCCACAACTTCTGAAGCAGGAACACCCATGATGAATGCAAACGGTGCAAACACATAGCCAAGCAAATGCTGGAACGACAGACCAAATAACATTTCAAACACGTTATCAATCGCAGCCATCAGCGCAACGAAACCAATTAGCATCGCACCTACGATAATTGCTACTTTAAATCCATCCATAATATATTCGCCAAGCATTTCGAAGAACGTTTGCTTATGACCAGTTTGTACTTCTAAAATATCTTCTTGATCCGTTACTGTGTAAGGGTTAATGATAGAAGAAATAATAAATCCGCCAAATAAGTTAATCACAATTGCTGTTACCACGTATTTTGGTTCAATCATTGTCATATAAGCACCGACAATAGACATTGAAACAGTCGACATAGCTGATGCACAAAGCGTATATAAACGGTTTGGCGGCAGTTTGTCTAGTTGCTTTTTAACGGTAATAAATACTTCTGACTGACCTACAATTGCAGAAGCTACTGCGTTATAAGACTCTAATTTTCCCATTCCGTTAATCTTACTGAGAACCAACCCAATCCATTTCATAATGAACGGAAGAATTTTAAAGTGCTGCAAAATCCCGATTAAGACAGAGATAAAAACGATTGGAAGCAGCACGTTTAAGAAAAACGGCATTGATCCTTTATTCGCGATTCCGCCAAATACGAACTCTACGCCTTCATTTGCGTATGAAAGCAGCTTTCCAAAAACGCTGGCAATCGCATTAATAATAATCAAGCCAAACTTCGTGTTTAGAAGTAAAGCTGATAAAAGAAGCTGAATCACAACCATAATAACGATTGGTCTATATTTGATTTCTTTACGGTTATTACTTGCAAGATACGCTAATCCAAAGACAACGAGTAATCCTAAGATGCCAATTAAATATTTCATAGTATCCTCCACTGCTTACTTATTTTTGTAAGTCTTTTGATGAAAAATAGCCTGGTAAGATTTCGTTAATGTTTGTAATCACAAAATCTCCTTTTAGGTTTGCTAAGATAATTTGTGTGTGATCATCACAGAACTCAGCTAATACTTGTCTGCATGCGCCGCAAGGAGAAATTGGGCCGTCCGTATCTCCTACAACTGCAATAGCTGAAAACTGCTTGTCCCCTTCTGAAACAGCTTTAAAAATAGCCGTTCGCTCAGCACAGTTCGTCAATCCATAGGAAGCGTTTTCAATATTGCATCCACGATAAATCTTCCCATCGGTTGTTAAAAGAGCTGCACCAACATGGAAGTGAGAATACGGTACATGTGCTTGTTTGCTTGCTGCGATTGCTTCATCTATTAATTGTTTTGGCTCCACCGTCATCATCCTTTGCTTAGTTTACAGCAGGTTAGTTAGTACTAACCTGCTGTCATTTATTAATAATCAGAGTTGCTTAATTGACCTTTTGCAATTGATACGCCAGAGCTTGCACCAATACGTGTTGCACCAGCTTCAATCATTGCTTTTGCATCTTCTAAGCCGCGAACGCCGCCAGAAGCTTTTACACCTACATCTGGTCCAACCGTTTTTCTCATAAGCGCTACGTCTTCTACCGTTGCGCCTCCTGTAGAGAAGCCCGTTGACGTTTTAACAAAATCAGCTCCAGCTTTTACAGCTAGCTCAGAAACTTTTGCTTTTTCTTCGTCAGTTAAAAGAGCTGTTTCAATAATTACTTTTACTAGCGCTTTGCCTTTTGCAGCATCGACTACTGCTTGAATGTCGCTTTGCACTAGGTCATAGTTTTTATCTTTTAACGCGCCGATGTTGATCACCATATCTACTTCATCTGCACCGTTTTCAATTGCATTTGTTGTTTCGAATGCTTTTACTGCTGAAGTCGTAGCTCCAAGAGGAAAGCCAATTACCGTACATACTTTTACTTCTGGAGCATCTTTTAATAATTCAGCTGCTTTTTTTACCCACGTTGGATTTACGCAAACTGAAGCGAATGAATATTCTTTTGCTTCTTGTGCTAAAACCGTAATTTGCTCTTCTGTTGCATCTGCTTTTAATAATGTATGATCAATAATACCCGTAATGTTTTGACTCATTTTGTTCTTCCTCTCTCTTTCTTAATGAATTTCTTTATAAATTAACGTTGGAGCTTCTACTTTTTCAGCGACCGTGCTGTAAGAATCATAAACGATATCCATTACTTCCTGTACATCTTCGCTGTTGCTGTGGATTGTAACAAGAGAGTCGCCTTTTTTCACTGAATCTCCAACTTTTTTATTAAGCATGATACCAACTGCTAAGTCGATTTCAGATTCTTTTGTTGCACGTCCTGCACCTAGCTTCATTGCTGCTACGCCGATTTTTTCTGCAACGATTTCTGAAATGTAGCCATCTTCTTTTGCTGGCACTTCAATTTTGTGCGCTGCATCCGGTAATTTAGACGGATCGTCTGCCACAGAAGCGTCTCCGCCCTGTGCGCTTAAGAATGTTTTAAATGATTCTAATGCTTTTCCGTTTTTAATTACTTCTTGAAGCATTGCACGCGCTTCGTCTAGGCTGTTTGCTTTTTCAGCAAGTACAACCATATGACTTCCTAATGTTAAGCAAAGCTCCGTTAAATCTTCAGGACCTTCGCCTTTTAACGTGTCGATCGCTTCTTTCACTTCAAGCGCATTACCAACCGCAAAGCCTAGAGGCTGGCTCATATCTGAAATGATTGCTTTTGTGTTTCGGCCTACGCCTTTTCCGATTTCAACCATTGCTTTTGCTAATTCTTCAGCGTCTTCAAGCTTTTTCATAAATGCGCCGTTTCCCGTTTTTACATCCAAGCAAATGGCATCTGCTCCAGCCGCAATTTTCTTACTCATAATTGAGCTTGCAATTAACGGAATCGAATCAACCGTTGCGGTTACATCACGAAGCGCATAAAGTTTTTTATCCGCTGGCGTTAAGTCTCCGCTTTGACCGATAACGGCAATTTTATTTGTATTTACTAAACGAATGAATTCTTCGTTTGTAATTTCAACGTGGAAGCCAGGCACTGCTTCTAGTTTATCAATCGTACCGCCAGTGTGTCCTAAGCCGCGGCCAGACATTTTGGCAACCGGTACATCAACCGCAGCTACTAAAGGTCCTAATACAAGTGTTGTTGTATCACCTACGCCGCCTGTGCTGTGTTTGTCTACTTTAATACCTTCAATTTTTGATAAGTCAATTTGATCGCCTGATTCAACCATTGCTTGCGTTAAATTTACGCGTTCTTCCTGCGTCATTCCTTGAAAGTAAATCGCCATCGCAAATGCCGATAGCTGATAATCAGGTAAATCCCCTTTTGTATAACCTTCGATAATAAAATCGATTTCTGCTTTATTTAATTCATGTCCATTACGTTTTTTTTCAATTAAGTCAACCATTCTCATGACGTTTTCCCCCTAAAAGTATCTGCATATTGTGCATCCACTAAAACGTTTTCAACAACTTACACCCTTACTATATAATAGCTTTGAACAATTGTAAACATATATATTTACATTTGTTCAAAAATATTTATAGCTGCTGTTTTAGTGAATAAAAAAAGACTTCCGCACTCGGAAGTCTTCCCTTATTTTTCAGCTTTTATCACAAATGACAATACAATTCTGTACTTATTCTTTACCTTTTTATAAGGAATTAATACATATGGCTGATCAGGCGGCGTAAATTGTTCAATTCCTTTTTGATTAGCATCAGGAGAAAAATACATTCTTCTCCACCGTTTAATGATGTAGCCCGTCGTTCCCTTGGCAATCACTCCATCTTTTGAAGCGCCTGCTTGAAAAGGATACCGGTTTCTTTGTCCCTGCAGAGATGATGCAGAATAAGATACAATATCTTCTACTACTTCAATTCGATGAAGCTTTTGCTCTTGAAAAAACAGCGCCTTCATCTCCCTTACTCTTGTTTATCTAACAAAAAGCGCGCCGTGAACTGATCAGTAACGAGCACATTTGCAAATTTTCCTTGCAGTGCTCCGTAAATGCTGTCAATTTTCTGATCCCCGCCCGCTACTAAAATCGCGTACTCTTTCTTCTTCAGTTCCTCCAAATCAAGTCCTAGCGTCCGTTCATCCAGGCTTTCATTGCAAATTTGTCCATCTTTATCAAAAAAGCGTGAACAAATGTCTCCTACGGCTCGCGAAGAAATCATCTCTACATCTTGCTCGGAAAAATAGCCAAGCTGAAAAAGCAGCGAATCCGTTTTAATGGGTCCCGTAGTAAACACGGCAATGTTGGCTTGCTTGCCTAAATCTAAAATGCGCTTAATATGACGATCCGTTTCCATTGCTTTTTTGACTACCACATGATCGACAATCACAGGCAGAGGAAGATGCATAGGAGGCGTATTGTATGCCTTTCCAAATAAGTACATAATTTCAGAAGCATACGTGCTCGTTTCCGAATGGCTTACTCCGCCTTTTAACTGCACAACCTGAACGTCATTCACATACTTTTGTTTTAAATCGATGGCCACTTGATAAAGAGTTGTTCCCCACGTCACCCCAATAATATCTCCATCTTTTACGATGTCATAGAGATAGTCAGCTGCTGCCACGCCTAGATGACTTTTAATAATGTGATTTTCATATTGAGGCACCGGTGTGACGATTGCTTTTTTTAAATTGAATTTTTGTTCAAGTTGAGAAGACAATTTTTCACTATTGATAGATGAATCCACAATTTTAATTTGAACAATGCCCTCTTCTTTTGCTGTCTGCAGCAATCGAGAAACCGTAGGCCTCGATACACCAAGTTTTTTTGCAATTTCACTTTGATTATAATCAAGAATATAATACATCCTTGCCGCTTCAATCACCTTATTAAATTTCTCTTGATCCATCTCCATCGACTTGTTCTCCCTTACCTCATGAATTTCTTATCCCAATTTTACCAAACTTATGTCTTTAGTTTACTTGTTTGGTGAACAAAATTTCAAGAGGGGATTTTGTAACTGAGATGAAAAGAGAAATACTAAGGAATGACGGTGACCAATTTAAGATAACAAAACACGGGTCTACACTTCTTCCGTTTCCACTAAATAAATCCGATCATCAAACTTCCCGCGCTTCTTGGCCTTCTCCTCACGCACTTTCTCCAGCTGTTTGGGCGTTGCCCCGTGTACAGCTGCTAGCGCGTGCATAACTTCCAGTAAATCTGCGAGTTCTTCAATGGCATCTTGATGCGTTTGGGCTTCTATGTATTCTTGAAGCTCTTCTTTTGCCTTTTTCTTCAGCTCATTTTGATACTCATCTCGCTGCAGCACGCGTGATTTGAAGGTGTTTCCACTTTGTTCAATAATTGTGGGAATTTTATCTCGCACTAGCTTGTTATAAGTAGGCATTATTTTTTCCTCCCTCTCTTACCTTTCTAGTAAACTAGTATTTTTCAAATTCTGCTTGGTTTCCGTTAAACACATTTAAATCAATAAACGTTTCTTCACCTTTATAGCCGCTTAACCGCCCTTTGTCCGTATACTGCCAAAACGTCCATTCTTGCTGTTCTTCAAGAGTTGGCTTTTTTACAACGTCGCGAATCCAAATATCACATCCGGGATATCTGTTTTTAATGTACAAGTCATACGCTTTAGGAGTCGTATAAAGAATAACGCGCTTGTCATAATGAGATTCAAGACGTGTAATCATACTAGAAAGCTCCTTGTATACATGTTTCTGAGACGGAAGGTTTTGTTTTTTGTCTCCGTAAAATTCAACATCAATCACGGGAGGCAGATCGTTATCTTTAAGAGAAACCGTTTTGATAAAATTAGCCGCTTGTGTGGAGCCTTTACTATCGTAACTAAAAAAGTGATAAGCTCCGATCCGCATGCTTTTGCGATTTGCTTGTGCCCAATTTTGTTTAAATAAAGGATCTTGAAATGAACTCCCTTCCGTTGCTTTAATAAAAGCAAACTGAATATCTTGTTTACTCAACACATTCCAAACAATCTCCCCTTGATAAGAAGATACGTCCACACCTTTTACTTCATAGCGGTTGGCACTCATTGCATTTGGAATTACCCAGCCTTTACTCCATAGTAAAAATATAAAGCTTACAAGAGCGACTAATATAACTCCTGCGGCAAGAAATCTTTTGTTCTTTTGATTTGCTTTGTCTATTGTGTTTACCCCCTTTTTTAGAAAATACTTCTAATATTCTAACATAAAAAGGATTTCCCAAAATAATATAGCCTCCAAGTCTGTGGCATTAAATACAAAAAAACCACCTAAAAATCAGGCGGCTTTTCTTTTATACTGCGTCTTCAGATGGCTCGTTATCTTTGGCTGCTTCTATCAGTAAGAAAATAGCCGTTAAGATATGCATGATCATGCCGACAATTGGAATCCACGCAATAGCAGAACAGACAATTCCCATGATATGCCCTGTCCGAACTTTGTTTGTTTTAATCGCAAATACTAAACCTACGACGTGCAATGCGAGCATTAGAATGAGTGGCGTGTAGGCTAGACTTATAACCAAGGTACCGCCTAAGAGGGGAATCCCCCAGAGAGCCTCCAATCCTCCGCTGACCCATTTCAATATACGACTTGTTTTTCCCATTGTATCCTCCCCCTTTGCCTTCAATGTATGCACAAAAGTTTTGTTTCTGAACGTTTGTATATGAAAAAAGCGGCAAAAATGCGCGTTCTAAAATAAGCTGATAGTCCCAAACGAAAATAAGTTTTTATGTAGAAATAGTTTAATAGTGGAACATAAACGAGAGGAAAAGCGGCGTTTTACATGTAATAACGAGGAGCTCTTCGTAAAGAGAACGAATTAAACATAAACAAAAAAGCCGAACTCAAAATGTAAGCTCGGCTTTTTCTTATATAACAAATAAAAGTATTATAAAATGTTTTTAGTATTAGTGTTCTCGACTCTTCTCAAATTTTTCAACAGCCTCAAAATCAAGCTCGGCTGATATCCAATCGCCTTTTTCCGGGAATTCTAGATTTCGAACGACTATTTTATTCGGCCCTTTTTTTTCTAAAATTTTCGCCTGGCAGTTTTTGTACATAACTACTTCTCGTTCTTTGATATCTGTCCACAACAAGTGCAGAACCCCTTTCAATTTTAAGAAGTTAATATTTCGAAACACTGTTTTACATTTTATTATATTTTTTTGGATTTGTTAATTTTTTTGTCTTGTTTTTCATAAAAAAATGATCAAAACGCTTTTTTCTACTACAATATACCCAAAATATCTTTTAACCTTTAAATATTTATGTTATATTTTTAAAATTGTATTACAAGTTTTTTGTTTTTTCCTTTTCGTTTCTCCTCTTTTCTTCTTTTTACGTATTCACAATAGACATCTCAACCTATACTAATACGTATCAAGGCTTAAAAGTTCAAAAATATCTTAACATATCAAAAATTATTGGGTTGTTCACTAGAAATCCAATCGAATTTACAAAAACTCCACCGAAAAAACTAGAGGCCTTTAGCCATACAAAAGACTGCTTTTACCGCATTTATATTTTAATGAATACTAACAACACAATTTGAGGTGCCAATAATGAACGTACTAACAAACGCTATAATTATCTTATTAGCTTATTTAATTGGATCAATTCCTTTTGCTTTAGTGATTGGAAAAGGGTTTTACAAAACCGATGTTCGTAAGCACGGAAGCGGTAACTTAGGAGCTACTAATACCTTTCGCACTTTAGGAAAGAAAGCAGGTATTATAGTATTGATCGGCGATATAGCAAAAGGCTCGCTAGCCGTCTGTTTACCGCTTATGATGAATAGTCACTTGCATATGCTTGTCCCTGGATTTATTGCTATTCTCGGACATAGCTATCCGGTTTTTGCAAGGTTTAAAGGAGGAAAATCTGTAGCGACTGCCGCTGGTGTATTCCTTGCATTTTCACCATTAGCTTTCATTCTAGGGATTCTTGCTTTTTTAATTTCTCTCAAAATTTCTAAATACGTATCCTTATCTTCACCTATTGGCGCATTGGTTGCCTTTTTGGCATCACTCTATGTAGGTGATGTTGTACTAATCGTATTTGCAGCCATTATTTTTGTTTTCATTACATGGAAGCATATTAAAAACTTCAAACGAATTAAATTGGGTACAGAACCTAAGGTACATTTTTAAACGTACTAAGGTTAGTAATCTTTAAATGGTGTTACCAAAAAGGTGTTCATGAGTTGAACACCTTTTTAATTATTTTAGTACGTCTTGTCCCAAGATAGACGTAAATTATGAAATTTATTTAAACATGCTCTTGATTATAGACTAAACAATACATTTTGCTGCTTCCTATATCTCATTTTGTAATTTGATATTTACTATTTAACCACCTTAAAACGATGAGCGTTAAGGCACCAGCAGCTAAATATAAGAAGCCTCCAATTTCTATTACATAGCCAAAAGGTGGAATAAGCTTTGGTAAAAAAACCATCCCTGCAAGAGAAATAAAAATTAAGACAAAGAGTAGAAAAAAGTCCTTAATCTTATTCGTAATTTTGTAAACAGATTTTTGTATCCATTTTAAAAGCAGAAAAACATCAAGAGAAATAATAGCTGCAACAATAACAAAAGTGACGATTGCCGTTCCGATATAAACAGTCTGGCTGCTATCCTTAACATAATGTACAACAATATTTCCTATCCCGCTTACTATAGCCATCAAGCTTGCAAGCTGTAACAATAAAAAGCTTATAAAAAAAGCAGTGCTTTTTAAGGGTTCTTTAGGTAACTGTTTAATCATTTCATCACAGTACGTCTTAAGGTTTTCTCCAAACACCTCTTCAGCACGCTTCCCTTCCGCTTGTGCGTCAATAAGGTGATCTAAAAGCTCCATCAATAATTCTTCAGCCTGCTGTTCAGAAACTGACACACTTGTTCGAATGTAAACAAGCATATTATCATAGTACTCTTCATTTTCCTTGGTCAGCTCTTTTCGCTTCTTATTATTTAATTTAATTAATTCCTTAGCGTTCATCGTAAAAACTCCTATTCAACAATTTATCTACAGGGTTTTGAATGTTGATCCATTCCTCTTGGATTTCACATAATGCGCTCTCACCAGATGCCGTAAGATGATAGTACTTTCGTTTAGGACCCGAAGGCGATGCTTTCATTTCTCCCTTTATTAATCCCTCCTTTTGAAGACGTAGTAAAATTGGGTAAATCGAACCTTCACTCACATCATTTAATCCATATTGTTGAAGCTTCTGGGATAGCTCATAGCCATAAACCGTTTCTTTTTGAATGATTGATAAGATACACCCTTCTAAAATTCCTTTTAACAATTGACTTCTCAAAGACATATCGATTTCTTCCTTTTCACTATCTTGTTATACAAGATACATTTTTAAAGTAAAGCTACCTTGCAAGACAAGATAGCTTTACATCACTCATAATAACCGATTTATGGTAAGTATTCAACCATTTATTTACTTTTTTTATTAAACCACTTAACATAGTAATCTTTTTAGTAAATTTGAATAAATAAATGAAACCTTTCCTCTCTACTAACCGTATACCTATCATGCACGTATTAGTTAAAGGAGGAAGACTTGTGCTAAAACGAATTTCACTGTTTATTTTCGTTAATATTTTAGTATTAATTACAATCACAACGATTACATCTTTATTAGGTGTTCAAAGCTATATGGGAAGCGGCGGTTACGGCGGCCTGCTGGCATTTAGCGTCATTGCCGGCTTCAGCGGCGCGATTATTTCTCTTATGATGTCACGCTTAATGGCAAAGTGGATGATGGGTGTTCAAGTTATTGATGAACGTTCCCCTCAAGGTGAATATGAACGATTTGTTTTAGAAGAAACGCACCGACTTGCATCTGTTGCAGGATTAAGAAAAATGCCTCAGGTCGGAATTTATCACTCGGCGGAAGTTAATGCTTTTGCAACAGGGCCAAGTAAAAGACGCTCACTTGTTGCTGTTTCAAGCGGAATGCTTGAACGAATGGACCGCGATGCGATCAGCGGCGTTATCGCTCACGAAATAGCGCATATTAAAAGCGGTGATATGGTCACAACTACGCTTCTGCAAGGAGTATTAAATACATTCGTTATTTTCTTCTCTCGTTTAGTAGCCAAAGCGGTGTCAAACTTTGTGCGAGAAGAGTTTGCGATGGTTGTTTATTTCCTTACATCGATTGTATTTGAGATTCTCTTTAGTATCTTAAGCAGCCCAATTATTTTCTGGCATTCAAGAAGACGTGAATTCAAAGCCGATGAGCTTGCAGCTAAACTCGGTGGTAAAGAAAAAATGATTTATGCGTTAGAATCGCTTCGTCATACTACTTCATTAGTAGATGACCGTCAAAAATCAATTGCCGCTTTTAAAATTAGCGGTAAAGAAAAATTCTCACGCTTATTTTCTACTCATCCACCGCTTGAAAAACGCATTGAGCGCTTGCATTCACTGTAAGCAGACAAAACCAGCTTCTTTAAAGAAGCTGGTTTTTTTATGTTATGACTGAGGAGCAAGCACACGTGCAGCTTCCCACAGCAAGACGCCGTCTTTATTTTTTGTTAATTCCACGTAGCCTTCTTTTTCTAGATACGTAAGCTGGCCGTACACTTCTGAGAAAATAAAGTCAGGTGCTTTTTGATACATATCCGGGAAAAATGCAGCGCTGACTTCAAGCGTTGTTTTCTTTCCTTCCCCCATCGCTTGTAACACGCGCAGCGCCCATTTATGCTGCTTTTGAATACGTTCCATAATTAAAGAATGAATGTCACTAAGCGGTTCACCATGACCGCTGTAAATCAAATCAATGTCGTAGTTCAACGTTTTTTCTAGAGACGCTAAGTAGTCCAATAGCGGCGTTGGCTTAGGGTTTTGAATGGTTGGCTCTAGGTATGGATTTGACGGGACTTTTGGCAAAATATGATCTCCGCCAAACGCGACTTTTTCTTTTCGATTGTAAAACATCAGCTGACTCAAAGAATGTCCCGGCGTTTCAATTACTTCCCACTCACTCGCATACGGAAGTGTATCGCCTTCTTTTAAATAACCTGCCAGCTTCTGCCCTTTAGGTGAATAAACTTGAATCGCAGCCGTTGCTTTACGAAGCCATTCTTCCATTACATCATCACTGACTCCAAACTCTATAAGGAAATTACGGTATAACTCATTATGCTGCTGAACAAACTCTTCATCTTGGTAAATCCAAGGCTCCACAAGCTTATGACCGTAAACCGGTATATCACTCGGCAGCCATTCTAAAAATCCAGTGTGATCCGGATGCTGATGAGTAAGAATAACTTGTTCAATATCTGTTACTTTATATCCTTCTTTACGAAGCGCCTCTTCAAAAACGCTCCACGCTTCTTTGGTTTTCATACCTGCATCAATTAACGTTAACTTGTCTGCTTTTAATAAAAACACATTCACTGGTCCAATTGGAAATGGCGTAGGCAGTTCAATGCGTATCACTTTATGATCTAAACTCATTTTACCAAACCCCTATATCTGCATTCTTTTTACTTTTTTATACTGTTAAACGTCTTATTCTTTTAATTAGTCAATTTCCTGCTAACGTCTACCTGTAAAAGTACTCTGAGCAGCAGTCATTACATAGCTCTTTGCACTCGTACAAACAGTCACATAAACTCATACTATTAATAGTTTAGCAGGTTTGAAGACAAATTGATAAAGGAATGCTTTCCAGTGTACTTATTTAAAGCAAACGAATGGTTCATCAAACGAAAAAAGTAAGATAGAATAAAGAGACGAAATGATGATATAAGGAGTATAGGTTATGATTAAAGCGATTTTTCTTTTTATCTTAGCGGGTCTTGCTGAAATTGGCGGAGGCTATATGATTTGGCAGTGGCTGCGCGAGGGAGCATCAAGCTGGTTAGGACTTCTGGGCGGTATTGCTTTGGTGCTGTACGGCGTTATTGCTACGTGGCAGTCGTTCCCCGACTTTGGACGTGTATATGCAGCTTACGGCGGTATTTTTATTGTTTTAAGCCTGTTTTGGGCGTGGTGGGTTGATAAAAAAATGCCCGATACATACGATTGGATTGGCGGACTTGTGTGTCTGATTGGCGTAGCGGTTATGCTTTGGCCAAGAAGTTAAGCAATCACACAGGAAGGAGCGCGCTTTTTCCCCTTTTGTTCAGAGGAACCAAAATAAAAAGTAGCCTATATATAGGCTACTTTTTATTTATCACTTGTTGAATCTGCCGAAAAAGCCTTTTCTTTTTTCCTTAAACGTATTAGGTCTATGTAAGTTAAATAAGTGTTCGATGCCATTTTCCATCATCTTTTCTAGCGAAGCTTCTTGTCCATGCTGGAAATAGTACTCCATTTCTTCTTCATACAAAGGGAGAAGCGTATGGAAATAGACTGGCCACTCTCCGTGGGTTTCTTTTCCGTTTTCAAGATACGGCATCATAAATGCCTCTTGGCACTGCGGAAGAGGAGGCACGACCATAACACCACAAAAGCTGCTTTCTGGTGAATACGGTTGAACGTGTAAAGGCAGCTTCACCTTTTCACCTGTTAACATTCGTTCATAAGTATCCACGTAGCGATCCAGCTCTTGATTTGGAAACACCATCCACTGACCAATCCAATTCATATGGTTTACCGCAAAGCTTCCTACTTGATGCATGACTTGTGGAATCCAGCTGTACCGTTTATCTTCAAACGGATCTTGATCTGCATGCATCACCAGTTCAACGTACGCGCTGTCTAATCCAGGGGGTGCCGGCAGGCGAAGCGTACTATAACCATGTGTTGCTACCGTATAAAACGGCACTGATTCTGTAGGAGCCATTTCATAAAAACCTGCCTCTGTCACCTCAGCTGATTCTGCTTCAACACGGCGGATAATTGGCCCATAATATGCTTGTAAGTGAGCTTCCACATCCTCATCGAGCGATTCGCGAACAAATGGATTTAACTCTTCAACTGAAGCTTCTGCTTCCTGTGATGACCATACTTCATAGAAAGTAAAACCGGTTAGCCCGTTTTCTAGCACTGCCTCTCGAAATGCATCAGAAACATAAATTTCTGGAGAGATAATAGGAAAATCTCCTAGACTATGTTCGGTATACTTTATTCGAAAAATTGGCTGTTCCTTTACCTTATCCTCTATAAAGGATAACTTGTCGAACCCTCCAAAATCATCAGGTATTGATTCTGAATAGTTCACACATTCGTTTATCACATTAACAATATTAACAGCGTAGCACTTGTATTCAGGGTGAGTAAGAGGAACAAATTCTACAAACTCAGAAATTAGTTTTTCTAAGCTCTGAACAGCATATCCATCGATAATTGGAGGAGTTGCAAAGCCTTTATAAGTTAAAAGGTTATTTAACTCTCCTTTTTCATATGTTTCAACTGGAAGATTTGTTTTACTATGTAGATACTCTCCTTCCTGCAGCAGATTTCTAAATAGTGTTTCGTCATCTTCCTTGTTAGCAGCGGCTATTTGCTCACTTTCTAAACTCGTACTTAATTTCCACATTTTCACAATCAACACCTCTAGTTTCTATATAGGAAGTGTATCCATTATAAAATTTCCACTGTTCTATCCGAATAGGAATATATAACCTTTTACGCACAATTAATTCTACCATAAGGATAGAAACCTAAAAGTATTAGGCTTTTGATTGCGAAAAAAGACAACCCAAAGGTTGTCTTTTCCATTACTTCAATTCAGCCCATCTTTTATCTAATGATTTTAATAGCTCATCTTCAGATGTTTGGCCGCCAATGTATTCTTGTACATCTGCTCCAAATTTTTGCGTTACGCCTTCAGGGAATTTTGTCCATTCCCAAGGAAGCGTTTTTTGCTCCTTAGAATATTTAAGAAGTTCTTCACCTAAAGGTCCGATGTCTTTTGCTTCGATTGACTTAAAGGCTGGAATGTACTTGAAGTCTTCTACTAGCGCTTTTTGACCTTCTTTAGATGTGACCATCCAGTTTAAGAAGTCTTTTGCTGCTTTTTTATCTGCCGCTGGTGCTTGTTTGTGAATAACCCAGTTGCTTGGAACGTCAATTGCAAGCTTGTCAGATGCAGCTGCATCGTCGCTTAGCGGCATAGGTAGAATCCCTACATCCATGTTCGGCGTAATTTTATCAAGCATTGGCTGAATCCAGTTTCCTTGCTGAATCATCGCTGCTTCACCGTTCGCAAATTTCGTTACTTGCGTGTTATAGTCCGTCGTTAACGGATTTTTGTTTCCATATTTTACTGTTAAATCAAGCAGCTTTACATACTGTTTGAACTGCTCGTTTCCTGCGATTTTTGTACTGCCGTCATTTAATCCTTTAATAAATGCATCCGGATCTTTTTGACTGGCAAATGGAATATTTAAGCCGTGATTTCCAAGCACCCACCACTCGCCGTAGCCGATAGAAAATGGCATAACGCCGGCAGCTTTTAGCTTTTTAGCCGCTGCTTCTAATTCTGAATATGTTTTTGGAAGTTCTTTGATGCCTGCTTTTTTGAACAGTTTTTTGTTATATGTAAATCCATAGCCTTCAAGACTGATTGGCTGTCCATATACTTTACCGTCCATCGTCATTGGTGTAAGTGTGTTTTCGTATGCGTCATCAATCCAAGGCTGATCTGATAAATCTTCTAATTTATTTTTCCACGTTTTCGCCTCTTGATATCCGCCGTTTGTGAAAAGGTCAGGTGCATTCCCCGACGCAAACTGCGCTTTTAAAGCAGCTGCGCCGTCAGCTCCTCCACCAACCGTTTGGATATTAAACT
The DNA here is from genome assembly GCF_049368575.1 of Priestia sp. 40. Taxonomy (NCBI): domain Bacteria; kingdom Bacillati; phylum Bacillota; class Bacilli; order Caryophanales; family Bacillaceae; genus Priestia; species Priestia sp. 40. Next base: position 38,473 of record NZ_JBMPZA010000026.1, read on the forward strand.
TTACGTTTGGATGTTCTTTTGTATATTGATCAGTTAGAGCTTTTAGCTGGTCTGCAATTTCAACTTTTCCTTGAAATACATCTACTACCACTTGATCTCCGCCGCTTTTTTTATTACCAGATGCGCTTTCGTTTGAGCATGCGGTTGAAAATAAAAGCGTAGCCGATAAAACACCTGCCGCTAAAGGCCATTTTTTCATTTTAAATGCCATTTTCCGTTCCTCCCTATTTGCTGCTGGTTTTGACGCCTCAGCCTCAAAACCAGCCCTGTTGCCGATACTATTATTTAATTGAACCGCTTGTAATTCCTTTAACAATGTGTTTTTGCATTGCAAAGAAGAAGATTAATAGCGGGATAATACTGATTACAAGTGCTGCTAGTGCTAAATCCCACTGCTTTGTATACTGACCAAAGAAGAAGAATGTCGCAAGCGGAATCGTTCTTAGCTCAGGATCTTGCAGAACAAGAGACGGAAGTAAGAAGTCATTCCAAATCCATAGGCTGTTTAAGATAACGACGGTTACTGTAATTGGCTTTAATAACGGGAATACAATTCTCCAGAATACGCCTAGACGTGAGCATCCGTCGATGATTGCCGCTTCTTCTAGCTCAACTGGAATTCCTTTAATAAATCCGTGGTATAAGAAAATCGTCATACCTGAACCGAAGCCTAAGTACATGATCACAATACCCCAAATGCTGTTTAACAGATTTAAGTTTCCTGCTACTTTTACAAGTGGAATCATGATGGATTGAAACGGAATAACCATTGCCGCTACGAATGCCATAAAGATAATGCTGCTGATTTTTTTCTTTGTTCGAACCAGCATGTAAGCTGCCATTGAACAGAAGATGACTAGAACTGCGTTACTGATAACAGTAATGATTAGCGAGTTGCTAAGCACCTTTAAGTAATTCATTTGGTTGAATGCATTAACAAAGTTTTGAAACTGAATCGTCGTCGGCAGTGCCGATGTGTTTGATAAAATTTCTGCAAATGACTTCAACGAGTTTGAAAGCACGTAATAAAATGGAACCAAGAACACCAGTCCAAGCAGGACTGCCAAAATTTCAACAATAAAGGTTTTGCTCGTATATTTGTTTCCCATCACGATTCAACCTCCTTCTTCTTGGTGTATGTTACTTGAATAATTGTAATTGCTGCTACGACGATAAAGAAAATTAAGGCTTTTGCTTCACCTAGACCGTATCTGTTATTCACAAATGCTTCTGTATAAATGTTAAGCGCTAACATTTCTGTTGATTTAAATGGACCACCGTTTGTTAATGATAAGTTGACATCAAATACTTTGAATGACCATGAAATCGTTAAGAATAAACAAACCGTTACTGCCGGTGCTACCATTGGAATTGTGATGTGACGAAGAATTTGCCATCTGCTTGCTCCGTCAATTTTTGCTGCTTCAATTAGCTCTTGCGGTACGTTTTGCAGCGCTGCTGTGTAAATAAGCATGATATAACCTGCTCCTTGCCATACACTTACAATCACGATGCCCCAAAATGCTGTTTTTGCGTCTCCCAACCAAGGAAGTTCAAAAAGCGAAATTCCCGTGATTTGTCCGATAGATGCAAATCCTTTTACAAAAATGAACTGCCATACAAATCCTAGTAAAAGTCCGCCAATTAAATTCGGCATAAAGAAAACCGTACGTAAAATGTTTCGTGTTTTTAACATTTGAGTAACAAGGATTGCTAACACGAACCCAACCACATTCGTTAAGATAATTGCAACGACCGTATATTTTGTTGTGATCCAAAACGACTGCTGAAACTGCTTATCTTCGGTGAACAAGTACTTAAAGTTATCAAGTCCCACCCAGTTAATCGTGCCGTTTACTCCGTTCCAGTCTGTAAATGAGTAATAAATCCCTGTAAAAAATGGTATAAGTACAATCACACAAAACGCTAAAAGTGCGGGCCCTACAAATAGAGCAAATAAACCTACATTTTTCAAATTTTTACGTTTTTTCGTATTAATAGATGGTTCTCTTTTAAGTTCTTGCTCTAAAGGAACATATTCTGTCTCCTGTAATTTACTTTGGCTATTCATCTTACTAGCACCTCCCTATGTCTTATTTTAGCGAAATCCGTTATTTATGAAACCGCTTTAATTGACAAGTAGGGTGTAAAATATTGACCTTTGTGCAACATTTTCTCCCCTGTGCACATTTTACGCATTTTTTTAAAGCATGCATGAAAGAAAAGCTAGAAGTGGACGACGTATCTTCTTATCCTATACACTAGAAAAAAGATGTAGTTGGGAGGAACATACTCATGACAGCCAAACGAGCGTTAATTACGGGTGCCAATTCTGGAATGGGGCTGGCCACAACGATTGAACTAGCTAAAAAAGGATTCGAAGTCATTATGATATGCCGAAATGAAGAAAGAGGAAATGCCGCTTTAGAAGAAGCGAAACGCCAAAGCGGATCGGATTCCATATCTCTTATGACCTGTGACCTAGGTTCTCTTGACAGTATCCGGGCTTTCAGTGAAGACTTTACGTCTCGCTACAGTGTACTTGATGTGCTGATTAATAACGCAGGTGTGGTGACAATTAAGCGTGAAACAACACAAGACGGATTTGAAATGATGCTTGGTGTCAATCATTTGGGTCACTTTTTATTAACTAATTTGCTTTTAAATCCGCTGAAAAAATCTCAGCAAGGACGCATTATAAACGTTGGCTCCGGTGCTCATAAAGCTGGAAAAATAGACTTCACCAACCCTCATTTAACAACGGGATTCGGAATATGGCGAGGATACTCTCAGTCTAAATTAGCAAATAACTTATTTACGGTTCATTTAAGTAAAAAGTTAAAAGACACTTCGGTAACCGTAAATTGCCTTCACCCCGGAGCAGTTTCTACCGCTATCGGCGTTAACCGTCAAACCGGCTTTGGAAAAAGCGTTCACGCCGTGCTTCGGCCTTTCTTTTTAACGCCTCTTGAAGGTGCCGAAACAGCTATTTATTTAGCGGACAGCCCTGAAGTAACGCATATTAGCGGCGCTTATTTTTATAAAAAACGCGTGACGCCCCCTTCTTCAAGAGCAAAAGATGAGCGGCTAGCAGAAGAATTTTGGGACTGGAGTGCGCGCGAAGTTGGTTTATAAAGTAGATAGATACGCTTGGGAAAGAAGAAAGCAATGAAAAAAGGTCAGCTTTTCAGCTGACCTTTTCGTATTAGAAAAACGTTAGTCCTATAGCAAAAATAAAGCCTGATACAATTAACGTCGTCACGCAATAGCCCATTATATCTCGTGCTCCCAGTCCTGCGATGGCTAGTGCAGGCAGTGCCCAAAACGGCTGCGCCATATTCATCCATGCTTCTCCATAAGCAATGGCCATCGCAGCGACTCCCGGATCTACGCCGAGCTGTTCAGCTGCCGGCATAATAAAAGGTCCTTGTACAACCCAGTGTCCCCCTCCCGACGGAACGAAAAAGTTCACAACGCCGGAACTTAAAAACGCGAGAAACGGAAATGTCGTTTCATTTGAAATCGAGATAAAGGCGTTCGTTAGCTTCCCGCCTAAACCTGATAGCTCCATCATGCCTTGTATACCTGCATAAAACGGAAACTGAATCACAATCCCAGCGGTGCCTTTCGCAGCATTTGAAACGGCATTCATATAAGATAAAGGCGTGCGGTGAAGCAAAATACCCGTCGTAAAAAACAATAAATTCACTGTGTTGATATCCATTTTAAAGCCGTTTGTAGCAAAATAATAAATTAAATATGAATACCCAAGAAGTGCAATTGTTAGACTTAAAAACCTGCTGTTCTCCATGCGTACAGCAAATGTTGGCTTAGAAGAAGTTGTCTCAACAACTGTAGCAGGAGCCATTTCATCTTCTGCCAATAGTCTTGGATCAATTTCTACCACTTCTTTTCCCGTCGGCATCATCAGTCTTGTCATAATAGGAAGGACAATCAACAATCCGAGGGTAATAAATAAGTTGTAGCCTGTAAAAATTGTGTCTGACAGCGGAATAAGTCCAGCCGTTTTTTCCATTGGGTTTCCAGGTGTAGCAGCGACAAGAGGAATCGAACCTGACAAGCCCCCGTGCCATGTTAAAAACCCTATGTAAGCACAGGCAATTAAAAACCGATAATCAGATCCCGGCACGCGTTTCGCTACTTCTTTCGCAAACAGCGCACCTACAATTAAGCCAAACCCCCAGTTAATCATACAGGCCATAGCTGCGCCGAGCGTGACCAGAATAACCCCTTGCGCCGGAGTTTTGGCTAACAGTGCTATGTTCACAAGCCACTTCTTTACAAGGGGCGAGCTAGCAAGCGCATGCCCCGTGACAAGCACTAAGCTCATTTGCATCGCAAATGCCAGAAGGTTCCAAAAGCCGCTTCCCCAAAACTGAACCATCTCAATCGGCCCGTGAGGAGTAAAAACAATACCTGATACAAATAAAATTAGCGTCAGGATTAAAGCAAATACAAACGGATCAGGTAAAAAGCGCTGCACAAGCGCCGTAAAGAAATTAGATAACGCTTTCATTTTACTCCTCCTTTACAGGAATACTCCTGTGAATAAATGTCGACAAGCATCTTTAATTATACATAATTTGTTGAAAATTGTTAATATTTAGTTTAACAAAAACCCTTCTGGTTTTCAGAAGGGTTTTACACACTAAATGTTTGAATAAGAGTTGGCTCTCCGTCAAGTTCAATTTTCTTTTCTTGAAAGGAAATATGTAAGCTTTCATAAATATGTTTCCAAAATGAAATAGCCCGCTTGTTGCCTGCAAGCTCAATAATCATATACGTTCCTTTTCGATGAGAGAAAATGTCTTTTACCGTTTTCGAAGCGATGCCCTGCCCTCGGTATTTGTTTAAGATAAAAAAATCATTGATGCAGTAATCTGCTTCTTGCTGAAGTGCGGGCTGTTCTAGAAGTAAAAAAAAGCCCGTCAGCTTATCATCTACTTTAATAAAGTATGGCGAGAGGCCTTCTACTTTCCAAAACAGGGGCAGCTCTTCAAAATGAAAAGCTCCATCTTCGCGAATATCTAAAGAAGGTGTATACGCAGATAAATCATGGAGATAAAGAGAATACAAATTTTGCAAAACGCCCGCTTGGTTTTTAGGTACTTTTTCAATCGTAAGCATTCTTAGTTCATCCCCTTCTTTTCCTATCATAAGGGTTTTTTGTGAAAGTTTACAGTAAAAATGTTTGGGGCAGAGTACAGAAAGATAGATAGTGAAACAGCTCTTTTTCATTTTGTGGATAAATTAAATGCAAACAAAAAAACGATTATCTCCGGTACTGTACGCTCCGTCTGATAATCGTTTTTTATGTTTTGTATGCTGATGCTGAAGTTTTTCCTGCTTTGTTTTAGTTTTGCGCGTTTCCATGTCTGCAAATACAAACAGGCTGCGGTTTAATTCTGGATTTCGCTTTCCTTCACGCGTCATTTTATCACGCATTTTTTTTGCTTTTGACTTTGCCATGTAACTTCCTCCCTATATAAACGATGTATACATATCTTACTGCTTTTTTATAAAATGTCAAGTGCAGAAGCACTGATGTATTCACAGTGCTTCTGTATAGTCAAGACTCTTTGTTTTTCAGCATATCATCTAACTTTTGCTCCATGCGCTGAAGCCTTTTTTCATTTGCCCCCTGCTTTTGAATCAACCTTTTTAAGCCTATAATAAATGCAATTATTACTCCTGCTATTCCTATGAGGATAAGCAGCATAAGAATTTGAAAAATAATATCACCTATATTAACCATAGTTCCACCTTTTATCTATTTTTTTACATTATATCATTTTTTAGTTATTTCTGCTTTATTTTACAAAAAAAGCTCTCAGTGCTGAGAGCTTCATTTACTATCTTCATCGTAGACCGTCCACTTTTCCTGTTTGATTTGATTGGAAACATCAATCAGTTTATTTTTCACTCGATCCTTTTCTGCTCCTGTTAAAGGCGTAGGTCGGTAGTCGTTTCGCGCAGTTGTGGAAGAAATGCGGAATGGAATCACATTGATGTCTTTGTTTGTCGTTAGCTTTCCATCTTTAATCGTAAACGTCTGTTGAAATACAAATGTGTCCTTATCACTTGGATTTTTGTTTCCGCCAAACATAAAGTTTCCTAAGCTATAGACAATAAATTTATTTTTGTACTCTTCAATTCCTTGAACAACATGAGGATGATGACCTAAAATTAAATCTGCTCCGTTATCAATTGTATACTTCGCCAGTGCCTGCTGCGCTGTATCAGGAACATAGTGTCGTTCAGATCCCCAGTGGAAATGCACAATAATAATTTTAGCGCCTTTTTCTTTTAAAGACTTAATTCCGTCTTTAATCTGACTTCTTACTTCTTTTGTGTCATCCCAGCCCGGATATCCAAGCAATCCTACTTTGACTCCTTTTACCGTTGTAATATATGTATCTTCATAGCCAAAATAGCCTATTCCGCTTTTCTTTAAGTTTTCTCGTGTATCATCATATCCTTGCTGTAAATAATCATGCGTATGATTATTAGCCAAGTTAACGGTTTCAATACTTCCTTGCTTTAAAATATTTACGAACGAAGGATCACCTTTAAAACGAAATGTTTTACTTGCTTTTTCCGTCGCAGTTGTCAGCGTTGTTTCTAAATTAACCGTTGTTAAGTCATCTTGCTCAAAGATCGATTTTACATTTTGCGTAAAATACGGCAGGCCATTTCTTGCTGCTACGTCGTTAAAGGTAGAATCGTACCCAAAGCTTTCATCGTTTCCTAAAGTAAAATCTCCTGCTGCGCTAACTTTAATAGTTGTATTGATTGCGTCTTTTTTCTCTTTTTTACTCGCTTCTTCTTTAGACTTTACCGTTTCTTCTTTTTTCTGCGGCTCAGAAGAGGTTTGTTCTCCTGCTCCTCCGCACGCTCCCAATAAAAAACACAAACTTCCATAAATAACAGCTTTTTTTAAATACTTGTTCATGTAACGTTAAAACCCCTTTTTACGTTTTGATAACTGTGTCTGGACTTGGTGTTTACTGCTTATTTCGCCAAATACATACAATTCTCCTGTTATATCGGCAAAATAAGTGAAAATTTTATAAAAAAAGGAAGTTTTTATATTCTTTTTGGGTTAGAACAAGAGATTTTAGCTAAGAGAAAAGTAGCGCAAACGCTGCGGAGAAAACTGATGAGCTGTACTAAACTTCAAGTGATTCACAAAATAGCACAGCGATTCCAAACATCACCTAAAATAAAAACCTCCTTTGCTCATGCAAAGAAGGTTTTATCTAAACTTAACAAATCGAATCATTAGATTTAGGGTTTTTGAGTCCAAATAACGGTCGGATAAATAGTGCTAAGCCTGTTCCAAGCATCGCCATAACCATCCATACCCATCCGTGAAGACTAAATGAAGCAATGCCGCCAAAGTATGCGCCGATGTTACAGCCAAAAGCAAGACGCGCACCATACCCCATTAAAAGGCCGCCAACAACAGCTGCTCCTGCGACGCCGGGCTTAATTTTCCCTGGTTTGAACGTTCCTTGCGCCGTCGCTGAAATGAAAGCTCCTAGGATGATCCCAAAGTTTAACACGCTGGTAGAGTCTGCTAGCACACTTTGCGTTAGCGCTTCTCCATTTGCACCTTGGAAAAATCCCCAGCTCGATACATCTATCCCGGCTGCCATCATGGCTTTTCCGCCCCATAATGCAAAAGCAGAAGTGATTCCCCAAGGGTTTCCTCTTACAGCCAGCGTCAATGCATTTAATACAGCCAGCACAATCGCCGCAGTAAATAGAGGCCAAGAGCCGCGAATGATCTTTTTCCACCCTTTTGTCGTAGGAAGCTGCTTCATCATCGGCGGATTTTTCTTTTTGGCAATTTGAATCGTAATCCAGTAAATCGCTGCGAACGCGATAAGCTGTACAATCCAAGCACCAAAATAACCAAGGCCTGTCGATTCAGCTAATGAAATAGGGGGAAGCGAAGGTTGTTTTTGCCAAAATGGCAAATGATACGCCCCGAACATAGAACCTACAATAAAGGATAAAAGCGTTAAAATCATGGAAGAAGAGCCGCCGCCTAACGAATACAGCGTTCCTGAGGCACATCCATTTCCTAACTGCATGCCAATTCCAAACATAAACGAACCAACTATCACGCTGACTCCTACAGGTGAAACATATCCTTTTGGCGTTACGCCTGTAAAGCTAAAGCCTGTACTTAAAATGATAGCAAACAGCGTTGAAGCAATCGCTAGCATAAGCATATGCGCCTGTAAACCTTGAACATTTCCGACAGATACCAGTCGGCGAAATGCTGATGTAAAGCCAAAGCGTGCGTACAGAAGCGTCATTCCTAGTGCTAGACCGATAATAAATAACACACCTTGCGTCCAGTTAGTCGTTAGTACAATTGCAAGAAGCAAAATAACTGCTGCTATAGCCCCTCCTGCAAATAATGGCTTTTGCATAGGGCTTAATTCTGTTACAACAGTAGTTGACTTCGATTTATATGATGAGTGCAACGTTTGTGCCAAATCCATCCACTCCTTTTCTGATAGAAATACTAAGAATTAATATTTATCATCTTATAGCACTTCCCTTTCTCTGTAAACTATTTAGCAAAATGAAAGTGAATTGTTTATTTTTTGAGTATTCTTACTTTCATTCATACAAAAAGCAGAAGTTTCTGTTCTTCTGCTTTTGGCTGCTAAACGTAAATAGAATGAATCTCTTTTAACGGTTTAGGATTAGGCTTTGCAAAATAATACCCTTGAAACAAATCATAACCCATCTCTATCAGGCATTTTAAATCTTCTTCTGTTTCTACTCCTTCTGCGAGAGCCTGTGCCCCCATTTTATGGGTGATAGCTAACATCTCTTGGGCCACTTTTTTCTGTTTCTCATTCTTACTGACTCCGTTTGTGAATTCAAATGCCAATTTCACGACGTCAGGCTCCACTTCTAAAAGCCGATTCAGCGTATTATAGCCAACTCCTACGTCATCTAAAGCATATTTAAATCCGTGGGAACGATAATAATTCAAAATGTTTTTTAAATGCTCAATATCTTGAACATCCTCCGTTTCAATCACTTCAAATACAATTTGCTCGGGCTTTATATTCAATTCTTGAATTAATGTAAATGTAGATGCTAAGCAATGCTCAGGGTTATATATTGCTGTAGGAATAAAGTTAATAAAAATCAGCTGATGATCAATAATACTAGCATTTTTTACAGCTTCTAAGCGGCAGGCTCGGTCAAGAGCGAAGGTTTTATTTCTTATTTGAGCAGCTTCAAACATTTTAAAAGGCGGTATAATACTTCCGTCTTCTTCTAATCCTCTTGATAAAATTTCGTGGCCAATGATATGCACGCGTTCATGATCAACCGATACAATCGGCTGATAATATGAGCAAATTCGCTTGTCTTCAATCAGCTCATCAATCCACAAGGCATCTTTCATTTTTTGGAAAGCGGTGATTGGCTCCATACGCGGCAGGTTTTCAAACGGGCTCCGCTGCTTGGCTTCTACAGCCCGCACATGCCGAGGGTCTAAACGCTGATGAACATAATCCATAAAACTCCAAAAGATATCTTCCCTCATCCAGACCATATCTTCTCCAAGAGTCTTCCATTGGTTTTGAGAAATATCTTTAAAGTATTTTTCCAATTTCTTCACATCGCTTGATTGCTGAAAAGAAACCGTATATCCTGTCCTAATTGGCAGACACGCGTCGCACCCCATAGCTCATCTTCTCCCTCATTTATCATCAGTTTTTTGTATGTATACATGGATAGTTCTTAGGAACTATACCACTTTTAAGAAACTTGCAAACCCTATTTTTCCGCTAAAATAGAATGTACCAAAAAATTTTGGTAAAATGATAGACGTGTTTTATTGTCTACATCATAAGACGCACTTGATAAAAGGAAGTGAACCATACATGAGCAAAAACCGTTTTACGAAGTGGTTTTTATTTTCTTTACTACTCTTTGCCTTAAGTACTGGAGCAATGTATTATACGCTCTATATATCGTACTGGGCGTATTCTATTAAGCTGTTTTTAATCGTGGTGCCTTTTTTTACATTATTATCGGTTGCTTTCGGTTTGTTGGTAATCGTTCATGAGCGCAGAAGAAAACGCGTATTTCATCTACAAAACGACGGAGATAGTCCTAAAAGTACTTTTATTCAAGGCTTTTCGGAAATAGCGGTAGGAGCAGGAGGCATCTTGCTGTGCTTTTTTCTTTTTCTTTACTTTCTAATGGATTATTGAGTACATATAAAAAAGACGAGCAGACAGCTCGTCTTTTTTATTTGGATCTTTCTAGAATATCTCTAACGCTTGCATGATCAAGCTTTTTATAAGTTCCAACACCTGGTTTTACAAAGGTCTTTTCAACAATAGCATCAAATTCAGAATCATCAATATCATAGTCACGCAAGCAGTTCGGGGCTCCTAAATCATTCCAGAAAGTACGAAGCGCTTTTGCACCTTCCATTGCTGTTTCTTCATCGCTTTTTCCCGCTGGATCAATACCAAATACGTTTACAGCCAATTGTTTTACACGAGAAGGATCTTCTTTTAAGACATGCTCCAGCCAGTTAGGGAACAAGATAGCAAGGCCGCCTCCGTGGGGAATATCATACACGGCCGACAGAGCATGTTCAATACGATGAGTAGCCCAGTCTCCCCCGTCCGTTCCGTTTGCTAAGCTTCCGTTAAATGCCGTCGTGCTGATATACATCATCGTTTCACGATACTTATAAGAAGTCAGGTTTGTAAGAAGCTTAGGACCTTCTTGTACAGCCGTTCTTAGCAATGATTCAATAAAGCCGTCGATCATCGGCGTATTTTCTGTACGATGAAAATAGTGTTCAAGCGCATGCGACATACTGTCAACAATTCCATAGACGGTTTGATCGCGCGGCACTGAAAACGTGTACGCCGGATCTAAGATAGAAAAGACAGGAAATACGTGAGAAGACGTCCATCCTAGCTTTTCTTTTGTTTCCCAATTTGTAATAACAGAAGTTGAATTCATTTCAGATCCTGTTGCTGCAAGTGTTAAGACCGTTCCAAAAGGAAGAGCACCTGTAATCTCTTCTTTACGTGTAATTAAGTCCCATGTATTCCCTTCATACACGGCTCCAGCTGCGATAGCTTTTGTACAGTCGATCACGCTTCCTCCCCCGACGGCTAAGAGAAAATCAATGTTTTCTTTTTTACATATGTCAACGCCTTTAGCAACCGTAGTCAAACGAGGGTTCGGTTCTACACCAGACAGCTCGTGAACAACTGCGTCAATAGACTGAAGTTCAGCTTTCACTTCGTCGTATACGCCATTTCGTTTGATGCTTCCTCCTCCGTATACTAACAGAACCTTTACTTGTTTATGATAAGAAGCAAGCTCTTGCGATAGCTTCGTAATTTGATTTTTTCCAAAGTATAACTTTGTAGGATTGTGCTGCAAAAATATATTCATGTTCTACACCTCTAGTTTTCTTTTCTTATAAAAAGTGTATCATGAAAGCAGCTTCATCATTATTGAAGATTCTCTATATCTATTATCAATATTTTTGATAACCTTCTTGTACAAGTGAAATGAATTGTTGAATGGGTGCCGTCAGCCATTTTTTCTTTTTGAATATGAGCTGTGAATAAAGATAAAACTCTTCGTGGTCAAACGGGATTTTAATCAGTTTTCCACTTTCCATCTCTTGTTTTACCGCTATTTCTGGTACAAGAGCAATACCTAAGTTATCCGCTACGCACTGTTTAATAGCTTCGAGGCTGCTAAATGAAATCACCGATTGCATATGAATACCGCTGCTGCGCATCATCTCTTCTAAAAGCGTGCGATAAGGGCAGCCGCTCTCAGTTAAAATGATGGTTTCCCCTTCAAACTCTTCCATTAGAACGCTGTTTCTTTTACTAAAAGAATGGGAAGGCGAAGCAATCATAACCATCTTTTCTTTTCGAATAGGAATCACTTCTAAGCTTGAAGATGTTTGAAGGCGATCAAGCAAAACGGCTACATCATACTTTCCGTCAATAATTCCTTGTGTTAAATTTGGACATAAACCCGCTTCTAGCATAATCTTTAGAGAAGGGTGCTGCTTTTTTAATTCACGAATATACGGTGTAATAAAATAAGCGGCCAGCGACTCCACGGTTCCTATTGAAACGGTTCCTCTAGCATCTTCGTTCGTAGTAAGGCACTCTTTTGCTTCATTTAATAACTCGGTTACTTGATTCACATAATAAAGCAATTCTTCACCAGGCTGAGTCAGCTTCATTTTTTGTCCTGTTCGTTCAAATAGTTTTTGACCGTAATGATCCTCTAATTTTTTTATATGAGTGGTAACGCTTGACTGAGCATACCCTAACTCCTCGCCCGTTCGTGTATAGCTCCCCCACTTCGCTACTTCTTTAAATGTATATAAATAATTAATATCCATGTGCTGCTCCTTATGTACCACTGGTTTGTTTCGTTATCTCTGTGCTAAAGCTGTTCTAGTAATCAGACTAGAATCATAGTACAGTATAAACGAACTCGTTTTGCCAAGCAATTTTATCAACCGTAAAGATTATTTTTATATTAGGCAATTACGCCGCTTTTTGTTCATAGAATGAAAAACAAACCTATGAAAAGAAAGGGTGTATCTCGTGACAGCCTACAAAGAAGTGTTATATAAAGGAAAACGCTTTGTACTAATTCACGTATATGATTCAGGATACTGTGAAATTCGACCGATTGATCATGCTTTTAAGGTCGAACTTGTGCGATTAGATGAGATAGAACAATGTGGATAACAGTCATGAACGCAGCTAATGCAGCTGCTTTTTTATTTGTGTTAAAAACAAGTGGATGAGGTAAAAATAGCTGAATTGGCTGGCCTTTTACATAATTTCTTCCTGTATACTTTGTAACTAAGGATATTCGCACTTATTTAGTTTCTATACTTACTCGAGGTGATGACATGAAAAAAGGCTGGCTGGAATGGATATTATTATCCGTAGCGTTAATTTGGGGAGCCAATTATACAATCGGAAAATTTGGAGTTGCTCATATGTCTTCCATTCAATTTAGCGCACTGCGTTTTATAATGGTCGCTCCTATTCTTTTACTTATTACAGGAATAATAGAGCGAGGCATTCGGATCGAAAAAAAAGACTGGGGGCGTTTAATAGCGGTCAGCATAGTAGGCGTTACGCTCTATCAAACGCTGTTTATGGTATCTGTTAAGTATACGACAGCTACAAATGCTTCTTTACTTATTTCCATGTCTCCTATTTTCACAGGAATCTTAGCTATATTATATAAGCATGAAGCTTTTTCGTTAAAAACACAGCTAGGCTCTGTGCTTGCTTTTTTCGGGGCTGCGTTTGTACTGCTGTTTGGTCACTCTAGTCATGCGCTGTCGCAGCTTGCATGGTTCGGAAACATCATGGGGATTGTGGCAGCCATTGCTTGGGGCTGGTACCCGATTTTAGCAAAACCTTTAGTCGTAAAATATTCTGCCTTGCGCGTGACTGCCTGGTCTGCTTTGATCGGAGCTATTCCACTTACTGTCTACTGTCTTTTCACCTATCAAACACTTACCTGGCCAACAGATATAGGCAGCTGGAGCTCTTTGGCATACTCTGTTTTGTTCGTGACGGTGTACGGGCTGGTAATGTGGTACGTAGGAATTGGAAAAATTGGATCTACAAAAGTAATGGTTTACATGTATGTTATTCCTTTGTTCGCCGTTGTTTTTGCTGCTGTAGCCATTGGAGAAACCATCAATTCCATGCAGCTGCTTGGAGGACTTATTATTTTTAGCGGTTTATATATTGTTAAAAAAAGCCCTGCTCCGAAAACAGCTCTCAAACTCAAAAAAGCAAACTAAAAAGAGTAACAGGTTTGGTCAATACGGAAAAAATGCTAAAATCCATGTAAATAAAAACCTAATTGGCAATGTGAATGGTAATGAATAACGCTGAGATTTTTTCTGAGCGTTATTTGTATATTATTTTAATGTCCTAAATTGAATTAAACGCCCGTTGGTTTGATTAATGAACATTTAGTATATTGATTTTTGGTTTATATTCATGAGTAATTTTATGTTCTGCTAGTAGCTTTGTAAGAAAGACAAAGCCTTTCTTCTGGCTTTCTATTAACAACTCTTTTATATCATGCTCCATAAGATACGTTAGCCTGATGACAATTTTTTCTCCTTTCTGTTAGACATAACATCCAAAGGGATAATATATTTTGTTAATTTTTACCTTTCTAAACTATAACACTATTTGACGAAATCCAAAACTATCTATAATTTAGTAGATGGAGGTTTTTATGTTTAAATATAGTTTTCTTATTGTTCTTATTGCTTTTTTACTTATTAACTTTAACGGCCAGGAAAATCAAATTGTAGGTGGGAGAATAAAAAAAGAGCGCAGTGAGGTTTTCTTTGGAGAATATGACAGCTTTACAGGTCGCTACTCTCGGAGCATTAAACTCAAAAAAGGCGTAACCTATGCTTTTACGCTATCTAAAAACACTAAAAGTGGAGACCTTTCTCTATATGTAGAAGATCCAAGACGAACACGTTTCTTTGAAATGACTAATAACTCTCTTTATTTAACACCTGAAAAAACGAAAAGATATCGCGTTAACTTTATAGGCTCGGAGCATAAAGGCTCTTTTCAGCTTCACTGGAAAAGCAGCGTTCAAAGGGATAATGAAACATCTGTTTAATGCCATGTGATTTAGACAACGTTTAAACGAGGAGGAATGGTTTATGATGATTAATCAAGCTGTCCTGTACACTCATCTACTGGACGAAATGAAGGATTTTTATGTGAATTCCCTCAATTTCCCATTAAGCGCCGCTTCACCGCGTTCTTTTTCCGTTGGAGTTGGTGAAAGTGAGCTAACCTTTAAAGAGACTTCTGTACATACAAAGCCCTTTTACCATTTTGCTTTTAATGTTCCAGCAAACCGCTTTATGGAAGCAAAGAAATGGGCTACTCAGAGAGTCTTCCTCAATACAGAAGAGAAGAAAGATGAGATTTATTTTGAAGCATTTGATGCTCATTCGTTTTATTTTGAAGATCCTGCTCATAATATTGTTGAATACATTTCAAGACATTCAGACTGCCCGCCATCCAACGACCCCTTTTCTTCAAAGTCGCTTTTAAGCATAGGAGAAATCAACTTGACAACGCCTCATGTCCGCTCTGTAGGGACACAGCTTATTAACTCCGGTATCACCGTGCGCAACAACAGGCCGTTAAACGAGACCTTTAACTTTTTAGGAAGCGGCAGTGCATTTTTTCTTGTAGGGGCGCCTAAAAGACGGTGGTTTTTTTCGGACCGAGACTCTGAAGTTCATCCATTAACGGTGAAGGTCAATCATTCTTTAACAGTTGCGCTGGACGAAAAAGGAATGCTGAAGATTACACAATAAATGATTGTTTTTTTAATATAGCCATGTAACAAGCGAACTTGTTACGTGGCTGTTTTTGTTCAAAATTCAGCTCGTACTCCACCTATAGGTTTTGTATATAGTTTTCGATGTCCTTTCTATTCATCAGCATAAAAACCTTGCAATCCTCATCGTTTCTAAGCTTTTCAAACCGTTTTCTCATTTTTTTTTGCCGCTCTCTGTACGTCGTAAGAATAAATGTAAAAAATGACCAATCTACTTTTTCAGGACATCCTTTTGCCATATCTTCACGCGTTTTTCTTGCATACACAATCCTCCGCTTTATCACTCGGTACACACAAACGATTAGCGGAAGCTCTAAATAAATAATGGTATCTGCACGCTTCACTCGCAGATCATACGAATTGCTGTAGTTCCCGTCGATAATCCAGCTGTCTTTTTTTACAATGTGCTCCTGCAATTCTCTAAAACTATCATTGTCTCTTTCCGTCCAGCCCGGCTGCCAATACAGGCTGTCTAAATGATGTACTTCTAGATCAAGCTTTTTCCCTAATTTCTTGGCAAATGTGGACTTTCCTACTCCTGGAGAAACGCCCATTACCAGCACTCTTTTCATCTCATCACCTTACCTTTTTAAAAAATAAAGCTAATTGAAGAGAAGGCAACTGTTTATACTGACTCGGTGTACTAAAAGCAGACTGCTGTATAAAGAAGCTTCATGTTAGCAATTTTATTCACATAATTTTCAGATAACATATAAACATTCATCATAAATTTCTGTATTCCTTCTTGCTTTGTAGTAAATAGGTTGCTTTTATTAATCGTTTCCTTTACCTTAAATGTGAGTATATAAAAGTAAGGTGAAAAAAATGAATGCATCTATGCTAAAGAGATTTTTACGAAACCTCGGGATTTTTATTTATATTGTCATCGCAGCTATTAATATTTACTTAACGAGAAATGACTTGGGCGATATGCTTACTCGCCTTGTGCTGTTGACTATTTTACTTCCTTTGTTTTTTAGTTTTGTGTATGCGTTAGGAAAATCACATTTTAAAAGACAAGAAGAGCTCGCTGAACAAGAGAAGAAAAAAGAGTAAAAAAAGCCTTTTATAGAGGGGGATTCCCCTTTCTAAAAGGCTTTTACTTTTTTTCATATAACTGAACATTAACTACATCAGGATTAACGTGATACTGCTTGGCAAGTTGATTTACGACTTGCTGAACCTCCTTCTTCTTATAGGAAGAAAGTTGTTCGGCGGGCAGAAGAACGAGAACTTGAGCTTCCGCATAGTCATTCAGCACTCTAACCTCTTGAAAACCATACTGCGTCAAAGCTGATTTTAACTCTTTTTCAAAGTCGCTGCTTTCTTTTGGGACAGCTATGGAGAACTGATTGTAAGAAACTAGCGACACCTCTTTCTCTTCAGGCTTTGTATACACCGCCCAAGCAGTTGTCAGCACTGTGACAGCAATACCAACATTCAATACCCACACTTTCATACCATGAACGCCCCTTTTAATCGAGTTTGTTCATGATATGAAAAAATTTATTGGTTCATGCGTTATCTTCCTAGCCATCCTCCGTCTACGGCAAGCAAGTGCCCGTGAATATAAGCAGACGCATCAGATGCTAAAAAGACGACCGCTCCTTTAAAATTATCTAAATGTATATTTTTACAATTCTTTCTTACACTAAGAACTACTGATAAATAAAAGGTGGGAAGATGAATGAATCAAATTATATTATGGGGATTCTTGTTATTCCATGGTTTTTACTGCTGCTCCTTGATAAACAGCGTGTTAAACGATTTTTTACTGTAGGGTTGTTTGCTGCATTAATGATGACAATCGCCTATCAAGTAGCAGAAAAAATGCACTGGTGGACGGTTCAAGAAAACGTATTTTTTCTTACTAGCATGGGAGCAACGATTTATTGCCTTCATATTGTGATTACAATCTTTGTCTTTTACCTTACGTATCCCGGGTTTATCTTGTACATAATTGTTAACGTGATTTTGGATTTGATTCATGGTTATGTTATTGTTCCTTTTCTCGCTAAAATCGGGCTTTATAATCTGTATGAAATTAGTCATTTTGGGCTTTTCCTTGTCATGACTACTGTAGCCATTATTCTTTACTTGTTTCAACGGCTGCTTGACTTTATATTTGAGGAAATCCCTGCATAAAAAGCCACAGCAAACGCTATGGCTTTTTAATCAATAAAAAAATGGAATAACCGTATCTCCGCGAATCGGTTCAACAGCCGCATGAAATTGAATTCGCAAACTTTTTGACGTTTCGATGTCAGCGGCATCCATGACGTGAAAATGAATGTGGGGTTCGGATGAATTCCCAGAATTTCCACACCTTCCGAGCAGCGTTCCTTTACGAACCACGTCTCCTTTTTTCACAGAAACCGATCCTTTCTTCAAATGTGCAAGCACACTGTATTCTTTTCCTTCATGCTCAATGATAACGTGATTTCCTAAAGGATTTTTTCTATTCGTGTGTCCAATTTCATTATCTTCTTGACCATCAGCTGCTGCGATAACGACTCCTTCAAGCGGAGCTACAACCTTTTTTCCATATGCATAGTAATCTTCGTTTTTCATTCCATCATTTTTATAGCTTTGCTTTCCTTTTCGCACGACTAAATCATACGCATACCTTTGGTTTTCGACTGGATGGTGATAGTTTAACACCTCATGCTTTCCTCCCCAATAGACAAACCATTCACTTTGAATCGGCATTGTATATTTGTTTGTACTCCATCGCTCTCTCTCTGAAGATGATTCTATAGGAGCAAGCACAAGTGCTTGTATAGTGTTATGTTCATCAAACATAACGCTGATGGCTTTTGTCTGCGTAGAATTTATCCAAATAAACTGCTCAATTTGAGGGGTTAAATAAAGATTTGTTTCTAGTCTGTAGAGCTGTTCTCCTTGATTAAACAATTTGCTCTGCTCCAAAAATTGCTGAAGTGAAACTTGACGTTTAAATTCTTCGCTTACACAATCATAAAGCTTCTTAAAGTCCCCTTGTGCAAATAAAGTTCCAAACTCTTCTCTGATATTCACTTTTCTCTCTGTATCCATCATTGTAATCCACCCTTTTATATGTATTTCAATTTGTTTGAATTATCTATAAGTAATACGTTTTATGTTATAAAAAGGTTTCATTTTCCAATTATTCTATCTCAAAATCTTCTTCTATGCCGTATTTACAATTTTCTCAATCCATCTTATACTTATTTTACAAATATTTGAAAGGAGGTGCAGCATGATGAAAATAACGTTAAATAAGAAAATCAAGCTGCGCCGAGTAAGTGTTTTTGGCGCTTAGATTTTAAGGAGATTTCACAATGAAAGTAGCATTAGTACGTCATTACAAAGTAAACAAAGGGCTTCCAGAAAACCACCGCTTATCCACCGATGAACTAGTGGCTTGGTTTCAGGAATATGATGAATCAGATATTACGTATGGAGAGACTGATTTGAATAATATTGAATGGAAACGCTGTTTTTCAAGCGATATGCCGCGAGCACACAAAACGGCAAAGCATATTTATAAACAAGAGATCACTCTTCTTCAGGAACTTAGAGAAATACCTATGCCTATTATTCCATTAAAATTTAAACTTCCTTTTATTCTCTGGGCACTACTGTTTCGCATGTCCGGATTCATCAACAAACAAGCTCGTAAAGATATGGCTGAGACTAAGAGAAAAGTAGCAGCAGTGCTAGATCGCGCTATTTCCGAGTCAGAAGACGATTTGCTGATTGTCAGCCACGGAGGCATTATGAAGTTTATGCGTAAAGAACTTATAAAACGCGGCTTTAAAGGGCCTCGTTTTGATATTGCTGTTAACGGAAAGCTTTATCTTTTTGAAAAGCAATAGAATGAAACTTACTAGAAAAACATTCATAAAAAAGTCGCAGAGATCAGTCCCTGCGACTTTTTAATAACCATTTTCTTCAATTGTTAATGCTTCACGCAAAGCGATATCTTTTCGGATATTATGAGCGATTTCACGCGTGATTTCTCCTTTTTCATAAAGTTCTTGCACCGTTTCCCGCTCGGTATGAAACGCTTTATAACATAAATCTCTCGTTGCTTTTTTACGTTTGCCTGAATTATACTCCGTACTCTCTTTTCTAAGTCTTGCCATGGATCTATGGTATTCACTAATGATAGCAAGTGAAATCATTCGATTTTCTTCGTTCATATTTTCTTTAATGACCTTTATTGCTTCTTCCATCATTTGAATACGTACTTTATTCACTTTGCTTCTTCTTCGCAAGCTTTGTTTTCTTAAAGCCTGCTTATTCGGTGAAAAAATTCGGACTAATAATAATAAAACTTTTTTAAACCTCATCCAGCTCACCAATAATTTGTACCTTACACGATTGGTTACAGCCATTTCAAGCTTGTGCGTATGTTCCAAACAAATATACGCTGTCTCACGGTCTATTTTTTCCTCTTTTAATAGCTTTTCCACCAATTTCCCCTTGGCCTGAAGAGCCAGCAATCGAATTTCTTCTTCATACTGTTTGTTTTCAGAGGCTTCTAAAGGATGAGTTTTAACAATGATGTTATTAATCGTTGTATTATACGTTGAAATTAACGAAAGGGCTGCTCCACGATTTTCCTCGGTCATTTCTCTTTTTAACCGCTGAATAGCAGCTTTGTGCACTTTGATGCGTGCTTTAACCTCTTTTGTATTGCGCTCAGGCTTCTTCGGCGCCTTTTCTGTTTTCGCAATAACAGGTAAAAGAATGCTTGCCGCAACTAAGGTTAACAATATAACGCCTGCTGCTAGAAAAATAATCAGAGAGCGTTCCGGAAAATCACTGCCGTTATCAAGCGTATATGGAATCGAAAACGCTCCGGCTAACGTAACAGCTCCTCGTACACCTGAAACCGTAATAATGCCAATAGACCGAGGCTCAGGTTTTAGATGCTTGTTATTTTTGTAATACCAGCCTACTGACCATGACACCATCACCCAAATAAATCGTAGTACAAGCAAAAAGACAGTAATAATCAAAATATAAAGAAGCACTTGTCCATTATTAAAGTTTGGATCTTGAATAATTGCTTTCGCCACTTTTGGTATTTGCAGACCAAGCAGTACAAACACCAAACCATTTAACAAATATAAAATAACCGTCCAAGTACTTTTTGATACTACTTTAAGCTGCTGGTTAGGTGATTCCTCTCGGTCGCGCTCAATCGCATGCACAATGCCACCTGCTACAACTGCCAAGATTCCTGATAAATGAAAATGCTCAGCAATGTAGAAGACAACAAATGGAGTTAGAATTTGTATTAACATATGAATCGTAATATCTTCCATTCCTAAACGTCGAACAAGTACACGCAGTCTGATAATCAGAAAAGCGATAAATGCTCCTACAAACAAACCGCCTAGCGCTACCCAAAGGAACTGAAATGTAGCATCTACTATCGAAAAGACGCCCGTTACGGTAGCAGCTACTGCTACTTGAAACGCTACAAGACCAGAGGCATCATTCATCAGCCCTTCGCCTTCCAGCAAATGCATAATTCGCTTAGGCAGCTTTACTCGGCTCGCCATAGCTCCAACAGCCACTACATCTGTTGGGGACAAAATAGCGGCTAGTGCAAATGCAGCCGGTAACGGAATGGAAGGAATGAGCCAATTGATTAGATATCCCCCTACTGCCACCGTTACAAAAACCAGTCCCAGCGCTAGTAATAAAATAGGTGTACGAAGCTTCCAAAGAGCAGCTCTTGACACGTTTTTCCCATCATTAAATAATAGCGGGGCAATAAATAAAATAAAAAATAATTCAGGCTCCAAATGGACATCTCCGCCAAATGGCAAGATAGCAAGCCCTGCTCCCAAAGCTATTTGAACTAATGGAACAGGAATAAATGGTACAAAATGATTAATGATATTAGATAGACCAATCAAAGCCAATAAGACTAATATCGTTAGAAAAAATTCCATAAAAACAATCGACTCCTACTTCTATTTACATCCTTTTAAAGTTTCACGTTATCTCTTTTCGTTCATTTTATAGTGTTTAGTTTACGCTTTTTCTGCCAAAAAATGTTGCGGGTTATTAAAAAGTGCTCTTTCTTTTCGGTAAGTTTATTTCTACGGAGATTAAGGGAACAGTATACATGATATTCTTTATTTACCATATAAATCAGCTCATCAAACTTTTATAAAGGAGGTGTTCCCTTATCCGTTTCAACGGGGTAAGGAGATAAATTTGGAAACAGTAAATGTCATCTTATTCATCGTATTAATCATATTAACAGCCTTTTTTGTTGCAACGGAATTTGCCGTCATTAGGGTACGGTCGACTAGAATCGACCAGTTAATTGAAGAAGGAAACCGGAACGCTTTAGCAGCAAAAAAAGTAGTATCAAATTTAGATGGTTATCTTTCAGCCACACAGCTGGGCATTACGGTTACCGCACTAGGTCTAGGCTGGATAGGTGAACCTACGGTAGGTCATTTATTAGAGCCGCTTATTGACATGCTTCCTTTTGCTACATCACTTTCGCATGTCCTATCTTTTGTTCTTGCTTTTTCGATTGTCACATTTTTAAATGTGGTAGCTGGAGAACTTGCGCCCAAAACGGTGGCGATTCAAAAAGCCGAACAAGTGACGCTGTTATTTTCCCGTCCCCTTATTCTTTTTTCTAAGTTACTTTATCCGTTTATTTGGCTTTTAAACCACTCAGCCAGAGGCGTTGTCGGATTATTTGGCCTGAAGCCAGCTTCTGAAAATGAAGTAGCTCATAGTGAAGAAGAGCTTAGAATTATTTTATCTGAAAGCTATGAGAGCGGTGAAATTAATCAATCGGAGTTTAAGTTCATGAATAATATTTTTGAATTTGATAATCGTACGGCTAAAGAAATCATGGTGCCTCGTACAGAAATTGTTAGCGTATCAGCAGATGAAACGATAGAAGAATTCTTAAAAATGGCTAGAGTAGAGCAATATACTCGCTATCCAGTAGTTGTAGATGGAAACAAAGATCAAGTGGCGGGATTAGTTAATATTAAAGAAATATTAGCGGATTACATAAAAGAAGATGATATTAAACCACGTACCGTGCAAACATATATGAAACCCATCATTCAAGTTATTGATTCCATCGCCATTTACAACTTATTGCTTAAAATTCAAAAAGACAGAATTCACATGGCCATCTTAATAGACGAGTACGGAGGAACAACAGGGCTTGTAACGGTAGAAGATATTTTAGAAGAAATTGTTGGTGAAATTCGTGATGAATTTGATGATGATGAAATACCGGACGTACACAAAATTAATGAAAATCACTACGTACTAGATGCGAAGGTGTTGATTGAAGAAGTAAATGATTTACTCGGAACAACTATTGAACAAGAAGATGTTGATACCATTGGCGGCTGGATGCTGACCGAAAAGTTTGATCTTGCTAAAGGTGATAGCATCAAAAACGAAAGTTTTTCATTTAAAGTCATTGATATTGAACATCACCATATTAAACGAATCGAAATAACAAAGGAAAAAAGTACGGATCCCAGCTAATTATCCGTACTTTTTTTGATGCTCTTTTTTCATTTGCAAATACTCTTTATTCTCTCGTACCTCCTTCCATTTTTTCATAAAAATAGATGCCGATTCTGCTTTTCGTTCATCAATTTGCCGTTCGTTCCGCTCTCCGTCTTTGTTGTATTTCTTTCCGCCTTTGTAGTTCGCGTAGCGCCTCGATCGCGTGTATCCCATTTGGAGAAATTTCCGGGCCATGTCCATTCCAACAAAATCGCTTTTTTCTTTGTAGGTTAAAAAAAGCTGATAGATGGCGTCGGCGGATTCCTCAGCAATTTCAGGTGTACGAAAACGCCAGTGAGGAAGAATTTCACTTTTATATGGCTCAACAAGGAGAACTCCTTGTTCTCCTTTTCCTACTCTATACTTTTCAGGATGTTTTCTAAAATCGATATGTTCAAAGTCAAGTGAATAATCAAATGCCACGGCTCTCCCCTCCTTTTTTGATCTCTACCCTTTACAAATGAATGATAAAACTTTTCTTAAAGAAGTTTTTCACATGCAGGTGCGGGTAATAATAGGTGGATAAGTATGGCTAACTTTTTTCTTCATACTAAAAGAAGTCCGAACTTATTAAATCATGATACGGGAGATTTCGTTATGTCAATAAAGCTACAGCAAAATCGAATAAAAGCTAATTTTTGGATTACTCCTTCTATATACGGAATTGTTGCTTTTGTTTTAGCCACTATTAGTACATTTTTAGATCGATATTTGACGGCTCACAAACAGTGGTTAAAGTTAGTTCCTTCCGTGTTTCTAACGGATAAAGAGCTGGCTCATACTATTTTAAGTTCAGTATCAAATTCCTTATTAACGATGACGACGATTACCTTTTCTTCTGTTTTGGTGGTACTGACCACGTTTGTAGGTCAGTTTTCTCCTAGAACGATTCAGAATTTTAATACAGATGCCAAAACTCAGCGTGTACTTGGCACTTTTATCGGTGGATACGTATACGTGCTCGTACTGCTCATTCAAGTTCGCAGCAACCAAGTCAGCAATACTTTTATTGTTCCTTCATTAGCGATTGTGGTAGCATTCATTTGCTTAGGGATGTTTGTGTTTTTGATTCACCACGTCATCAACTGGATTAAAGTTGGAAATTTAATTTCAAACATTGCAAAAAAAACGATGCTTACCATTGAAGAGAGACGGCTAGAACAACAAAAGCACCCCCAATCAAAGAATGAAATACAGCTTGATTTTGATAGTGAAAACACGCTGCAAATTAGAAGTAACAGACAAGGATATATTCAATATATCGAACTCAACCACTTAACAGCACTAGCATCTAAATTAAATGTCATTGTTAAACTGGAAAAAGCACCCGGTGAGTATGTAGAAGTGGACACACCGTTGTTAACTGTGATCACTCACAATCAATCGTTAGAACGTGAAAGATTTCTTCATTGCTTGTTTATTACAAATGATCAAGAATCGATCCAAGACGTAAAGTTAGGTATTCAAAAAATAAGTGAAATTGCGTTAAGAGCTATTTCACCAGCTATTAATGATCCTGAAACAGCCATTAACTGCATTGAACAGCTCACCCAAGTGTTTATCAAACTCGGACAAAGCTATTCTTCTTCTCCTTATTATTGCGATGAAGAAGGACGCATTCGAGTGCTGCTAGAAAAACCTTCTTTTATGGATTATTTGTACAAAGCGTTCTATCAAATTCGCCATTATGGAAAAGAAGATGTTTCCGTGATGTCTGCTATCATTAAGGCATTAACCATAATCGCTGAAACAAATCGCTCTGCCATCAAAAACGACGTATGGGTTTTTTCTTCCTATATCGTAGAAGGTCTGCAAAAAGAAGAGTGGCTTAAAATGGACAAAGAATTTCTCAATCAGCTTCTCAAAAACCTTGCAAAAGCTTGTGATAAAAAATGCACTTCGATACTGATAGGATAAAAACAAAAAAACGCCGCTCATCAACTGAGCGGCGTTTTCTTAGGGTATGAAGTGCTCTATCTCTTCTCTCTTTTTCACTATTATAAATTTATCGTTATATGACGTACGAAGAATATGCAAAATTTTAAGTCTGCTTTGCTTTTCGAAATCTGAATTCCACTGAAACATGTTAATAAAAATAGAAAATGTGGGTGCATAATTCGCTTTTTCGATTTTAGCTTTTTGCAGAACATACCTTTTTATAATAAACCATATTCTTTTTAGATAATGGGTATCAAGAAAAATAATAAGATCAGCTTCATTAAAACTTTCATTTGCCCACGTATAGTGTACACCTTCTACGATCTATTCCTTTGAAGCTGCAATATGATGTAAACACTTCTTTCTATCCGCTTCACTTCTTCTTTTATCTCCTTCATGTGTTCGTTCCCACATAATATTATCAAGTTCGTAGTGAGGAACTTTTAATCTATGGGATAATAAACGGGCAAGAGCTGTTTTTCCACTTCCAACAGGTCCAACGATATGTATTTTTTTACATGAAGCGCTTTGAATACCTCATCTCCTCCTACTTCAAACCTGTTTTTTTACACATATTGTATAACTCACGTTCTTTTTCTCTAATGCAAACTAGAACGTTTTATGCTAGTATTTTATGGTACTTGACTGACAAAAGGAGTGAAATCGCAGTGCCTAAAACCCTTTTTGGAAAACTTACGCTGTTTTGGATTGGACTATTTTTATTGATTACAGGTCTATTTTTTTATTATAAATATACAAACCAAGCGTTTACCGCTGCGGATTTATTCTTTCGCGTCTCTCCTCCATTAGCTACTATTGGCTTCCTTTTAAGCGCAGCCGGACTATATGAAGAACGTGGAAAAAACAAACTAATTCCTCTCATTGTACTCAGCATTAGTTTTATCATGCTCTTTCAAGCAGGCTATCACTTTATCCATATGCATACTCCACCGCCGCGTCCCTGACTTTGTCTCATTCTCATTTATAAAAAAGCTCTTCGTTTAGTATATTAAACGAAGAGCTTTATTTTCTATTCAAATAAACGCACAAGCTTTTTTGTATAGGGATGCCTGTTTTTATCAAATAGCTGTGCACGGTCAAATTGATCGATAACCTCGCCTTGCTGCATAACCATCATGCGACTGCTCATAAATTTTACTGCTGCTAAATCATGCGAAATAAACAAATAAGATAGCTGAAACGTCTCCTGCAAATCTTTTAATAAATTCAAAATCTTCGCTTGTACTGTAACATCAAGGCTAGCTGTTGGTTCGTCTAATAGCACTAGAGACGGACCTACGCTAATGGCACGCGCAATCGCTACACGCTGAAGCTGTCCGCCGCTGAGCTCATGAGGATAACTCAGCGCATATTCCGAGCTGAGTCCGACTTTTTCTAACAAATAGAAAGCGATTTCTTTTTCATTCTTGCTAACATGAGATAAAAATGAAGGGACGGTTCGCTGCTGCCGCAAAGGCTCTAGCAAAGAGTCGATGATTTTCACTTTCGGATTAAAAGAAGCCGCTGGGTTTTGAAATACAACCTGCATGCCTAGACGAGCTTGCTGCATTTTTTTTCCTTTTAACCGGTGAAGAGGTTTCTCTGCAAACCATACTTCTCCCTGCTGAATTTCTGTTAACCTTAGCACACTTTTTACAAGCGTACTTTTTCCACTTCCACTTTCTCCGACAATCCCTACACATTCCCCTTTATCGATATACAAGGAAACATTATTTAGCGCTTTAACGTCTTTATACTGTTTCACAAGCTGCGTGACGCGTAATATACTTTTTTCTTTCATATTTCACTCCTATACCAACACTTTTTTCTGCGTATCTAATAATCGATCAGGCGTTTTCTGTAAAGAAGGAATGGCGTTAAACAGTTTTTTTGTATAAACGTGACGCGGAGCGTGAAGCAAAGATTCAATACTATTTTCTTCCACGATTTCTCCTTCTAGCATAATGGCTGCTCGGTCTGCATATTTCCGCACATGACGCAAATCATGGGTAATAAACAGAATGGCACAGCCTGCTTCTTCTTTCAGCTTATACAGCAGCTGAAGAACTTCAGCTGCTGCCACGCTATCTAAAGCCGTAGTTGGTTCATCTGCGATAATCAAGGCAGGCTTCATCACCAGCGCTAAAGCAATCGCTGCTCGCTGAAGCTGTCCTCCGCTCAGCTGAGAAGCATAGCTTTTATATACGCGTTCATTAGGTAAATTCACAGCTTTTAAAGCCTGAAAAATGGCGGCTTTCCTGTCTTTTTTAGACAGCTTACTATGTGTACGAATCGTTTCATCAAACTGCTTTCCAATTGTTAAAAAAGGAGTAAAAGCACTTCGATAGTCTTGAAAGATATACGAAATATCTTTTCCAAGGATAGGCGCCTCTCCTTTCTGCTTAAAGATAATAGATCCTCCTTTAAGCGTTACACCTGAAGGCAGCAGTCCTCCTATCGAAGCAGCAGTGATACTTTTACCGCTTCCGCTTTCTCCAACAAGCGCCATCCACTGTCCTTGCTCGATTATAAAAGAAACGTCTTTTACGATTTGTTTTGTTTTATTATGAATGGCTAGATGCTTTACTTCTAAAACGATGACGACCACCTCTTTTATCGATTAACTTGATATTTCCCTCGAATATATTCACCTAAAGCTGTAAACGTCAGCACAAATAAAATAATGGCCACACCTGGTATCAACATTAACTGCGGAGCATTGTAAAAGTAGGCCCTGCCTTCATTTAGCATCGTTCCCCATTCCGGAGTAGGCGGCTGAGTCCCTAGTCCAATATAGGATAGTGAAGCCATCATTAAAATAATTTTCCCTATATCCAGCGTAGCAAGCACGAGAATATGTCCTCCCACATGAGGAAGAAAGTGGCGCAGGATTAAAGGTAATGTTCCCACTCCGTTTAATTTAGCGATCAGCACATATTCTTTTGACTTTTCTTGAAGTACAATACTGCGCACTACCCTTGCATAACTAACCCACTTTACAATAACCATCGCAGCAATTAAGTTAAATAATCCAGGCCCTAACAGTCCGCTTAAGACGATGGCTGCAATATAGTCAGGAAAAGCTAAAAAAGCGTCTACAATTCTCATTAAAAAGCGGTCTATTTTCCCTCCAATATACGCTGAAACTAAGCCAACAGGTACTCCAATCAAAAGAGAAAGAGTTAAGACAAGAAAACTAGTCCCAATTGTGGTCTGAGCTCCAGCTACGATTCGTGAAAAGAGATCTCTGCCTAAGTGATCAGTTCCTAACCAGTGATCACCGGTGGATCTTTGAAGCCGATCTTGCATATTGACTTGTGTGGGATCCATCGGTGTTAGCTGACTTCCAAACAGACAAAATAAAATAAGCATAATACCACACACGCTTATTACTACAAAAGGAAGCTGCGGCTTTTTCACGTTTTATCCCCTCCCTTTACATAGAGCTGGGGATTTACATATTTGTAGCTCAAATCCACAAGTAAATTGATTAACACAACAAACAAGCCCATCCACAAAATATACCCTTGAATCACAGGGTAATCACGATTCATAATCGCATCAATAACTAATTTTCCAACTCCAGGATAAGCAAAAAGCACTTCAATGATGACCGTTCCTCCAAGCAAACTGCCTAAGCTTGTCCCTAAAATAGTCAGAAGCGGTGTTAAGCTATACCGAAACGCGTGGAAAATAAAAATGCGGCTTTCACTTATTCCTCTTGCTCGAGCAGATCGTACAAAATCTTGTTTCAATCCTTCTAGCAGACTAGCTCTAATCATTCGCATATACACAGCGGACATGGCAAAACCAAGCGTTAAAGAAGGCAGCACAAGATGGGCTGCTGTGCCTGTACCCATTGAAGGAAGCCATTGAAGACGTACAGAGAACAGCTGTATAAACAAAAGGCCGAGCCAAAAGCTTGGAATAGACGCTCCAATTAAAGAAATACTTCTGCTGAGATAATCAATCCACTTATTTGGATATAGTGCTGACAGCGTTCCGAGTGGCACAGCTATTAACAGCATCACAACCAAAGATGCAGCCGTCAAGCGCAGCGTAGCCGGAAACTTTTCTACCAATTCATCGATGACAGGCTCTTTTGTCATGTATGAAGATCCTAAATCAAACTGAAAAAAACGCGTCAGCCATTTTCCATATTGAATATATACAGGTTCGTTAAACCCTAGCTCTGTTCTCAAGTTATTCATTTGTTCCTCAGAAACTGCCACGTCATCTACGCGAAGCATTTGCTTAACTGGATCTCCTGGAGCTAGCTTCATTAAAACAAAGCTGAGAAACGATAGTATAACTAAAAAGATGAGTAATTCTATTATTCTTTTACCAATTAATTTCATATCTACTTCACATCTAAATCCTTTGTTATCACATAGTATTCACTTTTGGTTGTAACCCAATTTTTCACATTGTCTTTATAGGCTACAAAATTATTTGGGTGAACAATCGAAGAATGCAGCGTTTCCTTTTCTGCTATTTCTCCGGCTTGTCTTGCTAACTTATTGCGCTGTTTTTGATCAACGGTTTTATTAAGCTCATCAATAATGGAAGCTAATGCTGGTTCATGAAAATGTCCGACATTAAATGCTCCTCCCTCCGTATAAAGAGCATTAAAGAAATATCCTGCATCTCCTCGCGGCGCGGTTACTAGACTGTATGTAACGATTCCCCAATCATCTTTTGTTGTCATATACTCATCCATATTCTCAACTTGTTGAATATCTATTTTTACACCAATCTTTTTTGCTTCTGACTGAAGCATTTGTGACATTAAAGGCAGTTCTGGACGATAAGGGTATGTAACAAGCTTAAAAGAAAGCTGTTTTCCATTTTTTATTGCTTTTCCATCCTTGAGTATATAACCGGCTTTTTCTAAATATGTTTGAGCTTCACTTGGTCCATAGGTTTTCGTTTTTTGATCGTTCGAAAAATCTAAACTCTTTAAAAATGGACCTTTTGCCGGGGATCCTTGACCGGCAAGCGCTGTGTCGACAACATCTTTTGGATTTAATAATACATCAAACGCTTTTCTCACATTTTTATCTTTAAACGCTTCTTGCCTTGAATTATACAAAAGCATTTGATTTCTTAGGCTCGGCTGTATATCTACTACAATAGAAGAATCTTTTTTTAACGTGTTTAAGCTTTCAATTGCCGGACGGTACACAATATCGGCTTCACCTGATTGCAAAGCGGACGTTCGTGCATTTTCATCATCATTAAATGTTAACACAACTTCATCCAATTTTGGTTCTCCACCCCAGTATTCATTATATTTTTTTACTTTCATTTCATTATCCGGTTTAAACGAAGCTACTTTAAATGGCCCTGTTCCGACTGGTTTATTTTTTATATTTGGAGCGTCAACATCAATAATTGCCGTGTTTGGGTGAACAAGTTCAGAAGGCAGCGTGGCAAGCGGCTCTGTTGTTGTAATGGTCAAGATTTGGCCACTGGCTTTCATTTCTTTAATTTTAAGTGCACTTTTCATTGCTTCACTTTCTTTTATCGTTCTTTCTAACGATTGTTTCACGGCTTCAGCATTCAAATCCTTGCCATTTTGAAACGTAATTCCGTCTCTAATCTCAAATATCCAGGTCGTCCCATTATCTTCTGTTTTCCATTTCTTTGCGAGCCATGGTTCAATCTGTAATTGCTCATTCACTTTGACTAGCGTCTCAGCAATTCCCGCTCTTACAGTTGTATAATTTAGCTGCGGATTGAGCGTGTCGCTTGGAAAATTTGATACAAAAGTAAGTGATTTCTTTCCACTCTTTTCTTCGGTACTTGCGGAGTTATCCGAACATGCAGCCAGCAGACCTATCGTAACAAGCATTGAGCACAGCAGACTTATCTTTTTTCTCATATAAACCCTTCCTTTATTAAAAACTATCCTTCTTTTATGTACTGCCTCTAAATATAATCCCCCCTTTAAATCGTAACGATTATTATTATCATAAAAAGTTTAATTTGTTTACCTTACTTTGTCAACAAAGGTTTTTAAAGGATACAGGTGCTCTAGCACCTGCTTTCACTCGTTGTGATGATTGAATTTATTGATAACGTATACAAATGAGCATAAAAAAACAAAGCCTTCTCGAGGCTTTGTTTATACAGCATGTTTTTTTCTTTTATATTTCCACATCATATATCGATAACGAATCGTGCAGCCTATACAATATCCCATCAGCGCTACACCCGCAGCAAGAATCACCATTATACTAAATACATAGCCAACAAACGTATAACTAAGTAAAAATGAAATGAAAGCAATCCCAATGCATATCGTTGCAATCCATTGATTAAAAAGCTGCTGATCACGGTCTTCCATCTGATAAGAAGAAATAGGTTTCTTGAGAAGCTTTTTCCCTGCCATAATTACGGGATTACGCTTTGTTACAAGTGTGACTACTCCAACGAGAAAAGGCAAAAGTAACAGCCATTTTGTTGCAAGTAAGGCAATCAAAACCGTTATAACGACAAAAAATTGATTAAGCTGAACTAATGGTTTTGGAATGCTCATGGAATTCCTCCTTCTTAAAACCTATTATACAAATTGGTTTACTAATTTAAAAGAAAAAGCACTCCAAATGAGCGATAAGACTCATATAAAAAAAGCTACATAATTTCACTAACGTACTTTAAAATCAGTATCGTAAATAAAATCAAGACAACGTATCGTAAAGAACGAATTCGACGTTGAAGAAGACGTTTTACATGCCTTTTATTACGCATATGGGTTCTTCCTTTCGTATATTGAATTGTCTTTAGACACACTTATATCATACTTTTTCGGAAAACACCAACGTCAGAAAAAATTGCCAAGAATTGCGGCTTTATGCGCTTAAAAAGCCTTTTCCAATTACATCTCGTACATCGTGCACAATAACAAATGCTTCATCATCAATTTTTTTAATCAGCTTTTTAAGCTTAATAAGCTCTTGCTTGTTAATAACAACATACAAGATTTCTTTTGACTCTTTTGTATAGTTCCCTCGACCGTTTAGAATCGTTACACCGCGATCAAGCTGTTCATTGATTTGGTCCGCCACCTCGTTTTTGTTGCTTGAAATAACGGTAACGGCTTTTTTCGCATCAAATCCTTCAATAACGAAATCAATTACTTTTGTTGTAATGTAAAGCATAACGATTGTAAATAATAACTTTTCGGCTCCAATAATAAAATAAGAAGCCAATACCACTAGTAAATCAACCGCTAAAAGTGCGTAACTGACTTTCCAGTTTAAAAACTTATTTAGAATTCGAGCAATAATGGCTGAACCTGCTGTCGTTCCGCCAACTCGCAAAATCATCCCAATTCCAACCCCTAGCAGTACACCGGCAAAAACCATGCCGATGAGCTCTTCATGAAGATGAAGACCCCAGCCTTCAGTTACGTGAAGAAAAATAGATGTAGCGATAATCGTAATCATCGTATAAACGATGGTTTTTTTCTCTAAAAATTTATACCCTACGATAAGTAAGATACCGTTTAAAATAAAGTTAGTGATGCCCGTTGAAAGATGCGTTGTATAATATAAAATAATGGAGATACCCGTAACGCCGCCTTCACCTAGTCCTATTGGAATGACGAACATGTTAACTGCAAGTGAAAATACAAACGAACCTATTAATAAAAAGATGACATCTTTTACTGTTTTACTCATCGATTAAACCCTCCTCAGCATAAAAATTCACATAAAAAAGCCCCTTCTCCAAAAGAGAAGAGACGCTTATGTTTAGTTTTTATACTACGTATTCTTAAATTGCCATGTATGACTATAATATGTTCACATACGTTTGTCAAACGGAAAGTTTATGCATTATGTGTAACCAAGGCTATGAGTCATTTATCTTTTATGTATACTAGGAATGTTTTAATTTATTTAAACAAAGACGGATGCAGGAATTAGTCGACTCAATTAATTCTTTATCGCCTTTTTTCAATCGAATTTCTAACGCGCGTTGAAAATAGTGATGCGCTCTGGAAACAACCCGTTGATCAAGTAAACATTTTCCATAATGCTGATAGACAAAGTCTTCATATATGTGAAGGTCTTCATCTGCTTTTAATTGTTCAATGAGTAGCTGAAACGTTTCATTCGCTTTATCCCACTGTTCTTGCCAGTGATATGTATGTCCAAGTCGGATCGTATTCAAAAATTCACCTTTTGTATCAGCATGTCGGTCATATAGATAAATGGCCAGCTGCAGATGTCTTTCACTGCTCATTAATTCTCCAAGTATGCGCTCATATACACCAATATGTCCATATGTTTTAGCAGCGGCACACTCATCCTCTTCTTCAAGAGCTCGTTTCTTTAAATAGATAATTCCCTGCTTCATTTGGTGTGGGTTAACCGGAACTTCTCGAAGCTGTTCATTAAATCGATAACTCATATTAAACGGAAGATCTCTGATGTTCATGCACGCTCCTTTCGTGTGGCACATCAGCAAACATACTTTCATGACCGCTTGCTTATGGTCCATTTGATGTAGGGTTCTCTCCATTTTGATACGTTTACGCGATTTACAGGAAAGCTCAGCAAAACTGCTGAGCTGTTGGTTCTTATTATTTTACTTATATATCCATTTTATCACAAAAAATACTACCGTAAAGATGATCAGGCAGTCTTCATATAAAAAAATGGTTTTTTATCAATAAAAATGGTTTTATGCTCTTGAAAGCCTATACGCTGATACAATTTTTTGGCTTCTACGTTATTATATTCAACGTTTAACGATAAAAACATCTTACGCTTTTTGGCTTCTTGCTTGGCTACATTTAAAAGAGCCGTTCCTATCCCTTTTCCGCGGTAAGCTTCATCTACACATAGAGAGTCAATATAATAATCTCCATGTTCCGTTTCTATATCAATTTCCCACGCTGGATTATTAAGTTTAGCACGTACAAAACGCTTAACTGGTTCATAAAGCGTTTGTAACATACTTCCTTCATAGCAAAGCATAAGTCCAACTACCTTCTCATCGACTTCTGCGACTGTAATATGATGATAGCTATAGCGATTCTTCTCAGACAGAATAAACGCTTTAAGTCTTAAAAGCGCTTCTTCATTCGTTGTAGCCGCCGTATGAGAGCGTGCAATACTGCCAAGCATGTCATAAAGTAATTCCGTTACAGCAGAAGCATCTTCTTTTCTTGCTTTCCTTATTTTCACGATTTTCAAACTCCCTTTATCCTCTTTGCTTGCTTTATTTGCAGCAAAACTTCTTACCTATCTACTTTAACACGAAAAAGAAAAGAAAGAAAAAATTAACTCCTAATCTTCCTTTCATTGTATAATTAATGTATATTTTCAAATGAATGGATGATGACTATGAAAAAACGCCGGCAGCAGAAAGATAATACGATGAGCGGGAGAGAACTTATAGCGGAGGTTCTTTTACAAGTGCCTCAGTTGCTCATATGGCCCGTGCGTCTTCTTATACGAATTGGTCGTTCTTTGTTGGACGGTATTTAGCCAATCCTATACACATACTTACGGAACTCACAAAAAAAGAAACTCAGCAGCTACTGAATTTCTTTGTTAGTTTTTTGCTTTTTTGTATCCTGCTTCTTGTGCATCTTTTTCGGTACAGAACCAAATGATGTTGTTCATGGTTTGGTTGTAGTGTGCCCCTGTTGGCACGTGATAAATTTTAGAGTTTTGATTTCCTTTTATTTTACCTTCACAGTTTTTGGCAGACTGAGTATCCTTTTGTTTAGAAGAGGACTGATTTTTTACAGCATCCGTGTTATATCCTTTTTCTTGTGCATAGTTTTCAATACTCCAGATGCCTTTTTCGCTTTTTCGAGCCTGCTCCTGTATTTTCTTAAATTCATCTACGTACTTTGTATTAGGAGGAAATACCGCTACGCGGGCTAGCCCTTTTACTAGCAGCTCTTCATTATACAGCTCATTGTCTATCCATACATAAGCAAGCAAGCGTCCATATTGATCACGCTCTTGTACATCAAATTCAAGAGTGATTTCCTGCCCTTCTAGCCTTTTTTTGGTGTAAGCAGATGCTTCTGGACCAAAGGGCTGTACGCCTAGTTTGGGATGCTTTGTTTCAGGGGTATCGACAAGAAGTAGTCGCACTCGATCCGTCTTTCCGTTCAGCATTTTCACTTTAAGCGTATCGCCATCCACCACTCTTTCTACCGTAGCTGCCTCACCTACTACATCTTCACGACTTGCTTTAGAAGGACTATGATCGTCTTCTTGATCTGATGAACTTTCTACTTGAACTGCTTGTTTTGTATCCGTAGAAGATGTGGTTGAATGACTTGCCTGCTCATCGCTGCATCCAGTAAGAAGCAGCATAAACGTCGCGAGCATGGCGTAAATAATTGCTTTTATTTCTTTCAAAACCCGGGTCCTCCTTTAACACGTTCCCTATCTACTATATAAAAGTAAAATGATTTTATAAATAGTGTAAATCACCTAAAAACAAAAACTCGTGAAAATACCTTTCACGAGTTTTTTCGTGCACCTGTTATAAAAATTGGTTACCTGTTTTAAAATCATTATTTAAATGGCATCTATTTTATTTTTATCTCACGAACACATTTTTCGTTTTCGTGTATCCAGATTTTTAATCATGAGGATATTTTACACTACAAATACATTTATCGTCTACCGGCTTATAAGAATAAGGAATAGCCGCACAAATAGAATAAGTATGAATATTTCAATATAATAACTAGCTAACATGATTGCTATTTTTTGTAACATAAATAAGAGCCCTCATTAACAATAGCTAATAGGGCTCTTCAAACCTTTGTTATTACGATCGAATTTTTTGTTTGCGCATCCACTGGGTAGCGACCCACTTTTCTCCTTTTATAACAGGAGCTCCCCCGTGGAGAGTACGGTCATTAAGTTCAGCGTCACTATAAAAATATTCAAAGTACACGGCCATTCCTTTTGTCGGAGATATGGAAAGACCCAGCTTAGGAAAATAAGTTTCTCCTCCTTCTTCCACATCGTTTAAGTACATAACCAATGTACTAATACGGTTATTTTTAGATGCTTTACTTGCAGAAGTGAAATAATCGTGATGCGCTTTGTATTCTTGATCAGGCAAGTATTTTAAAACTTGAAGACCTTCAGCATATTCAATAGATGGTCCCATTATTTTAGAAAGTCTTCTTTCGATTTGATGTACAAGCTCGTTTTCGCTTTCTTCAAAAAACATGCCGCTGCTCGTTCGAATACTGTTTACTTCACGTTCAGCACCAATTTTTGATCGCTGCATTTTATCTTTGGATAGCTGTATAAGTTCGTCACATTCTTCGTTACTTAGGACATTTCCTAAAACTAGAACAAGA
This sequence comes from Priestia sp. 40, assembly GCF_049368575.1. NCBI lineage: Bacteria > Bacillati > Bacillota > Bacilli > Caryophanales > Bacillaceae > Priestia > Priestia sp. 40. The sequence continues at coordinate 74,798 of NZ_JBMPZA010000026.1, forward strand.
GGCTCTTCAAATCGAGCAACAATATCAATCTCTCTGTCTTCTAATTTAATTTTATTCCCTGAATGGTTAAAAATCGTTTGTTCTTTCGTTAGTAAAGATGTATTAGTTAGAATCATCTTTTATCGGCTCCTCGAAATAGCTATTTTCCACTTCTTCACTTCACTATATGTAAACGCTTACTAATAAGAATTATATCATGAATACGAAGTAAATTCTGCTAGCAAAGGAAATAAATAAAAAGAAGCCCGTTATATAACGAAGCTCCTTCATTTTTTATTATATGTTTCACCTATATTTTAAACACTTTATAAAGCAGCCTGAAAAATTCTTTTAATCTAAAGCATACGTGTCAAAGGCGCCTAAAATCATCGGTACGCAAGTTCTTTTTTACTTAAATCAAGCGTTTGTGCTGTAGAAGCATGAATTTCGTTAAAAAGCGCTGGATTTTCTACCAGTGACAAGCCGTAAGAAGGAATCATTTCTTTTATTTTTGGTTCCCATTTCTTCATATGCTGAGGGAAACACTTTTCTAGCACTTCAAGCATAACATGAACGGCAGTCGAAGCACCTGGCGAAGCCCCGAGCAATGCAGCAACGGAACCATCCGCTGAACTCACAACTTCTGTACCAAATTGAAGAGTTCCTTTACCTCCGGCTTCCGTATCTTTGATTACTTGTACACGCTGACCCGCTACGACGATATCCCAGTCTTCGCTTTTTGCGTTTGGAATAAACTCGCGAAGTTCTTCCATACGCTTTTCATTGGACAACAGCACCTGCTGAATCAAGTATTTCGTTAAGCCCATCTCTTTGACGCCTGCTGCTAACATCGTTAAGATATTATTCGGTTTTACAGAATTGATTAAGTCCAAATTTGAACCCGTTTTTAAGAACTTTGGTGAAAATCCGGCAAAAGGTCCAAACAGCAGTGTTTTTTTGCGGTCGATATAGCGTGTATCAAGGTGTGGAACCGACATCGGTGGAGCGCCAACCTTTGCTTTTCCGTACACTTTCCCGTGATGCTGCGCTACAACTTCGGGATTAGTGCATACCATAAATAATCCGCTTACCGGGAACCCTCCAATATGTTTGGACTCAGGAATACCCGTTTTTTGGAGTAAAGACAGACTTCCGCCTCCTCCTCCGATAAAAACAAAGTTCGCCGTGTGATATTCCTGTTTGCCGCTATGAATATCATGTACTTTTACTTCCCACGAGCCGTCTGCGTTACGTGTCAGATTTTCAACGCTGTGGTTATAGTTTATTTCTACGCTTTTACTTTTTAAATGTGTAAACAACATACGAGTTAAAGCTCCAAAGTTCACGTCCGTCCCTGAGTCAATTTTGGTTGCCGCAATTGCTTCAGTCGATGTACGGCCTTTCATAACAAGCGGCATCCATTCTTTTAACTTTTCAGGACGATCCGAATACTCCATCCCTTGAAACAACGGATTATTTGATAGCGCTTCAAAACGTTTTTTCAAAAAGGATACGTTCTTTTCTCCTTGTACGAAACTCATGTGAGGGATTGGCATAATAAACTCTTGCGGATGATGAATTAAATTACTGCTTACAAGGTACGACCAAAACTGTCTTGAAAGTTGAAACTGTTCATTAATTCGCACGGCTTTCGTAATATCTATGGATCCGTCAGCTTGTTCAGATGTATAGTTCAACTCGCACAGTGCAGCATGGCCCGTCCCTGCATTATTCCATTCATTGGAGCTTTCTTCTCCTGCATCTGCGAGTTTTTCAAATACTTTGATTTCCCATTCCGGCGCTAACTCTTTTAGTAAAGATCCCAACGTTGCACTCATCACTCCGGCCCCAATTAAGATAACGTCTGTTTTTTTATATACATTGCTCATCACAATCTTCCTTATCTTTTATATTTTAAAAAAGCACCTTTTAGCAACACGCCTGTTCTACTTGACTCTCTATAGATTAAGTATGTCTGACAAGTTGTCTGTCTTACATAATGGGAGTTTTTATACATACCCTTTCATCTTGTCCTTTTTTAACATGCTCAATATCACTTCAGCGGTTTCTTCAACTGCTTTACCTGAGACATTAACAATAGGACAGCCAATGCGCTTCATAATTTTCTCAGCATAGTCCAGCTCTTCAAGGATTCGATCTACATTGGCATAATTGGCTTGAGACGCTAAACCTAAATTTTTTAATCGTTCTTTTCGGATTTCATTGAGCTTATCCGGTGTAATAACTAAACCAATACATTTATTTTTTGGAATAGTAAAAAGTTCGTCAGGAGGCGTCACTTCTGGAACTAACGGTATATTCGCTACTTTAAGACTTTTATGAGCTAAATACATAGAAAGTGGCGTCTTAGATGTTCTCGAAACACCAATCAACACTAGATCAGCTCGCTTGATGCCTCTGAAGTCTTGTCCATCATCATATTTAACAGCGAATTCAACTGCTTCTACTCTTCGAAAATAGTTATCGTCTAATTTTCTTGTTAATCTCGGTTGAAGATTAGGTTCTTTATTAAAGGTTTGGCTAAAGGCACTCATAAGAGGGGTCATCAAATCAATGGCTACAATTCCTTCTTCTTGTGCCGTTTGGTCAAGATACTGTTTTAAAGGTGGGATGACGATAGTATACGCAATGATGGCCTCGTTACACCTTGCTTCGGCAATGATATTATCAATATTTTCCTCATTTTCTACGTAAGAAGTATTTTGAATTTCAATATCTTCTCCACTAAATTGAGTTAAAACTGCTTTTACCATCAGCTCAGCCGTTTCACCTACTGAGTCGGAAACTATATAGACAATTTTTCTTTTATTCACATTAAATCTTCCTATTCTTTGATTTTAATAGTTTAATAACGCTAATATTTTTTATTTAGCAGCTTACAAGATACACAATTTAATAGTAATGAATAGATAAATATGCTGGTCACTGTGATTATAAACACTTTAACAAAACAATTAAATCAAGAATTTATGTCATACTAATTACGAAATAAAGCTAAATATGTTATACTATTTTCATTAAATGTTATATTAGCATTAAATATACGGAGATACAATCCCTTTTCTGCGCATTTTATAAAAAGTTTGAAGAAAGAAAAAGTTTAGATTTTAAAATGTTTTATGCTTTGGCATGGTGCACTCATCAGGGCTGAGAGGCGTTTTGCAGGAATAGGCACGAGGATAGTTATGTTGTTTATAACATGATTTTTAAATTATAGAAGATTTATTCTTAGCTATTCTTTTTAGCTAAGAGTGCTATAACTAAAAATAATGAACGGTTTACTTTTTACCTTATACATACTAAAAACACCGCCTAAAAGACGATGTTTTGAATAGTTGGTTATATGTCGTGAAATAGATTAATTTTTATAAAACGGGATTACTTCTAGTAGATTTTTGCAATAAAAATTTAGAAAGATAATGAGATACGCCGTTTTCGTCACAGTTAAATTCCGTTACGTCATCGACAATTTCTTTAATATGATCCGGCGCATTTTTCATCGCTACGGCATAGCTGGCAAACTGAAACATTGGTAAATCATTGTTGCTGTCGCCAATTACTAGAATGTCTTGCTCGGGCAAATTAAAATGTTTTAGCATTTGCTGAATTCCCGTTGCTTTATTTACGTTTGCCACCATCACTTCAACATTGTGTTTAGATGAAGTAGAAGTTGTAAAGTCGATTTCTTTTTTAAGTTCTTCAAGCTCCGCTTTCCAGTTATCGATATGCTCGTGCGTTCTTGCAAAGAAATAGAACTTTGAAAATTCACTTCCTTCTACGGAATCTTTCCAGTCAATTTCTTCTTTAATTGCTTGTTTACGAGAAAGCCATTCGTTAATTTCCACACTGTCTGGCTTTGGCTCTCTAATTTCATTTTTAACATATGGCTGATCTTGTTTTAACGTCACGCGAGGTGTGCCATATGGGAAAAGCTCGTAGTATACCTTGTTCGCTCTTGCTTTTTCAATAATAGTTTCCACCAATTGAAGCGAAAGCGAGTGCTGAAAGACTGCTTCTTTTCCTACGTACCCTGCCATACCATTTGACGTGATAAATCCATCCACTTGAAAGCCTTCAGGAACTAACTCTTCTATTTCATCAAACGCTCTTCCCGTAGCAATAAAAACAAAAATTCCCTGTTTTCGTAATTCGTCAATGGTTTCTTTTGTTTGAATACTTACTTTGTTGGAGCGATTTAATATCGTACCATCCATATCTAAAAAAATTGCTTTAGGTTTTAACAACATATTTATTCCCCCTATTTGTAAAAAGAGTGTACTTGGCAAGTATAAACTTTTCCATTTTTAAACTCAATGAATGTACTTTGCTTTTCTTTTCTATAAAGCTACTATAATACTCTCTTCATATCAAAAGTACGTAACTATATGGAGGCCCTACAAAAAGCTATTTATATTTACAATAAGTCTTTATATACTAATAGCCGGCTGGGCTTATTTGGTATAAAACAGCTTTCAAAAAAATGAATTTTCCTTTTAGCCTTTAGAGTATCGTTCAAAAAAGATATAATAAGATTGTTACAGATTAAATACATACAGAGGAGGTCAACATGAAAGAACCATCCAATTTTTCTCCTTACCTTATTAAACAAATCAGCGATGCGATCGATGACAATATCAAAGCAAAGTGTATAGACTTTTTATATGATTCTCACTCGTTCTTTTCGAATGAAAAAGATTTTATAGAAGACTACATTTTAAATATATTGCAAGATACGTTTGTTTTAGAGAATAAATTAATAAATCCTAAGGAAATCAGAAACCCTGCCTACAAAAGAAGACAGTCGAATAAGAAAAACTGGCTGCAAACATTAAAAAAAGATATTAAAGCAGAAAAGCCTAACCCTATTTTTGAAGACATTGAATTGGCCAAAAAAGTGATGGATAAAAAAGTGGATACCGAACACTTAAAAAAGCTGTTTGGCGTGGAAAAACCTGAAGATATTTTAAAGATAAAGTTAAAAGAAGTAGAGGCATGGGCTAAAAGTAAAAAAACAAATATTACCGATTTTCCTTATCTAGATTCAAAGATGAATTATCAAATAGAGAAAGCATTTCACACAGACTTTACTTTTTTAATTGCTGAAATCATACTAGAAAAATACAATGGAAATTTGAGTAACTGGATTGATAAAAGATTAAATTCGTGGGTAGAGGCCCCTATCTTCTCAAATGAAAGTCATTCTCTTAAAACCAATATGGAAGTTAAAACAAACTCCCAAGAAGTCGTTTTATATAATGACTATAAAGTTGATGAAGAATATTTCATTCGCACCATTATCCCTGTGAATGATAATCAAACAGTTCTTTCCAAACGAAATATGGTTTTAGACCCAAAAGATTCCCAAATTATCCAGTTTGCTCTTTCACAGCGCGACGAGATGTTTTATAAAGAAAAAACGGTGACTCTTGATTTAGCGGATATCGTTAAAGAAATTTATAATTCAAAAGGTGTAAAAAACTATGAAGCGGTTGAAGCTCGCATTATGAAAATTGCCAGATATCACGTAGAAGGTGTAGCGAAGAAGAAAAATTCCAGAGATACAAAATTTGCGATAAACTTCTTCCAAAAAGCTGTTATTGAAACCGATGAAGTAACGGGCAGACGATATGCAACCATCGTATTTAGCGACGATACGCATCAAGGCTTTTTAAATCAGCAGTTTGTACAAATTTACAGTGACGTTATTAAAAAGTTTAAAGATAACTCGCTGTCTTCTTTACTGCTGTATGCATTTCAAAAAGAGCGATTAGATTGTTATTTACAAGAGAAGTCTTACACCCATTTTTACCCGTATCAATATTTTGCTTCAAAAGTTCGTTTTCGTTCAAAGAAAATTGATGTCAACCTAAAATTAATTAATGAATCTCTAGCAGAGTTTGTTAGCAATCAAGTGCTGATCCAAAGTTATCAGCAAAAACTTCAAGGATTTGAAATCTCTTTTATTCCTCTTCAAAATTATGAAATTCAAGATTATTTTGGAGGAGAACATAGAGAAACATTGGAAGGGTAAATTGTTCCCTTCCTTTTTTATTTGATATTTTGCCACTTTCAGCTTATAAATACAAAATATCCCTCTACTTTTATTTCATAGTTTGGAAGTTTTGTCATTTTTAACGTACTAACTAGAAGCTTTGGCCGTTTTTGACGTACCTCTTCGCTTCTTTTGCCGTTTTCTGCGTACTAATTACTACCTTTTGCTGTTTTTGACGTACCACTCTAATTCTTTTGCCATTTTTGACGTACTAAATGCATTTTATTTACTAATAATTACTTATTAATTGTTAATTATTCGCTTTTTTCCGTAAAACAATCCTACCTTTTGCCGTTTTTGACGTACTCCTTCGTTACTTTTGCCGTTTTCTGCGTACTAAACATTGCTTTTCCCTTTATTATTGCCTTTTCAAACCCCATTTTTTATTTTTTTCGCAGCATATATAAAGCTTTTGCCGTTTTTGACGTACCAAACGATAAATTTTGCTGTTTTTGTCGTACTACTACGTCGTTTTTGACGTTTTTCACGTACTAAAAATAGCTTTTGCCATTTTTGACGTACCAATAAAATTCATTGTGTTATTTACAACGATCAGAGAAGTGATTTTTTTACCTTTTTTTAGGTGAATCGAGGTATCTTTTGCTGTTTTTAGCGTACCATTCTTCACTTTTGCTATTTTTAGCGTACTATACTGAAACTTTGGCCGTTTTTTACGTACTAAAACGCATAAAGTTTTTTTTGGTTTTTACTGATCGTAACAAACACTGTTCTACCGGTACTTGCTTGCTTTTGCCGTTTTTGTCGTACTAAAAAACCTATACGCTGAACCCCTTGATACGACAGCATTCTTTGAACCTTTTGCCGTTTTTAGCGTACTACTCGTTCGTTTGCGATTCTGTTTCTTATTGATATAATTTTCACAAGGTATTCTTTGTTATTTTACCCTAATAAATTATTGTTGATATGAAATAGATTGGAGGGATTCTCATGATAAAAAAAGAATTTGCGAAAATTGGAAAACAAATTATTCGCCAATTGTCTAGCACCGTAGAAAAATATAAAGATATTGAAGATCACATGGACCTAGACGCTCATGGGAACCCTACAGTCAAAACAGTGGCAGAACATCACCGTTTATCTAAATCTCAAATTTCACAATTAATTTTTTATCACTTCCTTCACGTTGATGAAAGAGGTATTATTTGTGATGTTTCTGAAAAAGAGATTGCAGCCGCTTTGAATTGTACAGTTCGAACAGTTCGCAACAACAATGTAGTATTAGCAGAAACAGAATTAATTTCCTATTCTCGCAGCGGCAAAGGAATCAATATTTGTATTGTTCCCTATCCTCAATATTTTGAAGAACACGGCTTTGGGTTTATGGAATTAGAATATACTCGCTTTGAAGAACTTATTCTAATTGAAAACGTAAATGCCCTTCGTTTAGAGCTGCGCAAAGAATTGGTTTATGACAACGATACGATTAAGCGTCAGTTTAATCCTGGAGAAAACACTTCAAAAATTAGCTTTAATGACTATAAAATTTTTACGCCGAAATATACTCACTACAAGGGTATGATGCAAAAAATAGCTGAAACACAGACGAGCGCATTTAAAACCGTTGTCCAAGGATCTACTATTTTCTTTGTTTTAAAAGACGGAGCGAAAAATGGCAAGATGTCAAAACAAGAAAAGAAAGATCAATATAATGCGGCGATTCGACGTACTATTGAAGAGATTTTTGCAAAATTATCTGGACACAGCACAGATTCTACAGGAATTGTTATGTCTTCATTCCAAAACGAAGACATCGCTGATTTGGTTCAGCTTTCTTTTGAATATGGTATTGAACGAGTGAAGTCTGCCCTTTATTCTCTGATTGAACAGGCCTTCTTCAGCCATGACGCTCAAGTTGTTGAAAATTACGGTGGAAAAATCCGTACGCTCATTCGAAAAGAGCTTTCAAAAAATCTTCAAGATCAAGTCCCTGCCGAACTTACAGCTTCATAAGGGGCTTATTTGGCATGCCTTTTTTTTATTTTCTCTCCCTTCTCTTCTCTTTTTGATACAAATAGCGCAAACAAACACCCATTTTTGCAGCTCTCCAATTCCATTATCCTATCCATATAAACGTGATGAGTTCAAATAAATGATATTTCTTGTGTATAACTACGGAATATTACTAAAAAAACACCTTCATACTTATCCACAAAAGAAAGAAAACATATTCAATGACTGTTATATCATCCTCTTTGTTAATAAAAGCATCCCTTTTATTTTTTTATTAACGATAATTTCCAGGTTATTTACTCTTTAACATAACTACTTTTATCCACAGTGGAAATAATTCATACTTTTAACAGCAATCTTCATACCATTGATTTTAAAATCCATCTATTGTAGAAGAAAAAACATAGTAAATAAAATATATTCCATATTTATTACGATAAAAAACATCCTTTAGCTAAAGGATGCTGTTCACAAAAAAGGTCTATTTTCCACACAGTTATTTATTGAAAAGCTATTTTCTTTCTAACCCTTGATATCATTGTGTTTTTAGAAGATTTTTCTTTCTTTAATATTTGTATATAATGTTTGCTAATAAGATCTATACTAATATCTGCTATAATTTTTTATTTAATCTTTGTATAAAGAAATGCTTTAAAAATCTCTATACTTGAAGATTTCTTTTTTTCTAAATTAATGAATTTTTATTACATATACCAGATACAAATAAATTAAATTAAAATAAAACCATACAATCGTTCAAACTTACCTTAATAAATTCTAGTAGTATATTTTTTAAAATAAATTATACTATTCAGTAGAGAAAATTTTATAAAGCAAGAAAGGGACTTAGTCATGAAATACATACAGTGGATACAGCAAACTCTATTTAATACCGGTAAGTGGATTGACATTAGTGAAGTAATCATAAAGATTATCCTCATTTTTATCATTGCTCAAATTGTCATCCGGTTTGCTCGTAGTGTAATTAATAAAATCTTTGATTTCAGATTTAAAACTAAGCTGCTGAGGTACAATGAACGTAAAGAAATAACGCTCAAAAAACTTTGTCTGAGCATTGTCATGTACGTCGTGTATTTTATTGTACTTATCACATCTTTAGAAGCAATCGGAATTAATATGAAAGCACTTTTAGCTGGTATTAGCGTAGCAGGGTTTATTACAGGCTTAGGTGCACAGAATTTAATTAAAGATATTTTAAACGGTTTTTTTATTCTGTTTGAAGATCAATTCTCAGTAGGAGATCACGTATCCATAAATGATACGAAAGGAACTGTTGAAGAAATTGGATTGCGCACGACAAAAATTCGCGGAGTTGACGGAGAGTTTTACTTTTTTGCCAATAGTAACATTACAAAAGTAGCGAACTACACGCTCGGTGAAATTCCCGAAATACATACACCTGAACAAATAAAAACTCGTGAAGAATAGCTTCACGAGTTTTTATTTACGACCGTTGTAAAGAATTGATCATATGATGTAAGGTGATAATCTGCTTCAATATCGTCATTTTGAAATGCACATGTTTTAATTCCCAGTTCACGAGCAGGTTTTAAATCGAGCTCGCGATCTCCAATCACTAAATCGAGCTGATACTTATCGTGAAGATATGCATAAGCGCCGCTATCAGGCTTTCGTTTGTAGCCATCATCCTTTGTAATAATCTCCGTAAAATAGTGCTCCATATTAAAAAATGCAAGAATATCAAGAGTAGACTGTCTAGATTTATGCGTAACAATTACATTTGTATCCGCAAAGCTCAGTACGTCTTCTACGTGAGGAAAAGCAGGCTTATCTTTAGGGTTGATTTTCTGTTCGAGCACATGGAAGTGTTTATCAAACAAAGACTTTTCAATATTGAAATGCTTAATTGCTACGTCAGAAGAAACCTTCATTTGTCTTAGAATATCATCTTCTGAGATCGTTTGATCTGTTAGTAGTTCTTTAAATGCTTTTACAATAGTCGGATAGGTATCAAAGATGGTTCCATCAAAGTCCCATAAAATATTCATTTTCGCTGTCTCTCCTTTTTAAAAACGTAACGATTATACCAAATTTTTCATTGCTTGTCAGTTAACCTTTTTATCATCGTTACATTTGCAGTAAAAAAACTCGTATAAAGCGAGTTTTTTTACTGTACTAGCTGCTGCTGCACCCGCTCCCGCAGCTAGAGCTTGAACAGCTTGAGCTGCTGCAGTTTGAACTCGAACAGCTGCTGCCGCTGTCATGATGGTGGTGACCTCCGTCGTGGTGATGATGACGGTTGTCTTCCCATGGACTTGAACAGCTATAGCCGCTGTACGAGGCTGTATCTCCCGCATAGATTGTCTTTTTGTATAGCAGCAGTTCATTCATATGTCTTGAAAAGTCGGTAGCTTCGTAAAGTGAATAAAAAACAAAGCCTTGAAAGAGAAGTTCAGTTGATACATTCCCTTTTGTTAATGCTTTTTTAAAGTACGACGATCCTCCGGATTTCATTCGTTTTTTTGCATCCTTAATTTCTTCTTTTAATGTTTGAATCAAGTGCCTCTGTTGTTTTTCCCATTTGCCGTTTCTTAAAAAATAGCGATCTAGTAATTCATCTTCTGATAACCTTTGAAAATCTTGAAGCGTACTTTTATCAAGCGGATGCTGAAAAAATTTCCCCCAAAGCAGTCGGCTGTTACCCGTTATGTCAAACAAATGAGCATACATCCAATCAAAGAACGCTCGCTTATCCGGCTGTGGGGATGGAGGTGTTTCTACATTTGGCTGGTGATGCAAAAAGCGGTTGAAAAAACGGTCTGTAAAGCGCTCATAATCTACTGTAAACATAATCATTTCATGCCATACTTCATCCACTTTTGCACTAAACATCGGTACATCTTTGATGACTGCATTTAATAAAAAGTAGCGCTTCATCTCAAAAAACGTCCATTCCACTTCATCGTCTTTTGTATTTTTCCCTTTCATACGCTGTTTCACTTGCTGAACATAGGCTATCGGTAAAGAATCTTCTAGTGAATGAACAATATCTTCAAAACCATTACCTTTATGTATTCCGAGCTCATCTGGAAGCTCCTCTTTATACAAGCGAAATCCCCTTGGCTTTCCAATCGCTTTAATAATCAAAGCTAAAAGAATTACCGCTCCTACTATAATTGCTGCTATCATCTTCTTCCCCCTGTATCGTATCTGTATATTCAATATTTTACCACATTCGTAAAACACAAAAAAAGAGCTCAATTAACTTGAGCTCTCGTCATCATCGGGTATCTCGTCTACCTTTTCTACTTTGACTAGACCTTTCGTGCTATATTCAAGATCAAAGTATGCTTTAACGATATCCCCTTTTTTCAAATTGCTTGGAATCGGTTCATTTAAATTTTTATCGGAAAATTTAATGCCCGTTCCTTCTTTGGTTGTTCCGCTGTATGTACCATTTTCGATTTTTTCAATAGTAATATAATACACTCGATATTTGTGCGCTTCCTCGTCGCCCTTTGCTTTTTCTTTAACGGTTTCTTGTTCAGGAAGCTTACTCAGTGTTTCTTGGGCCTGTTCAGAAGTCGGCTCTGCTGATCGATTTATGAATTGCATCACAACTAACACTAAACATATAACTACTAAAACTAATAATAATATCTTCTTTGCTGATAAAGACAATGAACTGTGCCTCCTTACACCTTTATGTATATCATGCTGCACACAAGAGATTATACACGATAAAGGATTAGAAATTGGGATAAATTCTATAAAAATAGTAAAAATATGAGAAAGTACCTAGAATTTTTTACGCTTTTCTGCACTTTTTTGAGATAAAAAAGAAATTTGGTACCTTATCCTTAAATTGTAACTGATTCGCTTCATTTTCGAAAAGAGTTTTGCCCATTTTGTCGTAAAAAAGTCATAATAAGAAGGAATATCACACCATATTGTCGAACGTATGTATATACTTATAATGAACTGCCGAACTGCTTTTCTCTACCCTCATTGTTGAGGCAATATGGCAACTGAAACAGCTTGCTGTTAAATTCAGATTACACATCTATACTCAGGAGGTGGAATGCAAAATGATGTTTGCACTTATTGTTGTGGTTGGTATCGTAGCACTTGGCGTAGGTAGCTTCTACGTCATTAAGCGGCCTCAAGGCGCTGTTGATCCTGAGGATCGCAAACCGCTTGTTTCTGTAAACGGGCATGTTAAATTTGCAGAAGGAATTAATCAAATTTCTATATCTAAAATTGACATGTACGATCAGCGTCTTGTTATCAATCAAGTAGCTATTATTCCATTTAACCGTATTCAACGAGCAGAATTTTCAAAGGTTGTCAAAAATGAAAAAGGCCTTCACGGAGCTCCTGTTCAACGCTATTTCGGTGAGTTAACCATTCATTTCACAGACAAGAACGGGCAAGAAACCTACATTCGCTGTGAAACACCGAAAAAAAATCAATTTCACCTCATCTACCAGTACGATTTAATGAAAAGACAATTAAATAAGCGTCTTGGTCTTGAAGATCAGCAGCCTTACCTTACTCTCCAAGAACCATACGAACTATAAGAGAAAACCTCCCTTTTTCACATATTATTTCACTTCCCTGTACATACTAGAAGCGAAACTGAAAATGGGAGGTCATTCCAATGGATTTCGTCCGTTTTTTGCAATATTTTTGTTCAATCGCCGGCGCTCTATGCTTAGGGTTTACCTACTATCACATGTTCAAGCGTGACGCTCCGGTAAAAAAAGAAGAATCACAGCAAGGTGGAACTGAGTGAAGTTCGCCTGCCGTGATTCTTCTTTTTATTTATATATTCTTTATTTTTAGCCCAACAATAATTTTTGGTAAGTACATTTTTAATAATATTCCGTAGCATACAAATAGAATTGTAGGAATAATAATGAATTTTGAAAAAAGTAAAAATGCAGTAATAGACAAAGTTATAAAAATAATAAGAAAAATAACTAAGTGTTTCATGCTAGACACCTTTTGGTTATTAATAATATCAGCGATACCAACTAATATCATTAAGAAACATATGTAATCTATTACACCTTGTATCAAATAATATTGTTTGACAACAGATTCAACAGTTGACATAGCAGACGTGAGATATAATAGCATAAATGAAACCACTACAGTTAATAAAGTCAACAGGAAAGATATAAGCACAGGTGAAAGCATTGTTCTAAATAAGTGACCAAATGACCGAGATATACTTCTTTCACTTAAATAAGAGAAAGCATTAGGTTGGTTATATTTAAGGTTATTTCTCTCTGCACTCAATCTTTCGACGAATTCCTCGACTTTTTTCTTTTCTATTCCAGTACTAAAGCTTCCAACATCCTTACTTAGATCATAAGATAAATACGGATAAGCAGCCTTTAAATTCTCTTCTAATTGACTAAACTCTAATTCATTTATTAAGAATCTATTTAGTGCATACTCCAATTCTAGTAAAATTGTTAATACCTCACTGTACTTTTCTCTTTTATAGTTTTCACTATTTAGTAATTGAGTTCTGAACTCTTTGTACAACCATGTTCCAATTAATGCTATTAATAAATAAGTAATCAATTGCACATAATTTTTGCCAAATAATTGGTCTACACTATTTAAAACAATTTTTACTAATTCATTCATTTAACGTATTACTCTCCTCTTTACATTAAAAAAACTTATAGCCACTTCTATAAATCGAGAAGTGGCTAATTCATTTATTACCTTGATTATTGTAGAGACTTCATAGATTAAACTGTTTATTAAAGCGCCCAGTTCCCTTTTCTAAACACAGGCTCGCTTGTACCGTCAGCTTTGATGCCGTCGATGTCCATTTCAGCTGAGCCGATCATGAAGTCAACGTGGGTGATGCTGTCGTTTGCTCCGTTTTCTGATAGCTCTTCTTTAGACATCGTTTTTCCGCCTTCTAAACAGAAAGAATACGAGCTGCCGATGGCTAAGTGGTTGGATGCATTTTCGTCAAACAGCGTGTTGTAGAAAATGATGTTTGACTGAGAGATTGGCGATTGATGCGGTACTAAGGCTACTTCTCCTAAGTATTTGGCACCTTCATCTGTTTCAATTAAGTGCTTTAACGTTTCTTCGCCTTCTTCTGCTTTTACATCCACAATTTTTCCGTTTTCAAATGTTAGCGTGAAGTTTTCAATTAAGTTTCCTGCGTAGCTAAGCGGTTTTGTGCTTGTTACTTGACCGTTTACGCCGTCTTTTTTTGGAAGTGTGAATACTTCTTCTGTTGGCATATTGGCCATGAACGAGTTGCCGTCTTCATTAACACTGCCTGCGCCAACCCAAATATGTTTGTCAGGAAGTTCAATTGTTAAATCTGTTCCCGGCGCTTTATAGTGAAGCTTAGCAAATCTCTTTTCATTTAAAATGTCTACTTTTGTATGTAATGAAGCATTATGCTCTTCCCATGCGGCCACTGGATCTTCTTGGTCTACGCGCACAGATTTAAAAATAGCTTCCCATAGTTTTTCTTGCTGCTGTTCTTCTGGAACGTCAGGAAATACTTTGGCTGCCCAGTCTTTGGAAGGAACAGCTACGATGGACCAGCTGATTTTATCGGATTGAATCGCTTCACGGAATTTTTTCATTGCTTTTCCGCTTACTTTTTGGAACGCAGCAATACGTTTGCCGTCTACTCCTTTTAATAAGTCAGGACCGCTTGAAATTACAGATAAAACAGCGCCTCCGTTTTTAACAAGCTCTTCTCTTGCCTGAGATTTCCAAGCAGGAAATTCATTAAATACAGATTCATCCGCTTTTTCGTATTTCAAACGAACTAAGTGATCATCATGCCACTCTACATCAACAGACTTTGCTCCGGCTTCATACGCTTTTTTCGCAATTTCACGAACAAAATCAGCGGAAGAAATATCGGCATTAATGTTTAATACTTGCCCTTTTTGAATGTTTACACCGACTTTTACAGCTAGCTCGGCGTACTTTTCAATATTGCGCTCAAACTGTTCCATAATTTATCTCCTTTACGTATATATTCTAACGACTTTATTGTATCATGAATAAAACATCAATTAAAAATCCTAGCCTATAGTTTACATAATATAATTACGTTATTTTACAGATTATTATATAAAAAAAGTTTGTTCTTTAAGAATCAGAACAAACTTTTGTCTTTCACAGATTCCGTTTTGTAGCCGAGCCGCTCTGAAATATTCTTGCCTATATCAACCATGCGTTCTTGAAGATACGTTAATCGCTCATTTGTCATACGCATCGTAGCACCGGAAATGCTGACTGCGGCAACGACTTGACCAAGGTGATCAAAAATAGGCGCTGCGATGCAGGTAATTCCATATTCATTTTCTTCTAAATCCAGCGCATATCCTTTTTGTTTTACTTCTGAAAGTTCTCGAAGAAAGCTTTCTTCATCTGTAATGGTGTGATCGGTATGAGCTGGTAAGCCTTTTCTTTCAAGAATGCTCGTTACCGTATTAAGCGGTAAAAAAGCTAGAATAGCTTTACCGACAGACGTACAGTGCATAGGCGCTCTTTTCCCCACTTTTGAATGCATGCGCAGCGTCTGATTTCCTTCTAGCTTTTCAATATACACTACTTCACCTTGATCGTAGACCACAAGGTGAATGACTTCATTTGTTTCACTTTCAAGTTCTTGCAAAAACGGCTTTGCTTCCGTTCGTAGATCAATAGAATCTAAAAGCTTTGAACTTACTTCTAAAAACTTATACCCAAGCTTGTACCGCCCGGTTTCTTGATCTTGTTCAATATAGCCATACTGAGCAAGAGTAGTTAGAATACGGTATACGGAGCTTTTATTAATGTCCATTTGCTTTGCAATTTCTGTGACGCCTACCCCTTCTCTTTCCATGCTGACAATTGTGACAATATCCAATGCCCGGCTTACAGACTTCACCATATTTTCTCGCTCCATTTTTCCTCTCTCCTCTATGTGTCGTTTTACTGCCGGGCATTTTTTATCACTTTTATACGTTTACACGTTCTTTCTCTGCAACAAACGGATTTTGGAGGGTCCCAATTTCTCGGATGGTGCATTCAATAATATCGTTTGCGCTCACCAGTTCCGCGCCGACCGGACTTCCTGTTAAAACCACATCTCCCGGCTTAAGGGTCATAACAGTAGAAAGGTAAGCAATCATTTCTCCAACGGAAATAATCATTAAATCTGTTGAGCTGTTTTGTTTTTCAACGCCATTTAAAAACGCTTTTACATGAATGGACTTAAAATCAAGCTCTGTTTCGATTACGGGGCCAAGAGGCGTAAATGAATCAAAGGATTTTCCAATGGTCCAGTGCCCGTCTTCATGAAAATAATCCGGAGCCGTTACATCGTTTCCAATTGTATACCCAAATATATAGTCCCGTACGTCTTCTTTTGCGATGTTCTTCGCTTCTTTTCCAATAATAACTGCAAGTTCAGACTCAAACTTGACGTGCTTAATGGCAGTTGGAATGACAATGTCTTCGTTTGGACCAATCACAGAGGATGTGGGCTTAAAAAAGAAGACAGGAATAGAAGGCATTTCTTTTGGCAGCTCCGACTTTGCAGCTGCATAATTTGCGCCTATTCCAATAATTTGATTCGGCTCTAAAGGAGCCAAAAGCCTTACTTCACTCGGTGAAAAAGTCTGCCCTGTATAGTCCCACTTCTCAAATATATTTCCTTTAATAACGCTGATCGTATCTTCTTTTAGTACACCTGTATGACGGCTATCTTGTACAGCAAACCTTACAAATTTCATAACATGGCTCCTTTTCCCATTTGCTTTGTTTTAATAAGGATCGTAGGTAGTCAGGTTCTTAAGATGTAAGTACAGCCTGCCATCTCTATGGTGACAGGCCGTTTTTTTTTACTGTTTTATAGCTGCTTTTGCTTTTGCTTCGATACGGCGGCGGTGTAAAATGGGTTCCGTATAGCCGTTTGGCTGATCATAGCCTTGAAATACTAAATCGCAGGCTGCCTGAAAAGCAATGGATGTGCTGTAGTTTGGTGCCATTGGCTGATATAGAGGATCATTTTCATTTTGTTGATCCACTACTTTTGCCATTCGCTTTAATGTTTCCGTTACTTGTTCCTTTGTACAAATCCCATGATGAAGCCAGTTAGCTACGTGCTGACTGGAAATACGAAGCGTTGCCCGGTCTTCCATTAGCCCGACGTTATTAATATCCGGTACTTTTGAGCACCCTACTCCTTGGTCAACCCATCTTACTACATAACCAAGTATTCCTTGAGCGTTGTTGTCGAGCTCCTGCTGAATTTCATCTTTGCTCCAATTTGGTTTTTCTGCCACAGGAATTTGCAAAATGTCATCTTGTAAATCAGTAGACCGAGTAAGCAATTCGTTTTGAACATCTCTTACATCAATTTGATGATAGTGAAGAGCATGAAGCGTTGCTGCGGTTGGTGAAGGCACCCATGCCGTATTCGCTCCTGCTTTTAAATGCCCCACTTTTTGTTTCAGCATTTCGGCCATCATATCCGGCATTGCCCACATTCCTTTTCCGATTTGAGCGCGGCCTTGGAATCCGCTTGCTAATCCTACATTTACATTAGACTGCTCGTAGCCTTGAAGCCATTTAGACGCCTTCATATCATTTTTACGAATAACAGCGCCTGCTTCCATAGAAGTGTGAATTTCATCACCTGTTCGATCCAAGAATCCAGTATTAATAAAAGCCACTCGATCTTTTACTTCTTTGATGCACGCTTTTAAATTAAGCGTTGTGCGGCGCTCTTCGTCCATTACGCCAATTTTAATCGTATGACGCTCAAGCCCTAGCATATCTTCAATTGAATTAAATAACGTGTTGGCAAAAGCCACTTCTTTGGAGCCGTGCATTTTCGGTTTAACGATATAGATAGAGCTCTTTTTAGAATTTTGATACGTACCGTTTTTAAGCAAGGTGTGTTTGGCAATTAAACTAGTAATCACGCTGTCTAAAATACCTTCATAGATTTCGTTGCCATCTCGATCTAAAACAGCGCTGTTTGTCATTAAATGCCCAACGTTTCGAACAAACATAAGCGAACGGCCAGACAGTGAAATCTTTTCCTTGTCGGGAGAAATATAGGTACGGTCTGGATTCAAACGCCTTGTCATGTTTTGACTTCCTTTTTTAAAAGTAGACGTCAAATCACCTTTCATTAATCCTAGCCAGTTGCGGTAAACATCTACTTTATCTTCTGCGTCTACTGCCGCTACTGAATCTTCACAGTCCATAATCGTCGTAAGAGCTGCTTCCATTAAAATATCTTTTACACCCGCATCGTCTGTTTTACCAATCGAATCCGTACGATCAATTTGAACTTCAAAATGCAGGCCGTTGTTTTTGAATAAAAGAGCATCAGGGCTTTCTTCTTCTCCTTGATACCCTACAAATTTCTCTTCTTCCTGTAATTCTGTTAAACTGCCATCATTTAATTGAGCGACAAGCCTTCCATTTTCAAGGCTGTACTGAACCACTTCCGCATGAGAAGACTGAACGAGCGGAACAATTTCATCAAGAAAATTCTTCGCAAACGCAATAACTTTTTCTCCTCGAATTGGATTGTAAGAACTCGTGCGCGAAGCTCCATTTTCTTCACTGATTGCATCAGTGCCGTAAAGAGCATCATAGAGACTTCCCCAGCGTGCATTAGCAGCGTTAATAGCATACCGGGCGTTATTCACTGGTACAACAAGCTGTGGTCCTGCCTGATAAGCAATTTCACTGTCTACTCCTTCTGTACCAATAAGAAAATCTTCTGTCTTGTCTTCTAAATAGTCAATTCTCGTTAAAAACGATTTGTATTCGTTAAAGTCACCGTCAGGATTTTCTTGATGCCACGCATTAATTTGAGCTTGCAGCTGATCACGCTTTTCTAACAAGCGTTTATTTACGGGTGTTAACTCAGTTACTAACGCTTCAAAATCAGACCAAAAATTTTCTGTACTTAGGCCGCTGCCCGGAAGAGCTTCCTCATTGATAAATTGATAGAGAACTGGGGCTACTTTCAGATTTCCAACTTGTTTATAGTTTGTCACCGTCTGTTTCCTCCTCTTACTTCTTTATATTTTTAAAATTGGACACGCTTTCATTTTTTCTGACCAAGATGGTTAAGACGAACATATGCGGTGCTGTTTCTTATTACGAAACATCGTTTTATTTTTGTTAAAAAAATCATATCATCGAGCGAATGTATTTTCAAGAATTTTCTAAAAATATTCTACTTTTTTCTTTTCTTTTTTGACTTCAGCGCAGCGGCTCGGACTTGGAAAAAGCTTTCCTGCATTTAATAAATTTTTAGGATTAAATACTTCTCGTATATTCGTTTGTGCTTGAATTTCATCTTCATTAAAAACAAATCGCATTTCTTCTTTTTTTTCAATGCCTACGCCGTGTTCGCCGGTAATCGTTCCTCCTACTTCTGCACATACTTGCAAACATGCGCTTCCGGCGTCGAGTGCTTTTTCGGTTTCCCCTGGCTTTCTAGCATCAAATAATACAAGCGGATGCAAGTTCCCGTCTCCAGCGTGAAAAATATTGGCAATGCGAAGGCCAGATTCTTCGCTAATTTTGTTAATTCGCTTCAGCACTTGAGGCAGTTTACTTCTTGGAATGACGCCGTCTTGTACGAGATAGTCAGGGGATATAGCTCCCATCGCTCCAAATCCTGTTTTGCGATTTGCCCACCACCTGGAGCGCTCTTCTTCACTTTCAGCTACTTTCACTTCCCGTACGTTTTGTTTTTTACATACGTCTAAAATACGAAGGATTTGCTCTTCGATACCAGCTGAAATGCCGTCTACTTCAATTAATAAAAGAGCTTCAATATCTCTAGGGTGTCCGACCGGAAATGCAGCAGCTTCCACTCCTTCAATAGCGGTTTTATCCATCATTTCAAGCGCAGCAGGCACAATGCCGGCTGATATAATGTCTGATACCGCTTGACTGCCATCTTCTACGCGGTCGAAATAGGCAAGAACCGTTTGTTTTGCTTCGGGGTTTTTCAAAATGCGCACCGTAATTTTTGTAACGATTCCTAACGTTCCTTCTGATCCCGTTAAAAGTCCTAATAAATCATATCCCGGTTCATCCGGAATACCTTGCTTGCCAAGTTCAATCACATCTCCATTTGGAAGCACCACCTCTAGCCCTAAAATATGGTTGGTAGTGACGCCATATTTAAGACAGTGTGCCCCTCCTGCGTTTTCCGCTACATTTCCACCAATGGTGCAGCAATATTGACTCGAAGGATCGGGTGCATAATAATATCCTTTTTCAGAAATTGAATTGGTTAATCTAAGATTAATAAATCCAGGCTCTACAACGGCACGTCTGTTTTCATAGTCGACGCTAAGCAGGCGCTTCATTTTCACTAAACTAATAACCACTTCGTTATTAAGAGGAATTGCTCCTCCGCTCAGTCCTGTGCCTGCTCCTCTTGCAAGAAAAGGCAAATTATTTTCATTGCAGTATTTAACAATGCTAGAAACTTCTTTCGTATTTTGAGGAAATAACACCGCTTTAGGCAAATGTCTATGAATGGTAAACCCGTCGCAGTCGTACGCAAGCAAATCTTCTTTATGATACAAAATAGAATGAGCATCTACTAGTTGAGAAAGGTTTTTTACGTGAAGATCTTTTATTCTATTTTTCTTCAACACGATGTGCTTCCTCCTCTTCTTTTTGATAGGCCCACTCCAAAAGCTGTACCGTGTGAACAATTTGCTGACTTCGTCCATATTTTTTTACTCCTACTGCCATCTGCAGCATACATCCTGGGTTTCCCATTGAAATCATTTCTACGTCATCAGGGATATGTTCCATTTTATTTTGGAGTACGGCTCCCGCCATTTCAGGGTTTGTTAAATTATAAATTCCTGCGCTTCCACAGCACCGATCGGCATTAGCCATATGAACCATTTCCACTCCTGGAATAGAAAGCAAAATATCTCTTGGTTCTTCTCTGACTCCTTGACCATGAGCTAAATGACAAGCATCGTGGTACGTAATGCGCGTATGCAGCTTCGCCTGCGGAGGGCGATATCCCGTATCGTGAAGGTATTTTGAAATATCCTGGACTTTTTCAGCAAAGACTTCGGCTTTTTCAAGCCACTCTTGCTCTTCTTCTTTAAATAATTCAGGATACTCTTTTAACATGCAGCCGCATCCCGCAGCGTTTACAATAATAGTATCGGCATGTTGAAACGCCTCTATATTTTTTTTGGCAAGCTGTCTTCCCATGTCTCGGTCTCCTGCATGAACGTGCAAAGCACCACAGCACGTCTGAGACTGAGGAATAACAACATCGTTGCCGTTTCTTCTTAATACATTAAGAGTCGCTTCGTTAATATCACTGAACATGACGTCCATGATGCACCCAGTTAAAAAAGCAACTTCTGCTTTTCTTTCTGCTTTTGCTTTTAGAACACGTTCTTTTTTATATTTTTTCCGAACAGAACGAGTAATCTTAGGCATTACATATTCCATTTCTGATAGATGTGTCGGCATCATATTTAACATCCCTGTCGTGCGCATCATTTTTTGCATCCCGCTTTTTTGGTACAATTTTAATAGACTTCCTGCAGCTTCTAAGCGATGGAAATGAGGAAAAAGTTCCTTTAGAAAAAACTTGCTAATCATGCCTTTCCATCCCGTCAAAGGCATCGCCTGACGAATTTGGCCGCGAGCTTCTTCAATAAGTCCGCCAACGTCTACATTTGCAGGACAAGCAGTTGTACAGGCACGGCAGTCCAAACAGGCAAACACAGGATCTGTAAATTGTTCATTCACGCTTATTTTTCCTTCTGCTACCGATTTGATAAGATGAACGCGACCTCTTGGTGAATGCTGTTCTTGCCCCGTTATTTCGTAAGTAGGACAAGACTCCAAGCACATTCCGCAGTGTACACAATCCGCCCATTTTTTTTCGTCTGGCGCGTCTTTCCACAGATAATTGCTAACGCTTTGACATGGAGCATCTTTGATATCCGC
Source organism: Priestia sp. 40 (assembly GCF_049368575.1). Taxonomy (NCBI): domain Bacteria; kingdom Bacillati; phylum Bacillota; class Bacilli; order Caryophanales; family Bacillaceae; genus Priestia; species Priestia sp. 40. The sequence goes on from NZ_JBMPZA010000026.1 coordinate 96,822, forward strand.
TTTCGCTGAATTCACTTAGATTCCTCCTATAAATCGTTTATAGTTAAGCACGTTTTTAGCGTCCATCTTTGCTTTAATTTCTGCTAGTAACGGAAAATGAGAAGGTTTTTCTCCCCATACATTTACTTTTTGGCGCAGTATAAAAGGCAAGTGTTTAACGACTACATATCCTCCGTACGTTTTAGCAGTTTCAATAAATGAAGTAATAACGGAAAGAATGGCATCTTCTGAGCCTTTTATGTAGACCGAACAAAGACCATGTCCAACTCCTCCATGTGCTTTTATCAGCATTGGACGGGACGTTTTTAATGCATTACTTTTGTTTATTACATCGAGTACATTCATATTTGGTACGCCAATTTTTAGCGTGGCTTCCGTTTCTTCTTCGGAAGAACAACGTGCACCATTTGGACTAATGTTACTAAAAAATCCCCAAAATACCTCGGCTTCTTTTTGCTGCAGTACTTTTAAAATGGTATCAGACGGCTGAATACTTTTAATGTAATTCTCTTGATAATGAACGGAACTTTCCACATCTTCGAAGCTAATTACAAGCGTAAACAGATGCTGCCCTATTACATCTTCAGCTAGGGAAGGATTCAATAATTCCAAAGCAACGGGCTCTATCATCGAGTCTAGGACTTTGCTAACAAAAGCATAGATTTCTTCGATATTGCCTGTTGAAAAAGAAAGAAAAAGAACGCTTTGATACTTAGGCAGCGGACGCAGCTTTAACGTTATTTCGGATATAACGCCGAGTGTTCCCATTGAACCAATAAACAGCTTATTCATATCATAGCCAGCCACGTTCTTGACGACTTTTCCCCCTGAACGAACAATGGTTCCATCTGAATATACGACTCTCATGCCAATTACTGCGTCTCGAGCTGATCCATAAGACAAGCGCTTTGGACCACTTTCATTCGCTGCAATAACCCCGCCGATTGTAGCGTAGTCTCCTAGAGGTGGATCAAGTGAAACTTGCTGATTGTACGTTTTTAAATACGTTTGCAGCTCTCCAAACGGTGTACCAGCTTTTACAGTAACCGTCATATCACCTACTGTATGTTCAACAATTCCGCTGTATTCAGTCAGCGAAAGCAAAAGGTCTGCTGTATCTATAAGTCCGCCAAACCCTTTTTTTGTACCGTTCCCTTCAATGACGACTTTTTTTCCGTGTTCCGTCGCATACTTTAAAACGGCTGCTATTTCTTGTTCTGAAGTTGGCTTAACATGAAGGGATCCGTTATTTCCAAGGAAGTGATTCATATGATGTTCTTCAAGTGTAGAAGGATGAGATAAAATGGATTTTAAATGACCTGGAAGCTTCGACGTACTCAATAAATTGACTCCTCTCGTTTTGTAATAGCAAACACCGTTTCACTAATAACATAAAGAAGTGCCATATATAATACGACTAAAAGTAGTAGATTAATAAGAAGAATAATTAGTAGAATAGATGAAAAGATATATTTCAAGCGCTTACAATCATTAAATCACCTATTCTTGGGATTTTCAACCAATATTTTCTTCTTATCAACAAAAAAATGTCCGTTCTTTTGAAAAAAAGTTTCTTTTAGTACTTGCCTATCACAAAAGGATTAGAATATAATGTAAGCGAATTCATTTTTACATAAGTCATCAGATGACCTTATCATCGTAGTTTTAATGGTTTCGTTTTACTAAATTTATAGTTCACTAATTTGAAAATGAGGTGTTAGTTATGACATGGACACAGCAGTTCACTCCTGTAGGAAACAGCGTCATTTGGTCTTCATTAATCGCTTTGATTCCTATTCTTTACTTCTTTTGGGCTCTGGCTATTAAACGAATGAAAGGTTATATGGCTGGAGTTACAACTTTACTGGTCGCACTTGCCGTTGCAATACTTGCTTATAAAATGCCGGCTAGCATGGCTTTTATGTCAGCCAGTCAAGGGGCCGTATACGGTATACTGCCAATTGGATGGATTATCATTACGTCTGTTTTTCTTTACAAACTAACCGTAAAAACCGGTCAGTTTGATATTATTCGTACCTCTGTCGTATCTATTACAGAAGATCGCAGACTTCAAGCTTTGTTGGTTGCTTTTTCGTTTGGGGCTTTTCTTGAAGGGGCCGCTGGTTTTGGTGCACCTGTTGCTATTTCAGCAGCTCTGCTGGTAGGTTTAGGGTTTAATCCACTGTATGCCGCTGGCTTATGTTTATTAGCAAACACAGCACCCGTTGCTTTTGGTGCAATCGGTATTCCTATCACGGCTATGGAAGGTCCTACTGGAGTAGCGGCAATGGAAATCTCTAAAATGGTAGGCCGCCAGCTTCCTTTTATTTCTGTATTTATTCCGCTGTATTTGGTTTTTGTAATGGCTGGATTTAAGAAAACATTAGAAGTACTCCCTGCTATTTTAGTATCCGGCATCTCTTTTGCCCTTACCCAGTTTGTCAGTTCTAACTTTTTAGGACCGGAACTTCCCGATATTTTATCGGCACTCGTTTCACTTTTTGCGCTCGCTATTTTCTTAAAATTCTGGAAACCAAAAACAACGTTTCGCTTTCGATCTGAAAAAGCAGCACATGAAGTAGCTTCCGCTTCGGCTGAGCCAAGAGAAACTCAGGATCAACCCGCATTCACGGGGGCTCAAATTGCAAAGGCGTGGTCACCTTTTTTAATTTTAACGATCTTTATTTCTATATGGGGAATTCCTCAAATTAAAACCGCTTTGACAGGACATTATGAAGGATCTAACGCTTTTTTGAGCGCTATCAATTCCATCGGACATTATTTAACGTTTATGCCAGAAGTACCTTGGTTAAATAATTTAATTTTAAATGGAAATGGAGAACCGATTGCGGCAGTGTATAAGTTAGAATTACTAGGCGCTGCCGGCACAGCTATCCTGTTGTCTGCTGTTGTCACAAAATTTATCGTCAACATCTCTTGGAAAGAATGGTTTATTACGTTTAACGAGACGTGCAAAGAATTAGCGTTGCCGCTGCTTACCATTATGTCCGTTGTAGCATTTGCTTACGTGACAAATGCTTCTGGAATGAGTACAACCTTAGGACTGCTGCTAGCTAAAACAGGCGCGTTATTTCCCTTTTTCTCTCCTGTACTCGGCTGGCTTGGTGTTTTTATTACAGGATCAGATACATCAGCCAACTTATTGTTCGGCAACTTGCAAAAAATCACGGCTACGTCTATTGGAATGGATCCGCTTCTTGCGCTTGCAGCAAACTCTTCTGGTGGAGTAACCGGTAAAATGATTTCACCGCAGTCCATCGCTGTTGCCTGTGCTGCGGTTGGGTTGGCTGGAAAAGAGTCCGATTTGCTTCGTTTTACGGTGAAGCACAGCTTATTTTTACTGCTGATTGTCTGCGTATTAACATTTTTACAATCCAATGTATTATCGTGGATGATTCCTTAATCAAAAAAGCTTCCGCAGCTAGAGGTGACCCTCTGCACGGAAGCATTTTTCTTTTAGTTAAGATCGATTGATGGCATATACAACAAATAAAACTATATCTAGCAAAATCATCACAACACCGACAAGTAGCCAGATGTTTCCTTGAGTCTTTTTTCTCTCCTTCTTGCATTTCAAACGCTCGAATAGCAAATACAATTCCAAGCGTAAACACAAGGAAAAAAAGCTGACGGTAATCAAAAAACGACAGTACGACAAAAATTAAGGTAAAAAACACCATAATCATTTCTAAAATTCGATAAGGCTGCTTTTGACATGCTAATAATAGTTTCATTTCTTGACCTACTTTCATCCCGTTTCTAATAGCGTTATTTTACTATTAATTTTAAATGAGATGTTAGTGTTTCGAGCACTGTTCACTGTTTTGTAACAAAAAAGCGTACGTTAGTTAAACGCACGCTTCTTTTTTATTCATTTACATTTGGATTCATTGGATTATCCATCCCTGTTTTATCTTGAATTTTTTTATAGATAAAATACGTGTAGACGGCAATTAAAATGGAGAATGCCCACGTAACGGCCTGACGGAATACAATCATGTTCCCGTACCCTTCTACTCCGTACTTTTGAATCAATACGTATTTTACGATTGCTAAAAATACATAGCGACCTGCGAACAGTACTGTAAGCCAGTTCATCATTTTGAATAAATCGGGCTGGTGGAAGAGTTTTAGAGAGTCTTCTCGCTTATAGCCCATTAAGTAAGCCGTATCTACAAAGAAGTACAAACCAATTGGCTTTTTTATCACAATGGTAAACAGAACAACTACAGCCAGTCCAATCATAAAGTATACTTGATTGTTTAACATCGTCGCTGCGTTCCCTGAAATTAAATCAATAATGGTACGTGCCAGCAGCGTAATGACAATAAACAATCCTGTTACGTTAAACTGGCGATCTTTAATAAATGTATAAATGGTATACACAAACGCTGGTGCTGTTGAAAGCAAAATGGCATAGTAATCACCAATAATGTCTTTTCCTTGATTCCATATTAGGTAAGGAATAGCGATATAAAAAAGTAAATCAAACCATACTCGTTTTGTATTGTTCATATATAACTCCTTTAAAAACGTTGTTCCTGCTATTATATGGGATACTACGCAAGAAAAAAAGGCTTTTACCTGGAATGTTATGAAATTTTAATCATTTATGTTTAGATCCAAAGCGACAGGGAAAACGATTTCTAGAAAGACTTCAAGAATTATAAACATCGAAACACTTGAGCAGCAATACATGTGCCACAAGTGAAAAATGCTGAAAGGATTGATTCATTATCGCACTTCACCTAACGTACACGTCAGAAATGGAAAAGGCCATGCAGCTTTCTCACGGCGTGGGGTATGCTGAATATAGCCGTAAACTAGACAAACGTCTACAGGTGGAAAAAGAACGGGAAAAAGATTATCAGGCTAGCAAAGATATACTTCGTGATATTAACCAGCATCGATAATAAAAAGCCGCTTGCTACTCTTGGTAGCAAGTGGCTTTTTATTTACAAATGAACCAAAATTATACATAATAAGGAAGTGCGTGTATCAAAGAAAGAAACTTACTTATTATGATGGAAAAATTACTGATTATTTGTGTATTTGTAGGAATTATTCACATGATTGAAACACTAGCCTACTCTGTGAGACTTGCGGGCTTGAAAACTGGAAAACTAGTCGTGGCCCTATCTCTTTTTAATATTATTGTCATCGTTTCAAGAACAGCTAATATGGTGCAAGCTCCGCTGACCGGCAAATTAGGAGATGCGGTCCAGTCTAAAGAAGATTTGCCCCTTCTACTTCATCAGCTTCAAACTATCTTGCTCGCGGCTTCTATCGGGACAATCGCAGGTGCTCTTTTAATTCCTAGCTTTGTATCGATCTTCTCCCGCATGATTTCACACTTAGAAGTAGCGGGATCTGTACCCAAAATGATGAAAAACATTGCTTCCATACATACGCTGGAAAAAGCAAAAAAACACGTGAAGCGTCCTAGGTGGATTATGCTGTCTCAGCTGCGAATAGGCGGAGTGCCCAAGCGGTTGCTTCTTTTGAATTTAATGGCTACGACCATTTATACAGTAGGTGTTCTTTCCACTCTTTATGCTTCTACGCTCGAGCCTACCCTTTCTAAATCAATTCTGATGTCTTCTGGTCTTATTAACGGACTAGCGATGATTACCCTTGCTGTGTTTGTAGATCCGCAAGTAGCCATTTTAACTGAAAAGGTAATGAAAGGTGAATCTACTAAGCAATCTATGAATAAAATGGTTGGTACACTCGTCATCTCTCGTTTATGCGGGACAGTATGTGCCCAGATTCTCTTAGTCCCCGCTGCTCTTTATATTGCGTGGATTTGCAAATTAATTCCTTAGAAAAAAGACTTCGTTTCAGAAGTCTTTTTATACATATTCTACTTTTTTGTATCTATAAACAGCAGCAATTAAAAGAAGAAAGCAGCTCACTAATGTAACAACTACGGTATTGGTGACACTTTGTGACCAGTGCAATTGTTCAAGTATACGACCGGCGTATTGTGACAGCGCTGCAGGACTCCACTTTAATTGATTCGTAAACAAAGTACTCAAAAATGAAAGTGACGCAATGATCAATATGCTTACTCCAGCAATTCCTCCGCTTTGTAAAAGAAAGGTTCCAGCTGCCACTAAAACGGACAGAATAAAAATCAGCCACAGACTGTATAAAAGAAAGCTAACTAGCATATGAGTCCAATCCACATGTGAAAATAAAAGATTTGTATAATACCACGCTGCTATATAGCTTATAAACGTTGAGCCAATGACCAGTACGATTTGCGCAGCCCATTTACTCATAATGTATTGAATGACGCTCACCGGTCTCATCATAACAAGTACAGCCGCATGATTTTGTCGTTCATTTGAAATCATATTCATGCTTGCTAGTACAATCAATAAGATTCCTATTGTGCTATATTGTGAAAGGACACCTTGCAATACTTCTTGACCGGTGGGCGTAGGAAGTTGAATAATGGCTCCTTTTGGTAAATTTCCTGCCATGTCAATGATTTGTGGCATATAATAATTCGTTAAAGGCTGTGTGATGCCTAGCAAAATTAGAGAGACAGGCAGCCAAATTCCTTTGCCGTTCGCAAATAATTCATGCAGTTCCTTTTTAAATAAGACTCCAAATGTGTTCATTTGTTCATCACCTCTAGATACACATCTTCGAGAGAATGCTGTTTTCGTTCAAATAAAACAAGATTTGCTTGTTGATCAACAAGCAGTTGAAGCAGTTGCTGCTGCTGAGATGTATCTTTTACACCTACAGTGGCTTTATATGGCGAATGAAACAACAGCTGTTCACTTGGCAGACTGCTAAGAGATGCAGGGAGCCTTTCTTCTGTTTCAATCGTAAAAGTAGGAGACGTAAACTCTTGGCGCAGCGAACTCTTTGTTCCATTCCATTTCATACGTCCGCTTTTAATCATGATAATGTTATCGCATATTTGTTCTGCATCATGCAAAATATGGGTTGAAAATAGAATGGATGTATCCTTCTTTAATGCTTCGATAATCATTAGGACATCTTTCCTGCCTTCAGGATCCAAAGCCGAAACGGGTTCATCTAAAATTAGCAGTTCAGGTTTATGCAACAAGGCTTGCGCTAAGCCCAAACGTTGTTTCATTCCTCCAGAAAAGCCAGCAATTTTCTGCTTTTCCTTTCCTTTTAAACCTACAGTTTCAAGTACTTCATCTATTCGTTGGGAAAGCACATTCTTTGAAATATTAGATAAAAGACCTAAAAAAGTTAAATACTGCTGAGGCGTCATCCAATTAAAAAACGTAGGATGCTGTGGCAGAAAGCCAACAAATGACCGTACGTCTTGATGTTGTTTATCTTCAAAAGAAATTTTCCCTTTATTAGGTGCCGTAAGACCTGCAATCATATGCAGAGTAGTTGTCTTACCTGCACCATTAGGCCCTAACAATGCTACACATTTTCCTTTATCGAGATTAAATGAAAGGTTATCTACAACGGTTATATTGCGGTACGTTTTTGTCAGTCCTTCTACTTGCATAAACATCTTCGTTCCACCTCACTGTTTTTTACGTCCTAAAACAAAATATAAAACGGGACCGACTGTACTTACACATAAAATGATGAGTCCCCATAACCATTTTGGTCCGTTTGTCTCTTCTTGCTTTATGCAGCTTATCAATGCTGGAATCATTAAAAATAATTGTAATAATAGAATTGGAGCAATTAACAACCAGTTAATTTCATTCATTTATTTACATCCCCCTTTTTTTTCGTGCTGGAAGCCAAATAATAAAAAACCAATAAAAAAGCGTTGGCATTGGAATTTGAATCAGTCCCCATATTCCCCAAAACCATGGATGGGCGCCGCGTTTTTTTGCATTGATAAAAAGGAGAAAGCTTTGAAGAAGAAGAAATGGCGAAATAAACAGAACCAAAATCCATTTTTCATTCATTATAAAAACATCTCCTTTTTCCGTCTATAGTGAAAGACGATAAAAGAAATAGGAGCAACAATGATCCCGATCACTTCAATGGCGATAAATAAGGCAGGTATTTGTAAAATAGCCGTTGCCATTACTGTTAAAATAACAAGTGCTGTTAATGTAAATAAGCATAATTCTTTCCGGAAAGCTTTTTTCTGCTTTTGTTTTTCAATAAGAAGTTGTTCTTTAATTACATGAAGAGAAATATGTTCATGACTTGCTAAACTCTCTAGCTGCTCCCAATCTTTTTTTAAAGAATGCAAGGGCTGATTGTCATTTTCTTCTCTCATTCTTTCCACTCCTTTCTCAGTATGTTTACTCCTTTATTTACTCTTGATTTGACCGTTCCTGCTCGCATATTCAGCATATGGGCAATCTCATCGTATGTGTATCCGTAATAATGTCGAAGCAAGACAGGAATTCGAAAGCGCGAATCGAGTTCATTAAAATCGGAAAACATCTCGCTCCATTCCACTCCTTTGTATTTAGCTTTCCACTGAAGCTGATGCGATAAAGACTGCTTTATTCGCTGAAGACTGCTTTTTTCACGTTTTTGCTTACGCAAATAATCCATGTACAGTCTTGAAGCAATGGATATCATCCAAGTCGAAAACTTTGCTTCATTTTTGTATGAAGAAAGATTCACGTAACACTTCATCATTGCTTCCTGACACAATTCACTGCATAAGTCCTCATCTAATGTCAGCTTTAAAAGGTATTTATATAAAAATGAATGATAGCGCTGAAATAATAATGAAAAGGCATCATCATCACCTTGTAATGCTTTTTGGACAAGGATGAAATCATCTTGTTCCAAAGCGGTCACCCCTCCTTTTTGTTTCATCACCTATATGACGCTTTAGCAATTGAAATCGTTCATTTTTTATATAAAAAAAACGCCCCGCAGGACGTTTTTATTTAGTACGAAGCATTTTTAATCCTTCTTCATCTTCTTCTAATGAATAGACTTCATCGTTTTTAGCGAATAAAACACCGTGGAAGATTTGAAGATCATCATCACAGGCCTCGCAAAATTCCTTTTCGCCTTCGTTCCAAAAGCTAAAGAGCGCTAGTTCATCACTTCGCACGCTTGCATATTTTTGATGAAATTCATAAATCATCATCGCGTAGTAGCGAAGCGCTTCTTCTTTTTTCAAATTCAATGGTTTCAATAATATCTTTTTCCCAGCCTTCTAAAAACAGCCAAGGTTCACAATCACTTTTTATTTTATGAACTCTCCATTTATCTGTCATGATTGAACATCTCCTTACTTACAGCTTACTTCTAAAAATTCTCTTTTCCTTATTATTCAGCAAAAATAACTTTGAATCAAGTAAAACGGAAAAAAACGCCTATTTTCAGGAAATAGACGCCAACAAGGTAGCTTAATTCGAACATCTTTTTTATATTAATAATAGCTCCTTAAACTATAAGGAACTAAACTGCCCGTATAGTACTGGGTAACAGGAGGGAAAACGCCGGCTGAAGGCGTAATTTTCCACCACCAAGATGGTTTTTTGCCCCACCAGTTATCCATCGCTCCATCAGGTGACACGACAAATCCAATCGGACGTGCAAAAGAAGGTATAAAATACGGATAAAACGAATACTGAAAAGGCGTGTAGAAAGAAGAGTAAAACATCTCTCCTTATCCGTTTCCGAAGCCGTTTTGATCAGAACCATCCGGATCGAGCGTATTTGTATTAGAAAGTCCTGAATTTGTATTTACACAAATTCCTGTATTTGAAGACCCTGAACCTTGTGCGGTTTTACTGTTACTTTTTGGAGAAACATAGTACGTGTCGCCAAACGTAACGACTCCTCCTGTAACGTTTGGAATCACTACATGATTAATAACAATCGGCATTATCCTCACCCTTTTTATTTTCATCGTGATGTAATATATGAACGATTTATCAAAAGGGTTATAAATTAATGGATATAAATAAAAAATCCCCCTGCAGAATGGGGTATTTTTACGCTTTTACCTCTTTTTTAGAATGACTTAATTCATCTCGCAGAATATCAAAATCTCGTTCTGCTACTTCTTCAATTTTTGTATACAATTCGTTCTCTGTTAAAAGTCCTTTTTCCTCAAGTATTTCGACAAGAGCCTTAAATTTTATTCTAGATAAAAGCATTTCGTTTACCGTGCTCTCTGTTGGCTGTTCATTTTTCACTTGTTCTTTTGTTTTAACAGATTCTTGCTGCAGCTTCACCCTGAAAACAATATTTGTATGCTCTGTAATTTCAGGTGACTGATAAAATGTGCTATGCGAAATGTTTTTTAGTGTTAGCGTTTCTTTTGTCTCCATATTTGTTACTTCAAAGTACGGATCCTCAAAAAATGCATCATATTTATCATAAGCTGCTTTGCCTACAACCGAAAAAGAAAAGTTTAGCCTTTTCAGCTTTTCACCTGTATTCGCATCAGTAATCATTTTTTCTTCAAACATATCAACGTGAAAATTTACGTTATTAATCATTAGTTGTGTCAATTCAATCGCCTCCTTCTTTATTAATACGACATGGAGTGACAAGTTCCCTGTTTTTTATATAAAAAAACATCTCCCAAAAATGGAGATGTTTTTCAAGGAGCTAGAAAAACGCTCTTTTTTCGACTTACAATTCTTCTTCGGCTTTGTCATGTTTACGTTCGTGCGCCGTATCTTCTTCGTTATCACGAATGGTTTTTTGAAGCACAAAAGCGGACATCGTTAAGTATAAAGTTCCAACAGCATAATAACCTTTAACCGGTAATGATGCATCTAAGGTATAAATTCCTATAAACATAGCTAATAGTGCTGTAATGAAAGCTGTCCATGCTAAAAATGTAAAAGCTGCTGTATTACGCTTTTTCATCGTATGACCTCCTCTTTTCCTTTTTCTGTTAAGCGTCGCTTTCATTTTACATTGTAAAATAATTGTTGTCATGGGTATTTATAGTCAGTTACCCTTTTAATCAGAACAAGAAACGGAAGAATTTAGGTCTTACATCCTATTTTTATCTCAGAGCTTTTTCGCGAAGTGATTGTATATAGAAATTCTATTTAAAAGTACGTTCATTCGTTCTCATTGAGAAGTAGAAGACATTGTTTGTAAAGTTCAGTTAATCATTTCTATTACAACAAAAAAATCATCGCCGAGACGATGATTTTTTGTTTAGCCTTCAAAGTATTCTTTATAAAAGCCGCCGACTTGGCCAGTGTTATCAACAACAAAATAAAATTCTTCTGTTTCGTTTTTTACATCATATGTTTTTCCTGCTGTTAAAACATTTTCAACCACGAATTTTTTTGCATCTGTATGTATGCATTTTACTTGTTTAATTGTTGGACGATCGTTCCATTCTAAATGAATCATGTATGTACACTCCTTTGTTTTCATTCAAGATTCATTTTATCTTACTTGAAGTAAAAAAGAAACGGAGCGAATTTAAAAATTAAAAAATTCGCTCATGCACTTTTTTTTTGGCAACTGTTGCTTGTACAAACTGTGCCGTTTGTGCAACAATTGTGTCTTTATCAAAATCCATCGACGCAACATGGTAAGAGTTTCGAAGCATGTGCTGTCTTTTTTCTGCTGATTGAATATGGTTTAAGATATAAGCTGAATTCTCAGGCGGTACTACGTTATCAACGGTTGATGTTAGTACTAAAGCCGGGCACGTTACATAAGATAAGCGTTCTTTTGTTTCGTCCATTAAAGAAAGCAGCTCACGCATAGAGCGCACTGGTACTTTGTCGTACGTAATTTCATGTACGTTTGGATCTTTAATATCAGGATGCTCTTCTTTTAAATAACGAGGCGTATGACGAGAGCGGTAAGGCTCCATTGAAGGAATGGACGTCATAGCCGGATTGATTGCAATAACTCCGTCAAGATCTAATCCTTGGCTTGCTGTATGAAAGGTGAGAGTGCCTCCCATGGACTGACCCAAGATAAATACATGACGGCATTCTTGCTCCAAACGCTGATACCCATTTAAAAAGTCTTGCTTCCATTCCTCGTACGTTGTTTGTTCAATATCATAGTAGTGAGTACCATGTCCCGTTAGTCGCAAACCGTACACAGTAAAACCTTTTTCAGCTAATTCTTTTCCGATATATTCCATACTTTGAGGAGTCCCCATAAATCCGTGAGAAACAAGTATACCAATGTCGTTGCCTTTATAATAAAAAGATTCTGCGCCTTGAATTACGTCATAACGTTCCATTTTCTTCACCCTTTATCACAAATTTTCTGACTAAATGAACTATCTTTATAATACACCTATAATTCCTATAAGTCAACTGGGGTATTTATTTTTTTACGATTCAAAAAGAACGAAGCAAGAATTATCTCTTGCTTCGTTCTTTTTGAATATGTGGAAATACTAGCTCAGCAAACGTATACGCTTCTTCCAGATGAGGGTAGCCTGATAAAATAAACGTATCAATTCCCAGCTCTTTGTATTCTTTTAAACGATCCGCTACAATTTCAGGACTTCCAACAAGAGCGGTTCCAGCTCCTTCTCGTGCTAAGCCAATTCCAGCCCATAGATTCGGAGCAATCTCCAGCGCACCTCGATCTTTTGTGCCGCTGTGCAAACTTGACTGTGTTTTTTGGGCAGTGGAGTCAAATGAGGCAAACTTATCTTGAAACGCTTTGATCGTATCATCATTAACATGTTTAATTAATTTATCTGCAGATTCCCACGCTTCGTCTTCCGATTCCCTTACAATAACGTGGAGGCGAATACCAAAGCGAATGTCCCTACCTTCGTTTGCAGCTTTTTCTTTCATCTCATCAATTTTTGTTTTAATCACTTCGGGCGGCTCTCCCCATAACAAATATACATCTGCATGCTTTGCTCCTACTTCTTTTCCTGCTGGAGAAGATCCACCAAAGTACAGCGGAGGATACGGTTTTTGGACAGGAGGAGATGGAATGTACGCGCCTGTTACATCAACATGTTCTCCTTTATAATCCACTTTGTTTCCTTCCATTACATCTCGCCAAATCGTTAAAAATTCATCTGTTAACTCATAGCGTTTATCATGACTTAAATAGTTACCGTACGTTGCTTGCTCCACAGGATCTCCTCCCGTCACAATGTTCAACATAAGTCGGCCGTTTGACATTTGATCGAATGTCGAAGCCATCCGTGCTGAAAGTGTTGGAGACATGACACCCGGGCGAAGTGCAATTAAAAACTTCAGTCGGTTCGTAACGGAAGCAAGTGCCGATGCAATCACCCATGAATCTTCACAATTTGAACCAGTAGGCAACAAAGCGCCGTCATATCCTAGATAATCCAGCCCGTGTGCGATTTGCTTTAAGTAGTGAATGTCACTTGTTCTGCTTCCTTCGGTTGTGCCTAGATAATGTCCGTCGCCTGCTGTAGGGAAAAACCATAAGATGTTCATTTCCATTTCCTCCTAAATATTCTCGTATTCTATATAAAGCGTTTTCATATTGTTTGTTCAATTCTTGTCCGCTAATTACAGAGATGCATTTTTATATTAGCGTATGTAATACAACTCTTTTTATTTATTAAATTAGTAAAATCATAATACCTCTTTAACCTATATGTCAAGTATGAATTGAGATAAAAAAACAAGAATTAAAAGTAATTCTTGTTCGCTTTATTTCCTCATACGTGAAGCCATCGCATTAGCAAGGGTTGATTTTGTTGATATGTTTTCAAACGATAAACCTAAATGAGAAGCGGTAATCGCGATTTCAGGACGTACCCCAGAGATCGTTGATTCTACGCCTATTAATTTTAATGCATCAATCAGCTGGAAAATCTGATGAGCAACCATCGTATCAACAATAACCACTCCTGAAATATCAATATAAAGGTGATTCACTTGCTGTTCAGCGCAGCGAGTTAGCGTATTTTCTAAAATTCGGCGCGCTCTTGCTGTGTCGATATCCCCAACAAGCGGAAGAATCGCAATATGATCGCTCAATGGAATAACTGGCGAACTCAGCTCATTAATCAGCTCCTTGTGTGCTTCAAGCAACCGCCTTGAATGCTGATGGTGCTCTTCAACAAATTTATAAACGGTGATATCAAACACGCGTACAATCAATTCGTTCCATTCGTCTAGTTCTTCTTGCGTAATATCTTGGTCATACTCTTTTACAAATTGATTTAAATACGTTAAATACTGTTTTCTAACTCGGAAAAATTCTCGAATAATATAATGAATAGGCGTTCTTACATGCTCTCCGTCTTCCGCAATCTTTAAAATCCACGTTTCAAATGAATCAAAAAATTCTTTTTCACTTTTTATAAATACATCGGCTATGTATAAATGAAATTCATTATTTTGACCTTTTAATACTGAAATGACTTCCGGATGAGTAGATGCATAAACCGATTCTGGGTCATTGTCTTCAATGCTTTCATACCATTCTTCCGTCAGTTGATCTGCATGTTTTAAGAAAAACATTCGAAGTGCTTCATTTTTATTCAAAACGATTCCCCTTTCCATACCAGCTACTACTATCATTATAATTCAACTTTTTCCCCCTTACTAGTTTTATAAAAAGAGAAGAAAGAAAATTTTTAAAAAAATACGTGTAGTTTATGATTTTATGCTACATTGAAAATGGCTATAAAAACACGAAGGAGTTTTCAAATGATACGAACGTTAGCTCTTACGAACGATGACAAAATTGTGAAACATATACAATTAGATCAGATTCACGACCCTTCTATTCAGTACTATTGGATTGACTTTAACTGCCCTTCTGAAGAAGAAGCGCTGCTGCTTCAATCATCCTTCCACTTTCATCCGTTAGCGATTGAAGATTGCTTTCATTTTCTGCAGCGTCCAAAACTCGATTATTATGAAGGATACAGTTTTTTTGTCCTTCATTCGTTAAATCGTCAAACGTTAGAAGCTGAAGAAGTTGACCTTTTTATCGGCGAAAATTATATGGTTACTTTTCATTTTCACCCGTCAGCTGCAATTGATAAAGTATGGGAAAAGCTGCTTCATACACCTTCGATTCAAGAAAAAGGGATAAGCTATCTTGCGTATTCTGTGATGGATAAAGTGGTAGATGAATATTTCCCCACTGTATATCAGATTGAAGATGAGCTGAATGATATAGAAAACATAGATGCAAAGAAATCCATTTCTGTTTTAATGGAAGATGTATTCAAACTTCGAAGTGATTTGCTAAAAATCAGAAGGACCATTTTGCCTATGCGCGATTTATTGTACCGTGTTATAAATTCTGAACGCCTAGATGTTCATCCTGAACAAAAAAGGTATTTTAAAGATGTCTATGACCACTTATTAAAATTAGCCGATATGATTGAATCAAATCGGGAAATGACGTCTGATATGCGCGATAATTATCTTTCTCTTAATTCAAACCGGATGAATTCAATCATGATGACACTGACTGTTATTTCATCTATCTTTATTCCTCTTACCTTTATTGTTGGCGTATACGGAATGAATTTTGAAAATATGCCTGAGCTAAAGTGGCACTATGGCTATTTCTTTGTGCTTGGCTTCATGGGACTGATAACGCTTGGATTAATTTTATGGTTCAAGCGAAAAGGCTGGTTTAATACTGATAAAGAGTAGAGACATTGAATCAATCCCACTTAAAGATAAATGAGATAGCATGAATCGCTTGAGACACCGCTGTTGGTTTCCGCGCAAGACTTCGCTTTCTGCGGGCGGCGTGAGCCTCCTCGTCGCTTACACTCCTGCGGGGCCTCACCTGTTCAGCTTTTCCTGCAGGAGTCTTCGCCTTCCCCTCCAATCAACCGCTAGAAATCCTACATACATGAAGCCTACGTTCATCCTACCAATGAAAAAATTCGAAAGGTTTCGATTCCTATCAAGAATATGGATTCATTGTTCGGATCTTCCTTCAACGAAAATATGTTTGTCTCAACCGCCTTTCTATGTGATGATAACTAGTTATTTCCCGAAAATATCCATAAAATAACGTGCTTACGTTTCCCTTTTCTAAAAAATTTCATAAGATAGTGAAAATAATGCTCAGAAAGGAGGCTGACGTAGTGGATACTAAAGGCGAACACTTGCTAATGGATGCGTTCGAATGCGATGAAGTGATATTAAACGACCCCTCACTTTTAAGGAGAATTCTTGTTGAAGCTGCACTAGATGCAGAGATGGAAGTTTTGCACTGTTACTTTCACCAGTTTACGCCCCAAGGCATTACAGGCATTCTCGTATTAGCTACCTCTCACTTGTCTATTCATACGTGGCCGGAGGAAAACTACGCTTCATTAGATTTTTATACGTGCGGAGACAAAGAAATAATTGAAATTGGTTATGCCTTGCTGAAGCAATTAGCTTCAAAAAAAGCTGTTGTGTATTCGATTTCTCGCGGAATTCAACACGCCGAAACTCCAACAAAAAATCGTCAGCATGCTGAAAGCACCCGTCTTCTCAATGGTGGAGATGACTCAGATCACGTTAGTCTACAGCAGATCTTATCAGGCCAGCATGACATTTTGTTTCATCAGAAAAACAGTATTCAAGATATTCAGCTGATTAAAGCATCTGATATTCGAATGTATTTGGATGAACAGCTGCAATTTAGCTCATTGGATGAACATGCGTATCATGAAGCTCTTGTACACCCTATATTTGCAGCTTCCTTAAGTCCTCGCCGCATTCTTATTCTAGGCGGAGGAGATGGTTTAGCTTTGCGAGAAGTTCTTAAATATAAAGAAGTTAAAGAAATAGACCTTGTGGAAATAGATGCTGACGTGGTAAATGCTGCGATGAATGTAGAAGAATTAAAGAAGTTAAATCAACGCTCATTCGAAGATTCTCGTGTCACCGTTCATATTCAAGATGCTGTTGACTACCTCTCTTTGAATTCAGCGTGTTATGATATTATCATTATCGACTTTCCTGATCCTACTAACAAAAACATAAGTGCTCTTTATACAAAAGAATTTTACGCACTTCTCCAACGTTCACTATCGCGCAGCGGCTTGGTCGTGTGTCAGTCAAATTCTCCTAGAGACACACCTATCGTTTTTTGGAGCATTAATAAGACGATGAAAGCTTCTCAGTTTTATACGTTGAGCTACCACACCATTATTCCCTCTTTCGGAGATTGGGGTTTTCACATCGGCTCGAAAACACCTTTGTCTGCCCCGGTACTCTCTACTGATGTTTCATCTACTACGCTGCCATCAGACTTTACTAAGCTAATGCGTTTTTCTCCCCATTCGCTTTCTAAAAAACAGTTTGCAGTTGTGAACTCTGCTGAGCACTTGGTTCTGCATAAAATATTTAAAAAAGAAGGCTTATATTTGTAAAAAAGAAAGCTTGGCTTATACATTCCTTTTCTTTTGACATACTAAAACAGTCTCGTCACCACTGTGCAACAGAAAGGATTGTTATGAGAAAAATTTCGGTTTTTGTTATCTTAGTACTAACTGTTATTTTCCCTTCCCCCGCTTTTAGCCAAGTGAAAGTGCCTGTCCTGATTTACCATTCTATTGATGCCTACACAGGCCACGGGGAAAAAGAACTGTATGTGACGCCTGAAAATTTTGAGAAACAGCTTCTTTATCTTAAAAAGCAAGGATATACGCCGCTAACATTTGAAAAATGGCAGGAACTAAAGCGTGTGAAAAAACCTATATTTATTACATTTGACGATGGATATAAAAATAATCTTACTATCTTGCCTATTTTCCAAAGAGCAGCCAGCCCTCGATTTCATCCAGCGGCTACAATTTTTGTGATTTCAGACTTTATCGGCCGTCCCAACCGTTTGTCGCCAGCCGATTTAAAAAAATTTGTTGATTCAGGATTTTTTTCTATTCAGTCTCATACCGCTACTCATCCGGATTTAACTAAGACGAAAAATTTATCCTATGAGCTAGCTGATTCAAAACGAAAAATTGAAGCCATTACGAGCAGGCCAGTTATTGCTGTTGCTTACCCCTATGGAAAGGTCAATAGCCGCGTAGTCGACGAAACAAAAAAGAATTATACATTTGGTCTTTCAACGATTCCAAATTTTTTTACTGAAAGCGGACAAAAGAATGAAAACTATCTTATTCCTCGTCTGTACGTCACGTATTCTACAACGATTGAAGATTTTGCTAAGCTATTAAAAGAAAGCTAAAAACCCTTTCCTTAAAAGGAAAGGGTTTTTAGAATTTTGTTATTTCTAGCCCTCGCTCTTGCTGCCATTCAGCATAAAAAACTTCGCCGTATTCCTTTATTTTTTTGATTGCCAGCTGTTTTTTTAACCACTTTTCATCTACGTTAGCTTCTTTTAAATTGCCAGGCACTACTTTTCCATCCATAATTAAAGCAATGGGTAAATTGGTTTGAGAATAAGGGATGTTTAAATCATTTTTCGTCGGAGGGCCGAATTCATGTTTAGGAGCGACGCTCACCTCTCCATTCGTTTCTAAAATGACGTATTCTGCTTCATACAGTGAAAAATACCCTTGCTGTCTCATTAGATGCTGAAGTTGATTCAAATCCAAGTTGTTTTTCTTAAGCTCTTTATAAAGGATTTTCCCTTTATAAATAATCATTGAAGGCTTGCCTTCAAGAATTCCCCTAAATCCTGTAAAGGTTTGAGATAGCTTTGTCACTGCGTAAATCAGAAGCCCCCAAATCAAAATGCTATAAAGAATTTCAGTTAATTCTACTCCTTTTTCGAGAGCTGCATCCCCCACAATATTTCCCAGAACAAGCGTTGTAATAAAGTCAAACGGAGTAATTTGAGCAAACTGTGTCTTACCTAAAAGCTTCAGCATAATAAATAACGCTAAAAATCCACATATCAGTTCAATCGCAATATCTTTATACATTGATACCCTTCCTCTATAGCAAGCATGTTATAGTATCAGTTTGTATCATATGTGAGAGTGATAAACCTGACTTTTGATTTTTCTTCGTTCTCCAGTTATAGAACTTTTGATTAAGCTTTTTTCTTACTTGCATAGGTTTCTAACGTTGCATATTGATTAAAAATGGATGCGGCTGCTTTTTTCCCTACATATCTAAGGTGCCATGGTTCGTATTTATAGCCGGTAACCTGCTCTTCACCTTCAGGATATCGAATAATGAATCCGTATTGATACGCATTTTTTGAAAGCCAATGAGCTTCTGGTGTATCAGCGAAGCAGTCTGCTGCAGCACACATTCCGCTTCCTCCCGTGACATCGATTGCTAGTCCCGTTTCGTGTTCACTTGTTCCAGGATAGGCGCTATAGGTTAGTGCTTGTTCTTCACCGTCTCGCTTTGCATAAAATGCAAAAAGCTCTTTTTGACGCTCGTGAGATCGATAACCGGATACACCAAGTAAGCTGATTCCCTCTTTTTCAGCATCTCGGAAAAGTTCTTCAAGTGCTTGGGCTGCAGGCTTTCTAAGCATTCTTTTTTCTATTTTTTCGCTAAAGATAAATGGAACGTCAGCATAGACCAAATCAGAAGGCTGATAGGAGTCAGGAAGCTGATGCTTTTTATTGACTAAAGCCGTAAACGATTCTGGATTCGCTATGACCACTGTTTCGTCTACGTTAGGTTTCGTTAAAGGTGAAGAAGCTGGTGAGCTTTCTATTTTTTGAGCCTGTCCATGTTTTGTAAATTCTCTGGCGGTATTTGATGAAGAATTGTTTGTTCCGCATCCCGCTATCATCAGCGTAAAAGCTAAAGAACAAATAACTAAAAAGTATTTCATGATGTCTTACTCCTTTCAAACGGCTTTTGATGCGCTACAAAAGCCTATAAAGAAAGGATAAAATATAAATGTTTCTGTCTGTTATTCAGTTGTTTCAAACTTGTAAACACTCTAAAAAAAATTAAGGTGTGAAAAAATATAAATAGACTGCCTAAGCCTAAGCAGTCTATTTCAAAAAGATAATATACGTATGAACTTGATTTTGCGTAAAGCTCGATGCAACTAGTTTATTTCCTGATTGACTCCAAGCAAGCTGATCAGCAGCATAGTCTAAATTTACGTTTAAGTGTGTAACATCTCCTGTTAATCCATCTGCTATGAATATCCCTTTATCTCCTTTTTTTTCAGAAATAAAGTTATAAGCTAATTTCGAACCGTCGGGAGACCAGCTTACGCCAAAAATTTGAGTGGACAGAGCAAGCTGAAAGGCTTCTGATCCTTTTAAATCTGTGATAGACAACGTTCTCGTTTGGGCATCTTTTTGCTGAACGAGCGCTAATTGTTTTCCGTTTGGAGACGGGATAATAGAAACCACATTATCTCGGATTTTTTCAGGGTCCGTCTGTTCGTTATGAAGAAAAAACAGCTGGTTGTTTACACCAATATAATAAATGCCACCTATTCCTTTAACTGCATCTAAGATTCGATCGTCTCTGTGCAACAGAGGTTCTGCTTCTCCTTTTACATTTGCTTTAGAAAGCTTTCCTTCCATTGTAATAAACATTACTTCTGAATTATTAAGCCACTCTCCGCTTGATGGATAGAGAAGAACATTCTTTATTTTAACTGTTTTTTTTGTTTGAAGGTTCATCATATAACCAAATGTATCTTCGCCTTTTGCTACTTTATAAAAAAGATATTCACCGTTCGGAGAAAGCTTCGCCGCATGTTGAATTTCATTGCTTGGATGCAACACAAAAGTAGACTTGTTTTTAAGATTATAAGTAGCTAAATTCTGTGCATATACCTCTTTGGGACCGAAATCGTGCGAACGAAATTGTTTATTTTCTTTACTAACAATCATTGTGTTTTCGTTTGAAAATTGAAACGCCCTTACGCCGTTAATATCCTGAACGTCTTTCACTTCTATTTTTTCATCTTTATCTACTTGGTCCAATACAGTAATTTTCTTGTCGGGTTTTTCAACGGTTTCTCTATGGCTTTCTTCTTGTCCGCATGATGTTAAAATAAGAAAAGTACTTGCTATACATATCATTAATCTATACCGTTTCAATAACGGTTCACTCCTTTTAGCTAACTCATTTCTCTGTTTTCAAAGGAAACGACACTTTGAAAATCGTCCATTTAGAATCAGAATGATGCAGCTTGATAACGCCTTTTTGCTTTTCAGTTAAGTCTTTGGCTAATGCTAAGCCAAGGCCTGTACCTCCGGATAAACGCGACCGATCTTTATTTACGGTGAAAAATGGTTGAAATAATTTCTCTTCTGCTTCGGATGGAATCCCTATTCCGGTGTTAGCTACATCCACAATAATAGAATTCTCTAAAGTGTAAGACGTTACTTCCACTTTTCCGCCTGGTTCATTATATTTAATAGCATTGTCAATTAAATTGATAAAAATGTGTATTAAGCTTTCACGATCAGCCCAAACAACTGCTTCTTTTATATTTGTATGAAGAGTCAAATCAAATTTAGCTGCTTTTCCTTTCATACGATCGCATATGTCTTCTATAAGCCGCTTCAATTCAACTTTCTCTGGCCGCTGCTCGAAATCATATTTCTCAAGCGCTGAAAGTTTTAAGATTTTATCTACCATTTCATGAAGGCGATTCGTTTCTTTACGAATATTTTGCACGCCGTCTTCCATAAGCTGAGGATCATCTCGATACATATCAAGTAAGTCAACATAAGCTTTGATCGATGTTAAAGGCGTCTTAAATTCGTGGCTGATGTTACCGATAAACTGCTTTTGCTGCTGTTCAAGAGACTGCAGTTTCGAAATAGCGAACTCAAGCTTTCTTTTTTCTTCATTCATTTGATCGATATTTTTTTCAATCGACGTACTCATAAAAAACAAGCCCTGACTGAGCTCCCCGAGTTCATCGCGCCGTTTGAACGGCAGGTCGGTTAAATAACGACCTTTTCGAATCTGCTGTGAAGTTTTTTGAAGGCTAGCAATAAGCGAAGCGATACGGTAAAAATAAGCGTAGCCAATTAAAAAAGCTGCTGCTGCTGCAATCGTTCCCCAAGTACGAAATAGGTGCCTAATGTCAGCTATAAACTGCTGATTATTTTTTAGGGAATGGTCAAAACGAATGGCGCCGATAAATTGATTATCGATTGACACAGGTGCAAAGTAAATAAGGGAAGAACCCGAGATTTGATAAGCTATTTTTCCTTTCAAAGCATAGCTAAGCGTGTCAGAAACATCCACATCTTTTTGGCCGATGGGAATAGAGCTTCCTGCTTCCTGTCCTTTTTGATTATATAGGACTGTTTGCATTCCGCTTTGTGATGCAATCGAAGAGGCAAGACGCTGTCCTTTTTGCTGAAGAAAAGAATCTGTATTCAAAGACGTGTCACCGGTTACATAACTTTGACGAATCGTCTGCTCGGCTGCTTTGCTTTTTTGAATAAGTTCACTTTCTAGCTGATCACGCTGATTTGTCTCAATTCCTTTTAACACAAGTACGCTCAGTACTGTTACTGTTAAAATAATTAAAAAAGCAAGAACGAGCCCCATCTTAGCTTTTAGGCTGATTTTCATTCATTGATCCCTGCTGTCGCTTTATATCCAACCCCATATACCGTTTGAAGCAAATAAGGCTCTGCTTCTCCTACTTTTTTTCGAAGGCGCTGCATGTGAATGTCTACCGTACGTGTACCGCCTGCATAATCCATCCCCCAGACAAGATCTAGTAAATCTTCTCGTGTGTATACTCTCTCTAAATTGGCAAGTAATAAAGCAATAAGATCAAACTCCTTTGGTGTAAGCTTAACTAACTCATTGGCAACATGTAACGTGCGCTGAATTAAGTTCACCTTCACTTTTCCCACCGTGATTTCTCCCACAGCTTCAGGAGCTTCATTTTTTTCCATTCGCCGAACAAGTGCTTTAGCTCTAGCTACAAGTTCTCTTACATCAAACGGCTTGGTCATGTAATCATCAGCGCCTAACTCTAAACCTAGAACTTTATCGACTATATCATTTTTAACCGTTAACAAGATAATCCCCATTCCTCTTCGATTCTCAAGTTTTCGGCATACTTCATAGCCGGTTAATTTCGGCATCATCACATCTAATATCATCACGTCAGGTCGAAAGCTTTTTACTTTTTCAAGTGCTTCTTCACCGTCAGATGCTGTGTCTACAATATATCCTTCGCGCTTGAAAGCATAAGATACCGCTGTAGCAATACTTTTTTCATCATCAACTACTAAAATCCTTTTATTCAATGTATCACGTACTTTCATTTGATATTTCTCTTCGTCTATCTTATCAAACAGCTTTAGCAAAAACATCTCCAAGTTGTTTCGAAATTGTAAACAAAAATAAATAGATTGAGACATAACAAAATCAATTCAATCTAAAGACGAACAAACGGGGTCAATGAGCTTGACTGCTCGCTACACCGCGGTTGATTTCGGTGCAAGGCTTCGCTTTCCGCGGGCGGCCGCTGAGCCTCCTCGTCGCTTGCGCTCCTGCGGGGTCTCACCTATTCCGCTTTTCCCGCAGGAGTCTGCGCCTTGTACTCCAATCAACCGCTAGAGTAAACTAAATAGATGAAATCTACGTTTACCATGACTATAAAAAAATGCGAATAAAGTTGATTTTCCTTGAAAAATCTCGATTCATCGATCCAATTTTCTTTCAGCTAAAATCATGTTGTCTTAGCTTTTTATTAGCGTTATTATTCATTTGTAAAAGGCAGGATTTTATGAGTATTCAAATATTGATGAAGTAGATCTATACGCTGCTCGCTGCTAATAAAACCAATGTATCCATCCGGTCTAATAACGTATAGAGCATCTTTTTGAAGCCCTGCTTTCTTTAAGTAAGGGTTCCAAGAAAACTCGTGCAAGGAGAAGTCTTTTTCTTGCATGCTCTTTTTTAGCTTCTCTGCTGCTGTTCCATAGACATGTATTTGCCAGTTTATAGACTGTAAATATTCAAAATTCCCTTCTACATAAGGTAACCGATCACCACTTTGCACATTTGTTCCTTTCCCGCTGCTTAGGTCACTACTTCGATACTCAATGCGAATTTGAGATAAAATCGTAAATGCTTTGTGACGAGGATAAGGGAAACGAAATAAAAAGGATAGTACAGGCGGAAAGATATGTTTTCTGAAAAATTGACTCGTTTTATCTCGTGCCACCATTCGCTTAAAAGCGCGATCAGTTGTATTTACAAGCAGCTCTGCAAAAGGCAACCTTTCTTCTTCGTATGTATCTAATATGGAAAGTGCCGCTTTGCGTTGAAGGACAGCTGCTAATTTCCATGAAAGGTTGAGTGCATCTCCAATTCCTGTGTTCATTCCTTGTCCGCCTGCAGGACTATGAATATGGGCCGCATCTCCACTTAGAAAAATACGTCCCTGTCGGAAACGACTTGCTACTCTGTGATGGATATGATATGTCGAGAACCAATTTATACCCTCAACCTGGGCACCAAATGTTCGTTGAATAAAAGCGTGAATGTTTTCAGCTTTTACATCGTTTTGATCCTCAAAAGCTGAAGGAATAATGCCGATCATTCGATACGTTCCTTTACTTCTAACAGGCATACAAATCAAAAATTCTTCATTACTAAATGAAATACTGATTTTTTGATCCTTCATCACTTCACCAGAGCCGTGAACATCCATCACATAAAAATGCTGTTTATATTTTTCTCCTTTAAATTCTATCTTCAGTTGTTTACGAACTGTACTGTGTGCTCCGTCACATCCACAAATATATTTAAAATAAGCGGTTTCCTCTTGCTGGGCTTTTAATAAAGTTTTTACCCCTTCTCCGTGTTCAGCTAGAGATAGTAATTCCGTCTTCCATTCTACTTCAATCCCGAGATTTTTTAATTTTCCAAGCAGAAACTGCTCATGGTCGTCCTGTGGAAATGTAAGAATAAAAGGAAAAGGACTTAATCCTTCTCCTAAAGATCCTAGATGAACTTTTGCTTTTATTTTATTCTTTACTCGGACGTATACATCTTCCATCTTAATCCCGCGGTCTATGACTTCATCTGCAAAACCGAACTGCTGATAAAATTCAAGCGTTCGCGGTAAAATAGCCATTGCCCGGGAGGCTTGCCCAGGCCCGTCGCTTTTATCAATAATTCGAAAAGGAATGCTATGTCTGGCTAAATTGTAGGCCATAACGAGGCCAGTAGGGCCGGCCCCAACGATTAAGATTTGTGGATTCATCATCATCTCTCCTTTTCATTCAGTCACAGTATTTTTTATATTGAGCGAGACTCCTCTTTTTTCACAGAAGATGCAGGTAAAGCAGAAGCAAACAGAGCACACAAACTTATTAAAGAGATAAGAGTTAGAGCAGATACAGAAGAATTCCATGTCAGATGTCTTCCAAAGAAAAATAATTCTCTTACGCCATCTACCATAAATCTCATTGGCAGCCATGGATAAATCCACTCTCTATAAAAATCAGGCATAATTTCTGGGGCCATTGAAAGCAAAGGTGCGCCAAAAAATAGAATAATAACGAAAATTGGAAGTCCCTTTAGTCCTAGCCATGAAAGTACGGCTGATATCAAGGTGAAAAAGCTGAAGTAAGCAATAGCTAAGAATAGTGCCGTATCCAAAAATGAAGGAACACTTATTCCAACTACTTCAGCAAGCCATGCTAGCCCGAAACCAGCAGCTAAAGCAAGTATAGCCCCGATGACTATGAACCCTACTTGGTTAACGAGTTTCTCTTTACGAGAAGAAAACGTGATTTTTTGGATGCTGAGGAAGACAATTGCGGCACCGGCTATACTCGCCATCCACAGCGGCTGAAATAATGAAACGGGGGCATTTCCGTTGACACTATGAGTCCCTGTTTCGTTTACGTTTATCACTGTCTTTTGAATTGGTGCAGCGAGTGCTAATGCTTGGCTTGCACTTAGTTGCGTTCCGTTTTGTTCAAATCTTTTCACTAGCTGCAAGCGCATATTTTCATTCATCTTATCAACTGCTCCGTTTAGCACCTGACTTGCTAGTGTTGAAGCAGCTGTATTCATTCCTTGATTCACTAATAATCTAATAGCAGGTGCATCAGGCTGAGCCGTCTGAAGAGTCGCCTGTTTTTTGGTGAAATCTTTTGGAATGATAAGCGCCCCGTAGTATTTTTGATCATTTAACCCTTTTTCAACTTCTTTAGTAGTTGAGACAAAAATCCATTTAACTAAAGATTGTTCAGTACTTGCCCGCTTCATATTTTGTTCCATTTGATTTCCTATATTTACATTACCCTTTGTTGGAACTGTCATTCCTTCGTCAGCATTTACGAATGCAATTGGTAAATTCTTAGGTGCTGAGTTTGCCGAAGGAATTAAGGTTAGAATAAAGATAAAAATAACAGCTACTACTATAATTGGTGAAAAATATATAAGCCTTTGATTACCTACTTTCATATAGATCTCCCCTTTATGTTTTAAGGATATACACGTTAACGAAAAGATAATGTACATGATGTTGATTAGTGATCACTATGTAAATTATAATGAATTTACCTGTATTCTCAATATGCAATAATAGCGGGAATGTCGATTACTTAACACAAAGCATATAACTGTTCATTATTAAAGAAAAAAGTAGGTGTTTAAAAGCTGTGGGGAATTCAAAAACAGATCGCAGAATTATTCGAACGAAAAGATTTATCCGAGATGCTTTGACAGAATTAATGGAGGAGAAAGGGTTTGAAGGCGTCACGGTCAGGGATTTGACGAGAAAAGCGGATATTAATCGCGGAACTTTTTATTTACACTACCAAGACAAATACGATTTGCTTGAAAAAAGCGAAAATGAAGTCATTCAAGAGATAAAAGAATTTATCAAAAAAGCAAATCCAAATGAGATTGTGTCTGCTAATTTGAAAGAACAGCCTTTACCGTTTATTATTGCACTTTTTGAATATATTCAAGAAAATGCGCGTTTTATGCAGGTTATGCTTGGTCCAAAAGGAAATCCTGGATTTTATCTTAAAATTAAAGAGGTCATGAAAACCAATATGCTAGAAAAATTAGAGCTCATGGATAATAAAATGCCTCCGCTTGTTCCACTTGAACATTTAATGTCTTATGTAACGTCAGCGCACCTTGGAGTCATTCAGCACTGGCTAGAACAAGATATGAAGCAGTCACCGCGAGAAATGGCTCTGACACTCGCTAGCATAACTTTCTTGGGTCCTGCTTATGTTGCAGGCATTAAGCGAACATAAAAGAACCTGCTATTCTCTCAAAGAATAGCAGGTTCTTTTTATTAACCTTCTAGTAATAAAGATTCTGGATCTTCTAATAGTTCTTTAACAGTAGCTAGGAAGCTTACGGCTTCTTTCCCGTCAACGATACGGTGATCGTAAGAAAGTGCAATGTACATCATCGGACGATTTTCGATACGCTCTTCATCAATTGCTACCGGACGAAGCTGAACTTTATGCATTCCTAAGATACCAACTTGAGGTCCGTTTAAAATTGGTGTAGACATTAATGAACCGAAGACGCCGCCGTTTGTAATTGTGAACGTTCCACCTTGTAAATCTTTTAATGCTAATTTGTTGTCGCGCGCTTTTTTCGCTAAATCAACGATAGATCCTTCGATACCAGCGAATGTTTTACGGTCAGCATCACGTACAACTGGAACAACAAGACCGTCTGGAGCTGACACAGCAATACCGATATCATAGAATTTTTTAATTAATAACTCGTTGCCTTGAATTTCAGCATTTAATAATGGATACTTTTTAAGTGCTGCTACTACTGCTTTTGTAAAGAATGACATAAAGCCAAGTCTTACGTCGTGCTGTTCAAAGAATTTGTCTTTGCGTCGTTTGCGAAGAGCCATAACAGCCGTCATGTCTACTTCGTTAAACGTTGTCAGCATAGCCGCTGTTTGCTGAACTTCAACAAGACGTTTGGCAATTGTTTGACGACGACGTGACATACGCTCGCGTTCAACAGGTTTGTCGCTATTTTCACTTGCCGCTGGAGACGGAGATACCGGGTTAGCTGGCTTACTTGCTTGTGCCTGCTGCTTTTGCTCATTTGATTTTTGGTCTGCATACGAATCAATATCATGTTTGCGCACACGGCCAAGAGGATCAGTAGTTGGCACTTGATCTAGCTTAATCCCACGTTCTCTTGCTGCTTTGCGCGCTGCAGGAGAAGCAATTAGCCATTGTTTTTGATTTCCTTGCTGAGGCGCTTCAGCTGCTGGCGCTACTTCTTCAACAGTTTTTTGCTGAGCTGGAGCCGCTTCTTGCTTTGGTGCTTCCTC
This sequence comes from Priestia sp. 40, assembly GCF_049368575.1. NCBI lineage: Bacteria > Bacillati > Bacillota > Bacilli > Caryophanales > Bacillaceae > Priestia > Priestia sp. 40. The sequence continues at coordinate 124,962 of NZ_JBMPZA010000026.1, forward strand.
TGCTGGTTTTTCTTCAGCTTTTGGTGCTGCTGGTGCTGAAGCTCCTTCTTTCGCTTCAAGACGTGCAATTGTTTCACCAACTTGCACTGTGTCGCCTTCGCCAGCAAGAAGTTCCGTTAACACACCAGAGTCTTCAGCTGTAATTTCAACGTTAACTTTATCTGTTTCAAGTTCAACGATATAATCGCCTTTTTCAACGAAATCTCCTACTTGTTTTAGCCACTGTGCAACTGTTCCTTCAGAAATTGATTCTGCTAATTCCGGTACTTTAATCTCTCCCATGGTTCATTCCCCTTCCTTATCGTGTAACAACGTCGTTAGCAATTTCATTTTTAGTTAATGCATCTTGTAAAATACGTTCTTGTTCTTGTCTGTGGACTGTTGGATCTCCTTCAGCTGGACTTGAGCGTCTTGTGCGGCCGATGTAGTCAACAGTAGCTCCTTCTGGTGCTACTTCACGCAGTCGATCTTCTACATAGTTCCATGCGCCCATATTTTCCGGCTCTTCTTGTAACCAGACAATCTCTTTTAAATTTTTATAGCGAGCAAAGATTTCAGCAATTACGCGTCTTGGGAACGGGTAAATTTGTTCTAGACGAAGGACGTGTAGCCAATCTTTATCATCTTCTGCTTTATTTAAGCGTTCCGTTAATTCACTGCTGATTTTTCCGCTGCACAGAACGATTCGTTCAACTGCATCTTCTTTTTTGCCTAATCCAGGCTGTTCTACTACTAAGCGGAAAGAGCCTTTTGTAAACTCTTCAAGGTTTGACACACTAAAAGCATTACGAAGCAAACTCTTTGGTGTCATAACTACTAGCGGTCTTACTTCTTCGCGCTGTAAAATGGCAGCTTGTCGTCGAAGTAAGTGGAAATATTGTGCAGCGCTTGTTACGTTTGCGATTGTCCAGTTGTTTTCTCCAGCTAGCTGTAAATAACGTTCTAGACGAGCGCTTGAGTGTTCTGGCCCTTGACCTTCATGGCCGTGTGGCAGCAATAAGACCATTCCAGATTTTTGTCCCCACTTAGCACGGCCTGCTGCAATAAACTGGTCAATAATAACTTGACCTGCATTGGCAAAATCACCGAACTGTGCTTCCCAAAGAACAAGCGTTTCAGGAGCAAATACATTATAGCCGTATTCAAATCCAAGAACGGATCCTTCTGATAATGGACTGTTACGAATATCAAAGGAAGCGCTTACGTTCTTCATTGCGTGTAGTGGTGAGTAAACATCCCCTGTCTTATGATCATGAAGAACAAGATGTCTATGTGCAAACGTACCACGTTCAGAGTCTTGGCCTGTAATACGAATTGGCGTGCCGTCTCTTAAAATCGTAGCAAATGCAAATGCCTCGCCCAATGACCAATCTACGCTTTCATTTTCTTCAAACGCCTTGGCACGCTTAGATAAGATGCGATCAAGTTTTGGAAATACGTTAAATCCTTCAGGGTATTTCACTAGCTCTTGATTTACTTCAAACAGCTCTTCTTTTGTAACAGATGTGTCAATATCTGAAATTCCTTTGAAGACTGCTTGTGGCATTTCCATAATTCTATGTTGCTTTTCAGCTTTTGGCGGTACTTTCTCATAAGCTGCTTTTAACTTCGCTTGTAACTCTTCATTAATTTGATCGGCTTGGCCGCTTTGAATCACGTTTTGTTCTTCAAGCTGCTTTGCATACATAGCACGAACCGTTGGACGTTTTGTCACAATTTCATACATCTTCGGCTGCGTTACAGACGGTTCATCCATTTCATTGTGGCCAAATCGACGGTATCCAATTAAATCAATCAAGAAATCTTTGTTAAAACGTCTGCGATACTCATAAGCAAAGTAAGCAGCAGCTAGACAGGCTTCCGGATCATCCGCATTTACGTGAACAATTGGAATTTCAAATCCTTTTGCTAAGTCACTTGCATATTTTGTTGAACGAGAATCGACGCTTTCTGTTGTAAATCCAATCATATTGTTAGCAATAATGTGGATTGTTCCACCTGTTTGATAACCAGTCAATTGATTTAAGTTCAGCGTTTCTTGTACAATACCTTCACCAGGGAACGCAGCATCTCCGTGAATTAAAATCGCGAACGATTTTTTTACATCTTGTTTTGGGTATCCATTCACATCACGCTCATCTTGAGCTGCTCTTGTAAACCCTTCCACAACCGGATTAACAAACTCCAAGTGACTAGGGTTACTAGCCAATGTCAAACGAGCTCGAACTGTGTTCTCTGCTTTAATTTGTTTGTCGGCACCTAGGTGATATTTTACATCTCCCGTCCAGCCGTAGTTGATACCGATTGAACCTTCTGAAGGAACTAATTCCTTGTTAGGCGCATGCTGGAATTCCGCAAAAATCATTTCATACGGCTTGCCTAATACGTGTGCTAATACATTTAAGCGTCCACGGTGAGCCATACCGATATTAACCGTTTTTGGGCTTGTTTCCACTGAGCGTGCAATCAGTTCATCTACAAGTGGAATTAACATATCTACGCCTTCAATAGAAAAGCGTTTTTGTCCGACAAATGTACGGTGTAAAAATTGTTCAAAGCCTTCTACTTCTGTTAAACGCTTTAATACAGAAGTTCTTTTCTCATTTGAAAGAGGTTGGAAAATAGCACCTGACTCGACCATATCAGTCAGCCACTTATTCTCTTCCATGTTATGTACGTGATGGAATTCAAACGCAATGGTTTTTGTGTAGACATCTGTTAAATAGTTAATTGCGTCTAAACCATTTTTGACGTGTGATGGCGCATTCGTACATAAAATATCAACCGGAATTGATTTTAAATCTTCTTGCGTTAAATTGTAATCTTCCAAGTGAAGCAAGACAGGATCTTTCTTCTCGCTTTCAAGAGGCTTAATTGACGCGTATAGATGACCATAAGCACGGATGTTTTCCGCTAGCTTAATAGCCGATGCAATTTTAGATGTGTTAGCTGAAGGTGCAGCCTGTGCGTATTCAGCTTGCTGAACCTGCTCACTTTCGTTTAATGGAGGAGCACCCCAATAATCAAATAATTCTTTTAAGTCTGGATCTATTAGATCCGACTGCTCTTCATATAACTCATACTGTTCTAATACATAGCCATAGTTCGGACCCAAAAATCCTTGCCAAGGCTCCCCTCTATTCGACGTTTCGTTACCCATGATAAAACCCCCAACGAGTTATAATAATTGTCGTACTCAACAATCTTTCCATTTTGAATGTCGATTACCTTATCGTCTGACATCTTTACAACGAGTGATAAACCTCACTGCGTGTGTATCTGATATCTGCTTATATTTTACCACTCTTTTACTCGTCAATCAAAATGAAATCGCTATATTTCTTTAATTTTTTTTACTTTTTTAATAGTCTTACTACTTTTTGAAAGCGTTTTATAAGTAAAGCTGATTAAAGGTCGAATCAGGTGTTAATTAATTGTTATTGACCTAGCTTTTGGCAAAATTAAATTGCTTGAAATATATTTTGTGATCATTAAAAAAAGAAGCAGCGTTTTGCTTCTTTTTTTAAAACTCATCTACGATTTTTTCAACGTCTTTAAAATAATCATCATCTACTTCTGTAAGCTTGCTGCTTTTCGCCGCTTCGAGTAAATGAGTGAACCAAGTTAGTTCTACTTTCAAATGCATAATCGTGCGCATAATGATCGACAGATTTGCAATGGAATGATCCACCTTTTTAACTTGGTACAAATTTTGCATTTTTTCTAAATAAGCTCCCGTTTCCTCAATCTTTTTTTCTAAAGCAGAAGCCACTTTTTTTTGATCGACGTAAGAAGTAAATGAAAGAGCAGCATAAACAGGTCTATGCATATGCTCTTTTTTTAACAGCTGTTCAAAATAAAGGCGCTCAAATTCTTCTTTTCCAGCATCTGTGATAGAATAAACGGTTTTTTCAGGTCTGTTCGTCTCTCGAATCACATCGACTACTTTGACCAACTGATCTTTTTCGAGCGTATCAAAGGCATAATATAAAGAGCCGCTTGCAAGTTTAATATAGTGCTTCATTTGTCTTTCATTAATGGTTTGCTGAATTTCATAAGGGTGCTTATTTCCTTCCATTAATAAGCCCAGTATGACTAATTTAACACTCATAACACCTTTCACCTCTTGACATGCATCTTATTTAGTAAAAAAAGCACGAAGATGTTCGTGCTTTTTTTATTTTTGAGCTGCAGGTTCCTTAGCCTCTACCCGCTTTTTAGGGGGAACTTCCACTCGTTCATTTCCCATTAAAAAGACAGTAATGATAGCTACTGCAATTGGAATAAGAGCAAGCATAAATGCATACGTGATCGATGTAGACATGGCATCAACAATCTTATCTAATATTTGAGGCGGAATGCTGTTTCGAGCGCTTGATTGAAAGACCGAACTCGGATCTCCTATTTGAGAGAATGCTCCTTGAGATCCATTTCCCATCCCTTGAAAATTGCGCTGCAGCTCATTTGTAAATGTATTGCTTTGAATCGTTCCAAAAATCGTAACTCCCAGCGTCATTCCTAAAGAACGCGCAAATGAGTTTGTGGAGTTGGCAGAACCTCTAAACTGTGGGTCCAGCTTATGCGTTGACGAAGTTGGTAAAAGAGAAAAGCTAAATCCTACGCCAAACCCAGTCAAAATCATGAATACCGTTAGCATCCAACGAGGTGTATCAGGCTCCATTGTTCCTAATGAAAACATTCCTACTGCAAATGAAAAAACGGACATAATCATTAAGTTTCGAAAGCTTGTTTTTGTTAGAAAAATTCCGCCGATAGCACTTCCTGCTACCGAGCCTAACATCATCGGAGTTAAAATTAAACCTGCATTTGTAGCAGAACCTCCATAAACAGCTTGAACGAAAATAGGAATAAATACCGTTAAAATAATAAACGTTGCTCCATATAGGAAAGCAAGAATTTGTGATGTTGCAAATAAACGGCGTTTGAACATCCAAAACGAAATAATCGGCTCTTGCGCGCGTTTTTCCACAAAAAAGAAGAGTGATAGCGCCACAGCAAAGATAGCAAAAAGAGATAAAATTTGCGGAGAAGACCACTCGTACTCTTTTCCTCCAAGTTCAAGAGCAAACATTAAACTGACTACTGAAATTACAAGAGTGGCTGCACCAGCCCAGTCAATTTTTTGTTTTTTATGACTTGTTGATTCTTTATAAAAGCGCACAATAAAAAATAACGATAAAAGTCCAATCGGCACGTTCACATAAAACACCCAGTGCCAGCTGATGTATTCCGTAATGTATGCACCAAGAAGCGGACCAAATACGCTTGCTGAGCCGAAAACGGCACCTAATAATCCCGTCATTTTCCCACGTTTCTCGGGAGGGAAAATATCAAATACAATGGTAAAAGCAATCGGAAGAAGCGCTCCTCCTCCAATTCCTTGAATCGCCCGGTAAATACTTAGCTGTACAATGCTTTGCGCTAGGCCACACAATGCAGATCCAAGTAAAAATACCGTCAATCCAAAAATAAAAAACCGTTTACGGCCGTACATATCAGATAGTTTACCAAATATCGGCATACCTGCCATCACGGCAACCATATAGGCGGACGTAACCCAAACAAACTTATCTAACCCGCCTAGATCAGAAATGATTTTCCCCATAGCCGTCGCTACGATTGTATTGTCCATGGCTGACATGAAAATACCGAGTAGCAATCCTGCTACGATAAAACGAATATTTTTTTCTGATGAAACCATTTCAGTTCCTCCTTTCGCGTCATCTTTTTGATGAACAGAAATGATAGCTACTTAAATTATTATATTCAAATTTGAGTATTTTACAATCTTAAATGTGCTTTTTTTAGAAATAAACATAAGAAAAGCGTAATGGGTCCATTACGCTTTTACTGTGAGCTGAGGATCTAATTCAATCTCAACATTTCCTTGAATGGCTCTTGAAATCATACAGGATGTTTCTGCTTTTTTTATAAGTCGATTGATTTTTTCTTCTTGAGCCGCAAATTCAGGTGTGATGATAACATGAGGTTTATGAATGATTTTTTCGTACGTAAATACACCATTGGTTACGTCCACGATAGCTTCCGATTCCATCGTTAAAGCCTCCTGACGGATTCCGCTTCTTTCGAACATCGCTGCAAGCGTAATGATGTAGCAAGTGGCTGCTGCCCCTAGCAGCATTTCATCTGGATTTGTTCCTATTCCTGGCCCATCCATTTCTGGTGGAATAGAAATTTTTGTTTTTAATTGTCCTGATTCAATTGTACCTACTTCATTTCGGCCTCCTGGCCAATTTGCTTGCAAATGAAAGTGATGTTTTGCCATAGTTAATCCTTCTTCCTTCTATATAATGATGTGTACTTAGCGTACCCTTTTTATGTATAAAATAAAAATGTTCTGCTTGTCACAGCAAAAAGACTGCTAAACGGTGCAGTCTTTGTTTTTTCTTAACTTAAAGGTACTTTCTTTTCGCTTTCAACGAAAGCTTTGATTAATGATGGCAGCCAGTCCTGCAGGTTTGTAAATGAATATCCCCAAAAGCTAGCTTTTTCATTGCTCATCGTCCAAGAATGATCTACTCCGTAAGGAGAACTATTTTCATCTGTTAAACGAGAAGTTGTTTTGGCTGTTTTATTCGCTGCTTGTTCAATATATGAAAATAAGTTTTTGAGTGAAATAGTACCATTTGAACAAGCGTTAATCGGCCCTTTTAACTTCTGTTCTGCACACCAGACTAAAAATTCACCTGCTTCTTCCTGTGAAATGAAGTTCATTTCTGCTTCAATAGCCGGTACACCAATTTCTTCTTCATGCATAATTTTTTCTACGTGAAAACGTAAGCGATCCGTATAATCATCTTTTCCCATTACAATTGGAAAACGAACAGCCGTTACCGAAAACGGTGCTTCTTGAAAAAATACTGCTTCAGCTTGGCGTTTTCCTTCTTGGTAAGAAATATTTTCACGGCGTGTATATGAAATAGGATACTTGTATGGATCAAAATCTTCTTCATAACACGTTTTTTCTAAAGAACCGTATACTGAAAGAGTCGAGGTGAGTATATAGTGACTCGTACTGTGACGAAAAGCTTCAACAGCTACAGCTGCGCCGTGTGAAGAATAACATATTTGATCGAAGATAACATCCCATTTTCTTCCTCGTGTTGTTTCGATTACAGAATCTTTTTCTACACGATCAAGAAAAATCCGCTCAACTCGGTCGCCGAAATCATCCGGTGTTTTGCCTCTCGTTGCTAACGTAACCTGTACTCCTTTAGAAAGCAATGTCTGAACTAAATTTTTTCCGAAAAAACGCGTTCCACCTAACACAAGTGCTGTTTTCATCCTTTTCTCCACCTTTCATATTTGATATGGGTGACCGTACCATTATTATCCAACTTTTTCATCCATAAAGCTATGAATCTTTCCGCTTATTTTTTTGTACTCCCACCTATTTTTTCGCCCCTGTCGTGTTAAGATGTACATATCTAACCAAAAGGAGCGACAGCGATGAATCCTTCTCCACTTCCCCTTAACGAACGTCTTGTTGTTCTTGATATTATTCGGGGCATTGCTTTGCTGGGCATTCTTTTAGTGAATATACCGGCTTTTACTTCTCCGATATTTATTTTTCAGCTGTACAATGTTTCTTATAAGTATGAAGGAATAGATGCTTATATTGATTTATTCTTGCAGCTGTTTGTCCAAGGGAAGTTTTTTACGATTTTTTCTTTTTTGTTTGGGCTTGGATGCGGAATCTTTTTGCATAGAGCTGAAGAAAAGCAGTACTTTGCCGCTGCTTTATGGTCAAGAAGAATGGCTTCTTTGCTATTAATCGGGCTTTTTCATCTTATCTTTTTCTGGTATGGAGACATTTTGCATGTGTATGCTATTGGTGGTTTTTTATTATTCTTTTTTTACAATCGAAAAGCTAAGACGGTTTTGCTGTGGGCAATAGGCTTGCTATGCTTTTTTTATCTTTTGGCTTGCATGCAGTTTTTTATTCCAGCACACGTCTTGCAGGAGGCTCAGCGGGAGTATAAGGTTTTACATGAACATGCCTTAACTCAATATTTATCCACCTACAGGCAAGCAGACTATTTATCTTGGCTGTTTTATCGCTTGAATGTTGAAGTGGTGCCTATGCTATTAAATCTACCGTTTTCTATCTTCCCCGTATTTTCTATGTTGTTATTTGGCTTATATACTGCTAAAAAAGGATTCATACATAGTATCGAACAAAACCGTTCTTTTTTTAAGAAAATTCAGTTAATATCAGGCGCAGCAGGTTTTACTTTAACTATCATTCTCGCTATCTTAAAACTAGAAATTTTAAAATATGGACTCTATCAGCAGGCGGCCATTCACCTTTTTACAAGTTTGAGCGGCATTTTTCTATGTTTTTTTTATCTTACCACCTTACTGTTATTCCTGCAATTTTCTCCTTACGCTTCGATGCTGGGTCTTTTTAAGTATAGCGGAACAATGGCCTTAACAACTTACCTTAGCCAAACTTTAATTTGCCTGTGGATGGTTCGAGCCTTTGGTTTATACGGAACTCTTACCTTAACAGAAAGCACGATTATTTGTCTCATTATATATACATTCCAGCTTCTTTTTAATAAGTGGTGGCTTTATTATTTCTATTACGGTCCGTGTGAATGGTTATGGCGGAGCTTTACATACCGATCTTTCCCACCTCTCAGACGGAATAGGAAAGCTTCAGCTTAACAGCAAATCGGCCTTCAAGTTTGAAAGCCGATTTGTCTCCTTTACTGCAAAGGCGGTATGGTTATTCGTTTAATTCCATTTGTCTCAAATTCTCGTATATAATCCATTTCTCGATGGAAAATTTGCATAAAAACTTCATTTTTTATTTCTTTAATGGGTCCTATTTGTTCTATCACATCTCGCTTGGCCATGCGATAGGCTAGCGCTTCCCAAAACACTTCGTTATCGTATTCTCCAATAATATCTTGAAGAGAATCTTCATGTTCTTCTGTAAACATAATCTCACTGTTTAGCGAGTGAAAAGGTCCTTTTTCAAGGAAAGGCTCTGCGTGAGAAAACATTTGTTTTTCTATATCCGTATATTCTTGTGCATGCTCATCTTCCACTCCAGAACATGCTGTGACCATCCAGTTACCTAAATAAATTAAATCAAGCAGTTGGAAAAAGTGCGTTTCAGATAGTTGAAGTTCAATATCGTTTTTTACAGGAGCTTTTGACATAAGCGCGGATCTCTCCTTTAATTTTGAGGGTAGTTGCTACTAAATAAAATAGCTAAAAGGGTTAGTATGCAGGCTAGCAGGAAAACTGAAGAAATGGCTTCACCTCTTTTCTGTAGTGTAAAAATAGAGGTACTGACATCCAAAGAAGTGAATACGAAGGGTGTAAACTTATCATAATCGAAATAAAGACAAGATACAAGACTTTTTTACTAAATTTTCTGACTATTTTCGTCATAAATACCTATTTTTTGTTTATACTAGAAAGGTTCGAAAATTGCGTTCGGTGCTGCCCAAAATAAAAAAGCGCTGAATCAGGCGCTTTAACGGTGTAAAAAAATAGATAAACCAATAAAAAAAGCAGCTAAAATAAAATCAAAAATCCATTGCCACTTCTCACGTTTTAACAATACGTGCTCTACCCCTGATAACAGCGAACTTATACTAACCAAAACAAAAATAAAGCTTAATTGGTTAAACGAAAATTTAGTGACAAAATTTGATACAAGTATGACTGCTACGGCGATGAACAGTGCCATTTGACTTATAAGTACCCATTTAATTCTCTGTTTATATCCGTCTTTTAAAGCTTGCAATAAATCGTTGCTGATCACTCTCACTAAACCCCTTTTGTATTCCTATCGTCAAAAGTAAGAACGCAGCAAAAAACGCTTATCTGCATCTTAACTACTTAGCAAAACTAGCTATTAAATCGAAACGTAAATATCAACTTGACTGTACTCAGGATCAATACAGCGTTCATCATATAATTCAAAATCTATCTTATAGGCACGATGATTTTTTTTAGCCCACTCGCGAATATAAGCCCAAGCCTCTACGACTACCTGTCTAGCTGGACCGATAGCTGTTGTAAACACCATGTATTCACCTTCTGGGATGATAAACTCTCTCATATCATCTTTCAGTTCGCCGCCGGGTAAAACTTCATATCCGAGAGCAAATGTAAAATCCATTTTTTGATTATATTCAAATTCTGTATAAAGAGCAAATGTATTACCATTTACTTTATTGGCGATTTTATTAGCTAACTGTTGTTTATAAAAAGTCTGCCAGTGCTCAGGAATAAGACCTGTGCCCGTTTCTTCCACAGGTTCATCTGTTCGAATAGGCACTCCTACAACAGTAAATTCATTTACCTTGACTACTTTTTGACTTACGACTAAGTCAGTCAACATATTGAGCCCCCTTAATTCTTCTTTTTCTGTAGTTACAATGAGGGAAATACTTCTTAATATGCATTTTATTTGTATTCAAAGAAAACGTCAACCTTTTATGCAAATCCCTTAACGAAGGGGCTAAAGATCATTCTTCTAAACTATAAAAAAACGATTCTATTTTCTTTGTACACATCATACGTATAAGATACCCCTAATTTACAATAGAGTGAGGTAAAAAAATGAAGATCATTGAACTTGCCGAATTCATTAAAACAAGTAAAAAAACAACTAAACTTGCTCTTTCCTCTTCTACAGTACAGTATACATTAGAAACAGATGATTTGAAAATTGAATTAAAAACAGGCGGCACGAATAAGCGAATCGTGTTTTTTCGCATCTTCTTAAAAAGAACATACAAGGATTGGATTTGTTATCACCGGAATGAGCATCATATTTACGAATTATATCAAAATATTCCTTTATCTCCCAAACTGCAAAAGCAGCTATTGTATGCTATTGCATCATAAAAGAGCTGGCTTAGTTAGCCAGCTCTTTTTATTTATGCTGTAGTTTTGTGATTGGATGTTTGTGCGGCTTTGCATGTAATTTTCCCTTTGTCCATTGAATCCCTCTATATAAATAGTACGAGCACCAAAAAACTGCTGGAACGATAAGTACGTAGGCAACGACACTATTTGTAAAGAAAGAAGAATCTATAGAACGAAGCAATCGATAGGTCTCATTTAATATACATATATGCACGACATAAATGCCAACTGAATTTTTCCCAACCTTTGAAAAGAATGAGTTTTTACCAAGACTTGGACTGCTCAATACGAATAAAAACAATGATGCCGATAAAAAGATTGTAGAAATAAAATAGTCTCCGGGCTTGCTGTGGTGGATATTAACCAACCAGTAACGCTCGACGATCTCTAGCGCTGAAAACACAAAAAAGCTGGCTAAATAAATCATTGGCCTTACGTTTAGTACTGACAGAATTTGCTTGCCATAAAGGGCAAACATAGCTCCTAATACTGTATAGAACAAACCAAAGAACAGGGCATCTCTCGTTTGAAAAGAAAGGGGGAAAAATAAAGAATAAGACTGCCCAAATAACCCAGTTACATATAATACGGTGCTGATAAGCATTAATAAGCCAATCTTTTTCCATCGTTGAAATAAGAAAACGATAACAACAGCCCAAATTAATGCAATCAAATACCAAAGCTGAAATCCACTTGTGTCACTTCCATAATAAAAGATATCTTTAAATGTGATGGATGATGTTAAATAATCCGCTACTGCACCTTTTCGTTCTGCCAATGTTCCGTGGTTTTGAAATAAGCGCAGAACTACACCAAACAATAAATAAAAGATGAACCAACATGCATAAAGCTTTGAAATATTCCACGTGTATTTTTTTAAGTATGCAGAAGGCTTTGGATGTTTTTGAATTTTATTCATAAACAAATAACCTGATACAATAAAGAAAAAAGGAACCGCGAATCGTGCAAATGTGTCAACGATGACATCTAGCACATTTTCCTGGTTCCCTAAAAAGAAATCGTCATGTGATGGATTAACATGGATACAAACCACAAACACTGTAGCAAAAAACTTAATAAAATCAATTGAATAATTACGTTCCATCTTGTTGTCAGCTCCTTAAAATAAACTCGAGCTCTATTTTAGCATAATTATCCAAACGAAAAAGATATTTTGGTAAAATTAACCTTATAGTCATGGAAAAAATTTCTTAACTTCCAATATTCTAGTCTTGTTTACTTGTATGATGTCTTTCAATATTCCAAATAAATGATTCTAAAGAACCACAAAACAAAAAACAGATTACGCGTAACCTGTTTTTTAAATTAACATTTTCCATGCAAACTTATTATCTTGTTTAATATCGACTTCTTTTTCATGCAAAGCTTGCACATGCTGTTTAATTTGTTTGAGAAACAGCATTACTTCCCCGCTTGATACTGCAGCTGAGTTGAGAGATAACGAATGTTTTTTAGCAATTTTTAATTCCTCGGTTTCCACTGAAATACTCACGTGTCGAAATAAGTGCCAAGGGTAGTAAACTGTTTTAAAAGATTTTGAGAAATAAATCCCTTTAGAACAAACGGTAATCCCTTCGGTTTTTTGAAGAGGATATGTATTTAAATGAGCTACAATTTTTTCTTTAGCAGGTAAATAGAGCCTGTTTCGCATCTCTTTTTCAACTTCTTCACATAGTTGTCCTTCTACCGACAACACATCTTTTGGATCAGGGGTTTGATGAATTTGAAAAGATGAACAAATAGAAGTTAATTCTTTTGAGGACACACACGGATATATATAGTCTTGACACATATATTCATGGGAATGAGTGCGAATAAATTTCTTGATTTTTTTTAATAGAGATACTAGCTTTCTAGCTGAGTAATCGTTTTGATTGACTTGAAACTTCTCCACGTCATTAAAACAAATCATTTCTTCTCTTCGAATGGTAATGGATTGAATGTTAGCGAACTCTTCCCATAACATTTTTCCTTTTTTCATCCCTCTGCTTTTCCAGTAAATCCCCTTATTTGTAAAGCAAACTCCCCTTTTATCTAGGCCTGCTATAAAAGAGCTGTGTAAATACGCAATTATTTTTTCTTGGGGCTGAAACTGAAAGTATTTGCTAGCCATTTTTTTGTAGAAACTAGGTATTTGCATTACATAAAATTGACTTTCTCTATAGATTAAGCATAAGTCAGTCAAATAATTAGTTTTCAGCGTCGCCACGCTCTCACTTCCTTTTTGAGTGTAAATAACCGTACCCATTTTTTTCTATTACTTTATAAACGTTTTTTAATGAAAAAAGTTTCAACTTTTTTTGTTTTTTATAAAAAAGCTTTAAATTGAAGCATTCCTTTCATCTAGGAGGTTATCTAATTACTCACTTATTCAATAATCTTATTTTAAACGTTCCCTACTTAATTAAGGAACTAAACCAGATAATAGTAATGCTTACCTGCTTTATCCAAATCATCCATTGTGAACAAAAACAAACCGCAGCGTTAAAACGCGATGCGGTTTGTTTTTTTAAGCTAAATAAGCTTCTTTTATTTTTTCATTATGAATTAATTCCGGTCCTTTCCCTTGCAGAATAATTTCGCCCGTTTGAATCACATAGCCTCGGTGCGCGATTTGCAGCGCTTGATAAGCGTTTTGTTCAACGAGTAAAATGGTCATTCCGCTTTTATTTAATTCCATAATGATTTCAAATATCTGTTCTACAATGATAGGAGCAAGCCCCATAGAAGGTTCATCTAGCATAAGCATAGAAGGGTTCATCATAAGCGCTCGCCCGATAGCTAGCATTTGCTGCTCACCGCCGCTCATCGTTCCTCCTTTTTGAGTCAACCTTTCTTTTAACCTTGGAAAATACGTGAATACTCTAGCCATATTTTCTTCTATTACTTTTTTATTAGAAAGTGAGAATGCTCCGATCGTTAAATTTTCTTTTACCGTCATCTTAGGAAAAATCTTTCTTCCTTCTGGCACGTGAGCTATTCCTAGCCGGGCCGTTTGGTGAGGAGGGAATTTCGTGATGTGGGTGCCTTTATACACGATACTACCTGCATTGACAGGAGCTTGACCGCTAATGGACTTTAGTGTGGTAGATTTACCGGCTCCATTGCTTCCGATAAGAGTCACAATTTCTCCTTCTTCTACATCAATCGTTATTCCTTTAAGCGCTTGGATTCCTCCGTAAAAGGTGTCAACTTCAGTTAACTTTAATAGAGTCATGTGCTTTTCTCCTTTCTCTCTATCTCCTCTGCCGCTCCTTTTCCTAAATAGGCTTCGATCACTTTCGGGTGCGTACGGATATGTTCAGCGTTTCCTTCTGCAATTTTTATTCCATGATCTAATACAATAATATGATCAGAAATTTCCATGACGAGCTTCATGTCATGCTCAATTAATAAAATAGTTATTTCCCGGTCTTTTCGTATCGTGTGAATAAGATCCGTCAGCTCTTTTGTTTCACGCGGATTCATACCAGCAGCCGGTTCGTCTAATAATAACAGTGAGGGTCTAGTAGCTAACGCTCTGGCAATTTCGAGTCGGCGCTGCGCTCCATATGATAAGTTATTGGCTACTTCGTTATATAAAGCTTCTAGCCCAACGTATTCTAACAGCTTATACGCTTCTTTTTTAGCTGCTTTTTCCGCTCTTCTTGCTCGAGGTAAATTCAACAGCGTTTCAAAAGTGGTTGCTTTTAAATGATTGTGCATCCCAACTAACACATTTTCTAAAACCGTTATATTACTAAACAACCTGATGTTTTGAAATGTCCGAGAAATCCCTTGTTTTGATACGCTGTGAGGTTTTAGCCCTGTTATGGATTGACCATTTAACATAATATCACCTGAGGTTGGCTGATAAACACCTGTCACCATATTAAAAAACGTGGTCTTTCCAGCGCCGTTTGGTCCTATTACAGCTGTTATTGAATTTTTTTGAATATCCATTGTTACGTCTTGATTGGCAACTAAACCGCCAAAGGTCTTGGTTACATTTTTCACTTCTAAAATAGACAATTTCTTTCACCTCTATAGATTGACGTTTTTCTTAGCCGCTGAAATCACAGGCTGTATTTCTTCTTCAGCTTCTTCTTTCAGCTCTTTCAAATCGAACGTAGGCTGTTTAGCAGGAAGCAACCCCTGAGACCTGTATAGAGCAAATAGAATAAGAAGTCCGCCAAAAATAAATCGCTGCATTTTAGCTGGCGAAAGTGCATCTGGTATAGAGATAACCCCGTTTAAACTCAGTTGATTAAACCAATCAGTGAGCTCCGTTAATACTTGAAGATTAAGAATGGTTACAACCGCCGCTCCAAGTATGACGCCTGGAACGCTCCCCATCCCTCCTAAAATAACCATCACTAAAATCGTAATCGATTCTAACAGGGTGAAGCTGGTTGGATCGACAAACGTTTGCTTAGCGGCAAAAACAACTCCCATCATCCCTGAAAAAGAGGCACCAATAGCAAACGCAAGCAGCTTTGTTCTGACAAGGTGAATTCCCATCGCTTGAGCTGCAATTTCATTTTCACGAACCGCTTTCCACGATCGTCCTACTTTAGAATATTCAAATCGCCGTACAATAAAAATAACCGCAGCTAAGATGACTAATACTACATAATAAAACTGACTTGGATATACTAAGTTAATCCCAAAAATAGAAGGCGGCGTCACGGAGGACAGTCCCATTGCCCCGTTTGTAATATTGATCGGTTTATCCAAATTGTTAAACACAATTCGAATAATTTCCCCGAATCCAAGCGTAACGATAGCTAGATAGTCTCCTTTTACGCGCAGCACAGGTATACCAAGCAAAACTCCAAATAAAGCGGCTATTAGGCACCCTGCAATAATAAAAAACCAAAAGCTTTCTCCTGATAATGGGTACGTACCAAAAGGCATAAAATTAGCAGCTTGATTGGTCGCGAAAATTCCATACGTGTAAGCCCCAACTGCAAAGAAAGCAACAAATCCCAAATCCAACAATCCGGCCAATCCGACTACAATGTTCAACCCAAGTGCCATAGCAACATAAATGCCTACTAGCGTAGATACTTCCATATATGATTCATAAGCAGGGCCTTGGCTAGCTGAAAAAGGAAGCAACACAATTAAAATGACCCCTGCTATTAGCCATTTTAATTTAGTAGAAAGAGACATAAAGTACAGAAGTAATAATGAAAATAAAAGAAGTAAAAATGCGACGACGGACTTTTGGGCAAGCATTAAACTACCGCTTGTTGCAATTACATATATATAAAATAAAATGATTTGCGCCTTTTTGTTTCCTTCAAACCTACTCATTAATTTTTTCATCGTCATCACCTACACTTTTTCTGTAACGGCTTTTCCAAATAAGCCTTCTGGTTTAAAAATTAACACCAAAATCAAAATGGCAAATGCAAATACATCTTTATACTCTGCTCCTAAAACATTGCCGGTAATTGTTGATAAATTCGCAGCTGCAAACATTTCAAGAATGCCAAGCATTAGGCCTCCAAACATTGCGCCTCGTATATTGCCTATACCTCCTAAAACAGCTGCTGTAAAAGCCTTTAATCCCAATATGAACCCAATGTAAGGATCAATTGTTCCGTAATGAAGCGCAAATAACACACCGGTCGCGCCTCCTAGAGCCGAACCAATAAAGAAAGTAAGAGAAATAACTTTGTTTACATTAATGGACATTAATGAAGCTGTATCAGGATCTTGAGCTACAGCTCTCATTGCCATTCCCCATTTGGTCCGATTGACGAAAATTTCAAGTCCGATCATTAAGCAAAAAGCAACAAGTAACACTACGATAAACGTTACTTTAAATGTAGCATCATCAAATGATGATGAAAGAGAAGAAGCACTAACCGATACTTTTCCTGAAAATAAAGCAGGGGTATTAACAATATAGTTACCATTCTTAAGTTCCGTAATGAAGCGCACAAAATCCTGTAATAGAAACGACATTCCGATAGCTGTAATAAGTGTAATTAGTTTAGAAGACTTGCGCAGGGGGCGGTAAGCTACTCTTTCAATTCCCATACCAAGAAACCCAGTCGCAACGCTCGTAATAAGAAGAACTAAAATTAACGTCACAACAGCTGGAAAAGCTGCAATCCAACCTACGCCTGTTAACCCTATTAAAATAGCGGTTCCGATAAAGGCGCCTGACATAAAGATTTCGCCGTGTGCAAAATTGATGAGTTCTAAAATGCCATATACCATCGTATAACCTAGGGCAATAATTGCATATACAGCTCCTAATGTTAGTCCGTCAATTAACACTTGCGGCAGCGTTTGTATAATATGAGCAAACATATAACCTCGTCCCTTTCGTCCTATAAAATCGATTTTAAGAAAAGAAAGGTACGGAACATCCATACCTTTCTTTTCTAAGGTTTACTGTGAGATTTCTCCTTCTAATTTAGCTGGGTACGAAGGAGCGTCAAACTTATAGATAAAGATTTTAGCGTATTTATTGTCTCCTTTCTCATCAAATCCTACCTGTGTAAGTTCTCCTTTGTATTCTTTAATACCGCGTACGGCGTCACGTACTGCTTCATGAGAAGGAAGCTTTTTATCATTGTCTTCAATTGCTTTTTGAATACCTTGAAGCATAACTTTCATGGAATCATACCCGTATACAGAATATGACTCTACTTTTTTATTGAATTTCTTCTCATAATCTTTAGCAAATTGCGTCTTGGAAGCATCGCCTGCTACTGACGTAAGATACGTATCTTTTACAGCATCTCCAGCAATATCAACCAAAGTTGATGAGTCTAAGCCATCCCCTCCCATAAACTTAGCGGTAATTCCTTTGTCACGAGCTTGTTTAATTAAAAGTCCGCCTTCTGCATAAAGACCACCAAAATAAACGAGATCCGGCTTTTCTTTAGAGACTTGATTTAACACGCCGTTAAAATCTTTTTCTCCAACCGTAATTCCTTCAAATCCAACAATTTTTGCTCCTTCTTTTTCAGCTGCTGTTTTAAAAGCATCTGCAAGCCCTTGTCCGTAAGCAGTTTTATCTTGAATGACAAAAATATTTTTTGCTTTCAACTCTTTAACAGCATATTCAGCTCCTGCAGGTCCTTGGAAGTCATCGCGCGCTACAATGCGGTTAACCGTTTTTAACTTTCGATCTGTTACGTCCGTTGCTGTACTTGCAGGAGAAATCATTGGAATGGAATATTTCTCATACGTTTCAGATGAAGGAATGGTAACCCCTGAATTTAAATGTCCTATCACTCCATAGACGGCTTTATCGGATCCAATTAACTGAGCGTTCGCTACGCCTTTTTTAGGATCGCCCTGATCGTCATACGGTACAAGCTGAAGTTTATATCCTAATTTTTCAAACGTGTCTTTTTCTTCATCAAGAGCTAGCTGAGCTCCCAGTTTGATCGCTTCACCCAACGTCGCACTACCTCCTGACAAAGGGCTTTGCGTAGCAATTTTAATAACATTGCTGCCTTTATCTTCTCCTGATGTACTGTTGCTCCCACAGCCAGCTACAAATCCTACCGATAAGACCGTTGTTGCTAAAATAGATAACATTTTTTTACTTAGCATGTAGTAATCGTTATAAAGCGCTTAATAGCGGCTAGTCTTTTATAACGATTTTCCCTCCCTTTGTTCGCGTCTAGAACGCTTTTTATCTTTGCAACAAATGTCATCTCTGAAAACGGTGAAACAGCTTGCTGTTTATGTACATCTTTTTTCACATCCTTTCATAATAGATTCACTTTCATATATAAAGAGACACTAATAAAAGTAAAAATATAGTTATTTTTTACTATTATAAAAGGATAAACAGCAGTATTTCACCAAACTTGTCAGTAATAATGACACATATTTTTATAATTTTCCCAATTTTATAAAAATAATTTTAATTATATTCACTTATTTTTTGTGATATACTTTTTGGCTATATATATAACAAAAAAGCATGTCACCCTAAGGAAACATGCCGTGTAACTATTCAACCTAAAAAAAGGTGCATATTATGCACCTTTTATATGACCCTTTGTTTTCTCTTTCTCCCTAAGTTTAACTATTATTTCGTAATGCCTGTGATCCCTCTTCCCCTGTTCGGATCTTAATCGCATTTTTTAATTCATAGATGAATATTTTCCCATCTCCAGGCTGACCTGTATTTAGTACTTTTCTTGCTTTATCAACAACGTCAGATACTGGAACTTCGCATACCACAATTTCTACTTTAATTCGTGCGTGCATATTGTCTTGTTTTTTAACGCCTCTATAAAGTTCCGTAATGCCTTTTTGCAACCCGCACCCCAGCGCATCTGTAACTGTAATACCGCTAACGCCAATTTTCGCCAGTTCTTGCTTAAGCTCTTCAAACTTTGAAGGGCGTGTAATAATTTCAATTTTTGTTAAAACATCACTCACTGTGCCCACCCCTTTTACATATTCGATTCGTGATACGCTCTTTCACCGTGCAGCGTAATATCAAGCCCAAGCGTTTCTTCTTCTTGTGTCGCACGCAGAGATACAATTAATCCAACCACTTTAACAATAATGAAGGTAGCAATGCCGACAAATAGATACGTTGCTACGATAGCCACCAGCTGTTTCCAAAGTAGACTTGGATCTCCGTAGAATAAACCATTCGCACCGGCGTCATTTACAGAAGTTGTGGCAAATAAACCTGTTGCGATACCTCCCCACGTTCCCCCAATACCGTGAAGACCAAATGCATCTAACGCATCATCGTAACCGATTTTCTTTTTAAGTGAGAAGATACCCCAGAAACAAACCGCTCCGCCGATAAAACCAATTACAATAGAAGCAAACGGTGTAACGAATCCACAAGCTGGTGTTATAGCTACAAGTCCAGCAATTGCTCCCGAAACGGCTCCAAGCAGCGTAGGTTTTTTATTAATAATCCACTCTACTACAAGCCAGCCGATAATTCCTGTTGCTGCCGCTGTATTCGTGTTAATGAAAGCCGTCATTGCAACGCTGTTAATTGTTAAAGAACTTCCAACGTTAAAACCAAACCACCCGAACCAAATCAGCATTCCGCCTAAAAGAGTTAGCGGTAAATTGTGAGGTGCTGCGGCATCGGCATTTTTTCGTTTTCCAACAACAAGAGCTAGAATTAATCCTGCTACACCTGACGAAATGTGAACGACGTTTCCTCCGGCAAAGTCGATCGCTCCTAGTTCACGAAGCCATCCGCCAACTCCCCAAACCCAGTGTGCAACGGGTGCATATACAAATAATGACCATAGGATAGCAAATAAGATAAATGCTGAAAACTTCATGCGCTCTGCAAAAGCACCGGAGATAATAGCTACTGTTAACACAGCAAATGTTAGCTGAAACATCATAAACATGTTATGCGGGATCGTAGCACTGTAGTCCCCGTTTGGAGTAAACCCGACTCCTTTTAATCCTACCCAGTCCAAGTTACCAATAAAAGCATTGCCACCGGTCGAAAATGCTAGAGAATAGCCAGCTACTATCCAAAGAACAGATATGACTGCTAATGAACCTACGCTATACATCGCGGTACTTAACATGTTTTTACTTCGAACCATGCCTCCGTAAAACAATGCAATAGCTGGTGTCATAATCCAAACCAATAATGCTGAAAAAAACATAAATACTGAATCGCCCATTTGCATGATGATTTCCCCCTTAAGTACGAATAAATAACCCCTAAATTTAATGTTAGATTATATAACATCTTTTGTTATGTTTACTATCATATTTGATTTGTATGTATTTAGCAACTACTTTTTGCAAATTTTTTCAGAAAACTTTTGTTTTTTTATACACTTTTCTTTTTGTTATTTATTCTCCTATGTACACATAAACTGAAATATTATTTATATGTGTTAGAATTTCTAACACAAAAAAATCCTCTTCTTGGAGTAGAAGAGGATTTTTCTTTACAAATACATATATACGCCTGGTCCTAGAGGAATACCGAATACAGCAAAAACAATCAACATTATAATCCAAATTCCTAAAAAGGCTAAAGTATAAGGAAGCATAAGTGAAATGATGGTTCCAAGCCCCGCTTTCGGCTCGTATTCTTTCATAAAGGCTAAAATGACAATCATGTATGGATTTAAAGGAGTGATTACATTCGTAGACGAATCCGCTATTCGGTAAGCTGCTTGAATAAATCCAGGGTTGTAGCCTAACAGCATGAACAATGGAATAAAAATAGGTGCTTCTAGTGCCCATTGAGCGGAGCCGCTAAAAATAAGAAGGCTTAGAACAACAGTTAAAAATACAAAACCAACCACAACTGGAAGTCCAGTTAGATTTAGTGCTTTTAATGCATCCGCTCCTTCTACTGCAATCCACGTTCCAATATTAGTCCAATTAAAGTAAGCGATAAATTGAGCAGCCGCAAAAATAAGGACAATATAGCTAGCCATATCTTTCATCGAATCAGTCATATAAGCAGGTACATCTCTAGAATTTTTGATTTTCCCTACTGTTATTCCGTAAACAGAGCCAACTACCACAAAAAACAGCAGCGTAATCGGAATGATACCATCTAAAAAAGGAGATGGAACAATTCCACCGTCTTCATTTCGTAGAGGAGAGTTGGGCCAAAATAAGAAAACAGCTAGTACAACGACATAAATACATGTAGCAACGATACTGTTTTTTAATCCTTTTGCTTCTGCCTCACTAATTTCACCAAAATCATTGCGTTTTTTTCCTTTATAATTGCCCAGCCTAGGTTCTACAATCTTTTCGGTGACGACCGCCCCTATAACGGTCAAAACAAATACAGAAGCCGCCATGAAGTACCAGTTTGCTGCAGGACTTACAGCAGTGCTTGGGTCAATTGTTTTGGCAGCTTCAGTCGAAATGCCTGATAACAATCCGTCGGTTCCAGATATAATAAGATTCGCTGTAAAGCCTGATCCCACCCCAGCAAATCCTGCTGCTAATCCAGCAAGCGGGTGCCTTCCTACTGTATAAAAAATCATTGCGGCAAGCGGAGGCACGATGACAAAAGCAGCATCTGCCGCTAAGTTGGCCATAATCCCTGTAAATATGATGGCGTATGTAATAAGAGCTTTTGGAGCATTTAAAATCGTTTTTTTTATGGCCACTTCAAGCAGACCTACTTTTTCTGCAAGTCCGACTCCAAGCATCATAGCAAGTACAAGTCCTAGGGGCTTAAATTCAGTGAAATTGGTCAGCATCGATGTTAAGATATACTGAATGCCTTCATGCAACAACAAACTTTTAATTGGAAGAGTTTTATTAGTACCAGGATGGACCACCGTTACTCCCATACTATTAATAGCAACAGATGCTACTACGATAATAAGCGCTAGGCATACAAACAAAATAAAAGGATCAGGTAGTTTGTTTCCGAACACTTCTACTCTTCCTAATAGTTTGTCTAGAAAGGTTGTTGGGTGTGATTTTTGCTCTGTTTGCAAATTAGGTTGTGTCATGCTTTCTCTCCTTTTTCTTTTAGATTCTTTCCTTTTAATTACCAAAACACTATTAGTACATAATAATCTGAATATTTATATTATTCAAGTATTATTTTTAAGGGCTTTTTATTTATCTATTAAAACTAATAGCATTTAGATAAATAGAAAGGCAGAAGATATCTTTTTAATCGACAACAAAAAGCTCTCCGTTTGAAGAGAGCTTTTTGTTATTTCGCTATACTAGACGGAGCAGACTCTTTTCCTGACTCATTAACAGCTGTTACATAGTAACGAGACTGAGATGCGTCGGAATCAGCAAAGCTTTTTCGCTCAAATTCCGAAACGCTGCCAATATGGACAAATGTTCCGCCTGGTTTCTTTTTATAAATTCGATAACCGACAATATTGCCTTCTCGTACCGCGTACCACGTAAGCAAATTACCGCTCATCTTTACATGTGTAGGAGGTTGCGGGGCAGTTGCTTCACGCTCCAATTCTTTTGCTTGGTCAGCTTTTAGTTCTGTATAGACAACTAACCTCTCTTGATGGGTTCCTTCCTCACGGTCAAACGTGCCTGTGCACGTAATCAGATTTAAAGTACGTTTGTTGCTGTACCCAAAAATTTCGTTTAGAGGTGCCTTATCTCGCGGATAGCTTTTTATACGTTTAACAACAAAAGTAAGCGTGGTCCCCTGTGCATCTCTTACGGTAATTTCATCGTCTTTTTTTAAGTTTTTTAGATTGTAAAAGACGGCAGGGCCGGTTTTACTGTCTACGTGTCCTGCTAATACAGCATTTCCTTTTACGCCAGGTTTAGCTCCTGGTTCAAACCAAGCAACTCCATTTTCTGTAGATGGTGCTGCCATTTCACCGTTATCTAACAATCCTACTTCTTCAATTGAAGCCTCCACACCAATAGCAGGAATGGACACTTTTTCAGGGATGATTCCTTTGAATTCTTTGTTTAACTGTTTAGCTTCTGTTTTATGTTTTTTTAATACAGCAAATTCTTCTTCAAGCGTTACCCGGCTTTTTAGATCCTTTGATTGTGCTTCTTTCTCTTGTTGCTTAGCTGCAGCCTGTTGCTTTGTTTCTTTTGCTTCTACCATTTGTTCTTTAAAATATAGTCCGCCGCTAACAAGCAGGACTAAACTTAATATACAATAGGCAAAAACAATCGCTTTTTTCACATCGTCACCTCATTTCACAGCTGTTTATAAAAAAGAAGAGAGAACAACCTCTCTTCTTTTTTCAGGACTCTTGACTTGTAATCGATAGGGAAAAGGAGAAAAAATATTATTTGCTTACTGGTTTCTTGCGTAAAATAACTCCAGCTGTTAATACGGCTAATGAACCTAGTGCAATATAGATCGCTGTTAGTGGGTTCATCGTTGATTCAGATGCCCCGCCCATACCTGTTTTCGGCATATCTGTTGGCATAGCTGTTTCAGCAAACTTATCGGGGTTTTGTTTTACAATCGCTTCACCTAGAGCTTGGCCAACACCAAACATTAATTTATACCCTTCACGATACGTATCATAACTTCCAGCGTAGTCACCGGATGCATATTGCTCAAATGTTTTAATAACCGTATCTTCATGTGCTTTTATAGCTGCCTGTGCGTCTGCAGTTGGAAGGTTTCCATCTGTTGCTGTTCCTAAGAATGTACCAAATTCTTGCGCGAATTTATGGAGCTTATCTTTTGCAGCCTTTTCTCCTGCTTCATCGCCTTTTACTTGTGCACTTACTAATTCAGCTTGGGCATTGATGTGATCTCCTTGCCAAATTTTTTCGAATTGTGCAGCTCCTTCATCGCCGTATACTGAGCCGATTGCAGCTTTAAAATCTGCTGTGTTAGCATTTTCTAGCCAGCTGACGTAGTCGTAATCTTTTGAACCGTTAAACCCTTTTTCCATTCCCATTGTTGCTAACGCAAAATGTTCTGCTGCTAAGCTGTTTAATGAAGAACGTAAATCTGCTGCTGGTGTATCTACTTTGGTATTATCGAATTTATCGGGCATTTGCGTTACGATTGCATTTGATAACGCTTTACTAATGGCAAACATTTGCTGATATCCTTCGCGGTATGTCTTCGCGGCTGCCTCATAGTCACCTTCTACATAATCTTCAAACGTTTCTTTTACTTGATCTTCGTGCACGCGAAGCGCTTCTTTCGCAGCATCTTCAGGTAGTTTACCTTCCGTAGCAGTGCTTAGAAATTTAGCAAATTCATTCACGAATTGATCTACTTCTTTATCTACTTCCGCCATGGCTTCTTTGTCGTTTTCTTTTGTTGCTTTTACAAAATCATCTGTGTAATTGTTGTGTTCTCTAAAAATCCGTTCAAACTCAGCCGCTCCTTTATCACCATAGATAGAAGCAATAGCTGGTTCCATGTCGACGGCATTTTGATCGAGTGCTTTGAACGCAGCGTCAGCATCTTTAGAACCGTCATAGGCTGTTGTCATAGCGGCAACGGCAAGCGTAAAGTGTTCAGATAATAAGTAGTCTAAGTTCGCTCGTAGATCTGAAGCTTTTGTTACTGCCGTTGGTTTTGCTTCCTCTGCATTTGCAATAGTCGGCATCAATAGTGAAGCTCCTAGTACAGGGATCATTAATTTTTTACTTAATTTCATCATTTTCCACTCTCCTCATTTTTAGTTGATATACGCCACTTTTTTCATTCTTACTACATCTTAAACCATTAAATAGATTGAAGATTTTGAATATTCTATATATTAAACCTTCATGTTCCCTCACATTTAATGATTCTTTTTAGGAAGTATTCTCTTTCTATCTACTAAACGATTGCTGAGTGACGTTGGATCACTCTTTTTAAAAAAATTTTTAAAATGTCATCTTCTTGAAGAATTCCTTCCCTTTCTACTTATCTAACGGACGCTTTGTTCAGCTAGATCACTTTTTTTAAAAAGTTTTTACCCGCCTTTTTTCAAGAATCCCTTCCTTTTATACTTACCTAACGATCACCTTATTCTGTTGGATCACTTTTTAAAAAATTATTTTAAATTCAAAAGAAAAAGAAAGGTTTCTATAGGAAACCTTTCTTTTTCTCTTTACTTATTTAAAAAATTCCACATCACGTCGTTTACTTCTTGAGGCTTTTCATGCTGAGGAGCATGAGATGCTTCAGCCAATCGATGAACAGATATGTTTGGCACATATTCTTCAATGCCATCTAAGTTTTCAGGCATAAACGTAGGATCTTGATTTCCCCAAATAATCTGTACAGGGATGTTTAACACTTCCTCTTCTAACGGAAACAAAGATTTTCTTTGAAGATCTTCTTCCGTGAAGATTTTTAAATTGCGGTAATAACTTAGCATTGACAGCACAGAGCCATTTTCCCAAGAGTTCTTGTATGCTTGAACATCATCAGCTGTTAGATATCCTTTTTTTACACCTGGGTCGATCACAAGCTTACGCAAACCGGAGAAGTTGTCTCGTTCCATATAGTCCTGTGCTTCTTGTTTTTGAAACCATTTCATATACTCACTTGCTTTTTGCTGATTTTTATTTGTTCTAAGCTCACGCATAAATGTATAAGGATGCGGACCGTTAAAAGCAATTAATTTTTGTACATATTCCGGGTAGCGATAAGCAAATGTCCACCCAATTCCTGCTCCCCAGTCGTGTACAACTAGCGTGCAGGAGCTATATCCTAAACCTTCAATCACTTGGCGAATATCTTCTACTAATACATCAATCTCGTATGATTCTAGTCCGCTTGGCTTTTCAGATAAGTTATATCCTCTTAAATCCAAAGCAACTGTGTGAAAATCATTAGAAAATTCTTCTATCTGATGTCGCCAAATATGCGAAAAGTCAGGAAAGCCATGAAGAAATAGCATAAGCTCTCCCTGCCCCTTGCTTATGTAGTGCAAATTAACGCCATTTACATTTATATACTGTTTACTCATTGTTCATTTCCTCCTTTATAAGTAGCTGTAGAGCAGTATAACGCTGTAAAAAATGAACGTCAATTCATTTGCTTCGTTCACTTCTTTTTATCTCTTTTTATGAATATAGTTAATTATTTAGAGTGGATCTTTTTGAAGGAGTGGTTAACGATGGCTTATATCTATTCCAAGGGCTGGTTTGTTCAACAGTTAAAAGCGGCCAATATCTCTAAAATCGATGGAAGAAAGCTAGAAAGTTACAAAACCTATATTCTTCGTAATTTATATGCTGAGCTTATAGAACAAGGTAAAATCAACTGCTAGAAAGATTTACACACATGAAACCTACGTTTGTCCCACCAAAAAAGCGAACCACTAATCAAAAGTCTTGATCAATGGTTCGTTTTACATTTCGTCTAAAATATTTTTGTCCCAGCTTCATTTTTTTACAGCGATTGATCAATAAAAGTTAATACGCGCTTTACATATTCTTTTTTGTATACATGGTAATTTTGAACATGTTCTGCTTTATCAGTTTTCCAGAAGTGAAAAGCATCCGAGTGCGTTTTAGCCATTTTTTCACTTTCAGTGTAAGGAATTTTTGTATCTCCTGTGCTGTGTATAAATAAAATTGGTCGAGGGTAAATATGCTCGACTGCTTTAATAGGACTAGCTTCAGCAGGATTTACATCTGCAATAACAGGAAGAATAGCAATGGTTAGCGGCGTAAACGGAAAGTTTGGTAAATGAGACCATACAGATAGATTTTCTTTTAAATAAGAGGTTAAATCACTAAAAGGACTATCGGCTACCACTGCTTTTACGTCGTCATCTTGAGAAGCTGCTAATAAAGAAGTGGCTGCTCCCATTGAAATGCCGTAGAGCACAATTGGCTCTTTTGTTGTTTCTTTCATTTTCTGAATAACGCCTAATAAATCGAGCTGTTCTTTTACACCAATCGTCGTTTGATTTCCTTCTGAGTCTCCTGAATCTCTAAAGTCAAACATGACTACTCGATATCCCGCTTTTACAAACTCTTTACTCAGCGGCAGAAAGCCAGCTCCTTGTGCTTCACGGTTATTTCCGTATCCATGTGACATAATAATGGTCGCTTTTGGCTGTTCCGTTGGTTTAATCATCCATCCTTTTAAATGGGTTATTCCGTCTTTGCTCAAAAATACTTGATTGCTATAGTGCATGCCGTAATCACCAGGATTTTTCACAGCAGGATTTTTATCTAGTTTTGTCAGGCTTATGCCTACATAAAGAGAAATTGCCGTACAAAGTACAAAACAAAGAATAACAAAGGATATTAGGCTGATCCATATTGTTTTTTTCTTTTTGCCTGTATTTGTCTGTCGATTTAGAACTGGAGTCAAGCTCGTTCCTCCTTTTTATCTAAGATCATCTTTCCTATTCTTATTGCTGCTTCCCTTTCTCCATTTTAAAGCTAGCCCATCTATTTTATGAATAAAATTCGTTTTATTTTCCACATATTTTTCTGGTTCAAAACGATAGCGCTGCGCTAGTTCTATTTTCAACGTTTCGTATTCTTTTGCTGCATCAGGGTGAGTACGCAGATAATCTCTAAACCATAGATGCCGATTAATTTCTGGGTGGCCTTTTTCATAAATATGAACATGATGCGTTCTTTCATTTCCGCCTTTTTGGAAGTATCGTCTTCCTTTTATGCCGTTTTCACCTTTCGCTTCGTAACCGAGCTGTTCCATCCTCTGATTATATGTATCTACTTTTTTTATATCTTTCACTTCAATAAGTAAATCAATAATCGGTTTTGCGCTTAAGCCGGGAACAGCAGTGCTTCCGATATGATGAACCTCTAAAACTTGAGCTGACATTGTAGTTGTTAAGGTGGCAGCTTCTTTTGTAAATTCCTTTTCCCATGCAATATTATAGGGTGTCAGCTGAATTTCTCTTACAGATTTCATCTTCAATTCCTCCTCTTGCAACGAAAAAACTGCTTATTATAGAATAGCCTATAATAAGCAGTTTTTCATCATTTAACATGTTATTAAGTTTTATCTAGTAAACGCCTGCTTCGCTAAATTAACAATCGTCATATCATCCATAGGAGGGTTATGAAGCCCGGCACGCACATCTCTATAATAACGCTGTAGCGGATTACTCCGCTGTAAGCTTCGCGCCCCGACAATGCGCATTGCTTTGTCGACGACCGTACAGGCACTATTAGTCACCACGTGTTTGACAGCTGCTAACTCTCCCGCTAATGTTGCTCGGTCGCTGTTCTCATCCCATTTACTTGCCACGCTGTACATAAAGTGACGCGCTTGCATAAGTTCAAGTTCCATTTCCCCTACTAAACGCTGCACATTTGGCAACTCGCTAATCGTTCCTTCAATACTATTAGGCGAATATTCTGTAGCAAATGCGACAGCATAATCTCTTGCTGCAATGGCTGTACCCATGTAGCAAGCTGGTATATGAAGCAGCCAGCCGCTTGGCTCATTCTTTTTAAAACCACCGAGGCGTTCAACAAGAAAGTCGTGTTTAATATCGACGTTTTCTAGCACAAGATCGTGACTTCCTGTCCCGCGCATTGCAATCATATCCCATGTTTCTTCTATTGAAAGTCCGCTTGTTTCACGAGGAATTAAAAACAAGCCGACCTCTTCTTCACCTTCAATGCTTGCTTTTACCAAAAAGTAATTTAACACTGGAGACATCGTGGTGAATGTTTTTCGGCCATTGATTCGCCAGCCTTCTTTTGTTTTTACGGCTGTCGTTTCCGGTTTTCCTCCTCGAGTAGGACTTCCTGTCTTCGGTTCAGTAGCGGCGGTGTTAATAAGTGCACCTTTTTCTATTTCTTTAAAAATAAAATCGAGCATTTGCTGATTCCAAGGCTGTTTTTCACGCAAGTCCATTGTAATCCCCATATGCCATCCAATACTAAGAGCTGTAGAAGCGTCTCCTTGAGCAATTAATTCTTGAAATAATAAAAAATCATAAAGGCGCAATTCATCTCCGCCATATTTGCTTTCGAGAGAAAGACGTGTATAGCCCGCTTCTTTTAACTCTTGAATATTTTCAAACGGAAACGTACCTTCTTCATCTATTTTAAAAGCTCGTTTCTTAAATTTTTCGACTAGAGGCAGCAATTTTTCATACGTAGACTTTTGATTTTTATTTACAAATGAAACACTCATTTGCTTCATCTCCTTTTTATATGACAGAGTGTCCCTATCGGATTAATATATAGTTCTTATCATAGCATACCTCACCTTTTCTGTGCATGTTTGGTGTGTTTATCTTTCTTGTTGAATCTATTCTTTTTCCAATTTAATGGTCTGTTTTACCTACACGTTCCATACATTTAATGGAATAAAAAGAAAGGAATGGTGTGAATGAATCAATGTCCAAAATGCGGAGCCAGTGCAAGCACAGACCAATTATTTTGAAATAACTGCGGCTTTTCTTTCACCGTGTCGCCAGCTGCAGCTAAGTATAAAAAGAGCTGGTATATTGGCGGGGGTATTGCGCTTATACTTCTTTTAACTTTTGTATTTTATTTCTTTTTCTCTGGCTCAGAAGAAAAGACGGCTGACCGCTTTATTGAGGCATTAGAATCGAAAGATACAGCTGTGTTAAGAGAGTTATTAGACTCTTCGCAGTCTACTATAGTTATTAATGACACATCTATTCAAGCTCTCTTAGATGCAACTTCCGATGGTTCTATTTTACGAGACGTTGAAAATGATTTAAAAAATAAATCGAGTATCTACTTTACAATAAAAGAACAGAAACATTCACTACTCTTCAAAAAACAATACGTGGTTGTGCCGTCATCATATTATATCTCCCTCACCACGCCAGAGGATGCAACGGTTACAGTCAATGATACAAAACAATCGATATCCAAGAATCAAACGCAAAAAATAGGGCCTTTTATGATTGGGAATTACCCGCTTACGGCTTCTTATGAAAGCTCTTACGGAAAACTTACAGACCAAACCACTGTAAATTTTCACCGGCAAAAAGAAGAAAATATATCTGTGGTATTTAAAGGGGCTTACGTTACAATCTCATCAAATAGAGATGACGCTATTTTATTCGTAAATGGAAAAAGCACGGGGCTGCAGGTGAATAGCTCATCACAAATAGGGCCTGTTGCCACGGATGGAAGCGTCACTGTTCATGCAGAAGTGCAAAAAGACGGCACAACGTTCAAAAGCAGTCCCTACACTATTCAAAGTGAGGAAAGTATTATGTTAAATATACAAACGCCACCCGTTGAAAAGGAAAAAACCGTCATAAAAGAACGAGAAGTGATCGTGCCTGGGCCGCGCTCTTATGCTACTTCAAGCCCTTATATTCTTCCTGGTTCGGATTCTTACAAATTAAGCTATAGTGATATTAGCAGCTTGAGCTCGAGTGAACTAAGGCTAGCTCGAAATGAAATCTATGCGCGGCATGGGTATGTATTTAAATCGAAAGATCTTCAAGCCTATTTTTATGAAAAGTCATGGTATACGCCTGATTCATCATTTAGAGATTCCTACCTATCAAGCGTTGAAAAATATAACGTTGATTTTATTAAATCATATGAGTAAGGTGGACTCCCCTTTTGCACAGGGGAGTTTTTTGATTGAAGCGAGTGCTTACTCCTACGCTTTTTACATACCATGATCCCTATACACGTTACTAAATTTCTTATAGCCTTCTTCATTCTTTTCACTGTAAAATATAAAGTAGATGTACATAAACTTACTACACGCATAAGGAGAGATGGAGAATGAATGGAATTGGACGACTTCCACAAAAGCTTAATGGACATTTGATTTTAGAAAATATTCAAGAAACCATGATCATTGCGGATAAAGACTATCGTGTGCAGTGGATGAATGCAAGAGCAATTGAAACACTTCAGCCAGTACTCCCAATCTACCAGTTATCTCATGTCGAAGAGTTAATTGGAAAGCATATGGACTTCTTTCATTCCAATTCTGAAGAAACGGAAAAATTACTCACCTCTCTTCATACAACCTACAGAACGCGTATAACGATTGGCAGTCAATACGTAGCAGAAGCTGTGACTCACCCCATTGATACAAAAGACGGCGAGCGTTATGGCTACTTACTTATGCTATTAGACTTTACAGATCAAGCCGAAGCAGAGCTTGAAAAAGAACGGTTAATTGAGGATTTGTCCACTCCTTTATTAAAGATATGGGACGAGGTTTTAGCTGTGCCCATTACCGGTAAGATGGATATAGAACGTGGAAAGAAGCTAACTGAAACGGTATTGGAGGCAGTTGTAAAAGAACAGGCGCGCTATTTGCTTATTGATTTATCTTCCCTTCATTCGTTAGATGAAGAACACGGTTATTATATTAACACGCTCCACGATGCTTTGCGTTTGATTGGTACCACTTGCCTTATTGTTGGTCTTTCTTCAAAAATGGCTCTCTCGCTTGTAGATTCTCAGTTTAATTGGCGGACATTTTCCACTGTCCAACAAAGCATCTCTTACATTTTAGAAAAAAAGAATTATCGTATTGCACCCATTTCATAAGCCCATCATATCATTAAGTAATCCTCTCTCAATCGCTTTTTCCTGCAATCGGAAAAGGCGATTTTAGTTATGAGGAATTGTGAACGTTTAGGCACTTATCATCATAGGATACATTAATCAACCATAGAAAAGGGTGAGAGCATATGCCAAGTGTTATTAACATTTATAATTTAAAAATCAACAGTATCTCAAGCAACGGTTCTGTCAACATTGGCGAAGCACTCCACAACAGTCACACGGCCCATTCAAAATCCACTGGTACGAACTCTTCTTATGGCGATGTCTCACCTGCTTCCTCGAAAATGCGAAACATTTATATCGATCCTGATACAAATGACCAAACAGATATTGCAAACGTTGATCATGTCAATGGTTATCAGCAGTGATATAGGGCAATGCTTGTCAACAGCATGACGACAAACGGTGAATACATTCTCTCTAAACGTAATAGGCCGTTGGAGTAGAATGAATAAAAACAGTAAGGAGTCTCTTTATGCCTCTTCAAATTAACGTTTTTAATATCGTAACAAACGGTGTCACGCAAAACGCAAATATTGATTTTGGTTCCACCATTCAAAACAGTCACACGGCGAACTCAAAATTTAACGGCGCGAATTTTTCTCTAGGTAACTTCTCTCCTACTTGCTCTCAAATGAATACAGGCGTGTTAGATCCTGATGTAAGCGATCAAGATCAAATAGCAAACCCTTCAGCTCCAATTGGAAATCAAATTTAGCTTTAACAATTTTGTCGTTTTACTTGGCACATTACAAGGAGGTGTGTAAATATGTTTCCATTTGGAAAGTCTCCTTTTAAAGGAATGATGGAAAATATCCCAAAAGGAATGGCATCTAAAGACATGAATAAATATATTCAGCAAATGATTTCTTCTACGATGTCCCATTCTTTTCCGGATTTTATGCAAGGAAATGAATTCTTTAAGCAAGCCCAAGACATGATGAAAGAACAGCAGGATGTGGGAAATGAAGGTCATGGACAACAGTTAAGAAGATTTGATTCAAACGTTATCAATACATTAGATGAATGCATTGTGCAGTTAAAAATTCCTAACCGCGATATTGTATCAAGCATTAAAGTCTATCATACTCCATATCTGTGTACGATTGAAGGAATAGATGGAGAAGAATCCTTCAAAGAAGAAATTCAGCTTCCTTGTTCGGTTCGTAAAAAAGGTACACGCGCCGTATATCGTTCCGGAGTGTTGGAAATCCGGATGCCTAAACATGTTAATATTCCTATGTCTCAAATAGACGTCCACGATTTAGATTAAAGTGGACGTTTTTTTCTGTTTTCATGCATACATATAAAATAGAAAGCTGCAAAAGGCCTTGTTTTATTTCTTTTAAAGAAGGTGACAAATATGAATCACGGAAAGTTTAAAAAGTGGGCAGAAACGTTACAAGAAGAAAACCATACAAAATTTTGGGAAAAGATTTTTGATGATGATCATGAAGAAAAGAATGATACGGAAGCAGATGCTTCTCCTCAAATTGTAAATGAGTATCGAGATTATCCTTTAATTGATGTATACGAATGGGCAAATCAGCTGTTAGTTGTGATTGAAATACCCGGTGCTAAACGAACAGACGTCGAATTGACCATGCACGAAAATACTTTACACATATCCGGTTCATCTCTTTTAACCGTGAAGGATGCAAATGTTCTTCACAAAGAAAGACGTGAAGGAACGTTTCAGCGATCAATTATCCTTCCGCCTGCTGTAGGGGAGGCGCCGTGTCACGCATCATTTAAAGATGGTCTTTTGCATGTGAAATTTGATTTGTAATTTATTGTGCAGAACTATACGTAGCATGAAAGGCAGGGAATTTCATGTTTTCTAAGTGGTTTAAACAATCGCCTAAAATTGAAACAGTCCGTAAAATAAATCCGTCTTCCCTTCCAACTCACAAAAAAGTAAGTGCCATAGATCAACGTTCTAATCAAAAGCGGAAAGAATTACCCGAAAAGATGAAAGCTAAAAAACAGTCTAATCTAAAAAAACCCCCTCAACAGCCAAAGCAGTTGCCTAGCCAAATGGAGCCTAAGACCTCTGCAGAAGCTGAATTCACAAAACCTGCTCTTTCGTCAGATTCAACGCTGAACCTGCAGGGAATTATTGATCAAGTGACGCGTTTAACCGACGCGATCCCTAAAATAGAAGAGCTTCATCAGCAATTAAATGAATCAGCTCACCTTATTCAATCACTGTCTCAACTGCACGAGCAAACAGCTCATTTACTATCGGCTATGCAGTCAGCTCCTAATTTCGAAGCTATTCAAAATCAGCTCTCTGCGTTAAAGGAAGAATCGTCCAATACAGCCTTATATGAGATGATGAAAACTCTTGACAAAAAGATTGATGAAGTAACTCAGCCAAAGCAGTCCATTGTTGTTGAAAAAATCATGGTCGAAAAAGTATTATTAGACAAAATTGATCTTAGTAATAATTTCGGCCAGCTAGGCATTAAAGATTTGACCGGTCACTTAAACATCGGTACCACTTACAGCGCTGACTCTGATCAAGTAGATGAAGAAGTCAAAGACTTGTTTTCTGTTAAGCTAAAAGAAAAAAAGATTGATGAACATACAACTGAGACAACGATGAGTTCAGGAGGTGAAACAGAAAAACCTGATGATCACTCCGAAGAATAAAAAATGACCGCTACTGCTTATTTAAAGCAATTGTCGGTCATTTTTGTTTCCATAAATAGTTTTAATTCTTTCTGAAGGCGTTCCATTAAGAACTCTGAAATTTCTTCTTGATTTTCTTCTTTATGATGAGATGATGCTATAACAATACGTCCTGTTTTTCCTAAGAAAGCCCGGTACTCAATTACCTTCATCGCAGCATGAAGTAAGTTCGCGTCCGAAAGCTGTGCATTTGTTAGTAGAACAATATTTACTTCGTTTTCTTTTTGTCCATATGTCAGCACAGCCAGCCATGAGTAACCTTTATCGTCTTTTAAGTGAACTTCATGACTAGATAAAGACGAAGATTTCCACGCCGCGTTAGCACTGCTTTGCTGTTGAACAATTTCTTGACACCAGTCTAGACCCGTTTCGTTTGAACCAAGCGAAAGAGTTCTCAGAGGACGCACAAATGATAAAGACAACAGGCCGGGTTCCTTTTGTAACTGGTACAATTCATGGAAGTCCGTTTCGGGATATTGATGCGGCGGCACAAAAGCAACTTGCCGCTTGTTCACAGCAGGATGGTGAAATACATGCAAATCAACGCCATATACTCTTTTTAACGTAGCTGCATCATGAAAAATGGCATCCATCCCCGTTTCTTCTACTTTTCCATCTTTCAATAACACGGCATCATCTGCAAACAGCGAGGCGATGTTGAGATCATGCAAAATAGCCAGGACCGTTAAGCTCATTTCCTGCTGTAAAGTTTTTAACAGCTGAAGCAGTTCCATCGTATGTTTCACATCTAAGTGATTTGTTGGTTCATCAAGAAGTAAGTAGTCAGGTTCTTGCGCCAGTGCTTTAGCAAGTAAAACCCGCTGTTTTTCTCCACCGCTCAGCGATTGAAAGGTATGATTTCGATAGTGCCAGACGTTTGTTAATTTCATCACGCTTTCTACCACTTCTTCATCCTGTGCTGATACAGTGCTAAACAAACCTTTCGCCTGATAAGGATAACGTCCCAGTGAAACAATTTCTTGAACCGTAAATTCTAATCCAATTTGATTTTCTTGCGTCATGACTGCAACTTTTTGCGCCAGTTGTTTTGGTGAATAAGCCTTCACTGACTTCCCTTCTACCTTCACTTCTCCTGATTGAGTGGTTAATACATTCATAATTAAGCGAATAAGCGTTGTTTTTCCGCTTCCATTTGGTCCTAGTAAAGCAACAAAAGAACCTTTGTCTACGGTGAACGTGATGTCACGAACGGTCGGTTTCTGTTTATCGTATCCTCCCGTCACATTATATAGTTCAATCATGATATTCCTCTTTTCCGCATACGTTCTTTTACAAGCAGCAGCGTAAAAATTGGCGAACCAATTAAGGCGGTTACGACTCCAATCGGCAGTTCACGAGGTTCTAATATCGTTCGTGCCAATAAATCGGCTAAAACCAAATAACTTCCTCCGATTAAAATAGAAAGCGGTAGTACATGCTTATGGTTAGCTCCCGCTACGAGACGCACTACGTGGGGGATAACTAAGCCAACAAATCCAATTGCCCCAGATACTGATACCGCAGCCCCTGTTAATACGGATGCTCCTATTAAAATCATTCTTTTTTTCTTCTTTACGTCTATTCCCATAAACTGAGCGGATTGATCGCCAAATGCTAAACCGTTCAGCTCTTTTACATGTAACAGCAGCATAATCGTACCGGCTAAAAAGAACGGCCCTAAAATTTGAATATGCGACCATCCTCTCATTGATACGCTTCCCATTAGCCAATATAAAACCTGCCTTACATCTTCTTCAGGAGACAGAGCCACAATTAATGAAATAAGCGCGCTCATAAAGGATGATAAAATAATCCCCGCTAAGATGATGGTTTCATTGGCCAAATTGCCGCTTGCGAGCTTTGTAATACCAAAAACTAAAAGAAGAGTAATAAATCCAGATACAATACCGACTACAGGCAGCGTGAAGATAGATAAACCAAAAATACTCCAATGAAAATAAATTGCCATGACAGAGCCAAGGGTCGCACCTGAGGAAACTCCGATCGTGTAAGGATCGGCAAGAGAGTTTCTTAATAGCCCTTGAAAGGCAGCCCCTGCTATTGAAAGCGACGCTCCTACTAAAAATGCCACCAGTACTCTTGGAAATCGAATTTGCCATATGATTAAATCCATGTTCTCTGGACCATGGTATAAGGATAGTCCGGTAAGGTGACCAATAATAATTTTAATTGTATCTCCTACGGTTAACGAAACTGTACCAATAAATACGCCCATAATCACCGAAACACATACAATAAATAAACTAACTATGTATAAGATAGATGCTTTGTTTAAAAAAATACGTTTAAAAATCAATACTTTCAGCTCCTCTAGGAAACGAGGCATGATGTTTTACATTACATTAACCATTCATTTTCCTGTCCATAAACCATGTTTCCACCCTATATAGAGTGGGAAACAATTATCTTTTATTTGTTGCGAGTGCTAGACTGTTGAACTAGGCAACGTAGCACAGCGTACTAAAGTTCTCGGTAAAAAAACAAGCGAAAGCCTCTACAAGCTATACTTTTTGTGCTTGCTCCGGGCTTTTATAGTTGTCTATTAAATGATACAGCTTTTCCATATCTACAGCTTCTCTCACATATGCTGCTGCTTTTGAAAAAGACTCCTCTTTTTGCAGACGGCTGTTGAATGTATCCGTAATAGGTGGCAATTTTTTATGTTTGCGAATTTGATTAAGCAAAGCTCTGCGCAAAGCATCGTTATGAAACACATCATGAACATACGTGCCAATGATGTTTTCTTTAACCGTTCCTTCTTTTTGATCATCTACCACCGCAAAGGCTTCCGTCATGCTTTTAGAAACCGTCTTTCCCATATGAATTTCATAGCCTTCAATCGAAACCTTCTCACTCTCTAACTGAACATATCCAGAAACTCTTTCTGTTTTTTTGCTGGTTGTCATAACGGTTTCCACTGGAAGCAAACCCAGCCCTTTAATAGATTCAATCCGGGACTCTACTGCATCGGGGTCCGTAATCGTCTCGCCTAACATTTGATATCCCCCGCAGATGCCAATAACGTGAGCGTTCGTTGCGTTCAAGACTTGATTAATGGCTAGAGCCAGCCCGCTTTCTTGTAAAAACTGCGCATCTTCAATCGTATTTTTGCTTCCTGGTAAAACAATTAAATCAGGCGTACCTAGTTGTGATGGCTTGGTTACAAGCCTCACATGACAGTCTTCTTCTAAGCTTAAAGGATCGATGTCTGTAAAATTTGAGATGCGTGGGTACGAAATAACCGCAATATCAATTTCTTTTAACGGATTCACAAGGGTTGAGTAATTTCTGAGGGATAATGAATCTTCTGCGTCAATTTCCACGTCGTGCATATAAGGAATAACGCCTAGGACCGGAACGCCCGTGTATTCTTCAAACCACTTTAGCCCCGGTTTTAACAGTTCTAAATCTCCTCGGAATTTATTGATTAACACCCCGACAACTCTGGGCTTGTGCTCAGCTGGAAGCAATTGAAGAGTTCCTACTAGGCTCGCAAAAACTCCACCTTTATCAATATCTCCTACTAACACAACAGGCGCTTGGGCTATCTTTGCTACGCGCATATTTACCAGTTCCCGATCGTTCAAATTGACTTCAGCAGGACTTCCAGCACCTTCAATCACAATTCGATCATAATGACTGGCAAGCTCTTTATAAGACTCAGTGATAACGTTCAAACCTTCATTAAAAAATTCTTGCCGATACTGAAAAGCAAACATATTACGAAGCGGCTTTCCATGAACGACAATTTGAGATTCATGATCACGAGTTGGTTTAATTAAAATAGGGTTCATATTAGTTGTTGCTTCTACTCCAGCAGCTTCTGCTTGAATTCCCTGCGCTCTGCCAATTTCTTTTCCATCCATTGTAATGTATGAATTGAGCGCCATGTTTTGCGATTTAAACGGTGCAGTTTGATAGCCGTCTTCTTTAAAAATACGGCAAAATGCTGTAGCAATCATGCTTTTTCCAGCGTCTGAGTGCGTTCCTTGAATCATAAGAGGTTTTCCTTTTTTCACTTTATCCACTCCCTACCACATAAAAAAACCTTAACTGTAAAAGTCAAGGTTTGGTCATGCGCTCATTAACACATTGTCTTGACTTATTTCTCCCACCGAAAAATAAGGGGTTTTTAAAAGCAGGTCTCCTGGCTTATGCTTCATTTTACTTCTGCACCCTTCCTAGTTTGACTAGTGGGTCTTTGCAGGTTCATCCACATTTACAGTAGCGGGGGCTGCACCGGATTCTCACCGATTTCCCTATTATCCTCCTTAGAGGCACTTTTAAAATCATTTATTCTTTATTGTAACGAATTTTATAACCATTCACAATAACGATTTTCTTCTATTATTATATATTACTGTGTTTATACTTATTTGGGTCTCGTATGCTATAATAACAATTATTTTCCAAACATCTTATGAAATAGCTAGGAAGGTGCTCACAGTTGAAGAAAAAAATGATTTATACCTTTATTGGTTCGCTTGTTCTTTATATAGTAATTATATCTTTTTGTATGTATCAAACTGCCCACAAGTCTGTTCCACAAAACGCAGATTATGTCCTCGTTTTAGGTTCTAAAGTAGATGGTGATCAAATGTCTCCTAGTTTAAAAGAGCGAGCAAAAACAGCTTTATCTTATTTAAAGACTCATAAACAAACAAAAGTTATCGTAACGGGTGGAAAAGGATCTGATGAAGAAATTTCTGAAGCAGAGGCAGCCTACCGTTTTCTACGAAAAGCAGGAATTAAAAAGAATCGCATTATAAAAGAAGATCAGTCAACTTCTACTTTTGAGAATTTTATTTTCACCAAAAAGAAAGTTGATATTCAAGATAAACGAGTCGTGCTTGTTAGCAGTGATTTTCATCTGTTTCGCGCTTCTATTATTGCCAAGCGCCAAGGTTTTGATGTTTATCCTTTAGGCGCAAAGACACCAAATTCAATTAAACTTCAAGCCTACTTTCGTGAGTATGCTGCTATATTAAAAACATGGCTGTTTG
Source organism: Priestia sp. 40 (assembly GCF_049368575.1). Lineage (NCBI taxonomy): Bacteria > Bacillati > Bacillota > Bacilli > Caryophanales > Bacillaceae > Priestia > Priestia sp. 40. The sequence continues at coordinate 164,555 of NZ_JBMPZA010000026.1, forward strand.
ATAAATAAATAGAGTACACGCCTATACAAACGAAAAACACGGCATGAATTCATGCCGTGTTTTTTATTAATCATCTGTATCGATAACTGCTTTTGGTAAACCTGTGTATTTCGCCCAGTAGAAAATACCGAGTGAAACAAGAGCAATTAAAATTAAGTCAAGTGGGTTGCTTAGCACACCTTGTCCTCCGCCAAATGAACCTAGATAAGAGATAACAAGCATAATAATATAATAAGCAACTAGCCACCAAGCAGATTTAAGCTGCTGTGCAAATTTCACAACGTCAGTTGGTACGTATTTCTTAAACGCTACGTAGATAACAACCATTAGAAGCTGTGATCCTAGCAGCCAAGAAATTGTTGTCCATCCTGACCAGTATACGATGTATGAACAGAAGATAAATGAAACAGGAGCAATAATGCTCATGCCTTTTAATTTGAAAGGTTTTTTAAGATCTTTTGCATTTACTCTGAATGCTGCAGCTGAAATTGGTGCGATAGCATAAGACAGAATAAGTGCTACTGAACATACGTTTACTAGCGCTTCCCAAGAAGGAAATGGCAGTGTCCAGAATACGGACATTCCAAATGATAGCCATAGTGACGCACGTGGAATTCCTGTTTTCTTATCTACTTTTGAGAAACGTTTAAATAGTGTTCCATTACGAGACCAAGCATAAACTAGACGAGAAGTTGTATTCATAAAGATGTTTCCGTTACCGCCTGGTGATAAAATAGCATCAAAAATAACAAGCGTTACTAACCAGCCAAGGCCTAAAATAAGTGCAATATCTTTAAATGGTAAAGAGAATTGCTCTTGAATTGTTCCCCATCCTCCTGATAGCATATCAGCCGGGATGTTACCGATGAACAATACTTGCAGTGCTGTGTAAATAATCGCTGAAAGTACAATACAGATAATTAGCGCGATTGGAATATTACGCTGCGGATTTTTAACTTCACTGGCTACCGAAACAATAGGGTGAAGTCCTAAGTAAGCAAACATAACGCCACCTGTTGAAATGGCTGCTTGAATACCATTAAAACCAAACGGAGCAAAATCGCCAGTTGTAAAGTTAGCTGATTTGAAGTGATAAGCTAACACGACGATAATTGTAAGAGGAACCGCATATTTAAACACAGATATAATGACATTTGACTTAGCAAATGCTTTTACACTTACGTAGTTAATAATGAAAAATAGTGTTAATAACGCGAACTGGAATAGCCATCCAATCGTTGTAGGCGATTCAGAACCATGTTTAGTTAGACCAGGAATCCATACAGCAACATACTGACGTACAGCTGTTACCTCAATGGCAATTAAACTTGTATAAGCAATAATGGTAATGAATGAAATTAAGTAACCTACTAAATGACCATGTGAATAAACCGGATAACGGATAATTCCACCGGTACGCGGCAGCGCTGCTCCAAGTTCAGCATACACTAAGCCGATAAGTAAAATAATGACTCCGCCAATCAGCCACGAAAAACTTCCGGCTGGACCAGCCTTTGACGCCACGTTACTAACCGCAAATAACCAGGCGGAACCAAAAATAGCTCCCATCCCAATTAACGTTAGGTCAAGTAACGATATTGATTTTTTAAATTTTCCTTGATTTCCTTGATCAGACATAAAATCCTCCTTTAAAATTCCCACTCCACATATCTACGCCCTTGCGTCCGATATGGGATTCTTTACATCATCCTCCTCTTACTAAGACCTCACAAGTGGATATGTTAACAAATATTCTCTAAAAAACCAAGTTAAAAACTTTATTTTTTTACAAAACATCATTGAATTGCTTATGTATAGCGCATTAATTCCACCGAAGATTTGAGGACTACCCCTCCTATTTAACCGCATTTTTCTTAGATTAAACATAAAAGAATATTCAAACTATTTATTTTAAAAAAGGGTCTGAGACATAACGAAATCAACCGCTAGAAGCAGCTACATACGCAAAACCTACGCTTGCCATACCAATAAAAAAACCCGAACGATGAATCGTTCGGATCTTGCTTCAAATAAAATAATTTTGTCCATGCCTTTTTTTGCTTATTTAAATACTTTTACACGTTCAGTTAGCGGTTGAAATTCTTTTTCTCCCGCAGGTGACACAGGATTACCAAATGGCATTTGAGCAATTAATTTCCATGAGCTTGGAATATTCCAAGTTGCTTTTACTTCATCGTCAATCAATGGATTGTAATGTTGTAAAGTTGCTCCTAGGCCTTCTAGCTCAAGTGCTGTCCAGATCACATGCTGCAGCATGCCTGATGATTGGTTAGACCAAACCGGGAAGTTTTCGCTATAAGATGCGAACTGCTTTTGCAATCCTTCAATTACTTCTTGATCTTCAAAGAAAAGAACTGTTCCATAGCCGCTTCCGAATAAGTTCATTTTTTGATCCGTATCTGAAAAATTTTCAGCTGGAACAATTTTACGAAGCGTTTCTCTCGTAATATCCCATACTTTATCATGCTGTTCACCAAATAAAACAACTACACGTGCGCTTTGAGAATTAAATGATGAAGGAGTATGTTTTACCGAAAAATTAATAATTTCTTCAATTTTTTCTTCTGATATTTTTACATTTTTATCAATTGCATAAATAGAACGTCGGTTTTTAATTGCTTCATAAAAATCTTTTCCAACCTGTTGTTGATCACTTGATTTATCAAATAATTTATCTAAAAAACCCATTTTCAACACTCCTAATTGTTTGTTTTTTTAAGCTTAAATTGCATGTTTATACCCTTCCCCCTGATAAAAGGAGATAAACAAGATATAATGAATTCTTATATCTCTAATTCGAGATATTAAACTAAAAAAATATTAATTGAAATTTAATTACTTTATGTAACTTACTTTACAATGATTATTATTATCTGTCAACAGAAAAATTATTATTTCTTCTGTTGATTATCAAAAGAGGTTGAGACATAACGAAATGAATCCAATCTAAAATGAACAAATGGGATATATGAGCTGAACCGCTTTTTCCGCCGGAGTCTTCGTCGTGCCCTTCAATCAACTGCTAGAAGGAACGAAACAGGTGAAACCTACGTTTACCGTAACAAAAAAATGAACCACTAATCAAAAATTTGATCAATGGTTCATTTTTTCACTTCGTCTAAAATACTTTTGTCTTAGCCTTTTTTTTATAGATGCTTAATGTTCATAAATCATCTTTCGCGTCATTCCCCCGTCTACTACGAGGTTAGCTCCTGTGACAAAATCATTTTCAACGTTTGTTAAGTACATACACGCTCTTGAGATATCGGCTGGCGTCCCCACCCGATTAGACGGATGCTGCGTATGATCGATTTCACGAAGGCCATCGTAATCAGATGTCTCAATCCATCCTGGAGAAATAGCATTTACTGTGATGCTGTCATCACCAAGTGAAATGGCAAGTGCATGAGTTAAAGCAACGATTCCTCCTTTTGTAGCCGCATAGGCTTCTGTATGAGGTTCAGACATTGTAGCTCTCGTAGAAGCTAAGTTTACAATGGAGCCTCCGCTTTCGTTTTTTCTCATCACCTTAGCTGCTTCGCGAGAGCATAGAAACACGCTGCGCAAGTTCGTATTGATAATGTCATCCCATTCATCAATGGTTAGCTCATACGGTGATTTCCAGCGGGAAACGCCTGCATTATTAATCAAAATATGTATCGTTCCATACGTACTGACCGTTTTCTCAACGAGATTTAAAATGTCGTCTTCTTTTCGGACGTCTGTTTTCACAAAAATGGCTTCTCCGCCTTGTCTTTGAATAGCTTCTGCGTGACGCTCTCCTTCGGTTTCGTCCACATCTGCCAATACCACTTTTGCTCCTTGTTTCGCGTATGCGCGGGATACATCTTTACCTATTCCGTTCGCAGCTCCAGTAACAACAACAACTAAATCTTTAAACGACATATCATCTCCTCCTTATACGCTTTATTCACTTTTTTCTTCGTCTTTAAACAAGTGATCCGTGACGAAAAGAGCAAACGTTTCAGCCGTTAACTTGCATCCAGAAGCTTTTGGGTGACCTCCTCCTCCAAGGTGCCCAACAATTTCTGCTAAGTTGATTTCGTCTTTTACTGCACGGAACCCAATCTTTTGCCGTCCCATGTCCACCATAACGGAAAAGTCGATATCTTCGTTTTCTAGACACAGTGCATTTCCTAACTCAGACTGATATGTATCTGCAAATACAATCCCTGCGTTGTACGCTGTTTTATCAATTTCAACACTTTCTTTTATGATTTGTTTTTGTTTGTCATAAATATATTTTTCAATCTTTTTTTCTTCTGCTTCTAGTAAAATTTCGTGTTTGTCCGTAAACGTAAATTCTTGATTTTCAGAATGATAAGATTCACGAAGCGTTTCTAGAATGGTTTCTTTAAATTCCTCATGCGGGATTAGATAATATAGGTGATTAAGGCGCTTTGCTTTCAAGTTATTTTCATGGAACCAGTCCCACGTATCAAATAAACGCACAAGTTCTACGTACTCATCAAGCAACACCGTTTTTTGGAGCATGTTGTGGCGCACTAAGTAGTCATAGAAAAGAGATGTAGCTGCGGTCTTTTTACCGTTTTCATCTTCTGCAATAACATGAACCCAATCGTATTTCTCAGCTAGTGGAAGAGCAGAGATATGATGGTCAATAAGAGTGATTTGCTGGCCTTTTTTTACCAGTTCATTTAATTTTTCTGCTACTTCCTCATTTACGCTAATATCCGTTATGTATAAAGCTGTGTCTCCATCGTTTTCTTCTTCAATAAAATGCGTCACTGTATCATTGATGCGGCCAATGCTTACCGTGCTGTAATCAAAGTTGTCGTCGCCAAACGCTAACCGACCCAATAGTGCTGGACTTACCCCGTCTAAATCGTTATGTGAAATTAATTTTATTTTTGTCATTAATCAAAACTCCTTTATTTTCAGTCGCCTTAGTATATGTACCGGCTTGTATATTATAGCAATTTCAGCATAAAAATGCTGTCATTTACTTTGAAGAGAAGGAATATATTCGCAATAAACAAAAGCGAAGTAAACGTTTAGACTTAGACTTGCCTGTATCAAAAGAGAGTGAGACATATAACTACATCGATTCAATCAACGGCTAGAAGCAACTACACACATGAAAAACCTACGCTCACCCATACCAATGAAAAAATCCGAACGAATGTGATTCTTCATCAAGAATCTCGATTCATCGTTCGGATTTTCTTTTAAATAACCTACTTTTGTTCTAGCCTCTTTCCGCCTACTCTAAATTGCTATGCTGCTTAAACGCTTGTTCATGATCGGTGTGATTCAAATTCCCGTATTCTAAGCAAATGGTATCAAATACAACGTGAGCACATTGATCAAATAACGAGCCAAGTGGCTGAATGGAAGCTGCTTCATTTTCGCTTCGATATTTAGTTGCAGCGGGAATGTGCAGCAGCTCATCGGTATGAGCAGTTAACGGTGATTCTGTACTAGCTGAAATGCCTATAACTGAACATCCTACTTCTTTAGCTTTTTTCGCTACACTCACCACCTGCTGTGTTTTTCCTGAACCAGATACGGCCACCAACACGTCACCTGCTGCAATCGAAGGAGTAATGGTTTCCCCTACAACATATACTGTCGCACCTAAATGCATCAGTCTCATTGCAAATGATTTGCCCATTAGCCCAGAGCGGCCTTCGCCTATAACAAAAATTCGTTTCGCTTGGTAAAGTGAAAACGCTACTTCTTCTATTTGCGGTTCTTTTATGTGATTCATCACGGCCGTAATTTCGTCTAAAATTGTTTGTGTTTTTGTCATTATACGTTCCCCCTGCTCATAAATAAGTCTTGAAATTCAGCAGATGCCTTTGCCACATCCGCATTTTTTGTAATCGCTGATCCAATAATCGCGACGTCCGCTTTCATTTGAAGTAATGATGCTGCTGAGGTTGGATTAATTCCTCCTGCTACTGCTATTTGGGCATCTGAATGAAAATACTGCCGCAAATTTATTTGACTCAGCGATTTCCCTTCTTTTTCTTGCTCGTCTTTGCTGATATGATGGCAAAAAATAGCGTTTCTATAAGTACCTACTTGTTTTTGAGAGCTGCTTGACGTGTTTAATAAATCCACCATCATTTTTTTATTCCATTTTTCGCTGACATTTGCGCAAGTCTCTATCGTAGGTAAAGGTGATACGCCCATGACTGTTGCTATATCTGCTCCTGCTTGATAGCACATGGTAAATTCATACTCTGCGTTATCAATCGTTTTGATATCTGCTACAATCGTCTTGTGCGGAAATGCCTGTTTGATTTTATAAATACTTTCAACTCCATACTCTTTTATAAGAGATGTACCTACTTCAATCCAATCAACAGAGGGTTCTGCCAGCTTGGCAAGGATAATAGCTTCTTCAATTGTGACGCGATCTAATGCTAATTGTATCTTCATATTTTTTCTCCTCACTTTATACTAAACCGGTTTAGTAACAACGTAAAAAAAACCAATATTTTGATGAGCTAAAAAGAGCACGCCATAGGCGCTCTTTTTAGCTTAATGCGACAAAGTTGTTTCTCGAATAATTAATTTACACTCATACTGGTACTCTTCATAAGCTATCTTTTCTTTCAAAATTTGTTTAATAAGTAAATCTGCTGCTTTTGTTCCCATATCAAAAGCGGGCTGCGAAATCGTCGTAACGGCAGGCGTTGCTACATCTGCGTAAGGAATATTATCGTAAACAATTAAAGATAAATCATTTGGGATATTAAAGCCTTTTTGTTTAATAAACTTCTGTACTTCAATGAACACTAAATCGTTTCCAGCTAGCAGCGCTGTCGGCGGACTGTCGGCTGAAAATAGCTTCTCAAGCGCTTTTTGCATGTCCGCTTTTTTACAGTTAATAACCATCGATTCATTTACAGGCATATTGGCTGATGTTAACGCTTCTTTGTATCCTTCTACACGTTCGATCCGAGGTGTAATAGTTAATGGTTCTGTAATGATTGCTATATGCTTATGTCCAAGCTTGAGAAGATGCAAAATAGCCTGTTTTGTGGCTTCTTGGTTGTTTGCCACTACGGACGGAATTTTTCCTTTTACATCCTGAATTTTACGGTCCATAATAACAACGGGATATTCTTCTTTAATCATCTGTTCATAAAGAGAAGTATTCGCACCCGTTGGAAATAAAATAAGACCATCTACTTGCTTTGCTTTTAACATATTAATATATTTCTTTTCTTTATCAGGGTCATCATCTGCGTTACAGATGATGGCATGTATATCTTGTGAATGGCAGTAATCCTCAATTGCACGAATGACTTCCGTAGAGAATCTGTGCATAATATTCGCCACAATAATACCAATCATCGACGTTCGCTTTTGTTTTAAGCTTCGTGCTAGATAGTTGGGCTGATAGCCCAGTGTATCAATCGCTTCTTTAATTTTCTTTCGCGTTTCTTCGCCCATATATTCGTATCGCTTGTTAATGTATTGTGATACGGTGCTTTTGGAGACATTTGCTGCTTTTGCAACGTCCAGCATAGTAACTTTTTGCATCATGATCCGTCCTTTTCATTCAATCCCTAAAATTATGCTACTCCTAGTGTAAACGAAAAAAACGAAAAAGGAAAAGCCTTCTTGCTAGTAGAAGGCTTTATTTATTAAGCGTACGCAAGCCTAGCTTCTTGAATTTCATGAGTAAAACGTTTCGCTTCCCTTGTTACTTGAAGTAAGTATTCAGGAGTTGGAAGCTGCTTGCCATCTACTAATGTGCTTCCTGCTCCAATAGCAGCCGCTCCAGCTTTAATATAAGCGCCCGCATTTTCAGCCGTAACGCCGCCTGTTGGCATTAATGGAATGTGAGGAAGCGGTCCTGCTATATTTTTAAAATAGGCGGGACCTACTACGCTTGCCGGGAAGACTTTAATCATATCTGCGCCGCATTCATATGCTGTTAAAATTTCAGTAGGTGTAAAAGCGCCCGGGACGCTAATGACCCCGTACCTTTTAGCTGTTTTAATTGTTCGTTCATTCACCGTAGGAGAAAAAATAAATGACGCTCCTGCCATAATAGCAATTCGTGCTGTTTCTTCGTCTAGAACAGTTCCTGCTCCAATAAACATCGAGTCGTCAAATTCATTTTTTAACTCTTTAATAACCTCTACGGCAGCAGGGTTTTCCATTGTGATTTCTAGGTTTGTTACTCCGCCTTCTTTTAACGCGTAGGCAAGCGGAATAATTCGCTCAGCACTTGCTCCTCGAATGACCGCTACAATACCGCTACTTGTAATTTTCTCAATATGCATCTCAATTCTCCTTTTCTATCGTTACATTAAGCCGTTGTTTCAACTGGCTTCACACTCTGAACTTCTCTTGGCTTTTTCGTTGCGACAATGGTTAAAACTGCCGCAAGGAATAATGATCCAGCCATAAAGATATAGGAAGCGCCAAATCCTCCTGTTGATCCATTTAAAAATCCTACAATATAAGAACCGGCAAATGAACCAAGTGCGCCCATGCTATTAATTAAAGCCATCGCTCCTCCGGCAACATTACGCGGTAAAATTTCAGGTATAATCGCAAAGAACGGTCCGTACGGAGCATACATCGTTCCTCCGGCAATAACGAGTAAAGTAAAAGAAAGCCAGAAGTTGCTTGTGCCAACTAAATAAGATCCGTAAAAGGCAAGAGCTCCTACTAATAAGAACGGCCATACAAATGCGCTTCGTTTTAAAAACTTATCTGACAGATATGAAACCGTTAACATTAATACGACTGCTAATACGTAAGGAACGGATGCTAACCAACCGGTCTTTACTATACTCATGTTAGGCGCTGCTTTAATAATAGACGGCAGCCACATAACAAATCCGTAGACGCCAATACTCCATAGAGCATATTGAATGCTTAATAAAATAACGGTACGATTTTTGAAAGCTTCTTTATAGCCTTTAACAGGTTTGATTCCTTCTTGTTCTTTTTGCAGCGCATCGTGTAAATCTGCTTTTTCTTTTTTTGACAGCCAGCCTGCATCTTTTGGCTCATCGTTTACTAGTTTCCACCATAAAAACGCCCAAATAACAGCTGGAAAACCTTCTAAAATAAACATCCATCTCCAGCCAAACGATTCTAGCAAATACCCAGAAACAATCGACATCCAAAGAACGGTTGCCGGGTTTCCTAAAATTAAAAACGTGTTGGCTCTAGAACGTTCTGCTTTTGTAAACCAGTGGCTTAAAAACACGAGCATAGCAGGCATAACGGCACTTTCGACTACTCCTAAAGCAAATCGAATAACAAACAAAAATCCAACGTGGCTTACCATACCCGTAGCTGTAGCAAGTGCTCCCCATAAAATCAGAGACCAAAAAATCAGCTTTTTGGCACTTTTATTTTCAGCGTAGTGAGCGCCTGGAATTTGGAAAAAGAAATAACCTAAGAAAAAGAGCGATCCTAATAAAGACGAAATACCTGGCGTAATATGAAGATCTTCTGCCAGCCCTGCCGCTGCTCCAAACCCATAGTTTGCACGGTCTAAATAAGCAAGGCTATACGTAATAAATACGATAGGAATTAACCGAAGCCATCTTTTTTTTGCTAGCTGCTGTTTCATTATCACTTCACTCCTTGTTTTTGGGATTCCATATATCTTTGCAACTGCTGTTCAGTTGGATATCCGTCGTTATCTCCAGGGCTTTGTACAGCTAATGACCCAATGGCATTTGCTCTCCTTACAGATTGAGTAAGAGAATCATTTTGAAGAAGGCCGCTTAACAGTCCTACTGCAAAACCGTCTCCTGCTCCGACTGTATCCACTATTTGTTTCACTTTTATTCCTTCAACCATTCCTTGCTCTTTAGCCGTCTTAAAAAAGGCTCCTTGTTCACCTAGTTTAATAACGACAAGCTCTACTCCTGCATCTAAATAGTAAGAAGCAATGTCTTCTGGATTTTCGTAGCCGGTTAAGATTTTTCCTTCTTCAATGCCCGGCAGAACGTAGTTTGCTTGTTTAGCAGCTTCATTGATTGTAATAACCATTTCTTCTTTTGATGTCCAAAGAGTGGGTCGCAGATTCGGATCAAAGGAAACCGTTCTTCCAGCTGCTTTCATCGATGTAAGCGCATGTAGAGCAAAATCTCGCATACTTGCTGACACAGCAAGCGGTATTCCTGTCATATGCATATGTTTTGCTGCTAAAAAATAGTTTCGGTTAAAATCGCATGGGTGCAAGTGACTGGCTGCTGAATTTTTTCGGAAATAACAAACTTCGGGATCTCCCACTTCCACTTTTGATTTAATTTGAAAGCCTGTTGCATGTTCGCTATCTACTAGTACACAATCGGTGTTGACTGACTCCTCTTGTAGCCGTTTCATAATAAACGTACCGAAAGGATCGTTGCCGACTTTGCTCACCCAGCCTGCGCGCAGACCGAGACGAGCGAGACCAATTGCTACATTTGTTTCTGCTCCGGCCAGCTCCTTCGTATAATGCTTAATCTCATGCAGCGGTCCTGGCTGTTCTGCCATGAACATCGCCATTGCTTCTCCGAAGGTAATAACGTCTAATGAATTCATTGAACTTCCTCCTGTTCTGCTGCTTGCACCAATGAAATGAAGCCGGCGATTTGTTCCGGTTCATCGATTGGAAACTCTAAAGCTTTAAAAACCGAATGAGAAAACCCTTTCAAAATATCTTTCCACATTTCATTTGAATCGATTGATATAGCGGTTGTCACTAGCTTTCCACTGCTTTTTATTACGTGTTTAATATGAATATAGCCCACAAATGACCTTAGCTTTTTGATGGCTTCTTCGGGTCGTTCTTGTACATAAAGCCAATTACCAATATCAAACGTCATGGAAACAGGAACTTCGTAAGCGTTATCAAAAAATGCGTGCAGAGATGCTATATTGCCTCCGTAACTGGTTTGATCGTTTTCTACAAATAGACGTAAAGCTGGAAATGCCTCTAATAATTGCTGTAAATCTGCCATAGACGATTGGGGATGATAAAAACCAAGAGAAACTTTTACCCACTGAGCGCCAAGTGATACGGCTTCTTCAAGAATAGCTTTTAATTCTTGTTTGTTTAACTCTCCATTTTCTTTCCACAGTTCAATTGGAGCCGAATATACTGTAAAAAGCGGGTATTTTTTTAATTCTTCAGCAATAAGCTCAATTTCTTGATCTACTTTTTTCATTAACTCTCTTCGAATTTCCACTCCATGTACTTGCTGCTCATGTATTTTCCTAATCATGGTGTGCTGAAAGCCTGTTGTTTCAAATGCATTTAACGGGATAATGATACGATTCATAAATCGACCTACCTTTCTTATTGTACTAACTAACCACTTACTAAACCGGTTTAGTAAATCGATTTATCTAAATTATAAGACTATTGAAAGCGCTTTTCAAGCTTTTTTTATAAATTGTAAAAAAAAGAAACAACACAGCTTTATGCCGTGTTGTTTCTTAGTGATCATCTGTGCTTTTTACTAGATTGCGATCTTGCTGGTAAATATCATAGATTAAGAAACTAAAACCATAGTACAAGACCATGATGACAACTGACTTTGTCATGATAAATAAAGCGCCTAGCCCGATACCAACTAACAGCGTCTGGACACTTAAGCGGTCACGCTGGAAAGCTAGCTGTGACAGGAAATAACCAATACCAATTAAGACGGCCAACAGCCATGTGTTTTCAATGGCTAATATATAGTGACTATATAAATAAAAGCTAGGAAAATAGACGGTGCTTTCTACGAAGCTGGAAATACCGCTGTATGCAAGCCACCACTTTTGCTCTCTTTCCGTTTTAGGAACGGTTGCCTCAATTGACGTGGGCATTTCCTGTTCCACGAAAACCGTTTCTCCATGATCTTTCATCCATTGAATCATAATGGAAAGAATGATAAAGCCTGCAAAGATTAAAAGCAGCAAATATTCAATCCATGCTGGATACGGAGCCGTCCGGTGAATCGTATCTAGATACACTCCCTGCAACCCTAACATAGAAAATGGAACCGCATGGTATACCATCACCGCAATATAAAATAGTAAAATTAGCACATAAAAAAAGAACTGTTCTTTGTAGTAGCGAATCTTTTTGCCTTCTGAAGCAATTCGCTTAACAGTCACGCTCTCCAAGTACGGACGAATAATGCTTATGATAATAATAAGACACGTAAATACAATCATATAGTTATGTAATCACCTTTTCAACTTCATTATGTAACATTTTTTCCATCCGCAAGAACAGGTGGTTAACAGCTTCTGTCCTTTCTTATAGTACCAAAAAACTAAACTTTTTGACAATCCTGATTTATCAATTAGGAAGATGAAATAAGCGTAGCTACATTAATACCGCTAATTGTGACCATAGGAGATCCTCCTCCAGGGTGAGTCGTTCCTCCTACAAAATATAAGTTTTTAACATCTTTTGAGACGTTGCTTGGACGAAGAAAACTATCCATTTTCCGGTTTGAACTCACGCCATATAAAGCGCCTTTAAATGCACCAAACGTTTGTTCAATTTCATATGGAGTAACAATTCGTTCATGTACAATCGAGGGCTTAATATCTAAACCAAACTGAGAAAGCTTGCGATAGACAACTTCTCTGTAAGCTTTCATTTTTTCTTGATTCTCTTCTTTTACAGCAGGGGCATTCACTAAAATAAATAAATTATCACCCGGAGCTACCGTGTTATCGGTATACGAAGAATTACAAACGTAAATGGTAGGGTCGGTTGGAAGCGTTTTTTGCTGAAATAGTTCATAGAATTCCTGCTTGTAATCCTGAGAAAAGTACACTTGATGATGAATCAGCTGAGAAAAGCGCTTCTTAACTGCTGCCATAATTACATAGGCTGATATGGAAGGCTCAAATTCAGCTGCTTTTTTGTTTTTAAAATGAGGTCTATCCTGCTCTTTTACAAGTGCCGGATAGGCTTTTAGCAAGTCCCCGTTTACAATAACGATATCCGCGTCTATCTTTTCTTCTCCATTCACTTCCACTCCGACAGCCCGTTTATTTTTTACTATTATTTCAGTAACGCTGCAGTTTGTATACAGCTTTCCTCCGGCTTTTTGGAACACATGTCCCAGCCCTTTTGCAATTCTAGTATTTCCTCCTTTTACATAGTACACCCCATCATTCATTTCTAAGTGTCCAATCAGTGAAAACGTAGCGGGCGATGTATAAGGTGAAGATCCAATATAGGTTGCATATCGATTAAATGCATTTCGAATGTTTTCATTTCGAAAAAAGCGCTGATGAAACGTATCTACTGTTTCAAACGGCCTTACCTGCAGCAGTGCTTTTAATAGAGAAGGGTTTGTGTAATCTTTCCATGACGAAAATGTCCGGTAGAAAAATTGACTTTTTGCAATGTCATATATTCTTTTTACTTCTTTTAAATAGGCAGGGTATTGCTCCGCAGCAAAGGGATCGAGACGTTCAAGCTGCTCAATCATTTTTCGTTCATCGATAGACATAGAAAATTGTGAACCGTCGGTGAAGAAATTATTCGTATGATGCCTTAGTTTGACAAGAGGCATATAGTCTTCTGCACGTTCGCCCGCTTGCTCAAATAACCACTGAAAAACTTCTGGCATTGTAATGGTATTAGGTCCAAAATCAAAAGAATATTCTCCTAGCTCCACAGGCATCATTTTTCCGCCTACGTGCTCATTTTTTTCCACAATGGTGACATCGAACCCTTTTGTTTGAAGAAGAACTCCTGCAGCTAATCCACCTAATCCTGCCCCAACAATTAGTACTTTTTTCATTGATAATGCCTTCCTTTCCATTCATATCCCTGCTTTTTTCGTTCACGCTTCATAGAATGGTTCATCAGCAGCATCAGCGCAATTGCCGATGCCGGCATAGTAAGAAACAAAAGCCCTTTTTGCTGAGCCGATCGGTCAATTAAAAACCGCTGAAAAAGCATGATGCAAAAAGGCATAATCCAAAGCATGTTGCCTGTGAATATTCCTGCTATAAAAAAAGGAAGCGGCAGCACATAGTAACAGGCAAAAAAAACGCTTAGTACCCAAACTGCTTTTGCGGAGCGGCCCAGACCTACAAAGATGTTTTTAGCAAAACCGTTCCATACTTCTTCTGTTGTTTCATACATATAACAGCTAACATGAGAGGTAATATTGGCTAAAATGACGCGGTGTTTCTTTTGCTTAAAAAGCTGGGCTAGGTGGACATCTTCTACTAGTGAAGATTTGACGGCTTCATGTCCTCCTACAGCCTCGTATGCTTCTTTTTTTATAAACATAAAAGCACCGTGAGCCGCTGAAGCTTTGCTCATCTTGTTACGATTAGCTACGACAACCGGTAAATAACTAAAAACAACCACATGCTGAAGCGGAACAACCAACGCTTCTAACCACGTTTTTACGGGGAAACGAGGAAATCCTGTTAAAAGAGCGGCCTTTGTCGCTTGTGCGGTGGCTAAAGTATGTTCTAGCGTACGTTCTTTTAGTTCTACATCTGCATCTACAAACAATAAATAGTCTCCATTTGCAGCTTGCGACAGCTGGTGACAAGCATGAACTTTTCCGACCCAACCCTCTCTCAGCTCTTTTCCACCTATGATGGTAAACCTCGGATCCCCGTGAATTTCTCTCAACAGCTGTGTTCGTGTTTCGTCTGTGGACTGATCGTCTAGTATGACACATTCTAGATTGCTGTACGTTAATCCTTTAACAGAAGAAATGATTCGCTTTACATTTCGTTCTTCGTTTCGCATTGGAATCAAAATAGAAATGAGAGGCTGAGGTGTTTTTGAATCCAACTTGTATCTATTTAATTTGGGCATTGCTTGAATATTTACAATGGTTAGAAGTAGCATAAAAATAAATAAAAGCATATAGTAAATCATTATTTCACCTTCGCTTTCCACCACGTTAACCACTCGCTAAGCGTCTTTTTTCCTTTTAATAAAGTCGTAAATTCCTCGTCGTTTTCTTGAATGATTTTTTGTTTTTGATGATCGAGCTGAGCAGTGACTGCACCGGCTAGCGTTTTGGTTATATCTTCTCTTGCATTGGCTAAGTCGTAAAAAACAGCTTGCCCTACCCAGATAAAAAGCTCCGGTCGCTGATCATGGCGAAATGTATAGTAATATGTAATGGGAATAACTTCAACGTCAGAATGCTTCTTTAAAAGAAAAGCAGGTCCTTCAGAAAAAGCTAACGGTCTTTTCTCAAGATGCTCTTCTTTTCCTTGAGGAAAAATAAGCACGGTTTTTTTCTCTTCTAACAGCTTACTAGCAAACCTTAACGATTCCACCGTATGCTTCGGAGACGCTGCATTTACTGAAAAAGCCCCGATTCGTTGAAAAAAAGGAAAATCCTTCATTCCTTGTTCAGACATCATAGCGTATAGATCTGTTTTTAATACCGCGTTATTTAAATAAAATGTCACTAAACCGTCCCACCAGCTGGAATGATTAGCAATTAATAAAATTTTTTTATCTTTCGGGAGCTCTTCTATATGTAAATGAATACGATAAAACTGTTTTTTGAGCTGATATGTGACAAAGAGTTCAAAAAATCCCTCAAATAGTGAGTTTTTCTTCGGATAAATCATAAGCGAGTCTCCTTTTTATACACAATATAAAGAATAAGAAAAGGAATCATCGTCAGCCATACCACAAGCCACAGGCCATTTACTAACGCTACAATTACAAACATCATGACGACTGCACTATACAAAAACACCATTCTTCTTTCCCATACCGGCTCTTCTTCTTTAGGAACCTTAGCTAAAAAGAAATATACGACCAGCTGAATGAAGAAAGATAGTAAAAACCAGCCGGAGAAATTGGATAAAGGAATATTATAATAAAAGCTGTCCCCTTCCCACACCCAATATTGTTTAACAACATAGGCAACGGGATCAATAGCCAAATCCATAATAACAGCAAAAAGCGAACTAATGACTGCATAGGCAATTCCACGGACAATAAACGGCAGTTCCATACGTTTCATAATTCCCAGAGCTAATATTCTGCTTGTGATCACAACCATAAACCAAGCCGAACCAATGGTCAGAGGAACCCCTAAAATTTTGGCGCCAAAATCTTTTTCATAATCGTAGGATCCAAATAAAAATCCATACTTAACACCTAGGCTTTCGACATAAATAGATGCACCTGTCACAAATATCGCAACGAGCAGTGCCCGCCTTACTCCATAGGCCTTAGCTAGATAAATAAGAGCAAGAAGACTGCTCAAGTGTAAAAAAACCGCGTTTGCCCATTCTAACCATAAAGGCAGCAAATCGAAGGAAAGCAAGACGACTCCGCATACGTACCAAACAAGAAAAAAACGATAAATACCATTTGTGATCATCCTCTATCCACCTTCTCTCCAGCTTCTTTTTGTCAAAGTGCTATTATATAAGCTTGTACACATTCTCTCCATTTTCAATGTGCTCTTTTTTTGTGAGTAGTCCGCGCTCTCTTAAAGTTATGTAAAAACAGCCACTGTTAGTACGTTCCCTAAATAAGAGACTTTATTACTTATTTATAAACAAAAATAAAATAAACGTCCATTAAAATCTACTGATGTATAGATTGTAATGACGTTTATTTTTTCTTATGTATATACACTTCTAATAGCTTTTTGACAATGAGTCCGACAACAAGTCCTGGTATAACAGACAGCATAGGAAGCCAAATTGGCCCTATAAAAACACCGTTGATGGTTGTTACTGAGGAATACATAATCCCTACTGTAACAAAATAAGCACAGGAGACAAAAGGAATAAATGTAAATCTCGATGCGCCGTTTTCTGATTCTTTAACAGCATCCCAAATTGCAAAAAAATATAAACATGGATAAAACATTAACCACTGCATGTTCATTACCTCTAGGGATTGCCTTGTTTCTCCTAAAAAGCTTAAGCGAATGCCTTCATTAAAATTTGCCCCCATATTAATGAGAAATTCAAGTACAATAAACAAAATTCCTTTTATATGTTTTTTGTTTAGTAATTGTCCAAAGCCCGGCAACGCAATGCTCCATAAAAGAGCTTCTAGTCTAGTCACGTTCTGTCCTAACATTTTGACGTATGAAAGAACTCCACAGCATGATATCAGTAGAAATTTTGTCCATAGTTATCAACCTCACAATAATTTACTCATAGTTTTTGTAAATGTAAAATTTTTATACTACATCTCCTTTAATATTTGTAACTTATTGTAAATTAATAAAAAGTTTAGCTATTCAACCAGGCATTTTCGTTTAGAATTTTCTGTTTATTAAAACAAAAGCGTACGGCATACTAGTTTTATACGTACGAAAGGATGAGAAAGCTCACATGGAAACAAGTTTTTTTTCGATTTTAATATTAGGGTTTTTTTTAGGAATCAAGCACGCTTTAGAACCAGATCATATTATCGCTGTATCAACCATTGCTTCAAAAAGTAAAAAGCTGTGGCGCTCTTCGCTTGCAGGAGTATACTGGGGGATCGGCCATACGCTTACGCTGTTTATTTTTGGCATCATTTTAATGGTGTTAAAAAGCAGTATTTCTGAACGTATGAGCATGTCACTTGAATTTTTAGTGGGCATTATGCTCGTTTACCTCGGTTTTACATCGTTTCTGTCTTACAAAAAGCAAGTACATACGCATCACGAAAAAACGTCTTATTTAAAGTCATTAGGCGTTGGCTTTGTTCATGGACTGGCCGGAAGCGCAGCGATGGTTGTGTTAACGATGAGCACCGTTACTCACGTATGGCAGGGTGCTCTTTACATTATCATTTTTGGAATCGGTACTTGTCTTGGTATGCTGTTATTTACAACAGTTATTGGGATTCCATTCGTTACAACTAAAAAGCAAGTCACGTTAAACCGCTTCTTAATGCAGGTAACAGGCGCTGTCAGCATTATATTTGGCCTTTATTATATGTATAATTTAGGTGTAAGCGACGGATTATTTAGTCTGTGGTTCTAAAAGCGAATGAGACATAACGAAAACAATTCAATCTAAAGACGAATAAGTAGGATAAATGATCTGGACTGCTTGTTCCACAGCTGTTGATTTCTGTGCAAGACGTCGCTTTGTCCTCTAATCAACGGCTAGAAGGAACTACGTACAGGAAACCTACGTTCACCCCACCCATAAAAAATCCGAACGAATTTGATTCTCCATTAAGAACCCAGCTCGTTCGGATCTTCCTTCAACTACAGCACTTTTGTCCTACCCTCTTTAATACTTACGCAAAAGTGATACGTCAGCTTTTAGTAAATACTGTCGGAACAATCCGTATACTTTAGCGATTATGTCTTCAACTTCTTGTGTACTAGCAGCTAATATTCGAATAGCACATCCCGGGATCGAAAGTGCGGAAGCTCCTACTTTACAGCCTGCCTCTTCGCACAGCTGATGTACTTTCGCTATAAATGCGTCGTCGGCGTTTGGATGGACAATGATAATCGATCCAAAATGAGTAGACCCTTCCATTTTCATCATACCGTGCAAATGGCTTTCTGGCTTCAAGTATAAGTGATCGTATACCTTCAGCTGCTCGTTTACATACAGTTTAAGCTTGGAACGCATAGAGGTATATTGAAACAGCTGCCCATCCGGCGACCACCCCGGGGTGATGCTGTCACACATAAACAAAGCAGCGTTTTGTGCCATATGAACCGTTATTTCTTGTACAAATGCAGCATTTTCATACAAAATAAGCGGGTCTGGTATATATTCCATAATTGCTTGTTCTTCAAGGGTTATACACGTTTCTTGTAAAACCGCTTCGTTCGGTGTTTTGTACACCTTTGTCGCAGATTGAGTAGTAGTCGTCAGCTGGGCATTTTTCTCTACCGTTATCATCGTTTTATACTTGTCTCCGCTCACGTATCCTCCGCCTACGTGAAGCATATAAACAAAAGGGGATTCAGGAGTCATGTAAATAGGTCTGGCAACTTTGAAAGCCCCGTAATGATAAGTATCTTTAATGACGGTTCGCTCACTGTTTCTCTCTGCTCGAAGCTCTAAATAACCCGTGTAGCTCATGATTCAAGGCCGATTAAAAAGGCCTCTTTTTTAATCCATTTTATCACTTGGTCGAGCCCCTTATCTTCTTTTAAATTGGTGAAAACAAAAGGCTTGGGCCCTCTCGCTTGAATTGTATCTTTTTCCATTACTTCTAAACTAGCTCCTACATAGGGGGCTAAATCTGTTTTGTTGATAATGAATAAATCAGATTTAATCATTCCTTGCCCGCCTTTACGCGGGATTTTTTCCCCTTGTGCTACGTCGATGATATAAATCGAAAAATCAACGAGCTCTGGGCTAAACGTTGCGGCTAAATTATCTCCTCCGCTTTCTACAAAAATAAGTTCAACATCGGGGTGACGTTCTACTAACTCATCAATCGCAGCAAAGTTCATAGATGCATCTTCCCGAATAGCCGTATGAGGACACCCTCCTGTTTCTACTCCGACGATACGATTTTCTGGCAAGATACTGTTTTTTACTAGAAATTGCGCATCTTCTTTTGTATAAATATCGTTTGTAACGACCGCCATGCTTAGCTGTCCTTCTAGTGCACGCGTTAATCGTTCTACTAACATTGTTTTCCCTGCACCAACAGGGCCACCAATTCCAATTTTAATTGCATCCATTTTTTACGCCTTCATCGTTAGAAGGCCTTCCCTCCTTTTTTATGACATGAACAATCGAACATGCAATTGTTCATGCTGCATTTGAGCAATTTCTAACCCTGGTGTCACCGCACCAAATTCCTCTTGATCTGCTTGTAAAATATGATGAAGTGCTTGCTGCAGCAGCGGTTGAAAAAGAACGAGCGTTTTTTGTCCATCCGTTTGACCGATCGGTATGCCGCGAACAGCATTTTGAATTAACGACGAAATGCTAGCGTACAAGTGACTTAAAATTGCCTCTTCTTTTGTAATGTTTAACTGCAGGCTGGCTAATGCAAATACAACAGCAGGGTGTCCATACGCCTTCTTTGCTTTTACCTCACTCATATACTTTTCTAAATAAGAGCCTTGAAATAACTCTAAGCAAAGTTTTAACATGCGCTGGCCCACGCGTCTTGTCCCTTCTCTTGTTTCTTTTGACAAAGCAAGAGCGTATAATTCATGATCCACTCTCATAATTTCGGTAAAATGGTCATGAGCAGCATACTCATAAGCCAGTCTGCATGCTAAGCCGTCCGTATACGTCAGCTGAACATCAAGGTATGTACGAAGCGCTTCTTGAAAAGTTTCTGTGTTGTAAATTTGATCTCGCTGAATATACGTTTCAAAGCCAAACGAATGTGAAAATGCACCGGATGGAAAATTTGAATCACATAGTTGAATCAGCGAAAGCAATGAATTAGTCATGACTGTGTCCGATATGCTTAAAAGCTTGTTTTACTTTTCTTTTTTCGCGCTTATAGGGAATATCAAGCTGCTGAAGCAATTCTTCGACTAAATAATCGTACTGTACGAGCATGTCTCCACCTTCAAACTGTGCCGGCAAATGTCGGTTGCCAAGCTGATGAGCAATTTCTCCCATTTGCTGAATATCAATCGGCTGAATGGTTAAAATATCGTCTGCCACCACCTGCACAACGATCATATTGCTTTCATCCATAAACAGCACATCGCCATCAGTGAGCTCGCGGTTTTCTTTTAGACGAATTCCTAGTTCCTTACCGTGATCTGTTACAACGCGCTGAACGCGTTTTACTAAGTGATCACTTTCGATATATACCTTTTCTATATGCGGAGCCCGTTTTTCTAATGTTGCCATATTTCCGATAATTTTTTCGATTACCATTTCTTTCACCTCAAAATAAAAAGTATCGCTGCGCCATAGGCACAACTTCTGCTGCTTCACATGTAATCATTTGTCCATCTACTTTTACTTCATACGTTTGGGGATCAACTTCAATTTTAGGCATTTCCCCGTTTAACTTCATATCTGTTTTTTTTAATTGACGAATATTTTCAACCGGTTTAAGCTGCTTTTGTAACCCTAGCTTCTCGCCCACTTTGTTCTCGTACGCTGCTTTTGACACAAACGTAAGAGACGTTTTAGCTCGTGCTTTTCCATAAGAAGCAAACATCGGACGGTATAAAACCGGCTGCGGGGTTGGAATTGAAGCGTTAGGATCTCCCATTAAGCTATGTGCAATCAAACCGCCTTTTACAATCAAGTCAGGCTTTATTCCAAAAAACGCTGGCTCCCATAGGACTAAATCAGCCATTTTACCTGTTTCTACCGACCCTACGTATTCGGAAATTCCATGAGCAATAGCTGGATTAATCGTATATTTAGCTACATAGCGTTTGACACGTGCGTTATCGCCAGCTTCACTGTCACCATCAAGTTTTCCTCGCTGCTTTTTCATTTTGTCAGCTGTTTGCCACGTTCTTGTAATCACTTCGCCTACACGTCCCATTGCTTGAGAATCTGAAGAAATCATACTGAATACACCTAAGTCGTGTAAAATATCTTCAGCTGCAATCGTTTCCTTGCGAATACGGGAATCAGCAAAAGCGATGTCTTCTGGTACAGCTGGATCAAGATGATGACATACCATGAGCATATCTAAATGTTCTTCAAGCGTGTTGACAGTATAGGGTCTTGTTGGATTAGTTGATGATGGAAGCACGTTTGGAAAGCTTGCCATTTCCATAATATCAGGTGCATGCCCGCCTCCAGCCCCTTCAGTATGATAGGTATGAATGACTCGATCACCAATTGCTGCAATGGTATCTTCAACAAAGCCGCCTTCATTTAAAGTATCTGTATGAATTGCAATTTGAACATCGTACTCGTCTGCTACCTGTAAGCTTGTATCAATGGCAGATGCCGTGGTTCCCCAGTCTTCATGAAGCTTTAGTCCAATCGCTCCTGCTTTAATTTGTTCAATTAAAGGCTCTTTCGCACTTGCATTCCCTTTTCCTAAAAAGCCAATATTCATCGGAAATGCTTCAGCGGCTTCAAGCATTCGTTCAATATGCCACGCTCCGGGTGTACAAGTGGTAGCTTTTGTTCCTGTAGCCGGTCCCGTTCCTCCTCCAATCATTGTTGTAACTCCAGAGGCAAGAGCAGTTTCAATTTGCTGCGGACAAATGAAATGAATATGTGCATCAATACCGCCGGCAGTTACAATTTTCCCTTCTGCTGCAATCACTTCTGTACTCGCACCAATGATGATGTCTACTTCATCCATCAGCAGGGGATTGCCCGCTTTTCCGATGGTTTGAATGAGTCCATCTTTTATTCCAATATCTGCTTTATATATGCCTGTATAATCAACAATAATTGCATTTGTCAATACTAAGTCCGCTGCTTCGCTTCGAGTTGCAAGAGGATGCTGTCCCATTCCGTCACGAATGACTTTTCCTCCGCCGAACTTTACTTCATCTCCGTACGTGGTGAAATCTTTTTCAATTTCAATAAATAGCTCTGTGTCTGCTAAACGAACAGCATCTCCAACGGTTGGTCCAAACATATCTGCATACTGACGTCGCGACATTTGAAAACTCATCTTATACATCTTCCTTTCTATCAGAAAGCGATCTGTTTGTTTTATTGTTAAGACCGTAGATTTCTCTTGTTCCGGAGAAAGCAACGAGATCGACTTCTTTTGCATCACCTGGTTCAAAGCGCACGGCTGTACCGGCAGGAATATTTAAATGGTAGCCAAGTGCATCTTCGCGGGGGAATTCGAGCGCCGCATTCACTTCGAAAAAATGAAAGTGTGAGCCTACTTGAACAGGTCGATCGCCTCTGTTGATTACAGTCACGCTAATCGATTTCTTTCCCTTATTACATGTGATTGGGTCTTTTTTTAAAAAATATTCCCCTGGAATCATATTTTCCCCTCCTCTTAACGAATTGGATCGTGCACAGTGACGAGCTTGGTTCCGTCTGGAAAGGTAGCTTCTACTTGAATATCATGAATCATTTCCGGAATACCTTCCATTACATCTTCTCGTTTTAAAATCTTGGTGCCTTCTCGCATTAGCTGTGCTACCGTCTTGCCATCACGAGCTCCTTCCATAATTTCATATGTAATGATAGCTACTGCTTCGGGATAGTTAAGTTTTAATCCTCTTGTCTGACGGCGTCTCGCTAAGTCTGCAGCTACGACAATCATTAATTTCTCTTGTTCTCTCGACGTAAGTTTCAATGAAAGCTTCCTTTCTGCTAATCTATTTTCTTATTAACATCAAATGTGATATTTTCTAACACAAACACATAACTAATTATAGTAAATTTTCTGACAAAAAACAAAGGATTTATCTCTTCCGATAAAAAAAGATGAGCATTTTTGCTCACCTTTTACTCTTCTGAAATCGCTTGTGTTTTCCATTTCTGGAGGTGTTTCCAGCCCAAACCTTCAGCTAGCTGACGTTTTGCATAGTCTACTCCTTTTTCAATAGAAGCTTCATAGCCAAATAGATAATAGCGTAAGCCAGCGTTTAATACTACTTGATTATAGACGTAAGTCAGTTCGGAAGAAGATTCTCCCTCTAAAATGCGCGTCACATATTCTGCTTGTTTTTCAACACTTATTTTCTTTTCAAAGTGCTCTTCTTCTACAAACAGTCCGTATTCTTTTGGATTAACAATAAACGACTCCATCTCTCCTTCTGAGATAGTAAAAACAAAGCTGCTTCTATGTACAGGTACATCTTCAGATCCTTCTATACCTTGCACCACGTATACATGTTTAAACGGGAGCGAAGCAAAAATGGGCACAATTTTGTTAATGGCCGTGCGATGAAAAGCGCCCATCATTAAAGAAGAAGCATTTGATAAATTTAATAGTTTTTCAACCGTATTAATTAGTGTTCTTACGCCAATTTCATGACGAACTTGTTTGATGCGGCTAAGAGGATAAGAGATTGTTTCGGCATTTACAAAACCAATTTTTAACGTTTCAAACGCATGACCGATGTCTTCAATCGTTTGAGCTTGAGGGATATGTAATGAATGAAGTACATCTTCAATCGTTGTTCCAAACTTTGGAGGAAGTGCTTCTGTACAATGTAAAAAAGCAGGGACCCCCCTTTCAGCTAATAAAATCGATACAGGAACGGTCGCAAAAAATGAATTTCTCCCTGCATAAGGGCTTGCAAAATCAATTGATTTATCTTTTAACGGCTGAGACAGCGGTATTTCTTTTGTTTTTTCACGAAAAGCATGAACGAATCCCAATAGTTCATCTGCATTTTCAGTTTTAATACGTTCTGCGATGAAAAAAGCAGCGATCTGAGCATCCGTAGCTTCTCCAGAAGCGATTAAGCGAGCTGCTTCTTTTGCTTGTTCATACGTTAAGTCAGTTGATCCTCTTTTTCCGCGCGCTATTTCTTTGATAAATTGCTGCATATCGTACACTTCCTTTTTAACTGAATATTTGTACATTGTATCACATATTTTCTTTGTTCCTTAGATTATCTTCTATCAGGTACGCAAACTGCTAAAAAATATGAAATTAAAGGAAAAGTACTAGTTCTTTTATAACCTAATATAGTATAATCTATCTGCTATACTATTATTTGGATATTTGGGGGACTTTACAAATGAAAAAAGAGAAACTACTTGTACCATTTATAGCAGCATCCGTTTTAGTAGGAGCATCGGTGACAACGCCTGTTTTTAGTCACTCTGCTTATGCTGCTTCTTCTGTCAGCGTTTATCAAAAAGACGTTAATTCGCTAGCAGATTATTACGCACCATTTTATAAAACCGTAGAAAAAAAGCTAAAAGAAATTGAAGGAATAAAAGATGACGAAAAAGCGTTAGCCGCATATGATCAGCTTGCAGATCAAATTGACCAGTTTCTAACAAAGATCGATAAAAATTACGCGATGAATCATCTTAATTCAGAAGCTGATCAGCTTCAAGGGTATTTATATGATAGTTTAATTGCTCTTTACAATTACATTGTGGATCTTGAAGACTATGCGTATGGAGATGTAAGTGACCCGGAATTTAATAAGATCTCTGCAAATTTTGAAAAAGAAATCAACGCATACAATACGCAATTTCAGCAAAAAGCGAAGAGCTATAAAACGAAGCGAAAAGTAACGTTTAACGCAAATATGAGTTATTTGCTTGATGAAGATATTCAACCTTCACCAACAGCTCCGTCTACACCCGCTGATAGCAATGGCACCTACACGGTGAAAAAAGGAGACACGCTTACAGCAGTCGCTAAAAAGTACAGCATGACGGTAGCTGAATTAAAAAAATTAAACAATTTAAAAACAGATGCGCTAAAAGTTGGACAAGTGCTGAAAGTGAAAAGTGCAAGCGCACCTTCGCCGGCTCCAGCACCTCAAACTTCTGTTAGTACAAAACAGCAGCAAATTGTATCGTATGCCAAAACACTGATCGGAAAGCCATATAAATATGGAGGCACAACACCAAAAGGTTTTGATGTATCAGGGTACACACAGTATGTATATAAAAACGCGGGCTCGAATATTTCTATCCCCCGTACAGTAGCAGATCAGTATAAAAGCGGCACGGACGTAAAGCAAAACAGCCTGCAGGCTGGAGATTTAGTTTTCTTTAAAAACGGCAAGTCTGTTTCAGTTGTAGGAATTTACCTAGACAAACAAGAATTCATTTATGTCAGCAGCAAAGGCGTTAAAACGCAATCACTTTCAACAGCTTACTGGAAAAATAGCTATGCGGGAGCAAAGCGTATTATAAAGTAAAAAGAGGTGCCATAAGGCACCTCTTTTGTTTTACTAGCTATGTATTTCTATACTAGACTAGCAATTTTATAAAAAACTTCTTAGTTCATAACCGTGATTTTAACAGATTTTCTTCCGAACTGTTGAGCATCACCTTCAGAAGGAACGAATACATCAATTCGATTGCCTTTAATTGCTCCACCTGTATCGGCAGCTACAGCTTCACCATAGCCTTCTACATAAACTTTCGAACCTAACGGAATAACACTAGGGTCAACAGCGATTACTTTTTGGTTTGGATTTGCTTTTAAATCCACTCCTGTAGCAGTTGTACCGCTACATCCAGCACAATTAGCCGTATAGGCAGTTGCTTCAACTGTCATTGATTTGCCGCTGGCTTGTTGTGACGATTCAGCAGGTTGTTGTTGTTCTTTTTGAGCTTGTTCAGCTTGAGCTTGCTGCTGTTCTTTTTGAGCTTGTTCAGCTTGAGCTTGCTGCTGTTCTTTTTGAGCTTGTTCAGCTTGAGCTTGCTGCTGTTCTTTTTGAGCTTGTTCAGCTTGGGCTTGCTGCTGCTCTTTTTGAGCTTGTTCAGCTTGAGCTTGCTGCTGCTCTTTTTGAGCCTGTTCAGCTTGAGCTTGCTGCTGTTCTTCTTGAGTTTGTTCAGCCGGCGCTTGAGCTTGCTGAGCTTCTGGAGCAGCTTGGGCTACTGAAGGACTTGATTGCTGAGCTTGGCCGTTTGGAGACTGGATTTTTAATTGTTCGCCAGGATAAATTAAATCTGACGTCAGTCCGTTCCATTCTTTAATTTGATCTACCGTCACGCCGTATTGCTGACTGATGGACCATAATGTGTTTCCTTGCTGAACTTCGTGTGTCATTTCTTTTATAGTAGCTACGTTTAATTCTTGATTTGGATAAATAATATTAGATGTTAAGTTATTTGCATCTTTTAGCTCGTCTACGCTCACGCTGTGCTTTTGAGCGACTTTCCATAACGTATCACCTTTTTCTACGTGATACGTTCCGCTTGTAGAAGCAGAAGCTGCACCTACAAATCCTGCTGAAAGGATTGCTGTTGTTCCTAGAGTAAATATAAATTTTTTCATTACGAATACCTCCTTATTTACTCAATGATTGAATGATATCATCCTCACATTTCACAGCCGTTACAGAGCCATGCTACTTTTATTACAAAA
Organism: Priestia sp. 40; assembly: GCF_049368575.1. Classification (NCBI taxonomy): domain Bacteria; kingdom Bacillati; phylum Bacillota; class Bacilli; order Caryophanales; family Bacillaceae; genus Priestia; species Priestia sp. 40. Next base: position 191,457 of record NZ_JBMPZA010000026.1, read on the forward strand.
CTTAACAAAACAGAACGTTTAATCGTAATATTTCTGATAATTTGGGTATATGATGAAACGTTTCTACTTTTTACTGCTTTTTATTGTTCTTTTTCCTAAAATAGCCGGATTTCTTTATCATCGCTGGGGGATATCTCTTCTTTTTTTATTGATTATTTAACGTGTAATTTAAGTTTTTTCATAACAAAAAAGAGGTTGAGACATAACAAAATGAAGCTAAGTTAAAGACGAACAACTCGTATACATGAGCTGAACTGTTTGTGGCACCGCCGTTGATTTCCATGCCAGACTTCGCTTTCCGCTTTTCCAGCAGGGGCCTTCGACTTGCCCTCCGATCAACTGCTAGAAGGAACTGCATAAATGAAACCTATGTTCACCATAACAAAAAAAACGAACCGCTAATCAAAAATTTTGATCAATGGTTCGTTTTTCACTTCGTCTAAATATTTTTGTCTCAGCTTTTTTATTTCTTGTTAAATCCTTGCTTTTCAACAAATTCTTTCATATACATACGTTTAGGGTTGGAAAGCATGTCAGCCATTTGACCAGTCCATGTGTCTTGGCGTTTGCCATTTGTTCGTTCGTTGTAGTAAGCAGAAATTTCTTCGTTATATGTCGTTAATTCTTTTTTCGTCTGCTCATCGTTCGGCTCATATGTTTCTTCATGATACACATGTTTAAATGGTAAGCGCGGCTTTTTATCCGTAATACCTGCTGGATGTCCAACCGTTAGACCAAATAACGGGATTACATGATGAGGCAGTTTTAACAATTTGCTTACTTCCTCTAATTCATTACGCAAACCGCCAATGTAACAAGCTCCAAGTCCCATTGATTCAGCAGCAAGCGTTGCATTTTGCGCAGCAAGGGCAACATCAATAATAGCTACCATAAACTGCTCCGTGCTTTCGAGCGCTGTCGATAAATCTTTTTTCTCCATTTCCGCAATGACATCATGACGATGAAAGTCAGCGCAGAATACAAAGAAGTGTCCATTTGTTTCTACGTAAGGCTGATTTCCTGCTAATTGAGCAAGCTTTCGCTTCGTTTCTTTATCTTTTACTCCAATAATGGAATACGCTTGAATATAGCTTGATGTGGAAGCTGCCTGTGCGCTTTCTACAATCGTCTGAATTTGCTCTTCCGACAATGGTTTGTCTTCATATTTTCGAATAGAACGATGATTTAAAATCGTTTCAATAACTGAGTTCATATTATAATCTCCTTTTACTTCATTTAACCTTCTACAGATGTTATCTCTACAGTTAGTTTATCGAATGTAAAAAGAAATAACCAATGTTCTGCTTAAAATTGATTTTGACTTGTCTCATATCGATACAGCTTAAAATGATCTGCAAGCACGCGGTCTACTTTTACTTCTAAGCTGTCTACATATTCGTCCATCCGTTTTATCAAACGGTTTCGTTTTACATCATTTTCTAAAATGTTCTTAAGCTGCTGTTCAAAGGTTTCAGCATCATTAAGCGGTATCAGCAGCTCTTTTTCTTTTAGATATTCAATGTTAATTTGTTCTTGACCGGGAAGAGATGAGTGAATAAAAATAGGTAGTCTCTTGTGAAGGGCTTCGCTGATTGTCACTCCCCCAGCTTTTGTGACAATGGCATCTGCTCCTTCATATAAATCATTCATTTTCTCTCTCGATTTTACATACGAGACCGCTTTAATTCTCGGATGGTTTAATTTTATTAGTTCTTGATACAACTTTTTGTTTTTTCCGCACAGCACATAATACATATACGTACAGTTTTGCGGAAGCTGCTGAAGCATTTTGCGTACATTTCCAAGGCCGGAATTCCCTCCGGCAATCAGTATATGCTTCTGTGGCATGAGATGGTCAATCCGTCTTTTTAAAAACGCTTTATGAACAGGAATTCCCGTTACATAAATAGAAGACTCTTTTACACCGTGAACGTTCTGTAAAAACGCTTTTGTATCCTGATCAGGCACGCAGTGAAGCTCAATTCCATTTTTACCCCATACGTCGCTGACTAAGAAGTCGGTGTATACGTTTATAATAGGAAGATCAATGATGCCTTTTTCTTTTAACCCGCTTAATACACAGGAAGGAAAGCTGTGTGTACAAACAATGACATCCGGCTGCTCTGCATCAATTAATTTCTTCATATGGTATTCGATAATCGGCCACTTTTTCACAACAAAATCATCCATCGTATGGTCGTTTTTTTTGTATACATGACCGTAATAAAATTTTTCAAACTGCTTTGGAAAAACAGAAATCCATTTCATGTATATCGATGAAATCATTTGTTCAAGCGGTTTGCTCCAATAGCTTAAACAATCAATTTTTTGACAAATAACGTGCGAAAAACGCTCCATGATGGCATCCATAACGGCGTCTGCTACTTGGTGATGACCAGATGGCATCTGAAAAAGCGGTAAGAATAAAACCTTCCTCATTGACCATCCCTCCTCTCAAGACGTTTTCGGTTTCTTGTTCTTTTTATAAGTAAATAAATGATGAAAAAAGCTACAGCGCCCATGATAATATACGAAATATGAATTCGATCTCCTACATAGTAACCTAGAATCAGAAAAGAAAGGACCCATACTAGACTTCCTACTACCGATAACAATAAATAAAGTAAAAACGGATAGCGACTTATTCCCGCCATATATGGGCTAATCTGACGCAAGCCTGGAATATATAAACCAAATAAAATGGTCCATATCCCGTATTTATGGTAGCTGCCGCTTGCCGCTTCAATTTTCTCTTTGGTTAACCCTACGTATTTTCCGTATTTATCAAAAAATGGAGTTCCCGCATACCTTCCTAGCCCGTAAGCAGTAAGCATTCCAGTTATAACACCTAAAAAAGCAAAAAGAGATGATTCGTATAAGTTCAGCTGATGTTTGGCAATAAACATGCCTAATAATATTAAAAATGATTCTTCGGGCGCTGGAATTCCAACAATCCCACAAAAAAGTACAAGTAAAATAACAATATAACCATAGGAATGTATATACTGAGAAATAATTGTTAAGTCCACTGCTCGCTCCTCTATTTACGATTGATTCATCAATTGCTGCATGGTTATACTTTCATACCCTTGCTGTTTTAAGTAAGGTAAAAATTCTTCTAGTGCTGCAATCGTCATTTCAGGTGCTTTTTCATCTGCTCCCGGGGTATCTCCATTATCATGTAAAACAAAAATGGCTCCATCTTCTACTTTACGCATTAGTTTTTGAACTAATGCCGTTTTCGTTGTTTTTAGTGTCCAATCCTGAAAGATTCCTGTCCAGATCACAAGGTAATATGGCTTGGCCATTGATAAACTGCTCATATTTAAATGTCCCCACGGCGGACGATAAAAAAGCGGCTTTTGATTTGTTACTTTCTCTATAACCTGTGCACATTGATGAATTTGTCTTTTTAATTGCCAAGGTGTTTGCGTCCATGCACTCACATGACGATGATGATGTATAGCTACTTCATGTCCTTCATCGATCATCCTGTTTAAAATAGACGGGTGTTTTTCCCCTAGTTCTCCCACAATAAAAAAAGTAGCTTTCATTCCATGCAGTTTGAACAAGTCCAAAATTTTTGGCGTATAAACAGGATGAGGCCCATCGTCAAATGTTATAGCTATTTTATGCTTTTTTGCCCCTTTTATTATGACTGATGAATGATAGCGACGATAAAGGGTTTGCGAAATAATGGTATATACACATATAACCATTAGAACGAAAAGTAAAACAATAAAAAAACGAGTCATATGCTTTTAACCATCCTTTTGAATTTAAATCCTGCATTTATTATAACGGTTTACTCGGACTTTGGTTTCATTTTTTTGTGATAGAAGCCAGGAATTTTAAAATAACTTAATACTTTACCTAAAAATAGCTGTTCTGCAAGGATATACCGGAAATAAAATAATATCATAAAATTTCCCTTCATTCAGTAAAAAAAGTACTTTTTACCATTTATATCTATCTTTTGTATGATAACTGTCATTATTTCTTAAAAATAAAAAAACTTCCCGCACGAGTGCGGAAAGTTTTTAAATTAAAATTTTGACCGATACCATTTTTCAGCTGCTTCAATTTCTGTTCGTGTTAACTGATGTCCAAATGATTCCCAGTGCACCTGTACGTCCGCTCCGGCTTTTTCTAAAAGCACAGAAAGTTCTTCCGTTTCTGATGCTGGGCAAATAGGGTCGTTTGTACCTGCGCCTACAAAGATAGAGGCGTCGGTCTTAGGCACTTCAATTCCTCTTCTTGGAACCATCGGATGAAGAAGAGCCGCCCCTTTTAAAGAATTCTCATAATGAAATAGCAAACTTCCTGCAATATTGGCGCCATTTGAGTAGCCTACAGCTACGATGTTGCTTCGTTCGAATGAATACGTTTCAGCCGCTTCATCTAAAAATTGATGAAGTTCTTTTGTACGTTCAATTAAATCTTCTATATCAAATATCCCTTCTTGTAAACGTCTAAAGAAACGGGGCATTCCGTTTTCTAATACGTTTCCTCTTACAGATAATACGGAGCAAGAGGAATCAATCATATCTGCAACAGGGAGCAGATCTTGTTCTGTACCTCCTGTACCATGCAACAGCAATAAAGTCGGTTTCGTCTCGTCCGTTCCTTTTTTAAAAATATGTTTCACGTATATCCACTCCTTTTAAATATCTCGAATTAAAGATAATTTTATTATAAGAACTTTCGAAGCATTTGTAAAGGAACTACTGTCAAAGAAATACCTGTATGTTTTGCTGGCAGTATCACATAATACTGAATAACTTCATATGGCCATTGCTCATATGCAGCTAGGTATTTAATTCGTTTGACTTACAGCGGGGAAAGAAATATTCCACTTTTAGCTAAGTGCTCCCGTCAAAAGGTGGATAATGATTAAAACTCGCCCGTCCTCCTTCGTATAAAAAGTGCCCTAGTCTGATAAATTAGTTAATTTTTGCTTTATTTCGTTACTTTCAACAGATATCAGCATTTATACCCGAACGTACTAAATCTTATTTCTTATACGTGTTATAACAACTTTTTTCTATAAGAAACAGAACGTAAAATACCAGCTTGTTTTTTCATAAAGGGGAACAAAGCCCCGAATGGTGCTTTATACGACTTTATTTGACAAACACAAATTTATGGGTAAACTAAGTTCAGATGATTGTATTTCACTTCGTTTCAGTTTAATAAAAAAACGAAGCATCTGCGAGTAAGCAAAAAATAACTGCGTAAAGTGCTATTTATGTCAATCATCTTATACCCTAAAAACTTACCTGCACTTGAATAATAGCCTTTATAAAGCTTAGCGCGTCAGCTTATGAACGTTAATACTTTATCATCCATCTCTCTGTTAAAAGATTGAATGGGACAACAAACTTCAGCATTCTTTACATAACGATCTTGTAAAGACAAAGAATGTAGCTATGTGTGAACATGGAATTATTACTTAGTGGAGTGAACCAACATGAGGAAATTTATTTTAGCCTTTTTAGTCGTTGTTTTAATTGTAATGCTAGGAGTTACCTATGTATTAAAGCAATTTCAGCAAACGGCTGATTTATCTTACTCGAAACTGCAGTCGGTTCAAAGTACGGTAGTCTATGACAAAAATGACCGTAAGATTGACGAATTGTATAAAACCGTTCCCCGTCAAAATGTTTCGAGTAATGAAATTCCCGATTATGTAAAAATGGCGTTTGTTGCAACGGAAGACCGTCGCTTTTACAAGCATTTTGGGATTGATTTACAAGGTATTGGCCGCGCCCTTTTTAAGAACATTGTAACAATGAGTAAAGCTGAAGGCGCAAGTACCATTACGCAGCAGTTAGCAAGAAATCTTTACTTATCTAGTGATAAGACCATTAAACGTAAAGTAGATGAAATGTTTCTATCGCTAGGCTTAGAAAGACAATTTACAAAAGATCAAATTTTGGAATTATATTTAAATCAAATTTATTTCGGAAGCGGTGTATATGGTATTGGTGCAGCTTCTCAGATTTATTTTAATAAGCCTGTATCAGATTTAACCGTAGGCGAAGCTGCGCTTTTAGCAGGACTGCCAAAAGCGCCGAGTACGTATTCACCAAGCAATAGTACAGAAAAAGCGACAGCCCGACGAAACGTTGTATTGAAACTGATGCATGACCAAAACGTTATTAGCGATACTCAGTATCAGCAAGCGTTAAATGAACGTGTAGTCGAGCCTAGTATTCCGGTTAAAAAACCGAACTCAAATCAAGCATTTATTGATTATGTAATTAAAGAAGCTGCTCAACAATATGGCGTATCTGCTGATGACCTTTATAAGGGTGGTTATGCCATTTATACAGATTTAGATCCTAATTTACAGGAATCAATTAATAACTCTGTAGCAAATCATACGTTCCGAGATGATGCCATCAACAGCAAAGTAGAGGTTGGAATTTCAGCTGTCAACCCTAAAACAGGTGGGATTTCAGCGATGTATGGAGGACGCAGCTATGAGCGAAACGGCTTAAACCGTGCTACAAGCGGCTATCAGCTTGGTTCAGCTATTAAGCCTTTAGCCGTATATGGTCCAGCCTTAGAAACTGGAGATTATACACCAACTTCACTTTTAAGTGACGAACGACAAGACTTTGGCGGTGGATATAGCCCTAAAAACGCAGAAGGTGAATATCAAAAGCATGTGACAATGCGTGAAGCACTTACTCGTTCACTCAACGTTCCAGCTGTTTGGCTTTTAAAACAAATTGGTATTGATACAAGCGCAAAATTTATGGAAAAAGCTGGACTTCCTCTTGAAGATGACGATAAGTCAAAATTAGGGCTTGCTCTTGGAGGAACGACGACAACGTTCTCTCCCCTTCAGTTAGCACAAGGATATACAACTTTTGCTAACAAAGGCGTCATGACTAAGCCTTACGCAATTCGAAAAATTGAGATGCGCGACGGTGAAGTGAAAAAGCCAGACATTCAGACAGAGCGAGTAATGAGTGAAGAAAATGCGGATACAATGACATCCATGCTGCAAGACGTGATTGAAAAAAGCTATGGAACAGGTGTTAACGCTCGTTCTTCACGAGATGCTGCAGGTAAAACTGGTACAACCAACGATGTCAAAGATGCTTGGTTTGTCGGGTATACCGATGATGCAGTCGTTTCTATCCATGCTGGCTTTGATAATGCTAATTCTACGCAAACAACGAAATATTTATCAGGCGGCGGCGGACAAGACCCTGCTACACTGTTTAGCTCAATTATGAATAACTGGTAACCAAAAAACCTCCAACTTCACTGTTGGAGGTTTTTTTAAGATAAATGCGTTTTATGCTTAAGTGAAAAAAAGGAAACGTTGATGACTTTGCAAATCGTTACATAATGCAGAACGGTCAAGACAACCACGCCACAGTTCATTCCGATAATAATTCCCTGCATGCCAATATTGGTTTGTGATCCTAGGAAAAACATGAGGGAAAAAGATACAATATGAGACCAAATCGTATGGTAAAAAGCATCTTTTACATACCCAAGGCCAATTAAATAAGCTTGAAGCGGGACGGCAAAGAAGTGAAAAAGAAAATACGGCCATAAAGCCTTTAAATAGTACACGGCCTCTGTAGAATGAAAAAACAAGTTGGTAAGCGGCTCAGCAAAGAAATACATCGCCACTATAGACGGAATCCCATATAAAAATGTCATTTGCATACTTTGAGTCAAAAGTCTTTGAAGCTGTTCTTCCTGATTTTTCGCATGAGCTTCAGATACAGCAGGTATTAGTGCTACTAAAAGAGAATGAGCAAAGAAAGCTGGAAAAAAGCCGATCGACATCGCTACTCCTGTCAGCATACCAAAATGCTGCGTTGCCCCGGTTAAAGTCATTCCAGATAAAACGAGCGCGTGTTTGATTAAAAACGGCTGAATAGCATTACATACCGCATTAAATAAACGCAGTCCCGTGGTCGGAAGTGAGACGCCTAACAGCTTTTTCCGAATCTCACTTGGAGAAAGCAGAGGTCTGTGCCCTCTTGATAAAACGCTTAACTGAGTAACATACGTGATAAAAAAATAAAGCAAAATAACAGCTTCGGTTCCAATTAGCGTACAAATCGCAATAAACAGCGACATTTTAACATCTGTGAAAGCAAACATTTGAAAAACAACAAATAAAATAGTTAGCTGAAAGGCTTTGCGGATAAAATTAGACACAGCGATAGTCGTCATATTATTTTTACCCGTAAAATATCCACGAAGCACCGCTGAAAATGAAACAACCGGAATGAAACATAGTACAACCCATTTTAAGTAAGGATGATAGTGACTAAAAAATGGAAAGGCTGCTAATACGGCCAGTGTAATAAAAAAGATTCCCAAACTCACAGCAGTCGCAAAAATGGTGGCATGCTTCATCATATGCTGATGTTCTTTGCGATGATGTTCAGCAAGAAATTTAGAAATAGAAATAGGCAGTTCTAAGTTAGCTACGGTGGCAATAAGAAAAATGATAGGAAGAACGGTCATGTACATGCCCATACCTTCCCTTCCTAATTCTCTAGCAAGTACCATATTTACAAGAAATTCAATTAACTCTCCCGCAAAGGCAGCACCTGCTAGAATAAACGTTCCTTTCAAAAAAGTGTTCATCTCGTTATCTCCTCTATTTCCCGTCCTTTTTCATCACTACCTCTTCTCTCTATGTATATGACAAGCTCGATACGAATTATTTGTCTAATTGTATTTTTCGGTGTACAAGTTCTCGTATAATGTTCAACCTATGTGAAAAAAAACCGTTATATACCTTTTTTACATAGGAAATTCATTCATTTCTTATATTTTGGCTCTCAAAACTTACATAGAGAAAACAGGAGACCCAATGAGCCTGCTGATTGCTAACGGGAATAGAGCATGTTGTTTTAATGTAATAAATTCACATATTAGTTAAGCGTCTTTATTCATTATTTCCTGTGGATGCGATTCTTTTTTTGATACCGAGGCGTTTTTGCCTAGTACAACCGAAAAGACAACAATTATTGCTATAGCAAGAGTAAAAAGTGTAATTGATTCGCCTAGAAATAGAGCTGCAAACAGAATCATTAAAAATGGCTGTAAATATTGAACCTGACTAACTCTGGCTATTCCCCCCATAGCCATCCCGCTGTACCAAGCAACGTATGCTAAAAATTGACTCACTACTGAGAGATAAATCAAACTAACCCACGCTTGTAAAGGCGCATGAAGCATCTCAGCTGTAATGCTTAGTCCCACTGGAATCATAAAAAATGGCGCACCGATGATAATGGCCCAAGCAATCACTTGCCAGCTGCCTAATTCTCTTGCCAACACCCCTCCTTCTGCGTAGCTCAGTCCAAGTATCAGCACCGCTGCTAGTAAAGCTGCATCGGCAAACTGCAGTTGACCAAATCCGAGGTGAAGAGCATACACGATAACAGCTGCAGAACCAATCATGCTTGATATCCAGAATTTGAAAGAAGGACGTTCACCCCCTCTAAACATCGCAAAACCGGCTGTGGCTAATGGTAAAAGAGCGAGTTCAACCGCTCCGTGAGAAACTGGCAATGATTTCATTGCCCAGGAAGTGAGCAGAGGAAACCCTAAAACTGCGCCTAAAGCCACGATCAGCAGACTTTTAAATTGGCGAAGAGAAGGAATTTTTTCTTTTCGTACAATCAATATCACAGCTACTAAAATAGCAGCTACAGCTGTTCTTCCTAAACCGGCGACTGTCGTTCCAAAATACTCGACTGCAATGCTTGTAGAAGGAAGGGTTAAGCTAAAACAGATAACACCTACTACCCCGAGCAATAAGCCCATTTTCTCTCTCGTTTCTTTTTGCATCTTACCCTACCCCTGTCTTTTTATTTTTCAGAACTGTACCATTTTTCTAAAAAAAGTTCTGATATAATTAAAAGGATAGCGCAGGACAACGAGTAAAATAAATCATTCTTTTACCTATCTGTACGGGTACAAATTAAAGGAGTAGGACCTATGAGTTTAAAATATTTGAAAATCATGGAAGAAATTAAGCTTGGCCTAGCAAGCGGATCGCTTATTGCAGGTGGTAAACTCCCTTCTGTTCGCCGACTCTCCCAACATTTTTCGTGCAGCAAGAATACCGTTATCAAAGCGTACAGCGAACTAGAAAAAGAGCATTTAATTTATTCTGTTCCTAAAAGCGGCTACTACGTTGTGGCGGAATTTCAACATAGGACGAAGGAAAATGAAGTGATTGATTTCTTGTCTGCTGGTCCAGATAAAAACGTTATGCCTTATCTTGAATTTCAGCATTGTATAAACCAAGCAATTGAACACTACAAAGAAGAGCTTTTTACATACTCTGATCAACAAGGCTCTTACTCATTACGGGTACAGTTAGTGAAACACTTGCAGAATCTACAGGTGTTCACTCAAGCTGAAAGGTTAGTTGTTGTATCCGGGTCTCAGCAAGCTCTTCACTTATTAGTTTCTATGCCCTTTCCAAATGGAAAAAATAATATCCTAATTGAACAGCCCACTTATTTCGGTTTTATCGAATCTCTTATCCTGCACCAAGCTACTACTTTTGGGATCGAGCTATCGATGGAAGGGATTGATCTTGATCGTTTGGAGTACATTTTCCGAAATAATGACATAAAATTTTTCTATATTATTCCAAGGTTTCACAATCCTCTTGGGCATTGTTATACAAATTTTGAGAAGAAAAAAATCGTGGAGCTAGCCGAAAAATACGATGTATATATAGTGGAGGATGACTTTTTGGGCGACCTTGATCCCGATGCAAAATCAGATCCTTTATTTTCTTTTAATCCTTCTGGACGAGTTATTTACATTAAAAGCTTTTCGAAAATCTTTCTTCCCGGGTTACGCATTGCTGCTGTCGTGCTTCCTTCGTTAATGAATAGCAACTTTTTACGATATAAATTCAGTTCGGATTTTAATAGTTCAGCGCTTTCTCAAGGTGCTCTTGAAATTTATTTAAAAAGCGGCATGTTTACTAGTCATCTTAAAAAGATAAAAGAGGTATACCATACCAAAATGCAAACTCTTGTAGAAGCTTGTGATTCATTGCTGCCGGCTCATACACATTTTTCTAAACCAACTTCAGGATTCTATTTATCCATTAGTTTGCCTGAGCATGTAACAGCAAAACAGATCGTTCACATGCTAAACGAGCAGCACATATATGTTGATGATGCTTCTAGATTTTTTTTACCAGAATACAAACGAAACACTCTTCTCCGATTAAGCATCTCACAAGTAAATAAGAATACGATCAAACGAGGAATTGAACAGTTGGCTCAGTGCATTACTTTAATTGATGATAGAAAAAATCATCCTATCCCAAATAACCTTTTCTCCCTGTAGAATGGTAATTCAATGGACATACTAAACGAAAAGAAGCCAAGGAATTAGAATCCTTGACTTCTTTTATTTAACCGTAACGGTTATAAGAGGCATGTTATGCGTCCCTTTTGCAGAAACGTGTGACTGCACGGTATATGTGCCAGGCTCAGAGAAAGATGTTTGTATCTCATATACACCTTCTCCTATTTGTTTAGGTTTTAACATCTTCCCTTTCCCGTCGCCATCTTTTTTCTCTATTTCAAATTCAATCAGTTCAACATCATCATTATTCACTTTTTCGTTTCCATATGTAACTTCAGCTTTGTAGTTACCGCTTTCATTTTTCCGTAACGCTTCTGGACCTTGAAGATTTACGTTCAACGGTTTTGGCTGTTCAGCATTTGTGCTTTGAGCAGGCTCCTGACCACAGGCCGTTAAAAGTAAGCAAAGGCTGATTATAGATATACTTATTCTTTTTTTCATGTATTCATCTCCTTTTTAAACCCTTTGTTTAACTATAACGCGTATTGCAAAGAAAAAAATGAATTTTTCTAAAAAAGAAGGATTTTTAAAGATTTTTTAAGAAAAAAAGTTCATACTGATACTAACTAGTTTTTTCCAAGGAGGAAGAAAATGAATTCAGCTAAATCTCCAGCTAAACAATCATGGCTACAGATATTAATCAAAAATAAAAGTGAGCGTAAAAAAGTGATCTTGATCTTTACTATCTCTTTTTTACTAGTTGTAGCAGGGCTTATTTACATCCCTATTTATAAACACTCCCTTCCGATTGATTCTAAAATATATGAAGGGAATTTTAAAGAGCTTGGTTCAATTGCAAGAATTGGTTTCTTTGCAGCTTTAGCCATTTATCCTATTTTTTTATTATTAAAGTGGAAACCGTTATCGCACATAAAAAAAGGAAATTTTGAGTTAAAACCGCTTATTCAATTTTTAGCCAAGTACGTTCGTCAGTGGCACGTGCCCATTGCTCTTATATCAACTGCCTTGGTTATTTTACATGGTTATATGGCTTTAATAAGAGGATTTCAAGCAAATTTTACGTACTTTTCAGGCATTATTACGATGGCTGTTCTAGCTTGTTTACTTGTAATGGGCGTAAAGCGCTATAAACGTACAGATAAAAAGTGGCATCTTAAATTTGCTATCTCTTTTTTGGTTTTGTTTATGGTTCATGCTACGTTTTCATAACTTGCCATTGTTTAACCTTTTTTATATAGGGTACAGTTCACAATAAGTACATGATATGTATCACTATACGTTTTACATCATTTAGGAGGTATACACATGGCAAGAGTGTTAGCTGTATTATCAAGCGGATACGAAGAAAAAGATTATCACACAGGTTGGTGGGCAGAAGAATTATTTGCTCCGCTGCAGAAGCTTGAGGGCGCAGGACACACCGTTGATTTAGCCTCACCTTTTGGAGGTAAGCCGGAAGTAGACGTTCGAAGTATTTCAGAAGACTTTGATCCAAATGGAACATATAAGAAATTATATGAATCAGGAAGAGCGGATCAGACAATGAAGCTTGAAGAAGTAGATGCTGAGAACTATGACGTTATCTTAGTAGTAGGCGGCCACGGCGCTATGTTTGACTTAGCAAAAAATGTGGACTTGCATGCACTTATGAACAAAGTGTACGACAACGGAGGTATTTTAGCAGCTGAGTGTCACGGACCTTCTGTTTTTGCTTTCTTGAAAGGATCCGATGATGAACTGTTAATTAAAGGACTAGACGTAACCGGTTATCCTGATGAAATTGAACCGGAAGAAGTACTTCCTTTTTTACCATACAGTTTAGAACAAGAGCTTCGTGAAGTGGCTAATTACATCCCGGAGATGGATAAAAAAGCATATGCCGTTTGGGCAAATGATCAAATTGTCACAAGCCGAGATCCTTTTTCTTCGGAACTAATGGGTGATGAATTAGTTAAAAAGCTAAATAAATAAACTAAAAAAGACTGTTTTTCAAGCAGTCTTTTTTGTTTGTTCTATAGTGATGTTTGAAACTGCTGCTCCACCAACCGCCGGTAAAAAGCATGAGAGGCTAACAGCTCTTTGTGCGTCCCGTTTCCTGTAACTCTCCCTTCTTCTATTACAACAATTTGGTCTGCATTAATGACCGTAGATAGACGATGAGCAATGACGAGTGATGTGCGTTCTTTCATTACCGTTTCCAATGACTCTTGCACAAGCTTTTCTGATTCGGAGTCCAAGCTAGCTGTCGCTTCGTCCAGTAGTAAAAACTGGGGATTGCGTAACAGTGCTCGGGCAATTGCAATACGCTGTCGCTGTCCTCCTGAGAGATTAATACCTCTTTCTCCAATCATTGTTTCGTATTGAGCTTCAAAGGACTGAATGAAATGATGAGCATTCGCTAACTTCGCTGCTTCTTCTATTTCTTCATCCGTCACATGCCTCTCTAACCCGTAAATGAGATTTTCTCGAATTGTTCCTGCTAAAATCGGAGAATCCTGCTGAACATAGCTAAACAGGTGACGCCACGAACGTAAGTTGACGTTTTGACTGTCTGTTCCATCCAAGAATATGTGCCCCGATGAAGGCTCATAAAAGCGTTCGATAAGCGAAAAAACAGTAGATTTCCCAGCTCCGCTAGGTCCAACAAAAGCGGTAACTTCTCCTTTTTTAGCAGAAAATGAAACTTCCTGCAATACTGGTTTATCTTCATATTGGAAAGCAACTTTATCGAACCTTAAACTCCCTACCTGTTCAAGCACTTCTCCATTTTCATAGTTCTCTTCTTTCTCAGCTAATATATCAAAAATTCTTTCTGAAGCTCCTTTGGTTTGCTGAAAGCTCGTAACAAATCGGGTAAGTGAACCAACTGGAACCATAATTTGAAAAAGGTAAAGAACAAAAGCCACCAGCTCTCCTGCAGTGATAAATCCCTCACTCACCCGGTAGGCACCAAACCCGACGATGGCAATCATAACAGCGGTCATCACCGTGCTAATAATCGGTGTAATGATGGCTTCAATTTTAGCTCTCTTTACACCGAAGAGGTAGAGTGACTGAAACGATTGTAAGCCCGAATCAACTTCTTTTTTCTCTGAACCGGATACTTTAATCAAACGGATTTCACTCAGCATTTGAGCTAAAAAAGCCGTAAGCTTGGACATTTTATCCTGCTGCTCACGTGCAATTTTATGTATTTTTCGCGCTAGCGGCATAACCAGTACAAACATAACGGGAATAACCGCTAATAAAATGAGCGTCATGGGTACATCAAGCGTAAATAAAATAACAACGGCAACGATAATAGATAAAATATTTTTAACAAAGTCAATCATTTCTGTTGACAATAAATTCATCACAATGGTTGTATCATTTGTAATGCGGCTTACCATTTCACCTGAACGATTTTGATCGTAAAATGAAACAGGAAGCTTTATGAGCTTGTTCCACACTTTATGTCTGAGTTCTTTTACAACACCTTGCCCTACTTGAGCAAGGAGATAAAGAGACAGTGCGCTTGTTACCATTTGAGCAGCAAATAAGCCAAGAAGTCCTGTCACAAGCTGTGGTGAGACGCCTGTTGAAATTTTCTCCATCACTTCTTTAATAACAAGAGGAATGGAAAGAGAAGCTCCCGTATTGATTAAGGCCAGTATAAACGAAATGACTAACTTCCCTGTCGGAGGGTTTGTTAACAACCACAATTTTTTAAATGAAAAATTAATTCCTTTTTGCGTTTTCATCTTAGTTCCTTTCTAATTCTCTTAATAGGTGATATACATACCTTAGGTAGACACCTGAAACTTTACCTTCAAAGTTCTATCTTATTTTACACCATTTCTTTTCTCAACCTGAACTTCTAAGCTTTTACCCATTTTTTGAACTCGTCTATACAAAAATGACAAGCTGGTCATATACTATGGTACACTGAATTTCTTTACTAGATGAGAGGTTGAATAAGAATGTCTGTTTATATTAAATCTATTTCAATTGGAACCATTTCTGGCGGTATCGTTATTTTTGGAAACGCAGGAAATATATCGCCTCCAAGCGGCTCTACGTCCAGCTCTGGTTCTGCTTCTAGTTCTAGTTCTAGTTCTAATTCTCAAATGCCGATGCCTCCCTCTCCGGGAAAAGGCCCGAGGGATAACACAGCTTTTAATGCCTAACAAAAAAACAGTGAGAGATTTCTCACTGTTTTTATACTTGAATACTTGTCATCATCGCAATATAAAAAGCAAAAACAAACAAACCTGCACTTAATACGCTAAGCCATACTGTCTTTTTGTAAAAACAAATAAGTACATACACAAAAAACAGCAGTGCGACAAATAAGAACAAGGTTCCTACTACCGTTACTTGAAAGGTTAAAGGAAGCGTCACTTGCTTTCCATAAATAAATGGAAGAATCGATGAATCCATTGCCATATGACTTATATTGGCTGGCGGCGATTGCGTCACCATAATAGCTGTAAATAAAAAAATGATAAGCAAAATAATGCTTTCTGCTCGAATCCACGCCACGGGCTTATATTCTGGCTGTTTTATGGCTTTCTTCATAAGAAAGCCATTAATAACGGCAAATGCAAGCAGTGGAATAATCGTAATATGCTTTAGTAAAAGAGACTGTCCGTAATCTGTAGCCCATGAATTCACATAGTTGGACAGACCCATGATAATAATCATCGAAATGAATCCACTTAATGACAGAAGTACAAAGCAACCGATCGCAAAAGGAGTAAACCAGCTTAAGAAATTTTTCCAATTAGAGGTTTCTTTTGAAAAAGCGGCAACAATTAGAACCACTCCTCCCCACAGTCCAACTGCTAAAATATGAATGGAGTGAGAAAGCATCCCACTAAGCGCAGAAGCGGAAGCTGCGTGACTCGCATAGGCGATTCCTCCAACCAACGCCAAAGTCAGCAATGTATACATATGAGAGTGGCTCTCTATTGTGACAGCAATCATACATAAAATAGCCATCAGCACAACAAAAATCCAGGCGTGTCCTGTTCGTGTTTCTAATAATACAAGACGAACTGTTTCACCTAACCCTCTTATTTTTGAAAAAGATAAAATAATCTCAAGCGAATTTCCAACCGAAAAAATAGCGACAGCCGCTGCACTTGCAAGTAGCCATCGCTTTGATAATAAAATTGTTGGCTTTTTTGTAAGCGGCACATATTGCAGTACGGCAAATCCTAATAATAAGGAAAGACCTACGTATGTGAACCACTCAAAAACAGGCAACAAAATATTCATCTTTTTAAGCCTTTTTCTTTCTAAAGATTAAGAGTAATGCTCCAACCACCACTACAATCGCAATAATCATGATAACAAAAAACGATGAAGAATCATTGTTCTCTGTTTTTTCATCATTTGCTACTGCACTTTTTTGGTGTTGTTCAGATTGCTTGGCGTCTTGCTTTTTTTCACTATCTTTTCCGGCTGCTTGAGTATTCTCTTCTTTCGCTTCATCTTTCACATCTACTTTAAAAGCAATAGAATCTTTCATTACATGACCATCTTCCCCTACAATTTCCCAGTTCACTGTGTAAGAGCCGTTTTCAAGAGGCTGATCGACAGAAGCTATTAAATCATGACCCTCTACTTTTTGCGATGCAAGTGAAATTTTTTGTCCATCTTTTGTAACTGTTATAGTACTAATTTTCTCGATGGGTGTTTCAAAGGTTAATTTAATTTCTTTTAGAGGAGCTGTAACAGTTGCACCGTTTTCCGGCACGGTTGTTTGCACATGTGTATGAGCAAAACTAACTGTCGGAACAGCTAAAAAGCATGCTAAAAGTAAACCTATTATTTTTTTCATATTTAGGACTCCCTATCTCTTTTTCTTTTTTCATCATATCCAAAAATGCTTTTATGTAGACGTTTCCGAACACGATCTATTTTCCTAGTAAGTGTACTCCTTTTTTACTCAGTCTCACAATAACTATTACCAATTCGTTATAAAATGTTCACAAATCCTAGGTAAGGTGCCGCTGTAATTTTTTGAATATTCTTTCAGACTATCCTTGAATATAGTAAAATAGTTAAATAAGATGGCTGACTTTTTTCTAGCTTAAAATCCCATACAGAAAGGATAGAAACAATGAAAAAGTATACATGCCCTTGCTGTGGTTATCAATCGTTAGACAGTGATGGTGACTATGATATTTGTGAGATATGTTTTTGGGAAGACGATCCGTACCAAAAGCTGAATGCCAACGAATTAGGAGCCAACTCTATTTCTTTAATAGAAGCGCAGCAAAATTTTATAGTCTTTGGAGCGTGTAATAAAGAAAGCTTACAGCACGTGAGAAAGCCTTCTGTTCAAGATGTAAAAGATTTTAACTGGAAACCTATTATAAGTCACGAGTAGCAAAACTAGTTTATAAAAAAAGAATGCTTGCAAAAGCATTCTTTTTTGGAGTCAGTAAGAAGTGGAAACAAATGTAGAAAGCACATTTGTAAACCTATAAAAAGTTTGAGTTTTAGACGAAGCTCTTCCTTTTGAAGTGAATGAATGAAACATAGCACTTCGCAGCGGTTGACTAATCTCTAATTGAATACTTTTCCCGGTACGATTTTTATTTGCAATGTTTCTAGGGTTAATGCCTGCAATCTCATCGTGCCCTTTTGTAATCAGTTCCGCCGGAAATCCATTTTGATTTAATAATTGCGTTAATTTTTTTGCACGCTCCCGATCAGTTCCCCCCACAAAAATATGTTTTTCGTTCCCAGAATACCCGTGAAGAGATAAAACATTATCATACTTGCTTACTATCTTACGCGCTGTGGGCTCATCAAAATGAGTGCTTGTGAGGTGCAGGTCTCGTGACCCTTTCGACTTTAACGATTCGAATAGGTAAAGAGCATTTTGTTTGCTAAGCTCTTTGGCAATTTCGCTTGTTCCCCCTTCAATTCCTCCACCGTGTGGAGCAAAGATAAGGACAGGGCTTTTCGTTTCTTTGGTCGTCACTTTATAGCTAGCTGAAGACTCGTGCTGTGAGAGCTGCTTGAAATTTTGATATTTATCAGTTGATGCACTAGATGTGTCTTGAAAAGGTGAAATAAATAAAACGAGTAGACAGATACATAAGGTAGAGAAACTTACTAAACGATAGCTTTTCAATTTGTACTCCTGCTTTCCATTGTGTAATAAGACCTAAAACATTAGAATCTTAAAAAATCCAAAAATAATATTTTTGGTAGTCTTATTTACTTATCGTTATAAATTATAATTTATTTAATAGTTCTAAATACCTATTTATATTATTTAAAAAAACTTCAGCGCATATCTACTGAAGTTTTTTTACTTTTTTTGTTTTTATTTATTTAAAGCAAGCGCCAAACTAATTTTATCCAGCCAAAGAAGGCGATCCATAAAGGTATGCTCAAAGATGTTCCCCACGCTAAACCAATTAAGAAGTTTCCTCTTTCGATCATACAAACCACTCCTTATGAACATTGTAGGTGAACAAGTACAATTCTATACCTTCACTATAACAGAAAGCGCTTTCATTTAATAGTAACTTACACGTTTTTAGTTCTATATTCATACAGAAAACCGGATTTCAAGTAGATAAAGGGCGATATATAAGAAAATGAATAATTACAAGATGTAAAAGTATAATCATCTACTAAAAAAAGAAACCTTCTTTGAAGGCTTCTTTTCTAGGTGTTTTTTATTGTTCGCCGCTGCGCTGCAAGCGATTCTCAATAAATAGGCGTTCAACAAATTTATTTAGCTGGGCTTGATACAAACGGCGTTCATCTAGCGTTTTTGCGTCTTGTATTTGTTGCTTAAAGCGTTTGATTTGCTGTCTTTGTTCAACCGTTACATGATGAGAAAGAAGCATAGGTCCCCCTCCATTTCACTAACGTTTGAATTAAGTAAACCAAGGTTTACCAAAACAAACAACAAACCTGTTAGCTTCTCTTACATAAATTTTTTACTCAGCCTCTTTAGCCCCAACTAATGCTAAACCTGGACCGTACGGCGTTGTATGAACATCTAACATTAATTCATTGGTATAAGGCACAATAGAAGCTTCCATTGCTACTTGTACTCCGTTAACTTCATATACTTCATCATTTTCAAAAGGCTCTTCAAAAGCTAACCCAATATTAGGGATTTCACAGCTAATTCCTTTGAAATACAAGCGAATTCCTGTTATCTCCTGCTCTTCAAGTATATTGTTAATTAATTGTTTTGCTTCTGGTGTAATATGCATAACTAATCCTTCTTCCTTTCCATACTCTTGCTCTATCCTATCATATCTTTAAAGTTTTTAAAGAGAATAACTGCAATTTAAAAGTATTATTGTTATCATTTAATAATTATTATAAATAAGTATTGATTTTAATTTAATATTTGATATAATATAAACATAAGATAACAACAACTCATTAGGAGGCTATTAACTATGAATTTAGAAAACGTATTGAACCAACAAATTGCCGATTTTAACGTATTGTATACGAAGCTACATCGCTTTCACTGGTATGTAAAAGGGCCTCAATTTTTTACGCTTCATGAAAAATTTGAAGAATTCTATAATGAGACGGCGGACTATATAGATGAATATGCAGAACGATTACTAGCCATTGGAGGAAGCCCAATTGCTACAATGAAGCAATTTTTACAAGCAGCTACTCTTTCTGAAGATGGAAACGAGCAAACGAGTGACGAAATGGTAGAAACCTTAATTAATGACTATACGTTACTTGTTAAAAACTTAAAAAATTCAGTTGAAAAAGCTGAAGCAGCACATGATCACGTAACAGCTGACTTATTTATTGGAACAATCGGCAACATTGAAAAACATATTTGGATGCTAAAAGCTGCTTTACCTGTAAAAACATCTGTAAATGCATAAAAAGAGCCTAACCGGCTCTTTTTTACGTTTGTTGATTTACTTTTTTTTGTCTTTGCAGCCACATAAAAAAAGACATATCATCGTGAATGCCATCTTCTAGCACAGCCTTATAGACGTGATCACTCGTATAATAGCGATTATATCCGCTTTGCTGTTTGAAAAATAAAATGCATTCCCGCTTCTTTTCAGTGAGAAGTGATTTTAATAACTCTTGTTTCTCAACTTTGTCCTTCACGATATTTTCTGGAAGCACGGAAATATCAAGCTTCCACTCTTCTCCCTTCTGAATCATATACACACTCCACTGATACTTATCTTTTTCATTAGCAAATATCATCTTATAAGGGTTAAAACGTTTTGTAAGCTGATACCCCATGTGAAAAATAGATTCTTCATCCATTTCATCATTTCCTACGTAAAAATTAAGGATGCGATTTGTCATGACATTTAACTCGAAACTCTCCCCTGAAAGAGGACAACCATATTCTTTTAACAGATCCAATAAATGATTGGATACCACCAGTTGATGCGCTTCATGTTTTAATTCACTTGAGTATGACAGCAGCTCATTCATGTTTTTTGATTCCCCTATCTATAGATCGTGAATTGTTATTGATATTCGCTTTTTTTTCATAAAACCCTTTCACTTTTACCCTTTAATTAAATAACTAGATGTAAATTAAGTTATGTAGAGCAACATTTTATGAATAAATCAAGTTTAAGTATAAAACCTGAAGAAGTTTAAAGACTATAGTCGATACCGATTTTAAGGAGGACTTAGTATGAATAATCACGAACTTCCTACAAACATGCAAACTGGAGCTGTACCCCCTCAATTGAACCATGGAGGGCATGAACTATTTGACGTTCATGAAACACTTGCCGGCTCGATTAATGTAATGGATCAGTTTATGATGTTTAGGCAATATGTAAAAGAACAAGAGCTGCTTGATATCATTGATCGGCAATATCAGTTTATTTTAAATGAATATAATTTAATCGTAGAAGCTTTTTCTACTGGTCAAAAGCCGGCCGGTTCTACACATGTGTATAACATGAAGCAGTCTCATACCTTTGTTTATGGCTTAAAGCCTTCGCAGCCTAAAAAGCCGAATCAGTCCGTTGAGGAAATTAATGAAAAAGGCATATCAGGTCATATGCTAGGTCTAGTCAAGTCTCAGGCATCTCTTTTAACCATGACCGCTTTAGAAATAACAAATCCTGTTGTTCGCCGAATATTCGGAGACAGCGTTCCTAATTGGATTGAAATGGCTTATGAAATTTCTCTTTATCAAAATAAACACCATTATTATCAAGTGCCTCAGCTTGCAAAAGAAGATATGCAGCAAATGATCACAAGTTTTGCAAAAGCAGCTGCCTCTCCTCAGATGCCTAATAACCATAAGCTGCATTAATTAAAAGAGGCTGGGACAAACGTATTTTAATTAAAGGAAGATCCGAACGATTCATCGTTCGGATCTTTTCATTGGTAGGGTGAATATAGGTTTAATGTTAATATATTTAGAGTTGCTTCTAGCTGTTGATTGGAGGGCAAGGCAAAGACTTCTTCGGAAAGCGAAGTCATGCACACAAATCAACAGCGGTGGAACAAGCGATCCATACTCGATCATTTATCCAATTTGTTCCCTTTTAGATTCGATGAATATAGTTGTGTCTCAATCTCTTTTGCGCATATATTTCAGAAAATGACAAAAAACTATGCATTTTGAATTATTTTCTGAATATTTGTAGTATTTTGATTAATTATGTATTATAATAAATTTAACCAATAGAAAGGAGTGAGAGATGCATCATATATACTCGGATTACAGTTAAAGGAGGTGTCATAACACGCTCGCAATACGTTTGCTAAAAGTCAGTTGAACTGTAGAACCGATATGTGATAGACCATGATGGTAAAGTTAAGATTAATTCCCCTAAATGAACATGTAACATAATAAACTGCTTCTTATTCTTTTTAAAGATAGAAGCAGTTTTTTTATGTGCGTTTTTCTTTTCCGGATTTAATACATGTTTTCTCCACTTTGGCTAACACTTAAGATATACATTTACGTACAAGGTGGTGACTTTAATGATCGCCGTAAAATTACTATTAGTCGCGGTTTTAATTGCATTAACTGCTTTTTTTGTAGCGACAGAATTCGCTATTGTAAAAGTAAGGAGTTCAAAAATCAATCAGCTTTTAGAAGAAGGAAATAAAAAAGCCATCTCTGCCAAACATGTTATTACGCATCTAGATGAATATCTATCCGCTTGTCAGCTTGGTATCACCATCACGGCTCTTGGGCTTGGCTGGCTTGGTGAACCGACGCTAGATCGGTTGCTTCACCCTCTTTTTACTACCTTCCATACGAATGAGCCGCTTGCTGGTATTTTATCTTTTGTCATTGCATTTGTTGTTATTACTTTTTTACATGTTGTCTTGGGAGAATTAGCTCCTAAAACGTTTGCTATTCAAATGTCTGAACAAATTACGCTGAACTTTGCAAAACCGATTATCGTGTTTTACAAACTTATGTATCCGTTCATTAAAATATTAAACGGCTCAGCTCGTATGCTGACCAAGGTTTTTGGTATAACGATGATTTCAGAAAATGAAGCTGCTCATAGTGAAGAAGAGCTTCGCATTTTGTTATCTGAGAGCTTTGAAGGCGGTGAAATCAATCAATCCGAATATCGATATATGAGTAAAATTTTTGATTTTGATGATCGTTTAGCTAAAGAAGTAATGGTCCCTCGTACGGAAATTGTGAGTGCTTCAAAAGACGACGTCGTAGAGGTTTTTTTGCAAATCGCAAATGTCGAAAAATATACGCGCTATCCAATTGTTGAAGATGGGGATAAAGATAAAGTAATCGGTCTCGTTAATATTAAAGAAATTTATAACGATATTGTATTTAATGAAAAAGACGGCACCAATACGTTGGAATCGTACGTCAAGCCTATTTTTAAAGTAATTGAAACCGTACCTATTCATGACTTGCTTGTAAAGATGCAAAAAGAACGTATTCAAATGGCTATTCTCTTTGATGAGTATGGCGGAACTGCTGGGCTTGTCACAGTAGAAGACATTATTGAAGAAATTGTGGGAGAAATTCGAGATGAGTTTGATACGGACGAAATTCCTTATGTACAAAAAATTAAAGACGATCATTATATTCTTGACGGAAAAATGCTCATTAGCCAAGTAAATGATTTACTCGGCACGGATATTAGCGACGAAGAAGTAGATACCATTGCCGGGTGGGTGTTAACCGAAAAGTTTGATGTGACCAAAAATGATATCATTCAGCATGAGCAATTTTACTTTAAAGTGTTGATTATAGAAGATTTTCACATTAAGTATATAGAAGTAAAAAAAAGAAAGAAGAAAGAAAAAAAGGATGATCATCATTAATCATCCTTTTTAGTTATTCAAAACTCCTTTTACCAATCGTCTCCTCCATCAAAAAAATCTCCATCCAACAGGTCCTCCCCGGCTTCTTCAATATCTTCTCCAATTTCACCAAGAGCCGAGTCTTCAAACATATCATCCATCAAATTCTCAATGAGCAGCCCGCCTAACATACCTGCTGCAAAGCCTCCCATTGCTCCTCCTAACCCGCTCATACGTGGGTGGTGTGAACGCTGATCATAGTGAGAAGGCTTATAATACTCATAGTCTCGAGGGTTTTCCATCATCTCTTCCATCGCTTCTTCCAGCAAGCGAGCGATAGTGGATGGCTGGCTTAGTTCATCGTTTGTAAAAAAGAGTTCGTTTTTTATTTCCCTCTCTCGGCCGAAAGAAGGTAAATCTAGCTCCAACAACACGCGAATACCTTCTCGTTCAATGGCTACCTCAAACTCAACCTCATTTACATACCCCTTTAAGAAGTCTGTAGGAAAAAATGCAAATTCTTGTTTGTATCCGTTAAATTTTCCTGAATGATGTTTTTCTCTAAACCCAAGTGCTTCAAATCCCTCTACTAGCTGATATAGGCTTTTTGGAGCTTTAATGCGCACAGGGTCCCGGTCTGTTGAGTCAACTCCTCCTTCAATATCTAAGTATGTCTTAAAGAAATAGCTAACGTTGCTCGCAGAGATTGGAAGATCCAAAGGTAAATGATATGTAAATGGAATTTCTTTTTTCTCTCCTTCACTAATTGTAAACGAGGAAGCTGCGCGCAGGCTTTCCACACGATGTGTATGCATTTGACCGCTTTTCATTTGAACTTCAAGCCAAAATTCAACATCAATTAAATTAATATGTTGCTGAACGTTTCCACCTTGGATGACAATAGCTCCTTCAATTACTTGACCGAGCGTATAGGCCGTTTCATTTAGTCGTAAATCCACTTTGGCAGCTCCAACTCCAATTTTAGCAAACATTTTTTTAAACATTTTTTTTCCTCCTCCAAAATGCTCTTACTATATATACGAAGTATACCGTTTATAAGTTTCAACTTACAAAAAAAGAACTCAATTTCTTGAGTTCTTTCTGTTGCTTTGAAGCTCCTGTATTAAAAAACCCAGCCCCAGCAGCAGTTACGTCTTTTGCAGCAATGACGTTTTTTACAACCGCCGTGATGTCCGCCGTGATGACAGCCACTGTGGTTACCATGGTGATGCCCTCCATCGTGGTTACCGCCGTGATGTCCACCATGATTGTCGCCATGACCCCCACCGTGGTTACCGCCGTGATCGCCACCGTGACCCCCGCCATGATGACATTTTTTATGACCTGAACGATGATCATCATCATGTTTAGGACAATGATCGTTATGCTTATAATCGTTATGACAGCATTTTCCTTCATGGCTACTTCTTGGATCATAACCAGAAGTTTTGTAATAATACTGATTAGAACACCAGCAACAGTTCTTTTTGTTGTTGTAACTCACATAAACCATCCTTATCTATAAATAAGATTTATATAGGCAATTTTATACCTATATATAAATAGATTATGTAAACTAGTACAAGGAAGTGCATTGCTGTGGGCCATGACCTAAGCCTGTTTTTAGGAGTATATGCGGGGCAGCTAAGACAAGAAAAAAAGCCATCTAAAGATGGCCTTTTTTATATTTGATTTTTCACTTTACTTGCGCTTTCTGCATAAAACTCTAGAATTTCTCTTCTTCTCACAATTCCAATAAATACACCTTGATCATCCGTTACAGGAACAAAATTTTGGTCAATTGCCTTTGAAAGGATGTTTTGAACTTCATCATATATAGCAACTGGGTTATAATCTTGATAGCGGTCAATCTCTGTTAATTTAATATTTTCCGTATCTTGAAAGCGATAGTCTCCTAGGCTTTTTAACTTCCAAAGAAGATCTCCTTCAGTAAGAACGCCTACATATTTACCATCATCGTCAACCAGCGGAACTGTAGAATAGCGATGATACTCCATTTTTTCAAGAGCCTGTCTTAATGTGGATTGAATATTTAGTGTTACAACATCACTTTTTGGTACTAAGAAAAATGCAATATTCATTTTTTAATCTCCTTTTCCTTACCCGCTCATCTTACGATTTCTATTTATTTTTTCAGTTTTCGGCTTATTTTAATGTTTTAATCATACAAAATGCAGCTCGCAGTTATCTTACATTTACAACTATAAGCTGTCAATCCTAAGCTATGTAATTTCGGCTTCTTATTTTCTTTATTACAGTACCCGTTTTCTAAATAATCAAATCCTAATTTTTAGAAAAACACGTCTAGTTAAAATGATGGTTCCTACAGCTGCTTTTTTATACTAATAAGGGCCGGAAGAGCTACTTTCAGCTCTTCTTCTCTGCGATAAGAACGCAACTGAACCTCATTATATGCTCTGTTTATACTTTTTGACTCATGAAAAAGTCCCACATGATTCGGCTAGCGTTGGGGCCTTTAGGGTCTGTATAGCTGCCCGCTGAATTCCCTCCGGACCATGCATGCCCCATTCCATTGATAATATATTTATCAATAGCTAATTCTCCCTTACTGCTTTCGTAGCGATATGTGGTATAATCCCGTCCAAAGAGAATTTTTTCTTCTCTCGTCTTAACCGGGCTATCTTGAATCCATCCATCTATTCTTCCGTTATAAGCAAGATTATTCGTTGTAATCCACTGGTGAACCACTTGATCTGCATTGGCTACATTTACCGTAGAATCAGCGTTACCATGAAATACAATGAGCGGCAGTGGCTTTGCCCGTTTTCCCATTTGCTGATAAGCAATTCTCCCTTGTTTAACGGGGGAAGGACCTTTACTGGCCATGACAGAATACGCATTAAATACGTTAAGAGCCGCCTGATATTCGATACCTGCTGACACACCTATTCCAGCAAATAGTTCTGGATACGTTACCCCCATAACGATGCTCATTGCTCCTCCTGCCGACAGACCGGCAATAAACACTTTATTTTTCTGAATAAAGTGCATGTTTTGGACTTTTTTTACAATTCCTGCGATAATAGCTGGTTCGCCAAACCCTCTAATTTGATGGAGCGGTTCAAACCAGTTCCAGCATTTATTCATATTTGAGTTAGAAGACTGCTGTGGGTATACGACAATAAATTCCTTTTCATCGGCGAGCTCATTCATTTGCGTGCCTATCGCAAAATCATCTGCATTTTGTGTACATCCATGCAGCATAACCATTAGTGGGTAAGATTTTAAAATATGATAGGATTTAGGTAAATAGACCTTAAATTTTTTTCCTTTATGAGTATATGTTTTAAATGATTCAGATGACGCTTCTTGTTGTTCACTTGAAGACACAAGCGTTGACGTATTTATAACATTAGGTAGTGAACCCAACATGGTACCCCTCCTCTTTTTGTCAACGTTTTCATTTTTCTTCCCAATTACGTCCTGTATTACAATACTACATATTATTTCGTTTTTTTGCACGTTCTACATACTCTGAGAGTACAACTTGTTTTGGTTTTAAGCCGTTTTTTATATTCTTGAAATTTGGGATTTTTTTGCTATATATATACTTTATTACTATATATGAAAATTGTCACTATAATCATGAAAAAAGGACAAACATGCCGTTTGCCCTTTTATTTGGACCTTGATGTTTCAATGCCCTTTGCCGAATTAAGACTCTATACTTTTATTATATGATGCTCCCTATCATTTATATGAATTTATTGCTCTTCATGTTTAAATCTTTAACCTTTACTATTTCATACTTTGACCAATTCTTTCGTAGCAGACGGCAAGGTGCAGGTGCGGAAGCCACGTTGAAAAAGAAGAATCTTGAAGAGCAAATATTTTCGTTTAACCTCTTCTTCGTTCGCAACAATCGTACAAAGGCTGATTGCAATCACTCTTTCCCCCTCCTTTTGCTTGAATAGGTATAGCAAAGAGATGCTATTAGAGTAGATTCCTTTATTTTGCATACATTTTTTAGAAAACTATGGTAAAAATAAGACTTATCATATGGAGGTGAATAAATTGGCAAATATCCCAAAGGATACTGAGCCCTACTGGCGCGATCATTTAAAGTTTCCAACATACCCATCTCTTTCAGAAAATCGAAAAGTTGATGTTGTAGTAGTAGGAGGCGGTATTAGCGGTATTACAACGGCTTATTTATTACAAAAAGAAGGGCTGAACGTGGCGTTAATTGAAGCTGATAATATTTTAAATGGTACAACCGGTCACACAACAGCAAAGATTACAGCTCAGCATGACGTTATCTACGATGAGCTGCTTTCACACATTGGCGAAGAAAAAACGCTGCTGTATTATAAAGCAAATGAACAAGCTCTGCAGTTTATGAAAAACTTAATTCAAACGGAAAACATTGACTGTGATTTTTCGGTACAAGATGCTTACTTATACGGAGAAACGCTGGAGTTTGATCATCGAGTTCGTAAAGAATTTCGAGCCTATCAGCGATTACATATTCCATGTGAATTTGCAACGGAGCTTCCTTTTAATTTTGATATTAGGGCAGCAGCTATTATGAAAGATCAAGCTCAGTTTCATCCGTTGAAATATCTGCTTCATTTAGCAAAAAAATTCACAGAAAGCGGCGGATTGATTTTTGAAAATACCGTAGCAACTGACGTAGAAGAAAGCACGTCGCCCACCGTTGTCACAAGAGACGGCCATCGAATTTCTTGTAAGTATGTAGTGGCGTGTTCACACTTTCCATTTTATGATGGAGCGGGCTTTTACTATACGCGCATGTATGCCAAACGTTCGTATGTGTTGGCAGCAAAAGTTGAACAAGCTTATCCCGGAGGTATGTATTTAAGTGCTGATCAGCCTACTCATTCGCTGCGTTCAACAAAAGTTGACGGAGAAGAACTCATCTTAATTGGTGGAGAAGGCCACAAAGCTGGACAAGGGATTAATACTCTGTTCCACTATGAGTCCCTTCAGAGGTTCGCCGAAGAAAATTTTACTGTTCAACATTTTCGTTATAAATGGTCTGCACAAGATTTATTTACCCTTGATAAAATTCCATATATCGGTCCCATTAAAGAAAGCAAGCCAAACATCTTTATTGCCACCGGATTTAAAAAATGGGGAATGACTCATAGCACGATTGCAGCACACATTATTCGAGATGCAATAACCGGAAAAGACAACCCCTATGCAGAGTTGTATCATCCATCTCGTTTTTATGCGGATCCTAGCCTTAAGCATTTCTTTCGTCAAAATCTTGATGTGGCTGAACACTTTATTACCGGTAAGTTTTCAATGCCTGAAAAAGGACTGGATCAGCTTCAAAATGATGAAGGGTCGGTCGTATATGTAAACAGCAAACGTACGGGGGCTTATAAAGATCCTCAAGGGAAGCTTCACTGCGTCGATACTACATGCACGCACTTAGGATGTGAAGTGAATTGGAACGCTGGTGACCGCACGTGGGACTGCCCTTGTCACGGTTCTCGTTTCTCTTACGACGGATCTGTGGTAGAAGGCCCTGCTAAAAAGCCGCTTACACCAGTGGATGTCAATTCAAGCGATAAAAAAAGCACGCCGTAGGGCATGCTTTTTTTATCATTATTAATGGATTCACATTTGAGTTTACTCTTTACATCCTTCTTTTCTAAAGTATCGATTATACACCAAAACCATTGCATAAATGACTAGAAAAGAAAAAGTAAAGATAATTAACCTTCCAGATTCAGGGACATGATCAAGGTAGTCTGTTTCAAAAAACATAACAAACATTAAAAATGGTAATAGAAACAAAAACCAAATAAAATCTCGATCCATAAACATTTTTATAAAAAATAAAATGGCCCCGATGTAGACAATCATCAAAAACATAATCATTCACCAAATTCTATTTAATACTAGAGGTGTTGTAATGATTATATCGGATTTCTCCGGCGAAATATAGAGTCATTGGTTTTAATTTTATAAATTCCTTACAACTTTCAAACTGCTATTTTAACATAATAAGGGAATTTACTGCTGTAAAGACTCTAAGTGAGCAAAAAACTGCGGGTAAGAGACAGATACCGCGTCACGATTTTCAATAATTGTTTCCCCTTCTCCAATACAAGAGGCAACAGCGAGCATCATACCAATGCGGTGATCTCCGTGGCTGTTTACATTTGCCCCGTGAAGTTTTGTGCCTCCGTGAATAATCATTCCATCTTCCGTGGCCTCAATATTAGCACCCATTTTTGTTAACTCATTTACTACCGTATCAATACGGTTTGTTTCTTTGACTTTTAACTCTGCAGCATCTTTAATAACTGTAATCCCTTCTGCTTGTGTGGCAGCTAGTGCAATAATTGGAATTTCGTCGATTAAACGTGGAATTAAATCGCCGCCTACTTCTGTGCCTTTTAAATGAGAAGCTTCTACAACTAAATCTGCATAAGGCTCTGCCGTTTCTTTTGTTTCTTTGACTGTCTCTATCGAAGCACCCATATTTAAAAGTACATCTAAAATACCCGTTCGAGTCGGGTTCATCCCCACTTTTTGAATTTCAATACGGCTGTTTGCAATAATGGCTCCCGCTACTAAAAAGAATGCGGCTGAGGAAATATCACCAGGCACTTCTACATGCGTTCCTTTTAACGTTTGGCCTCCTTCAATTGAAACGGTTAATCCTTCTTCTTTCACTTTAACGCCAAACGCCTCTAGCATACGTTCCGTGTGGTCTCGCGATTTTGCCGGCTCCGTTACAGAAGTTGTTCCGTCTGCTTGTAGTCCAGCAAGTAAAATAGCTGATTTTACTTGTGCGCTTGCAACTGGAGATGTGTAGTGTATACCTTTTGCTTTACCACCGCGAATAACAAGCGGAGTAAAATTAGCGTCTTTTCGGCCATCTAAATGAATATTCATATCACGAAGCGGGCCAGTCACACGCTTCATAGGGCGTTTAGCAATGGATTCGTCTCCAATTAACGTTGAGTGAAAAGGCGTATTTGCTAAAATCCCCATCATAAGGCGAATTGTTGTGCCTGAATTTCCGACATCTAAAATATCAGATGGCTCTTTTAGAGCTCGTATACCTTTTCCTTTTACCACGACGCTTTGTTCATCCATCATTTGAATATCTACACCTAGTTTTTGAAAGCAGGAAATGGTGCTAAGGCAATCATCTCCCGGCAAAAATCCGTTAATTGTTGTTGTTCCTTCTGCAATTGAACCAAACATAACGGAACGGTGGGAAATTGATTTATCTCCTGGAATTTGAATCGTTCCTCGTAAAGCTTTTACTGTCACAATATGTCTCTCCTTTTATGCGTGAAGCGAATCACGAAATTCTTTGGCATCTGAAAAGTAATCAAATAATTCGTGACCGTCACCTTTTTCTACTAATAGTTTTACTTGTTCCATTTCTTTCATCCAGTCATCAAGCAATGTTAAAAGCATAGAACGATTTTGTTTTAGTATATCTCTCCACATATGAGGGTTGCTTGAAGCAATTCTCGTAATATCTCGAAAACCGCCTGCTGCCATTTCTGTGACAAGATGATTCTGTGCTGAATATCCTTTTACTTGTCTTACAAGACTGGTCGCAATCACATGAGGTAAATGACTGACAACTCCGGTGATTTGGTCATGAGTAGCTGCATCAAGCGGTACAAATTGTGCACCCGTAGGCTCTAGCAAATACATAAGCGCATCTATTTTTTCTTTTTGCTCATTTTCAAACGGCGTTAAAATATAGCGCGCCGAACAAAATAAATCCGCTCGTGCATTGACTGCACCGCTTGTGTGAGAACCAGCCATCGGATGCCCGCCAATAAATGAAATACGTTTCTTATTCAGCACTTGGGCTGCTTTCATAATTTCACCTTTGGTACTTCCGACATCCGTTACGATAACCGTTTCTTTAAGCTTCCAAGTAGAAAGGTCGTGTATCCATGCTGTCGTGTACTCTACTGGAGTAGCAAGCACGATGTAATCCGCTTGGGCTGCTTCTGTTTTTATGTCTTCAGCTACATAATCAATGATACCTAGCTGTTTGGCTGCTTGTACTTCATTTGTGTTGATATCAGCTCCAACGACTGTTACGTGACGATGCTGCTTCATAGCTAGCGCTAATGATCCTCCAATAAGGCCAACGCCAATAAGTAATACACGTGTTTTCACCTTTCATTCTCCTCTATTCTTTAAAATTGCTTTGCGTATTCTTCGTGTTTTTTTACATTTTCTTGAATTAACTGAATTCGGTCTGCCCCAAACTGATCGATAATAGCAGATGCTAGTTCCCAAGCGATCACTGATTCTGCTACAACCGCTGCCGCCGGTACTGCACAGCTATCAGAGCGTTCAATACTTGCAGCAAATGGCTCTTTTGTATCAATATCTACACTTTGCAGCGGCTTATATAAGGTAGGAATAGGTTTCATGACGCCTCGCACAACAATCGGCATCCCTGTTGTCATGCCTCCTTCTAAACCTCCTGCATTGTTCGTTTTACGCGTATAGCCGTTTTGTTCATCCCATAAAATTTCATCATGTACTTCACTTCCCGGTCTGCGAGCTGCTTCAAAGCCTACACCAATTTCAACACCTTTAAACGCGTTAATGCTCATAATGGCAGCAGCTAGCTTTGAATCTAACTTACGATCATAGTGCACGTAACTTCCGACTGCAGTAGGCATTCCTTCTACTACTACTTCCACTACGCCACCAATGCTGTCTCCATTTTCTTTTGCATCATCGATTGCTTTCATCATCTTCTGTCCCGCTTCTTCATCTAAGCAGCGAACAGGTGACGCTTCTGTTTTTTCCTGAAGTTCTGTCAGTGACTCATATGCCGTTTTTTCAGCTTTCACACCGCCGATTTCAAGCACGTGACATGCAATATTTACGCCTACAGCTTTTAGTACTTGTTTGGCAACTGCCCCTGTAGCTACTCTTACCGTCGTTTCACGAGCAGATGAACGTTCCAATACGTTTCGCATATCTCTGTGACCGTATTTAATCGCTCCATTTAAATCCGCGTGACCTGGACGAGGCTTTGTAATTTGTCGCTTTACTTCTTCATCATGATCAACTGGATCAGCACCCATAATATTTCTCCAGTGAGTAAAGTCTTTGTTTTCAACCACTAAAGCAATAGGTGAACCAAGCGTCTCACCGTGGCGAACCCCGCCTTTAATCTGAACTTGATCTTTTTCAATCTGCATGCGGCGTCCGCGCCCATGTCCCTTTTGTCTTCTTGCTAAATCTTCATTAATATGTTCGGCTGTTAATTCAAGCCCTGCCGGTACTCCTTCAATAATCGCTGTTAATTGAGGTCCGTGCGATTCTCCTGCTGTTAAATATCTCATATTATCGATTCCTTTCTGTTATAAAAAATAAAAAAACTCGCCCCCACGTCATAGGGACGAGTTTTTCTCGCGATACCACCCTAGTTGCAAACATTGCTTGCCACCTCGAATTGTTAACGATCCGCTGACCGCTCTGTAAAAGAGTACTCAAAGAGTGTAATTCGCTCACATTTGTGTACTGACTTCCACCAACCGTCAGCTCTCTGAGACAGGGAAATGTTTGCTACTAGTTTCTTATCACTGTATCACTATGAAATTAAGATAATTTTACTGCTGCACCTTTTAATTCTTCCATGAATTTGTGGAATTCAGGAATGTTCATTTGCTGTGCTGAATCTGATAGTGCTACTGCTGGGTCTGGATGAACTTCTGCCATTACAGCATCTGCGCCGATAGCAATCGCTGCTTTTGCACATGGTAATAGTAAGTCTTTGCGTCCTGTTGAATGCGTTACGTCTACTACAACTGGTAAATGCGTTTCTTTTTTCAAGATTGGAACAGCTGAGATATCTAATGTGTTGCGTGTTGCACGCTCGTATGTGCGGATACCGCGTTCACAAAGAATAATGTTTCCATTTCCGCGAGACATAATGTATTCAGCAGCGTTAATGAATTCTTCAATTGTTGCTGCCAATCCGCGTTTTAAAAGAATTGGTTTGTCTACAGAACCTGCTGCTTTTAATAGCTCAAAGTTTTGCATGTTACGTGCACCAATTTGAATCACATCTACGTAGTCTAGAGCCGTTTCAATATCTTGAGGAGAAACAATTTCACTAATAATTGATAGGCCTAGCTCATCTCCTACTTGACGTAAGATTTTTAATCCTTCCACTCCAAGACCTTGGAAATCGTAAGGTGATGTACGTGGTTTGAACGCTCCGCCGCGCATTAATGTAATCCCTTGTTCTTTAAGCGCTAAGCCCACTTCTTTTACTTGCTCGTAGCTTTCTACTGCACATGGTCCCATTACAAATTCTAAATTTCCAGGTCCTACTTTTGTACCGTTGATGTCAACAATTGTATCTTCAGATTTCTTTTTACGAGATACAAGAAGTGCTTTACGGTGATCGTCTTCTTGAAGCTCTAAGCTAGCTTTGAAAATTTCTTTGAAAATGTGCTGAATTGTTGAAGCTTCGAATGGGCCATTATGATTAGCTAAGATTTGATCTAACGATTTACGTTCACGAACTGGATCGAAGCGATTCACACCTTGTGTACCTTTTACTTTTCCAATTTCTTGTGCGATTTCACCGCGTTTGTTTAATAATTCTAAAATTTCTAAATTTATTTCGTCGATTTGTCCTCGTAATTGTTCTAGTGATTTTGTCATTTTAAAAATCCTCCTTTGATTTTATAACCTCGAACGGACTTTCTCGTTTAGTTTGTATTGAAAAATCCGTTTTACACCTACACAGCCGCTTATGCGGATATACAAAAAGTCCCTACTGATTGTATCAGTAGGGACGAATTGATCGCGGTACCACCCTAATTGCAAGCATTGCTTGCCTCTTCATTAAGATAACGGCTATTGCCGCTTTTGACTATCGCCAAAAGAAAGCTCCAAGAATGTAATTCGCAATCTCTTTTGTACTGATTCGCACCAACCATCAGCTCTCTGAATACAGGGAAGATTTTGCTACTATGCTCTTTTCATCGCTTGTAATGGATATAAAATTATAATGGACCGAAATACAAAAAGTCCCTACTCACCCTTAAGATTTTTCTTAAGAGTCAGTAGGGACGAAAATTCGCGGTACCACCCTAGTTGCAAGCATTTCACTTGCCTCTTCATTAAAATAACGGCCAGGCCGTCTTTTCCTGCTCGGAAAAGATGCTCAAGGAATGTACTTCGAAAAAATTTGTGTTCTGACTCGCAGCAACCGTCAGCTCTCTGTTACAGGGAAATTTTTTCTACTAGTGCTCCTATCAACGCTCAGTATTGACTATGTATGTGTACTTGGATAATCAGTTCCGATCGTTTGAAACTGTTTGTCGCTTCCAAGTTGTGTGTAATGTTGTGTGATGTTGATTTGTATTATGAATGGTTTTTTTATCTTCGTCAACACTTTTTATTAATTTTTTTTATTTTTTTAAAACCATAGCTCCTTCAAACCCATCTCTATCAAGAGTTTTGCTACTCTAATTTTTTTCAAACACGTATTCCATTTCAGATTCACATTCAATAAATCCATGTTTTTGATACAAGCTTTTTCCAGCGGAAGAAGCATTTAACCATATTCGATTTACACCACTTTTTTGGCAGTACTGCATCAAATGCTTTAAAATAGCTGAAGAATAGCCATGCTTTCGGTAATCAAAAGCTGTATACATGTTCATAACATATGCTTCTTTTCCTTGGAGGTTACTCGGTGAAGGCGGACGTATAAAAAAGACGATGCTTCCTGCCGATACAATTTCTCCATCCGCTTTTAAAATAGCCGTATAGCTATTTGGATTATTTATATTTGCAGTAAAATATTCTTCTGTAGCTTTTTGAAACAGCTCCTCGTTCCCGTTTAATTCTCCCAGTTCTTTCATGAGCAACATTCGCAATTTAACCAAATCCTGAACGTTTTCTAGCGCCGCTTTTTCAACCATGAATTCCCCTCTTTTCGTCTCTTTTACACAAAAAAAACTCTCATTATTTGAGAGCTTCATTTAAGCAAGAAAAACAGCTCCGTATACGAGTGCTCCGACAATAACGAACGCTGGATGCACACGCAATTTTTCCAATAAAAGAAAGCTGGCTGCTACTAAAAATAAAGTTTGCCATATACCTGAATCACTGTATGAATTCATAAAAAATTCATACGCCATCAAACCCAGTAAAATGGCGATAACGGGACGAATGTAGTTCGTCATTTTCTTAACATTTGGCGAATCTTTATACTTAAATAATATTCGAAGTAAAATAACTAAAAGTAAAACCGATGGAGCAATCGTTGCAAAAAGAGCAATCACAGAGCCTAAAATCCCTGCCTGCTGATATCCGATAAACCCCGCCATTTTTGTTGCAATTGGACCAGGAAGCGCATTTCCAATTGCCAGCATTTCACTAAACTCTTTGACCGTAAGCCAATGATAGCGATCTACGACTTCTTTTTGAATAAGCGGAATCGACGCAGGTCCTCCTCCATAGCCTAAAATATTTGAAACAAAAAACGCCATAAATAGCTGAATATAAATCATACCGATTCCCTCTTCTGCTTGTGTTCAGCACTTTCGCCTTTTTTTCCTTTTCGTCTTAGCGGAATCCAAGCTGCCGCCATAAGAACAATAATAATGACCGCTGGATGGATATGGGCAAATTCCATTAATCCTAAGCTAATAATCAGTAAGATAATAGCTGGCGTCCACCCTAAACCAGACGTTGATTTTTTAAAAAAGTCCCTTGTCATAACCGCGAGCATAACTCCCACTACAGGAACAACTGCTTTGGTCATGCCCATAACCCACGGCTGATCTTTAAATTGCGTTAAAGTGGTTAACAGCAATACCATTAAAAAAACGGTTGGAATAACGGCTGCAAATAAAGCTGTCCCGAGACCCAAAATACCGCCGACTCGATAGCCGATATATCCAGCCAGCTTTGTAGCAATAGGCCCAGGCAGCGTATTGGCGATTGCTAACAAATCGCCAAATTCATCGTCATCCATCCACTTGTACGTATCGACCACTTCTTTTTTTACGAGTGGAATAGCTGAAGGTCCTCCTCCGTAGCCGAGCATACCTGAGCGAAAAAACGCTATAAAAATATCCAATTGTCGCATTTCTCGCGCTCCTTTCTCTGTGATCTAATAAGCAACGACGGCTCCGTCTGTTCGCGCTTCTGTGCCGCCGTATAATACACCGGTTTGTTCATCTCTTAAAATAATCTGCCCTCTTCCAAACGTATGTCTGCTCGTAGCCACATGAATATCATGCCCTTTGCGTTCTAATGCTTCTACAATATGTGAAGGCATTTCTTTTTCCACAAGAACCTTTTTATGTTCAATCCACTGCCATCTTGGTGCATCTAAAGCTGCCTGAGGATTTAGATGAAAATCAATCATATTCATGACGACTTGCACATGTCCTTGAGGCTGCATAAATTTGCCCATTACACCGAATGGACCTACAGCACTTTTATTCTTTGTTAAAAATCCAGGAATAATGGTATGATAGGTTCGTTTTCCAGGCTCTAATCGGTTATGGTGCTGTGGGTCTAACGAAAAATTATGCCCGCGGTTTTGCAGGCATATGCCCGTATTAGGTACAACAAGTCCTGAGCCAAAATCCATGTAATTACTTTGAATGAATGATACCATGTTTCCTTCTCCATCGGCTGTCGCTAAATAGATGGTGCCGCTATGAGACGGCTGTCCCGCTTCGGGAATAAGCGCTTTTTCACCAATCAGCCCTCTGCGCTTGTTTGCATAAGAATCATTCAACAAATCTTCAACTGCTACTGTCATTTGATCAGCATCTGTAATGAATTTTTGTCCATCTGCAAACGCTAGCTTCATGGCTTCAATTTGCTTGTGGTATGTATCGACAGAATCTTTGGCATCGAAAGAAAAGCCTTTTAGCGTATTTAAAGCTAAAAGTGCAATAAGGCCTTGGCCGTTAGGCGGAATTTCCCACACATCGTATCCTCGGTAAGAAGTTGAAATCGGCTTTACCCACTCTGCTTTAAAAGCTGCTAAATCTTCTTTTGCTAAAAATCCGCCGTGTTTTTTCGAAAAAGCTGCTATTTTATCAGCTAAATCCCCTCTGTAAAAAGATTCTCCATTCGTTTCGGCAATTTCAAGCAGCGTAGCAGCGTGGTCTGGTGATCGCCACATTTCCCCTACTTTAGGAGCAGATCCATTGTTGGTAAATGTCTCAAACCAGTGCTTATATTCGTCACCTTTTAATGCGTGTGTAAATCGTTCAAACGCTCGTTCCCAATTGTACCCTAAAATCGGGGAGATTGGGAACCCTTCTTGTGCATATGAAATAGCAGGCTGCAGCACTTCTTTTAACGATAACCGGCCAAAGCGTTTTGACAGCTCCGCCCACGCACTCGGGGCACCTGGGACCGTAACAGGAACAAAACCGCGAGCGGGCATCTCTTTTATCCCCATGGCACGCAGCGCCTCAATAGAGATAGAAGCAGGAGCAGGACCGCTCGCGTTGAGTCCGTATAGCTCTTCATTTATCCACACAAGAGCAAATGCGTCTCCGCCAATTCCATTTGACGTAGGCTCTACAACCGTTAAACAAGCCGCGGAGGCAATAGCAGCATCTACCGCATTGCCTCCTTTTTTCAACATTTCAAGACCCGCTTGAGCGGCAAGAGGCTGACTAGTTGCTACCATTCCGTTTTTTCCAAACGTACACGTACGCTGCGATGCATAGGGGTGTGTAAAAAAGTATTCGCTCATAGAAAATCTCCTCTTTTCTTTATATGATGAATAAAACGAATCTTTACAGACTAGACAACGCTACCTCTTCCTCGTAAACTTCTAATGCTGCTTGCAAAGCAGCACCTGCATTCACGCCTGCCCCGTTTCGAATAAGCACTGCTTCAAGACCAGCCAATGTAAATAGAACGTTGTCTTTTCGACAGCTGTATCCCATTGTACCGATACGCCATATTTTTCCATGCATCGGTCCAAAAGAACTTGCAATTTCAATCCCGAATTGTTCAAGAAGCGTAGAACGAACTGCCTCTCCGTCAATACCTGGGGGAATTAAAACACAAGTAACGGTTGGAACTTTTGAATCCTCATCTCCGAATAAAGATAATCCCATTGCTTTAATACCGGCTACAAGTGCTTTTTCATGGAGGCGATGCCTTGCAAATCTTTCCTCTAATCCTTCTTCTAAAACAACGCGCAGCCCTTCTCTTAAAGCATAGAGCATCGACGTTGCTTCCGTGTGATGATTTAGCCTGCGCTCACTCCAATAGTCTTGAAGCTGACTTAAATCGAAATAGTTGCTGATAATATTCGGACGCAGACGAACAGTTTCGGCATCCGCTTTTGTGGCAATTCCTTTTTCAACTTTTTTACGTTCCATGATAATTTTTTCAATACGATCATTGTACGTAATAGGCGCCATACCCGACGGAACAGATAAACACTTTTGTGTGCCTGCAATCAATGCGTCAATGTTCCACTCATCTACTTTTACATCCGTACCGCCAATAGTGGCTACTGCGTCGACGATAAATAAAACATCTTGGTTGCGGCATGCAGCTCCAATTTCTTTAAGAGGCTGCATTCTTCCTGTAGACGTTTCACCATGAACCATTGCAACAATTTTCGGATTTATTTTTTTAATTTCATGGATAACTGTTTCAGGGTCAAACACTTCTCCCCATTCGCATTCAATATTGTGTACAACAGCTCCGTAGCGCTCGGCAATTTCTGTTAATAAATAGCCGAAGCGGCCGAAAATAGGGACGAATACTTTATCGCCAGGCTCAATTACACTTGCAAGAACTGCTTCAATCCCAGCTCTAGACGTTCCATCGACGGGAAAAGCCCATTTGTTTTTGGTTTGAAATAGTTCACGAAGCATTTCCATCGTTTCGTTCATAATGTGCGTAAATGCGGGGTCAAACTGACCTAAAATAGGTGTTCCTAATGCTCTTAAGACGCGTGGATCTGCTTCTACGGGTCCGGGTGTCATAATCGTACGCGGCGGTGTATGAAGCTGTTTTGTTATAGTCATGTCAAATTCCTCCTAGTAGGCAAGTTTATATAATAGTTCTATTAAGACCTTTACTCCTTTTTCTAACTGTTCTCCTTTGGTGAATTCCTTTGGGGAATGGCTGATTCCATCTTGGCTCGGTACGAATAACAAACATGTGGGAACTCTTCGCCCGAATACTTGCGAGTCGTGTCCTGCACCGCTTACTAATTCTCGTGAGGAGATATTCTTTTCCGAGGAAATAATTTTGGAAAGTTCAGATAATTCCTTGCTCATGGCTACAGGTTTTTCATCCATCCAGCAGTTGATATTCACTTCTAAATCCCCCGCTGTTCGCTTTATAATTTCCTTCATTTCTTGTTCTGCTTCTTGTAAAACCTCATACTCATGATGTCTTATATCGACCGTAAATTCTACATATCCTGGTATTACATTCGGTGCATTTGGAGAAAGTGTAATTTTGCCAACCGTTACGTATAAAGCGTTATGATATTTTTCGCTTAATTCAATAAATGCTTTAGCGAGTTTGCAACTCAAATAAAATGCATCTTTTCTGATGTTCATCGGGGTTGTGCCCGCATGGTTACTTTCACCTTTAACAGATACTGTAAATCGTTTCTGCCCGACGATACTAGAAACAATTCCGATATCGCAACGAGACATTTCAAGCTGCTTTCCTTGCTCGATATGCAGTTCAATAAAAGAAGCGATGTCCGTGCGGTATGGCTCGCTGTGGAGGCCTTCTCCGAAATTGAGCTGTTTCATTGCGTCATTCAGCTTAACCCCTTCTTTATTTATAACATGTTTTGCATCACTTTTGCTGTGCAATCCATTCATATTACCTGAACCCCAATACGTCAGCGGAAATCTGCTACCTTCTTCTTCACAAAGCGATACGACCTCTAAGGTTTTTGTAGGGGAGCCGTAATGCGCATATAGGTACTGCAGAGCAATGATACCTGCCACAACACCAAATGCCCCGTCATATTTTCCTCCGTTTATCACGGTGTCGATATGGGATCCTGTTAAAATCACTTGTTGTTCTGAACCCGTTCCTTGCAACCGTCCAAATAAATTTCCTACATCATCGTAATACGTTTTGAGGTGAAGTCCCTTCATTTTTTCTTCCAATGCTTTTTGAGCTGCATTCCACTGTTCCGTATATAAAAGCCTCGTGACGCCTTCTTTTTCATCTAACCCAAACTGCGACAACCAGCTAATGTTTTCTTCGATTTGCTGACAAAGCTTAGATTTTCCCGTCATATCTGCAACCATTGCTATCCCTCCTGCTATCTTCATTTTAAGAAAATGACTGATTGTTTTCATTGACACTTCCTACAATGATTTAGTGTTTTTTTGGCTATTATCGCTAAATGCGTAAAATTTTATATACGTCATTTTTTCTAACATTATATGTTATTTATTTTATCTTACAGGATTAAATACACTTCTTCATTAACAATTTATACATTTTTTTCTGAAAATTTTATTTATTTTAACTAAACTTTCTTATAAAATAAAAGATAGATAAAGATATGCGCAGGGAAATGTGAGAATTTTTAACAAAAGGAGTAATGAATAATGGAACTACAAACTCTTTTACGCATTCCAATTTATGAAAAAGCATCTGTAGTAGCCGGGCAAAAAGGAGTCACCCGCAAAGTACATAACGTCAATATGATGGACGCACCCGATATTTTATCTTTTTTAAAAGAAGGAGAATTTTTAATTACAACGGGTTATCATTTCAAAGAACATGAAGAAAGCTTAGCAAAACTTGTAGAAGGAATGGCTAAAAAGAAGTGTGCAGGATTGGCCATCAAAACAAAGCGCTTTTTCGAACACGTGC
Organism: Priestia sp. 40; assembly: GCF_049368575.1. Classification (NCBI taxonomy): domain Bacteria; kingdom Bacillati; phylum Bacillota; class Bacilli; order Caryophanales; family Bacillaceae; genus Priestia; species Priestia sp. 40. Next base: position 232,968 of record NZ_JBMPZA010000026.1, read on the forward strand.
CTGCTTCTATTTGTCAGCTAGCTGATGAACTTCACTTTCCAATCATTGATTTCCAAACGGACGAAACGTTAGGCGCGGTTATTAACCAATCTCTCAGCTTTATTTTAGATAAAAAAACAGCTGAGCTTCAGCAAGCGATGGTTACACATCAGCTATTTTCCTCGTACATCTTACAAGGAAAAGGCATTGAGAAAATTATGCAATCTATTCAAACGTTATGCAATGCTCACGTTGCCCTTTTTGATACCCATGGCCATGAACTCTTTTATACAAACAAACGCGAACCTTTTTCACTCCCGATGGAAGAAGCGGTAGCGGGCGCTAAGCAGTTGTTTTTACGAACGTCAAAATATACAACCTTTTCCTTTTTACACACTAAAAAAACCGTTACGCTTTTTCCGATTGCTACTCATACAAGAAAGTACAGTTATTTACTTATTGAACACCAAGTTTCTTTATCCAATTCAGCGCTCCTAACGATTGAACAAGCGACAAACGTTTTATCCTTCGAAATGATGAGACAGCAGGCTTTGTATGAAGCTGAACGACGACGAAAAAATGATTTTTTCAATCAGCTCGTTAACAATTATTATAAAACGCTTGAAGATGCTTCCTTTCAAGCACAGATGATGGGCTTATCAGCAGGAAACAGCTATATTTGCGCCGTTGGGAAAATCCACTCTACATTCACGCCTTACAGCGATGATGATATGATCTATGAGCTCCTTCAATATGAGTTATCTACAGGTCATACAGAGGCCATTTTGTTTTTCTATGACAATCTTTATATTCTTTTGTTTACACCTCATTCTCAACCTATGATTATAGAATGCTTGCATCGCTTGCAGGAAGCTGTTTACCGTCACTACGATAAGCGAATGTCATTTGGAATTGGAAACCAAAGCCAATCCCTACTTACAATCGCTGACTCATATAAAGAAGCTGTTGAAGCTCTTGAAACCATCCATTTTAAAGATCAGTCGAAGCTTATTCAATTTTATCAGCCAAAACAGTTTAAAGAACTGCTGAGGTTGCTTCCAGCAAACGATTTACAGGATTACTATTCTCAAACATTAGAAGGTTTGCTGCAGTACGATAAGAAAGATCGCTCCATCTTACTTGACACGCTGGAAACATATCTAAATTCCAATTGCCAAATCTCAGAGACTGCTAAACAGTTATTCGTTCACCGGAACACGGTGATCTATCGAATCGAAAAATGCGAAGAGTTATTAAAAAGGCCTATTCACACGTCGGAGGAAACTCTTCGGCTGCGCGTAGCTTTTCAAATTTTTTCTCTTGTGCACGCTAATTAAGTATAAATACAATAAAAAAACGCCTGAGTGGATACTCAAGCGTTTTTTATTATAGTGCATATTATTTAGTTCGCTTCTAATTTAGACTGTACTGATTGTAATTTCCCAGCCATCGTATGATTTTCTTTATCACGGCGATCATCAATTCGTAAATTTGTACATACGCGCTGAATACCATTTTCAAAAGGTACTTCATGCATCTCTTGAACAATTTTTAGCAGCGTGCTTAATTCCCCTTCAATCAATGTATTCATAGGGGTTAATTGATATGTAATTTCATCTTCATGCTTGGCCAGCACTTTTTGAATATCCGCTACATACTGACTCACGCTTGGCGTTTCCGTACCAACCGGAATAATGGTTACATCTACAATAGCCATGTTATACACTCCTTTTGTTTATTCCCTAATTATCATACCAAACGGCACAAAAATTTCCTACTTTTACGTTTATGGTGCATAGAAAAAAGGAATAGTTCTACAACTACTCCTTTTTGTTACACTCTTATAGGTAACGCTTTGCTCCTAAGTAACGTTTTGACCAGTAAGAGTTGCTTAGTGATGTGATTGTCACGCCTGTTGAAGAGCCTGCGTGCATGAATTGACCGTTTCCAATATAAATTCCAGCATGACTAGCTCCTGGTTGGTACGTTTCAAAGAAAACGATATCGCCAGGCTGAGGTGAGCTTACACGCGTACCAGTTTGATAGATGCTAGCAACTGTACGAGGAAGACTTACACCTACTGCATTGCGATATACATAGTTAAGGTAACCACTGCAATCAAAGCCTCCAGGCGCAGCCCCACCCCAAACATAAGGTGTTCCCATAAAACGTTTACCATATGAAATAACTTTTGAAGCAGAGCTTGAGCTTGTGCTGCTTCCTGTTGATGTTGAAGGTTTTGAGCTGCTAGAGCTGCTTGAATTTAATTTATTCAGCGTATCTGGACCCGCTTCTCCGTCTACTAATAAACCATTTGCACGTTGAAATGATTTTACTGCACTTGTTGTAATTGAGCCAAAGTAGCCTGTTACACCAGCTGAGAAGTAACCTTTATTTTTTAGTTTTTGCTGAAGGCTGCTTACTGCTGAACCTTTCATACCTTGACGTAAAATAGTTGAGTTGCTAGAGCTAGAACCACCAGTTGAAGCGCTAGAACCGCCATTCTTTAATTTACTTAACGTAGCTGGACCTGCAATTCCGTCCACAGACAGTCCGTTTGCACGTTGAAATGCCATTACTGCATTTTTTGTAATTGAACCGAAGTATTGAGTTGTAGTTCCTTTAAAATAGCCTTTATTCTTTAGCTGCTGCTGTAAAGATTGTACGTTTGCTCCAGTTGAACCAACGCGCAGCAATGAACTTGAGCTAATTGATGAACTTGATGAGCTTCCGCTTCCTAGCAGCTTATTAAATGTAGATGGACCTGCAATACCATCTGCAGATAAGCCATTTGCACGCTGAAACGACTTTACTGCGCTAGTCGTGATTGAACCGTAATAGTTTGTTGTTGTACCGTATGTAAAATAACCTTTGTTTTTTAATTTTTGTTGTAATTCTTTCACATCTGAATTACTTGTTCCTGGGTGCAGCGTAGCATCTCCTAAAGCAGCTTCACTAATTGTAGGTACTACTGTTAAAGATCCACATAACGCTAACGAATATATCAACTTTTTCATAAAAAAAGGTTCCTCCAATGCCATAATCTACTAATCTATAAGACGTTTACATTGTAACAACACATTATTACAAAATAACATCACTAATATTACATTTATGTTACAGGAAACGACAGAAGCATAGCTGTATGGTGTATATTGTCGTAGTTTCTTGTCGTTTAACACTTAATAAGTTCGACAAAAAAGCTAATATATTCCAATTTTATTCCTTTTCCTACACTAATAATAGGTAAAAAATCACCCGTAACATTATCTTTATATTTCAAAAAAAACAATTTATTTTTTTTTGAAATGTGAAACTTTTTTAAAATTTATTCGTTTAGCGGATTTGTTCCCCTCTTTAGTAAAACAGTTTTCTTCTAAAAATTTATATTATTTCCATATTAATGAATAAAAAAGCGAAGGCTGAAAAAAATAGTCTTGTTATGTTTGAAACAAGGAGGATTATTTTATGAGCCATAAAGGCATTCATGGTACAAATATTAGCGGATCAGGTGACTCGGAAGACAAACGCTATGCAGCAGGAGAAAACAAGCAGACGCTTACGACGCGTCAAGGTCACCCCATTCGTGATAACCAAAATTCTCGAACGGTAGGCAACAGAGGACCTGCTACTCTTGAAAATTACCAGCTGATTGAAAAACTTTCGCATTTTGATCGTGAACGTATACCGGAACGTGTTGTTCATGCCCGGGGAACGGGAGCTCACGGATATTTTGAAACGTACGGAAAGCTTGGAGACGAGCCCGTTGAAAAATACACTCGCGCAAAAGTTTTTTCAGGAGCAGGCAAACAGACGCCCGTTTTTGTCAGATTTTCTACCGTAATTCATGGAAAGGACTCTCCAGAAACGATGCGAGACCCAAGGGGGTTTGCTGTAAAGTTCTACACAGAAGACGGAAACTGGGACTTAGTAGGAAATAACCTTAAAATATTTTTTATCCGCGATGCTATTAAATTCCCTGATTTGATTCATGCTTTTAAGCCCGATCCTGTGACAAACCGTCAAGATACCGAGCGTATTTTTGATTTTATTTCTCACACCCCTGAGGCTATGCATATGATTACTTTTTTATTTTCACCTTGGGGTATACCTGCTAACTATCGGCAAATGCAAGGTTCCGGTGTTAATACATATAAGTGGGTAAACAAAGATGGCGATGCGTTTCTTGTGAAATACCATTGGGAACCAAAACAAGGAATTAAAAATTTGACACAAAAGCAAGCAGAAGAAATTCAAGCTAAAAATATCAGTCACGCCACTCAAGACTTGTATGAAGCGATTGAGAGCGGTAACTACCCCGAGTGGGAACTTTGTATACAAATTATGAAAGATGGAGAGCATCCTGAACTAGATTTTGATCCGCTTGATGACACGAAAATTTGGCCGGAAGACCAATTTCCATTTCTCCCAGTAGGTAAAATGGTCCTAGATAAAAATCCAAGCAACGTATTTGCTGAAACGGAGCAAGTCGCATTTGGTACGGGTGTGCTTGTAGACGGGCTAGATTTTTCTGATGATAAAATGCTGCAAGGAAGAACGTTTTCTTATTCCGACACGCAGCGTCACCGGGTGGGAACAAACTACTTGCAGCTGCCTATTAACGCGCCGAAAAAACATGTAGCAACAAATCAACGCGACGGTCAAATGGCCTATCATGTAGATGCTGCTCCGGGTCAGAACCCGCATGTAAATTACGAGCCTTCTTCTCTTGGAGGTCTTCAAGAAGCGCATGACCATCCAAAGCCTCATCAGCCTTATGTTGAAGGAAATGTAAAAAAAGAAAAAATTGATCGTACAAATGACTTTAAGCAAGCTGGTGAACGCTATCGTTTACTAGAGGACTGGGAACGTGATGAGCTTATTCAAAATTTAGTAGACGGCTTAAAATGTTGTCACCATACAGTTCAAACAAAGATGATTAATCTTTTAACTCAATGTGATTTTGACTACGGCAATCGAGTAGCAAATGGCATTGGTCTTCTGATGCATGATGATGGTTCCCTAGAAATTGAAATGGGAGCAGAAATGACTCCTGCATACGGGAAATTGCCAAAAGAAGGCGGTTCACCGTTAGGAAGCAACAAAGCTGCTGATGCGGTAGAAGAAGCTAATGAAAAAGGAAACGATGCTCATCCTTATTAACAAAAAACATCCTGCAGCGACAGCAGGATGTTTTTTGGGTTAAACGCTTATGACCAAGTAACGGCAAACACGTGGTAGTCATTTTTTAACTGTGGCGCATCAATGGGTGTCCCGTGCTGATATCCTTGTTTCACTCTTTTAGGATGTAAGGGTTGAACCCATTCTTTCACTTGCTGTTTTGTACCATTTGCTAAAATATATACACAATCAGAAAATGCCCCGTCATTGTTTGGACTATCAACTTTTAGTACTTCCACTAACACATCTTGGACACACGTTTTTCTCTGAATACACATAAGCGTATGGTAGATAATATCAGCGGACACATCGTTATTTAAACGAAAGCCCACCTTTTTTTGTTCAAAAAAAGACGAGAATGAGACGATTGGTAATGTCTTTTTTTGTTCATACGCTTGAGATAAAATCTTGACAAGAACTTCTCCACTCAAGATGATCCCTCTTTCTAAAAAACGCTTCATCACAACATATGTGAGCATTGATTATGCTCATAGGATAATATATTATCATAGTTTAATTCTGTGGTGTTAGTCTTTTTTGGGGTTTTTACACTGGGAATTATACCCGCCTATTTCTTGCGTTTCCCTGACGTTCTCGCTACTAGCAACAGAATTATTAATAAAATAAATACCCCTGCCCCTACAAACATATCATACAAGAAATCAAGCATCATACTCCTCCTCTTCCTTCAAAAAAAAACGCTGTTAAAACCAAGCGTTTTAACAGCGTTTTTTCGTTAGATAAAGCCTAGCATATTAATAAATACAATGATAATTAAAACAGGTGCAATGTATCGAATGGCAAGAAGCCATAAAGAGAACCAGCGCTTCACATTCGTTGAACCGTGCTTAAATTCTTCAATTAGTACATCTTTTTTCATTTTCCAAGGAACAAAGATGGCAATTAAAAGAGCACCTAGTGGCATAAGGATATTACTTACAAGAAAATCGAAAGCGTCAAAGATGCTTTTTCCAAAGATCGACACGTCACTTAATAAACCATACGATAGCGCTGAAGGTATTCCTACCACGAAGATTAGCAAGCCCGAAATCCAAGATAGCTTTATACGCTTATGCTGCTCTCCTTTGGCTAAAGAAGCAACAATAATTTCTAACATCGAAAACGCAGATGTCAAAGTGGCAAATAAAAATAGCGCCAAAAAGAAAGTTTGAAACACAATTCCGAACGGAAGCTGTTCAAAAATAGAAGGCAATACAATGAATAAAAGACCTGGTCCTTCCGTCGGTTTTACACCCATTGAGAAGACCGCAGGGAAAATTGCCAGTCCTGCTAGTAAGGAAATCAAAATATTTAACGCTGAAATTGAAATAGCCGATTTTGGCAAGTTTTGCTGCTTAGATAGATACGAACTGTACGTAACCATAACTGAAACGCCTACGCTAAGTGAAAAGAATGCTTGTCCCATCGCAAACAAAATGGTTTGGGATGTAAGCTTTGAAAAATCTGGATACAAAAAGAAAGATACGCCTTCCATCGCCCCGTCTAATGTTAAAGAACGAATAATGATAATAATAAATAAAATAAAGAGAGCAGGCATTAAAATTTTGTTTGCTTTTTCAATACCATTTTGAATACCTCTTGCGACTACAACAATTGTTAAAAGAAGAAAAACAAATTGAGAGATAACAGCACTTGTTGGATTAGCAATGGTCGAGTTAAATAAACTCCCGTAGTCACTTACTCCATTCAGCTGACCGGTGACGCTTGCAAAAATATATTGTAAAATCCACCCTCCTACTACACTATAAAAAGATAATAAAATGAAGCATGTAATCACACCTAAATACCCGATTCCTTTCCATAGAGAACCGGGAGCAACTGCATCATAAGCACGAATTGCTTCTTTTTGTGTATGTCTACCTAGTACAAATTCAGCAAGCAAAAGCGGCAAACCAATAATTGCTGTAAACAAGATAAACAGTAAAAAGAAGGCCCCTCCTCCGCTTGTTCCGGCTACATAAGGCAGTTTCCAAATGGCTCCGATTCCAATTGCGGAACCGGCAGATGCCAAGATAAAGCCGAGTTTTGATGTCCATTGTTCGTTTTGACTCATTTTTTCTCACCATTTTTCTTTATTTATTCTGATTTGTCATACTATATCACACAACCCTTCTGTCGAAAAGGGTTTTTGTTGTTTTAACCCCCATCATGTGTTATGAATAGTATGTAGGTTTCATTATTTATTTTCGTAACTAAAAAAAGTTTGACAGTTAGAGGTACAAAAAATGACAAATCAGCAAGTAATACAGCAACAATTTTTAGATAAGTTCCTTGACTTTATCTTAGTAAAATGTCCAAACTGCGAACTATGTGCGCGAGTTGTAAAACTGGATAAAAAATTGAGCGGGTCAACGCACTCATGCACGTGTCCTCACTGCGGTTATCTAGACGTAACCAATGCTGATAGCCAAGGGCCGTTAGAACTTTCTGAAGCAGTAGATCCTTTTTTTCAGCTTCCGCTTTACTTAGAAACGATATGCCCTGAACGTCGACTTTGGGCTTATAACTTAGATCATCTTCAGTATATTGAATCTTATATTGAAGTTAAAACATGCGGGGCTTGTTTCGACGAGCTGTCGGTTGAACATTCATTGCCAGATTGGGTAATTCATAAGCAGAAAGAAGCATTAAACGAAATTCAACGTTTAAAAGACACCGTCTTTTGCACATTCAAATGAAGATAGAAAAGAAACGTTGCTGAAGAGGCAACGTTTCTTTTTTTACGAAGAACTTTCTTCGGTAAGTTTTCTTCGATAGTCTCCGGCCTTGTCGAACTCTTTTGCGGTGCCAACAAAAAAGTAGGTTACCGTATGATTTTTGTTACCTTGAGTCGTTCCATGAATCATCTTCCCCTGCTTCAATTGCTTTCGCTCTCCATTTTTATTTACATAGAAATATTTATTTCTTGCCCAGCCGCCGCCGCTTAAAAGCGTTTTGGTTTTCCCGACTCCTTGGTCATTTACTTTAAATACAGTGTAGTCGCCTTCTGTCTTGCTGGGATTTCCGTTATCTTTATCATATTCGACCATAACCCATCCTTTGTACCCTTCTGGTATAAGGAAAATGCTCGGTTGAGACGTTTCATCTGGGCGTCCACATCCAGCTGCGATTATAATCATTAAGCACAAAATGAGCCACCTTTTCACTTTTTTCAACTCCTTTCTCAATAAAAGACGTGCTTCTATACTGCTTTTAGTTTTTGTTGAAGGTAAGATTATATTCTTTTTGCGTCCCTCAATTTTTTCCAGTTCATCCAATCAAATATGCTATATTTACGTATTGTTTGTCACACACTATTAGCAGGCGTTTACAATTTACATGGGAGGATAACAAAAATGAGCTATGTTTTTTTATTTATTTTGCTCTTTGTCATTCCGCTTTACACACAGCAAAAAATTGTTCGTGCCGACCGTGAAAATACACGTACATTATTACTAAGTGAACACGAGCAATCTGCACATAAAAAAAGCGATTCCCCGTAAAATAGGAATCGCCTTCTTTTAATATGTTAAGCTTCCGGCCACAATAAGGCCGACGGCAACCGACGCTGCAAAAAGAGTTACTCCAACCGCTACATTTCCTTCTTCTACTTTTTTGGCTAGGCTCGTTTTAGGCGTCATGATAAATTCAATAACCCAATATGCCACTACTTGAGTAATGATACCTACTACTCCCCAAAGAGTTGCATCTACCAAATTTAAGCTGTTGCTCCATACAGTAAAAATGACAATAGCAAGCCCAATTCCTTTTCCCCATAACTTCAAAGCGACCGCCACATTGCCTTTTTTTATGAGTTCACGGTCATTAAATTTTGTTGTTAATTCAAATACCATGACTCCGATAAATAATAGCCCTAACCCTACTGCTACGTGAGATAAAAAACTTCCTATACTAGCCCAATCAATCCATTGTGTCATTTTTATTCCCCTTTTCATTTTAATCCAATCGGCAAATAGTATGATTCGTTATCCGTAATTTGATTTCCAGCTCGTATTCCTACTGCGCTTGCTTTTCCATTTAATAAAAAGCAGCCGTACATGATATGAGCCTCTATTGTTTGCGTTTGAGTCTTCATCGTTGCAGCTGGCAATGGAATAAACTGTTGATACACAGCCGTGTATTCTTGATATGTCTTATGCTGATCTTCTTCTATTTTGATTCCATCTTCATTATAAATTTCCACGGTATCTCCCTCACGACCAAAAGATGGTTTCTTCACAAATGCTTGTTTTCTTTCGATAAATGGATCTTCTTCTAAATACGTTGGTAAAAAGTACGTTTCAATGATGTGATGCTCTTCTTTAGTGAAGAAAGGATGATGTTGTTCATACAAAGCCCAAATGAGTGCTTGCACGGCTTTGGACTGCAGTAAAAATGCAGAAGGCGGATTGATTATGGCTACTTGTTTTTGCTGTGCCAATGTTAAAAGCATGTGTCCGACTTTTTCATGCGTGCTCGGATCTTCATCTTCAATTAAATGTTCAAGCGGATACGTTTGGCGATAAAGTACGTCTATTTTTTGTCCATATTGATCATACACGCCTGCTTCTATATGTTCACCTTCTTCCACTGTAGAGGAAGGGACAATTCGAAGCTGCGATAATGGAACGTATGTAGCATCTACATCGGCTAGCTTCATTAAATACAGAGTCGTTAGCTTATCTTCTTCATGTGTATGATGAGAAGAAAAAACGACGTTTGGATAGTTTGTTCTATCGAGCTCGTTATAAGCTTCAAAAATGGCGTGTTTTAATGCTAAAGCAAGCTTTTTTTCCTCAAGCTTATTAGGGTTTTGTACTTGAAAATGACGACAGACTAACTCATTTACATGAAATAATTCTTTAATGAACGTAGGCGTATCCGCATTTAGTTCTAAAAGCTTAATTTGATCAGTCGTAACAGCAAAATCAAGGCGCGAAATCACACTTTCTGTTTCCATCGTTTTCAGTCGTAGGTACGGGATGCTGTCTTTTGGAAATCCTAAAGAAAAAAGAGTCTGATCATCTAACGAACGAAGTAAAGGTGCGGTTTTAAAAAATAATGCCCCAATTTGATTTGCAGCTTCTTTAATAGAATCAATAATATAAGAAGACTCTATATGTACGTCATAAAGAGCATACTCTGTTCCGTATAAATCGTGCCAAAAATCTTCAATTTCTTTATAAAACATTTCTCGCTTTTCTTTGTGCATTACCCGCCAAAACCGCCTTTAGAGCCGCTCCCAATTCCAGATTTATACGAGCTGCTTGATTTAAATGATTTATAGGCCGATGATGAGGTCAACTGTTTTTTAGAGCCGTAGTAGCGGCCTCCGTGATAATATGAGCCGCTGTGCGAAGAAGAAGAATCTGAACAGTAGTACGTTTGCGTATCTTCATCCCATTTCCACTTGTCACACGATTTATCTTTCGGTTTAGCTGGTCTTGCCTGATCAGTTGAACCACAGGCAACGAGCGATGTCATTAAAGCTGTGGTCAAAACCCCGGCCATCATTTTTTTTGTTTTTGACATTACGCCTTTCCCCCTTTATACGTTACGCCTGTTTTTGTTACATATAAACTGTACACGCTGCGATCTTCATCAATTTCCGCAGAGTCTCTTTCCCATTCCCATCCATTATAGTAGGTATAAACTGTTCCGATATAACTTAATACGTCCAAGTGCGTATAAAATGAAGAGACGAATAAAATCGGATGTCCTCGAAGAGAATTCAGTTCGCGGACTTCTAATATAATCTCTCTGTGATCATCTTCTGCTTGCTCTTTCGGTCCATGTTCATGTTCTTTTACATAAATAATATGGATATCATCTTCGACTGCAGATGAAGTTTGTTTATACGTTACTCCTTCTTTAACAAAAAATTCGCATTCTCTTCGTGCTAAAACTTGTTCAAGTTCAATAGATTGATAGTGATAAATAGATACAAATGTATCATCAGGCTTTAGCAGTCGGTATTCTAACTTTCCCATTGTGCAACTCCTTTTGTGACTTTTTTGTGAACGTTCTTTAATAAATACGCACAGATTTTCAAAAAGTTTCAATTTTTCTCATATTAAAAGGCTTAGCTTTAAATAAGCTAAACCTTTATTTTTTTATCACATCTGTCACAACTTCATAACCGCCTGTGTATGGGTCGAATACATATTCAAGCATGCCGTTTCCACGATTGACTTTAAATAGATAACGGTATTTTTTAGGGCTGTCTTTTGCTGGATATACGTATTTTCCTTTTTGGAACTGACTTAGCAAGAGCTGTTCTCTTTGCGCAAGCATTTTTTTTGCTTCATTATAACCATACAGGGGGAGATTTTTGGCATAGAGAACCGGTACGAATACAAGCACAACGACTGAAATCGTAATAAGCCCTTGTTTAAACCACCGCATAAATCTCTTTGGATTTCGCGAAAGCAACATCGTGATGACAATTACTACTAACAAAGGAACAATATATACTTGAACATACGGAATGTTTGCAAATACAGGTCGATTAATCAATAAGACAATTACTTCGATAGCTGCTACTAATACTAAAATAAAATAGACCACTTACTCTTCACACCTCGACGATTCAATGAATTTTATATGTGTTAGAAAGTATTCCCACTCATGAATGAACTCGTCTATTGTATCATAAGACGCAAAAAAAATATCTACGCTCATCTATTTTGCAGAATTTAGATGATAAAAGGGAATGAGAAAAATAATCTAGTACGGATTACTTTGGTACACCGCTGTTGATTTCCGCGGGCGGCCGCTTTGAGACTTCGCTTTGCCCTCCAATCAACAGCTAGAAGCCACTACATACATGAAACTTACATTCACCCTAACCATAAAAAAATCTGAAGATGTTTGATTCTCCATCAAGAATCAAACATCTTCAGATTTTCCTTTAACTAAGCTATTTTTATTCCATCCTTTTATTACGAAACTTCTACGTTTCGATTTTGATTATATTTTTTCCCTTGTAACAGTGAGTAAATGATCGCTGCTGCCCATACAATAAGTATGAATGCATATACAGCTATCTGAGTTGAGCTGCTTGATACCCATGTGTTTAAGAGTGTACGAGCATTTGTTAAAATGATAAACCCACCAACAAGCGAACCAAGCAAGTGAGCCGGGATGATACGAACAAACCATGCAGCAATCGGAGCCGCGATAATTCCGCCAATCATAAGGGCGCCTACCCAGAACCAGTTTACTTGCTCCCACCCAAGAGAAATTAAAAAGCCAAGTGTAGCCGAGACGGCAATAGCAAATTCACTCGTATCTACGGTTCCAACGACTTTTCGTGCTGTTGTGCCTTTTTTAGCTAGCAATACAGGCGTTGCAATCGGCCCCCAGCCGCCTCCTCCTGTAGCATCCGCAAATCCAGCGATTAATCCTAACGGAATGGACTGCTTCGTTGATAAAGGTTTAGTGTTCTTTTCTTCATTTGTCTTAAACGTAAATAAAAAACGAAATAACACATAAACTCCTAGGAGCAATAAGAATGTTGAGACGTAAGGCCTTACTGCATCTCCGGGTAAATTACTTAGAAAGCAGGCTCCTACAAAAGCCCCGATGGAACCAGGGATAATCAGTTTTAAAACCATCGCTTTATCTACGTTTCCGAATTTAATATGCGAAACACCAGACGCTGCTGTTGTTACAACTTCTGCTAAGTGAACAGATGCCGAAGCCACAGCTGGTGCAATTCCAAAGGTTAAAAGTAGCGTAGTTGATGTTACGCCGTATGCCATTCCGAGTGATCCATCAATTAACTGAGCTAAAAAGCCAATAAGTGCAAACGTAATTAACTTTTTCATGTTGTCCCTCCACTTTCATCTTCTGTTAGAAAGCACAAAAAGGCCTCCAACAGTTGTTTGCTAGAAGCCTTCGGTATGTCCGATCAGCTGTCCGTTTTATGAATAAGTTGTTTATATTGTAATCCTAACTATTCCTAGAAGTCAACTGTGTTTTTAGTTTTTCTTTTAGTCTATGCGTGCTGCTTGGTTATAGTATCAGTAAAATAAAACTCTTCTTGTTAAATCAACAACATAAAAACGACCGTCTTAATAATGGCGGTCGTTTTTATGAAGATCTTTCCAGTGAACTAGTACTTCAGGTGGCAAACTCACATCTTTATCTAATGACGTCACATCCATAGAAGCGGGTTCATCGCTATTTATCACTTTTTCTACCCAATCTGGCTGTACAACTAATGCTTGTTCAATCGTAATTAGAGCCAGCCCTTGCTCAAAAGCTTCTGCTACTTCTGTTGCCGTAAGTCCTCCTGTACCCACAAGAGGGACCCGGTGATTGACGTGCTTAATAATTGAAGAAAGCAGTGAGCGATTTTCTTCACTACTTAAGGTAGGTTCATGCAAAGCACTAATATGTAAATAATCAATTTCTGTATAAACAAGACGGTCAATCCATTCAAATGTATCTTCCACTTTATTTCCTAAATAGCCTTTTTCTTTGGGCGCTAATGTATACCCCACAATAAATGGTTTGCCCGCATGTGCTGCTCAACGCGTCACTTCACGAATAACTTCAAGTGCAAAAGTGAAGCGGTTTTCTGCGCTTCCACCATAAGAATCACTTCGTTCATTGGCTTGCCTTGATATAAACTGCTGCAGTAAACATTCATTTCCTCCGTCAATTTCTACTCCATCAAACCCTGCTTCCATAGCTCTTGTGGTAGCTTCGCCAAACGCTTGAACCATATAAGTTATATCGCGCTCGGTCATTTGAACAGGCTTTTTGCCTTTACGTTTGTGAGGCTTTTCACTCGGGCTAATGGCTTCCCATTTATTTTCCATTTCTACACACTTTCTTCCCCCGTGCGATAGTTGAAGAATCGCTTTAGCTCCTCTTCTATGAATCATTTGGGTTAGTTGATGAAGCTTTCGTATGACCTGATCACGATGAATTCCGATTTGACCAGGTGCTACTTGGCCATTTTCTGTGATAAACGCGGGGCCGATAATTACCGTACTGACGCCCCCTACTCGTTTTTCGTAAAAAGTCAGATCGATATCGGATATTTCCCCGTTTTCCCGTGAAGCGTATGTGAGGATAGGTCCCATTGCTAATCGGTTTTTCATCTCAAGAGCATCAACAAATTTAAAATGTTTAAATAACTTTTCATAGGCTGTCTTCAATTAATTCACACCTTTTTTCCTTAGCTTGCCCATCTAGAAGCCGAGTAGACATAGGCACAAAAAAAGAAATACCTTCGCCGGCCTTTCTTTTTACGTCGTTTTTCTTATTTTTTTGACGGGGTAAAATACAAATTCGCTTTTTCCGACAATCCGTTTTTCATCAATGAGACCTAGACCGTTGCGGCTATCCATACTGTACAGACGGTTATCACCCATTACAAATACTTCGTTTTTGGGTATTTGAACGGGTTCAAAATCTCCTGTTAGCTCCATATCCATGTTATTGGCAATTTGACGATTGGTTTTTAAATAAGGTTCACTTACTTTTTTATCATCAATATAAAGCTGATCTTTTTTCATTTCGATTTTTTCACCTGGCAGACCGATTACTCTTTTTACATAATGCTTATTCTTAGCCTCATCTTTAATAATCACAATATCTCCGCGGCGAAGATCATGGAGCGAATACGACAGTTTATTCACAAACAAACGCTCTCCGTTATGCAGCGTTGGGTTCATTGAAGCGCCTTCTACAATATACGGAGAAAATAAAAATGCGCGAATCATAAATACTAGAGCGATAGCGAAGATAATAGTTTTGAATATGCTGCGTAATTGATCGCTTTTTGTTTTTTCCGTAGTCAATATACTTTGTCTCCTTTGTACAGCTCACTTTTCTTATGTAAAAAAGCAAGAAACCTCTTACTTTAACACTTATTCTAACTTAACCATAGAAAGAACTGAAATCAAATGTTTTATGTTATGTAAAAAAAGAACCTCTAACAAATGTTAGAGGCTTACATTACGCAAGTTTCGTCTTTACATCTCTTATTATAACATTAATTATATAAAAAGAGACTACCTTTTATGTAAAAATTATGTTTTTTACGCAAACTTAACTAAATCTTCACATTTAAAGGGGCTTCTTCATGTATAAAAAATTGGGAGATGCAATACTCTATAATCTCTCTTCGCCGCACGAGTCCAATAAAAATGTTTTGATCATCTACAACCGGCACAAAATTTTGTTCAGACGCGCGTGATAAAATACTTTCCATTTCATCATTAATTGTAATAGCTTCATAATCGCGATGCCTTGGGACTTCTTCAATTCGTAGATGTTCTAGCTCATGGAGTTCTATATGCTCTAGGCTTTTTAGCTTCCATAGCAAGTCTCCTTCTGTCAAAGTCCCTACATATTCTCCTTTTTGATTAATAAGCGGTACAGAAGAGTAGCGATGATACTCCATTTTCTCCAATGCTTGACGGATTGTTGACCGTGTCGATAGGGTAACCACTTCTTTTTTAGGAAGTAAAAAGAACGCAATATTCACTCATATTCTCCTTTTGTTATATATGCATTTTATTTTTGTTGTTTTGCTGAATCTGAAACAATATGAATATCGATGTCATGAGTCTGTCGCATAATTGTATTTACAATAGAGCCTTTTCGAATCTCTTCCCATCTTGTCCTCGCTGATTGCCCTAGTAAGATTTGAGTAACGCGATACTGCTTGGCTACGTTCACAATCACTGCGGCTGGTTTTTGCTTTTTAGCTTCTTCTACAATTAACGATGCGTGAAAGCGGTCAGCGAATGCCTGCCACTGTTTGATTTGTGTTTTCTGCCTCTCAGTCTGCTCGCCTTTAAAAACATGGAGCAGCAGCAAATCTGCTTTCAATCGGTTCGCCATTCTCCAGCCTCTTCGAATCAGTTTTTCAGCTGTTTCACTGTATTGAATGCACACTAAAATACGTTCGCAAATACCTGTTACACCAATTTCATGGGAATGAATGAGCTTGCCGTCCACTTCATCCGCTATTTCTCTGAGCGTTAATTCACGAAGGGCATGGAGATTTGCTAGCTTAAAAAAAGACTGCAGGCTTTGTTCAATTTTATGGACTTCGTATATTTTGCCTTCACGAAGACGCTTTTGCAGCTGTTCCGGTGTAACGTCGACAAGCTGAATTTCATCTGCTTGCTGAATAAATAAATCCGGCACCGTTTCACGAACTTTTACCTGGGTAACAGCATATACGAGGTCATGTACGCTTTCCATATGCTGAATGTTCATTGCTGACATAACTGAAATACCTTGGTTGAGCAGGTAAGAAACATCTTCAAAACGTTTTTTATGGCGGCTTGTCGGTACATTTGTATGAGCGAGTTCATCGATAAGGACAACTTTTGGTCGCCTTCTTACGATCGCCAGTAAATCAAGCTCTTGTAATTCTTTTCCTTTATAAAAAACGGTTTCTCTTTGGATCACTTCTAGATTTCCGATCATTTCCTTAGTCTCATTCCTGCCGTGTGTTTCTACATATCCAATTACGACATCTACGCCTTCTTTGACTAAGTCATGGGCATCTTGAAGCATTTTATAAGTCTTTCCTACTCCCGGTGCGGCACCGATGTAGAGTTTAAGCTTTCCACGCTTATGATCATGAAGTTCACGCAATAGTTCTTCCGGAGTTTTTCTTCGAAAGTATGGATGAGCTTCTTTTTCTTTCATTGTTCGGGCTCCTTTATCACACTCGCTTCAGTGCATGAAGCGAGTGCGTGTAATTAGCGTTCTCGTTGAACAGCTAAATTTAGCTCTACTACATTTACGCGTTTTGCACCAAAAGCCCCTTGCTGAGTATGTTTTTTGATTAGCTCTTTTAGCGTCTGGGTTTTAATATGGGCTGCTTTTGCCACGCGCTCTACTTGTGCATATGCAGCTTGTGGCGTAATATCCGGATCGAGTCCAGAAGCCGAATTCGTGACGGCATCAATTGGAATCCCTTCCTTTGGTACCTCGTTTTCTTTTTTCCAAACCGCTACGGATTTCTCGATACGATTCGTAAGATCTTTATTTGAAGGTGCTAAATTCAACGAGCCAGACCCTGCTCCGTTATAATCAATACTAGAGACTCTGCCGTGAAAAAATGCATTGCTTGTAAACTGCTGCCCAACCAGCTTAGAACCGATAACTTGATGATTGTTTGAATAGATTAGGCTGCCGTTTGCTTTACTTGGAACAGCTGTTTGAGCAATACCTGTCATCACAACAGGATAAATAAGACCACAAAGTATCATCATCATAATCGTTAAGCGAACAATAATGCTTCCCGTTCGTTCTGTTTGTATCATCGTTTCTTCTCCTCTACATTACAAATGAAAGTATAAAGTCAATCCCTTTAATCCCAATGAATGGAACCAATACTCCACCTAACCCGTAAATGAACAAATTTTTTCGCAGCAGGGCGTTCGAACTCATCGGCTTATACGCAATACCCTTCATGGCTAAGGGAATTAGAAGCGGGATAATGACCGCATTAAAAATGAGCGCTGACAACACGGCAGATAGAGGTGAATGAAGCTTCATTACGTTAAGAGCCTCCATTTGCGGAATCGCCAGGGTAAACATCGCTGGAATAATCGCGAAATACTTAGCAATATCGTTTGCGATGCTGAATGTAGTTAAGGCACCCCTTGTCATTAATAGCTGTTTTCCAATTGAAACGACTTCAATGATTTTAGTGGGATCAGAATCCAAGTCGACCATATTTGCTGCTTCTTTAGCAGCTGAGGTTCCGCTGTTCATTGCTAAGCCAACATCAGCTTGAGCAAGTGCAGGGGCATCGTTTGTCCCGTCACCTGTCATGGCAACTAGCTTTCCTTGCTGCTGTTCGTATTTAATCACTTGAATCTTGTCTTCTGGCTTGCATTCCGCAATAAATTCATCTACTCCCGCTTCTTTTGCAATGGTTGCTGCGGTTAACGGATTATCTCCTGTACACATGACTGTTTTAATGCCCATTTTACGAAGTTCATCAAAGCGTTCTTTCATTCCTGGTTTTACCGTGTCTTTTAAATAAATCAAGCCATAAATTTTATCATCAGCGGCGACGGCAAGCGGCGTGCCACCAGCTCCTGCAATTTCATTTGCTTTTTGCTGTAAATCAGAGGGAACCATCCCGCCCTTTGACTCTACCCATGCCGTGACGGCGTCCACTGCCCCTTTTCGTACAGATACATTCTGTAAGTCAATGCCGCTCATTCGCGTTTCCGCTTTGAATTCAACAAACGTTCCTTCGGTTTTTCTAAGATCTTCTACTCCCATGCGATTTTGAATAAAATCAACAACTGAGCGCCCTTCTGGTGTTTCGTCATAAAGAGAAGAAACAAACGCCCATTTGTAAAGGTCACGTTCGTCTATGCCTTCTACAGTCGTTAATTGATGAGCCATTCGGTTTCCAAACGTAATGGTACCGGTTTTATCTAAAATAATTGTGTTAATGTCACCTGCTGCTTCTACTGCTTTTCCTGACATAGCAATCACGTTAAACTGCGTGACTCGGTCCATCCCAGCAATTCCAATGGCCGATAATAAGCCTCCAATTGTTGTAGGGATGAGACAGACGAGCAGTGAAATTAAAATGGCCGTGTCGAGCTGAAAGTGTAGGTAGTTTGTAAAGACAGGAAGCGTCACCACTACTAGTAAGAAAATAATCGTCAGACTTGTCAAAACCGTATTTAGCGCAATTTCATTTGGTGTTTTTTGACGCTGTGCTCCTTCAACAAGCGAAATCATTTTATCTAAAAACGATTCACCTTGCTCACACGTAATTTTAATTGTAATTTCATCACTGACAACTCTTGTACCTCCAGTTACAGAGTTAAAGTCCCCGCCTGCTTCTTTCATAACAGGTGCCGATTCACCCGTAATAGCCGATTCATCAACAGACGCCAGTCCTTTAATGATTTCTCCATCTCCAGGAATCATCTCACCTTGTGAAACGACGACGATGTCTCCTTTTTTTAGTTGCGATGCCGAAACTTGTATCATCTGCCCGTTTTGAAGCTGATTAGCTGTAATATCGCCTTTAGATTTCTTCAATGAGTTTGCCTGTGCCTTTCCTCGTCCTTCTGCTAATGCTTCTGCAAAATTAGCAAAAACAATGGTGAAAAATAACACGAGAGATACGGCAATATTAAAGCCTGCGCTTACTGTACTTTCTCCGAAAAGGTCTGGAACAACGGCTAAAAAAAGTGTAATAACAAACCCGATTTCTACTACGAACATGATAGGATTTTTTATCATTGTTCTTGGACTTAGCTTGATAAAAGCCTGTTTTAATGATTGAATAAAAATGGATGAAGCTTGTTTATCTACAGAACCTTGAATGGGACTGTTGTGATCCAATTCAAGATCATTTGCAAAATTCCGTTTATTCATTATGATCCTCCGCTTTCTTTATTACAGTGTTAAATACTCAGCAACCGGTCCAAGTACAAGCACTGGGAAAAACGTAAGTGCTCCTACAATAACGGTAGTTCCAATTAAAATGCCGCTAAATAAAGACGTATCCGTTTTAAATGTCCCAGGTGTTTGGGGAACAAGCTGTTTGGATGCTAGTGAGCTCGATACCGCCAGCATTGTAATTAGTCCGAAGTAACGTCCAATATACATAACAATTCCCGTAGAAATGTTCCAAAACGGCGTTGCGTCACCTAATCCTTCAAAACCGGATCCATTGTTTGCTGCTGACGACGTAAATTCATACAGTGCCTGACTTAACCCGTGAAAGCCTGGATTTGATATACCTTCCATTCCTAAATGAGTGGTAAGTGCTACAGCTGTTCCTCCTAAAATTAGCAGCGGCTGCAGAATAAGCGTCACGGCGATTAGCTTCATTTCTTTTCCTTCAATTTTTTTACCTACGTATTCTGGTGTTCTTCCAACCATTAAACCTGATAAAAATACGGCGATGATGACGTACATCATAACATTCATAAATCCTGCTCCGACACCGCCAAATACGGTATTTAACATCATATTTCCAAGCGTTAACAACCCGGTAAGAGGCGTCAGGGTATCGTGCATCGCGTTCACCGCGCCTGTTTCACTTGCTGTCGTCACGATGGCGTACAGCGTTGACATACCGACACCAAACCGGACTTCTTTCCCTTCCATATAACCGCTCGCTTCATTTAAATGAAAAGCATCAAGTCTAGGGTTACCGCCCCACTCTGTTACAAACGCTGTGCTTAAGATAACGATAAACAGCATACTCATCGATACAAACAAGATGCGACCTTGTTTACGCTGTCCGATCATTTTTCCGTATGTGAAAGGAAGTGCGGTTGGTAATAAAAGCATAAGGACAATCTGTAACACATTGCTCCACGCATTGGGATTTTCAAATGGATGGGCTGAGTTGACACCAAAAAATCCCCCTCCGTTGTTGCCTAGCTCTTTGATTGAAAGAAAAGAAGCAACTGGTCCCCTTGCAATTTGCTGTGTTGCCCCTTCTAATGTATGGGCAGTCACCGTTCCGCTTAACGTTTGAGGGACACCTAAAAACGTAAATAAAATACCTGTTATAAAAGCAATAGGAAGTAAAATACGCGTAATTGATTTTACAAAATCAACAAAAAAGTTTCCCATTTCTTTCCCTGCTAGCCCGCGAATAAAAGCGATTGCTACTGCAAGTGCTGTTGCTGGTGCAGCAAACATCATAAATACAATGGCGGCCATCTGTGAGAAATAGGACAAACCTGACTCACCGCTGTAGTGCTGCAAGTTCGTATTTGTCATAAAACTAATGGCTGTGTTAAAAGCAAGGGCCGGATCCATTCCTTTTATGTGGCTTGGGTTTAGCGGCAGTACCCCTTGGAATCGGAAGATAAGGTACACCACAAAAATCATAAACGTATTCGCCAACACGAGAGCCAATGCATATTGCTTCCACGTTTGATTAAGCCCTTTAATTCCTGCTGCTTTAAACATCACTGTTTCTATCTTTCCTATCAAGCTAGTGTTTTTATCGTTTGAAAATACATTCGCTATATAAATACCTACGGGCTTTGCAATAAGCGCTACAAAAATAAGCAGCAGCGCAACTGATAGTAGAAAAATCCCCACGTTTTATTCCTCCGCTTATTAAAATTTTTCTGGATTTAACAGTACATATACTAAATAAATTAAAACGGTAATTGAAATACCTAACAAAATGAACGACATGTTCACTTCTCCTCTCTGTCGTCTACTACATGAGACGACCAGCGAATAATTCCGTACATAGCAGTCGCTAATAAGGCAAGCGTTCCAAGCATCATCATATCCAAGTTGCTTCCTCCTAACTGTTTCCTGACAAAAATGATAGCTTCTAAGTTTAGTGACGGTTTCTTTTCATAAAGCATCAGGTCCAAAAAAGCTAACCGCGAGACGTGATGCTATTTTTTTCCACTAAAAAACCGCAGAAGAGAGTTCTCTTCCGCGGTTTAATGCACGACAAATAAGCCGTGATTGACACGAATTTTTTACTCCCAAAACGCTTACGGAGTTAGCTGTCGGATTCGGGTTATGGAAGTAACCCTACTCAGTTAAGAGATTCACCCCTAGTACATACGTACAAAATATTGGGTCCCCCGCTCATAATTGATTAAGCGTATATTTGTTATTTAATTTTTAGACTTAATGATGACTTTTACTGCTGCGTTTAAAACTTTGATTAGCCAACGTAGACAAATAGCGGTTTGCTAGATCAAAAGATTGCTGGTCGCACATTGCCCGATATTCAATCATTTGAATCATTTGCTTAGATAAATGCATCTGGACGCTCCTTTCACCTATATTTTGAAAGGAGCGTACTATCCGCTGTTATAGAAAACGACCACGATTACACCATCCTCTCTCTTAACGCTTACGAAGTTAGCTGACGGGTTCGGGTCAAGAAAGTAACCCTACTCAGTTAAGAGATTCACCCCTAATAATTGGGTCCTCCGCTCTTTCCCTCTCTTTCAGGAAAGACTCAGCGTTTCACTGTGGAACGTTTCATGAGAGTAATCTTACTCCTGTTAAAATTTACTGTCAACAACATTTTTTGAAATTTTAAAAGCTTTATTTTTCTATATTTATTCATTATTTTAAAATAATAGTTTTGAAAGAAAAAAAGCGTTCTTATCTCCTCGATAAGAACGCTTTTTTTAGCTCATTTTCTCAATTTCATTTACAAGAATTGAAATGGCATCCGTTTTTGTTGCTTCACGCATTGTACGCTTCATTGTACTTGCCTGCTGCTGAAGCTCATTTACTTCACGCAAAAACAGTTCTTTTGTTAACTGTTCTTCTTCTACAACCATACAGTAGCCTTTTTTCTTAAAGGATTGTGCATTTAAAATTTGATCTCCGCGACTCTGTGCCTTTGATAAAGGAATAATCATCATCGGTTTATGAAGAGCTAAAAACTCAAAGATGGCATTGGATCCACCGCGTGTAATCACATAATCAGTTGCCGCTAAAACATCCGGAAGCTGTTCATTTACGTATTCTAACTGACGGTAGCCCGACTCTTTTTCAAGGCTTGTATCAATATTGCCTTTTCCGCAAAGGTGTACAATTTGAAATTTCTTTTGCAATTCAGGCAAAGACTCTCGAACAATTTCATTGATGCGGCGCGCTCCTAAACTTCCGCCCATAATGGTTAAAATTGGGCGCTTATCATAAAAGCGAAGCCAGCTTTCCCCGTTCGCTGCGCTTCCGCTAAATAACTCTTTTCGAATAGGTGAACCAACAACCTGCACTTTTTCTTTTGGAAAGTAGTTTGCAGCTTCATCAAAAGAAGTGAAAATTTTAGTGGCAAATTTCTGCGCAATTTTATTTGCTAGTCCCGGTGTTAAATCACTTTCATGAATGAACACGGGAATGTTTAAAGATTTAGCAGCCATTACAACAGGAACTGTGACAAAACCGCCTTTTGAAAAAACAAGAGAAGGCTTTAGTTTTTTCAGCACGCGACGCGCATCGCCAACCCCTTTTGCTACTCGAAATACATCTTTTACATTTTCCATATCCACGTAGCGACGAAGCTTCCCGCTTGAAATTGCATGATATGGAACGTTTAATTTAGCAATTAATTCTTTCTCAATACCATTGTGAGAACCGACATAATGGATATCCCATTTTTCACTGTCTAATTCTTTCATAATCGCAATGTTTGGCGTTACGTGCCCCGCTGTTCCGCCTCCGGTAAAAACGATAACTTGCTTACTCATTTTTTCTTCCTCTCTTTGCATCACTTAATCAATCTGTTTTGACATTAATTTTTTATCTAATCTTTTTAGCATGTAATCTGACATGTAAAACGATGGTTTTATTATAGCATTTTTCTTTTTACATATGTATGATAAGGCGTATAAAAGCATGCTATACTTTTCATAAGGAGTGATTATAATGAACAAATCTGTACCTGTGGTAAAAGGTGACACAGTGGATTCAGAAACGCGCTGTGTGCACTATTATACTGATAAAGATATTATTGCAATAAAATTTTATTGCTGTAATACATATTATCCATGTTATCAATGTCATAATGGACATGCTAATCACGACATTAAAAGATGGCCAAAATCTATGTTTAATGAAAAAGCTATTCTTTGCGGAGTATGTAAACATGAGCTCTCAATTAATGAATATTTAACCTGTAACTCGACTTGCCCTCACTGTCGTTCTTCTTTTAATCCCGGATGCAGCCTGCATGGACACATTTATTTTGAACAAAAAAGCTGAACGAAACATCGTTCAGCTTTTAAAATAACTGCTCATCTATATTGATAATGGAAGGAAGCAGACCTGGGAATAATTCCTCAAGTTCTTCTAATCGCAAAGAATAATAGTGCTGCGTGCCTTCTATACGTAGTTTGATAATTCCAGCTTCGCGAAGTACTTTAATATGATGTGATAGCGTTGATTTCGATACATTTAATTTTTGATAATACGAACAGGTCTGCTCCTTTCTTGTCGCTAAACACTGTACAATACGCAGCCGGTTAGGATCACTCAACGCGTGTAAAATAGGCGTTAATTTAATTTCAGATTTCGGTGGTTGATAAGGTTTTCTCATGCTTAAAATATAACACAGCTTCTTTTGTGTATCAATGTTCGATATCTTTCGAACTAAATCCTTGCACTGTTATTTAATTGGTGTTATAGTTTCATTGTTCGATGATATTCGAACTTATCTTCATTTTAATCATAAATTGAATGAAAGATTAAAAACAAAACAAATAATATAAAGCACCATCATTATTAAAGGAGGAATCATCCATGATTCATTTACAAGCTTCAATGAAAGTTAACCCAGAAAAAAGAGAACAATTTTTAGAAAACGTACAAGAACTAATTAAGCATTCTTTACAAGAAGAAGGAAACAGCAACTATCAGCTATTTGAAGATGCTTTTACACCTAACACGTTTATGATGATTGAAGAGTGGAAAAGCGAAGAAGCAATTCAAGCGCACAATAAATCAGCTCACTTCCAAAGTTTTGTAGCATTTGCTCAAACTGGCGTACTTGTAGCACCTTTAGATGTAAAAACATTACAAGGTTAATCATAACTTCTTTGAAAGGATGAAGCATCATGAATGAAGCAATTCGTACAATTCAAGATCATCGTTCTATCCGTCAGTATACAGATGAAGCAGTAAGCGACGAGCATTTAGATACGATTATTCAATCTGCTCAGTCAGCTGCTTCTTCTATTAATGGACAGCAAGTGACTATTATTAGCGTCCAAGATAAAGAAAAGAAGAAAAAACTTTCAGAGCTTGCCGGCAACCAAGCGTGGATTGACCAAGCTCCTCTATTTTTAATCTTTTGTGCAGATTTTAATCGTGCTAAGATTGCAGCTGAGCTTAACGATGCCCCTCTTGGCGTAACCGATGGGCTTGAATCAATTTTAGTCGGGGCAACTGATGCTGGAATTTCGTTAGAAGCCGCAACAGTTGCAGCAGAATCACTCGGTTTAGGTACAGTACCAATCGGAGGAATTCGCAGAAAACCGCTAGAAGTCATTGAACTGCTGGATTTACCGGAATACGTATTCCCAGTAAGCGGTCTTGTGGTTGGACATCCGGCAGATCATTCTGCGAAAAAGCCTCGATTGCCACAAGCTGCCGTGCACCATCGTGAAAGCTATAATCACGACTTAAAGTCATTGATTCAAGACTATGATGCTGAAATGGCAGAGTATATGAAAAACAGAACAAACGGTGCTGATGACCGCAACTGGTCACAAACTGTATCAGCTATTTATAAAACCATTTATTATCCAGAAGTTCGAGCGATGCTTGAAAAACAAGGATTTAAATTCGAATAACCAAAAGCTGCGATGAACATCGCAGCTTTTTTATCTACTTTAACAGCGTGCTGAATAGACTAAAAGTAATACTCAATAAATGAGGTGTTGATATGGAGTTTATTTTAATTTGTAATTTTCTTTTAGGTGCAACGGCAGCGTTTTTATTAGTGCCGGCTTTTACAAAAAAGCACACACTTCACGTGACTTTGCTCTCTCTTCTTTTCCTCCTTTCAATTGTCCCGACTTTTCTTCTTGCTAATCCACATATCGGCGTTTTACCTTGGGCTATTCGAGACGGTCTTCTATTGTTCTCCGCTTTCCTTTTATTGTATTTAACTTTCACTTCAAGCAGGTGGAAAACGCTTTTGTTTCCTTTTCTATTTTTGCTGTCGATTGCTCCTCTTGCCTACGTCGTATATGATGATTTCACGCATACGTATATAGATGCCAATATCGGGCTTGGCCTAGGCTTTTTATTGACGTGGCTCTTAACAACTCTGTACAATATTTTGGCTATTCTTCGATTTTTCCGTCAGAAATCTCAGTAAACACGTCAAAAGTTAACAAACACACGAATAGTTGCTTTTATTTAGTATACGCTAACAACTGCACAGTTCTTCTCTTTACATAAAGCTGTGTATACTAAAAAAGGAGTGATACTTGATGAAACGACTATTCGTAATGGTAGCAGTGATTGCCTTCTTGGCACTTAGCCGCATGTTAGTATTTGCCGCTGAAACACCCCCTGCTGCAGATGACCGAACAGCTCAAAATGCGGAAGTTCGCATTGTTCATGCTTCACCGGATGCTCCGGCTGTAGACATTTTTGTGGATGACAAAGCCTTGGTAGAAGGAGCAAAGTTTAAAGATGTCTCTAATCCCCTGCCTTTGTCAGCTGGTTCTCATAAAGTAGAAGTGTACGAAGCGAAGACAAAAGGTACAAAAGATTCGCTCATTGAAGCTACCCTTGTTGTAGACGGTGGAAAATCATATACAGTAGCAGCCGTAAATAAAGCGGAAAATCTTGAACTACAGGCTTTCACGAATAATAAGCAAGGAATGGATGGAAAAGCAAGCCTGCGTATTGCTCATTTATCTCCTGATGCTCCTGCAGTAAACGTAGGCCCTAAAGGTGCTGCTCCTTTATTTAAAGATCTATCTTTTAAAAGCATTTCAGGTTATCAAGTAGTAAATCCGGGTTCGTACGATCTATCTGTTTCCACAGCGGATGGAAAAGAGGTACTAAGTCTTCCTGGAACAAATCTTGAAAGCGGTAAAAACTATACGGTTCTTGCAGTAAATACTGCTGACAAGCTTGAAACAATTGTTTTACAAGATAATTAACTTAAAAAACGTCATTTCAATTGAAATGACGTTTTTTATAGACTGCTCTGAATAAATTCCTCTTTTTTGTACTCATAGGTAGAAATGTCGTTCCACAATCGTTTTGAAAGCTCGTATTTCATACCTTCATATTTTTTTCTAGCACGTTCGCTCGAGCGTAACTGCTCCCTGAAATTAATTCGCTCGTTCCAGTAAGGAGATTCACTGACCGTTACATACACATGACTTCTTCTAGCATCATGTGGAATGAGCCTACGGGCATTTTTAGCTGTCATAATTGGAGGATAGTGCGCAGCTGGAACGCCTTCTTTTAATAAGACAAACATCTCTTTTTCCGCTACATATACGTGAGATTTATTTTTTAATATAGCCCGCACTTCATTTATGTCTTCTTCGCGTTTGACTCCGATTAAAATATCAACGATTGGTGAACCTGCCAATCCTGGAACGGACGTGCTTCCAATATGTTCGATGTCTACTGAAAAGTCCTTTAGTGTATTAAGCAACGCTTCTTTTTCCATTTGATACAAAAGCGACCACTTTGTTTCATACTGAACAATCTTTCGCATATCAGTTTCCACCCTTTCACTTTTTTATACTGTACCATGTTTCAAAGTAAAAAGAAAGAATTTTCTAACTATTTACTTTTAGTTTATGCTACGATCTTTACAGCAATATAGACAGGCTTTTTATTATTTTATATATTTTTGTTATTTTTATTCTAAATGTTTCATAATTGTGGATGTTTCCTCCTTCAAAAGATAGATACGATTTCATCTGCTATCTCTCCTCTATCCTATTCACATCCGGCTGCTTTATACTATTTTACATTTTCTCTAGTATAAAACACGTCCTCAAAATGTAGATAAACAAAGGACTAAATGCTTTTAATATCTCTAAATTCAACCTTTAACATAATTATATTTTACATTAATGTAAAATTTTATCGGTAAGGATGGCAGATAGTTCAAATTCATTATACAATTGAATTTCGACATATAGTATGATGGATAATATCGGTATTATGAGATAATAGTAGATTTCACTCAAAATTTTGGACTTTTTGCCGATATATGCTTTGTATACCAATAAACTTATGTTGAAATTAATTTGCAAGGAGGAAAAAATGAATAAAAAACATGTCATGTACACAGCCGTTTCTTCTGTTCTTTTAAGCTCTTCATTGCTTTTGCATTCCATTGATGCAGATGCAGCTGAATCGGCCAAAGTAACTGCTACATCGTTAAATGTACGTGCAACGCCTAGTACAAGCGGTGCTATCGTTGGGAAAATAACGAAGGGAAACACCGTTAATATAGTAGATGAAAGTAAAGGATGGGCTAAAATTACCTATAACGGTAAAGACGCTTGGATTTCATCTCAATACATAAATAAAACGCAAACAAACAGTACTTCTACCGAAAATTCGACATCGAAGTCAGCGATCGTTAATGCGAGCTCATTAAACGTTCGGTCTTCTGCAAGCACAAGCGCATCCATCGTGACAAACTTATCGCGAGGTTCCAAAGTAACGGTGGTAAAAGAAAGCGGGTCTTGGTCACAGATTAAAACGGCAAGTGGTCAAACAGGCTGGGTAGCAAGTCAGTACCTACAAGCAGGATCCGGTTCTTCTACACCGAATAAAAACTCGGGTTCTACTTCATTCAAGTCAGCGACCGTTAACGCCAGCTCACTAAACGTTCGTTCTTCTGCGAGCACAAGCGCGTCTATCGTGACGAACTTATCGCGAGGTTCCAAAGTAACAGTGGTAAAAGAAAGCGGGTCTTGGTCTCAGATTAAAACGGCAAGCGGTCAAACGGGCTGGGTGGCGAGTCAGTACCTACAAGCAGGATCCGGTTCTTCTACACCGACTAGTAACTTGGGTTCTACGACATCCAAGTCAGCGGTTGTTAACGCTAGCTCATTAAATGTTCGCTCTTCTGCGAGCACAAGCGCATCGGTCGTGACGAACTTATCCCGAGGTTCCAAAGTAACGGTGGTAAAAGAAAGCGGGTCTTGGTCACAGATCAAAACGGCAAGCGGTCAAACGGGCTGGGTGGCGAGTCAATATTTGCAAGCTGATTCCGGACAGTCTTCACAAACAGCCCAGTCTATTCAAATTACAAAAGCTTCAAATTTACGCAGTCAGCCGAGCTTAAGCGCGGGAATTATCCGTGTAGCAAAAGCAGGCGAAAGATTCAAAAAAGTAGGCGAAAAGAATGACTGGGTGCAAATTCAGTACTCTGCAAGTCAAACAGCATGGGTATCAAAAGGGCTAACAGCTCCGGCTGGTTCCACAACTTCAGCTAGTTTGCCTTCCCCTTCTGCTGCTTTAAAAGATAAAATTATTGTAGTAGACGCTGGGCACGGCGGATATGACCCTGGTACTTCAGGTAAATCATCAATTGAGAAAAAACTAGCGCTAACAACAGCAAAACTTGTAGCAAGCCGCTTAGCTAATGCTGGAGCAAATGTATTTATGACTCGTTCAAACGATACTTTTATCTCACTAAGCGGACGAGTGAACGTTAGTGAAGCAAAGCATGCAGATGCATTTATCAGCATTCACTATAACGCTTCTACTTCATCTTCTGCAAACGGCATCGCATCATTTTATTACAGTGAAGCCAAAGATAAAGAATTAGCAAAATACATTCAAGAAAGCATGGCTGAAAACGCGCCTTCTATGAAGGATATGGGAGTTCATTTTGGAGATTATTATGTTACTCGAGAAAACAACCAGCGTGCTGTACTTCTTGAATTAGGCTTTTTATCAAATGCTCACGATGAGCAAATTGTTTCTTCTAACGCGTATCAGCAGCAAATATCTACAGGCATTTATCAAGGAATTGCTCGATATTTTGCAGCTAATAAATAATAAAAGCCCTCATTATGAGGGCTTTTATACTACCAGCTTGCTTTTTTAACACCTGGAATTTGTCCTTTGTAGGCTAATTCCCTAAATGCGATGCGTGACATTTCAAATTTTCTAAGGTAGCCTCTAGGACGACCGGTAACGCGGCAGCGATTATTTAAGCGCGTTGGTGAAGAATCTCTAGGCAATTTTTTTAACGCTTCGTAATCTCCTTTTTCCTTCAGCTCTTGGCGCAATTGCGCGTACTTCGCTACCATCTCTTGACGCTTTTGTTCTTTTACAACTTTTGCTTTTTTTAGCCAAATTCTTTGTCATCCTTTCGTTTTATTACTTTTTTATTTGAAATACGTAATCATTACGATTTAATTATTTTGAGCAAGTTATTCTCTGATTTAATCATATTTTCTTCATTCTTTCAACTTATTTGCTTCCATACTTACATGTAGCCTATCCCCAAGCTGCTGTATAAACATAAATAACATTGTATGTCAAATGTAATTAATTCCTTCATCTCCTATATCATACAAAGAGCCCTACATATTCCATATTGTAGGAGGATTTGTATTTACAGATAATATTTCAATAATATTACAGTTCATTTACATATTAATAACTTCGACAAATTTAGCGGTTATCTAGTATATAATCATCTTAGAAATTCCAAAAATAATATTTTGCGTACTCAATAAAATATAAAAGTAAAGGTGATTAAAAAATGAAATCGACTGGTATTGTAAGAAAAGTAGATGATTTAGGTCGTATCGTAATTCCGAAAGAGTTAAGACGTGTTCTTGAAATAGATGTAAAAGATCCTGTTGAAATTTTTGTCGAAACAGATCGAATTATTTTAAAGAAATATGAGCCGAACGGTGCTTGTGCGATTACTGGCGAAGTATCTTCTGACAACGTAACAATCGCAGATGGCAAATTAACTTTAAGCCGCGAAGGTATGGAGTTATTGCTTGAAGAGTTAAAACAACGTAATTTCTAATAATATGAAAAGCAGCTGCTCATATGCAGCTGTTTTTCTTTTTGATAAAGTTTTTTCTTCGCTTTCTGATTTTCAGATGCTATACTCAGAAGCGAATACATAATAAAGGAGCCTTTTATCATGACAGTTGAACAAATTACTCATCACTTTTTAGCACATCGAAACGTAACTAATGAATTAATCAACAAAATTGAAGCAGGTCACTACGAATACAAGCCTGCCCCGACATCTATGTCCGCTTTTGACTTATCTACGCATATTTTAACATCCTTTTATGCATTTGCATCAGTGGTAAAATCCGGTGATTTATCTCCACTTGGTCAAAAAGCTGATTTTAGCGGTAAGTCATTATCGGACCTTGCAGCTGAATACACGAAAAAAACAGTAGACGTATTACGCTCACTTAGCGAAGATGATTTAAATAAGACGATTGACGCAACTGCAGCGTTTGGAAGAAAGCTTCCCGGAAGACAACTTTTACAAATGGCGATTGACCATGAAATTCATCATAAAGGAAATTTATACGTCTACGTACGTGAGATGGGTCATACAGATCTTCCTCTATTTGTTCAGTTCGGTTAATGGTTATAAAATAGTTCGTGCTTGTAAGCGCCCAAGCTAGAAGTTTGGTGCGCTTTTTCTTTGGAGTTTTCGGCATAATAAGTAAGATATATGGTATAATTCTATCAATAACTTCATATCTACTATTCAAAGCTTGTTTCTTCTTATAAAACGATAGTCATCATCTTTTACAAAGGAGGAATCACTTCATGAGTCAAACTGTTAACCAACAAAAAATTGCTCAAGTGTATCATCTTCCGTTTGTTTCTTCATTTGGAGGAAGTGCTATGAACCTTCTTTCTCCTCAAGCTGGCGAACATATTTTAGATATTGGCTGCGGCACTGGCGAATTTATTTCGCAGCTCAATAAGCTTCATGTCCATGCGACGGGCATCGATTGCTCTGAAAATATGATTGAACAGGCTCGTCATCAGTACCCAACTCTATCCTTTGAACAGTTAAATGCCCTTAACCTTCCTTATTACGAACAATTTGACGCAGTTTTTTCCAATGCAACTTTACACGACATCCGTCCCCCTCACCTTGTCATTAAAAACATTTACAATGCTTTAAAACCAAATGGCCGATTTGTAGCAGAATTTTGGGGAAAAGGAAACATGGACGAAATTTTCACAGAAATCATTCGTCAATTTAAAACGTTTGATATCCCTTATAACGATGTAGATTTCCCATGGTACTTTCCTTCTGTAGCTGAATATTCTTCTCTTTTGGAATCACAGAATTTTCAAGTCACCACGGCCATTCACTACAGCCGTCCCTTCTTGTTAAAAGGGGAAAACGGCTTGCGTAATTGGCTAGAAATAAATGCAGCCCCTCTTTTTGCTCACGTGACGACAGAAACTAAAAATGTCCTCATCACGCGCTTAGAAAATCGAATGCAAGATAAACTATTTCAAAATGGATCTTGGCTAGCAGAAGCTAAACATATACGTGTACATGCTGTAAAACGAGATTAAAAAATGGACGTGATTCTATTCACGTCCATTTTCGTTAAAGTGCAGCCAATATCCTTTTCCTCGAATCACTTCGATTTCTAAATATGTTCCTATTTTTTTGCGAACCCGGTAAATCAGCGCATTCAGCTCCTCCGCTGCTACTAGAATTTCTCCATTTGACTCTACTCGTTCAGGCCAAACGCTTTTTTTTAACGCTTCTTTTGAAACAAATTGATTGTTGTATTCTAGAAGATAAGCTAAGCACGAGTATTCTTTATCTGACAGAATATATGTTTCCTCTTTTACTTTTACTTTCTGCAAAATTGGATCTAATGTGTAAAATGGCTTATTTATTTGTTTTAGCAAAGGTCCTAAATCGAGGGTTGCATCCATATCATCATTTCTAAATACTAAGGCTGCCTCTTCATTTGCTAAGGTAATGACATCCTGCTCTTTCAATAAACGAGGAGTTCCAGGCTGTAACTCTTCTCCGTTTACTTTTGTCCCGTGTTTACTAAACAAGTCTGTAATGAAAAATGTATTGCTTTCGTACGTTACTTCAAAATGCTTCCGTGAAATGTAAGCACTTTGAAAGGCCAGATAAGGCTCCCATTCTTCACTGCTTCGCCCGATAATACAGGCTTTATCTTTTGGAATAGGCACGGAAGCTCCTTCATAAAAAGGAGCACCGTTCCGAATAATCAACATACCGTTCATTGTTTGCTCACACTCTTTTTTTAAATTTTTCTGACTCTTATTATGTAATTATAACACTCACATTTATTGAGATTTCTTCCAACTTTGGATAACATCATAGTATAGTCAGTTATATGATAAAGGTTGTTGTCATGTAAGTAAACCTTTAGGGTATTTCTTTTCTCATTAGAAGAATACGTATTCTTTGTACTGCTGTAACGGGGATACAATTTTTTATAAAATAATTTGATTTTTAGTAACTTTGACATATGTTCTCTCTTTTTAAAGCGGAGTAAAATAGGAAAATACGTGAAATATTTACATAATGGAGGAAGACCAATGGGACGTTTGCCAAAAGATAGAGAAATTCAAGCGATTAAACGACGCGTTGCACTGGTATTGTTAATTATTGGATCATTCATTTTAACAGGTGCTAGTTTTAGCATTTACTGGTTTATGATGTTAAAAATATAAGGTTTTTTTATAAAATAAAGAAAAAAGACATGGTTTTCTTCCCATGTCTTTTTTGAGTTTTATTCTTTCTCAGACACTCCTGCAGATTGAAACGTGGCCATGTTGGCAATCATCAATGAAGCTGAGTGCAACAGCGGAAATGTAATAGCAGCCCCACTTCCTTCACCTAACCGAAGATTGAGATTAAGAAGAGGCTTCTTGTCAAGAAGCTTCATCGCACACGCGTGACCTTGTTCAACGGATTGGTGACTAGCAAACATATAGTCTCTTGCTTGTATATTGATTTCTGTCGCTAAAAGGGCTGCAACTGTACAAATAAAACCATCTACTAAAATAGGAATACGATGAGCAGCTGCCGCCAGCATAGCACCTGTCATTCCGGCAATTTCAAGCCCCCCTATTTTACTGATAATATCAATCGGATCTTGAGGGTTAATGTGCCTATTTTGTAGGGCTTCTTCAATCACGTTCACTTTGTGGCGCAGTTGTTCGTCAGAAATCCCTGTGCCCATTCCTGCAAGCTTAGCAACTTTTTCCCCTGTCAATACAGCTAAAATAGCCGTGCTTGACGTGGTATTTCCGATGCCCATTTCTCCTACAATTAAACATTTAATTCCTTGGGCAATAAGCTCTTCAGCTTCTTCATATCCTACTTGAACAGCCTGCTCTGCCTCACTGCGCGTCATCGCGTCTTCTTTATGAAAACTTGCTGTGCCCAGCTTCACTTTGCGTTGTACAAGATCCTTATGGGAAAGGTCAGAAGCAATGCCGATGTCAATCAGTTTGAACTGTGCATCTATTTGCTGACTAAACACGTTAATAGCTGCTCCTCCCTGCAAAAAATTCAGCGCCATTTGTGCCGTTACGTCTTGCGGATAAGCTGAAACTCCTTCTTTTACAATTCCATGATCGCCTGCAAAAACGAGGACTCCTGGGGGCGTGACTGTCGGAAAAGCTTCCCCTGTCATGGCCGCTAGTTCAACTGCTATTTCTTCAAGTCTCCCAAGGCTTCCTATCGGTTTGGTTAATGTATCAATATAGCGTGCCGCTTTTTCGCCAGCGCTTGTTTGAAGCGCTGGAATATAAACGTTTATCATATGTACAGCTCCTTTATTTCAGCAAATGTCTACCGTTTAATTTAACAGGATTTTGTTTATTCTGGCTAGTCTTTTTTAAAGTAGATAATTGGATAGAGTTCCCAAGACTTAGTTATACTAGTAAGAGTTGCGTATAGGCAGTATTTTGAAAGGAAAGATTTTATGACAACGAAACACCATAAAAAGGAAAAGGCAGGTCGGCTCATTTATCGCTACATTATGATGTTAATTGGGGCTTCCTTGGCTGCCGTTTCTATCGAATTATTTTTAGTCCCAAATTCCGTCATTGATGGCGGTATTATCGGTATTTCTCTAATTTTAGTTTACTTAACAAAATTGCCGTTCAGTCTTCTTATCATCATCTTTAATCTCCCTTTTTTATATAGTGGATACAAACAAATTGGTCGTAGCTTCTGCTTTTCATCTATGTTTGCAGTTGTTGCTTTATCCATTGTAGAATCTCAATTGCACCATGTTCCAGCTGTAACATCTGAACCGCTTCTTGCTACTGTATTTGGCGGGCTGCTGTTAGGAGCAGGTGTAGGAACGGTCATTCGTCACGGTGGAGCGTTAGACGGAACTGAGATTTTAGGTATTTTATTAACAAAAAAAATCCCGTTTTCTGTAGGCGAATTTGTGATGTTTTTAAATATCTTTATTTTCGCTTGGGCAGGGTTCGTGCTAGGTTGGGAACAGGCCATGTACTCGATCCTTACGTACTATATTGCTTCTAAAACAATCGATGCGATTATTCAAGGGCTTGATGAAACAAAAGCAGCTTTTATTGTTTCAAATCACTATGAAGAGCTATCAGACGCTATTACGCATCGTCTAGGCCGCGGCGTGACGAAACTGTATGGTAAAGGCGGATTTGAAGGTACAGAAAAAGAAGTCATATACGTAGTTGTGACGCGTTTAGAAATTACCAAGCTTAAAACTATTATTTCTGAAATTGATCCACATGCATTTACAACCATTATGGATACCCAGGAAGCGCAGGGCGGCAAATTCAAATCAGCCATTCACTAACTATACATAAGCGTGGATTTCTCTGAGCATGCTAATAGCTGACTACCCGTAAAGGAGCTCACCACAATGAAAGAACAAATGTCCAACTTATTTCATCAATTAAAACAGTCGGTTTCCGATGTATCTGATAAGTTATATGACAAAGTACATACGCTGCAATCATCACCAGGAGTCAGTGTTTTTGAACTGTATGAATGGATTAAAGAAAATCCAAGCACAAGCGTACAAAAGCAAACGCTGCTCGGAATTTCGTACTCTTTCTATACACTCCACGCAGACGGCGTTTTTTTCTATATAGAAACGAAATATGATTATTTACTTTACATGACTATTTATAGTCCAACACGTCATTATTTCACCTATCATTCTTACAGAGATTCTTTATCAACAGTGACTCCCTTGACGTTTCCTATTACTAAATAATAAAAAGCTCCTCAATCGAGGAGCTTTCTTTATATGGTTATCTTCCTTTTCGGACTTTAAAGATAAACAGCGCAAGTAAAAAACCGCTCGTCGCAGTTACTATTTTCCACGCGTTTAAGATTGGATTTTTTTTCAAGGTCCTGCTCCTTCCTTGCGGCTATACTAAAAATAGGATGGCCGCCTTTCAAACAGCTAGTCCAACTTCTCCCTACTATTGATACGATCATCTAACATATAGCCCACCGACATTTTCATCAATTTCACTTTTCATACTATAACATATTTTTGCCATTTAGTAGAAGTCTTAAAAGTAAAAGCTGTACTTCTCTTAAAAAAAACGGTATTGAACCCCTTCATTTTCTTTACCGTTCATTTTTTGATAAAGGTTTTGAGCAACTTTATTTTCACTGCTGCACTCAGCGGTCATACCTGCAAACTCATACTTTTGAGAATAGGCAAGGCAAATCTTAAACAAACGTTCACCAATTTTATTTCCTCTGTTTAAAGGAGATACGTACAAGTCTTTTAAGACGGCTGTTTCTTTAAAATAATGGGTGCTCCACGATACGTACACCGTCGCAAAACCTACTAGTTTCCCTTCCAATTCAGCAACAAATTGGATACCATAGGAAGGATTATTCAATAGACGCTTAATATGTAAAGTTAAAGCTTTCCGGGAAGGGTCAGGCTGCTCACAGAATTTCACTATATATTCTTGCATTAACGTAGCCAGTCGCTCTCGATCAGTTTCAACCGCCTGTCGAATGACAACCATTTAATCACTCCTTTTAGCTCAACGCTCTTAACATAATTCGATAGCTATACTTTTTTTCCTTTCGTTTTCGTGAAAAGCTTCCTACTTTTACACAAGGGGGTATTTAAAGCAAACAACCTTATACGGCTTATGGTTGAGGAGAGAAAATACGCTGTTTTAAAAAAAGGTTGCAAACAGCAACCTTTTTTAGTTAGCAAGCGCATAATTCCGTAAGAATAAACCTACACAGCCGCTGATTACAATCAGTCCTCCTGCCGTTAGAAACGCCGCGGTCACATTTAGCGAAGCAACAGCGCCAAGCAGCAGCACCGAAAGCCCAAACGTCACATATGAAACGCTCAGCGTAGCGGAAAGCACCTTAGGAAGCTTTTCTAAAGGAACGGCCGTTTGTGTAAGCGTGTAAGAACACGTAGCGCTTATTTGAAGGGCAATGCCAATAGCGAAACTAAGTAAAAGTGAAAGAAAAGGCACAGATATCACTCCGAACAATAATGTAAAGAAACCTGAAAAAAGACTGCCTAGTATTACGATATGATAAAGACTTCTCTCTTGCTCAACTGAAATCTTCAGCAAAACGAAACCACCAAGAACCGTTCCAACAAAAAAACTGCTGTTAATATATCCCCACCAAGCTTCATTTTTATTTAATATCTCTTTCACAAACACGTAGACAATTGCTGATGCCCAAACGCCGGCAGCCATCCCTTCTAAAACCTCCATGACTAATAAAACCCGCAGGCGCGGATAATGCCAAATTAGCTTCCATCCCTCTTTTAACCCTTGTTTTTGCTTCGTTTTAGAAGAATGAGCGTTCATGCGAATGGCCTGCATAAATATGATTGACAAACTGAATAACGAAAATGACAGCCATAAAAGGCCAGTAGCATCCCAGCTAATGATCAGAAAGCTTCCAAGCGGATAGGCTGCAATCTGAATCGTTTGATCGGTGACATTAAACATACTGTTCCATTTTAACAGCTTCTCTTTATCTACTAAATGAGGAAGCATAGAGCTTTGAACCGGAGCTGCCCACCCATCGAAAAAAGCAATAAACGCCACGCAGCACAGCATGCTGATAAGCGACATATGCCACAAGAAAAACATAGACAAAACACTGGTTTTTAACAGCTGAGACACAACAAGAATACGCTTAGCCCTGTAGCGATCTATAAGAAAAGGCACAGTAAAACTGCTCAAAAACTTAGCAGCCGTAATGGTAAACGGAATGCATGAAAGCAGCACAGGAGAACTATTTTGAGCATAAAGAATGCTGATTAACGCAACAATATATAATACATCTGCTAAATTGGCTTGGCTTTGACCAAACCATAAAAAAAGTACGGAACGATTTTTCACGACAATCCCTCTTTCTTTTTAGTATGACTGAAAAGAAAGAGAATCCTACACGTAATCAACCCCTTTATATAGCGGCTTGCTTTTATCGACTTATTACAATCATATGCTTTTTGCACAACACAACTTTTTTATATATTAAAAAATACAAACAGTTAAACAGTATCGTAAAAAATCAAGAAATTGTCGTGAAAACGAAGTTAGATTAACTATAGAATATCAGAGTTATAGAATCAATACTTTTTACATAATTTTCTTTTTTCTTCTTTACTTCTAAATAACCTAAGCTTGCCATATACATAGATGGACGAGTACTCCTATTAAAATTTAACGTATAGGGTGAGGAATATTTTTTCGAGAGTGGTTTCGATTTGCTGTGGCAGCTTATTAATTGGACTAGGGCTAAACGGATTTATTGCTCCGTATCACTTACTAGACGGTGGACTTATAGGATTTGGGCTTATCGTATATTATGTGTTTGGAACTCCTATCGGAATGTCCATTTTCTTTTTGAACGTACCTGTCTATTTATATGCTTTTTTTCGTCATCGTCAAAACTTTTTTTATGGAAGTATAGGTTTATTTGTTTCTTTTTTTATGACAGAATGGCTGTCTATTCTCGAAGGCACGTTGGAGCTTCCTTTGCTCTTTAGCTCATTGCTTGGAGGCGCACTCGTAGGAATGGGAATAGGACTGATGCTTCGCTACGGCATCAGTTCGGATGGGCTTGATTTAATTGCTATTATTGTATCAAAAAAATGGAAAATCAATATAGGAGTAACCATTTTTATCTTAGACAGTACGATTATGATAGTGGGCTTACATATTATCGGATTTACTGCTTTTTGCTATTCCATGCTTGTTATTACGATGAGCAGCATAATGATTATGCTCTTTACTTCTCCCCGATGGCTCTCTTCATAAAAAAAACGCTGGAAGTTCCAGCGTTTTTTTATCTGTTTCCGACTATCATATTTATGTGATTGTGGAGAACCGTAATCGTTGAAGGTGTTGTCGTTTCTTTTTCTCCATCACAATCTACCGTTTTTTCAGGAGTAGTTTCGATATGGACTTCTTTTGCACGAAAATGCATAAGGTTGCTGTCAGGGTTAAGCTGTTCCTCATCAGGGCTTGTTTGTAACCATGCCATCACGGGCTCGATTCCCATTTCTTTAATAACGAATACATCTAATAATCCGTCTTGAAATGAGCTGTTTCCTAGCATAGCGCGAGTTCCTCCTAAAAAAGGACCGTTCCCAATTAACACCATAACAGCTTCTCCTTCATAGGAAGCTTTTTCGCTCGTCATTTTTAGGTGAAAAGGCTCTGCTTGATTTAAAGTTCTACCTACGCTCATGTAGTAAGAGAGCTTACCAAATTTCTCTTTATTTTCTTCTAAAATATTTTCAGATACATCAGCTACGAGGCCGATTCCCCAAAAGTTTAAAAAATAATCTTCGCCATGTTTTCCAACATCCACTGCCTCCGTCTGCTTTTCTATAATTTGCTCCACTGCTTTTAAAGGATTTTGATTCATTCCAATTGCACGCGAAAAGTCGTTGCACGTTCCTCCAGGTAAAATAGCAAATACAGGGCGTTGCTTCAGCGGAGCAAGAGCGTTGATCAGCTCATAAATTGTCCCGTCTCCACCTGCTCCAATAATGACATCCGCTTTGCCTTCCAATTTTCTTACCAGATCGGCACCATCTCCAGGTTGCTCTGTTTTATATAAAGTAACCGTCTCAAATGCAGTGTTTAACCGATCACATATAAAGTCAATTTCATTTACTAATTTTTTGTTTCCTGCGTTTGGATTCAAAATCACTGCTGCCTTCATCTTTCTCTCTCCTCTATTCATATCTTTCGTTTCACCTTTTTTCCCTTTATTTTAAAAAAACAAACCTTTTCAAATATGAACGTTTTATGAAACCATTCCAATAGTACTTTTTTTACTTTCAAAACCTGCTATAATAATTTTCGGACTTGTATTAACAAAAGATGGTTATTGAGAGGAGCTTTCTATACGTGTCAATAAAATGCATGACGCAGCTATTTGCAAGTTGTTTTGTTTTTTTACTTTCCTCAGTCGCTACTTGGTATAACGGCTCTTCGATGCTTGAAGGACCTTTATCAGCTAGTTTGACCGGAGGGCTAACAAAGTCCTCGGCGGTTCATCACTATTCTCACATCGATTATTTGTTATATACAATTAAATTCCACCCTCAGTTTCCAATTATGATGATGGTGAGCGGAATTTATTTGATTGTATTACTATCTATTATTGGCTTCAAAAAGCGGTATGGATTGATTAGCTCCTGCTGTTTATGTATCACAGCTCTCTTATGCTACAGCAGCTATAAACTTTCACATACCCCTACCGAAGGTGAGCACGCCATGATTACCTCTAGCTTAGCTGCAGCAAGTTTATGCTTAGCAGTCGGATTATTCTATTTATTAAAGCGATTTTATTCTCAAAAAGAATATATTTAACCATATGAAAAAACGTCGGATCTACCGACGTTTTTTAGGTGAAACCGAGTTTATTTATTGATTTTGTTCAACTGGCGTATAACCTATATACGCAGACTGCGGTCGGTAAATACGATTATTTTCTGACTGCTCTACGACATGAGCTGTCCAGCCAACTACACGGCTTGCTGTGAAGGTTGGGGTGAATAGTTCAGACGGAAGCTCAACCGCTTTCATAACTGCTGCAGCGAAATATTCTACATTGGTATAAATGCCTCTACCCGGCTTGTATTCATTGAGTAACTCAATGGTTTTATCTTCAATTTTAACAATTAAATCAAATAGCCCATTGTCTCCTGAAATTTGTTTCGATACTTCTTTTAATGCTTCTGCTCTTGGGTCATGTGTGCGATAAACGCGATGACCAAATCCCATGATTTTCTCTTTATTATCTAATTTTTTACGAACCCAAGGCTCAATATTCTCTTCACTCCCAATTTCATCAAACATGGTAATAACACCAGAAGGAGCTCCTCCATGAAGCGGACCTTTCATCGCGCCAATTGCTCCGCATATAGCTGAAACCATGTCAGATTCGGTAGATGAAATAACGCGTGATGAGAAGGTTGAGGCGTTCATCCCATGCTCAATTGTCAAAACAAAATATGCGTTCAGCGCAGTAACCAAACTTTGATCTGGAATTTCTCCGTTAATCATGTATAAATAGTTTGCTACATGATCCAAATGCTCGTTAGGCTCTACTACTTCTAAATCATTCATTTTACGATACCAATAGGCAATAATGGTAGGTGTTACAGCTGTAATCGCAAGCGCCTGCTCTTTTGTCGGAGGCCAGCTGTATGAAGGGTCTCCTAATGCTGAGATACATGTGCGAAGCGCGCTCATCACTTCTGTATCTTTTGGCAAACAGTCCATTAACGCAACAATATTAGCCGGAAGCGTACGATGAGTCACCATTTTTTGTTTAAATGCTTTTAAATCATCATGATTTGGCAGCGTGCCGTTCCAAATTAAATAAGAAACTTCTTCAAAAGAATAATTGATCGCCAAATCTTTTGCCCAATATCCGCGATAAATCAGCTGACCTTTCTCTCCATCAACATGCCCTACTTTTGTTTCAGCTGCAACGATTCCTTCTAGTCCTTTAACGTATGTCATCTCAACCACTCCCCCAATTATTTTTAACAAACCAGCCCTTTTTTCTATGTACGGCTCGTTTGCAGAATGAATAGACTCACCTTAGTGGTGCACTATACCATTTTATTCCTCTTTCTTAATTGTCAGAACAGTATACAAAATGAACATTTCAACACGTGTTATTTCTGCGCTCGCGGCTTTGTTTTACGGGAGAAAAAAATATTTTTCTAGGATTTTCTTCGAGGGTGCTTTTTTGTTAACGCTTACAAACATGCGGATTTCTAACGTATTTAGAGGAATTTGATGTGCTATATTTAGATGAATCACTATTCACTTCCTTATGTAAGAGTTTACATTTATTTGAATCATAAGTAAAATAGATAAATAGAATAAATAGTATGAAAACTAAGAATACTAGTGAGGAGAATTTATGGATATTCGAGAACTGCAACATTTCATGGAAGTAG
This sequence comes from Priestia sp. 40, assembly GCF_049368575.1. Classification (NCBI taxonomy): domain Bacteria; kingdom Bacillati; phylum Bacillota; class Bacilli; order Caryophanales; family Bacillaceae; genus Priestia; species Priestia sp. 40. The sequence continues at coordinate 275,093 of NZ_JBMPZA010000026.1, forward strand.
TCAATCAAAAAAGTTTCACGAAAGCAGCAGCTGCAATTCACTTGTCTCAGCCAGCATTAAGTAAAATTGTAAAGAAACTAGAAGAAGAACTCGGCGTAGATCTTTTTGATCGCTCTACTCGAAAGCTGACGTTAACCGATGCAGGACAGATTGTGTATGGGCAAAGCCAAAAGCTGGTATCCACTCTTCACGAGCTGCATGCTCTGTTAGATGATTTACGGAATCTGCCTACAGGAGATATTAAAGTAGGAATTCCTCCTTTAGTAGGGACTGTTGTTTTCCCGATGATTGCAAAAAACTTTACAGCAAAACATCCTCAGGTGAAATTAGAGCTTGTGGAGCTTGGCGCAAAGCGAATTGTCGAACTTGTAGAAAACGAACAAGTAGACCTTGGCATTATCGTGTTGCCTATTCAAAACCCTCTTTTTCACATCTATCCGTTTATTGAAGAAGAGTTTAATTTATACATTCATCATGAGCATCCGCTGGCAGCTAAATCAATTGTTGCTTTGAGCGAGCTTAGAGAAGAGCCGTTTGTCCTGTTCAGCAAAGATTTCTCTCTTCATGATCGCATTATTCATGAGTGCATTCAAGCGGGCTTTCATCCAAAAATAGCGTACGAAAGTTCTCAATGGGATTTGATTATTGAACTAGTTGCTTCTGAATTAGGTATTGCTATTTTACCAAAGTCCGTGTTTCCAAAAATCAATAACCCTTTTATTAAAAGTATTCCAATTGCCGCACCTACTCCAATGTGGGAGCTCGGCATCATTTTGAAAAAAGATCGCTATATGTCATATGCTACACGAGAACTTTTGTCCTTTCTCGTCGACCAAGATATCATTTTACCGTCTCATACGATGTCAGCAAACTCTTAACAAAAAAGCCTCTTCTTTCATTAGGAAGAGGTTTTTAGTCATCTTTGCTATCTTCTTCAATCTTTTTTGTCATCCGATTGACTAAAAAAAAGCATCCCCCTAGCAGAACTAGCAGCGCAATCCATTCTTCTATGATCATCTTACCCCTCCGAATATGATTTAATAAATGTTTAATTGTAACAAAAGAAGTGTATACAGAAAGAGGAGAAGAAAGTTATTCTTTCTTCTCCTCCACTCTTTTAACTCACATTTTTATTCACGGCAATAATTTCACTCAGGTTATTCATATAAATAATTTGATCACCAAAGGTTCTATTTTTCAAAGCAGCCGTATGGTGCGGCTTCATGCCAATAATATAGCATGTGATACCCATGAGATAGAAGGACTGCATAAAGCCTGCAAAAGCTTGAATTCCTTCGGTCGTTAATATATCTAGGCCTCCAAAGTCAAATAGAAGCGTGGTGTAATTTCCTTCATGCGCAAAGTTTTGCAAAATGGACGTATTTTCAGCTACAAGAGCTGTATCTAAGTCTCCAAAAAGAGGTATAAGTCCTACTTTAGAGGATAACTTAATAAAAGAAGCGGACAATTGCTTAATTTTTTGTAATGATTTTTCAAGACGTTCTTTTTGTTCAAGCAGTTCAAAATCTGTATCTGCTAATCGTTTCCGATGGTCTTGAACAAGATTCGTTAGCTCTTGTATACGTTCATCTTGGCGAATACAAACTAAATGACCTATATCGCTATCCCATTGAATCAAGCATTCAAAAAGTGAATACGGCGAATCATTGGTTTGCATCACAAGCTCTACTTTCTGAATAGCCTGGCCTCGGCTTTGGACAAGCGTTTGCTCATCATGAGGTTCGTCTACAGACAATTCTCGAGAATCTTTTTGGCGCAAGCTTAAAAACTTTCTCGCCTTTTCTTGACTAAATACGTCTACAAGATCTAAAAAATTAGCTGAAGGCTTAAATAAATGACCTGATTGTTGTGACCATTCCAAAATATTAAATTCAGTATCCACTAAAAAGTAAGGAATTGGAACATATTCAAGCATCGACATTAACTTCCACTCCTTTGTGATAACTGATTAACCAGTTATTTAGTTGGTGAAGATCCGGAATTAGGCGTGTATGCTCAGAACAGTAAGAACGGAAATCAATTTGAGAAACTAAGCGCCCTCCTACCATTACTGTTGGTCTCGGTTCTAATTTGTCCAAAGTTTTGGTATATTCAGCAAGCCTCTCAATATGATAAGGGATGCTGACAGATAATCCTACCATGTGCGGCTTCCATTCTATAGCCATTTTCTCAGCGTATTCCAGAGGTAGATTGGCTCCTAAAAAGCGAGTATTCCAACCATGTTCCTCAAACAATAAAGCCACCATCTTTAAACCAATGAAGTGCTGTTCTTGTTCCAAGCATAGAAGCAGTGCCCTTGGAGCGGTGTCTGAAGCGTGTCCCTGAATTTTTTTATAAAAGCGATAGCGAGTTAGCACATAATCACACGTCGTAGTTGCAACATGCTCATCAGCTACAGAAATGATATTTTCTTCCCACATATCTCCAGTTACTCGCATTGCGGTTGTAATTAAATTTTCATAAATATCTAGGCTGTTCTTTCCTTGTTGGATTTCTTCTAGCACAATTTCCCAAGCGCTGTCTTGATCACCAGCTAATAAATAGCCTACAAATTTTTCTACTTGAGATTTCATTGTTTCACCTCAGTAAACGTAAAGCTTTTAAGAAACTTGGATAAAAGCTTCTCGTCTTTCTTTTTCAAGATGGCCTAAAATGTATACCACTTCTAGACTAACACATGTTGCTAATAGCAACAACCTAAAAATAGAATAATAACTTTTTATTTTACTACACTCAGTAAAACATGACTAGTATTTCTTTAAATATTCTCCTTTCCCTTTTATTTACGAAAAACACCTCGGCATTTTTTACCGAGGTGTTTTTCCAGTTGTCATCATTTCGGCTCAAAGAATGTAAGTTCGTCTCGTTCTCTTTTAAGCATTTCTACTTATCTTCCACTTTCAATAGACTTTCAAACATATGTATTTATGACTCTTCTGCTCCGACCATAATACTGATAAGATAGAGCGCTGTCATAACTGAGCCGATTGTATTCCATATCAAATGAATATATTGGCTGGTCGCCATAAACAAGTATACGCTTAGCGATAGCAGCACCGTTCCGAACAAGAAAGACCATTTAAATAATGGCAGTGGCCGGTTAAACTTTAGATGCAAACAAAAAATAAGAATGAAGCCTACTAGCGCCATCACAAAGAAACTAACGTTAAATAAATTGATAGTTATCACATTTGTTCACACTCCCTTTGCCCCTGAAACTATTATAACATATTTTTCCTTATCTTTATTCTTTATCTAGAAGCAAACGCGTCGAAAATTGTTTTTTAAACGTGTTTATGTCACAATATTTTTATAAAAATTCCAAGGAATGAGGGAATGCATTGACTATACCTGAAGCTCAAGATTCAAAATGGTCCATTTTAAATAAGGCCCTTCATAGCTCACAAACTGGCATTATCGTGACGGATCCTTCTTTACCTGATAATCCAATTATTTACCTTAACCAAGGGTTTTCCCTTATGACCGGCTATAAGGAAGAAGAAGTATTAGGGGAAAATTGCCGTTTTCTACAAGGCCCTCTTACAAACCCGCACCACGTTGATGAAATTCGCAGCGCTATCAGCCGCAATCAGTCAGTCTCTGTTACGCTTGTGAATTACCGAAAAGACGGCTCATTCTTTCATAATCAGCTAACGATTGACCCAACATATATAGAAGAAGAAGATAAATATTACTTTATCGGTGTTCAAAAAGACGTAACCATAGAAATTACAGCCCAAGAACAGCTTCAGCAAGCTTTGGAAGAAGTTGAAAGGCTATCTACTCCTATCGTGCCAATAGAGGAAGGAATCTCTGTTCTTCCATTAATCGGAACGTTAAACGAACGGCGTATAGAAATGCTATTTAATAGCTTCACCTCGCGTAACACAACCAGCAAAGATCGTTATTTAATCCTAGACGTATCAGGGTTAGCGCAATTTAATGATTCATTCGGTCGTGATATTCTTAATATTTACAATTGGCTGAAGCTCATGGGAACTCAGCTTGTTTTAACAGGAATTTCTCCTAACATGGCCATACATATGAGCACTATAGAAGATGATATGTCCTTTATTTTAGTCTATCAAAGCATTAAAGATGCCTTACCGAAGCTAAAGCTATAAGTCCAAAAGTGGTTCTTTATGAAAAAGAGTTAAAATGCATGAATATGTCAGTTAAAAAATGTTTATTTTTTAATAAATTGGGTTTGAGAGTATACAGTTAGGGAAAACAAGGCGTATAGGAAAATAAATGCGCTTCATAATGGATTTATTTATAAGCATCCTCACTCTAGGTCAGGGGATGCTTTTATGCCTTTATTTATAAATCAATCAGACTATACATATATAAGGAGAGTCTTCATGCATAAAAATCAGGACTTATATCATTTTTTCAAAGAACATTCTCTTCAATTAACTGAAGACTGGTACAATCAGGTCGACGATGAAAATGAGTTTTCTGTCTATTCGAGTAAAAATCCAGCAATTGTGAAAGAATTGAAGCAGCAAAATCAAGATTATTTTCAGCATTTATTTGACGTATTTATAAAAGATGAGGAGTATTTTTTTTCGGATTTTCAGCAGTGGTCAATAGAACTAGCGCGTGATCCAAAGCATTTAAGTACGCCTCTTCACTTTATCGTTCGAGAATATTTTAATTCACAAAAAATTGCCATTAATTACTTAAAGAAGTTTATCTCTTTGCATTCGGATGAGATAAGCGTAGATAAGATATTTATGTGGTATGACATTATTGTTAAAGCGTTTGATCTATCTATTTATATCTTTATTCAAGAATATCATAAGAATACGCAAGAACAGCTGAACGCTCAGAAAGAGTTAATTAATGAATTAAGTTCTCCTGTTATCATGCTTCAAAACAAAGTTGCACTTCTGCCTCTTGTAGGAGATATTGGAACGGTCAAAAGTCAGTTTATTTTAGAAAACACGCTTCAGCAATGCTCAGAAAAAGGCGTTGAACATTTATGTATTGACCTGCTCGGTGTAGCTACGATTGACACGATGATGGCACAAGAGATTTTTAATTTGGTAAAAGCTCTTCGTTTAATCGGGGTGCAAACAATTTTATCTGGAATTCGACCGGAAATTTCTCAAACGGCAATTCGTTTAGGGCTTTCATTTGAACATGTCAAGACTACTTCTTCTCTTGCACAGGCGCTTAATTCTATTAGTTAAACATATGGCTCTCTATTACAGCATAGAGAGCCATATCTATGGTGTTTCAAATTTCACTGGGGTATAGTAGGCACGCCCGATTAACTTTTTCCCGTTGTTATCTTTCCAATCTGCTACGAGTATATACCGATCACTGTCACTGTTAGAGGCAGAATCTACTATAATAGCAGATGTTTTTTTTATGTCCTTTTTTTCTATTATGTTTTCATAAATAGACTGATTGCGAATTTGTTTGTAATAAAGCGCATTAGGTTTTTTACCATCTATTTTAATGGACACTTGACCACCTTGAGAGACGGGAATACTATCTTTCATAACAATTTGTCTAAAATTTTTCCGTTCGCCAAAATCAGCTTCACATTCGGTCCAGCAAAAAAATAAAGGCTTGATGATGGCTTCTTTGCCTTCGGCTATTATTTTTATAGCGGGTGGATAAGGATCTTCAAGCGTTTCAGCTGTAGGAACCTGACATGCGGCTAATGAAAATAAACTAAATAGGATAACCACCACTTTTTTCATACTATGTCCTCCCTTTTTTGTGAACGTGGTGCACGTAAGTGAGTGGGTGCATAGTATACTCTTTCGCCTGCAACCAAAAGATTCCTTTTAGAATCAATAAAAAAACAGCTGCCTATTTGTTTAGACAGCTGTTTTGTTCTATTTACTTAGCATACTTATTTCTTTTTTCATATCTTTTTCTACATATTCCATTAAATCAGATACGTAGGTTTGAAGCGGTTTTGTTGCGTCTTTGTGATCATTCATCGTTAATTCATAAATGCTATCGATATTATCAATCATCAGTTCCATATCATCGATGACGCCCGTATGCTTATACATCGTTTTCATCGTAGGATCAAGGGAAGCTAATTCATTATATTCATAGTTTATCGTATTTGAAATATCATCGAGTTCATTGATAAATTGCTTTTTGGTTTTTTTTTCGGCCATAAGCTGATTATACTCTTTAAAAGCAGTTTGAAGGTTTTTCTGAGAGGCAGTCAATACTTTCAGCTGTTCTCGTCCTAAATAATAATCATAAATACTAGTAACAGTAAAATATCCCCCAAATGTGAGCGCGATTCCAACAACCAAACCTATCCAAAACGTGCTCGTTTTAAAAAAATGTTTCATAATGACTCCTTTTATCTGTGTTCTATGTACAACACTAGCTCATGCTGCTGCTTTGTCCTAGGATACACCAAAAACGAAATGGAAGCTACACTTTTTTAAAATTTTGTCGAATTTTGTCTCTTTTTTGTGAACTGCAGCACATTATGTTCCATTCCTATTTCTCCATCTGTATACATCAAATTCGTTAACTGCTGTAAAACCAAGTTTCTCATAAGCTGGCTTTCCTGCACTTGTAGCATGCAAGATACACGTATCCGCCTGTTTTTTTGCTTCAGTAAGAACTTCCTTCAAATATGCGGTGGCCAGGCCTTTTCTCCTCATATGTCTAGCTGTAGTGATACAATACAAACCCGCTGTACCGTCACAAAAAAAGAGAGACCCAGCCACAGCTGGCCGGTTGTGATAAAGACCTAGATATAAGTGATATTGGTCAGTGTGCTGCATAAGCTCCCCAAACCTTTCAAGAAAGTCAGCTTGATATTCTTTTGGTTTTTGATAGCCGTCTATGTATACCGTTATCCATTCTTTCAATTCAGCTTCTGTGTGAACTCGCTTACATCGAAACCCTTCTATTCCTGTATGTATGTATTCTTTTTCTTGAATGTGCTGAATCATTCCGATCCACTTTTCATAAGGAACAAATCCATTTTTATGAAGAACTGGACCAAGGTTATCATATGAAGATGGACCAACAATCCATAGAGGTTCCTCCCCTTTCCGAGAGCATATCCCTAACGCAGGCTCAATATGACGGGTTCCTGCATATATGCCGCGATTGTAAGGAGATGCAGAAATCCATTTAATTTCCGACGTATCCACCTTCACAGATTTCTTCGTATGCTGAAAATACATCCAGTGCTGAATTAAGTGCTGTTCTACTACGTCGCTTTGATTTTTTATTTTCACTTCATGTCTCCTTTCTCTTCTAAACTATGTTCCTTTTTCTATTATATACTAGTTAGTCTATTTTCTATGATTGTATCGCAGTTCTAAAATCCTTTTACAAGTTTTTTTATTTTTTTTTGCTATTCTATGAATAGTTTTCTTTTAAGTGGGGTACTAACCTATATAAGCAATACATCATTAAAAAGGAGGATGATATTTATGTCATTTTTATGGGCACTTATTGTAGGTGGTATTATTGGGTGGCTTGCCGGATTAATTACGGGAAGAGACGTTCCAGGAGGTATTATTGGTAACATTATTGCCGGTTTTATCGGTTCTTGGTTAGGTTCAGCTATCTTTGGAAGCTTCGGACCAGTTGTAGGTGGATTTGCTATTATTCCTGCTATTATCGGATCAATCATTTTAGTGTTAATCGTAAGTTTCATTATGAGAAAAATGCGTGGTAGTCATAAACATGCCTAATAAATTATTATATTAGAAAAAGAACCTCTGTTGAGAAAGAGGTTCTTTTTTTATATAAAAAATTCTTAAAATTTACTATTTTTAATTTCATAATATTGAAAAATAAACCTATTAATGTTAATTTAACCATAATCACTATAAAAAAAGAGGAATTAACATGCTGCTTTCAACCCACTCAAAAGACAAATCCATGTACCAAATACTAATAGAAGAAATCGAACAGACAAGAACGTTAATGATTCAAACAGCTGTCCGTGAAGGAATGACAAGTCCTAACACACTTCAAATTAGTCAATCATTAGATGCTTTATTAAATAAGCTTCAAATTTTCTTCTACCAATAAAAGCCCATGAGTATGTAACCATATCATGGGCTTTTGTGTTATATTAGTCCGCTTGATTAACGTATTCCACTGCTTGGTGAAGGCTACTGAAAGTCGTAATGTCAGCCACGTCTAACCCTAAGTTCACCATCGTCTGAGCAATTTCAGCGCGAATCCCGCTTAAAACCACTTGAATCCCTAATAATCTTAAAGCGCCGATTACTTTAAAAATTTGGTCCGCTACCATTGTATCAATAATTGGCACCGCGTATAAATCAATAATCAACCAATTTAGCTTGTAGTCGCTGCCGTGCTGAAGGGCATTTTCCATTAGAATTTGAGCGCGATTTGTATCTAAATCGCCAACAAGAGGAATCACGCCAATTTCTTTCGTAATGCGTACCACAGGAATTGAAAGTTCATCAATTGCATAGCGAGCAGATTGGATTTTGTTTGCAAAGTCGGTCATATATGATTTACTAACCCAGTGTACGGCCTTATCTACTACTAAGTTGAAACGAGAAATAACTTGATAGAAGGCATCAAACGTAAACGTTTCAGCTTTTGCTTCTTCTTTAATAATTTCCCCGATAATATTTCGGTAATAGCTGATTTCTTCTAATGCTACATCCAACGGAAGCTGAAGGACAACGAGTAAATTCGCTACTTCTCTTCCCCATTCCTCAAGCACTTCAAAGTTTTTCGTATCATTTGTGGAGACAGAATCAGCATATATTTGAATTAAATGAACGCGCCACGGTTCTAACTGTTGTTGAATATCTTTTTCTTCATATTGTTTTTGTTTTGAGAACTCTTCTTTTTTTTCTAGAATTAAATTTGTAATGTGTTTAAGTTTTTCATCTAATAATAATGATTCCATATTGTTCTCCCGTTAAGAATTAGTTTACTTAAAATGATATCATAAATACCGTTAAAAAAAGTAAAACTAGGGGAAAAAGCTTTAAAAAGTAAACCGGATGTCCCTTTTTGCGAATAGAATGAGCTAAATTGAATATAAAACGTACATAAGCTGAACTTCTCTCCTTTATTTTATCGTTACTTTCACGGTGAATTCTCATACATAACTCTTCAATTTAATGTTCGGCTATCTTAGCATATATGATAAATAGATGAAAAAATGTAAAAGGGTTTGCAGCAAGCATGTCGCATGACAAAATGTGTTTTAGGAAAGACTGAAAAGGAATTCCCTATAAAAAGGAGGTTAGGTATATGTCATTTATTTGGACGCTTATTGTTGGAGGACTTATCGGCTGGCTTGCTGGTGTGTTAACAGGACGAGATGTTCCAGGTGGAATTATCGGAAACATCATCGCTGGGTTCATTGGAGCATGGTTAGGCTCTCTAATTTTTGGAGATTTCGGTCCAGAAATCGGCGGATTCGCAATTGTTCCTGCTATTATTGGTGCTGTTATTTTAGTCTTAATTGTGAGTTTTGTTTTACGCAAAATGCGCGGAAATAATAATCATCGACATGCCTGAATAAAAAAGAGAAATCAGCGTCTTGATTTCTCTTTTTTCCTTATTTCTTGTAGCAAAATGTTTTAACAATGACGTACCTGTAAGTGTAATTCTTTATTGCTACATTTAAAAATTGCTGCTTGTCACCTCTCACATTTAATGCTTCTACACCTTCATATCAAGCGCGTTAATAATGAGCAGCTTTGTGCCTTCGAGATCCTCAAGCATATCGGTGAAGATAGCTTCAATATGAACGGGTGCAGTTTTAGCTTTTATTGGACATTGTTTTATAGCTGCTTTCTATTTCGGCTCTACTAATTCAATAAATGATCTTGCTTGTTTGCCCTTTAACTGTGCGTAGTGTGTATCTGTAGCTAATTCAACGGTTTCGTTTCCAACGTTTACCCACATCCGATAAGATTGTACCTTTATATCCTTTTTTGTTTCTACCGGTTCAAAGTGAAGAATGTAGTTAGGTTTTCGAATCATTTCAGCTTTTTCTTCTCTCCATGATACATCTTTTAACCACTGCTGCACTTTCTGCACTTGACTTTGGTCTTTCATTTTAACTGCATGGCCATATTGATTATCGGCTATGTATTTTTCGATTACGAGCTTTTGTTCAACAGTACCGCTTGAAGCACTGCTTTGCTGACATCCTGTTATCACCCAACAAATAGCAATGAGAACAACTAATCCAGACCACACTTTTTTCATTTACATCTACCTTTCTTTTTGTAATTGAAATGAGATGTTCTTGCTGAATGATGCTACCAGCTGCTCGTTTTTAAATCTCTTTTTGCATTCTCTTTTCTTCATATAAATCCCTGCTTCATTTACCTAAAAAAACTGAATCCCCGAAAGGATCCAGTTTTTCGTTACGATTCGACATCTTCTATGACATGAACAGCGCGAATAGCAGCGTTTACTTTTGTATGTTGAATGCGCTCTTTTGCTCCCTGTATAGTCATTGCTTCTACTTCTTGATAAAAAATCACGTTTCCCCATTCATATTCTACTGAATAACGATTTGACTTTTCCATACGGTATCCTCCTTATTGATGAACTAAAATTTGGTCAATCAAGCCATATTTTTTTGCTTCATCCGCTGTAAAGAATGTATCTCGATCAGTGTCTTTTTTAATCGTTGAAAGCGATTGTCCCGTTCGTTCAGCCAGCAGTTCATCCAGGTGGTCTTTTAACCGCAAAATACGCTTTGCTCGAATTTCAATTTCAGCTGCTTGTCCTTTTGCTCCACCTAGCGGCTGATGAATCATTACTTCACTATTAGGAAGAGCAAAGCGTTTCCCTTTTTTTCCTCCCGCTAGTAGAACCGAACCCATGGATGCCGCTAGCCCTATACACAATGTGCTTACATCTGCACGTATAAGCTGCATCGTATCAAAAATAGCCATGCCCGCTGTAATGGATCCTCCCGGTGAATTAATATAAATGCTAATATCTTTTTCTGGGTTTTCTGCATCTAAAAATAAAAGCTGAGCGATAATGCTAGTAGCTACTTCATCCGTAACTTCACCTGTGAGCATAATCACTCGGTCGAGTAACAGCCTTGAATAAATATCATAGGAACGCTCTCCCTTGCTTGTTTGTTCCACTACATATGGAATTAAGTTCATATGACCGCCTCTTTCCCCTGAATTAGCACGAGCAAATTTTTTCACTTTTGCACTGATTTCATGATTTAAAAATGAATCCCCTATCAAATCTTCATCCGTAAATTTAATCATTAGAGAATGCCTTTCTTGCCGCATATGCAAGCTTTCATCGCGATAAGTCACAGCAACTGCAATCTCCGCCTGTGGATATAAAACGGTCTCTTCCGTGTAGAGCTCTATTAATAGAGGTTCATCGTCAATATGCTTTACTTCAATTTGCCCTTGTTTGTTTTCCCGGTATCCATTTAAGTTTGTCATTTTAAACAGACCTTCGGGCAGCTGAATATCAAATGTGATGTTTGTTACTTGTACTTGGAGATGTTCAAATGTAATACAAAGGTGATTCATTCCTTCTTCTTTTTCCATCACTGATTTTGCCAAGGCCAATTTAATCATGCGATGAATGATCCTTTAAAATTTGAGTAACGGACTCAATTACTTTTTGCCGTACGTCCGCTGATAAATTTCGGTTCATAGCTACAAACACATCTTCATTGACTTGATGCATCTCTTGGTTTTGAATTTGTTTGCTTTGATAAAGAGGAAGCTGCGCACCGATGTTTTTTACTTCTTCATCACTCATTGAATGCAGCATTTCTTGAATGGAAGCTAATGACTCCCCTGCTTTTGATAATGTTAAAACGGCTCGAAAGTAGTGAACATGCTGATCTGTATAGACGCGTTTATTCCCCACTAGCACTAGCGGAGGAACGATTTCTATTTGCGTGTAATACCGGACCGTACGCAGGTTCAAGTCCGCACCTTCACTATTTAATAACTCCGTAATTTGCTTGCCTGTATACGTGTTCAAACAACCCCTCCTTATTAGTTACAGTTAACTGTTACAATGTCATTATACTGTAAATATCTTGTTTTTACAATTAAAACCATGGTAAATTTTAGATAAAACAACGAAATATATATAAAGAACGAAACAAAGAGCCCAGGTCATATATCCGGGCTCTCTTCACTAACCGAAAAAACAACTGTGTATACTTAAAAAAGGAGAGAACATATGATGGGGAATCCAAGTGTAGATTGCTTAGGATGTCGATTAGCAAATAACCAGGAGAAATCGCATGTGATATTTGAAGATTCGTTTGTGACGTGCCTATTAGACCACAAGCCGTTTAACGAAGGACATCTTTTAATTCTTCCCAAAGCACATATAGTGGAAATCGACGAATTCGATACTGAACACATACTCGCCGTAATGAATGCAGCGAAGCTAATGACAAAAGCAGTGAAGACACTCTTTGTTCCAAACGGAATTACTCTCTCTCAAAACGGGGGAATGTTTAACGAGCTAACTCATTTTCACATGCACATCGTTCCACGCTACCAAGAGGAGTGTTTCGGAGATTTTTATACGCAAATTCCCGAATCGGCTGAAAAAGATGACGCCTTGGCTGCAACAGCGCAGAAAATGCGCCGCGTCATTCAGCAAATGTCTTTATAAAAAAACGGCTTCCTTATGGAAGCCGCTCTATTTACTGACGATCAAACAATGAACTTCCTGCAATACCAGGGTTCGTCATTTCAAATGGATTTAAAATGAGATCTAATTCCTCTTCTGTTAACACATCGTATTGAAGGCAAAGCTCACGAATTGGTTTTCCTGTTAAAATCGCTTCACGCGCAATACGCGATACGACTTCATAGCCTAAGTGAGGGTTAACAGCTGTAATAATTCCTACGCTTTTTTCTACATATTCTTTCATGCGCGTTTCGTTTGCTTCAATTCCTGCTAAACAGTGATCTGTAAAGCTTCTGAAACCGTTGTTCATGATGCTGATTGATTGAAGCAAGTTAAATACAAGCACAGGTTCCATGACGTTAAGCTCCATCTGACCTGCTTCTGAAGCAAGAGAGATCGTTTGGTCATTTCCCATTACTTGGAACGCAATTTGGTTGATTAATTCAGCCATAACCGGGTTTACTTTTCCTGGCATGATTGAAGAACCAGGCTGACGAGCAGGAAGGCTAATTTCTCCTAGGCCTGCACGAGGTCCAGAGGCCATTAAACGCAGGTCATTTGCAATTTTGGACATATTTGTCATACAGATTTTAAGCGCTGCAGATACTTCTGTATAAGCATCTGTATTTTGAGTAGCGTCCACTAAATGCTCTGCATGCACAAGCGGCAGACCGCTGATATCGGCTAAGTGTTTGACTACATTTTCAATATAGCGAGGATCTGCATTTAAGCCTGTTCCAACAGCTGTCGCCCCCATATTTACTTCATGCAAGTGGTCACGCGTTGCGCTGATACGCTTAATGTCGCGCGCTAGCACGCGGCTGTATGCTTCAAACTCTTGACCAAGACGAACGGGTACAGCATCTTGAAGATGCGTACGGCCCATTTTAATTACATGATCAAATTCTTGCGCTTTTCGCTTAAACACATCATGCATATCGTTCATTGTAACAAGAAGTTTATTTAATAAGTTGAGCGTTGAAATATGAATAGCCGTTGGAAATACATCATTTGTTGACTGAGACATATTAACATGGCTGTTAGGACTTAATTTACCGTATTCGCCTTTATTGTCTCCCATAATTTCAAGGGCACGGTTTGCAATAACTTCATTAGCATTCATATTCATTGACGTTCCTGCTCCCCCTTGGATAGGGTCCACAATAAAGTATTCATGCCACTGACCTGCTAAGATTTCATCAGCTGCTTGCACAATCGCATTTCCAATACCTTCATACAAGCGTTTTGTATCCATATTTGCAAGCGCTGCCGCTTTTTTTACAATAGCAAGCGCTTTAATCATTTCTTCATGTACTTTATAACCCGTAATCGGGAAATTTTCTACGGCACGTGCGGTTTGTACACCGTAGTATACGTCTGCTGGGATTTGTTTTTCTCCTAGAAAATCAGCTTCTGTACGATATCCTGCTGTTTCTTGTTTCATAGCTGTACCTGCTTTCTTTTTTAATTAATATCTTCTGCAATTGACGTTTCCATCATCTTTTTCACTTGGTGAGGATCTTTGGTTTGTCCGAGTACCCACATTAATTTAGGAACAATGGCTTCTGTGTTCATATTTTTTGAGCGAACGACGCTGTCATGATTAATCATTCGGCCTACTTCGTAAATGCCCATGTCTTCTCCTTCTTCAAGACACTGAGTCGTAATGACAACGGATACACCGTGGTGTGTTAACTCAACAAGCTTGGCTAAAATATTGCGAACTTGAAATGGAATACCTCCACTTCCATAGCTTTCAACAACGACGCCTTGATATACATCCTTTAATCCGTCGAAAAATTCGGGTTTAATTCCCGGAAACAGTTTAACAACTGCTACATCCGTACAAAGAGATGTATTAACCGTTAATTCTTCTTTACTAGAATGAATAGGTTTTGTGTATTCCACCGCATTATCATGGATAGACGCAACATATGGATAGTTAATGCTTTCAAATGCATCGTAGCTTTTTGTACGAAGTTTAATAGCTCTTGTTCCTTGAATCACACGGCCGTCAAAGACCACATAGACTCCGCCTGTATCTTCACATGCAAAGCGAATTGCATCTGCAATATTGCGCTTCGCGTCCGTTTTACTAAATGAAATAGGAATTTGAGATCCTGTAATCGCAATTGGCTTTTTAGAATGCTGAAGCATGTAAGAAAGAGCTGCCGATGTGTAAGCCATTGTATCTGTTCCGTGAGTAATAACAAAACCATCGTATTCATTATAATGCTCTTCAATCGCTTTTGCCATCTCTATCCAACATTCAGGCTGCATATTTGTACTATCAAGGTTCATAAGAGATTTGCTGTCAATTTGACAATGTTCATTTAAATCAGGTATGTAGCTTAATAATTGATCTGGCTCCATTCCAGGAACAAGTCCATTTTCACCTTCAAGTGAAGCGACCGTTCCGCCAGTTGATAACAATAATAGTTTTTTCAAAACCGACATCCCCTTTGCTTAATTTCTGTAAAAAGACCTGACAATCTATCAAATAAATTATATTCATTTCGCGTACTTCACCTGTAATTATAGTAACCCAAATTCAATAAATCAAGAGAAAAATTATTCGTTTCGCGTACACTTTTCTCTGCAGCAATGATATAATGAATAAAAATGTAAATTAGCTCACGGTTTGATTGTAGAGATCTGCGCGTGAGCTGAATGCCTCGGTTTTTTACATACTATACATATAAAGGAGCGTCACGAATGTTAAGCAGATTAGCTCAACTCAGGAAAGAAAAAAAATGGTCTCTTCAATATACAGCCGACCAGCTTGAAATTGCTAAAAGCACCTACGCAGGATATGAATCTGGCTATCGTCGTCCTTCTCTTGAAGCGCTTGTTACAATCGCGGAACTATTTAATACATCAACAGACTATTTACTTGGTAAAGAAAAGGAACCCCGTTCTCCTTCAGATGCCCCCATCGAATTAACATCGCCTCAAACTCATAGAATTACGGTCGACGGTGCGGAACTGTCTCAAGAAGAAATTCAGCAGCTGACGGCTTTTATTCGTGCTAAAAGGCAAATTGAAAAAGAAACGACACTTTCTTCAAATTAAAGAAGATTAGAAGCAGGGTGCTTCTAATCTTCTAGCTGCTGTTTTAAATAGGCTACTACTTCTTTTTTAATTTCTTCCTCCGTTTCTTCCATCAGCTCTCCGGTTATCTTGCTGCCTGGGAGCCTCCTCGAAGAACGAATACCCAAAAACGTGCGTACACAATGCCAGATAGGAATAAAAAGAACATCTAAAAACTCATCTTTTTCCAAAATACCTACTTGAATAGTGGCATGATAACCAGGTTGAAAAGGATTTTCCCCTTCACGGATCACACTTATAGAAAGCTGCAAGCCTTTCTTTTCAAAAGCTTGTTTATATTGTTCATATATGGATATGAGAAGTTCTTTTATAGAGCTTTCAACTGTATGTATATGTTTTTCTAACTGCGGCGTAAACTGTTTTGCTGTGTATTCCATCTATCTCCCTCTTCCTACGGTTCCCTTTATGTTTGTGGCTTTCATTTTATTGTATCATAAGAAAACCGCCCGTCTGTCTAGCAGAAAACCCCGCTTTTCTATAAAAAAGCGGGGTTCGATGTATAATAGCTTACATTGCTTTATCTTGCTTAGAAGATGATTTTAATTTTTTATTTTTAGTTGGATCTGGCTCATTAGAAGACATGATAATATTTCCTTCGCCGTTGCACACTTTGCACTTTATAAATCCAAATTTCTTACCAGCTCCTTGGCATTGTGGACAAACATATCGAATTGGCATAAACTGTACCTTCCTTTTTTCTAATTTATACCTGCGCCTTGAAAGCGCCTGTGGCTAGTTTATAGTTTCATTATAAATTGTACAATCCACCCTATCAAGACGTGCCAAATTGCACATCTTTAGTGGTAATAAATCCTTTCTTTCTAAAATTCACCTAAAAAATGAGTCGATAGACAGGAGAATTTCTTTTCTTATCAAAAGGCAATACGTCAGAGGAAGTTTCTTATTGGATATAATTAGCGAATATTCACGCTGAAAATTTTACACTTTTTCGTGAAGTTCGAGGTTAAACAACCGTTTTATCTCGAATTTCTTTTGGAATGGTCACGTCTTTCCAAAGCTGTTCGTATTTATAACCCGTTAAACTTTCACAAACCGCTTTTGCTT
Source organism: Priestia sp. 40 (assembly GCF_049368575.1). Classification (NCBI taxonomy): domain Bacteria; kingdom Bacillati; phylum Bacillota; class Bacilli; order Caryophanales; family Bacillaceae; genus Priestia; species Priestia sp. 40. The sequence goes on from NZ_JBMPZA010000026.1 coordinate 291,941, forward strand.
CAGGAGCAACGTCCTTCGCCTGACCTCCTTGTTTTCTTCTTTGAATTTCAGCTAACAAAATTTTGTGATTTTTCGGGCTTATTTTAAACCATATGGTTGCTGTAATGCCAAGTAAAATCAAAATAGCAGGTACAATCATGAATAGCTTTTGTAAACCGGCTAGTGTAGACGCTGACTGCTCGGCGTTTGGCACATAGCCAATATTCTTTAATGCAACGCCTACGAGAAAGATAGCAAGCGCTTGAGACGATTTTCGAATAAATGACATCAGCCCTGCATACACGCCTTCTCTTCTTTTTGTCGTAATCATCTCATCTACATCTGATACAAACGGCAGTACATTCCATGGAATCATAATCGCTCCCGAGTGACCGCTTCCTAAGAAAAACGCCGCTAAGTAAATAAGAATTAAAGAACTATCCGTGGTTAGAAAACTGAATAAAATAATGCCTGTTCCCCAGATAATCATACTGAAGTTATAGGTTAATTTATTACCTAACTTAATAGCTATGTACGTAACAAGAGGAATAAATAGCACTTGTGTAATTTGCACAAAGCTCAAGGTATCTGCATAGATAGCTTCGCGTAGCATGTAATAAGCAATAAAATAAAAGAAAAGAGCATTAAATACATCCATGGCAATGTAAGATGCTAAATACATGGCAAGATACACGTTAAACGACTTGTTTTTAAAGGCACTTCCAAAACTGATAAAAAGCTGCTTAAATTCTAACCAAAATCCGTTTTTCTTTTTTCGCTCCACTATTTCTCCGCTATCCCATGTTCCTTTATAGACAAAGATCCATGGAAGAGCAAAAAGAAGACCAAAGATAATTCCCATGATTAAATACCCTTGTCCACCTGGAAACGCGTCAATGATTCGTTTTGGGAAGAAAGCGCCTAAAAATGAAGCGCCTTGTGAAAAGACCATGCGTATTCCCGTCATTTTCGAACGAATACTATAATCTGTAGTCATTTCTGCTGCTAGCGTATTGTAAGGAACCATGACCATACCAAACGCCGTATTAAATAAAAGATAGGCTAAGATAAAATAGGTGTATTTGAACATATGCGAGCCTTCAATAGGAATCCACAGCATACTGAATGTGATGGCAACTGGAATGATTCCAAAGAGAAAAAAGACTCTTCTTCGTCCTTTTTTTGTCTGAAGATGATCAGATATGTACCCAATGGTTGGATCTAACAAAGCATCCCACACTTTTCCAAGGGCTACAATCGTTCCTGCTTCTACAGGAGAAAGCCCGACTACATCCGTTAAAAACACCATAAATAATGTGCCGATAATAAAAAAGGATCCTCCCCCAAACAAATCTCCAAATCCATACGCTACCATATTACGAAAGCGCACTTGTTTTGTTTTCCCTTGCATATGCAGCCCTCCCCCCTTAAGTAAATGAACTAGCTTCTTTTGTTATTCACTTTTTTCTATTTTACTAAACTATCTCTTGAAAAATAAGGAATATGTCATCTGTTCTACTCACAAAAATAAGTTGCTTTCTACTTATATAAATAGAAAAGCATCTGGATAAAACGTTTTTTTTTATACGGTATTATAAGTTGACTTTTTGTTCACAGCTGTTATAATTCAACCCATTGCTAGTTATTTAGCTATAAAATGCAAACTTGAACATTTGACATCTGAGCTGTGACGAATAAAATAATAAGTATGAAACCTATTGATATCTTTAAAGCATTATCTAATGAAACTCGATTAAATATATTAGAGTGGTTAAAAGAACCTGAAAAGCATTTTAAAGACAAACAAGCACATTTGCCTAAGGAGGTCAGCAGCAGAGGCGGTGTTTGCGTGGGAGATATTCAAGAAAAAGCTCAGCTGTCTCAGTCAACAGTATCCAGCTATCTTTCCATGATGCAAAAAGCAGGTTTGTTAGAGTCAATTCGGCACGGTCAGTGGACATACTATCGCCGAAATGAAGAAACGCTTCAAGAGCTTTCTTCATTCTTACGAAAAAAACTTTAACGAGTTTTTTTCACTTATTATATCTATTTTTCTAGATATACAAATATAAAGAAATGTTGGAGTGATAAACGTGAAGTTTTTGGTTTATTTGGTTGCGGTTCTAGGCGGCGCTGCCTTAAGTATGGAAGGCGCTATTGCCGGAGAACTTGGAAAAACAGTTGGAAAGCTTGAAAGCAGTTATTATATTTTTATCATGGGAACACTCATTTTAGGCCTGACAACTTTGTTTGCTGGAAAGGGTGACTTACCTTACGTCTTAAAAGCGCCTAAGTGGAATTTAACCGGGGGATTATTAGGTACGGTTTATTTAACGATTCTAGTGATTAGTATCCCCTTTATCGGCATTGGTATTTCAATGGTGGCTGTTATTGTGGGCCAAATGATTACAAGTATGATTATTGAGCATTTTGGTTGGCTTGGCAGCAGCAAAATTAAAATCAACAAAGAACGCGTAATGGCTATTGTATGTATGGGAATTGCGCTTGTACTTATTTTCTAGGAGGATTTTACGATGAGTTTATTAATGGTGATACTTACGTTAATAGGAGGATTAACGCTAAGCGCTCAGTCTTCTATTAACGGTACACTAAGTAAAAAAACAGGTACGTTTGAAACAGCTTTTTTAACCTTTGCGACAGGTGCCATGATCTTAACAATTGTCGTTGTTTTCTTTGGTCAAGGAAACATTCTTTCTGTTTTTGATGTCCCGAAATGGCAGCTTACTTGTGCGTTATTCGGAGCATCTTATTTATTTCTAACCGTGTTAGCAGTTCCTAAAATTGGCGTAACAGCAGCTAACATCTCAACTGTTATCGGTCAGTTATTTGCAAGTATGATTATCGACCATTTTGGCTGGTTTGGAAGCAAGGAAGTCCCCTTTGATCTATCCCGCTGGATTGGTGTAGCATTTATGCTGTTAGCTCTTTATTTTATCTTTAAAGGCAATAAGAAAACAGCAGCATAAGATGTTCATGAAAATAGCCAAGTGTCCTTATGTAAAGGCGCACTTGGCTATTTTTTGTCCATAAACGCGTTCGAATTTTCAATCAATTATTTAGAACATATTTTATTTAAACTAAATTGATTTTTAATAAGGTAAATTCCACAAAAAATTGTGCATACCTTCCTGCTTTTGTTCAAAAGATAAAGAGGCAGATCTAGAAAATCAGCTACATAAACGAACAGGTAAGGTGGGTTTTTTCGTGGGAAAATTTTTATTTTTAGCAGCCTTTGTCTTTTTTTGTTTTACGCTTTCCATTTCCGCAGAAGAAAATATACCAGAAGAAAATATAGAATCACATGTAAGTCAGCCTGTTGTAAAAGATTTTATTTATCAATCTCTTGAACCTTGGGTACATCAAGATATTACTTCTCATTATGAGAAGGTTTACGGTAAACAGCATAAAAAAGTAAAAGTTCGTCCGATTAAAAAAGATGATATCGGGATACAAATGGGTGAAATACAGCCCGGTAAAGGCGGTAAGTTCACTCATATTGTGCGGGTGAAAATCTTAAACTTAAAAGTAAAGCCCGAGGGAGAAGATGAATTTTTTGCAACGGATACGCTTATTTATAAAGTGAATATCAACGAACTTTCTGCTGAAAATGATGTAGAAAACGTCGTAAAACTACTCGAGTATAAACATCAAGAAAGATAAAATTCCAACTCTCCCCCTTTTGAAGGTATTTATTCCTCTATTCAAAGGGGGCTTTATTATGAAGCGTGTTTTCTCTTCACAATTTCAGGGAATATAATTACCACTTATCCCCTAATTTTTTCATATTGCTAGTGCATAAGGTATGAAGTTGATAACTTTTTGTCGGATTGTATCTATTTCTGTAGGGTTTCCTGTAGGATAAAAAAGAAAGTAAAGCGCTTTAATTACCTTGGCAGAAAGGTTGAGGATAGCTGTTCTATATAAATGGAAATCAATAGGTATCAAGAACTTCATGTAACGACAAAAGTTGACAACCAAAGATTTCAGAATAATAATAATAAAGCAACAACATTTAATTGAAAGACTTATTTTATATGAAAGGTGTTAGTCAGATGAACAATTTACATCGAAGAATGGGAACATTCGCGTTAACCATGACGGGACTTGGATCGATTATTGGTTCCGGCTGGTTATTTGGAGCGTGGCGAGCAGCTCAAATTGCAGGTCCAGCTGCTATTTTATCATGGGTCATTGGAATGGTCGTTATTTTATTTATTGCACTTTCTTACAGTGAATTAGGATCCATGTTTCCCGAAGCTGGCGGGATGGTCAAGTATACGCAGTACTCGCACGGTTCGTTTATTGGTTTTATTGCTGCTTGGGCAAACTGGATTGCGATTGTATCCGTTATTCCAGTCGAAGCAGTAGCTTCTGTACAATATATGAGTTCGTGGCCTTGGGAATGGGCTAAGTGGACAAGTGATCTCGTAGAAAAAGGAACGCTAACTGGCGAAGGATTAGCTATCGCTACTGTGCTATTAGTTGTTTACTTTTTACTGAATTATTGGACAGTTGGATTATTTTCTAAAGCCAACTCATTAATTACCATTTTTAAAATTGTTATACCTGGATTAACCATTGGTGCACTTTTATTTGTAGGCTTTCACGGCGAGAATTTCACTTCTGGAAGCAGCATTGCACCAAACGGCTGGGCAAGTGTGCTAACAGCTGTTGCTACGTCCGGGATTGTATTCGCTTTTAACGGTTTTCAAAGCCCCATTAATATGGCCGGGGAAGCAAAGAATCCTGGTAGATCTATTCCAATTGCAGTTGTAGGCTCCATTTTAGTGGCTACAGTCATCTATTTGCTTCTTCAAATTGCTTTTATCGGAGCAGTAAATCCTTCTGATATTGCAAAGGGATGGAGTCATTTAAACTTTAACTCTCCATTTGCTGATTTAGCGATTGCGCTTAACATTAACTGGCTTGTAATTGTATTGTATGCAGATGCGTTTGTTTCACCATCTGGAACAGGTATTACGTATACAGCTACTACTGCTCGAATGATTTATGGTATGGAACAAAACAAATATTTGCCGAGCGTTTTAGGACGCCTTCATCCGATTTATGGTGTTCCGCGTCAAGCCATGTTTTTTAACTTAGCTGTTGCTCTTATCTTTTTGTTTTTATTTCGGGGCTGGGGCGTACTTGCTGAAATTATTTCAGTCGCTACGCTTATCTCTTACATTACAGGTCCTGTTACGGTTATGACGCTAAGAAGGACTGGCAGCGATTTATATCGTCCCCTTCGTTTAAAAGGATTAAGCATCATTGCGCCGCTCGGATTTATTTTTGCATCCTTAACGCTGTATTGGGCGCGCTGGCCGCTAACTGGACAAGTTTTGTTTATTATTTTAATCGGCCTGCCTATTTATTTTTATTATCAAGCAAAAGCTAAATGGAAAGGTTTTGGCCGGAACTTCAAAGGCGGCGTATGGATGGTTGTATACTTACTTTGTATGATGACTATTTCCTGGCTTGGAAGCGAAAAGTTTGGCGGTCTTAATGTCATTAAATATGGATGGGATATGGGAATTATTGTTGTTGTTTCTCTTCTCTTCTACGCATGGGCTTTAAAAAGCGGCTTCAAAACGGAGTATTTAGAAAATGGAAGAAAAGTAAATGACGGTTTAAAAGCAGCAGTGAATGAAACAGCAGCTTCTAAAGAGTCATAACAAAAGCACCTTGCTCATGCAAGGTGCTTTTTAGTGAGCAGTTCTAACTTTTTTCAGCACGTCTTCGATCGTAATTTGATCTAAATGCCTGATTACGCTTTGCTCACTCTCTGTAAAAATGTCGTCCATCACTGTTTGAATGTTTGATTTCACAATACAGTCAGCGTCAGGGTCACCGCTGCACCAGTGAGGCTTCAGCGTTCCTGTCGATATAACTCGGTAAATCAATCCAAGACTTATTTCAGCAGGACTGCAGCCTAAAGTATAACCGCCGCCTAGCCCTTCTTTTGTCCGAACCAAGTTGTTTTTTCTGAGTGTACTCATTATTTTCCGAACCCGTGCAGGATTGGTACAGATGTTATAAGCAATCGATTCACTGCTTGCTCGGTGATCTGGTAAATTTGCTAGGAACACTAAGCTGTGCACGGCAATGGTAAATTCACTGTTCATCTTCCATAAACCACCTTTTTTCTTTCTCTACTGTAACGTTAAGTGACACAGTTGGAAAAGTCAAGAGAGCAAGGAGGGAAAGAAGAACTGTAGCTTTATTTATTCACGGTCTTCTTTTTCTATACTTTCTACTTCATTAGCTGAGTTGATTTCAAGGTATACGATCTTTTCTTTTAAACTACCTTTTTCTTCTTTTTCAAAGTCTGTGCTTTTTTGATACGTTTTTTTGCCGTTTGGAACTTTTACCGTTATATGTTTGTTACTTTCTTCTATAAAAACACCTACAATTTTACGTTCGTCTCCATCTTTTTCATACACGCCATTTTTATCTGCTTTTGCTTTTGGAGTTAATTCAATACTAGTTGCTTCTTGTTTAGCTGCGTCAATTTCAGCTTCTACTTCTTTATTAATCATATCTTTTAGCTGTGAGCCTTCCACTTCCATCCCAGAGCTTTTTGGTACTTTAACGAGTTGATCATCGATATTCAGCGTCATTTCTTTTTCAGCGTCTTTTTTTAACGTACCGATCAAGTCAAAATCTTCATCTTTCCCCTTTTTAATGTTTGGGTCGCTCGAATACTGCTGTAGCTTGGTCAATTCTTGACGGTCTTCAATTGGCTTTTCTTCTGCACTATGATTATCGGATTTTGTCTTATTCGCCGGTTCACCTGAACAAGCTGCCGCACTTCCAATCATACACATCGTAATTAAGGACAGCATTCCCTTTAAGAGCTGTTTTTGCATATGTATTCTCCTTTTTCTTTTTTATTTCCACCTTTATACATATGTAAAACAAAAAAAGTGAGACATGACTACATCAATCTAATCCAAAGCCAACAAATTGGATACATGAAACAAACCTACGTTCACTCTCTCAATAAAAAATCCGAACGAGTTTGATTCTTAATCAAGAATCAAACTCGTTCGGATTTCCCTTCCACTAGACTACTTTTGTCTCAGCCTCTTTTTTAAAGATGCTGTTGCTTCAGTATATGATTTGCTTCTTCTAAATAAGTGACATACGCTTGTACTTGTTTATCACCATAATTATCTAGTTCAAACAGCGCTTCTTGTATAAAATTAAAATTATCAATAATATGCTGTGTTTTCATGCCTCGGCTTGTGAGTAAATTGTTTAACCATAAGGCATAGTCCGTAAAAATTTGCAGGTTGTCTAACTTATATGTTGTCTCAAGATACTTCATATGGTAGTGATTATCTTCATGACATCTTTCTTTGCCGCGCTCTCCGAATTTTTCGAGCAAAGAAGGTTCTAACTCGTAGATTTTCTCCGTTACTCTTTCGACGATCTCATTAACGGGAAGTGAGCTCATCGTGCCACCACTTTGTACTGAGAAACTTTTGGGATGACGGCTGCCAGTTCTTGATCAGGGTACTTTTTCTCTAAATCATGAATACGCTTGAAATCTTCGCTTCGTACCCAGCTTAAATAATTCTCTTTTGTATCAAATGTAAGCTGAACGGTGAGCTCCCCTGCTCGCTTATCGTTTTGAAGAAGTAGAAAATCTACAAATCCTGGAGCCTCGTCGACTGATTTTGAACGATTTTTATAAATTCCAATCACTTCTTCAGCTTTTTCATCCGGTACATTAAATGTTGAAAATACGGTGTACATCTTTGTTCCTCCCTTTATGATACAAAACCTGGGTTCTTTTCTCTTTATTGTACATCATATAGGAGATGAAATGGTGTTACGTTTAGATTTCACTGCGGTTACAGCAAGTCTTTAACATAAAAAGCCCTTTGAAACAGCATTTCAAAGGGCTTTTTTATTCGTTATTAGTTTTCGATTTTTGTTAATTGTTCTGTATGTGTTTTTACACGTGCTGGATCAATTGTAATACGGGCAACGCCTGAATCCATTGCCGCTTTTGCTACAGACTCTGCTACAGCTGGCGCTACGCGAGGATCAAATGGTCCAGGAATAACGTAGTCTGCGTTTAGCTCTTCTTCTGTAATAAGCGCTGCAATTGCTTCAACAGCAGCTTTTTTCATTTCTTCATTGATATGAGTAGCGCGAACGTCTAACGCACCGCGGAAAATTCCAGGGAATGCAAGAACATTATTTACTTGGTTAGGGAAGTCTGAACGACCTGTTCCAATAACAGCAGCTCCTGCTTCTTTTGCAGCGTCCGGCTTGATTTCTGGATTAGGGTTTGCCATCGCAAAGATAATTGCATCTTCATTCATTGATTTAACCATCTCTTGAGATAATGCATCTGCTGCAGATACGCCGATAAATACATCTGCGCCTTTAATTACATCGCTTAGCGTACCGCTTTCTTTGTTTACATTCGTATAAGAAGCCACTTCCGCTTTTACTTTATTCATACCTTGAGGGCGTCCTTCATAAATAGCACCTCTTGTATCACACATAATCATGTCACGTACGCCGTAAGAATAAAGAAGCTTTGTAATGGCAATGCCGGCAGCTCCTGCTCCGTTTAAGACGATTTTTAAGTCTTCCATTGATTTGTTAACAATTTTCAGTGCATTTACAAGTCCTGCTACCGTTACGATTGCTGTACCGTGCTGATCATCATGGAATACAGGAATATCTACTTCTTTTTTCAAGCGCTCTTCAATTTCAAAGCACTGTGGAGCTGCGATATCTTCTAAGTTAATGCCTCCGAATGTGTGAGCCATTAATTTCACAGTTTCAACAATTTTATCTGTATCTGTTGTATCAAGTGCAATTGGGAATGCGTCTACGCCTGCAAAGCTTTTAAATAAAATTGCTTTTCCTTCCATAACAGGAAGTGAAGCTGCAGGTCCGATGTTTCCAAGGCCAAGGACAGCCGTACCATTTGTCACAACGCCGACCATGTTTCCTTTCATTGTGTAATCATACACCGTTTCTGGATGTTCATGAATTTCTTTACAAGGTTCTGCTACTCCTGGAGAGTAAGCTAAGCTTAAATCTTGAGCGTTTTGAACTTCAACTTTTGATTTAACTTCTAACTTACCTTGTTTTTCTTGATGCATATGTAGTGCTTGATCACGTAGTGACATAATTGTATTCTCTCCTTTTTTTCTATACATTTAAATTTTTTAATGAATTTATTTAACACTTGCTTTTCATCTTCATAATTGTAAGACAACCTGACCGGATAAATTCACTGACAAGTGCCATTATGAAACAAGGAATATAAAAAGTAAACTATCTTGCTTAAACCACTGCTGCGCTTTGTTAATATAAAGTCTAGACGCGGCGGCGCCTCATGTTTGTCTCACTTTAAGTTGTCTGATATACAGACAACTTAGAAAACATACAACCGCTTACTATAGCGCTTTCAAATACGTTTCAGCAAAATCGACGGCTTTAGGCATTGAAAAGAAGTATGTACGTGCTGAACCGATTTTTTCAGCTTTTATTCCTTTTGCTTCAATAAACGCTTCACCTATCTCTTTAAACAGCTCTTCTCGAAACTCTAATTCTTTATACGTCCTCCATACTCGCTTTCCTGAATCCATAACTGGAGATCCTTTTTGAATCACGTTTCGATATGGAATCCGATATTCTGCTAGATGAAAAGAAGTATTATTCTCAAACCCGACACCTAATAATAAAACAAAGGCATGTTTTTTGTAAAGCCTTTCAAGAGGAGAATTTTCGCCTAAACTAAATTCAAGGGGATGATCTCTTAAGATGTCTTCGCTGTCCTTTCCCCAAGCGACGAATGAATACATTGGATGGCTGCTTCTTCTTACGTCAGGGTATGTTCGAAACGTTTCTACGATTTGTCCCATACCGCTTGTCGGTGTATGCACTGGATCATATGCAGGCATCGTTTCCCGAATATTTTCCCACCACTCTTTTGGCACAGCCGGATTGCCCCATTCTGATGGATCCGAAAGATCGACCGACTGTGATGGCATAACAATAGTTCCTTCCTCTGTCACTGTCTCCATTAAAGCTTGAACAACGGCTACTGAACTTCCGTTTACCCACCCTAATGAAGATAGCGAAGAATGCACCATGATAGTCATCCCTTTTGTTATGCCTAACCTCCGTAAATCTTCTTTTAATGTATCTTTTGTTCTAGGATGATCTGTTGCTTGAACAATGTGCTTCATCGTAAGCTCCTTACTTATAGTGCTGCTAGAATGTGTTGCTGAACTCTAGCAATATATGTAAAACTTATGTTTCCATAATAGTAAGAATAACATCAATTGTCAAATTATTTAAAGTAATAGAAAAAATTAGTTTTATTCATATCAGTTATCATACAACTGACTTGTTGGTAAGTTTTATTTCCTTCAACTATCTTACTATAATAACGGTTAATGAAGCTTTTCAATAAATTAAAAAGAAGAATATTCCTATAAATAAAAGAAATACTAATGAAGCTATACATATTTACTTATCACTATTTTCAGGAGGAATGTGTACAATGAGCACATCAAAACTTCCGCCGCTCACGTCCTCGGAGCTTGCTAACTTATGGATGACTTATCAAGAAAAAACGATGATTTTGAGGTTTCTAGAATATTTTCTGGAAGATAAACAAGATTACAAAGAACTTTTTGAGCTATATTATAGCCGATCTTTAAAAAGTGTAGCTCGAATTAAAGAAATATTTGAGAACGAAGGCGCTGTTATCCCAATTGGTTTTACGAAAGATGACGTGAACGTAGGAGTTCCTAAACTATATGACCACATGTTCGAAGTCATGTATATACGCTTAATGTCTCAAATTGAAACAGGACTGTTTGCTTTGCATTCGACCATGTCTTACCGAGAAGATGTCCGAAATTTCTTCGTAGAGGCAACAGCAGAAGCACAGGACATATACAATCAATCCACACAAGTATTGTTAGAAACGGGTGTCATCGCAAAACCCCCATACGTTTCTATGCCTAAGGAAGTCCATTTTGTCCATGAACAAAACTATATAGGCGGATTGAGCTGGTTTAGCGAAAAACGATCGCTGAATACCATTGAAGTGTCACTTATTCAACATGCTGTTGATACAAATCTTGTAGGAATGCAGCTGATGATTGGTTTTGCTCAAGTGGCCAACAACAAAGAGGCACAGCAGCATTTTGTCAGGGGTATGAAGCTTTCGAAGAAAATTGAAACAGAACTAGGTGATATTTTACGCCATAGCTACATAGAACCCCCGGCTACTCATGCCGGAAAAGCGACGAATTCAACCGTTCCTCCTTTTTCAGATAAGCTGATGATGTACAATACGAGTCTTTTGAGTACGTTCGGTCTGGGGAGTAATGCTTTAGGAGGAGCCTTTAGTTTAAGAAGTGATTTGCCATTAAAGATGCTCCAGCTTGCAAAAGACATTTACAGTTTGGCGAAAGAAGGCGGCAAAATTATGATTCAAAACGGATGGCTTGAAGAGCCTCCTCAAATTGAGGATCGCAATCAGTTAACTAAAAAATAGGTTCTTTCCTACAGAAAAGCTAGCTGCTCTACGTACAGCTAGCTCTTTTTGTTTTTTTAGTATACTGTTTTTAGTGCTAGTACGTAACGAATGTTTGCGTTATTTAGAAGCTGTTCCTGTCTTTTTCTTAGTCGTTTAGCTCATAGTTCTACTTAATTTATAACAGAAAAATAAAATAAAAGGTATTTTCTCTGAGCTGACGAAATCTTTCTATATAAAATAGAAAGGAGAAAAATATGTTTCCTATTCTTCGTACACCTCGCACTACACTGCGTGAAATAACAGAAGCGGATGCAGATACTATTTTTGACTGCTTCTCTCAGAAAGAAGTTATTAGATATTACGGGCAAGAAAAATTCACAACTATTCAAGAAGCTCTGATTCTGATTGATATTTTTGCTGAAAATTACAGAAATCAAAAAGGCATGCGCTGGGGAATTGAACGGCTCGATACGGGGGAATTAATTGGGACAGTTGGATTTAATCAGTGGAACCAAAAGCATAAGCGTGCGGAAATTGGCTATGAGCTACACCCTCAGCACTGGAGTCACGGCTATGCTTCGGAAGCTGCTTCGGCTGTTATGGCTTATGGATTTGATACCCTTGAGCTAGTGCGGATTGGAGCTGTTGTGTTTCTTGAAAACAAAGCATCACAGCACGTGCTTGAAAAGCTCGGGTTTCAAAAAGAAGGAGTGTTAAAAAACTATATGTATCAAAACGGAAAAGCTCACGATACGTTTGTTTATAGTTCCCTACCTACTACATAATAAAAAAGGATTCTTTTCTTAAAAAGAATCCTTTTTCCTTTTATTTAAATGCCGCATACCCATCATCAGCCATGATGACGCTGCCGTTTACAGCTCCCGCTTCTTCTAAGGAAAGCAAATAAACCATATCTGCAATTTGTTTTGGTGTAGTGAGCTCCCTGCTCATCGTTTTAGCTTTCATTCCTTCAATCATACCGTTGTCTTTATAGCCTTGAATAATGGGCGTATCAACAAATCCTGGCGCAACGGCGACGACGCGAATACCGTATTTAGCGAGATCTAGCGCAGCTGATTTCGTCATCATGACAACAGCTCCTTTCGTTGCGTGATAGGCATAGGTACCGGGTGAGGCTAAGAAGCTAAAAATAGATGCCGTATTGATAATAACGCCTTTTATACCTAGCTCTCTCATTTTCCTGCCCGCTGCCATAATGCCATATGTAACGCCGTGCTGATTGACATTAATAATACGGTGATATTCTTCTAAGTCTTGATCTAAAACAGATGTAGGGCGTCCGATACCTGCATTGTTAAACATCACATCAATTCGTCCAAATTTGTTCACCGTTTTCTCAATCAGTGCTTCTACTTCTTCGAACTTTGTGACGTCCGTTTTCACAAACAAAGCGCTGCCTCCAGCTTCTTCAATTTGTTGAAGCGTCTCTTTTCCTTTTTCTTCATCGTAATCAGCAATGACCACCGCGTCTCCTTTTTGCGCAAACTTTAACGCAGTCTCTTTACCGATTCCACTTGCTCCCCCTGTAATAACCGCTACTCGTTTTTGCTGCATGTTTCTCCCTCCTTGATGAAAATTCCTTTCTTTTACATTATAGCATTCTTTTTTTCTACCAGCCGTTTCTATTAATCACCTCATTGCTATGAAATTAGTCAAGTTAGGCATAGTTGAATGCCTTTTTTACTAAAAATCAGCATGTGTACAAGCAGTCTGTCATTTTTTGCATTTACTATAGGGTAAGGAGGTGATGGCTATGCATGAACACACAGGCAATGTATCTATTCCCCGTCCTCCGGATGTGGTAACAATTCTTTGGGAGCGAAATCCTTTGGATAGACAAGCTCCTCGTACTATCGTAGAAGCAACAGTGATTGGCAGCGCAAATCCTTGTGGACGCTTATTAGCTCCAGATCAGCGCTATCGTACTGCAGCACATTGTTTACTTGATAACGGCTTTGAACAAATTACCGCGGAAAGATTAGGGGTATTTGGAGTAGCTGTATTTGTTAGAGAGTACTAAAATAAAAAAGGGACTTTTCTGTAAGTTAGAAAAGTCCCTTCATACGTATTATGCGTGGAAATTTGTACCGTCTGTTACAGCTTCGATTACTCCGGCGCGGATGACAAAGTCACCAAAGTGCTCGCCTTCTTCTCTTTCTTTTGCATAGCGAGGAAGCAAGACGCGCAGTTCATTTAAAATTTCTTCTTCACTGATATTTTCACGATACATTTTGCTTAAGCGGCTGCCATCAAATGCTGCTCCAAGATACATATTGTATTTACCCGGTGCTTTACCAATAAAAGCAATTTCACCTAAAGCAGGACGTGCACAGCCGTTAGGACAGCCCGTCATACGAATCGTGATTTCTTTATCACGAAGACCGTTTTCATCTACAATTGCTTCAATTTTCTCAAGAAGAACTGGAAGATAACGCTCAGCTTCTGCCATCGCAAGCCCGCAAGTTGGAAGCGATACGCAAGCTAATGAGCTGCGGCGAAGAGCCGAATAATGCTTGCCGTCAGTTAATCCGTATTGTTCAATCAAGTCACTAATTTGCTTTTTCTTTTGAGTTGATACGTTCGCGATAATTAAATTTTGATTGGCCGTTAAACGGAAATCACCGCTATGAACTTTTGCAATTTCACGAAGACCCGTCATAAGCTTATAGTCTTCAAAGTCAGCAATACGTCCACCTTGAACAAAAAGAGTAAAGTGCCATTTTCCTTTTACACCTTTTTCCCAGCCGTAGCGGTCTCCGTTATGATCAAAGTGATAAGATTTTGCTTCGTCTAAGCTCCAGCCCAGACGGTTTGCAAGCTCTTCTTTTACCGTTTCTAATCCAAGACGATCAACCGTGTATTTAAAACGCGCGTTTTTACGCACAGAGCGGTTTCCGTAATCACGTTGAATCGTAATGACTTTTTCCGCTACTTCTAGAATTTGATCAGGTCTACAGAACCCAATCACTTTTGCAAGCTGAGGGTACGTTGCTTTATCTCCGTGCGTCATACCCATACCGCCGCCGATTGCTACGTTAAATCCAACAAGTTTCTCGTCTTCTAAAATGGCAATGAAGCCAAGGTCTTGTGAATACACGTCAATATCGTTAGACGGTGGAACAGCTACGCCAATTTTGAACTTTCTTGGCAAATAGAGCGGACCATACATTGGTTCCACTTCTTCTTCCACTTCCGGTGTGCTGATCACTCTCTCTTCATCTAGCCATAGTTCGTGGTACGCTCTTGTACGAGGCAATAAGTAATCACTTAATTTTTTTGACCATTCGAATACTTCAGCGTGTACTTCTGACTGATATGGATTCGGATTGCACATTACGTTACGGTTTACATCTCCGCAAGCTGCAATTGTGTCCAATAAAGATGCATGAATTTCTTGAATCGTTTTCTTCATGTTCCACTTTAAAATCCCGTGCATTTGGAATGCCTGACGAGTTGTCAGCTTTAACGTTCCATTTCCGTATTTTTGCGCTAAATCATCCATCACTAGCCACTGTTCTGGTGTGGAAACACCGCCTGGCGTACGAACGCGAAGCATGAATTGGTAAGCTGGCTCTAGCTTTTGTTTTTGACGTTCATTACGAAGATCTCGATCATCTTGTAAGTAGCTTCCGTGGAACTTCATCAAACGATTATCGTCTTCGGAAATACCTGAGCTGATGCGGTCTAGCATTGTTTCTCCTAATGTACCGCGTAAATAATTACTTTCTTCTTTTATGCGCTCAACGTCACTTGGAGGACCTTCGGGCGCTTTTAAAGTTTTGTTTACCATGTTGAAAATCTCCTTTCAATCCTCAGTATACATCACGCTGATAACGTTTTTGTTTCTTCATTTCCGCAAGGTAACCTTCCGCTTGTTCACGGCTCATCTTGCCTTCTGTTTCAACAATTTCAACTAGCGTGTTGTGCACGTCGCGTGCCATATTTGTCTTATCTCCGCACACATAAAAAGATGCGCCTTCTTCTAACCATTGGAATAACTCTTTACTATGTTCGAGCATACGGTTTTGTACGTATACTTTTTCTTCAGTATCGCGTGAAAACGCCACGTCCATTTTTGTCAGTACGCCATCTTTTAACCACTTTTGCCATTCTGTTTGGTAAAGGAAGTCTGTTACGAAGTGCTGATCACCAAAGAACATCCATGACTTGCCTTTTGCTCCTGTTTCTTCACGCTCTTGCATAAATGAGCGGAACGGAGCCACACCTGTACCAGGTCCTACCATAATAATAGGAGTTTCTTGATCTTGAGGAAGCTTAAAGTTTTTATTGCTTTGAAGGTATACAGGAATCGTATCGCCTGGCTGCAAGCGTTCTGAACATAGGACTGAACAAACACCTTTACGCTCGCGTCCGTGCGCTTCGTAGCGTACCGCTCCGATTGTTAGATGAACTTCATCAGGGTTTGCTGATAAGCTGCTTGCAATCGAGTAAAGGCGCGCTGGCATTTTACGTAAAATGGCTACAAACTCTTGTGCCGATACGTTCCATGGGCCGAAGTCACGAACTAAGTCAATCACATCACGGCCTTGTGTGTATGCTTTTAATTCCTCGCGATTTTCTACAAGCGCTTTTAACTTATCGTTTCCAGTGAGCTCAGCTGCTTGCTTTAAAAGCGGTTTTGTTAACACGGTAATTTCAAAATTAGAGATTAGCGCTTCTCTAAGAGGACGCGTTTCTCCTTCTTTATTAACCGTTACACTTTCACTTGCATCCCACTTGAATTCGTTAAGAAGAAGATCAACAAGCTCCGGGTCATTTTCAGGATAAATACCTAAACTGTCTCCTGGTTCAAATGTCAAACCTGAACCTTCTAAAGATAGTTCTAAGTGTCGCGTTTCTTTATTTGATCCGCGGCCATTTAAGTTTAAGTTCTCAAGCACTTCTGCTTTAAAAGGATTTGTTCTTGAATATGGTGAAGTTCCTGCAGGAGCTTCCGCTGGAACAGCTGCTGAAGCGCTGTGTCCTTTCGCTTCGCTCAATCCGTCAATAACACCTTTAAGCCATTTATTTGCGGGCTCTTCAAAATCTAAATCACAGTCAACGCGCGGATACAGTCTTTCACCGCCAAGTTCTGCTAAGCGCACATCAAATTCTTTTCCTGTTTGACAGAAAAATTCGTATGAGCTGTCTCCAAGCGACAAGACAGAAAAACGGAAATTCTCAAGCTTTGGCGCTCGACGGCCGTGAAGAAATTCATGGAAAGATAGCGCATTATCAGGCGGCTCTCCTTCTCCATGTGTACTTACGACAATCAATAAATTTTCAAGTTTCTTCAAATTATTTGGTTTGAAATCATTCATAGAAGATACAGTTACATTAAAACCTTTTGCTTCAAGCGTTTTGCCTGTATTTTCAGCAAGTCCTTGAGCATTTCCTGTTTGTGATCCGTAAAGAATCGTTACGTCTTTTGAAATCGTCTGCTCCGCTTGAGCAGGCGCTGCTGCAGAAACGTCTGGCGTTCCTTCGGCAGACGTAGATTGAGCTGCTGTTAAATAACCGCTCAACCACATTTTTTGTGCTTCTGTTAATGTCGGCAGAAGGCGATTAAGCAAATCTGCTTGTTCTTGATTAAAAGGGCTGTTTACTACCTTAAGTTGCAACACTGTCCACCTCACCAAAATATATAATTTAAATATGTATGCTTTTACGAATCATCTTCAACAACATTTAATACCTGTGTCTAATTAATCAATGATGTTTCCCTTCATACATTATTATTCCTATAGATTATATCAAATTTAATTATATAAATCATTAGAAAATTCTTATCAAATTCGTCTACCTGCATTTTATCGAAGAAGAATAAATTAGTAAAATACATATAATTGATAACTAGTATTAAGATAATTAATAATTGAATCTGTATTTACGTTTTTTATAAACGAAGTTCCTTCCATATTTGTTCATTCTACATCCTTCACACGAATATGAATATTTTGTAATTTTTAGAGAAGTTTTGTAGAAACGGTTTTCTTTCTCATCAGAATGTTACATAATAAATGTAACATTAATCCTTTTAAAAAACACTATATGTAAAAGACAGTATATTCTGAAATTTAGGACAGTTTATAGGTGAGCTAGCAACCTTTTATTCGATTGATTCATACACATTGAAGAATATAAAGGGAAGCTTGCAGTACATACAATTCCCTTTTGCTCATCTCAAATGAAAGGACTGGCTTTTAAATCAGGTAATCTTTTTAAGGAGGCTTCTTGAATGTTTTTACGAGAATTAACGAAAAGTGGGACGATAACTGTTTCTTACTATAAAGATGGAACGTTGCAAACGTGCAAAGGCCGCGTGCACAACTTAAATCTCCATCAGCAAATTCTATCCGTAAAAGACGAAAATGAAGCCGTTGTTTCCCTTTTGCTTTCTGATATTAAATCTATTCATTAGTATGTAAAATTAAGGAGGAATTACTATGTGGAAAGATAATAAGCAAGCGCTTACAGATTTTGTGTCGGAAGATAGGTTTGAACTGAACTTATATTTAACGTATTTGCTTGATCAAATTTCGTATGACACGTCTAAACAATCCCCTTTTCTTCGTAAGCCTAATGAAACAACTAGTTGATATAGAAAAAAGCGCACAAATTTGTGCGCTTTTTTTAATGTGATGGCTCTACTTCAACAATGCCTTCTTCTGGTTTTTCTTCGGCTTTTTTATTTGAAAGCTTGATCTGCCTTAAGAACAATGTACATACCGCTCCTAAAATAATAAAAGCTAAGCCCATGAAAAAGACGCTGTGCAATGCGCTCATTAGCGAGGTCTTCAAAATTGGCACAATGCTGTCTGAAAGCGCAGCTGGAATACTCTTTAGCGCCTCAGGGCTAAACAGCATCTGCAGCACACTTTCAGGATTCGTATCAATCGCTTTTTTAAACCCGTCCGCAAAAGCACTTGCTTGAGCAGGCAATGTGTTTAAATATGGAACGAGTTTGTCAGTAAGAAGCGTACCTGATTTTGCATTCATTACTGCTCCTAAAATCGTAATACCGAACGTTCCTCCAATTGAACGGAAAAATTGACTTGATGATGTAACCACACCGAGCTCTTCTTTTGAAAAGCTTTCTTGAAGAGCAAGTGTTAAAATTGGCATCACAAGACCCATTCCTAAGCCGATTATGGCCATATAAGAAGTGGCAACAAGCTTGCTAGTATGAAGGTCTAATGTTGTTAACAAGAAGAACCCTCCTGCCATAATGAGCATACCCGTTACAATTTGAGGCTTAATTCCGACTTTATAGACGAGCTGTCCTCCAATAATACTTGTTACAATCATTGAAATCATCATCGGTGTCATAATCGTACCTGATTCCGAGGCGCTGACTCCAACGATTCCTTGCATAAAGAACGGAACAAACGTAATGGCTCCGAACATGCCAATGCTCATAAAAAAGCCAATGATATTTAAAAGCGTAAACGTTCGGTTCTTAAATAAATACATCGGAAGAATCGGCTCTTTCGCTTTCGTTTCCACAATAATAAAGCTGATGATCCCAACAACAGCAAGTGTAAATAGACTAACAATTTGCCAAGAGTTCCAGTCGTAGTCTTTCCCTCCAAAGCTCAGGGCCAGAAGCAAGCTCACTACTCCGATAACCATTGTGAACATACCGGCTACATCGAATTTTACAGGTCCCGTATGTTTCTTTCCTTGAAGTCCCAGTGCAATAAAAACGGTAGCGAGTATCCCTACCGGCAAGTTGATGTAAAATACCCATTTCCAGTTCAGTGAATCAACAATCCATCCGCCAATTTGTGGACCGATGACAGAAGCAAGACCATAAATTCCTCCAAATACTCCTTGAAACTTTGCTCGTGCTTTTCCGGTAAATAAATCACCAATTACAATCATTGCCATTGGCATCATAACGCCGCCGCCAATTCCTTGTAATGCACGGAATAAAATAAGCTCTGTCATGTTATTTGCCATTCCACATAAAGCAGAAGCAACCATAAAAATAATAAGTCCTGTCACATAAATTACTCTGCGTCCTACTAAATCAGCGAGCTTCCCTGCAATCGGAACAACCGTTGTGGACGTTAATAAATAGGCTGTTGTCAGCCATGTCATCATGCTTAACCCGCCAAGGTCTCCTACGATTCTTGGCATAGCCGTTCCGACAATGGTTCCATCAAGTGCAGAAAAGAACATCGCAATAATTAAGCCAATTAATAAAAGCGTGCGCTTTGAATTTTTTTGATTTTCCATCGTGTGTCTCTCCTCTTTTTTGTTACTGCTGCTTATCTTTATAAGAAGCAGCTGATGTTGCAAGCTTTTTCGTAATAGAAGCCATCATGGAAAGCTCTTCTTCTGTTAAATGCAAAAGGTAGCGGTCCATAATGGCTTTTCGACCATTCAGCACATCTTCAAGCTTGAGATGCCCAAATTCTGTTAAGGTAATATCAACGACTCGTCTGTCCTCTTTATTATGTTCTCTTACAACAAAATTGTGCTGTTCAAGACGATCCACTAAAAGAGTAACGGCGCTCGGTTTTACATCCATTAGCTCTGCAATTTGAGAAACCTTACTGCTCCCTACTTTCTTTAAATAAGAAAGAACAAATAGTTGCGTAGGAGTCATCTCATGCTCATTTAGGCTCTCCATCATTTCGGGCTGCATTTTTTCAAATAGCACTTGAAGCGATGAACGAATCTCT
Organism: Priestia sp. 40; assembly: GCF_049368575.1. Taxonomy (NCBI): domain Bacteria; kingdom Bacillati; phylum Bacillota; class Bacilli; order Caryophanales; family Bacillaceae; genus Priestia; species Priestia sp. 40. The sequence goes on from NZ_JBMPZA010000026.1 coordinate 312,179, forward strand.
CCAAGATACTGATTGCTTTTTGTCACATCTATTCCTCCAGGCTTGCTTATTTATTTCACGTTATAAATAGTTAATGCTAATTAAATATAAATGCATATAAACTAAAAGTCAATTATTTCTTTTTTAGTATTGACCCTTACGCTGCGTTATATTTTATAGTAGATTTCAGAAGGGAGATGAAAGAATGAACAGAAAAGTAAAAGAAGTGGCTGACTTAGTAGGAATCAGCGTCCGCACGCTGCATCACTATGATGAAATCGGGCTATTAAAACCTGATGCCGTTAGCGAATCCGGCTACCGGCTTTATTCACCGGCTAATCTCGATATGCTTCAGCAAATATTATTTTTTAAAGAACTTGGCTTCCCTTTAAAACAAATTCACGAGATTATAACAGACCCGACGTTTAATCGCACAGAAGCATTGATACTGCAAAAAAACATGTTGATTGAAAAACGCAGTCGGCTCGATCAAATGATTGTAACCATTAATAAAACGATTCAATATGAAAAAGGAGCGATTGAAATGAACGAAAAAGAGCGGTTTAACGGACTGGATTTTTCGCATAACCCGTACGAAGAAGAAGCACGGAAGCGCTGGGGAAACCAGCGGGTAGATGAAGCGAATGAAAAAGTACAAAGGTTTTCACAAGAAGAGCAGCAGCACATGTCAAACGAATGGGAAAGTATCTACACTCACTTAGCTTCGCTTCGTGATCTGTCACCATCCTCTACAGAAGCTCAAAAAGCCATTGAGCAATGGTATCAATTTTTAAATGAGAACTTTGGAACGTATTCATTAGAGGCTTTTAAAGGTCTTGGAGAAATGTATGTGCAAGATGAGCGGTTTACAACCAACATTGACCGCTATGGAAAAGGGTTAGCGAAATTCATGAGCGAGGCGATGAGTGTATTTGCTGATGCTAACAAACAATAAGCAAAAAAGATTTAGGCATAGCTAAACCATTCCAATCAACTTCTAGAAGGAATTAAATGGATTAAGCCCCTGTTCACCATACCAATAAAAAGATCCGAACGCTTCATCGTTCGGATCTTCCTTTAACGAAACTACTTTTGTTCCAGCCTCTTTTTATAAATGAAGCCCCATAAGCATTGTATTATAGTACACGCCATTTATATAGGTGTCTTTTTCTTTTAATCCTTCTGTTTGAAAACCTAGCTGCTTGTATAAAGCAACAGCTCTTTGATTATCTTCCCGCGTCACCAGTTCGATTTTTTTTGTTTGTTTATTCGTACGTGCCCATTCAATCAGCTCAATCATGAGCTGCCTTCCTAGCCCTAGCCCGCTATAAGCGTTCTCTACCACGATACCAAGGGTGCCCACATGCTTATTACGCGGGTTTTGAGACGAGGTGATGGATGCAATACTAATGATTTCCTCTTCTTTTTCAGCCACAACTATAAGAGAATTGTGCTCTCGTTTTACAGAAGCTAAAAATACTTCATACTCTGAAACAGGTCTAAGAAACTCCCCTTCTCCAAATGAAAGAAAATCACTTTCTCCGCCTACCCGGTTGTAAAAAGCAATCATTTTCTTTGCGTCTTTTGGCTCTGCTCCTCGAATAGTGACGCCTATTCCGTTCTTTAATATACGTAAACTCATATATCTATCTTCCTTTTAGTTAATCTGGTTTGCCTAGCTTAATTCTAGCGCTGTTTTTCTCTCCACTGATCTAACCACATGCGATTTCCTAAAGCCGTAAAATCATTTTCGTCGGCGTAGCGTTCGATGACGGAAAGCGCGTTGTCCTCAAGCATTGGTGAATAGCTCATAATTTCTAAAATATGATGTGCAGCCCATAGGTCGATTCGATAAGTAGGATTTGTCAGCAGTGTTGAAAATTCAAATAGCATGCCTGGATAATATAAATGAATGAGCTGCGCAATTTTTTTCATATCTTCTGCAGCTCGATTGCCTTTTTTTACAGACTTTTTATTTCGATAATCGATTTCATAATGAAGTTTGGCGCTTTTTTGATAAAGATCAACTAGCGTTTCATACGTACGGTGTTTCCGCATTTCTCATCTTCCTTTGCTTCTAGATTTCCTCGTTTGAAGATGCTATAGTTCATTTTTAGGTTTCATATATTCAAATAAATGCAGCAAAAATATAATACTTCCGCCAATACACATCACAAAACTTAACGTAGCAGGATACTGAATAAAGAAACCGACAACACCAAAAATCAGCATAGCAAGCGCTCCTATCATCATAAACAGATGATAAGCCGGTGTATTTTCTTCATTATTCATACATAACTCCTTTTCACTATTTTTTAAGTTATTAAAAAGATATGACACTTCTTTTGGACTATGATCTTTTATTTTGCTGCAGCTTTATTTCTTTAGCTTAGCACGAAGTAACGTGAGAAGGCCTCCTCCAAACATGACGCCGCCCACAATTTGATACAGGTGTATGTAGCTCTTTACCGTTTCAAGATACAGATCTGTGTCTACATTCCCTTTACTTTCTAGCCATTTTTGGCCCATGGTCTGACCCGTTGCGACGCTTTTTAACAAAACGACCAGGCCTCCGAGCATGACAACAGCGGCGATAATAAGCTGCACCTTTTCTTTATCATCTAGCATTTTTTTGAGCTCATCTGCCATATATATCTCTCCCATCCTTACCTTGTTATGTATCTACTTGTTTGTAATCATGCTGTTTTTTCTATTATAACGCTCAACTTGGTCATTATAACACGGTTTTGCCCTGCCTTTAGTCTCACTTTTCATAAATGAAGCCTTTTTGGTTCATACTATCTTTGAAACACAAACGTCTTTAACATCCCTTCATTATTTTTGAAGGGTTACTAATTGAGGTTGATACATGCTTATATTTTTAGGGATTTTTTTACTTTGTGCATCTGTTTGTTTAGTAGAAATACCTTATTTAAAAAAAGTGAACAATAAAAAAGAAAAGCGAATTTTTTGGAGTTTGTTCACAGTAAGTATTTTGATTGTTAGTTTAAAATACGGCGGTGTGGAGATCCCCAACCCCGGAGACGGCATTGCTTTTTTATTAAAACCTTTTAGTGATTTTTTGTTCAGTCTGCTGAAGTAAAAGGAAGTGAACAACGTGCATAGTCAGATGAAATTATCCGCAGCACAGTTTCGAATACTCGTTATTTTTTATAGCTTAGGCGACACTATTTTAGTCGTGCCTGGAAGCTTAACGGCTGATTCTAAACAAGAGGCATGGATTCCAGCTATTTTAGGCGTAGTTGTAGGTGTTTTACTTGTATGGATGTATATCAAACTCTCTAGCCTTTATCCGAATAAAACCCTTATAGAACTAAACGAAGCCATTTTAGGCAAGTGGCTAGGAAAGTTTGTCTCTCTTTTATTTGTCGCTTCTACTCTTCTTTTTTGCAGTCAAGTTTTGTTTTACGTGGGCTCATTTCTAACAACTCGAATTATTATTCAAACGCCTATGCTTGCTGTTCATATTTTGTTTATGGGAATTGTGATTGTCGGTGTTCGGCTTGGCATTGAAACGATTGCCCGCTGTGCTGAAATTCTCTTTCCTTGGTTTGTTATTCCGTTTTTAATCTTAGTTTTTTCGATCTTCCCTCAAATTCATTATGAGAATTTGCAGCCTTTGTTAGAGGTGGGCATTAAGCCTATTATCAGATCTATTCTGGTCTTTACAAGTATTACTTCTCTCACCTTTATTGTATTGCTAACCGTTTTCCCTGCTCACGTAGCGGAACCTGATCAGCGAAACCGCGCTTTTTTTACAGGAAGCTTAATCGGCGGAGGCACTATGATTATTATTTTATTACTTGGCATTCTTGTACTTGGAAATACGTATACACGTATCGCTTTATATCCAAGCTATGAGCTTGCAAGGCGGATCGAAGTTGCGGATTTTCTAAAAAACATTGAAGTAATCATGGCCATTATGTGGTTTTTATCTCTTTATTTCAAAACGTCTCTCTACTATTATGCGACCGTTTCCGGACTCGCTCAAATTCTTGAATTAAAAAACTACCGAATTTTAACTCTTCCACTAGGCATTATTGCCGTTACATTTTCACTTATCGTGTATCCAAGCATTCCCTATGAACAAACGTGGGACAGAGATACGTGGATTCCGTACAGTCTGTTATTTGGACTATTTTACCCTCTTGGATTATTAATAGTCGGGAAAATCCGCGTAAAGCATTCGGCGTCTTTATCGAAATAAAAAGAAATTGAGACATAACAAAATCCATCCAATCAACAGCTAGAAAAAGCTACATACACGAAACTTAGGTACATCCTATCAATAAAAAAATCCGAACGATTCATCGTTCGGATCTTCCCTCAACGAAACTACTTTGTTTCAGCCTCTTTTAAAAGAACACGGTTATACTCACTAATCCATTCCACAGCATATGCAGGATCATAGATGGGAAAATAGATTTTGTTCGATAATAAATAATGGCAAAGACAAGTCCCATGACGGTAGCTGTAATCGGAAAGCCAATATGTAAAAGACCGAATACAAGAGCGGAAACGAAAATGCCCACAAGCACGTGGTGGCGTTTGGTTAAGAAACCACATAAAACACCTCTATAAAGCAGTTCTTCTTTAATAGGCGTGATAACTGCTACACTTATAAAAAATATCCAGCTTGAAAGCAGCGTTTCATTAAAACTGCCTTGATTTAAATCTTTTTGCTGCTGATCTGCGCTTTCTACGTTTAAAAATGAAAGCATCACGTACTGCACCGCGGCTACAATTAAAAAGCCTGCCACAATATATACATACGTTTTTCTTTCTTTTAATACTGAGAAGTTCCACATAGGCTTTAAAAATCTGCGCACAGGTCTATAAAGCACCGCAACTCCTAGAAAAAACGCTGCGTCTACGAGCAGAGCATAGGGTCCTTCTAATAAAATCCCTGTCATATTCGAACCTATAACTTCATCGTAAATAGCTACTCCAATTCCGGCTATGATTTGCAGTCCAAAGCCCAACACGATAAATAGAAGCAATGTGAAGTAAGTAAACTCTTTTTTCTTTTTAGGCTTTAAAACTGGTTCTGAATTTGTTGATAACGTACTCAAAATAGCAACCTCCAAAAATGATTCTTTCTCTCTAGTGCTCTCAAAATTCTATCATAAACTCAGTTTAATTATGTTATTTTTTAGGAAAAAAGTTATATTTTTTCACATTTTATACACAAAGGTAGGGCTTCAAAAAATAAATGCGCTAACCAAATTAGTTGTCAACTTCCTTATATTTGATTACGCTTGAAGAAATCTTACCGAAAGTGAAGTGAAAAAATGGCAAACATTTTAATGATCAACTTTCCCGCTGAAGGTCACGTAAACCCAACACTTGGAATGGTAAAAGCTTTTTCAGACCGAGGTGATACCGTTCATTACATTACGGCCGAGCGATTTAAAGAGCGCCTTGAAAACGCCGGGGCTATCGTACACATTCACCCAGACTTATTAAGCGGTGTATCCATCAAGCCTGAAACTCCTCAAGGAATCAACGCTTTTCTAAACATCCACATCCAAACTTCTTTAGATACGCTGAAGCTTGTTCATACATTATCAAAAAAAATTGAATTTGATTTTGTGTTCTACGACAAGTTTGGAGCAGGCGAATTGGTGCGTGATTATTTGCGGATTCCCGGCATTGTCTCATCTGCTTCTTTTTTAATGCCAAAAGAACGCTTAGCAATGATGCCTCTTCATCCTGATTCAGGCGTTCCATTTAAGCCGGATGAACAAGCTCAGTACGGGCTCAGCTTGCTTAAAAATCAGTTTGGCGTAGAACCTAAAAATCTGCTTCAATTTATGAACAATGAAGGCGAATTAACGGTCGTGTACACAAGCCGCTTCTTCCAGCCTCTTCATGAACATTTTGATGACTCATGTTTATTTATTGGGCCAAGCTTTCCAAAGCGTCACAGCTCTGATGATTTTCCGTTAGAAAAACTAAAAGACGAAAAAGTTCTTTATATTTCAATGGGAACGGTACTTCATGATGTAGAAGGCTTTTTCAACCTGTGCATCGACGCATTTAGCGACTTTAATGGAAAAGTTGTGATTGCCGCGGGCGATCGAGCTGATTTTAAAAAAATTAAAAAAGCCCCGGAGCATTTTATTATTTCGTCTTATGTTCCCCAGCTTGACGTGTTAAAAGAAGCTGATGTTTTTGTCACGCACGGAGGCATGAACAGCGTAAATGAAGCTATTCATTTTAACGTACCGCTGGTCGTTTTACCTCATGGCAAAGACCAGCCTCTCGTTGCTCAAAGGCTCGTGGAACTAAACGCCGGATATCGCTTAGCAAAAGAAACGGTAAATGCTTCTCTTTTAAGAAATGCCGTTGACGAAGTTGTCAGTGAAGATTCCTATAAAAAAGGAATTAAAGAAATTAACGCAAGTTTCCAAGAGGCATCTGGCCCGGCTGCAGCAGCCGAGCAAATTATCAATCACGTAGTGAAGCAGCATTCATAAAGAAAAGGTGCACTGATGTGCACCTTTTTCTCATAAAAAAACCCATGTACAAACGGTATATACGCCAATGATTAGTATACTCATTTTACTAAGCGTACAATGAACGATAGTTAATTTTTGAAAGAGCATGGTCATGAACAAAGACCTCCTACTCCTTTAAAAGAGAAAAAGCTGAAGAATAGAGGCGTTTCTTAAGCTTTATATACAATATACCCTGCTTTTTCATCTTCTTGTATGTTCAAAAGTAAGAAACCTATAGTTTGCGAAAGCATGTTAACAAAGCTATTCAAAAAAATTATGAATACAAATCCATATGACTGAAATAATCAAAAATATGACGTAAATCTGTAATCTTTATGCTATGAGTGCTATAAGCAACGATTATTTCAGCCAGCATAAGAACGAATAAAATGGCCAATAGCACTTTAACAAGCGGAAATTGTCGAAACTGAGGAGAAAAAAGCAGCTTACTGACTGTATACAAAAACAGCAGGATAAAGTAAATCATCATGGCATTTGTTGCCTGAAGGGGAACATTCCACACAAATATGTACACGCTGAATGTCAAAATTAAAATAAACGACATTTCTTTCCCGCTAAAAAAATCACTCATTGCGTAACACCTTTTCTTGTTCATGAATGAATAAGAAGTTATAAACTCACGAAACATTAACGTTATTTTTACAACAGTATACACGATTTTCTTATTAATTTCTATATACGGATGCATATACGGAGTGGCTTTTAGCGGATTGGGGTCATGTTTTTGAGTGCAATGGGTTATAGTAACAGGGAAAGCTCATAAAGGAGGTTTGAATAATGGAAAAAACAAATGAATTTGTTCAAAAGCTGAACGATAATCAAGAAAAGCAGCTTAAAAATAAGCAGGGTCAAGCTACTGGCCACCCTGAGAAAAAACTTCCTAACAAACAGCATTAATGTTGTAAAAGTTGGCTGTAAAGACAGCCGGCTTTTTTTGTGGACATTTTTCGGAAGTCGAAATGTTTGAAGATAAAACAAATCCCCTGTTACAATAAACTGAACCCGCTGCAAAAACGTTCGCAGCTACACTTTCCTCTTAAGGAGCTGAATATAAAATGAGTAAATTTGAAAAATTATTCGAACCAACAAACATTGAAGCATTTGATTTACAAACTCGTACAGCAATGGCACCGATGACAAGATGCTTTGCTGATCCAGAGACAGGCGTAGTCGGTCAGGACGTTGTAGACTACTACCGCCGCCGCGCAAAGGATGGTATTGGCTTAATTATTAGTGAAGGAATTGTTATCAGCGAACGCGCAAAAGGAAATCCTGGCGTTCCGGGTATCTATACACAGGAACAAATTGATTCATGGAAGCCTGTAACAGAAGCTGTTCATAAAGAAGGCGGCACGATTATTGCTCAAATTTGGCACGTTGGCCGCTTGAGCCATCCTGAGTTAATCAATGGACATAAACCTCAGGCCCCTTCTGCTATTGCAGCACAAGGTCAAGTGCCTCGTTTCCGCAAGCCCTACGAAGAGCCTGAAGAAATGTCAAAAGAAGATATTAAAGAAGTTGTAGGACAGTACGCTCAAGCAGCTAAAAATGCCATTGAAGCAGGCTTTGACGGCGTTGAAATTCACGGTGCTCACGGATATTTAATCGATCAGTTTAATTCAGACTGGTCTAACAAACGCACGGATGAATACGGAGGCGACCTTTCACAGCGATTAACGTTTATGAAAGAAGTGATTTCTGCTGTTATTGACGCCATTGGAAAAGAGCGCGTTGTGATTCGCTTCTCTCCTCATAAGCTTGATAAACCAGACTATCGCTGGGATGATACTGAAAAAGCCATTCAAACGTATACAGAAGCATTTAAAGAAACAGGAATTGAGATTATTCACCCGTCTATGCTGGATTTTTATGAAGATGTGCAGAACGGTCAAAACCTTTATGAAATTACGCGTAAATACTGGGACGGACCGATTATCGGAGTGGGTGATTTAACGCCTGAATCAGCTGAAAAAGCGCTGCAAGCAGGCTGGATCGACGTAGCTGCTATTGGCCGCCCGCTTATTTCAAATCCTGATTATTTACAGCGTATTAAAAACGATGATGCTCTTGTCGAATACGATGCTAAAAAACATTTACCAGAGCTTATCTAAAAAAAGCTGAAACAAAAATATTTTAGCTCAAATGAAAAACGAACCACTGATCAGCATGTTTAATCAGTGGTTCGTTTTTTTGTTATGGTGAATGTAGTTTCATCTGTTTCGTTACGCTACGTCTCAACCTCTTTTTTATTCATTAACGTATGACTGAACTTCTTGTTTCCAAATAGCATAGCCTTGGCCTTTTAAATGAAGACCATCCACCGTGAAATTACTTTTTAACTGATTGTTTTTGGATACTTTCGAATACAGGTCAATGTAAGAATCATTCTGTTTCTTAGCGAGACGCTCTAAATAGTTATTTAACGCTATCACATCTTTATTGTCCACCGCGTCGCCGCATTTTTTATTGTTCACCGGCAATACGCTTTGAATATAGACCTTCGTATCCGGTGATTCTTTATGAATACGCTCAAGAATTTCAGCATAATTTGCTTTGGTTTGCCTTACAGATTTTTTCTCATTTAAATCGTTAATGCCAATCATTAAGAAAATCTTTTTTGGCTTAGCATCGGTAATACTTTTTAGTCGATGCAATACCCCTTCTGTTGTGTCATCGGCTACGCCTCGATTGACAATCTGCTTATTATGAAAAAGTTCGCTCCATTCAGAGCGCTGGGTAATGCTATCACCGAGAAATACGATGGACTCTTTAGGAATACTTAATTGCTTGAACAAAGTTGTTCGTTCAATGTAATAAGGGTTATCCCTGTAGCTTTGCTTAGACGAATGTTTAGAAGACAGCGGATTTTTCATCGCGCTGCTGCTTGTCGCATAAAAAGCAAAAACACCTATGAAAAGGACATTTAAAATAATGGAACTGATAAAAACAACTTTCTTTACTGAACTCACGACAATGACACTCCTGTACTTTGTATGTTTTTTAGATAACTTTACGAGCATACAGTAAAGCTTCCTGTTAACACTCTTTCCCTCCATACAAGACATTTAATCATTTTTTGTAAATAATGATTTTACATAAAAAAGAAGCGGCGCTCGAAAGCGCCGCTTCTTTTTCTATAATATAAGGGGTTAAAACGTACTTTTATTATAACATATAGTACATGGTCATATTTTCCTCTATTAGAAAATAGTTCTTATGTCGTTTCTTTTTCCAGCTGTTTTTCCCTTTTTACTTGTCTTGCGAAGAAGAGTTCGTATACAACTGGAATAATAATTAAAGTAAGAAGAGTAGATGACGTAAGTCCGCCAATTACCGTGATTGCTAAGCCTTTTGAAATCAGCGTTCCGCTTGATGTAGTAAGCGCCAGCGGGATCAATGCAGCAATGGTAGCAAACGCCGTCATTAAAATTGGACGCAATCGCGTTTTCCCAGCTTCAATAAGGGCTTCACGGATCGTCATGCCTTTTTGTTCACGATTTTGGGTAATTCGATCTACAAGCACAATCGCGTTTGTTGTAACAATTCCAATCAGCATTAAGAATCCAATCATGACGCTGACAGACAGCGGTTCTTTTGCAAGTACTAGACCAACTAACGAACCGATTGGCACAAAAATGAGTGACGATAAAATGATAAATGGAATACGCGCTTTTCCAAACGTAACGAGCATTGTTAAATACACAAGGCCGATTGCTGTTAAAATGGCTAGACCTAGAGATTGGAAGACTTCTACTGTCTCGTCGCTTCCTCCTCCTCCGTCCAAGCTCACATCTTTGGGCAAGTCTAACTTTTTCACTCCATCTACAACATCTTTGGTCACAGCTTGAACATCATCGCCTTTGATGTCTGCTTCTACTCGCGCAAATACTTTGCCGTCAAGCTTTTGAATAGAAGTGAACGTATCAATTGTACGAACGTCAGCGATATCTTTTACTAACACAGGTCCTCGCTCTGTAAATACTTGAAGATCTTTAATTTCTTTTACTGAGGCAAGGTCTTTATCGTACGAAAGCTGAACCGCTCGTTTTGTATTATCTAATTTTAAATCTCCAACGGATACCGGTTTGGTTTGATCAGAGATTGTACCAAGCAGCTGAAATCCAGATACTCCATACTCTGCGGCTTTATCAGGATCTACTTCTACTACAAGCTGCTTTTGCTTATCTGAGAAGTTATTTGTTACATATTTAAGACGTTTGTCTTTGTTTAAGTGGTTTTCCACTTGCTTAGCTGCTTTTTGCAAGTCATCTAAATTAGAAGAATATAAATCAACCGTCACGTTATTATTTGTAGGCGGCCCTCCTGTTGATGCTTCTTGCACATTAACCGTTGCTTTCGGTGATTCTTCTTTCGTGATGCTTTCCATTTTCTTTTGAACTTTATCAATAAACGTATCAACATTGACGCCTTCTTTTACATTCAAGAAATAGCCAACTTGGTTCGGACGTTTTACACCTGTTGAAAAGTCACGTGATCCAACTTCCGTTGTCACGTCTGAAATTTCGTTTTGGTCCGCAAACATCTTTTCAATTTTTAAGGATACATCGTTTGTTTTTTCAAGGGACGTAGATGCCGGTAATTGAACGTTGGCTTGAAGCATTTTTTGTTCTTCATTTGGAATAAACGTAAAGCCAAGTGAAGGAACAAGCGCAAATGACCCAAACAGTAAAATAAAGGATAAAATTAAAATTTTGATTTTATGATTAAGCGACCATGCAATCGCTTTTGCATACCCGCGCTGCAGCTTTCCTTCTTTTTCTTCAGGCGGTACTTTTTTAAATGCAAATTTCGCTAGAATCGGCACGATTGTAATCGCTACAAGAAGAGATGCTAACAGTGAAAAAACAACTGTTAAAGCAAACGGCAAGAAGAACTCTCCTGTAATTCCTCCTACAAAGCCGATTGGCAAGAATACAACAACCGTTGTGATCGTAGACGAGGTAATCGCTTTTAAAATCTCTTTTGTTGACGACTCGACAAGCTCATTGCTCATGCCTTCTTCTGAACGGCGAACGCGTCTAAAAATGTTTTCAATCACAACAATACTGTCATCCACTACGCGCCCAACGGCTACGGCCATTCCGCCTAGTGTCATAATGTTAAGCGAAATATCAAGCTGATTTAAGAAAATAGCTGATACTAACAGCGATAATGGAATCGATATAATCGCAATGATCGTTGCACGGAAGTTACGTAAGAAAATCAGCACAGCGAGCGATGCAAATAATGCTCCAAGCAGTCCTTCGCGTACCAATGTCTCAACAGATTTTTCAATGCCGTCAGCTGAGTCAAAGCCGATTGCATAGTCTAACTGGTCATCATATTTCTTCAAGATTTTCATCGTTTCATTGGCCACTTCAACCGTGTTAGCATCTTGCTTTTTCGTGATGGCCATCGACAGTGCATCTTTGCCGTCATAGCGCGTATATTCGCCTTGTTCTGTTACGGCTTCGACTTTGGCAATATCGCCAAGCTTAACAGGCTTTGCTTCAGGGTTCATCGTAGATTTCAGCTGGATTTTTTTTAATGCATCGATTGTCGCGACTTTTTCTTCTACTCGCACTGGAATTTGAAGCTCTTTGCCGTTTAATGTTCCTGCTGGGAACGAAACAGCTTTTTGATTAATTTGTTTTTTCATCTCATCAAGCGTTAAGCCTGCTTGAGCTGCTTTTTCTTTATCGACCGTAATTTGTAAAAGGTCCTCTTTCACGCCGCCAACTGAGACGGAGTTAATACCTTGAATTTTATTTAATTCAGGAATCACTTCATCGTTTAATACTTTTTCAAGATTTGCATCATCTTTGGCAAACAGTGAAATGTTGAAAATCGGGAAGGAACCAAACGAAAAACGGTTTACGTCTACATTTGATGATTCTGGTAAATCTAACTCTTTTATCGACGAGTTAATTTGCTGTTCAACTTTATCTAAATCCGTATTGAACGGGAATTCTAAATTAATGATGCCGACGTTTTCATACGATACGCTTTGTACGCTTTTAACGCCTTCAATTCCTTTCACTTGGTCTTCGATTTTCGACGTGACGCTTTCATTTACATCATCAGGGGAAGCCCCAGGATATGTTGCTTCAATGGACAGCTGCGGAAATTCAATATTCGGCAGTAAATCAATTTTTAGTTTTGAAAATGAATATAGCCCCGCTAAAATAAGTAAAAATGAAACGATAAACACAGCTACCGCATTTTTTAAACTAAATCTCGTCAAAAAATTCATCTTTTTCCTCCGTTACGTAACTAAGTTATTTGAGAAGCCTTCATCCTTTAATAGCTGCAGACCCGTTTTATTTTTTAAAACAATTTTAGAGTACCCATGGGTCAGTTTTTCGTAAAAAAAACTCACCTCCTTTCATATGCTGATGAACTGTCTATACAAATTGAAATTTGATGGTCGCACGCTCCCCCTGGCAGCGAGATAAAGGAAAAGCCGTCTTGACCATATAAATCCCAACCTTCAAAAAAAGAGCTGTCGTGAAACATATCTAGCGCATACCCATTAGAAAATGTAATTCGAAGTATACCGATATCTTCATACCACTGTATAGAGATAATGTGCTGGCCAAGCAGCAGCGCTTCGACTTGCTGACGCTGCTCGGCAGAATGTGCTGACTTCCAGTCCGCTTGACCAAGCAAGATGCTGCGTTTGTTTTTTAGTCTCCATGGACATTCTGCAACGAGACCACCTTTACTAAATACAAGCGAAAACGGCAGGGTATTATCTGTGTTCACTTTGGTAACGGTTTGCTCTTGAAAATATGAAAAATTAATTACTGTGCTGCTGTTGTTCATCAAATCCCTCCATTATCAAGCAGTACCGACGAGTCATTTTTGGGTTTCAAAATAGCAGCCTTCAATGTATAACTTCACAATGAACTCCGCATAGTTCATGATATCTTCCTCTGTTATATCATCATCGGAAACGATATCCATCCTATACCCATTTAACATGCTGCAAAACGCTTTTGAATGTAAAAAAGCATCTTTTATTTTTTCCTCTTCAATCAATTTCGCAACAAGCCCGTGATAATCCTCAAAAAATTGATGAAGACGATCCATCATTTCTGGCATTTGGTGCGGGGCTTGCCAAAAAGAGTCCGGATATTTTTTAGTTTCGTAAAAAAAGAGCAGGTGATGCTTCGCAACTGAATACAGCTTTTCATGAAACGTTTGGCACTCATCCGTTCTTCGCTTTGCATGATACAAAAACTCATCAAACGAACGATTATTCACAGCGATATAAAGCGACTCTTTGGACGAAAAGTACAAGTAAAGCGTTCCTTTAGATACGCCAGCTAGCTTGGCAATATCAATCATTTTTGCTTCATAATAACCTTTGGATCCGAATACTTCAAAAGCAGCATCTAAAATTTTCTCTCGCTGCTGTTTTCGGTTTGTCATGATAAAAATCCTCTCATACGTTTTCGATACTATACATATAAAATAATTAAAATAACTTGTCAACACGTAGTGTGCTCTTTTATCCATTGCATCATAAGAGTGTGTCAGTTTTTCAAACAAAATACTTCTATAAAGCAAATTAAAGCGTTTTCGACTTTTTTGTGACAGATACAAATGATGCTTGTATATGAAGAGCTCGCTATGGTACATTTTTGTCATCGATACAGAAATTTATTCCGTCGTTACGGGAGGAGAAAACATGGTTCTTACATCACCAATTGGTCGCCTGCGTTTAGTAGGAATTTTAGAAGGAATTTCATTTTTACTGCTGCTTGGCATTGCTATGCCGCTAAAATATGCAGCAGGCATACCCGAAGCTGTATCAGTTGTAGGCGCAGCACATGGTGCACTTTTTGTGCTGTATGCTCTTGCAGTCGTTCATGTAAAATTCGCGCATAAATGGTCAATCGGCCGCTCTTTATTTGCATTTCTTATGTCGGTTATTCCGTTTGGTCCTTTTATTTTAGAGCGCCAGCTGAAAAAAGAACAGTAAAAGAAAAGAACGTCACGGACATCATGTTTCCATGACGTTCTTTTTCCTTACTGTTCACCACTGTTTTCGCTAAAATGGTCAATCGTTTTCCACCACTTCAGTGAGTGAGGTTTTAATAACATTCCAATTTCTTCTGGACTAATTTGCTGATCTACAATCATTTCATGCATTGCTTGAAAGAGTCCCGTTGTAACAGCTTCTTTCACATCAGCTTCACCTTCTATATACAGCTGTTCAATCGCTTCAAACACGTCCGGTTCACGTTCGAGCTGGCCGTTATATTCAAGAGAGATCAAATGACCCGCTACTCGGCTTAATTCATGCTGCAGCTCGTCTTTATCGTTGAGGTCCACTTCTTCGCTTGGCTCAAAAGATGGGCAAGCTTCTTTTAGTAATGGAATAACATTTTGTTTTGTAATCATGTCTAAATTCCCTGCCTTTGCATATGTGACAAATTCTCTATTCTTTACCCTTTTCTCTTTTTCTATAAACTGGTTTTACAAAACTTTACCGTTTTCTACAACTACTTCTCCTTTTTTCACTACGCTATCAATATGATTTAAGCCATACTGATACTGAAGGGTACGATAACCAGAGACATTAAAAATTGCTAAGTCAGCTTGTTTTCCGGCTTCAATACTCCCAATCTTATCTCCTTGATTAATAGCATGAGCTGCGTTAATAGTTGTGGCTACAAGCACTTCTTCAGGACTCATGTTCATATTCATACATGCCAGGTTCATCACAAACTGCTGTGAAGTCGTTGGAGATGAACCTGGATTGCAGTCTGTAGAAAGAGTAACCGGAACGCCTAAATCGATCATTTTTCTAGCATCTGGCCATTTCATTCCAACAAATAAGGAATTCCCCGGTAAAAGTGTGGCTACGATCCGTTTTTCAGCCAGTTTCTTTAATCCTTCATCAGAAGCATACAAAAGATAATCGGCTGATATCGCTCCTACCTCTGCTGCGAGCTCCGCTCCTCTGCAGTATTCAAAGGGGTCGGCATGTATTTTAGGAAGCATGCCATGGCTTTTCCCGGCTTCGAGTATTTCTTGACATTGTTTGAATGAAAAAGCATTTGGAAGACATACAGCATCATTAAATGCTGCAAGCTTATAAGAAGAAATTTGAGGAATCATTTCGTGAATAAGTAAATTGACGTATTTCTGCGTATCTTTTTTATATATAAGAGGTACGACGTGTGCTCCTAAAAAGGTACTTACTACATCAACTGCGTGCGTATCATTCAGCATTTTAGCAATTTGCAGCTGCTTTAGTTCTGTTTCTAGTTCTAAGCCATACCCGCTTTTCACTTCTATAGTTGTGACTCCATGAGCTAGAAAAGATGTAAGACGCTCATAGCTCTGCTGATAAATCCGGTATGCATACTCTTCCTGTGTTTGAACGACAGTGGAGTGAATACCTCCACCTTCTTCTAATAAATCCAAGTAAGAAGTTGGCCTTTCAAACCGCCTATAAAATTCTTCTTCACGCGAGCCAGCGTACACAGCGTGTGTATGGGGATCAATCAGACCCGGAGTCACAATTTTATGAGAAGCATCGATAATCATTGCATCATTTCTTTCCCTTTCATATTTTTGTTCTAGCTCTTTTGTTGTACCTACGGTCACAATTTGATCTCCTTCTATCCAGACTGAGCCATTTTCAATCACCGTCAAGTTTCTCATTTCTTTTCCAGCTAAAGGACCTTTACTTTCTTTGGCCGTTACAACTTGCGAAGCATTTTTAATCCATAGCGCTTTTTTTGACATCGTTGAATTTCCCCCTTTTCTAGCGTGTACAACGTTTTGGGGCCTCATATTTACCGTAAACTCATTTAGATTCACCTACACATTTCGCATCTCTGCCTTCTTTCTTGTAGGTAGAAATTTGAAAAAGCATGTCCATGGTCTGAAAAGCGTGTTTTTAAGTCTTTAAAGCTAGATAACTTATATTTTTTTCAATTATATACGCTTTTAGACCCTTCTTTTCTCCGTTTTCTTACTTATTGACTCTTGTTTTATACAGATATATCCTTATATACTAAATCTTTTATCACATGTATTTTATAAACATTACAGCGAGTTCCCCTCAACAGGATAAATAATAGATTTCTAGGAAGAGAACGTTTATAATATTCTTTGAAGTTTTACTTTTAGAAAGATTCACTAATGGAGGAAGAAATATGATTGTCAACTATAAAAACCAAGCAACCGGCCATCGCATGAATAACGGCTGGAATCTTTTCTATGCGTCAAACTTAACGATGTGGCGCAAAGACGAAAAGTATTTGCTTTTAGATGAAAACCAAGATGTAGTGATGATCTTTGGCTTTAAAAAAGACGAAATCATTCTAGATAAATTGCAAACATGGGGCTATACATTTGGTGTCCATCCAGAGAAAAAACAAATTTCCTGCTTGCAGCGTCAAGAAGAAATTGGTGAATAAAAAGAGGGCTGAATTTCTTCAGCCCTCTTTTTTATTAACGGGTTTGTTGAAACATAGCGCTCAGCTGCTTTTTTTCAGATGGTTTAACAACATAATACCATGTACCATCTACTATTTGTCCTTCTCCTTTTACCGTTACTGTTTCGAAATCAGGCCGTCCATTCTTAATGACGTTATACATCGTAAATGCATCGCTGACATCAATATTCGTTTGGATATGCTTTTTTGCGAGCGTGAGAAGGCTTGGAATATTTTTCACTGTTGACATGTTCATTCCTTTATCTAATAGAGCTTCCACCACTTGACGCTGGCGATTGTTTCTTCCTAAATCACCTTTTGGGTCTTCATGTCTCATCCGTACATAGGCAAGAGCTTTTTCCCCGTTCAACGCATTTTCTCCTTCAGGAAAGATAAATGAATCAAATACAAAAGGAAACGGGTTCTTAACGTTCACGCCGCCAAGTTCATCTACTACATCTTTAAAGCCTTCCATATTTACTTTCACATAATAATCGACATCGATATTTAAGAAGTTCTCAACCGTGCGTACGGTTAAAGGAATGCCTCCGTATCGGTAAGCATGGTTAATTTTCTCATCGGTCCCTTTTCCATCAATGCGTACGCGCGTATCTCTAGGGATTGGCATAACCTTTGCTTTATTATGGCTTTTATCTAAATTGACCACCATTAATACGTCTGAGCGACCCGTATCGCCTGGCCTTTCATCTACGCCCATAACGAGTACATTAAACGAATGAGGCTGCTCTTTAGCAGATGTTTGATGCTGATAGACAATTCCAAATCCAGCGGTTCCTAAAAGCAAAATACATGCCGCTAAGATGCCTACTTTGTATTTTTTCATTCATACGGCCTCCTTTACACATCACTTACTCTCTATATGCCTTAATGAATGAAAATTTATACCTTCTTGAGGAAATTTACGCACACGTCAAAAAAGCCCGCTTGTTGGGAAGCTGGCTTTTCACTAGTAGATGTTAGCTTGATTTTTGATGCACATCACGCTGTACCCATTCACTTTCTAACATACTCATTTCAATTAAGCTCCAGTACTGTCCATCTACAAGCCGGACATCGCGAAGAAGGCCTTCGCGCGTAAAGCCAATTCGTTCATAAGACTGAATCGCCCGCTCGTTAAAATCAAAGACGCCGAGCGAAATTCGGTGAAGACCCAGTTCTTCAAAACCGAAAGCTAACACTTTTTCAAACATGTGCGAGCAAAGCCCTTTTCCTCTATACTTTTCACCAAGCAGCACTCGGCCAATTCTTCCTGTTTTATGATAATAATCAATATGAGCCAGAGAAATATGCCCAATAAGCTGTTCATTTTCATCTATGACAGAAAAAGCATAGGTAGAAGCACCATCCTCATTTGCATATCGAATGTAGTGTTTTAACTGTCTAGGAGTAAGCGGAAAAGAAAAGCTAGAGCCGCTCCATTGCACCATAAATGACTCGGAGGGAATCCAATCCATTAGCTGTTTAAAGTCTTTTTTGGAGAACGGTCGTAGAGCTATCACATAATTTTCCCCCTTATTATTTCTGACTTTTCTAAATATATTACATTTATCATAATAAACTGTCAACTGCCTATGTAAAAAAAAGCCATCATTTCGATGACTTATAGCTGTAATGCTTTTCTAAGAAGAGTTAAATCATGAGTAAATTCAAAAAAGTAGGTTCTATTTTCATTGTCAAATACCATCATGATTGGCTTTTGATTCGGCTCAAGAACAAAAATAACTTCACTTGCCAGCGTGTTGACCGCACTATTTTCAATTTTTACGGCTGGATCAAGAGGTACTTTAACAAGATAGCCTTTTTTAGGAAGCGGACTTGCCTTTTTATATAAACCAGTAATGGACTCAATACTTTTTTCAGCTTCTTTTTGAACATTTGGAGGTTTGAGCGTTGAACGAACGACTTTGCCCGTTTCAATTTGAAATACCTCTACTTTTGGCTGTTCGGCGCTTATTGCCTGCGGAAAAATAAAAGCAGCAAATAAAACGCATACAGCAACCCATTTTCGTATCATTTTCAGCACCTCTTTCCATTGTGGATGAGATGGAGATAAGAATGGTCGTCTCTTCTTATACTATGACCTATTTATGTATATTTATTTCATCAAATGACTGCCTGCACTGCCATGTTTTTGTCATGTTCTCAGAACTTCCTCTATACACTACTAATAAGGACACGCTGTATGAGGTGATAAGATGTCGTGGTTTGAAGCATTTATTTTGGGAATCATTCAAGGGCTTACAGAGTTTTTACCGATAAGCAGCACGGGGCATTTGTATTTAGGGCGTCACTTATTTGGCTTAGACGATGCAGGATTGTATTTAGATACGATGCTGCATATAGGCACTCTGCTTGCTGTGTTTGTCTTTTATAAGCGTGAGCTATGGCATATTATTCGTCATCCGTTTAGCAAGCTTACAGGGCTTTTAGTGATAGGAACGATCCCTGCAGTTGCAATTGGTCTTTTGTTCAAAGACTATTTTGACAGCATTTCTAAATCTGGCTTAACGATTGGCTGGGAATTTCTTGCGACGGGACTGCTGTTATGGTTTGGTGATTCCGTAAAAAATGGCTATAAAAAAATGGATCATATTTCATATGGAGATGCCTTTTTTATCGGCTCGTTTCAAGCAGCTGCGATATTCCCTGCTGTATCCAGGTCAGGCTTAACGATGGTAGCTGCGCTAATGCGAAAATTAGATCGTGAAACAGCCGCTTATTTTTCATTTTTATTGTCGACTCCCGCCATTTGCGGAGCGGTGTTACTTCAGTTAAAAGATGTAGTCACAGGTGAAGTCGAGCAGCTTTCCGTTTTCTTTTTATTCGTCGCCACCCTTTCATCTGCTTTATTTGGTTATGTAGCAGTAAAATGGATGATCAATTATTTAAAACATCATTCATTAAAAACGTTTGCGATTTACGTTTGGGTATTAGGTACAGTCGTGCTGGTTTGTCAGTTTACGGGGGTGTTTTAAGATGAAGATGAAGATGAAAGTCCGGACTCTTTTTTTAGTATTGTTTTTTGCTGGTATTTTAGTCGTAACCAGCTATGTTGATAACAATTCCCAGCAGTCGTTTGACAGCTTATCTCACCTTTCCCTTGATGGAGGCGCTGTTGAAACCTCTGCTGATGAAGACGAGGCGGAACAATTAAATATGTCGGTCAAAGAAGTTCATGTTAAAACAGAAAAAAGAGGCGGATACCGAATTGAAGTGTACGAACAAGTGAATGTTTATAGAGATGATAAAGGAAAAGTAGTAAAAAAAGTTCCCACGGGAGAATATCAAACGTTGAAATATAAGCTGAATGAAAAAAAATAAACCACTTACCGAAGTAAGTGGTTTTATTTTTAATGGTTAAAGTGAGCTGCAAGAATCCACAGTGTACCAACCACGATACAAAGTGCAATAAAGAAACTGTAAAGAATATTTGCAACCTGTACTTTACCATTTTCACTTTCAGTCATGTGCATGAACATTACTAGCTGCATTGCTGCTTGTAATAACGCTAAGATCATGATAAGAGTCATCGTAATGCTTCTTGATAGATCAGCTAGCACTACTAAACCAAGCGCTGCGAATGTTAAGGCTAGTGAAAGGATAAGCCCAAATACATGACTAAGCGGAAAACCTGCTTTTTGGCCTTGTTTATTTTCCATGTCTTATCCCACCAATCCGTTCAAGTATACAAGCGTGAAGATGAAGATCCATACAACATCAAGGAAATGCCAGTATAAACCGATAATAAATACTTTACGAGCAGTAACTGGTGTTAATCCTCGTCTTACTAATTGAATAATAATACTGATTGCCCAGAATACACCGACTGTTACGTGAAGACCGTGCGTTCCAAGTAGTGTAAAGAACCCTGATAAGAAGGCACTTGTTTGCATTGTTGCACCTTCGTGAACTGCGTACATGTAAAACTCACGAATTTCGTAGAAAAGGAATCCTCCACCAAGAACAAGTGTAATAACAAACCAAACTAAAAGTCCTTTTAAATCATTATTACGCATTTTAAAGATGGCAATTCCCATCGTGAAACTACTGAATAGTAGTAGCAATGTTTCGATCATAAAATCTTTAACAACGAACAGTTCTTCTGCAGTAGGGCCACCCGCTGTACGCGTATGGTACGTTAAGTACGTTACGAACAGCGTAGAGAACAACGCGATCTCGGCACCTAAGAAAATCCAGAATCCAAGGATATTCAGGCGACTTTGTTCTTCTTGGTATTCTAACGGCAATGATTTATCTAAATGCCCTGCCATTATTTGTCACCCCCTGTAATTCCTTCAACCTTCTTAATTTCATCTACTTTTACATAGAAGCCCGGATCATAATCAAATGAACGAGCAAGCATACAAGCAAAAATACCTGCTAAGCCGAAGATTGCCATTGGCATCCACTCAAATACTAAGCCAAATCCACCGATGAACCAGAAAATACCTGAGATAAACGGTACACCAGAGTTGCTTGGTAAGTGAATTGGTTTTAAGTCTTCTGCTTTAATTTCTGTTTCATTACGTTTTTTCATGTGCCAGAATGCATCCATTTCTTTCACATGAGGAATTACTGCAAAGTTGTAAGCTTGAACTGGTGATTTAGTCCACCACTCAAGTGTACGACCATCCCAAGGATCGTTTGCAGTGTCGCGTTTGTTTTTCCATGCACTGTATAATAAGTTGATTACTAGTACAAAGAAACCAAGACCCATTAAGAATGCACCGATTGTTGAAACTAAGTTTAGTCCATTCCAGCCAAGGTTGTCTGCATAAGTTTGCATACGACGAGTCATACCGTCTAAACCTAGGAAGAATTGTGGGAAGAAACATACGTTAAATCCAACAACAAAAATCCAGAATGAAATTTTTCCTAATTTTTCGTTCAGCGTGTGACCGAAAATTTTCGGATACCAGAAGTATAAACCTGCGAAACAGCCAAACACTGTACCAGAGATTAATACATAGTGGAAGTGAGCGATTAGGAAGTAACTGTTATGATATTGATAATCGGCTGATGCCATCGCAAGCATAACCCCTGTTACCCCACCGATTACGAAGTTTGGAATAAATGCTAATGACCAAAGCATCGCAGTCGTAAATTTGATACGGCCTTTGTACATTGTAAAGAGCCAGTTAAAGATTTTAACTCCGGTTGGTACGGCGATTAACATCGTTGTGATTGAGAAGAACGAGTTAACTGACGGTGAGTTACCCATTGTAAAGAAGTGATGCACCCATACAAGGTAACTTAAGAACGCGATACCGACCATTGATACTACCATTGCTTTATAACCGAATAAGTTCTTACGAGAATGTGTACTGATAACTTCTGAGAAGACACCGAATACCGGTAAAATAACGATATATACTTCAGGGTGACCCCAAATCCAGAATAAGTTAGCCCACATCATTGGAAGACCGCCGTTAGCCATTGTAAAGAAGGCTGTTCCGAATACACGGTCAAGTGTCATAAGTGCAAGCGCTACTGTTAATACAGGGAACGCGAAAATGATAATAATTGATGTGATGAAGATTGACCAAGTAAACATTGGCATTTTCATCATTGTCATGCCAGGGGCACGCATTTTTAAGATTGTTACAAAGAAGTTGATACCAGTCATTAATGTACCAGCACCAGCAATCTGTAGTGAAACGGCATAGAAGTTATTTCCGATACCTTCACTGAATTCTTTACCTGCAAGCGGGAAGTAACTTGTCCAACCTGCATCAGGAGCTCCTCCGATTACGAAAGAAAGGTTAAATAGCATTGCTCCCATAAAGAATGTCCAGAAACTAATTGCGTTTAAGAACGGATATGCTACGTCACGCGCACCAATTTGTAATGGAACGATTACGTTCATTAGTCCGATAATAAATGGCATTGCCATGAATAAGATCATGATAACACCGTGAGCCGTGAAGACTCCGTTGTAGTGATGTTCATCTAAAATGTTCATACCCGGGAATGCAAGCTGCATACGCATCATGATTCCATCGATTCCGCCGCGGAAAAGCATTAATACAGCTGAAAGGATGTACATGACACCGAGTCTTTTATGGTCAACTGTTGTTAACCATTCTGTCCATAACCATTTCCATTTCTTGAAATATGTTAAGACAAAAACGATACCGATGACCGTCATAGCGATTGCTGCATCAGCAGCGTAAATCATAGGTTCGCCAGTGACGAAAAATTCATCTAGCTTCATTATGTCTTCCCCCAATCATTACGTTATTTAGTGTAATAAATGAATGTTATTCATGATTTGAGTGATCCATGTTTTCCATTTCTTCATTACTCATTTTTTCGTCTTCTTTCATCTTGCTGTGATCATGTCCAGTACCACGTTCTAGCTCTTTACCAGGAATGTATACATCTTTTGCATGGTCAACCCATTTTAAATGTGTACCGTTGTAAGTTTGACGACCAACAACGCCTGGGCTTAGGATTTGATCATATTTCTTTTCAGTCAATTTACCAGCTGTGCCTTTTACATCACTAACCCACTCTTTGAAGTCTTTGTCTGTTTGAGCTTGAACTTCGAACTGCATTTGAGTGAAATGTTCACCAGAGAAGTTAGCACTACGTCCCATATAAGAACCAGGCTTATCAGCTTCTAAGTATAACGGCATTGACATGTTGTTCATCGAATATTTTTGTCCGCCAAGTTCTGGTACCCAGAATGAGTTCATAGGTCCTTGAGCTGTTAACTCAAATTTCACTGGCGTATCTGCTGGAATGTTTACGTAGTTAACCGTCTCAATATTTTGTTCCGGATAACTGAAAATCCATTTCCAGTTTGCAGATGTAACGTGAATCACGATTGGATCTTTATCCTTTGATTCTGCCGGTACTTCTTCTGCAGAATAGATCGCTTTAACAGTTGGCACTGCTAATAGAATTAAGATGATGATTGGGAACGCTGTCCAAATAACCTCCATCTTTAAGTTACCTTCTTGCTCAGGTGGCTCATAGTCCATGTTTTCAGGTTTTTCACGATATTTGACAAGAACAAATATAAAAATAGCAAATACGACAACAACCACGATCAACATCATCCACATAGACCAAATGATTAAATCAGATTGCGTTTTTGCAACAGGACCTTGCGGGTTCAATACAGCAAGCTTTGAACAACCGCTCAAAAATACTAGTGAAAGCGCAGATAGTAAACCTACTAGCTTCCAAAATCCTTTTTTTGGTTTCACTTAAAACTCTCCTTTCTAACAACACATGATGCGAAGCCTATATTGATGAACATTCAAAACGCGCTATCTTTCGCTAGATAACGACATTTTTATACAGACTCTCTTCCCCCTTATTTGTAGGCCACTACTATTGTAATACAAAATGACATTTTTTTCGTCCCTTTTGCTTTATTTTTTTATATTAAAAATATTCTAATATAGTGACTGTACCAATGGGGTTAGAGTGCTTCAACCTTGCGATATTCTATCACATAATTTGGCATGAATAAATGTAAATAAAAGGATTCAACTCCCATTTCTTAACTATTTCTCTAGGAATAACTGCAAAATCAGCTTTGCATGTTTGCTTCAACATTGATATATCAATACACATCGACATAATTGAATATTTTGTGACAAATTTTCAAAGAAAATGTGACGTCCTGTATGAAGCTTATTTTGCCCGTTAATTTCCCTTTACTTTGTAGCAAATATTTGATTTTTTTGCTTAAAATTCTTTCTTTCAAAAATATGAACAAAACGTGAATTTTTTAAGAAAGCGTTTTACAATAGAAAAGAGCTGCGTGTTACTCACGCAGCTCTTGATCCATAAATTCTTTAACCGTAATGTCATCTCCCGCTTTATCTAACAGCGTAGTCGTTGCTGGAAACGGGTGTTTAATATGACTCGGTATTTTTTCATACAGCACAAAATAATCACTTTTTGGGACCGCAGCATCAATTGTATACGTATCGTGCACTAAAGCCGCCTTTACTCGCTCAATTTGCTTACTTCGATTGGTTCCTGTAAACAGCGCGTATGTTCCTTTATTTGTATGGATATCATCATAATCCACTAAATTGCTCATTTTAGTACTGACTTCAATACGCAGGCGTTTGTTCCATCCTTGCTTCAATACGGCCATTCCTTCTTTATCACCAGGTATGGAGAATAAGGCTATGTATGTATTAGAGTGATCAACCCTTTTAAAATCTTGCAGTGTAATCCTTGCAGAGCCATCAATACTTTCTTTATGCTCCCAATTTCGCAAATGCTGCTGCACGCTTGCAGCATTGTTTTCAATCGGATATCGAATCATCTCATACGCAACAATTACAACCGCTATGCAAATGAACAGAAATAGCAACCGCTTTATCTTTCGCACATCTATTCACCTTCCTTAGCTTACTCCCCTTTTATGTAATTGCCTAAATTATAACTTCCTATTAAACCGCTGTCTATGCACTAGGAGAACTACGTTTTTTTTTACCACAAAAGGGATTTTTCAAACCTTTTGTCATAAAAATACGCTAAAAGACTCAGTAGCTGTTGAACCAAAAGAAACCGATCCCTGCTTCCCTTCTTATCTTCATAACAAAAAAAGATACCCGTTTTAACACAGGTATCTTTTAGCTTATATATTACAGCTTTCTAAATGAAGGCTATTTAAGGATTATTTGCCATTCTTTTTATTATACACAACGTTCCGCACACATGTATCCTTTGACCTGATACCCATGTTTTTTGAGCTGCCGAATGCTTAAATTTCGGGAAATGCTGTCAGGAACAATTACCACCACTTCTTTATATGGAATTTCTTCATGTTGTCTTTTTAAATAAGGAAGCGGAATATGAATTGCTTTTTGACAGGGGTTTTGCTTCATTTCATGAAAATGACGAACATCTACATACGAAACCGTTGTAGAAGCACAGTCCACGGTTGTCACTTTCTTTATCCCTTGCACCGGCACATAGCGTTTATAAAAACTGTAACAAATTAATAAAAATAAAATACCTATGCTCATATATAATATCGCCATGTTTTCCTCCCAATTAATTTCTATACCCCTGTATGTATACTATATTCAAAAGAAAGAATCAACACAGAAGTACTCTATCTCATTTCTCTCTAAAGAAAAATGGTCTTTTTACACTTTATTATGAAACCACAATAAAGTGACGAAATCAATCATTATTTATTTTGACTTTTCGAAAGATTTAAATACTAGTAAACAGATCGTTTTTTCTTATTATAATGAAGAAACGCAGAATTTTTATTTTCATTTCCCCTTTTCTTTCCCGTTAAAACTGAGGTTCGCTTATGAATAATATAGTAGAACCAATGTTGCACAAACGTTAGAAAAATGATCCTAAAAATGAAGGATGGGAGATAGAATAGTATGAACACGTGAAGCAAGAGACTATATTGTGATTGGCTCAGAAAAATACGGGTTAACTTAAAAATGCGATATACACAAAAAAGGAAAGCTTCGGAAACGAAAGCTTTCCTTTTTTAGATTAATCTCCATCAAGGTTTGCCCGACAATTATTATGAGACAAAGAGGTACTTTGTGCTTCATGCCGTTTTTTCTCACCCTGCATTGTCATATCATCTTTTTCCGTTCTCCCTTTAGCGATGTGTTTAGTTTTATTTCCTTGGTTTAATGTCATGTTCATTCCCCTTTCTGGTGGATATAGTGTATGAAAATAACTCACACGCCATAAGAGGAAATGATATGAAAAAGCCACTCTTAAATTGAGTGAGCTTTCTGCCTAAAACTGCTTTTCCTTTTATTGCTGAATCCGCATGAAAGGATATTCTCTATTTTAAACGTTCGTTTTTCGTTCCTTAGTAAGCACCAAGCTTTTACGCTCTGAGGATAAATTTTATACACAATAATAAATCGCTGTGTCAAACATCCTTTATCGTCCATATAAATAATTTCAACAGGTCGTTTTGAAGAGTAGCTTTCTTGAAGTAGCTGTTGCATAGAATTCGCTCCTTTAATTTTTAGTTTATCGAACGTATGTTCTTTTTTCAACTGTTTTAAACTGAATAATTCTCTAGCTTTTACAGTTTAAAACGGGGAAAATAATAAAAATCATACAAATATTAGGTAATTGTGATATGGTAAAAGAGATTACTTAAGTTGGGAGAGGTGCATGATGGAAAGTAACATACTTAAATGGATCCCCGTTCCTTACTTTCAATTAAATCAAGAAGGTGAAATCCTTCATTTTTCTAGTCAAGCACATTCTTATTTTTCTTCAGTCTCCAGTCTGTGGAGCATTATTCATAAAGACGACCGGAAACAGGCAATGTGGATGCTGTCACAGCACTCCTCATCTAACCCCATCATCAGGCATTTGCGTTTGAGAACGAGCGATGATACATTTGTAAATTTTAAATGCACGATTCATTGGAAAAATGGTGTAGGGCATTTAGTATGTACCGAAAAGAAGAATGTCAAGGATCCGTTAGATGTTGTATTATCTGCTCAATCCTATTTAGAAAACTCAGACAAACGATTAAAAGAATCGGACAAGGTGTTAAATAATGCAGCAGATTTATTATTTAATCGATTAAAACGCTAATTAAGTGAACAAAGTCTAAGCTATATTCCTTTATTTCTATCATTTTTAAAGTCATTAAAAGGCTACCTACAAGGGTGGCTTTTTATTTTTGGTCTGCACGTAAACTCATTCTCTTTTCGCCCGCACCATTTAGTCCAGCGTACATACACTAATAGGCATACTTTCCATATTTATTCGTACTATATTTATGTTTTGCTTAGAAAAAAATTCCGAATAATCAATAAATGTTTGAACATTTTTTAAAATTGACATATATTATAAACAAACAATCATTTGAATGTTTGAATGAAGGAGGAAATCATGCCAAAAGACCGCTGTGATATTTATTGTTTTAATGAAGAAAAAGTGAATCGTATTAAGCCTGCTATCGATGCCGAAGCTGTTCAAGGTGTTTCTGCCCTGTTCAAAGCGTTAGGAGATGAAACGAGGCTTAAAATCGTCTTGGCTCTGTATAAAGGCGAGGAATTATGTGTATGTGACGTAGCCAATATTGTAGGCTCTACAGTTGCGACTGCTTCTCATCACTTAAGGCTGCTCCGAAATATAGGAATTGCCAATTATCGCAAAGAAGGAAAGTTAGCTTTTTATTCTTTAAGGGATGCACATATTAAACAAGTAATTGATATCATGTTTGCTAAAAAAGAAGACGTAACCATTTAAGTTTTTCTTACCGTATAGGGAGTGGGACACAATGAAACACGAAGATAAAAAACATCATCACCATACCGGAAGCTGCTGCAGCGGATCTTCTTCACCAGAAATTGAAAGCAAGGCCTGCTGCTCCTCTTCTTCAGAAGCCGCATCTGCTGAAGAGCCTTCTTCCTGCGGCACAAAGAGTCATGAACACAGTCACAGCTGCTGTTCAGATACAATTGCGTTAACGACCGACAAAGGCCAGCATTCTTGCTGCAGTGATCACGATATAGCAACAGGCAGTGACATAGAAGAAACAGCTGAATACCGCGTATATGGAATGGATTGCCCTTCCTGCGCCGCGACGATTGAAAAAAGTTTAAAAACATTAAACGATATTCAACACGTAACCCTCAACTATAATACAGGGAAGCTCCAGGTAGCGGCGGCAAGTGAGTCAGCTCTGTCACTCATTCCAACCTCAGTAGAAAAACTAGGGTTTAACATTGAGCCTATCCAATCAAATAAGAAAATGAAAACGTATCTGATTGAAGGAATGGACTGTGCGGCTTGTGCGAACACGATTGTGAATCATTTAAAAACAGTTCCTGCTGTCAAAGATGTACACGTTAACCTTTCAACGGGAAAAGCACAAATTGAGCACGATAACGAAGCGGATGACATTATTAAAGAAGTATCTAAAGCTGGGTATACCGCTAATCCTAGTAACCAGCAGCAGGCAGTCTGCTGAGTCGCGGCACCATAAAGGCCAAAATGGACCGATTGTTTTTTCGGGTATTCTCATCGCATTAGGTTTTATCGGTTCTCATACAGGAATCGCTTCTTATATGACAACTGTACTCTACGCTATTGCCATGATTGTTAGCGGGTATAAGCCGGCTAAAAAGTGCTTATTACGGAATCAAAAGCCGTTCTTTAGACATGAATGTTTTAATGACCGTTGCAGCACTTGGGCAGCTGTTATTGGTGAGTGGCTTGAAGGTGCTACCGTCGTTTGGCTATTTGCTTTAGGTGTTGCTTTGCAAACAAGGTCGATTGAACAAACAAGAAAACTCGATACGAGGTTTGATGGATTTAGCTCCTTCTGAAGCATGGGTAAAAGAAAACGGCCAGCTGATTAAAAAAGCAGCGGAAGATATTTCAATCGGCACTACGATTGTCGTAAAGCCAGGAGACCGAATTCCGCTAGATGGTGAAATTATAAACGGCGAATCCAGTATCAACCAAGCTCCTATTACAGGTGAATCTATTCCAGTTGATAAAGCAATCGGTGATGCTGTTTATGCAGGCACAATTAACGAAAACGGATCTTTAGAAATTAAAGTAACAAAGCTAGTCGAAGATACGACCATTTCTAAAATCATTCATTTAGTGGAAGAAGCACAGGAGAAAAAAGCGCCTACTCAGGCATTTGTTGATAAGTTTGCAACCATTTACACACCTATTGTCTTTATTTTAGCTTTATTCATTATGATCATCCCTCCCCTGTTTGATGGTGCATGGAGTGAGTGGTTTTACAAGGGGCTTGAATTATTAGTTGTGGCTTGTCCATGCGCGCTAGTCATTTCTACTCCCGTCGCCATTGTATCTGCGATTGGAAACGCTGCGAAAAATGGCGTGCTCATCAAAGGCGGAACGTTTTTAGAAAAAGCTGGTGCAATCAATGCGATTGCTTTTGATAAAACAGGAACGCTGACAGAAGGCAAACCAGCCGTTTCAGAAGTTGTTTCCCTTGCTGCTGAAGAAAGCCAGCTTTTAGCGATAACCAAAACGCTTGAAGATTATTCGAATCACCCTATTGCTCGCGCTATCGTGGATTATACTGCGGAGAAAAAAGTCGTTTCTTTACAAGGATCAAATTTTAAAATCCTTACAGGAAAAGGCGTGCAAGCAACAATTCAAGAAACGGTTTATTACGCAGGTAATGCAAAATTATTCTCAGATTTAGGAACACCTCTATCCCACTGCTGGTCTCATATTAAAAAGCTTCAAAACGAAGGTAAAACGATTATTATTGTCGGAACAGCTAAAAGTGTTCTAGGCATCATTAGCGTAGCTGATACCATCAGACATACAACCGTATCTGCTTTAGAAAGCCTCAAACAAAACGGAATGCAGCAAATTGTGATGTTAACCGGTGATAACGAAGGAACAGCTAAAATGATTGCTTCTCAGTCTCGGGTAGACCGTTATTTCGCTGATTTGCTGCCTGAAGACAAAGTAAAGGCCATACAGCAGCTTCAACATGAAGGGTATCAAACGGCTATGGTTGGAGATGGAATTAATGATGCCCCTGCCCTTGCTACTGCTGATCTTGGCATTGCAATGGGCGGTGCTGGTACTGATACAGCCATGGAAACAGCTGATATTGTCTTGATGGCAGACAATTTAGAAAAGCTTCCTCATACAATGAAGCTAAGTCGCAAAGCTTTAGCTGTTATCAAACAAAACATTTGGTTTTCTATTATTGTTAAAGTCATTGCCTTAGCCTTTATCTTCCCAGGGTGGCTTACTCTGTGGATTGCCGTCTTAAGCGATACAGGAGCAGCGCTACTTGTTATTTTAAACAGCCTTCGCTTACTCAAAATGAAAAAATAAATGGAATCCATAAGCTTTCCAGCATGCGTTGGAAAGCTTATTTTCTAGGAGGGTTTACGTGAATAACCGCTGGAACCAATTTATTTATAAGTGCTGGGCCCCTTTTTATGATGTTTTTTTTAATAACGGGATGTTTTATCGAGCTAGAAAAAAGTCTTTCAAGATGTCCCCTTTTCGTCTGAGCAGCGCATTTTATTTGTAGGTGTTGGAACGGGTGCCGATTTAGCTTTTATTCCTCATGAAGTAAATGTAACAGCCATTGACTATTCCAGTGAAATGCTTCAAAAAGCAAAAGATAAATACAAAAACCCGTCTATAACTTTCCACCAAATGGACGCTCAGCAGCTAACATTCGACTCTTTTTCGTTTGATGTTGTTGTAGCAAGCTTGATTCTTAGCGTAGTACCTGATGCTGAGCAAGCTTTAAAAGAAATGACAAGAGTAGTAAAGCCTAAGGGAACGATCCTGATTTTTGATAAATTTGAAACCAAAAAGAAATCCGCGACTTTTCCTAAAAAAATATTCCGCCTCTTCGTACAATTACTAGGAACAGATATTGGCCTCTCTTTTGAACATATGCTTGAAGCAAGCCGAGATCAGCTTATCTTGAAGGAAAATTCAAGCGTGATGTTGAAAGGTATGTATCGGAAAATTATTTTGCAAAAAGTTGATGAATGACTTCAAAGACTAGTTATGTCACTTTAACATGATGGATGTACATATCATTGTCTAGCTTTAATTGAAGAAAGGATGAACATTTTGATGATGAAATCAAAGGTCATAACAGTTGTCCTTGCAGCAGGCATGGTGTCCGGCTGCGGAAACGAAAGTAAAGAAAGTTCAGCTAGCAAACATACAGAAACAACACAGCATGAAGAACATCAGGCGCACACATTAGGGGATAAACGAGAAGAAACAAAAAATAGTGAAACTCTCCCTTCCTTTCTGAGTGACAAGCCCGAAGATATGCAGCTTATTTATGCAGCCGCTGCTAAGCATCAAACCTTACTAGAAAACATTCCTTGCTACTGCGGATGTGGAGAAGAAGCTAATCATCAAAACAACTACGACTGTTTTATCTTTGAAAACAAAGAAAACGGCGCAGTGACGTGGGATGATCACGGAACAAAATGCGGTGTCTGCTTAGAAATAGCGGCTCAAGCTGTAGTAGACTACAGCAAAGGCAAAAGCATCGAAGACATTCGTCAAGAAATTGATCATAAATATAAGGAAGGCTATGCCAAGCCTACTCCTACGCCCGAGGTATGATGCTTCAGCATAAAAATTAGTAAAAGACTTTGGTCTCTTCATCCAAAGTCTTTTTGTCATTTTATTATTTGTTGGTAAAATCTCGTTTGACCTCCCCTTTTAAGTCCTTGTAAAACGCCATAATGTAAAAATAACACATTTGGACGTTTATTTACTGAATGCTCGGGGAATATGCTTTCTAACACCCAAATATAACCATGAGAGGAGAAAAAAACTATGAGTAATTCTGTAGAAACAAATCATTCAGCAAAAGTTGAAGGAGCCATTAATTCTATGAGCGAGGAGAAAAAAGAGGATATTCTCTCTAGCTTCGAAGGATTTAAAAGTTATCTAGGGGACAAGGTCTCAAAAGGTGAAAAGTTAGGGATGAATGAAGAACAGCTGGCTAAAACAGCTCAGAAAGTAGCTGATTATCTCGCTAAGCATGAAGAGCCGCGCAACCGAGAGGAAAACCTGCTTCACGAACTGTGGAAGGTTGGAAACGAAGAGCAACAGCATCACCTTGCCCATATGCTTGTAAGATTAGTTCAATAATAAAAAAGATGACACGCTGCCGTGTCATCTTTTTTATTTATTGATATTAAACAGCGGGAATGATAATTTGCTGCCCAATTTGTAAATTTGCAGGATCTACGCCGGGGTTTGCATCCTGCAGCTGCTGAACGGTCATGCTGTATTTTTTCGCGATGCTATAGAACGTATCTCCAGCTAGAAGCAACTACATACATGAAACTTACTTTTACCATAAACATAAAAAATCCGAACGAATTGGATTTATCGTTCGGATCTCCTTTTAACTAACCTACGTCCACGCCTTTTAATAGAGATAAAAAGCAGGTTCGCCATCTTATCTTTTGCTATTTCTCACTAAAAGCAATTTTTAAGCCAATAAGCGTAAAGATAGAGCCTTGCACGAGATTAAGCCGCTTAGACAGCGCCGGAGATTTTCGCAAAAACTCCCCTACTTTTCCTGCAAATAGACTAATTAACGTAAAAATAATCAGCGCTTGAACTAAAAATACAGCTCCATAAACAAGCATTTGCTGTGTTGCGTGTCCGGTTGAATGATTAACAAACTGAGGTAAAAGAGCAAGAAAAAAAAGCGAAACTTTTGGATTCAGCAGATTCATAATCACTCCTTTTTTATATAGCACCTTGTACTCAACCGCTTCTTTGTTTTCAACAGCGAGAGCCGAATCTTTGGCTGTAAACGTCTTATAAGCCAGATATAATAAATAAGCTGCTCCAGCGTATTTTACAATAGCAAACGCTAAAGCCGATTGATAGATAACAGCCGATAGACCTAATGTTGCTGCAGCTATATGACCAAGCAAGCCCGTACAAAGCCCTAATGAAGTGGAGATTCCTGCATATCTACCATTTGATATGCTTTGTGCTAAAACAAATAAGTTATCAGGACCAGGCATAACCGTAAGCAACGCGGCTACGCCTAAAAAAGAAGTGATTGATACGATATCCATAAGTCGTTCTCCCCCTGCATGATTTTGCCCACCATTATAGCATTTTTTACTATCTAGTATTCAAAAAAATAAAATTTATCCACAAAAGAAGAGGTTGGGACATAACTAAATCAATCTAATCTAAAGATAAACAAATTGGATACATGAAATCTATATTCAGCATAACAACAAAAAAACACGAACTACCAATCAAAAAATAATTAATAGTTCGCATTTGACTTCAACTGAAATACTTTTGTCCCAGCCTCATTTTTACTACTTATTTAATTTGTTTTTCTATGATTTGTTCTTTAGCAGAGGCAGTCTGTGCTTCCGCTGCTTTCATTTCATTATTAACATCGATTGCTTCTTTTAAATACTCTGTTTTGTACCCGCTTTTAAGTGCCCAAGCATAAAAGAAAAGTGCAACAATTGCAATAAGACCCATATCCCAGCCGTATTTAATAATATTGAGTCCCCCGAACTTTTCACTTCCTATCCAGGAGATTGTCATCATACATAATAAGTAGACAATCATCCAAACGCCAGCTCGGAAGTTTTGACCAAAGCCTTTCCATTTTGATTTTGCTTGGTAATAAAAATAAATGGGCAAACCAATTAAAATAATAAATAATACCTGTCCAGTTAACGGCCATCTCGCCCAGTAAAGAGTAAGTGAAGCAAAGATGAAGCCAAGAGGCGCTATTACGTTTAGCCCTTTTATACGTAAAGGTCTATAAAGCTCGGTCCCCGTTTTTCTTAACGTCATAGCCGTGATGGGACCGGTAAGATATGAAATTAACGTAGCTACAGAAATAATTTCGGCTAAGATTCCCCAGCCTCTAAATAAAAATAAAAAGATGAATGAGACAAATAGATTAAAAAACATGGCTTGACGAGGAACGCCGTAAAGCGGATGAACTCGTCCTAGTATATTCGGCAAGTATTTATTTTTTTCCATACCATAGATCATGCGTGACGTGGTAGCTGTATACGTAATACCTGTTCCTGATGGCGATACAAAAGCATCGGCATATAAAACAATAACAAGCCAGTTAATATTTAACGCAATCGCTAGATCGGCAAACGGCGAATTAAAGTTAAGATGACTCCATCCTTTTACGATTTCTGAAGGATTTACCGCTCCAATAAACGCAATTTGAAGCAATACATAGATTACGGTCGCAATTAAAATAGAGCCTACTACTGCAATCGGAATAGAGCGACCCGGATTTTTCGCTTCTCCCGCCATGTTAATAGGGCTTTGAAAACCGTTAAAAGCAAACACAATCCCAGACGTAGCAACTGCTGTCAAAACGCTTGCCCATCCATTTGGAGCAACGCCTCCTGCAGAGGAAAAGTTTCCGCCGTGAAATCCTGCGAATAAAAGAGCACCAATTGTAAGCCCTGGAATCACAATTTTAAAAACGGTAATAAGTGAATTAGCTTTCGAAAATAAGCCTACGGTCCAATAATTTAAAAGAAAATAAATAATTAATAGTCCTGTAGCAATAGCCAAGCCTTTTCCAGTAAGAATCCCGTTTTCTACTAAACTGCCTGTCCATTTCGCCCACTCCCACGGCCATGAACTCATATACTGAACAGAGGCAACCGCTTCAACAGGAATAACTGATACGATGGCAATCCAGTTTGCCCAAGCCGCAATAAAGCCAAGAAATGAGCCGTGTGAGTATTGCGTATACTTAACCATACCTCCTGCTTCTGGAAACATCGATCCTAGTTCACTGTAAGAAAGAGCTATAAATAAAATAACAATCATTCCAATAATCCAAGAAGCAATTGCTGCAGGGCCTGCGATTTGAGCAGCTCTCCATGCCCCAAACAGCCATCCTGATCCAATAATAGATCCAAGGCCGACCATCATGAGAGAAAACGTTCCCATTTTTCTATGTAAGTTATTCATGTATCTAACACCTTTCTTCTATATATTCTGAGAAGTGAGTTATTAAGCGCTTTCATTGAATAAAAAATAAAATTCATTGCGAACTCTAAAAATCCTGTTTAAAAATAATGACCAGAAGCTTTTACATTCATTCATGCGTCCCCCTTCTTCATTTATTATTTGCTATTATATCATCATCAAGTTAAAAAAGTACGCGTTTTGAATAAAAAATATTTTTATTTTTAGAATTTTGTGCGTTTTACCAATTAAAAGTGCGCGTTTTGAACACTAATATTCATAAAAGCAGCCTTTCCATTAAAGTGATATACAAACGATCTTGTTGCAATAACTAGAAAAAAAAGCAGGGTAAAATGAAGCGCTCATTTTACCCTGCTTTTTTAAATTATTTTACAACAGCTAACACTGTTTCTTTAAAGCTGTTATAAACAT
Source organism: Priestia sp. 40 (assembly GCF_049368575.1). Classification (NCBI taxonomy): domain Bacteria; kingdom Bacillati; phylum Bacillota; class Bacilli; order Caryophanales; family Bacillaceae; genus Priestia; species Priestia sp. 40. The sequence continues at coordinate 348,081 of NZ_JBMPZA010000026.1, forward strand.
ACGACCAAAGAGCCGGTTCTTCTTTATATCTTGTTCGTAACGCAGAAAAGACTTCTTTTTGCTTTTCTTCAAACGAAGGATCTTCTTTTGAAGGAAGCTCGGCGCGAAGCTCATCCACGATTTGCTGAACTTCAGGAGCACGAGGACCCCATTTTCCCAGTAAATCTCCTTCATTGTTGAAAATTAAAATAATCGGAATAGCACGGCCGCCGTTTGTTAAGTGACGGTCAATTAATTCGGTGTCTGCATCTCGCAGTGCAACACGCACGTCAATGTCTGCCGCTTCAGCTACTTTACGAATGATTGGGTTAATCATCATCGCATCTCCGCACCAATCTTCCGTAATCGCTAAAAAGTGAAGCTTATGAGCCTTTAGGGTGTCAGCTAGTCCATCTTCTGGAAGCTGAAATTGTTCATAAACAGCTAAACTTTCCTCTTTTAATGTACTCATGTCGTTCATATATGTTTGAATTGATTTTCCTTCTTCAAAATACTGCTGTTCTGTTTTCATCAAAATCCCTCTTTCTTTTTTGTATACGAATAGATGAGATATGCAATCTCGTTTTTCTCTTTTCTACACGCATTACCAGTATAGCTTTTAAACAAAAGGAATCAAAATATAAAAGTCAGCGCGTTTTTTTAATCCCGTTTTTTAGCCTGCGACAGGATTTACAAAACTTCAATTTAAAAACAGCACATTGAGATGTTATAAAAAAAGAGAATCGGGTACAAGTACACTATCAATGTAACAAATTTTAAATCTTTGTGAATATTTGAGAATGTTTATTGTGTAACCGTCATCTTTTGATTATGATAATGATATGTTAGCTACTTGACTAAATATGGAGGATGAGGCAAATATGAATCAATCCCCGCATGAAAAGCGAAAAAAACGCAAACAGTTTGTAGAACGTTTAAGGCTAAAAGGAATCAAAATAGAGCTGACAAAACCGCGCTCTCACTTTTCTTCACTATCCTTACTAAAATCATAACTCGTAACCACCTTTTTCTAAAGCGGAACGGTATCGAATTTCAACTATCTATGCTAAGGCTTACATATCATTTCAAAAAGAACAGCTTCTAAGTGCTGTTCTTTTTTGATGTTTCTTTATATTTCTGCTCTGTCAAAAAAAATATAAACCTTTTTCTTTATTTTCCTCTTTTTTCTACCTAGGGCTTTCCGCTCCCTTTCATATGGTATTCTCAAAATATATAGTTCTATAAATACCTTAAATTACCACTATATTCAAGGTATATATAATATAAGTATATATTGTAAATTTATAACTCTTACTATATAATCTTGTAGAAAACGTAAAAAAAAGGAGAAAATTGATGAAAAAACTGGGGGCAATACTATTATCACTTCTGCTGTTTGTTGGCGTATTTCCAACGTCTTCATTCGCAGCCGCGTCAACATTTGACGCAGACTTCAACAAATATTTAAAATCGGTAAGCCAAACGCGAGGTTTTGAAGTAACCAAAGACGACGTTGAATATTCACTTTCACTGTATGACGATAGTCTTGAAAACTACGATACAATCGCAGATTTAGAAGATTTTTTAGGTGAACCGATTGCAGCTGACTTACATAACCTGCAAGATGTGTATGCAGATTTTGACTTAGACAAAACAAGCTTAAATGCGTTATTAAAAGAGAACGGTCAAAGCTTAGACGACTATGTGTACCTAGATGATTTATACGATGACGTCGGTTTTTATCTAGAAGGTGATGACTGGTATGAAGATGATGAGTCATATGACGAAGAAGACACTTCTTACGATGATGAATTAAGCGAAGAAGATTTAAGCGGCTTACTATCATTTATGCAGTCTGAATTAGGCTTAACTTCAGAAGAGTTAAACCGAATCGAAGCACATTTTACATCGTTAGAAGATGAGCTTTCAAATGAAGCAACGCTTAACCGCTTAGATCAATTAGGCGAGCGCTTAGCGGCATTCGAAGATTTTGATACAGCAACAGAATTATCTGCTGATCAAATCGCTGAATTAATGTCTATTTATAAAGAAATGCTATCAATCTTCCATTTGGACGCTAAATTTTCACTTGTACAAGGTGGAAATGAAAAACCGCTATCTCTTACTGATTTAATCAACTTAGAAGAATTAAAAAATGCAAGTCTAAAAATTTCTCTGTATACGACAGACGGTAAATTTTTAGCAGACATGGTGATCACAGGCGATATGTTCAATTCTGATATCATCACAGACACAGGAAAAGAAGTAGAAAAATCTGCTGAAGCTGTAGCAAAACCAGCTCAAGCGCAAAAACCAGCAGTAGAAAAGAAACAAGAACCTGTGAAGAAACAAACGAATGGCGCTGTACAAAAAACGGTCAAAGGTGCAAAACTTCCGGAAACGGCTTCTAATTATGTAACCAATACATTAATTGGATTAGTGCTTGTAGCAGCTGGCTTTGTTCTTTTCCGTAAAGTGAGACGCGCATAAAATGGAACCAAGAAAAACAAGAAGAACAATCAATCGTAAAAAGCGGTTGATTGTTCTTTCCCTTTTAGCCGCCGTCATTTGCTTTGGTCTTTGGTTTACGACCACAAACGCCTATAAATTTGCAAGAGGCTATTTGGCATTTAAAACAATGGATACAGAAGAACCAGCCTCAGCTTCAGTTTCTAAAAGCAAGGACTCATCAACAGCAGACTCTTCTGCTGAAGCTTCTTCTGTTGAACCTAAAAAAGCGGTACACTCTCGCACTGCTAGCTCAGAAAAAAAGCCGAAAGTGTCAAATGTGTCTTATCCGAAACAGCCAAAAATCGGTGATTTAATGGGCGAACTATATATTCCTAAATTAAACGCTAAGCTGCCAATTTATCACGGCACGAACGAAGATGAATTAGAAAAAGGCGTCGGTCATTTTGCAGGAAGCGTACTGCCTGGTCAAAACGATAATTCTGTCCTATCTGGACATCGTGATACGGTTTTTCGTAAGCTTGGCGACGTGGGTGAAGGCGATTCGCTTGTGGTGAACACAGCAGCAGGCACCTTCACGTATAAAGTGAACAAAGTACGAATCGTTGATGCGGATGACCGGACCGTTATTGTGCCGAAGCCTAGAGCCACTTTAACCGTCAGCACCTGTTATCCATTTAACTACGTTGGTTCAGCACCTGAACGTTATATTTTAGTCGCTCACCTTGTGTCATCAACACCAAAATAAAAAAGCTGTCCTTAAAAAGGCAGCTTTTTTTAATGAATAGATTTCATTAGTAAATCAAACCATATTTTCAGCGAAGTCGCCGTAATAACGATCGCTAAAATAACTTGCAGCGACGCTACCTTCGTCTTTTGCCCAACAAAAGCGCCGATTGGAGCTGCTAGTAGGCTTGCTCCAATAATCATAAGCGCCGGAAGCAAAAGAACTTGATGCGTCATCACTTTACCGAATGTTGTTCCCATAGACGAAATAAACGTTACGGCTAATGAGCTTGCAATCGTTACGCGCACGGGAATTTTTAACACAGTAATCATAATAGGCACGAGTAAAAATGCGCCTCCTGCTCCGACAATCCCCCCGCAAATTCCAACTAAAAACGCCAGAGCTGCTGCCAATGGTTTTGAAAACGTCACTTCGAATGAATCAGCCGCTGGATTATTTTTTTTGGGCATAAACATTAATCCTGCAGCAATTGTTGCCATCACGCCGTAAATGAAATTAATCATTCCTTCTGAAAACGAGTTTGATAGCGTCGAACCAATGAGACTGCCAACTAAGACGCTGATACCCATATATAAAATTAACGGTTTATTCAAATAGCCGCCCTTTTTGTAAGCAAGAGCTCCTGAAACAGACGCAAACAGCGACTGTACGGCTCCTATACCAGCTACTTCGTGCGCGCTGAACATTCCCACTCCTACAAGAGGCGGAACAAATAGCAACAGCGGGTACAAAACAACTGACCCTCCAATTCCAAGCATACCTGCTAAAAATGACCCGAAAAACCCGAGTGCAAATACCGTTATTAATAGTTGTACATCCATGTTTTTACCACCTGCTTATCAATCCAATATCATGTTTGTTATAAAGTATGTATAAATTACAACGCCTTATCTCTTCTTCCATTGTATCACTGTATATGGTTCTTTTCTGTAAAAATATTGATAAAAGTGCTTTCAATTATTAATTTTTTTAATCATTAAAATCCTATCGACTTTATGCGTTATTTACTTTTAGCCTAAACTTCCTCGTTCTCCCTTCTATTACTTGTGGTAGAATAAAGAAAAACTAGATGTTAGAACTGCCTACACGCTACGCTTATCTCAGCAGGCCCATCATCACAGGAGGCTTTCGTATGTTTGAATACAAAATTGATGACGAAGTTAGTTTGCATTTGATTGAATCAACTGACGCTTTCCCCTTGCTTTCTCTTATTAACGAGTCAAGACCTTACCTAAAAGAATGGCTCCCATGGGTAGATAGCATGCAAAGTATTGCTGACTATGATGAACTCATCCCTGAATGGAGAGCTCAATACTATAATAACCAAGGGTTCCAGGCCATCATTCGGTACTACGGAGAAATCGCCGGGATGATTGGTTTTCACGGAATTAATTGGGGAAACAAAAGTACAAGTCTGGGCTATTGGATTGGACATGATTTTCAAGGAAAAGGTATTATGACAAGAGCCGTACACGGATGCCTGAACTATGCATTTAATACGTTAAACCTTCATCGAGTCGAAATCCGCTGCGGCGTTAATAACGAAAAAAGTAAAGCCATCCCTACGCGTCTAGGTTTTACAGAAGAAGGCATTTGCAGAGAAGGTGAATACCTATATGATCACTACCACGACCTTGTGATTTACGGCATGTTAAAACACGAGTGGAAGCAAGCTCCTTATGCTCCTTGGCTTCTTTCTTAAAAAGTAGAATCATTTGTACAAGCTATCGTTTGAACTGACTATATTGGAAAAATTAAAAAGAGGTTGAACACATAACGAAATGAATCCAGCCTAAAGACGAACAATTGAGATACATGAACTGAACCGCTTATGACACCGCAGTTGATTTCCGTGCAAGACTTCGCTTTCCGCGGGCGGCCGCTGAGCCTCCTCGTCGCTTGCGCTTCTGCGGGGTCTCACCTGTTCCGCTTTTCCCGCAGGAGTCTTCGCCTTGCCCTTCAATCAACTGCTGGAAGAAACGAAACAGATAAAACTATATTCACCATAACAAAAAACGAACCCCTGATCACATATTGATCAATGGTTCGTTTTTTACTTAGGTTAAAATCCCTTTTTCCCAGCCTCTTTTTTTAATTAAAATACTGAAGCTGTTCGCGGCGAAGTTTATCTTTTTGTTTGTCTGAAATCGAGTAGTCGTAGTTATAAATAGCTCCTTCCCAATCTCCATACATTGGATTTGGAAACACGATTAGCTTTTGGCCAAACGCTTCTTTTTGCTCTTCTACAAGCTTATTTCGATCAGTAATGGACTTTTTATCAAAGCCGCTAAAATCAGATAAGTTATCACCAAACAGCAGGACTACATTATGATTCGTCGCTACTTTTTGACGGCGCGTTTCTTTTCCTTCATCTTTTGGACCCGTTAATAGCACATGGTCTTTGGTTGCTTGAGGAATATGTAAATTCTTTAGGTTTTTAATTGTTGCCTCAAGCTGAGAAGTTGTACGGCCCGAAATATAGTAAATATCTACGCCTTTTTGATCCGCATACGTTAAGAAATCAGCAGCACCTGGTACTGCTTTCGCTTTTGCTGCTTGCACCCACTCATCCCACTTATAAGGGAATCCTTTGCCGGTTTTGATGGCTGAAGCTTGAAATGGGCTATTATCAAGCACGGTCTCATCTAAATCTAAAATAATGGCAGGCTTTTTATCGGTACTTTTTGCAAGCGCCTCATCTAAACGAAGCTTTCCTGTATTATAGCCTTGGTAATACAAAGCTTTCATTTCGCCGGATGTTTGGTACCAAGCGTCCGCCATGATTTGCTGATCGGCTAGGTTTTGAACGGGTTCTTTTTTCTCCGCAGACACTTCTTTTTCCTGCTGAGGGGCACATGCTGTTAGTGAAAAAGCAAGTACAGCCACCCCTGTCAACGTTGATAATTTCTTATTCATTTTGCATCCACTTCCATCTCTACATATTTTCACACCAATAATGTTATATATTACCTCAATTAAACAAAAAATCAATACAAAGACGAATTATATTTTATTTTTTATTGCAATCGTTCGTTTTAATTAATGTTTTCTCCCTTTTTTTAACCATTATCCAAATATTTGTTTATACATTTTCCAAAATCCGTTTTTCTCATTCTTTCTTTGTAATCTTTTTTTAGAAGCATATTGTTTTATCACTTATTTGCTTTGAAAGAAGTTGATAAATCTGAATTATCTAACTTTTTATCTTGTGTTAGATTCTCTCACAAAAGTGCTTTTTTTTAAAAAGATATATAGTAAAATAGATTTTGTGAATTAAAAGACGGTGTTTTCTATCGAAAGTATTGTATAAATATACAAAAGGGGATGGAGATATGAATCACGTAAAACAATGGGGATGGATTACCTTTGGCTGTTTGTGCGTTGCCATCGGAATTCAATTTTTAACCGCTTCTAACCTCGTTATTGGCGGAACAGCAGGACTTGGAATCGTCCTGCAGCATTTAACAGGTATTTCATTTGGGGTATTGTTCTTTATCATCAATCTACCGTTTTATTTTATGGCTCTTACGCAAATTGGACTGCAGTTTACAATAAAAAGCTTCATCAGCGTTAGCCTGATGTCAGTGATGTCCGATTTATTAGCTGCCAACTTTTCGTTTGCACTTCCGCATCCGCTTGTAGCCGCGGTTGTGGGCGGCGTTATCGTCGGCATTGGACTGATTTTTTTGTTTCGCCACGGTTCTTCTCTTGGCGGAATCAACATGCTATGCGTGTTTCTTGATAAACGATTTGGCATTAATCCAGGTAAAACAATGCTTTTAACAGATGTACTGATTGTCGGCTCTGCAACGGTGGTATTTGGCGTGGTGCAAGTGCTTTATTCGTTAATTGGGATCTTCATCATGACAGGACTTCTTGGCCGCTATCATAAACGCTCGCCAATCGAACGCACTGGTGAACATATTGAAGAAGAAGCGAAACAACAAACGGCTTCAACCATGTAAAAAAACCTTGCGGGAATGATCCCGCAAGGTTTTTTGCTTATTCTGCTACTTTTACAAGCTGTTTTCCTAAGTTTGCTCCTTCAAATAAACCAAGGAACGCTTCAGGTACATTTTCAAAACCTTCTACAACGTTTTCGCTGTACTTGATTTTTCCTTGCTGCACCCATTCACCTAACTGCTTAATGCCTTCAGGGAATTTGTCTGCATAGTCGGCTACGATAAAGCCCTTCATTAACGCACTGTTAATTAATAAAGGTGTTTGAACACGTGGCCCAACGTCTTGTTTTTCTAAGTTATACAGTGAAATTTGGCCGCAAAGTGGAATGCGCGCAAATTTATTTAATAAGCTAACAACTGCATCTGAAATCTCTCCGCCGACGTTTTCAAAGTAAACGTCAACGCCATTAGGACACGCTTCTTCTAACGCTTCTTTCACATTTCCTTTTTTATAATTAATCACTTCATCAAATCCGAGCTCATCTTTTAAATAAGCAATTTTATCTTCAGAACCTGCGATGCCGACAACACGTGCGCCTTTAATTTTAGCGATTTGACCAACAACAGATCCAACAGCACCTGCTGCACCGGAAACGACTACTGTTTCGCCTTCTTTTGGCTGACCGATTTCAAGCAGTCCAAAGTAAGCTGTGAGACCAGGCATACCAAGAACACCGATAGCCGTTGTAATTGGCGCTAGTTCTGGATCAACTTTCTGTAAGTTTTTTGCTTCTGCCGCTGAATAGCGTTTCCAAGGAAGCATACCTGTCACGATATCGCCTTCTTTAAAGCGATCTGATTTTGATTCCGTTACGCGTGCTACAATGCCGCCTGCAAGCGGTGCGTTTAGCTCAAATGGAGGAACATATGATTTTGTATCGTTCATGCGTCCTCTCATATACGGATCAACAGAAAGGTACAGTGTTTGAACAAGTACCTCGCCTTCTTTCGCTGTAGGCATTTCAATTTTTTCGTATTTAAACGTATCTTTTGTTGGCATTCCCTTTGGACGTTCTGCTAATAAAATTTGTTCATTCATCGATATCGCTCCTTTTTATTTCTCTGTTTTTTGTAAAATGTGCTAAACTTACTTTTGTTATTTTAAATTATATATTGTGCACAACGCAAAAAATATGATTGTGCAATAACACCGAAGGAGAAAAAGACATGGAGCTAATTCGCTGTAAAGAAAACGTTGTTAAAAAACTAAACGAGTTTGTTGAAGTAACTCCCCCCGTTATTTTGTTTAAAAAAGGCAATATGTATCCGATTAAAATGGATATCAACTACAATTGGATTGCCACGGACGAACAAGGTCATGAGCATATTGTCGCTTCAAACACAAAGAATGTGCAAGACGACTACTGGTTTAGCTACCATTTTGACTTATATTAAGGAGTTTCCCGGATTTACTCTTCGTAAACGTTATATAAATAAAGTGTTGCATCAGTAAAAAAACAGCGCCAGAATTCTGGCGCTGTTTTTATGTAGTAATCGCAATTGCACGGGTAGTCGTTTGAACGGTCACCCCAGTTGAAGACCGGACAAAAAATTCCATTCTGACTGAGTACGTGTATGTACCAATTGATGCTACTGTATCTACCCATGTAAAAGAAAGAGCATTTTGCTGAGTAAATGATAGTGTTAGAACGGCTGCAGCTCCTTGCTGTAAATTCTGTGAAAACAAAAGCTGAGAATTTCTATATACTCTAAGTGTTACCCCGTATTGATAGCTAGTTAATCCAAGAGGAATGTTTGCTTCAATTGTAGCAAACCCATCTATTTTCATCTTCTGATTGTTTTTTTTCGTCTCAGCATTTACTGTTAAAATGCTCGTTTCAGAACCGTAAGTCAACGACTGCACGCTTTGAGACTGCGATGAAAATATATTCAGCTGGTTTTGAATTACGTCTCCCATTTCTTTCCCTCCTCTTAGTTATATGGAATATAAGGTAATAAAGTATATACTTACCTTTTGGTTTACATGACTAAGAGTTCAAAGACCTCCGTCAACCAGCTTGCTAAAACTATTTCTTAATTCACAAAAGCTGGCTACTGTAATGTTCCATTTTCTGCATCGATATCTACTTAAGATTATGTTACAATCACGGTAAAGTAATTTATGATTGATAGAATAAAAGCTAGAGCTTGAAAAATTCGAGGTGGATTATGCAAGGTAAAGTTGTATATAAAGAAGGATTTTCAGTGATAGGCATAGCAAAGAACGGAGAGTATCAAAAAGAGAATCTTTTGAAACAAATATTTAAAGAAAAAGAAATGGTTACCTCTTCAAAAGAACCTCATATGGTTACAGGCATTTGCATGGCTCCGAAAAAAGAAAATTATTTTTATATTGCAGGGACAGAAGTGACTGATACGGCTTGTATTCCAAATGGTATGAGCGTTCATACGTTTCCTTCGTTTACATACCTGCAGTTTAAACACAGAGGTCCCATTACATCGCTCGGGTCGACGTACAACAGCATCTGGAACAAATGGCTGCCGAATTCTCCTTACAGCATGATTGAAGGTCCTGCTCTTGAAATTGTAAATACAGCTATACACAGCAATTTATATAGTGATACATATGAAATGGATATTTATATTCCCATAAAGCTGGGACAATAAAAAAGGTGAACTTACGTTCACCTTTTTCCTATTTTTGCAGCTGTTTATATAAATGATAAAGAGTAAAAACGCATTCTGGATGACGCTCTTTATGGTTAAAAAAGCCATGGGGAAACATGAGTGAAAGATTCCCTTTTTCAATTCCGGTCACATACTTGTTTTCCATAAGCGGATATTCTTTTACAACCCAGCGCGCTTCATCAATAGTAGACGTAACCACTTCACCAAAGTATACGCCCATGCACTCTTCGAATTCTTCTTTTGTTATTGAAAAATAGTCAAAGCGATCGCCGTCTTCTAAATCATAGTAAAGCAGCTCTAAGATTTTTAAACTTTCGTCTGTAAAATCAACAACAAATTCATCTACCGCTTTGCTTATTTCATGAATGTGATTCATGCACTGTTCGCGCACTTGATGATAGTAATAGCTAGCTTCAAACTGATGTTCACACGTGACTAACGATTCTCCGTATGATGCTGTTAGATCATGATGCTTGCTCATGCTGACACCTCCACGCTAAGCTTATGGAGCAAGTATAACATTAACCAAGCAGCTATTGAGCACCTTCCATTAACAACCTATCCGTGGCAATATTAGGTTCACTTTTTGCTCATTATTCTCCCGTACACAAAGCCTCCGCTAACAAGAAGAATACCGCCAATTAATACGCTGCTTAAAAAGATTTGCGAATGCATCAAGTGATTATACATCATCCACACGCTCATTTCGTCATCTCCTTTTGGCCTTTTTTAACTAGTATCCCCGATTTTCTTACCGCACATGCCGGCGTTTTCACTGTTTTTTCATTAAGTTTCTATATAGTAAAAGCCGTGAAGCCAACGATCTTTTTTCATCGTTTTACTCCTTAAAAAGCCTGCTTATGACTCTAAAGCAGGCTTTTTTTATAGAGTGAAACAAGTAATTAAGCCGTCTATCCCCACTAATTGTGCATAGTAAGGTATAATTAAAGATAGTTTCACTTTTCTAAAGTGAGAAATACATAGGAGACATCAAAGGAGACATGCAAATGACAGAACTCGAAAAAGCGAAAATTCAGCACCGAAAGCTGTCCAAGGGACAGGTATTTGGAAGGGCCATCGCCATCGCGATCGGTGCCCTGCTCATGGCCACAGGACTTGAAATTTTCCTTGTTCCAAACCACGTTGTCGACGGAGGAATTACCGGTATTTCCATCATGCTTTCGCATATTACCGGCGTAAATCTAGGAATCTTTCTTTTTGTACTAAATCTTCCGTTTGTATTTATTGGGTACAAGCAAATGGGGAAAACATTTGCCCTTTCCACTATTTTTGGCATACTGGTTGTATCCATCTTAACTTCTGCGTTCCATGAAGTCCCCGCGTTTACCGCAGACGTTCTCCTTGCTACCGTTTTTGGAGGAATTATTCTCGGAATTGGAATTGGACTCGTTATTCGCTACGGCGGAGCGCTTGACGGTACGGAGATACTTGCCATTTTAATTAGTAAAAAAATTCCGTTTTCCGTAGGGGAAATTGTGATGTTTTTCAACTTCTTCATTTTAGGAGCAGCAGGATTTGTGTTCACGTGGGACCGCGCCATGTATTCTATCCTTGCTTACATCATTGCAGCCAAAGCCATTGATACAGTTGTAGAAGGATTGGAAGAATCAAAATCAGCCTGGATTATCAGTGAGCATTCCGATGACATTGGCGATGCGATTAATGCGCGTCTAGGTCGAGGCGTTACCTATTTGCACGGTGAAGGTGCTTATACGGGTGATGATAAAAAAGTAATTTTCTGCATCATTACGCGTCTGGAAGAATCAAAGCTAAAAACCATTGTTGAAGATTTTGACCCTACTGCCTTTTTAGCCGTTGCAGATATTACCGAAGTCCGCGGCGGACGCTTTAAAAAACGAAACATTCACTAAAAAACGCGTAGAAAGCACCATGCTTTCTGCGCGTTTTTTATGTAAAAGAGACTTTTTGAACCCGCTTAAACCACTCATAACAAAGAAGCACAATTAAACATAAGTCGATTAAATCGCCTCCGTAATACATCAGCATAGCCCCTTGCTGCGCTCCTTCCGCCGAGACGTGCATAGGCGGGTGAGCGTACACATATTTTGATAAAATACCGTGAGCGGCAAGAGCAAGAACCAATACGGATGCTCGGTGCATAAAAGTTTTTTGATGCGGCGAAGGATCAATTGAAATCATTGACACGGTGAATAAATAGCCGGCTAAAAATACGTGAATATGTACAGCGACATGCACGAAAAAAGAATGATGCATCATTCCATACAGACTTGTTGTATAAAGAATCCAAAGTCCTCCTACGTTAAGAACAGAAGCTGTCACCGGACTGCTGATGAACCGAACAAACCGTCCTTTTAAAAGTTTTGACACTTTTCTGGCTGCATGAACCGGAAGCGTGCGAAGCAGCAGCGTAAGAGGTGCTCCTAACGCCATTAAAAGCGGAGCAAGCATACCTAAAAGCAAGTGCCCCGTCATATGCGCGGTAAAGTCCATATGAGCACGAGCTGCGAGCGGTCCTGCTACAGAAGATATGGCGCATAAAATACCAAGTGTCCAGCTACACCTCCTATATAATGACCATCTTCTATATGCTGCATTTGAAGTCGATACAGCCCACATGTATAAAAAAAAGGCAGCGACAAAAGGCAGAGCTAATAAAAGCTGAGATAGTACTCCATATTTAATCATGATGTGCACCTTGGTTACGTGTAAACCATGTTAAAATGATCCCAATAAGCAGCATCAAACATGCAAGTACATTCCACGTAATATCATAAGGTGCAATCTTCACTCCGTACCGGATTTGATGAAGTCCCATAAGCTTATGCTGCACGGTCCCGTCATAAAGCTGAAACGCCCCGGCTCCAAGCAATACTCCTCCTATCCACCTTTTCATCCACCAGCCGTGCCGGCGCCTGAGATCTGCCACCATAAAAAGTGATGCGATTGTAGCAAACCAGCTGAAGGCGTGAAACAAGCCGTCTGACACTAAACCAGCGGCCGTTGTGGATTTATCGTAAAAGTGATGCCAATGAAGCAGCTGATGAAACACTGCTTCATCAATAAAAGCAACTAACCCTATCCCAAACAAAAAGCCTGACCAGCTATTTCGACTGCGGTGAATTACGCGCTGGTTCATAGTTGCTTCGCTTTTCTTTTCCATATCTTTACCTCCCTGTCAACTCTTCAAGTTTATATCGATTCTAATGAACGTATACCCTATTGAAGAGAGATAAATCTATAATATGGAAAAACAGGAGTTATATCCTAATGTTCTTTTCACTATCTTTTCACTATAAAGATATATGATAGTATTTGCGAAGCCAATTAACATATTTTTTCATAGTTTTACTCCCTTTCTAACGACCTGTTTCCCCAAAGCAGGTCGTTTTTATATCCCGCTTCTCTTTCACCATTTTTTCACCATAAAGGTATAGGATAGTACTCGCGAAGCCAATTAGCATATTTTTTCATAGTTTTACTCCTTTTGAAGATCTGCTTCCCCAGAGCAGGTCTTTTTTTATATCCCGCTTCTCTTTTCATCATTTTTTCACCATAAAGGTATAGGATAGTACTTGCGAAGCCAATTAGCATATTTTTTCATAGTTTTACTCCCTTTCTAATGACCTGTTTCCCCAAAACAGGTCTTTTTTATATCCCATTTCTCTTTTCACCATTTTTTCACCATAAAGGTATAGGATAGTACTTGCGAAGCCAATTAGCATATTTTTTTCATAGTTTTACTCCTTTGTGAAGACCTGCTTCCCCAGAGCAGGTCTTTTTTTGTTTGATGTTTCTTTTCACTGTTTTTTCACTATTGGGGGGTAAGATAGTATGTGTAAAGCCAATTAGCATATTTTTTCATAGTTTTACTCCCTTTCTAGTGACCTGTTTCCCCAAAACAGGTCTTTTTTTATTTTTTCTAAAAGCTTCCATCTTTTCACCGTTTTTTCACTTTTCTTTTGTATACTAAGTTTGTCAAAGCAATTTCATCATTTTTCATAAATGACCCCTATTTATTCCCCGCTTTTTGTGAGCGGGGCTTTTTTTATAAGAAAAGAATATTTTTAAAAAAAGCTTTCCTCTTTTCACCGTTTTTTCACTTTTCTTTTATATACTATTCTTGTCAAAACAATTTCATCATTTTTCATAGATGTACCCTATTTGCACCCGCTTCTTGTAAGCGGGACTTTTTTTTCCATACAAAAAAGCTTAACCCCGAGGTTAAGCTTTTTTCTTCTGCTTGCGAAGAACAAGCATCATAATCGTAATAATGGTAAACGCAATAAACGCTAAAAAAGGAATGGTGATAAACCCAAGCCAGTTAATATATTGACCTGAGCAAGGAACACCGCTTGTACACGTTTCAAATGCTTTAAGAGCCGGTATCTTCTGCAGGCAATAATGATAGCCTGAAAGCGCCATACCAATCACCGAAAACGGCAGGACGTATTTGTAGATGAACGTATCATTCCGATACACGGCTACACCTAGCACAATCGCGAGCGGATACATTAAAATTCGCTGATACCAGCAAAGTTCACACGGGATAAAGTGAAGAACTTCACTAAACGTTAAGCTTCCAAGCATCGCGATAAGCGCTGTAATCCACCCGAAAACTAAAGACTTGTTCATTATTTGTTCTCCTTAGCCGCATCTTTGACCATCTGATCAAAGTCATCGATTGTTTTTCCTTCGAATTTTTTGCCGCCTACATAAATGGTTGGTGTACCCGTAATGCCTAAGTCATTGGCTGTCTTCATATCTTGATCAAACGCATCTTTTCCTTTTCCATCTTTAAATGCACTCGCTACTTTTTTTGCATCGGCATCGCTAGATACTTCTTTCAGCGTATCTTCCAAGTAAGATTCCGTTAAGACATCTTTCTTTTCGTCCGCTGCGTTTTGCTTTTTATAAAGACGTTCATGGAATTTCCAAAATGTATCGTTTCCAAGCTCTTTGTATACCGTCTCGGCAAACTCTGCTGCACGAGAAGAGTCGTTGTTGATAAACGCATAGTTCATAAAGTAGAATTTGACTTTACCTGTATCTACATAATCTTTTTGAATCAGCGGGAAAAAGGATTCCGTGAAGTTTTTACAAGCCGGGCATTTGTAGTCTCCAAACTCTACCACTTCTACCGGAGCTGACTCTTTTCCAAGATACGGCTGATTATCATATGTAAGAGCGGCCTTTTCATCTCCTCCGCCCTTTGACATATTAGAAAGGACGATTAACCCTAAAATACAGACCGCAATAATTCCAATCACCCAAAAAATCCACTTGCTCGAGGACGTTTGCTGATTGGGCGTTACTTTTTTCTTTTTCTTTGCTTTTGACACAATCTCATCTCCTTCTTTTCTTTCTCTCTCTTAAAAACTTACAAAGCTGTTAGAGCTGTAAAAATTAGCGCACACAAAATAAAAAACACGTATAGCGACGTCAGCGTTAAAACAACAGGAGGCTGCATCGGCATTTTGGTTTCCGGATTTAAAATATATTGAATGCGATAATTAACCGACGTATCAGCAAATGATACGTGCGCACACGAAAGACTACCCTGTCCCGTTTTTACCATTTTTAAAAGCGCGCTGCCGATGTGAGCAGGCGTGCCATTTTTCACAATGGCATCTTGATCAGCCAGCACTTCACGCATGACCTTGAAGCGTTTATGGCTCCATTTAATAAACGGAATATACCATAGTGCAGAAGCAAGCGTGCTTAGTAAAAATGTTTTGAGCGGATCTTTGTTTGCAACGTGCGACTGCTCATGGTAAATAACAGCTTCTAGTTCATTTTCATCAAGCACAGACAGCAATCCTGTAGACAGGACGATATGCGGTGTAAACAACCCCATTGTTAATGCAATGGGCTGATCTGTTGTTAAGACTGTTAAATTCTTTCCGTACGCTTTTTGCAGATTAGTCGTTGTTATTTCATCTCGCAGCTTCGTAATCATTTTACGGACTTTCCGCATTTGAATCACTTGCTTTACAGCTTTAATGAACAGCACGAACATCGTATGAAAAACAACCGCATTCAGCATGTATTCAATAAAAAACAAGCCGAAAAAGTGGGCTACTTTATTACAAAGTAAAATTAAGTTGAACGATAAATTCCATCCAAACAGCAAATGCAGCACATACATGCCCATCTGCATAAGCAACGTCACGGCAATAAAAAAGCACAGGTTAAAAATAAGCTTAGAACGCTTTAGTATTCCTTGATTCATTGATTATTCATCCTTTTTTAACTGTTTGACTTTTGATTCGAGCATGCTTAGCAGTGAATCATCCACTTCTTCTAGCGCATCAAGCATATGAGTAACAGCAAGCGAGCCAAATTCATCGATTAATTCGTGCGTTAACTCTTTCGACTGAGCATCGATAAATTCCTCTTTAGAAAGAATTGGCTGATACATTGATGTACGTCCTTTTAGACGCTTTTGCAACACGCCTTTTTCCACCAATCGATTCATAACGGTCATAACGGTGTTGAAGTTAACTGCTTTTTCTTTCTCAAGCACGTGCTGCACGTCTTTAATGGACATTTCACTTCCGTTCCATAAAGCCGTCATAATTTTCGCTTCAAGCGGGCCAAAAAAGCGATTAAGGCCGGTTTCATTAAATTTGAATTTTTCAATTTTCATATTTGACACCTCACACTACCAATTGTAGTGTGAGGTGTCAAATCCGTCAACTTTTCCATGACAACTGCCTTACAATTGTCATAATCACTTTTTTACTTCATCGGTTAAATGCTGAATGGACAGCACAACTGTATCGAGCTTGGCTTCGATTCGGTGAAGTAAATAAAGCGTCACCACCACTGGAAAACCAACGTCTGAGACAAGCGTAAACCATTCTGTCATCTTCCTCTCTCCTTTTAAAAAAGCCCTTCGCACCGAAGTGGAAGGACTTTCATTTTTAAATCGTAAATTCCGTTACATTTCGCTCGACGATTTGAGCGCCTTTTTTAGCAACGAGCGCTCCGCCGCTTGAAGTAAAAACATCGCTTGCGATCAGCGCGTTCATTGCTGCTGTAATGGCTGCTGCGTCTAACGTATCTTTTGGTGATTCAATCGATAGGCTTACCGCTTTTTGTGACTCATTCAAAAACTGCATCGTTAAAGTTTTCATACTCTACCTCTTTTCTTATTTTAAAAGTGAAAACGTGACAACTTCGTTGATTTCAACAAGCGGAAGCAACTGCAGGCTGGCAATGGTTTCACTTGCTGTGATGAGCGCATCTGCAGAACTTCCAGGCTCAATGTTCATATAAGACTTTGTCTTCAAATCAGGTTTTCCATCCTCTTTTATTCCTTGTTCTAATACTAAGCGAAGCTGGCTTGAATGCTGAATTTTTTCTGCCATCTTTTATTCCCCCTTTCACTTTATATATAGAAATGGAAATAGGAAAGAGGGATGATGGAAACATAAAAATTTTTGGTTTATAATGGGAGATAGTCTGAGTTAGAAAGAGGCTTTGGTAATGAGAAAGTGGAGCTTTTTATTTTTTGTTCTAGCATTCATGCATCCAGTTTCAGCACTTGCTGACGACGGTGCAGATGAAAAAAAGCTTGGTCCGTTTTACTACACGGTTTCTCATGATTATAGTCGAGAAAAATGGGATGTAGGGGTGTTAAATCAACAAGACAAAACGAACATTCCTGAAACTGATTTGAACAATGAAACGCTAAGATTGTTTCAGCGTACGGTTGATGATTTAGCAGACCTCGCGATTCAATTTGCTGCTATGAGCGTACTGCTTGTATGTTCACTCGTTGTTTTTACGTACTTTCGCATTCAAAAAAAGCGCCCTTTTCTCCGCTTATTTTTTGTTTTTTCAAGCGTTGGCTTTCTATTTTGCGTCTATACATCATTGGAATTATTTAAAAAAACTGAACAAGCAAAATCTTTATTTTACTTACTATGACTTGAAACCAAAAAAACCAGCCGATTGGCTGGTTTTTTCATGCATTTCTTACAGTTATGTAGTTCTGTTCATACGTCATTTCTTCCGTTTGCTTTTGCTGCTCCAGATGGTAATAAGCAGCGCATACTCCTCCTAACCCAGCCAGTGCTAGGACAATTAGAAGTATGGATGTCGCTTTTTTCATTGCCTTTTCTCCCCTTATGTTTAACCCTACCTAGCAACGGCATCCGTAAAAAAGAGTCCCCTTTCTCTTCTTTACTTGCTCATTACTTACGAAAGATATTATCATACTTTTTTTCACTTTTGTCATTTTTTTAGCTATTGTCAAAAAATTGTATATTTTATCCTTGATTTAATGAGTGTTTAAGAAAGTCAATGGACTGGTTTTTTGAAAGGCCAAACGCTGTCACGATATAATCAACGTAGGCAAGAAGCTCCAGATTCCCTCCTAATTTTGTCGTTTTAAATGACCGATTAAATCGATATTGCTTTTTATCTGAAAAGACGAGCCCTTCTTTCTCTAGAAATGTTTGAAACTGCTGATGAGGAAAGTAAAGCACATCATTTCGAACGTTCTCTAAATCAATCACAATAATCATATCTTCCAGCTCTGCTTTTAATTCCATCATACAATCGATGTATCCGCCGATGCAGCTGATTAAAGATGCGAGAAAAAAAGGTCCGTTTATATATTGAAACTGCTCAAAGATCGTCTCATCGATGTAGCTTGAAATGCTGGATTTCAGTACGTCATTAATGTGTTTTGATTCTTCCATGTATGGAATAGGAATATGAAACTTAGCTGATCCGTTGTAAAACTGCTCCCACGCAATTGTTTTATCATACGCATCAATCACATCTGTGCTTCGAAAAATAATTGATTCTGCTGAATAAGAGGCTTTAACAAACGGTGTATGCAGCATCACCGTATTTTCCTCATCCAAACGATAGTGTTTGGGTTCGCTAGACTTGCTTAAAATATATTGCTTTAACCGTTCTTCTTCCATTTGTTCGATTAAGTGCAAATCATATAGTGGCAGCACGTACATGTTACACATCCCGTAATGAATATAGCTTTTCCCGTGCATCGGCCATTTTCTGTTATAGATCGACAGTTCTTTTGTACAAAATTCCTCTATTCGCTGCGTTTGATCCTCCGATTTTTGATAGAGACGATCTAAATGATAGCGATCATCGATTTCCGTAACGGGAGATGTGCCGCTTCCAATTCTTCTGTAAATTTTCCCGTAAGACATGTACGGAGGGTTCGGACCTTCAGGAATCCAAATAACAAAAACACCTTGTTCGGGGTGATCTTCAGGTGATAAAAAACGCGTAACGATACGAGGAATGGGATTGGTGACATCTTTCAGCATATTATTAATAAACAGCTCATATTCTTTTCGCTCAAGCAGGTTAATGGAATGGTCGTCTTCATCTACGCCAAAAATAAGCCACCCTCCTTTTCATTGGCAAACGAAGCGATGATATTTGGAATTTTCCGTTTGACCGTTGAGCTTACTTCGCGCTTGAACTCCAGCTGATAGCCTTCTTCTAAATGTTTTTCCATCATTTCCTGCACATCTGAAAACTCAATTTCCCCAATCGTTTTTTTCTTTCCGCCTTCGCTTATAAATGGTGAATAAAACGATTCTTCGTTCACTTGTCTTCCCCTCCTCACCACTTCTATTTAACTTATCCATATGATGAGAAGTAAAAAGACAGTCATACTTCTTTTATTTTTTTCGAAAAAACAACTTTTTTCCAAATTCATCCTGCTTTATATTATGATAGAAAACGAGGTGAATAATATGATTGAAGCGATATTTTTAGATCGAGATGGAACAATTGGCGGCAGTAATGAAATACAATATCCAGGTGATTTTCAGCTGTTTCCCCAAGCAAAGCAAGCGATTATAGACATAAAGAAACAAAACATTCCGCTGTTTTCCTTTACGAATCAGCCCGATATTGCAAAAGAAAAGGTAAAGAAATCAGACTTTATCTCTGAGCTTTTAGCTTTTGGGTTTGATGCTGTTTACCTTTGTCCTCATGAAGATTCGGACAATTGTTCGTGCCGCAAGCCAAGGCCGGGCATGCTGTTACAAGCAGCCGAGGAGCACAGCTTAAATTTGGCTAACTGCATCGTGATTGGCGACCGGTGGAAAGACCTCGTAGCGGCCCATGCAGCAGGAGCACAATGTATTTTAGTGTTAACAGGGGCTGGGCACGACACGTTACATGCACGGGGAAAGTGGGCTGACGTACAACCAGCCTTTATTGCAGCCAATATACAGGAAGCTGTTGAATTTATCTTTACATCACTGAGTTCACAGCCGATACTACCGCATTCACATACTCGTTAAATAGCTCATTATTCTGTAATAATTGTTCGTATTGCGGCGTTGTGATTTCAAGCTGCAGTCCCTTATGCCGCTGATTGTCGTTTGCGATATTTCGAGGTGAAACGCCTTTTAAATGCACGGGCGTTTCACTGATCGGAAAACCTGAGAGTGCATGACGCACCGCTTTTTCTAACTCTTCGTCTCTTCCGCCGATATAAGTGGTGCAGACGTCGCTGTAGGCACCGTGAAGAGAAATCGTGACCGCTGATTTTTTAACAAGGTGACGCGCCATTTCTTCATCGTAGTTTGCAGACGTAACATGCAATTCAAACGGATTTTCTGTTTTCAGCGTTTTAAATACGTACACCGTTGCGTTCAGCTTTTCTGCTATTTTTTCTGCTACTTCTTCTGTCCCAATTTCCATCGTTCCTCCGTGAATCGCAAGCACAACAATTTCTCTCCGGCGAATGACACATTCTATTTCGTAATCAATTCCCGCTCGTTCACACTGTGATAGTTCTTGAAAACTTTGATACACATCCCTCATCTGTTTCTTCACACCTTTCTTTTATCTTTCATATACCCAGGCTTTATTTTTCCTTTTTCTTCATATAGTAAAAGTAGTAAAGGGATTAACCCTTTGTTTACGCGTTCATTTTTGTTTTTATACTTTATATTTTAGTGTGCACAAAAATTTTTTTTGAAATTCGAAATAAAAGTATTGCCAAACAAACCGTCCAGACGGTAAAGTATTCTAGGGAAAATCAAAAAGGAGGAAATTCATGTGTCTACATATGATGATATATTGCTTGCAGCCACGCAGGTTGTGCAGCGTGACGGCGTTGGAAATTTGACGCTTGAAAAAGTAGCAAAAGAAGCCGGTGTTAGTAAAGGCGGCTTGTTGTACCACTTCTCATCAAAAGATGAATTGATTCAGCAAATGCTCTATTCAGTCACAAAGCAATATGATGACGGACTGCACGTGCAAATTGAACATGATGATGCTCCTGGCAAATGGAGCCGGGCTTATCTCGCTGAGACGCTTCATGACCTTGAGCGTGAACAAGCGATGAGCGCAGGGTTACTTGCAGGTATTGCAACGAATCCTGAACTTCTGCAGCACCTTCAAACACACTATGAAAAGTGGCAGCAGCATATTGAACAAGACGGCATTGACCCTGTCCTTGCTACCATCGTGCGCTTAGCAGCCGATGGATTATGGTTCAGCCAAATGTTTGGGCTCGCACCCGTAGATCCAGACATGCAAAAGCAGATTCAACAACAACTTCGGAAATTAACAGAGGAGGGTTTTCGATGAAAGCCTATTTATTTTTAGCAATTGCAATTAGTTCAGAATTATTTGGTACATCTATGTTAAAAGCATCAAACGGATTTACAAAATTTTGGCCTAGTCTTGGTGTTTTATTAGGATTTGGTCTTGCTTTCTATGCGCTTTCCACATCACTTCAGCACATTCCACTCAGCGTTGCATACGCCATTTGGTCTGGTGTAGGAACTGCTGTGACAGCTGTAATTGGCGTAGTCATTTGGAAAGAAAGCGGCAGTCTTACGATGGTATTTGGCATCGTATTAATCATTGCAGGAGTCATTCTTTTAAATTTAAAATCAGTGGCTCATTAAAAAAAGAGCCAGTAAATACTGACTCTTAAGCAAAGGAGGAAAATCGACTGTCTACTTATGAAAGTAGTATGTATCGTTTTCCTTTTTTTATACTCTTTTATAGATTAAACGGATCTAGGAATTTAACAGATGGGTATTTGTCCTGGAACAAACGCCATACAAAGTCGTTTTCAAACATAAGAACGGAATGCTTATCACGGTCTTCTACTAGCATCACGCGAGAATCTAGCATGCGATCTTCGATTGTTGCTTTGTCTACCCATTTTGCAATGTTGTGAGACATGCGTGTGAATTCAAGATCGACATTGTATTCACCTTTCATGCGGTGTTCAAACACTTGGAACTGAAGTTCACCAACTGCTCCTAAAATATAATCTCCAAAGAACGGCGTACGATAGAGCTGTACGGCTCCTTCTTGTACAAGCTGATTAATCCCTTTTTCAAAGTGCTTGGATTTCATTGCGTTTTTCGCACGAACTTTTACAAACAGTTCAGGCGGGAACTTTGGAAGAGCATCAAATTCGAATACTTTTCCTTCTCCTACAATTGTGTCCCCGATTTGATACGTGCCA
>NZ_JBMPZA010000027.1:0-3101 GCF_049368575.1 Priestia sp. 40
AAAGCTATCCACTCCGTTGTAATTTTACATTTGGCGTATACGTATAGGTACCATTTGAATTTACTACCACCGTCCCATTCACTGGAACTGCCAGTAACCCGTACGTCAGTGGGTTTTCGTCCACATCCGTTGCCACCACTCGGCTATTCAAACTCGTGTCTTCATTGATCACAAACGCGTAGTCTGGCACCACTGGTGCATCGTTCACTGGCGTGACTATTACTAGTACGTTCGTTACTATGAACGCACCCGACGGGTCGCTTATTAGGACTGTGAACGTATCACTTCCAGTGTAATTTTCATTTGGTGTGTATGTGAACGTTCCATCACCATTGACCACTGCCACTCCATTTGTTGGTGGGTCCTGTAACGTGTACGTCAGTACTTCTCCATATGGATCAGTGGCTACGATTTGGCTAGTAACAGGTGTTTCTTCAGGTGTAACAATCGTAATTTCGTTTGGACCTGACTGGTGGATCATTTACGGGCTGAATCGTAATTGTGATGGTGGAAAAGGCTGTTCCTCCTTGGCCATCGCTGACCACGACACTAAAGCTATCCACTCCAGTGTAATTTTCATTTGGCGTATAGCTATAGCTGCCGTCTGGATTTACTACCACTGTCCCATTTGCTGGACCTGCCAGTAACCCGTACGTTAGTGGGTTTCGTCCACATCCGCAGATTGCCACCACTCGGCTATTCAAACTCGTGTCTTCGTTGATCACAAACGCGTAGTCTGGCACCACTGGTGCATCGTTCACTGGCGTGACTATTACTAGTACGTTCGTCACTATGAACGCAC
This sequence comes from Priestia sp. 40, assembly GCF_049368575.1. Classification (NCBI taxonomy): domain Bacteria; kingdom Bacillati; phylum Bacillota; class Bacilli; order Caryophanales; family Bacillaceae; genus Priestia; species Priestia sp. 40. The sequence goes on from NZ_JBMPZA010000027.1 coordinate 803, forward strand.
CGAACAGATGCTTATTAGGACTGTGAACGTATCATTTCCAGTGTAATTTTCATTTGGTGTGTATGTGAACGTTCCATCACCATTGACCACTGCCACTCCATTTGTTGGTGGGTCCTGTAACGTGTACGTCAGTACTTCTCCATCTGGATCAGTGGCTACGATTTGGTTAGTACCAGGTGTTTCTTCAGGTGTAACAATCGTAATTTCGTTTGGACCTACTGGTGGATCATTTACGGGCTGAATCGTAATTGTGATGGTGAAATGGCTGTTCCTCCTTGGCCATCGCTGACCACGACACTAAAGCTATCCACTCCAGTGTAATTTTCATTTGGCGTATAGCTATAGCTGCCGTCTGGATTTACTACCACTGTTCCATTTGCTGGAACTGCCAGTAACCCGTACGTTAGTGGGTTTCCGTCCACATCCGTTGCCACCACTTGGCTGTTCAAACTCGTGTCTTCATTGATCACAAACGCGTAGTCTGGCACCACTGGTGCATCGTTCACTGGCGTGACTGTTACTAATACATTCGTCACTATAAATGCGCCCAACGGGTCGCTTATTAGGACTGTGAACGTATCATTTCCAGTGTAATTTTCATTTGGCGTGTACGTGAACGTTCCATCACCATTGACCACTGCCACCCCATTTGTCGGTGGATCTTGTAACGCATACGTGAGCACTCCTCCATCTGGATCAGTCGCTACGATTTGGCTAGTAACAGGTGTTTCTTCAGGTGTAACAATCGTAATTTCGTTTGGACCTACTGGCGGATCATTTACTGGCAGAATCGTAATTGTAATTGTGGAGATGGCTATGCCTCCCTTGGCCGTCTGACACCAATACCGTAAACTGATCTATCCCATTAAAATCAGCATTTGGGGTATACGTGTACATCCCATCTAAGCTCACGTTTACTATTCCATTTACTGGAGCATTTTGTAGCGAATAAGTCAGTGGATTGCCATCAATATCAGTGGCAATTACCATAGAAGTTACTGATGTATCTTCATTCGTTGTCAACTGATAAAGTAGGAACAATCGGAGGATCATTTATTGGAATAACTGTAACGATAACTGAAGAAGTAGCATTTCCTCCTAAATTATCAGTTATATATACTACGAACGCATCTGAACCGGTAAAGTTTGCATTCGGTGTATACGTAAATATTCCTGTATCAGAATCAATTGTTACTACTCCATTAATAGGTTGATTTTCAATAGTATAAACAAGTGGATTTCCATTTACATTAGTAGCAATTATTTGATTTGTTACTGGTGTGTCTTCATCAGTAGAGATTTGTAAATCTTGTGAAGTTGTAGTTCCATTTGTTTCAAGTACCCTTACAAAAATGGTTGATAGTGCAGTCTCCTTCTGGGTCTGTTATTAGTATGGTAAATTGATCATTACCTATAAAATCGTTATTAGGTGTATAAATGAATGTACCATCTTGACTTATAACAGCATTACCGTTATTTCGAACTAATTGCAGAGTATAGGTTAGAGTAACGTTGTCGGGATCTGAAGCAGGTATGCTGCTTGTAACAGGAAGGTTAATGGTCGTTGTACAGACGATCTCCTCCTACTGGCGGATCGTTGACGGGACAATCGTTAAGGTTACAGTAGAAAGAGAAGTTCCTCCTTTACCGTTCTAGACCAGTACGGAAATCGATCGCGTAATTTAAATTTGGTGTATAAGTAAATACTCCGTTTGCCCCTGAATACAACACTTCCATTTGACGGAGGCGGATTCAACAGAGTAAATGTCAAAGGATCTCCATCGGGATCAAAAGCTGGAATTTGATTTGTAAGGGGTGTATCTTCATTAATTGTAAATGCTAAATCAGCGGTGATTGGAGGGTCATTCACTGGAATTACGTTTATTGTAACAGTCAGAACCGTCGTTCCCCCTGACCATCTGAAACCAATACCGTAAATTGATCTGTCCCATTGAAATTTAGGTTTGGTTGATAACTAAACGTTCCATCTGCGTTCACGGCAGCTATTCCATTTGTTGGACCATTTTGCAGCTGATAACTAAGAGGATTTCCATCCACATCTGTCCCTACCACTGCTCCTACCACAGGACTATCTTATTAAACGTGTAATTTGGCACCGTTGGTGCATAAGACTCACTGGCGTGACTTGCCATTCACGTTTGAAACCGCCGTGCCTCCTTGGCCATATTGATACCAACACGGTAAACTAATATCATCCATAAATTTCAGGTTCGGCTGGTAGCTAAACGTTCATCTGCATTCACCACGGCCACTCCGTTGCCTGGTGCCGTTTGTAGGC
>NZ_JBMPZA010000028.1:0-2500 GCF_049368575.1 Priestia sp. 40
GAGCGGCGGTTGAACTTTGAAAACTGAACAAAGCGACAAACGTCAACGTTAATTTTTATTTTTTAAATTGAGCAAGTCAAACATTTCTTCGGAGAGTTTGATCCTGGCTCAGGATGAACGCTGGCGGCGTGCCTAATACATGCAAGTCGAGCGAACTGATTAGAAGCTTGCTTCTATGACGTTAGCGGCGGACGGGTGAGTAACACGTGGGCAACCTGCCTGTAAGACTGGGATAACTTCGGGAAACCGAAGCTAATACCGGATAGGATCTTCTCCTTCATGGGAGATGATTGAAAGATGGTTTCGGCTATCACTTACAGATGGGCCCGCGGTGCATTAGCTAGTTGGTGAGGTAACGGCTCACCAAGGCAACGATGCATAGCCGACCTGAGAGGGTGATCGGCCACACTGGGACTGAGACACGGCCCAGACTCCTACGGGAGGCAGCAGTAGGGAATCTTCCGCAATGGACGAAAGTCTGACGGAGCAACGCCGCGTGAGTGATGAAGGCTTTCGGGTCGTAAAACTCTGTTGTTAGGGAAGAACAAGTACGAGAGTAACTGCTCGTACCTTGACGGTACCTAACCAGAAAGCCACGGCTAACTACGTGCCAGCAGCCGCGGTAATACGTAGGTGGCAAGCGTTATCCGGAATTATTGGGCGTAAAGCGCGCGCAGGCGGTTTCTTAAGTCTGATGTGAAAGCCCACGGCTCAACCGTGGAGGGTCATTGGAAACTGGGGAACTTGAGTGCAGAAGAGAAAAGCGGAATTCCACGTGTAGCGGTGAAATGCGTAGAGATGTGGAGGAACACCAGTGGCGAAGGCGGCTTTTTGGTCTGTAACTGACGCTGAGGCGCGAAAGCGTGGGGAGCAAACAGGATTAGATACCCTGGTAGTCCACGCCGTAAACGATGAGTGCTAAGTGTTAGAGGGTTTCCGCCCTTTAGTGCTGCAGCTAACGCATTAAGCACTCCGCCTGGGGAGTACGGTCGCAAGACTGAAACTCAAAGGAATTGACGGGGGCCCGCACAAGCGGTGGAGCATGTGGTTTAATTCGAAGCAACGCGAAGAACCTTACCAGGTCTTGACATCCTCTGACAACTCTAGAGATAGAGCGTTCCCCTTCGGGGGACAGAGTGACAGGTGGTGCATGGTTGTCGTCAGCTCGTGTCGTGAGATGTTGGGTTAAGTCCCGCAACGAGCGCAACCCTTGATCTTAGTTGCCAGCATTTAGTTGGGCACTCTAAGGTGACTGCCGGTGACAAACCGGAGGAAGGTGGGGATGACGTCAAATCATCATGCCCCTTATGACCTGGGCTACACACGTGCTACAATGGATGGTACAAAGGGCTGCAAGACCGCGAGGTCAAGCCAATCCCATAAAACCATTCTCAGTTCGGATTGTAGGCTGCAACTCGCCTACATGAAGCTGGAATCGCTAGTAATCGCGGATCAGCATGCCGCGGTGAATACGTTCCCGGGCCTTGTACACACCGCCCGTCACACCACGAGAGTTTGTAACACCCGAAGTCGGTGGAGTAACCGTAAGGAGCTAGCCGCCTAAGGTGGGACAGATGATTGGGGTGAAGTCGTAACAAGGTAGCCGTATCGGAAGGTGCGGCTGGATCACCTCCTTTCTAAGGATTTTTACATGACGTACGTTTTGACACTTTGTTCAGTTTTGAGAGTTCAATCTCTCAATTATAGAAAGCACACTACTTTCTTCTTATTAGATAAGAAGAATTTTGGTTGCGATTGTTCTTTGAAAACTAGATAACAGTAATTGCTGAGGAAAAGTGAAACTTTTCTTTAATCAAACCAATAAATAACACAACAATATGTTGTACCATTTATTCGCTAATGGTTAAGTTAGAAAGGGCGCACGGTGAATGCCTTGGCACTAGGAGCCGATGAAGGACGGGACTAACACCGATATGCTTCGGGGAGCTGTAAGTGAGCTTTGATCCGGAGATTTCCGAATGGGGAAACCCACTGTTCGTAATGGAACAGTATCTTTATCTGAATACATAGGATATTGAAGGCAGACCCGGGGAACTGAAACATCTAAGTACCCGGAGGAAGAGAAAGCAAATGCGATTTCCTGAGTAGCGGCGAGCGAAACGGAATTAGCCCAAACCAAGAGGCTTGCCTCTTGGGGTTGTAGGACACTCTATACGGAGTTACAAAGGAACGAAGTAAATGAAGCGACCTGGAAAGGTCCGTCGAAGAAGGTAACAACCCTGTAGTTGAAACTTCGTTCCCTCTTGAGTGGATCCTGAGTACGGCGGAACACGTGAAATTCCGTCGGAAGCTGGGAGGACCATCTCCCAAGGCTAAATACTACCTAGTGACCGATAGTGAACCAGTACCGTGAGGGAAAGGTGAAAAGCACCCCGGAAGGGGAGTGAAAGAGATCCTGAAACCGTGTGCCTACAAGTAGTCAGAGCCCGTTAACGGGTGATGGCGTGCCTTTTGTAGAATGAACCGGCGAGTTACGATC
>NZ_JBMPZA010000029.1:0-73009 GCF_049368575.1 Priestia sp. 40
GATTCGAGAAGCTCAAGTGGCGAAGGTTCCTTATATTTTGGTATTAGGAGATAAGGAAATGGAAAGCAACTCCGTAAACGTACGAAAACACGGTGAAGAAAAGTCTGAAACTTTCAATTTAGATAGTTTTATTGAAAAACTTCAGGATGAAATTGTTGAAAAGAAACTTAGATAATTAAACAAAAAAGGTTCCTTAAAATTTAATAAGGGACCTTTTTGTATTTCTAGTTTACTCTTTCCTAGAATGAATCAACACAGGTGTTTATGTTTTATTATTAGGCTTGTATATACTGATTTTACAATTTTTTCATATAAAGTCATTGACTTTTTTAGCACCTAGTACTAATATCAATTCATATATCTTGATAATAAAGAAGGGTGAATACAATGAAATCAACTGCACGTATTACAGCAATAGGTACATACGTACCAGAAAAAAGACTTACCAATGACGATTTAGAACGAATTGTAGATACGAACGATGAATGGATTGTGAAACGAACTGGCATGAAAGAAAGAAGAATTGCTGATGAAAACGAATATTCTTCTGACCTAGCTATTAAAGCAATCGAAAACTTAGTGGAGCAATATCAGAAAGATTTAAAGGATGTAGGATGTATCATTGTCTCAACTACAACACCGGACTATGCATTTCCCAGCGTAGCAGCCCAAATACAAGATTACTTTGATATTCCTACAACCGGGGCTTTAGACTTTAACGCTACCTGTGCTGGTTTTACATATGGATTACACATGGCAAACGCCTTTATTACATCTGGACTTCATCATAAAGTTTTAGTCGTAACTACAGAAACGTTATCGAAGGTTACAGATTACACAGATCGTACTACATGTGTTCTATTTGGGGATGGGGCTGCAGCTGTTTTGATCGAAAGTGATGCAGAGCGCCCAAGTTTTATTGCTACGCATATTGGTACAAATGGAAAGGGAGGTAAACATGTATACCGCACCAATTTATCTACTACCATGCATGGACAACCTTTGAGTTCGAGTGGCAAGATGGTGCAAAACGGAAGGGAAGTATATAAGTGGGCATCTCGAACAATTCCTTTAGGTATGGCTGAATTGCTAGAACAAGCAAATCTACAAAAGAGTGAAGTAAATTGGTTTGTTCCGCACAGTGCCAATTTACGAATGGTTGAGTCTATATGTGAAAGATCAGAGTTTCCAGTTGAGAAGACATTAACTAGTGTCGAGTACATGGGAAACACTTCTTCCGTTTCCATTCCTCTAGCACTACAAATAGGGATAAACGAAGGGAAATTAAAAGATGGAGACGTTCTCTTACTCTACGGATTCGGAGGAGGCCTTACCCACGCAGGTCATATTATTAAATGGGATTTAGGTAAGGAGTAAATAATTAATGTCTATCATTTCAACAAGAATTTTAAAGCAAATAATTTAAACAAAGATGATCCGCATGACAACACAAAAAGATCCTACATTATTTTGATGTAGGATTTTTTCATTCACTTCTACTTCTATAAATAGAGTATGTTCATAAAAGTATAGAAAAGCACCCTTACTCCAAGATAATATGTGCGTGTGCATTATTTATCTCTGGTAACATGGAACTTTCAATAAAAGTGCTTTTTCAACGTGCTCTGGAATATAACTGCTTAACCTTCCCCCATTAGAATAGATTTCCTTTACCATACTTGAACTAAGAAAAGAATATTTTTCTTCTGAGTGAATAAAGAATGTTTCAGCTTCTTTATATAGATTTTTATTTGTTAGCGCCATCTGGGCTTCATATCCATAATCAGTCACGGTTCTCAAGCCTTTGATAATCGCTTTATAATTGTGTTCTTTCATATAATCTACAAGTAATCCTTCAAATGTATCAACTTTGACTTTTTTATTATCTTTAAATGATTGTTCAATTAGCTGTCTTCTCTCTTCGGTAGAAAATAAATATTGTTTCTTAGAATTCACCAAACCAGCGACTAAAATTTCATCAAAAAATTCACTGGCTCTATTTATAATATCAATATGCCCATTTGTAATTGGATCAAAGCTTCCTGGATATATAGCCTTCATTTAATCACCTCACTTCTTACTATTAACTATTTTGAAAAGCATTTGGTAATCGTTTCATTTTGTTAGCAATAATAATTACTTTAACATCTTGTAATAGATTTGAGTATCTTGTACGTAAAAGTATGACTTTTTGAACATCACTAACAAAGGAAGACTGCCATTTCGAATTCTTTCTATTTTATATCGTTATCTTAAATGTTTTAACAAATTCAATACAACTTTTCGAAATATTGTTTTATTGAAGGAAAGCTTCCTTTTGGAGCACCTAATAGTTTTTCGTAAATCTCGTCAATCGCATCAAGTTTGGCAATGAGTTGTTCGTGAGTCAATGAGAAAAGGCTGGGATCAAGCATGAAATGGAGTCCGACTAGTAAGAACTCCGTAATTTCATCTGGAAAATTCGTGTGAAATACGCCTTCTTCCACTCCTTGCTTCACAACAGATGAAATAATTGGTACATACTCTTTAATCATGCCAACTTTCATTTTCTGATGTAGAAGGACGTTATCTTTGTGATGCAAATGAGTCATTAATCCATCACTGAAATGATTTGATGTTTCCTGTGAAAAAAATTGAATGATGCTTATAAACTTTTCTATTGCCTTTAAATCAGGGTTATTAATAATTTGTTTAAATAACTGGACACTAGAATCAATAGAGTCTTGAATTACTGCGTCTGCAATTTCATCTTTTGACTTGAAATAATGATAAAAAGTACCTTTCGCAACTCCAACTTTTTTAATAATATCGTTAACCGTAGTATTCTCATATCCATTAGATGAAAATAAACCTTTTGCTACGGTAATAATCTCGATTCTTCTTTCTTCTGGTTTTTTGACGATTCTTTTCATGGAATTTCCCCCTTGAGACATATTATTGTCTTTTAAAGATACATCATTGACCGTCGGTCGGTCAATAGTGTATCATTTATTTACTTAACATCTGTAGGGAGCGTGAAAAGATGACAAATGGAAACCAAGAGCGAAAGTATGAAGATGAGCGCATTCGTATTGTTTTAAGAGAAATTGATAAAAAAGTGGTTAAATTGGATTATGATTCTGGTGGATTAAAAAAAGATGTCATTCATTTAAAGAAAACCTTTTGGGATGATGTGAAAATTAATCTAGATAATCCTGAAGATGCTGGTGAAACCTTATCAAGCATTAGACAGCAGGCAGAGATGCTGTCCGAGAGGGAAAGAACGCACCGTCAACTAGATAAGCAGAGGAAGACCTTATCTCGATTAAAAGATTCTCCATATTTCGCCCGAGTTGATTTTCTTGAAAATGGGGAGGAGACAACAAATAACGTATACCTCGGAGTTGCGAGTTTAATGAATGAAAAAGAGGAAAAATTTCTTATTTATGATTGGAGAGCCCCTATTTCCAGTATTTATTATGATTACTCTCCGGGACCAGCCCAATACGAAACAGTAGAAGGGATGATTCAAGGAGAAATGCAGTTAAAGCGTCAGTTTATCACGAAAGACGGCCAAATCAAAACGATGTTTGATACGGGTGTAACCATTGGAGATGAACTATTGAAAGAAATACTTGGCAATAACGCGAGTATCAATATGAAAAGCATTGTTGCTACCATTCAGAAAGAGCAAAATCAGATCATTCGTAACGTGAAAAGTAAGTATTTAGTTGTACAAGGGGTTGCTGGTAGTGGGAAAACCTCTGCAGCTCTTCAAAGAGTTGCGTATTTGTTGTATCGCTACCAAGATGAGATCACAGCCGAGAATATTATGCTTTTTTCACCTAATTCTTTATTCAATCGCTACATTGCTTCTGTCCTCCCTGATTTAGGAGAGGATAATATGCAGCAGCTTACATTCCAAGAATATGTAGAGAAGCGTCTTGGAAAACAATTTGATGTTGAACATCCATTTACGCAAATGGAATATATGCTTACATGTCAGGAACATAAAATGTATTCTGCCAGAAGAAAAGGAATACGGTATAAAGCGAGTAACGATTTTAAATCTTTGATTGACTCCTATGTTGTTGTTCTCTCAAGTGAAGACTACCTTATCTTTAAAAATATTTCTTTCCGGGGAGAAATGTTGATTGGAGCTGAACAAATTAAAAGTTATTTTTATTCACTAGATGCATCTATCTCTCTTCCAAATCGTATGCAGTTAGTAAAGGAATGGCTTCTAAAAGAGTTAGTAAAGAAAGAAAAATTGGAGAGAACCAAAGATTGGGTAATAGAAGAGAGTGATCTGCTAGATCTTGAAGAGTATACAAAAGTTTATAGTGAGCTACTAAAGGAAGGAAGATTTTCTGAAAATACGTTCGACGATTTTGAACAGGAGCAAAAGAAAATAGCTAAAAAGATTGTCAAAAAACACTTTAAACCAATACGAACAGCTGTAAAGAAACTAAAGTTTATTAATGTGGCAGCGCTTTATAGCCAATTGTTTAAGCAGAAAGATAACATCTACCAAAAGCTTAATGATACATTTCCTGAAGGTTGGGAAGAAATTTGTTCATATACGTTAAAAAAGCTACATAGAAAAGAACTGACGTATGAAGATGCAGCTCCTTATTTGTATCTCCAAGATAAACTTGAGGGGAAAAGAATAAACACAAGAATACGTCATTTATTTATTGATGAAGCACAGGATTATTCACCCTTTCAGTTTTTTGTTCTTAAGCAGCTTTTTCCTTATTGCCGAATGACGATTCTAGGTGATTTTAATCAGGCGATTTATGCCCATACCCTAAATGCACCAACCTTACTATCAAACGAATTGTATGTAAAAGAAAATTTTGAAAAAGTGGTGTTAACGAAAAGCTACCGTTCAACTCGTCAAATCGTTGAATTTACAAAGGGAATTATAGAAGAAGGAGAAACTATTGAAGCCTTTAACAGAAATGGTCAGAAGCCTACTTTTACTAAGGTAGAGGACCTGGACACCCTCCAATCTCGAATAACAAAGAAGATTAGGCAATTGCAGTCAGCAAACCATGAAACAATTGCTGTGATATGTAAAACAGGAAAAGAAAGCTGGGAAGCCTATGAACGATTGAGTGAGCAAATAAATATCCAGCTGATGGAACATAATACGAGTTCTTATCGAAAAGGTAACCTAATTTTACCTGCTTATTTGGCAAAGGGAATCGAATTTGATGCTGTGATCATATACGATGCTTCTGATATAAAATATGGAAGAGAATTTGAAAGGAAGCTTTTTTACACTGCATGTACGAGGGCCATGCACGAGCTTCATCTTTTCTCCGTAGGGGAGATGAGTCCGTTTATGGATAAGATTCCTGCAAATTCATATGAGATTACGGAGTAAGTATAACTTCAATGAGGAATTTCTATGCGTATCTCTCAATAAGGAAAAATAGCCTTTCACCACTTTAATTCCTGACAGGATTCGCGGATGCTTTTTTCTGTGGCATTAAATATAAAAGCCGATGATTCCTTAGCGTAGGGAAAATCGGCTTTATTCATATCGGAATTTGCTTAGCGTATGTTTTTCGCGTTTTGTTGGTAGGACCCCAGAAAGAAGTTTAGGAGGTTACTTTTTTAAGGAGGATTGTTCGTAAAAGTATACTTTTACGGATAATATATTCAAATTTATTAATGTTAAAGTAATTATTATCTTTAACAAAATAAAAAGCCACTCAGTATTTGCAAGACAGGTGACTTTTTACTATAAGATACATGTGTAGATATATAATTACATATTTTGGAATATAAATCATATTTTCACTTGTGGGGATATATAAAGCTGCATATTTCAGGAATTGTAGCCTCATCAAAATTTTTGTGAAAGTAGGGTGTCTTCCGGAAAGAAGAGGAATTATGTGGACTAAACGTTTATAAGCTATAAAGTAATAAAACAGAAAAACCTATCGGTTCATCCGGGACCTGTAGGTTTTTCTGTTTAAAACAACAAGGATTTTAAAGTATTGGATAGATGCCTCACGGCGTCTTGTTTAGTTTGCTCGTTATGGTAGATATTATTCAACGTAGGCAATCTAAATTACAATAGAATGAAAAATAATATAGATTATTCATATCAGAAATCATAACAAAATTATAGCTTGCTTATATCTGTTTCCAGTAATATAAAATCAGTTGATTGAATTTTCATAATTAATTATCTTTATGCAGAGTGGACGGACATCCTATATAACAGACAAAAGAGTAATCAGTGCTAAAATAGCTGGAAGTCCTTGTTTTATAATAATTGACTTGTTGGATGTAAAACCACCGTAAATGGCCGCCATCACTACACAAATTACGAAAAACAACTGAATCATATAACCAACTGAATTGGATCCTAGTATGAGCCCCCAAATGAGTCCCGCGGCTAAAAATCCATTATATAATCCTTGATTTGCAAACATAATAGCTACGTTTCGATCTCCTTCCAAGTGCTTAGGTAATTTGAATGCTCGCTTTGCTTCCTGTGAACGTATAAAAAACATTTCAAGAATCATAATGAATAAATGTTCCAATGCTACAGTTCCAACTAAAACTGCTGAAAATATTTCCAAGTTGTAACCGCATTAAAAGTTAAACAATGAGAATCAATGCTTTAGATACTATGTAGCTACTGCGGTAGACTTGCTTGTCCAATCGAAAAATAACGAAGAACCCCTACTGTAGTAGGTAAGGGTTAGCTGATTATGTAAGAAGTAAGGGGTTTTTATATGCTGATGACTGTCCTAGTCACGAATATTTAATACAGAAAGGACGACCAGTTAAAATTGTTCCAGAGCATGTGTGGGAGTGGATCTGAGGTTCAGAAACAAATTAAAGAGTATATGTCTTATACCTTAAGACATATTAAAATATAACTTTATAGAGCAAAAAAGCAATCATGTTTTCAGTACTTTTTCCGCGCTATGTTTATATTTAAGACCATAGCTTGAGTTAACATTTACACCTTATATTACCATAATTAAACTAGTTGATTAATTAACCTTACAGTATATATAATTAATTATAGAGTTGTAATCTTTATAAAATTTAACTGGTTTTATACTCAACTAAGTCTTTAGGTAGTAAAACATCAGTAATAAACACAATTAGTCAAAAAGAATCTACAGCAAGAAAGGGCGAATATCTATGAAAAGAAAAATCACTTATCTTTCCATTGGTTTAGTTGTAATAATCATGATAGGTTTTCTTGGTTTCTTTACTTGGTCACAACAAACGTATGAACCATCTCAAAAACTTTATACACTCGTGAATAAAAAGGACATTAAGTATGAAAAAGATTGGATTATTTTTAACTCAAAAAAGAATAATCGAGTGGGAATTGTTTTGTATCCTGGAGCAAAAGTAGAACCGGAAGCGTATAGCTATTACGGTAAACAATTAGCAAAACAAGGTTATTTAGTGGCTATACCCGATGTGAACTTTAACTTTGCATTATTTGACTCTAACAAAGCACAGGAGATAATAGATACCCACTCCTCTATCCATAAATGGGTCGTAGGTGGTCATTCCTTAGGGGGAGTTACTGCATCTAAGTTTGCTTATAATCACTCTAAAGAAGTTGATGGTGTATTCTTGTTAGGTTCTTATCCAGATGAAGGAACTGATTTCTCAAATAAGAAGCTTCCTATGCTTTCGATTTATGGTGAGAAAGATGGTTTATCAACCGTAGAAAAAATTGAAGATACAAAGCATTTATTGTCCCAAAAAACAACCATGCATGAAATAAAAGGTGGTAACCATGGTCAATTTGGCATTTATGGAGCACAGAAGGGTGACTCTAAATCGTCTATATCTGTAAAGAAACAACAGGATGAAATGGTTACTGTTACTTCAACATGGATAGAAGAAAATATTAACTAATTAATGGTTTGTTATAAGAGAATTTTGTTGAAGGGTGATTTTTATGAGTTCAATAGATCTTTTAATCAAAGCTTTAAGGGCAAAAAACATTCCAGTTCAAAAGATAAAAGTAAAAAATAGTACGCGCAATGAGTGGAAAAGTTACCAACTGCTAAATGAAAAGAATCAATTGTTAAATGTGACATTGAAATGAATTATGATAATTAACTCTTAGTGTTTGCTGAGATAATTAAGAAGAAAAAAATGATTGATACGATACTCTATTTTCTGTTTAGTTATTCAGCAACTGATTTCCTTTATCAAGACGAGTTAGAGCAGTATCAAGAAGAGGGCATACTTACAAATCTAAATACAGCATTCTCTCGTGATACAGAACAAAAGGTATATGTACAACATAAAATGTTTGAAAATAGCAAGGAATTGTATCAATGGTTACAAAACGGAGCTTATCTTTATGTTTGTGGAGATAAAGAACATATGGCAAAAAACGTTCACGAAGCATTGATTTTCATTATTGAAAAGAAGGAATCATGAGTCATGATGAAGCTGAAGAGCAGCTAGCAGCCATAAAAAAAGAAAAACGTTATCAACGTGATGTATATTAATTAATAGTGGTTAGTTAAAAAAATAGCTCCATTTCACAATAAATATGTGTGATAGAGTTGTTCTTTTTCATAAAGGAGTAGGAACTAGAATGGACGATATTAATTTAACTGATTTAAAATCATTCCGTAAAAATTTAAGTCGCTTTATGTTGTCATATAAATTTGCTACTAAAGAGATTGAAACAAAAATAAATATTCTGAAGGATGAATTTAAATTTATTCATGAATATAATCCCATAGAACATGTTTCAACACGTGTAAAATCACCTCAAAGTATTTTAAATAAAGTTTCGAAAAAAGGAATCTCCCCTTCTTTAAAGGAAATGAAAGAAAATATTCGAGATATTGCGGGTGTAAGAATTACGTGTTCTTTTATAGAGGATATTTATAAGGTATGTGATTTAATACAGTCACAAAATGATATTAGCGTTATTGAGATAAAGGACTACATTAAAAATCCAAAACCAAATGGATATCAAAGTTTACACCTTATTGTTCAGGTCCCTATTTTTATGTCGGACCGAATTGAAAATGTATACGTGGAAATTCAACTTCGAACCATAGCTATGGATTTTTGGGCAAGTCTAGAACATAAAATTTACTATAAATACAACAAGAAAATCCCAAAATATATTGGAAATGGACTGAAGGAAGCTGCTTTACAAGCCGGATTATTAGATCGCAAAATGGAAAAGCTTAATCAGGAAATCAATATATTAAAAAAACAGGACACTAAAGATGATGATTATTTAACCTCAGACCAGATAAAAAAATTCCTTCAATATCTTTCAGAAACAGAATAAGGTGAATAATAACACACAGAAAACCCCTTACATTTAAGGGGCTTCTCGTTGTTAAATATTAAGAGTGTAATTGCTTGTTACTTACATATCATTTTTAAGAAATCGCTGTACCCGTAATAACTCAATAAAAAATCTATAATTATTTAATGTTAATATATTTTCAATAATATAATCTTTAATGAAAATATGAGAGCGTAAAATATCTTGTGTAAATGAATAAACTCACTTACAAAAAAATAAAGTTTTATTATTTACTCTATATGACGACAAATATGAACTTTGTCCACATTTATTATCCTTTCAAAAGGAGATTCCATAGCAGCACCTCTTTTTTTAATAACGTTAGTATACCCTTTTTTACAAAAACCTCATGCACTCCTTTCAACAATACATGTTAGGTTTCGGAGGAAAAGAAAGAGTGGAAGTTCCTTTAGTAGTTAAATGAGAAACAAAAGAGTAATCAGTGCTAACATAGCCGGAAGTCCCTGTTTTATAATAATGGACTTGTTAGATGTAAAACCACCGTAAATGGCTGCTACCACTACACAAATTATGAAAAACAACTGTATCATATAACCAACTGAATTAAATCCGATTATGAGCCCCCAAACGAGTCTTACGGCTAAAAATCCATTATATAACCCCTGATTTGCAAACATAATAGACACATTCCGATCTCCTTCCAAGTGCTTAGGTAACCGAAATGCTCGTTTTGCTACCTTCGAATGAATAAAAAACATTTCAAGAATCATAATGAATAAATGTTCTAATGCTACAATTCCAACTAAAATAGCTGAAAGTATCTCCCTGTGCCATTCTCCTATTCTGTTTCCTTATCTTCAGTATCTATAACAACTCATGAATGAACTTCATGTATTTTTCTTAAGTAAAATCAATAACTTCTAAAATGGCTTATTTAGGTGCGTTTATTCTTTAAGTTTATAGAATAGCTACCTTTCAATTGTCCCTTTTATTTTATAATTAAATGTTTACAAGTCAATACTGTTATCAGTAAACCTTTTCATCAATAGAAAACCCTGCTGTTTACTTCCAGCAGGGTTTTCTATTTGGTAACATAAAGAAGAAACGTTTATAAACGATATTTATTGGAAACATCGTAAGTAGTTTGTTCAAACGCTTCGTAAATTATACAAAACAATGTTTTGCTGTGTTTTTCTTCAATTATGGCTTTTTCACACAGAAAAGTTGGTATTATAAATATAAAAGTATTTTTAAATTTATATAGATCAATATAGAAAAAATTTTAAATCATCTTTTTACATAGATACAATTCGTTATATGAACCTTTAAGACCTTTTTGTCCTAGGTTTAAGTTAGATTGAGTTATAAATACAGTTTCTCTGTTCTTTTTAAACTAATCATTAGTATGATTTTTTCTAATATACAGAAGGGTATACGTACTCAACGAGAGGCATCTAAAATATATAACAAATATAAAATCTATGTCTCTATAAAATAATTTGTTTATCTATATGTTCTTGTTCTCTTTTATACGTCTTTAAAAAGAAACGCTGAGTTAAGAATAAAGAAAACACAAAGACAAGTTCAAACATGTTTGTTATAGCTGTACTTGGAAGGTTAATAGGTACAGCGCTCCCTAAAATCATAATGGCTACCCCAATCATCATTATACTCCAACGTTTTTTACGAAACAGCGATACTCCGACGCAAAATAAAATCAATGCTACAATAATAACCATAAGAGGTGGACCTGCCGATCCTACAAGAGTGTATCGAACAATACCATATTGACGTAAGACTTCAGTATTCTGACTAACTGTATCCATCACTTCATATCCAATAAGAGCTAGTGTACTCATTACAAATAAGTACTTGGTGATAGCTGTTTTAGCCCAACCTATATTAGAAAGTTTTGCGAGTTCATAAGCAAACAGAATCAGAGTAGGGGTGAATAATGCATGGAACCAAAAGCGAAACATGCTAAGAAAAAGAAGTACATCCCCTTCCCCTATAAATGATCCAATAGAAATTATAGTGTTATCATAGATTAGCCCAAATATTACAAGAGGTAAAAACAACATATAAAACGATACTACTCTTTTTCTAATAAGTTTTACGCTTAACAGAAGCAAAGTTAGATAGCAAATAGTAAGTATAAAATACAGGATTGTATCAATCATTTTTTCCTCCTTAACTACTTAGAACAGCTTAAAAACTAATTTTTATTATCTGTTTCAATACTATTTTAAAGAATAGACTAAGTTAGAGATTATAGGCATTTTTCCTAAATTTTTAAATATAGGTTATAAAAGATGTGCTAAAATGAAAATTTTCATTTTAGCACATCTTTTATTTATTAATTATCTTTTTCTTGGACCATTTTTACTTTACTTGGCCAAAAAGCGTATTTTCCAAATACGGTAGTAACGGCAGGAACAAGGAATGGTCGCACAATAAAGGTATCTAATAGAACGCCTAAAGCTGTTATAATGCCGAACTGAACCAGAACTTGAATAGGAAGTGTTGCTAAAACTGCGAAAGTAGCTGCTAAAATAATTCCAGCTGAAGTAATCACACCACTTGTTTCACTTACCCCTTCTTTAATCGCTTGCTTTAACGGCATGTGCTTCTTTTTTTGCCAAATGCTCGAGATCATAAAGATATTATAATCTTCGCCAAGAGCTACTAAGAATACAAACGCGTATAAAGGAATTGCTCCCTGTATGGCATCTGCCCCCATAATATTGTGGATGATGAGCCAGCCTAAGCCTAAAGCTGCACTGTAAGAGAGGATAACGGTTCCCACTAAATAAAGCATAGCTACAATAGAACGCAAGTAAGCCACTAGCAGCAGCGATATAAAAATAATAATTAACGGGACAATAATACTGTTGTCTTTATCACTAACAGTCATCGTGTCATATTGCGTCGCTGTTTGGCCACTAATCCATACTTTTGATTTAACCGAAGAAATACCTGATTGTGATAATGCTTTTTCAGCTGCATCTCTCAATTCCGGAATAGCTTCCATTGCTTTATTACTATATGGATTCACATTAAACGTTACATCGTATACTTTTAAGTTTTTATTTTCCTTACCACTTTGTGGGGCAGAAACAATACTAACAAGATTATGTTTCTTTAATTCCTGTTCTACCTCTACTGATTTCCCTTGGGTATCAACCACGACTTGTGCTGGTGCTAGTTCACCAGGAGAGTAGGCATCAGATATAACTTGAAACCCTTCACGAGAAGGCATATCTTCAGGGAAAGAAGACAATACATCGTAGGTATACTTGATTTGCGTAGAGTAAACCGACAAAGCTCCAAAAAAGACTAGACAAGCTACAATGATTGTCCACGGTTTAGTCGTGACAATAGTACCTACCCAATTTCCAAAACGACTTGTCTTTTTTCGTGTACGTATCGGCTTTCCTTTCTTTTTCGCCAATTCTTCTTCCATTTCAGGAGTCCGAGGAATAAAAGGATAAAAAGAACCTCTTCCCATAACCGAAAGCAGTGCTGGAATAAGAGTCAAGCTTGCTAATCCCATAACTAGAATAGATAAGCTAAACGGGATGGCAAAACGGTGGTAAGCACCGTATTTTGCTACGATTAAAGCTAAAAGAGAGATGACAACGGTAAATCCACTCATCGCTATAGCACCTGAAGCACCTTTAAAGGCGTTGATAAGTGCTTGTCTCTTATCTTTTACTTTACGAAGCTCATCGCGATAATGGGAAATTAAAAATAAACAATAGTCTGTTCCTGCTCCAAATAGCAAGACCGTCATAATGGATATGGATTGCGAGTCAACCGTAATCCATTCTTTATCTGCCAAAATACCGAGAATCGGACTCAGCACCCCATAGGCAAAACCCACACCGATTAAAGGAATAATCGCTAAAATTGGGGAACGATAAATGACAAGAAGTAAAATTAAGACTAATAAAACTGTCGCGATTAGTAAGGAAACGTCTGCTCCTTCAAATAAGCTGGTTGCATCTACTTGAATTCCTACAGGTCCGGTAACGCGCGTGCTTAGCTTATCTTTTGCATCGGTATCTGTCGCAAAAGAATCGTATGAAACCTGTTCTTTTACTTGTTTTTTAATCGTGTCTAGATTTTTTTCTAGTACATCCGTTTCAACGTTTTCTTTAAAGAAAATGGGCTGTACAAGCGTTGTACCGTCCTTCGAAATCATTTTTTGTAAAGCTGCTAACGGTAATTTATGCAAAGGCGGTGTAGACGTTTGTGCTTCTAATGGTTTTTTTTCTAAAGCTGCCGCCATTTGCTGAATAGATTTTAGATCATCGTTTTTCAAACCTGATTCTTTGTGCCATGTAAGTAAGGCAGGAACCCCTGATGAGTTAGGGAATTCTTTCTTTATGAGATTTTCAGCTTCTACGGAAGGTGAATTCTCACTTAAGTTGGGTGCATTGTTCACTTCCGTTTTATTCACGGCAGGCCAAGCAATTGTTAGAACTGCAGTGGCCAGAATCCATACGGCAATAACAACCCAACGACTCACTTTTCCAGTCATCAATCGACTGAATGTTGCTAAAGGTGATTCTTTCATTAATTCTCCCTCATTTCCAAATCTGTTTGTTTCTATTACAATATATATAGAACCTTCAATAATTATATATACCAGAAGGTTAATTAATCAACTAGTTTAAATGTGGCAATTTCTTGAACTAGAAGGAGGCCCTCTTATGAATACGGATAAGACACCAAAAAAAAAGCCTGGCAGACCCAAAATAACAACTGAAAATAATATAACAAGAGAGCAAATTTTAAAGACTGCTGCCCATTTATTTATGGCATATGGATACGAAAAAGTTTCAATGGAGCAAGTGGCTGAGTCTAGCGATGTGACTAAGGCTAGTGTTTACTACTACTTTAAAAATAAGGCCACTTTATTTACCGTTTCGGTATCAAGCATGTTCCAACGTATTACCAAACAGACAGAGAAATTATTACAAAATTCCAAAGGGCTGAAACATAGATTATACGAGGTAACATTGGATCATTTAAAGAGACCGCATATTGATTTTGAAACATTATTGCAAGAAGCCACTTTTTCGCTTACAGAAGATCATATTCATGAAATTCGTGAAGCAGAGAAAGCCATACATCAGGCATTGGAGAATGTATTTAAACAAGCTGCAAACAACGGTGAAATTATCGTAACAAGCCCTCGCTTACTTGCGCATACATTTTCTATGGTCACAATGATTCGGAATAAAAAAGAATTAATAACTGAATTAGGAGGACCTGAAAAAACGGCTCAGGCTCTAGTAGATCTTTTTTGGGTTGGGATTGGCCCAAAATAAATCTATCATTATAAAAAACCAGCAGTTTTTTTGCAAACTGCTGGTTTTCAAATTTCTCTAAACACTTCTTTTGGACTTCGAATAGCATGAAGATGTTCACAGGTTGATACTAATCCTATGTATTTGCTCCATAATCATGCGAATGAAAGGTCTCTCTTTGGCCCATCAAGCTAACCATTAGTGTGGTTGGAATACGTCCTTAATGATGGGTAATTAAAGATAAATGGATAGCAGACACATACACATAAAGAAAAAAAGAACCAAATCGTAGGGTTCTTAAAAAGGAAGTAATATAATAATCTTCGGGCGACTGGAAGAATTGAGCAAAAATAGCTGGCGCCATTAATACAAAGGATGTTCCTTATACAATAATAGCAATTCGTCCCTCTAATAAATTTTCCACAACAGCATCAGGTTGTTCTGTATTTAATAAAAGGGGAAAAATAGTCGTCGTATCATCTTTGATAAATTCCTCAATATAGCTTAATTCCAAAATCCCATATACTTTCATCCCTTTAAAACGTTCTTTGACTTCCTCTACAATACCTCTATCTGCATTTCCTATAGGGTTTAGAGTGGCTGCCAATAGAATATATTGGTGCAAGGTAAGTTATATGATCTTTGAAAAATTTTGGAATTTCGAAAAAGACTTTCTCTAAGTGACAAGCAAGTTAAAAGAAGAGAACTCCGTTGAAAAAGCTATTACAATTTGGAAGTAGTGAATGAGAATTAAAAGTTAATCAATTGATGAAAAGTGCTAGTTTAATTTTTTATTTTGATGTATTGAAAAATCTCCATAAATAAAGAGAAATCTTTAAACTTATCTCTTTAACATCTTGAAACAAATTCAATGTCCGTAAAAGTATACCTTTACGAACTTTTATTTCATATAAGAAATCTATCATTTTCACCGTCCGTTTAACTCAAATAACAAATTACGGACGTTCTCTAATACACATGCTCTTTTACGAACGTTTGTAGGAGTATAAGAGAAAAAAAGAATAAAATAATAAAAATACATCTAAAATACTTTTTACATTATAGTTAAACATTGAGAAGTTATCTATATAAAAATAATTTATAAAAAAGACCTGTTTCTAGAAACAGGTCTTTTTTATCGATTTAACTATTCATCATATATCGAAACAAGACTTTATTTATAAGGCTTTTTTTGATATAACTCATGAAGCATTAAAAATAAGTACGTTGCACCATATAAGAATAAAATAACCCATCCAGTATAAGCATCATTTACAAAATTAAAGATACTAGATTTTACAAAAAGGAAATGGATTAATACTGGAAACAAAATAAGTAGCCAAATATATTTTTTTTCCAGTAAAACTTTAATTAGAAAGTATATTAAATAAATTGTCCCGCATATAAAATAAATCAATGTATTCACCTTCTAGCATTTACTTTCTCCGATTCTTATTTTTAGCATATTTGTTCCATCCTCTGATAAACCCTTTACTATAAACATAAATATCTGGTACTGCTCCTATAGGCCCCAGTGCTGATTTCAAAGCAGTTTTTCCAGCTAATTTAAGCGCAGCTTTTTTACTTGCTTTTGATGCTCTTCCTCTTATCATTTTTATGTTAGCATTTTTTCTAGCTTTGAAACCATCGACAATGGCAGGGACACCCTTCCAATAAAGTCCCAATTTACTATCACCTGAATAAGACTTTTTAAGGTTTTTCATGCCAGCTTTATGAGCATACCTCCATTGCTTACTGTTGAATGCTAAAGGAGTAGTTCCATGAATACCGCGAGGGTAGTTACCGTCAGGATCTTTCTTCATAACAGGATTGTTATCTGCATAAGCATATCCATTTTGTGTAACAGGGTTTTCTTTGTCTCCTAGCACAGGATCCAACGTCAGAAACCTTCCGTTTTCAGGGCTGTAATAGCGTTGTTGTAAATAGTATAGCTTAGTTTCAGTATCATAACGATATCCTGCATATCTAAATGGTACCTGTGAAGCAAATGCACCTGTTTCCTTTATAATGTTTCCCCAAGAATCGTAATCAAAAGAAGCCGCAACATTACCTTGTTCATCAGTAACTTTTGTAACGTCCCCATGAGCATTAGTATGGATTGTATAAGTTTTCCCATCTTTGTTCATAGTTAATGGGCTATCATCGCTGTTATAAACATATGATACTAATACCTTACCAGTCTGATCTGTTTCTAATGTAACATTATTATTCTCATCATATGTGTAATACACAGTTGTTGAACCAATCATTTTGCTAACACGTAGTCCATCTGAGTTATATTGGTACTTCGAAATTGAATTGGTTCCTTCTTTAACTTCAATAAGACGATCTTCTGCATCATATAAATATGATCTTTTACCATCGTTTGTTAAATTTCCGTTTTTGTCATTCGTAAGGTTTGTTCCATTAACTTTTATAAGCTGGTTTGCTGCATTGTAAGAATACGTATCCGTATTAACTGTCGAACCTTTCGTAACTTTTTTCGTAAGACGATTACCCACAGCATCATAAGTATATTCATAGGTATCGCCATTTGGTAGAATCTCTTTGATTAACTGACCACTTTTGTCATAAGTAAATTTAGCTGTTCCATTAGTTGTTTTTTCTGTTAGACGATTTCCTTTAGCATCATACGTATAATCAAATGACTCAATAGAATTACCACTTGCATTCGTTGTTAATAGATGCGAAAGTTGGCCGGCTCCGTCATAATCTTGAATCGTAAACGTTCCATTTTTGTTTTTCTGACTTGCTAACTGATCATCTTCTGTGAATGTAAATGATGTATCTGTATTACCACTCGAAATACGTGTAACTTGATCGTTTTTGTCTACTGTACGATTAACCGTATTGGTAGTTGACCCTGATGAAAAAATGCCAGTAATAAGGTTCCCATTCTTATCATAGGTGTACGTATTTCGTCTACCATTTGAATCTGTTTTTTCTTTTAACTTATTATCTGCATCGTATACATAGTTAGTTGTTATACCAGTTAAAACATCTTTTTCACTTGTAATGTTTCCATTTGCATCATAGGTATATTCATAACGCTTTATCCCGTTGTATAGGGTAGCTGTTTTACGATTTACATTATTGTACGTACTTTCAACCACACTTCCGTTTGGAGATGTTGTCTTAAGAAAGTTACCTAAAAGATCATAATCATACGTAATGCTTGCTCCCAGAGCATCCTTTAATGACGTGACATTGTTTCGCTCATCATAGGTAGAAACGATTTTGTTTCCATTTGCATTAATAGTGGCTGTATGATTTCCAGCCTTATCGTATTCATAGGTAGTTGTTTTTCCATTCTCGTCTGTAACTTCTGTAAGTTTATCATTTGCATCATATTTATATGCGCGAGTATCATTTGCAATTGTTTCTCCTGTTACGTTACCAACCTCATCATAAGATTTCCAAATTGTATTTCCATTAGCATCAGTTTGGTTTATAACATTATTACCGCCTACATCATAACTATATTTTGTACGAATAGAACCAAGCTGAGCTTTTGCAGCGTCAAACCATGCTGTACCGGTTTGATCCTTATACTGATAGTAGACCGTTAAAGATTTAAAATCCTTTGTAGTAGCAAAACGTAAAGAATTATGTTGCCAATCATGTGATTTACTCTTATCAAAATCTCCATTTATCCACTGAGTTGTACCATCTGTGTGATTAATGGCTACATCCATTTGATATACACCTGCAGATTTAGTTGGTGAGTCAGCTTTTGAGTAGCCAGACACTGTAACTTCTTGTCCTGATTTACCACTCACATTTAGTTCCTGGCGAACAAATTTATCTACGCCACGCTTACCTGTTAATTTAATAGATTGCTTGCCTGAATAAGCTGTTGTCTTATCAATACCATCAGCTGATGTTAAAGTACCTGGAAAATACCAGTTATCGGGTACTCCATCATTATTTGAGTCAATTTCAAAGTTGCCATTATCAATTAAATTAAAGGCGCCATAATATTCTTCTTCTATCTGAAGTCCATCGAAATAGAAATCTCCAGATCCTTGATTCACATATGCTTTCAGCGTCATACGTGTTGTAGTAGATGGTAGATCTCCTGGGTTAATAATAAAATGGATGCGTTCAACGTTACTTGTTCCCGAAAGTACTGGACTACTTACAGTACCGGTCATCTTACCAGTAGAATCTCCACCAGTAATTGTTAACTTTGCGTTAGACTTTGCATTCGTTGTTTTCATATAACCACTTACAACATATTTTTTCTGAGGATTATATGAAATAGCATCACTTTCTACAGCTACAGCTGTTGATGGATTTGAAATTTTCAACTGCTTAGATCCTAATTTAGCATTTTGAACAGATGCTCCATTACTATCATAAGTAAAAGTGCCTGAACCTATTTTCTTCCACCCATCAGGCCAATTATCATTATTCGAATCCTGTTCAAAACTGCCGTTAAAGAGAAGATTGTCTCCAATACTTACTGAAGTTGTATCTTCTATGAGATTTCCCTTGCTGTCATATTTAGCAGCTGATGATTTAGTTGCTGCATCAGTAGAAGCAGTGTTATTATCTTGGTCATCATATTGTTCTGATGATACATTACCTTTTGCATCTTGATATTGTGTTTCATTGTTATCTTCATCGTATGAAAATTTCTCTTGTTCGTTTAAGGGATTCGAGAAGGTTAATACATTTCCCTTACTATCATACGTATAGTCCGTAGTTGCATTGCTACCATTTTTATTTGCATTTTCATCTTTTTCTTGAATTAAATTATTTTGGTTATCATAATTATAAGTCTTTGTATAATTAAGTCCACCTACATCTTCAACGGACTTAATTACATTTCCATATGCATTATGAATATAGTCTGTTTTAACACCTCTTGAATCAGTTACTGTAGTCACACTAGTAGTCGTGCTATAGGAAAGTGTAAAATAATCATTTTTCACGGCTCCTTGAACAGTTACAGGCATCTCTTGCTTTACAAGTCGATTGTCAGTGTCATAAGTCATTGACATCTTTTTGCCTCTTTCATCTGTATAAGAGGTCATTTGATGACTACTGCTATACCCATATGAAATGGTGAATACGTTACTACCTAATTTGTCGACCTTAGAAAATCCTGTTAAATTACCATTAGTGTCGTAGGCATATTTATATTTTCTGTTTGATGGATCTGAAATAGAACTTACTTTTCCATTTGTCCCATAATCAATGTCTAACTCTCTACCAGAAGAATCTACAACTGTGATTAATCGCCCACCACTATATGTGTAAGTAGTCTTATTGTTATTTGAATCTGTTTCAGCTATTATATTCCCCTTTGAATCAAAGGTAATATATGATTGATCTTTGTCTGTAAGCTTAAATGTGCCATCAAAATTTTTTTCTAATTGTAGATAAACACCTCCTGGTGAATCATATCCTCCAGAAGAATTCTTAGCAAAGTAATGTTCTGTACCATCTTCATCACGATATAAAATTAAGTCATCTGTATTAAATGTCAGGCTTTGATCTAAATTAGAACTCCAACCATAACCAAACATTCCAGATGCAGTTGATCGGCTATTATACGTTCTATTTACAGTTAGAGGTAAGCCTCGCCCTTCAATATTAATATCTGTTTCTTGATTGAAGAAGTTACCATTATACGTATTTACATTTGATTCAGCTGTCGTCCAATAGCTCTCTACTCCAATTGGATCAATTGTATAAGCAACTGTTAACTTTGGTTTTTTAGATGTATCCGTCGAATAATCGCTTGAACGGAACATTTTACGATCGGCTGTTTCATCTGTATTTTTTAGCATAATACCGTAGTTGGCTTTCTTACCACTATACCAATCCTTTACGAGATTAGTAGTATAAAAAGTATAATCTCCGTCGGTAGAAACGTTTTGATTAGATATGACAGCATCAGTAGTTGGTTGGTTACTCCAGTTGACACTATTAGAGTTCCAAGACTTCGTAATTGGATACACACTAACATTTGCTTGTTTCTCAAAACCACTTGTATTTGAGTGTGAACTTACTGTTACTTTGGCTGATGTTATTTTAGCCCCACTTAACAAGTTTTTTAAGTTAAATTTAACTAATGAACGTGTTGTCCCATAATAAACTTGTTTACCTGTAATTAAAGAAGGATCTGTATAATAATTGCTATTAGGGTACGTAGATGAAATAAATGTATCAGCTGTATTTCCATCTTGTACATCAACAGTTGGATCAATAACAACAGGATATTTACGCTCTGAAGAATTCAGCCACTTTTTATCTGCTGTTACATCTACATAAGTTTTACCCTTTTCTTCACGAAGTTCCATTGACACATCATGAGAAATAACCTCTGCAGAATCATACATGAAAGGCTTTGAGAGGGTATAAAACGTTTTGCCTTTTTTATCTTCGAAAGTAATATTTCCATCTTTATCTTTTTTAGCTACTAGATTCTTTAGTCTAAATTCATACGTGAATTTGTTTTTCTCTGTATTCTTATTAAGAATCAGCTCTTCTTTGACAGCATTATTATCTACTTGGAAATTTAAATCTGTATCTTGAAAAACTCCAGGATAAGTCATACTGTTGTCTTTTGCTATCCCTTGAACCTTGTTAGCACCAACCATCCCAAATGACAGTTGCTGATCCTTTAACTTGATTCTAAGCGTTCGATTATCTTTACTCTTTTTTGAGAATTTTACTTTAAATCGATTTGATTTGTTTTCTAAAGAAAGGTCTTGGTCATCGGATTCTGATTTTCCATTAACAATTGTATTATTAATGTCTTCCCATTCGTTTCCTTGTTTATAATGAATTGGCTCCGTATACTCTTCATATATATATTGGTTCTTTTCATTATCTAGATAAGTCTTTGAGTTTTCAGTCCTTAATTGAGGTAGTTCCTCTAATTCTTGTGTATTTTTAATTGGTTCTTCATTTTCTTTTTTTGTCTCTGCGTGTACATTTAAGATAGGAAGAACGGTAATAAACAAAGTGAAAACTATCGACCAAACTATTGATTTAAATAGCTTTCCTTTTATACTACTTCTGATAAGCAATCCTAAAACCTCCACTTAATCTAGTAAAATTTTTGCTACTTCTCCTGCTTTGATTGAAACTGGATATACTTTTGAATTTACTTCAATGTTATAAGTTCCAGGATTTAAGTTTGTTACCTCAAAATCTCCACTTCCATCGGTATATACCTGGTATGTCTTGGATCCATTAACTTTTATTAGCTGGTGGTCCGAATTAGGTAAACTACCATACAAATGACCTGTAGTCGGAGAAAGCTTCCATTGTAGGTCTGGGGGAGAAACATAGTTTGAAAATGGTGAATTCGAACTGTAGCTAGAAACTTTGCTTAATGAATTGTAAAATTCATCGTTCGCAATATCATCTTTATTGGTAACAGCATAACTATAAATACTTGTTCCACCTAATTTATTTCCAGTTAAAGAAGGTGATCCTGCTTTTTGAATCTGAGTCATACTATCTCCAATGGAATTTAGATAATTCCCTACTCCAGATAAAACCATGCGTTTTCCTTGATTATTCTTTTCCCACTCAATCCAGTTCTCATAATACGTTTTCTGAGCTGAGTCATATTCTCTAAAATAGTTCATAGGTACAGCCAAATCAATTGAGCCTTCTTCTAACCAACTTCTCCAATCTTGTAATGCATCATTCATTGTTGAAGAACTATTCCATTCATCCATTGTTTTAGGGCCATTTCCCCAGGCAATGGTTGCAGCAGAAACAGTGACAGAAGGTTTTATACTTTGGACAGATACATAAACTTTTCGAACCATGTTATTAACTTGTTCTCGGCGCCATTGTTTCCATAAAGCATCATTTGGTTGAGGTAAACCTGATTTTCCATATGCTTTATTAAAACGTTGAACACTGACATCGTTATAACCCCACTCTTGCCCCATATACCTTATAAGGTCCATTTGAATTCCATCTACATCATAGTTTTTTACTACATTCGTGATGACGTCTCTTGTAAAATTCACAGCTTCAGGATGTCCAGGATCTATTACGTATTCAGATCCATTTTGATAACTTCCTGTATAGGTCTTACTTAGCCAGTTCTCTTCACTAGATTTACTTATACCGTGTGCATTAAATATATGTGTTGGATCCTTAGGTGGTGTTGATTTATTCCATATTGGAGTCATCGCAAACCATGCATGTACTTGAATTCTAGGATGAGCTGCATGAGCCTTTTGAATTAAATCTTCCAAGGGGTCATAGTTGCTTTTTAACGTTGAATCTTCAGTCTTTGGCTCCAAAGATTTACTGTAAAAAGCATCTCCACGGCGTCTTACTTGAAGAAAAATAGTATTGATATTTCCTTTTTGCGCATCTTTTATTAGTTGGTCTACCTGATCAGGTGTTTTTGCACCGTCGTGAAACATATCTACCCAAAGTGCTCGATATTCTTTCCTAAAGTCATTAGGAACAGAGTACGTAATAGTCAACTTAGGTTTTAAATCTGCTGAGGTATAATCATTTGAATAAAAGATTTTAGTTGCTTGAGTCTCATCACGAAATTGAACACTAATTCCGTTATTAGCAGTACCGTTATACCAGCTTTTCACTTGGTTTGTCATATAAAATTCATACCAAGACGGCTTTTGCACTGTGGCATTAGATATACTGCTTCCTACCGTAGGCTTGTTGCTCCAATTCAGTGTAGAAGCCTTCCAAGACCCTGTTGCTGGTCTGACATCCACCAAGCTTTGATTTGTCGTGTTGTAATACTGGTAGAGACTAAGTTTTGCTGAAGTTATAGTTGCACCTTCAGGGAGATTAGGTAGCTTAAACTTTAAGAATGAACGTGTAGTACCAAAGTTTTCATGCATGCCATTAACTAAATATTTGCTAGAAGAATAATTAGTAGATGGATACTGACTACTAATAAATGAATCTTCCAAATCTTGATCTGTACTTGTCCACGTTTCAGTTTTAGTTGTTGTATCAGCCTTTGCTTCTAAAGGGTTAGATACTAAAACGAAAATTAGACATAAAAAGAGATAACACCATAAAGAAGTAAACGTGGAATTTCGTAGTCTCATATCTTTATCCTCATATTTTAATTTTTTCTTAGGAAAATTGTTGAACGTTTATATGTTAAGAATAAAGAAATTTCAAAAAAGTTTTTTTTATAAGTTCCCTCATACCAAATTAATGATTAAGAAATTTTAATTATAAAAAGCAGGAAAATATGATTGAACTTGTGTTTTAAAACATAATTCCGGAGAAATTTAATTATTTTAGTGTTTTGTGATTTTCTAACTTTTACTATTACTATCTTTTGAATCACATCCTTTTTATCCTGATTAATATTTCTTTATATTACATAATTGAACAAAATAATCCTATTTTGTAATGATAATGTAATATTTTTGTCACTTCAACACATTTTTGTAGTACTATATAGGTTATTAATACATTAAAAGATGAAAAAAATGGTTATAAACGGTCTCTCATGTACTACTACAACAACGATAAGGACAGACGAGAATATTAATAAAAAGGTGAGAAAAATGAGGAAAAAAATATTTATTTTGGTTATTTTAGGATATGTAACTCTGAGTACTACATACTTTCTAGAAAGTTATGTATATGCTACGACAGATGAAGAAAGTGTAGCAGTTAACGAGGACTCTCTTTCTAGTAATCTTTCAGCAGAAGATAACAAGATGATTTTTGACCGTCTTTATGATGAAGGGTATCAACTAGGGGTAGAAGATGGTGGTAATGAAAAACCATACGAGAATTTTAAGGATAGTCAATTTCTTAATTATATAGCTGAAGAAAGTCAATGGTTTGTAATGGGGTACACAGTTGGCTATGAAAAAGCAAAACGAACTAAAGAAGATGAAGCAAAGGCTATAGCAGAACGAGAATCCAGCGATGGAGAGCAAGAAGGCTATCAGCAGGGATTAGAGGACTATAAACATGCTACTGTAGCTTATAATACACCTAAAACACCTGCTAAATCAAAGGATTGGAATAAAGGTTTTTCCCTTGGATATACAAAAGCAATTGAGATTATGGACCTATCCATCAAAGCAAAGAAGGATGGTCATACACAAGGGTTAGAAGGAGAAGCACTGAACATCCCAGAAATCTACAGTGCAGATGAAATTACAAGAAAAGCATATGAAGAAGGCTTCCAAAGTGGACAACAAGAACAGGAAGACAAATTGAAGAAAGAATATAAGCAAGAAGGATACAAACAAGGGTATGCTTTAAATGCTTTTTCAGTCCCTTCAGGCTTATCTTCGGAAGTAGCAACAGCATTTGAACAGGGCTATTACAAAGGTGAAAAACAGCGACATAATGATGTGCGACAGGAGGGGTTTAATGCAGCCTTTACATATACGACTTACCATAGCCCTTCTACGTATCAGACTAATACGCGATTGCTAGAAACCTATAAAGAAGGATTTCAGTCCAATAAAGTGGCTAATCAGTTGAGAAAAGATGCATATGAGGAAGGCTGGAAGTTAGGCGATACACTGACAATTCCAGCAAAATATAAACATACTAAACCTGCTGTTGCTATGTATAAGCATTATTATGAATTAGGGCAGAAGAAGCAGCGACAGACGGTTTTTGAGGTATTTATAGGGCTACTTGTCTTGATAAGTGGAATCGGTGCTTATACAGTGTTTGGACGAAAACGAAATAAGAAAGAGGCATTTAATTTAGAAGAGAATGCTGAAGGAGTAGGAGTAAAATGAAAAATTACCTAGATGTGAAAGAAGGTAAAAATGGCTGGAAGCGTTATTTAAGTACCACAATATTGGCTTCTGTGTTCATGCTAGTAGGATCTACTATTTATATTGTGGCTGAAATGGTTATGGTTGCGCTAGATGAGAGTGGTAAATCCTACTTTGATTACGATGAGGGAATTGCTGTAGGTGTGAATGCTACTCTTGATTTTTTAATATCCCATATTGTTCATGTATTCTGGCTCTTTGGCTTATGGATTGGCATTCGTTTTATTCATAAAAGACGAATGAAGTCCTTAATAACAGCCAATAAACACATTAATTGGAAGCGCATTTTATGGTCGTTTGGACTCTTTTCAGCTTTATTAATCATTACGCAATTAATTGATGTTGCATTTAACCACAAGGATTATGCTTGGAACCATGTAAGCTTTAAGGAATATGTTCCTTTAGTTCTCATTACATTTTTGTTAGTACCTATCCAGACTACAACAGAAGAGCTATTTTTTAGAGGACTTCTCCTTCAATGGGTGAGCAAAAAGGTGAAAAATTCTGTTGTACTTTCTCTTATTGTTGGCCTAATGTTCTCAATTGGACACTTTGCTAATCCTGAAATGAATCAATCATTTTTATTGGTAGGATTAGATTATATCGTTGCAGGATTTGCTTTAACTTTTATTGCAGTTAAAACAAAAAGTCTGGAAATTACAATTGGATCCCATGCAGCCAATAATATGTTTATTGCCTTATTTCTTGTAAATGATGATTCTTCATTTGGTGCAATTCCAAGTTTATTTAAGGCTATAAATGATGCACCTGGATTGTCCCTGACTTGGTCCATTGTTACTTTTGTTGCCTTTTATTTTTTATGTGTAAGAAAAATAAAAAAAGACAAAGAAACGAACCAAAACAAGCTTATTGCTTAAGTTACCCCAAAAATTCAAATGAAATATAATTAACAAACTAAATGATAAAAAACTATTACATTAGCATAATCTTGTTAAAATTAAAATAAATGGCGGTGTTGATCTTGATTAAGATGATTAAACAAAGTGATGCTGAAGTTTCGTATTGGGAAGTTTGGCAAGATGGTAGAATGCTTATTATTCATTACGGTACCATTGGAGATACTGGTGGGACTGAGGAAAAGAAATTATCACTATCTCAAAAGGCAGAAAAGGTGATGAAGGAATTAGCAGAAGAAAAAGCTAATGAGGGATATGACTATCTAGATGAAGATGAGCTATTCGAGCTTGTTGTTCATTATAGTTATGAAGAAGACCAAATGGAAGAAACTCTTGAAAAGCGACATCAGGTTGAAGATTTAATGAATGAATGTTTAGGCTGGACAGGCAACGGTTCTTGTGATGGTGGAGATATCGGCAGTGGTACAGCTAATATTGTCAACTATGTAGTAGATGTTGAAAAGGCAACACAAACAATTATAGAAGAACTAAAGAACAACAACCTGCTTGAAGGGGTAAAAATAGCTTATTTAAACCCTGAAGACGAGGAATACGTCGCTTTATATCCAGAAGGAGCCTGTTTTGATCTAATGTAAAAGAGAGCATTGAGAATTCTCAATGCTCTTTTCTAATTATACATAGTCGATTTATTAGCATTCCTCTTTTTTAGAAGCTATTATATGGCCCCTTTTATATTTCAGTCATAAATACGATTTATATATTTACTATCCCTCTTTTCTTTAGCAGGGTCTGCACTCCACCCACTACTAATATTTCTCCTTTTACAGGCATTGTAAGCTTTTAAACCTAAAAGTCTTCTTGTCTTATCAAGATTTTCGGGCTTTGCATTACTCTTTATCCCATCATGAAATATCCATCGCAAAAAATATATCTTGTCCGGCTCTTCTTCAATATTTCGATAAGTAGAAATTTGAGCAGTAGTAGGAACATCTTTTAGTGCAACACTGTTTGGAACCTTATTATCAAATTCCTCGAATAAGTATTTAGGGGAAAAAGGGTTATTAGGGTCATATTTTAACCCTAACACTTTACATAATTCACTATACGTTTCTCGATCAAAACCAGTATTTATTTTGAATCCCTCATGAACGGTTCGTTCGAAAAAAAAGTTCTTTCCTTTAGCTCCAAACAACAATTCGTAAGGTTTTTCATCAATAAAAAACATGACATCAAAAACTGTTTTCCTGAACAAAAAAGTAAAGCGACAACGATCTATATTTTGTTGCTTCATGCTAGCATAAAGAGGCATTAGTCCTTGTAATTGCATGTTCATTCACTCCTTTATAGTACAGCGTTATGAGAAACGTCAAAATTTGCAACGAATAAGTGATTTACCCATAGAATAAAAACTAATTGCATCACAGCGCTTCTCAGCAACACCCTATTTTCTATTTATTTAAGGTAATTATTCTCTTTTACACATATTCACCGATAAAATACATTTCGTTTTTTTGATCCATTAACAAGTGATAACAATACGTAAATTCCGGATTTCGGATGAACATGATTTGCGATTCGATATCATGATTATGATCAATCACTCTATTCTCCAATTGGATATGTTGACTATCGAAATACTCTCGTATGTGCATATATTCTTGAAAGTCTGAGTCATTGGTGTAAATACGTAAGATCGTATACATTTCATATGAAGTATCCTTCTGCCTTTGTTTTGTAAGTTTTTTCAAAGAGAATACTGCACTCTCACTCTTAAATTTCAAGGCAAACATCACAACGATCCATCCCGAAACAAACATAAGAGGATAAAAGAATCCACTATGAGTTAAATTAAACAACTGGCACGAAACAATCAACACAACAAACGCCGTAATAGGTAGCCAATAATCTCTCCAGACGCCTTTGACATTCCTAATTACAACGTCTTTTATGCCCTCAACTTGTTCTTTTTCCATGAACTCACCCACTTTTCATTAAGCTACACGCCGCACATTTCCATTAAATCGATCTTTCCAGTACTTCGTATTTAAATCCCCCACCGATACGCCTTGTGAACTACTGTCATTAAGAAACTTCCCATCGCCCAAGTATATTCCAACATGGCCATTTATCTTATACGTATCAAAGAAAATGACGTCTCCACGCTTCATTTCACTTGCCTTCACGACTTTACCAAGTTTGACTAAGGTGTCTGTTGTTGTAGCACTTACTGGTCCTAGATCAACCCCGGCTAAACTATAGGCCCATCTAACATAAGAGCTACAATCAAATTTACGTGCGTTAATGTCACCTTGATTTCGTCCACCGCCCCATACGTAAGGGCTTTTTCCCACAATAGATGATCCCACCTTAATCGCTTTTTCAATGGCTTCTGAACCTTTTGCAGAACCACCTTTGATTGAAACAGCTTCAACAGAACCACTTGTGTACTCTTTCATAAACCCCATAACTCGTGATACATACCAACTAGCATGGTTATAAGCAAAAACAGCTTTTTGATAGTTTCCAGAAGCTCCACCATTAGCAGCCAGATAATTTGCTGTTGAATACATGGCATCTGTTACATTATAAGGATCAGCTTTTCCGTCCCCATCACCATCAACACCAAAACCGCCGTATTTTGATATAGCAGCTGGACTCATTAGCGTTTCTTTGGGAATAGAGGCGTCACCCAGCCTCGTTCCTCCCGGAAAAGACCATCCCACCCATGTTTTTACCATGAATTGCGTATGGCCAATGGCCCCAACTGAAGAGGTATTTAAGTCCTGCCCAAAATTCGTTTCGACGCGATGAATCGCAGCAATAAGTGTCCAAGGGATATTGTATTTTTCACCTGCTGCTTTATAAATAGGAATGTACTCTTTCGGTATCTGGCCTTCTCCAACCTTGGATATTTGAATATCTCCGAAATCGACAGCTGTGCCGTCTAATTCTGCTACATCTTCCTGATCGGGTAAAAGGATACCAAACACACTCACCATAGCCATCGCACTTACGACAACGCCTAATGCTAGTAAAGCTACCACAATAGTTAGTAAGAGTTTAGACTTTCGTTTAGCAGAATGGTTTAATTTATGGATGGGCTTAATTCGGTACGTTGACACGAACACCCACCACCTTATATCCGGCTTCTTGCTTTTCAAGTGTGACTAAATACCAATCTTCCTCTTGTTCAGAGTTTCCATCTGCGTCGTACACTTCCCCTTGCATGATGACATTCCATTGAATAACATCGGTATTATCATTCGAAACCTCTGTCGTTTCAAGATTTTTGGGGACAACCCTATCATAAGTAAGCGTACCTCTCTCTCTTTGTTCTTTATAATTTTCATACATGTCCTCTGATATATAAGGCTTAGCTTTTTCAATATGTTCTGAAGGGTTTTTAGCATTAAAACTAGCAAAGGCTTTGACAAACTCTTTTGCGATTTCTTTCGTACTCTGTAAGTCTTCTTTTGTATTTCGTTGTGTCTGATCATAGGGGTTTTTATTGTCTTCTGTAGCCTCTTCTTTCTCTTGTTGCACAGATTCAGAAGAAGGAGCTTGCTTCTCCCCTTTCGAAGAAGCAGGCTTTTCTTTTGAAAGAAAAGAACTAATCATAATGCCCAAAAAGACAACGACACTCAGAAATACAAGCATTTTCTTTTGTTGAACACTCATGAAAAGCCCTCCCTTTTAATCTTGTTGAGACTGTCGCCTCATTTGTTCAATCTCTTTAGAACGGTCTATATGACTTCCATTTGATTCATTCGCAACAGAAGCTTCTTCTTCCCCTTGCTGAATTTCTTGTCGTGCCTGTTGTTGCCTCATTTGTTTATGAAATTGCTGATTGGTTTTGTCTGTTCGTGGTGGTTTAGGTGGTGGTTTAGGTTGTGCTTTTAACGGTGCTTGCTCTTGGTTGAATTGTTTCGTTGAGACTTCTCCACTAGCTGGGACCAAACGGCGAGAACTTTGAATGGGTGCTTGCTGATTTTCTGAACGCGCCTCTTGTTTTCTCATTTGCTCTACAATCTTACTGGATTGAGAAGAACTTGATGTTTGCTGCGGCTGTGCTTTCAATGGTGAGTTTTCTTGTTTTTCTTGTTGTCTTATTTTTTTCATGACTTGTTCATTTTGTTTCCCAGAAGTAGGTGCATTTTCTTTTACGCCCTCTTGTTGAGGTCCTTTAGGCTGTGCCTTTAATGGTGCATGCTCTTGTTTTTTCTGTTGCCTATCAATCTGATTAGACACAGCTTGATTATGATTTGATGCCTGACCCTTTTTGTGAGGATTAGGAATTACACCATTTTCAGACGATAAATTATTTTTCCGTTCTTTATCTTGTCGTTTTTTAAACGGCATTACATTTCGTTTTGGTTTATCTTCAATTACGTTCCCATTGCTATCGATAGGTTTGTTTCTCCGTAAAGTTGGTTTATTACTTTGGCGTTCCATTGCTTTTTCCATCTGTTCTCTAGCTCTTGCATCTGTTGTTCCCCTTTGGCCGGACCTCGAACGTGAATGTACGTTATCTCCTGTATAAAATGGCTCTACGTGTGCATATTGACGTTGGGCATCTCGAAATTTAATGGCATCAACTTTTTGTCTCCAAGCTTGTTGGATTTGTTGCTTCTTTTCTGAATAAATCTTATAGCCAAAAAGCTGTTTTTGAAGAGCAAATATGGCTGCAACCACAATCAGAACGGCTACAATGGTTTGAGCATAGGCCCAATTATTCTCACTCGCGACTTTATAAGTGATGTTAACAAAACTAAATAATAAAATGAGTAAAACTGTCAGTCCGATACACATGGCCAAGAACCCTACTAACTTACCAACAAATTGTTTAGCAAATCGTTGAAACGTTGGAAAGATACTAAGAAATAAAACAAATACTCCTGTAATGGCTGTAAGTAAGAAGCCTACTCCATATATCTGAATAAATGTGGCTAAATAGCCTACCATGGCTAATATGACAAGTGCCGGAACCCAAATTAACAGAGATAAAACAATCCGTTTATTTGTATGTTCTGGAGCAAAAAGAGAGTTTTCAGCATTCTTCTTAACTATTTTTTTTCGCTCGTCACTTCCTGGCTTTTTATTTAATAATTTTTTGACTGATTCTTTCCCCTCTTTTATCTGTGCTGGTGAAGCATTGTCACCTTTTCCCCCACCAATAACACCATAATTTGTTGTACCAAACTCTAGTAACAAGTACGGTTTTACAATCAATAAATCGTGCATTAAATTTCGTATTCTTGATACACCGTATCGCACGGATGATGTGTCCTTATAGCTTTGTGTAGCTTGATCTCGTTGTCTATCTTCAATCATTTCTTCTCTTATGGCTTCCTCATTCCCATCACCTAATGAGTAAGTAGAAGAAGTTAAAACCGCACCTGATATATAGTTACGAGCTTGATTTAACTGACCTAGTAGCTGGTCACTATTTTGTACATAAACAGTGAAAACTGCAGACAAGAGTGCTGCCATAAAGAGGCCTGAAACAGTAGCACGATATTTTTTTTGAGCAAAAGAATAAACCAGCCATCCAGCTACCATAATCATCATAAAGCCCATAAATTGACCAATTCCATACGTTCCACCAGTTTCTGAAATAAACCCCGTAATATATGAAAGCATGCTATCAATGATGTCAAAAGTGAAGGCTTGCTCCATTAAGAAAATACCGAAATTCACAACTACTAAATATCCGTACCAAATGCCACTTAAGATCTGTTGTTGAAAGGCTGCGATGTTGTTATAAACTTTTTCATCCACTTTAAAAATATTAATGGAGTCAAACCAGCCTTTATCGTCGTCATCTTTTACATACACATCAATGTCGTAGTTTTCCAGAGGTACTTCATTGTATCGAAGTAAAGGTGCATTTGTTTGTGGTAAATCACTTTTGGGCATTAACTCATCCATAACATTCGGTGCAGCTGCTGAGACTGATGAGAAAGGACATAAAAAACATAATGTAAACAGTGCCATCATTATTTTTATATGAAGACTGTTTTTCACTGCTTGTTCCTCCTTTTTTCTCAATATTGCTCAATTAAGTCTGGAGTAAAGGCTTCTTTCATTTGCTTATCTAGACCTATTGAATAGTATCTTTTATGTTTTGCTATTTTCCCATTTACTGTTACATCTTGTTGAGTTGCTCCACTGTAGTATTCATTTGCAAAATACTGATTTTGTTTTTTAGTAATACCTACTGTTATGTTTTTTGTTTCTTCAGTACGGAAATCTTTATATTTAAATTTATAGATATATTTTCTATCTGGATTAAGGACATACTCCACTACTCCGTAATGCTTAATTTTTTGATTTTGATATTGTTTATAATCGTCATTAATATCTGCTTTAGCTTCTTCCAAACTGTCATAACTTTTATGCTCTCCTGTTTGGTCTTCCATTTCATAAACTTTATCTTCTGCGCCTTGCTCTACGTATGTGGCGTACTGTAAAGCTGTTTTACAAGGCTCAATTTGTTCACATGTCTTTGGTTTTGGCTCTGTAGTAGCTTCATCATTCCCACAACTTGCAAGCATACCCACAACGGCAATAACCGAAATAAAGGCAAGTATCTTTTTCATATTTAGTCTCCCTCTCTCTAAACCTCTTAAAAAGCGATCCCTCCGTTTTGCATGTAAACGAAGGGTAAAACCTTCTACATTTGGTTCGCAAGCTCCCTCACGTCTACTGAGGTGTCAAAGGCATCAAAAAGATGTTCTTGCAAAATACGAACTTGCATGACACCTGTGCGTTGATGCAAGTCACGATACAGGCAATAACCCGACTGCATTTTAGGCATCATATCTTCTAAGCCCGCACTATCTTCTAGTTTCATAAACTCTTGAATCGTTTCGATTTCCTCTGGTATATCCGTACGGAAACAGTAGGCCGTACCAATTTGACCACGCATACTACTTGGAATGTCCATTAAATTTTGGGTCATTAAATAAATCGGTGAAAATAAGGACCGTCCTTCCCGGAACAAACGATCAATTAAGCGTTCACCTGCTGGGTTTTGGAAGAAGTTCCACGCTTCATCAATCGCCACAACCGTTAATTCATTCTGGAACATCCGTAAAAACTTCATCATGTAGGCTGTTAGACTAAACAATATAGCGACAGATACAATATTCGCTTCTGTGTATTCCTCTGCGGATGTGCTCTTTTTAGGTAGCTGTAAATTATCAACTTGCAGCACATTAAATTGATTGGCATAATTCAAGACGTTTTCATCATTCATACGCTTGCCGAAAATCAAACGAGCAAGTGACACATCTTCAAATTCTTCTAAAATCGAAGCTAACTCTAATGCCATTGGACGATGATCTTCTGGTAACGTGTCATGCTCTTGTACTAAATTCCGCAACTCATCTTTAACAAATTGAATTGATGGCTCTGCCAATTGGCCAACACGCTTCACGGCTTTAGTTACAATCGAGCTCTTGACGCTATCATTTCGAATATTGATATTTAACAAGTAATAAATAATCTCTCGTGAAACCTCCACGGCTTCGGCTCGATTATCGAACAAGAGAAACGGATCTAACTTTCCAGCATCCTCATCTTTGGTAGAGAAAGAGATAAAGTTGAGCTCGCTTCCCAATTCCGTTAATTTTTCATCCCATTTACAGATGTCCTTACGTTCTGATTTTGGATCCAGCAGCAAGACCTTACCGCCACTCAATGCCGTTTCGTAAATATCCCGATTGGCAGCCATGGATTTGCCAGAACCCGTTTTCCCTGTATACACCGTGACAAGGGACTGCGTAAGGGCTGCGCCTGATGCAGCAAGACCAGGTAAGACATAAACGGCCGTACCACTTAAGGTTCTTCCTGCATAATAGCCATATTCGTCCCCTAGCTCCTGTCGATTTCCAAAGAAGCTAGCCGTTACAGCATTAATGTCTACGTCTTGGATAAACTCCGTTACATAGCGTCTTGAACCTGGTAAGCATTCAAGCAAACTACGTAATTGAAGGCCATATGTGTTTTGTAAAGTAATGCCCATTCCAGCGTATTCATCAATAAGGTCATTTACTCGCTGCATTAATTCATCTTTATCAGAGGAACTGACCGAGAAGATCGCACTCATTAAGTAGCCACCCTCTCGTTCCTTTTCTACATTGGAGATAATACTTTCAGCATGCGAAATTCCTTGATACACATTGGATCCTGCATCTTCTCCAAAGGTATTTAAATGGTTGGCTTGATCTTCTAAATTGGATTTCTTACGACGTAACTTACGCAAGCGTTGATCCGCATCTTGATAACTCATCTTCAAATTAACGCCTACCGCAAAAGGTAAGGAGCGTAAGGCTTCTAACCATCGCGTTTCTGGGAAGTGAATCTCTTCCGGCATACCGACCATATGCAAAAAAGCTACGTGTGTTTGATGGTTGTAGCCTTTCGCATCGGTTTGATTCAGCGTTAAATATCGACGTGAACGAGGGTTTTCGATCCCCGTTAATTGCAGATTAAGTACATCATCTTCTGTCTGTATACGAGCAATAAGCTCTCCTTTTTTATTGAAGATAGGCGTAAAACGATCTTCCCAGTTCTGCCAATTAGGTGGGAACCGTAATCCTATGTTAAAGATCCATGGAATTAATTTCGTCATTCCTTCTGGCGTAACAGGCGTAAATGTAAAGGGTAATCCTTCAAGCAACCGTGTGACCTCTCGATTGGCACGATAAATTCTTCGTAAGCGATCTTCGGTTAAATGAACATGACTATCTCCACGTATTTTGGCAAATTTCGAAGACACCCAATCTTTTAAGGCTTGATACATTTCCTTGTACGTCATATCCTCTGCCTCGTCATCTAGTGTGCTCTTACCTAGTTCAACACCAATATAAAAGTCATAGCGACGTTCTTCTGCGCCTAATTCATCACTGGTCTTAAGATAGTTGAAAACAGATTGGATATGAGAGCTTGCTACGACTCGCAAGTTACCACGAATCATCGATGCATATTTTTCTTGAACATCATCAATGGATTGGCGTGTTGGCACAACGATGCATTGAATTTCTCGCTTAATTTCTTTAAACAAGCGCTTCAACTCTGAGAAGTGAGCCATCAATTGAGCTTCTGAATCAAAACTCGTATGAAATCCACTAAATTTAAACCAGCCTTGATCTCGTGCATCCCTAGTTATGACCGTGTTTTGCCAAACAGCTATAATATCATTTTGGATATCCATCTCTATCACCACTCCTTACATCATTTTCGATAAATAGGAATCTTGCGCTTATATGTGATTTTTTTGGCTTGCTCCACTTCTTCAAATCGAAAGAGCTCCTTTGGCTCCATGAACGTTTTAAACTTTACTTGCCAATAGCGAATAATGTTCATATTCTCTCTTGTCTGAGAGCCAACAAGATAACCAAAGAACATGGGCGCCGCCATACAAACAACAATGACGCGTGCAATTTTATTAGGAATCAGAGGGGTTAAAGGAACAACGAGAAGAAGACTAAGAAGAAAAAATATAAATATCACGATGATTTGAGTAACGGTAACAGAAAAGGGAAGCGAAATGCTTTCCCTTCCCCCAGCTAGCCCTCTTACGATATTTGGAATGGCAAAAATTTTGTTTGTACAATACCCAGTAACACGTCTCATGCATAGACCTCCTTAGGTTGAAAGACCAAAGAATTTTAAAAGGGAATCACCTAACGAAACGATGTTACTTGGACCATAGATGAAAACACCAATTACCCCACCGAACACAACAACCATAAGGGCCCCACGATATTTTTTCATGACCAACGAACCGATGATCGCAAATAGCACCACCCAGATAAACACAGTTTGTAAAACACCCATTACATTGGTATCCCCTTGACTACTAACGCCTTGCAAATTAATGTCACCTAGCATAAATGTGTGTAAGAAGCTTGTAAGCATACTGAATCCCTCCAATGGTTTACTTATTGAATGTCATATGAGACAGGTTTCATGTTTAAAATTTCAAACTTGTCTTGTCCATCCGTTTGGACATTAAATTCATAGCTATGATTACTTTGAATACCTGTAGTCGGCTGTTCTAACTTGACTGAACATCTGACAATGTACCTTCCTTTAGAAGACTTCTCTTCATAGACCGATACCTTATTTAAAGATTTGTAGTTCATTAATCCATTTAAAGACTGCGCTTTTTTCGAATCTTTAAAGAAGAATTTGGTTTCATCACTTCGATCTTTTGCTGTATAGGTTTTGAAGAACGATTCTAGAAAGCTTTGAACCTCATGATTGACAACTGAATCCGTATTTTTGTTTTGTTCATTCTCAGAAACCGTGACGCGTTGATTTTCTTTTGGCATATACGGTTGTGGCAGATCAATGACACTATAACCGTTTTTGCCTTCGTAGACTCTCACTAGATAGTAAACGGTAGCCGGCTTCTCTTCTTTCGTTTTCTCTACTTTCTCTTTTCCATCTTTGTCTTTCGATTTCTTCTCCACTTCTTTTGTTGCTGTGACCTGAACTTTTATGGATACATCTGAGATGTGGGCATCTTTTTGTTTAATAGAAACGGCGTCACTACTTTCATAACGCTGGCTTCCAGGGAGATTGGCATAATCAATTCCAGCGTCTTTATCTAGACCGGTTGCTAAAAAGCTCTGCAGCGCATCTTCCCTTGCTTTCTGTTTATCCTCTCCTGGCTCAATACTGGTGTACTGACGCATAAACTGAGTAGTGAAGTACTCGACAGCTTTAATATTTTGATTATTTTGACTTTTATCTTCACTCGTACCTTGTTGTTGAGCTGACACTTTATCTTCTAGATCACTAATGGCCAAGTTGTGGCGAAAGGCACTAAAGACGCCTAAAGCTATAATGACTAGACTTAGAACCATGACAGCTCTTCCTATAATGGCTGCTGTTGAGCGTTTCATGGTTGCTCGCTTAATCATCCGTTGTTCCTGTTGCTTCTCTTTTTCATCCCTCTTCAGTAAGTTCGGCATATACTTCTTGGATGAACCGACTTTTTCTTTTCCTTTTTCTTTTGGCACCTG
Organism: Priestia sp. 40; assembly: GCF_049368575.1. Lineage (NCBI taxonomy): Bacteria > Bacillati > Bacillota > Bacilli > Caryophanales > Bacillaceae > Priestia > Priestia sp. 40. Next base: position 37,312 of record NZ_JBMPZA010000029.1, read on the forward strand.
TGAAGGGTCAGTAGAAGCAGACTTCTTTTTCTTCTGCCATTTCTTCATCGTCATTCCTCCTTACTTTTTACCAAAGAACAAGAAGGCTACAATCGCTATGATGATGAGTGTACCTGTCACGCCATAACTTGCTACACTTTGGTTATAGAAAACCGAAAACTGTTCTTTCCCTGTCTCCCAAAGTACGTTCGCTTCTGGGAATGTCCGTAGGATGAAACTTCCTACGAGACAAATTCCAGCAATGTATAGAAGGGTTTTAAATAAACTACGAACCACTAGACGTCCCCTCCTTACAACCCTCTTTTTACCTCTATTGATTCACTGAATATATAGTGATAAATATCTCCAAAGGCATCTTTTTGTACGTCTTCAATGTTTGCTGTCAAAACGGGAATCTTGATATGTGACCGTTCTTGACTTGGAATGCTTAAGATATCACGCATGGTCTTTTTCGTGTTTGTTTGGTTTCCAGCGACAAACAAGACTCGCCAATCTAAAACAGGTTCTTCAAAGCCAACATAAAGATCATACTTTTCGAGCGTTTCTTTTCCACGTTTCAAAAAGTCGTTATACCTTTGTATCTTTTGAATAGTATTTTGTCGTTTGGCTACACTGCGTTCCAGTTCAATAAACAAGCCAATATTTTGCTCGCTATCTGCTTCCCCAACAACCAATACGCCGTCGGGTTTGATCACCTCTGACTTGCTCTTTCCATATTGGAAGGTCCCTCTTGCTTCTGGAATCCATTCCTTAACAGCTAGCCCTACTTCTTCTGCTTGTTTTCTGTAGGATAAAACTAAACGATTTAACATTAATTGATGTTGGTACCAGGCAGGTACGTCTGTTGACCATTTTTTCTGCCATTTCGAGAACCCTTGCAATTCCTGTACGTTCTCTACGCCAAACGCATCCAGTGTATATAGATTCCCTGGCTTTTCATAGCCTGGCATGGGAACGGTAAAGCTCTTAAGGTACTTGGATTCTTCCAGCAATCGCAAGCGCTGCATCACGTATTTTCGGTCTGCGTAATTCGTTAAAATATGATCCACAATAAAGTTTGAATCAATGTAGATGAAGTCATGTAACTTAATCAATAAATCTGTGTCTTGTTCATTCAGGGTGATATATTTTTTCATGTTGTTTCCCCTCTCTCCTTTGTCTGTAAGAGAAACGTTACGTTCGTGAGCCATTAACCTATTTTTCTATCTCTGCTTATAGTAAAACGCTTACTCCACTCTTTTCCTGCCATCTCTACTCATTCTTTTCTGAAGGTTTTTTCTTTGGTAGTGACACAATGGGCTGTGGCTCTATTGGTAAATCTTCTGTCTTTGTCTTGGAAAGTGTCACAGCAGGTTCCATCGATGTAGAATCCTTTTCTAGAACTTGTTCTTTCTCCTCTGAAACAGGCTCTATAGCTGCCGCCGTTTCCTTCATTCCCTGTGCTTCTTCTTTATGAATAGAACTCTCCCATGACAGGGTAAGCATCGGCTTGAAAGGCGTATGGACTACTGGTTGTTGCTGTTCTGGCTGTTTTCTCTGTTTTTTTGAAAGAGTAATCGTTGCAAAAGAATCTTTTTCATGTTCATTCTCTTGCTTTACGCCTTCTTTTGGACTTGGTTCAACTTCACCAACCGATTCTGCAGTGATGCTTTTCGATAGCTCAACATTTGAATGCGTTTTCTTTTCTAAGGAAACCGGCGCCTCTGGCTGCGCTTGTAACGGAGCCTTTGGTTTCTTAGGCTGTAATTTCTTCACTTGTTTTGGCTCATACGTTTCACCTTGTAAATAAGCCCGAATCATAACATCAACTTCAGATTGATGATGGCCATTTTTTGATGATAACTCGTTTACTTTGGCTTTTGTCCAAGCATCCGCCTTCGCTTCTTCCGTTGCATGTTTGTATCGTGCTTTTTTTCCATTCGGCATATACCGATCTAACGGAGGTAACTTGGCCACACATTGCACAATTTCATCCACACCATTTACATTATCCTGCGTACGAATGACCGTTACTAAGTCAGGCAAATTTCGAAAATATGATTCCGAAAAAAGAGGCTGATCTTTTTTGGTGCCTTGAACACTAAACATTTTACTCGCTGCAGCTGCACCTTCAGCCCCTTGTCGACAAACAAAGAAATTTCCTTGAACTTCTGTTAAAGCATTTTTGAGCTCTTGGTCCAGTTGATGCATAGACTGTGTACCAATTCCTAGCGACAAGCCTTTTTGGCGTTGTTCCGCAATTATACGAGGCAGAATCGTCATTTTCTCAAGCCTGGCAGCTTCATCAAACACGAACTGATGCATTAAAGGATTAGGCGTTCTTGTATCCGCCACTCGATAATACAAGTAGGTGAGAAACCCGCCAATTAACCCTGTTTCTTCTTCGCTTAATCCACTAAAGTCATAAAAGATAATATGACCTTGGTCCATCCATTCACGGATAGGGAGAGTAAATTCTTTTTGGCCAAACATCCGACGTAGTAATGGATTGGCTGAGAAGGTATCTAAGCGATTAAATAAGGCAATGCGACTAGCATCAATTAAATCTTCTGCTTCATTCTTCCAAAAATCTAATACGTCATACGCTTCAACATTATCCTCTAAACGGTTTAAAATGCGTTTTCTGAACGTAAAATCATTGACTAATGGTTTTACACCCAAAATCGTATGTTGACCTTCTACGTCCAATACAAGCGTTTTAATACAGTTCACTAAAAGACGCTCCGTTTGTTTCGCCACTTGGAAGTTTTCACCGATAATCCGCATGACAATTTGTGTGACTCGTTCAGGTGATTCACCTGGAAAACGATGAAGCAAGTTTAAAGCTGGTGGATATTCCGTATCTTTAAAAGAAATCCAATGAACTTTATCCCAGTTAATCGTCGCCCCATCATATTCAGCTTTCAACATTTGATTTAATAAAATCATGGCCGTGTTTCTGGCAGGATCACCAAACGAGAAACCAGGTGATGTTTTGTTTTCCATTCCTTGCTTAATGAATTGATGAACATAACTCATCAACACATTGTTGAGTAGAGTTGATTTCCCCGAACCCGTCACACCAAGTAAGGACCAATGCTTCTGAAGAACACTCATTAGAATTCTGATCGTCCGATCTTTCACAAACGGATGATATTGTACACCGAAATTGACAGACCCCTCTTCATGACTCAAAAGATGGTCTGGAAGAAGTTCTTCCCCACGTTTCGAATGTGGGACCTCTTTTGCAAGCTTTTGCATAATGGTTCGTTCATCAAAGTGTGGTAAATGAAGAAGATTCGCAAGTTCCCCACCCGTCCATGTCATACGATACGGGCTCATAGTGGGATACCATTGAACCGCCTTTTTCCACTTCTTGTACTTCAACTCATTCACATGATGCAAAACAGAATTAATCGCGTTGGCCATACTTTTCACAACGGGTACACCAGGATAGTACTCCGAAGCCATGGACACTGTACAGTCAAAGGCTACTTCATTTCCTGAATAACGATGTTTTAAGCCTACTAATTCCTCTTTATCAAATGCAGACTGATCTCTGAGAGGTCTATCCCCTTTTAAGTCCTTTTCAAGCTTCTGAATCGCTTTTCGAAGTTTCCACCCATCATTAGGGGTAAACCCTACTTGTAACCACGTACCAGGCTTCATATGCGAAATGATACCGGGTAGTTGATCTGACTTATACCGTGAAAGAGGAAGTGACTTTTTCAAATTATTGCTTTTCAGTTTCAATCGTCCACCCACGGCCTTCTTTTCTGGAAATTCTAGATCATCTGCCGGAAAGAACGTTAAATTTGGATAGACACTCTGAAAATTGGATTTAATGGCTTCTAACTGATTCTTTTCAGCTCCCATATAGAAACGATATTGAATACCTGCAGATTCATCTACTACGTGGTGGATGAGAAATGAAAAGCGTTCCTTTCCAAGAAAGAGCCTTTCAATCCACCTACGCTTTGTTCCGTGGATGCGTCTCATTAATTGCCCTAACATTTCTTTCGACACACCGTCATCTGCATGTGGCAGCAATTGAACATACTCAAACTGTCGTTGAATGCGAAAGACAGCACATATCCACCGAATCACGAGAAATAACAACAGTAAGGCTAGTAGTAATTGAACACCATGAATAAAGAACGTGAGCCAATGCTGAATAATTTCTGGACGGTATGGCAAAAGAGACAAAAGCCATTCTTTCTTCCAAATGCCAGCGCCAGCCAAACCAAGAACAGCAATCGCTCCCCCCTGCCGTGGATGTTCAATCAGCTGATCCAGGATATCGTCAAAGATGGTGGATTGTTTTTTAGTTGGTTTTTGTTGCATTTTGTTTCCCCTCCTTGCGAAGAGAGGAAGGAAAAGAGCTATGAAGTTTTCGAGGAACGAGGTTCATAGGGTGTTAGGTTCCGAGTTGTCGTGAAGTACGTTTCTAGGGTGAAGTGTATCGATTCGTATGGTTACCAGCATGTGTAAGGCCATGTTGGGTTGACGCTAGGTGCGCCCGCCGCCGATACGAATAACGGATACAAATAAAAATAGGAGTACTAGTAGGACTTCTCCTATCGGTACATGATTACTAACGTAATCAATGTTACCTCAAGGAAAGTATCTTGAAAAAAGTAGGATGTTTATTGCTTACTTCCATGATATTCCTTCGCCACATGTGCTTCAAGGGATTTCCAAAGAAAACAACCTAATACCTAGTAGAAGTTTTACTACATAGCCCTTTAAGGTCACATTTTTTAACAGAACTGTAATAAAACCTCCTATTTTTATTACTTTCATCCTAATGCATATTTGTTGTAAAACATGCAAATATTTATTCAATCATGTATGAGCTATCATACTAAGTCATGTACCACTTCAAGCTTTAATCAGACATCGCCAAAATTGAGGTTGCAATTGCCTTTTGTGAATCATTTTTATACAATGACAGTGATTATTCTGTAAGGAGAATAGTTACGTTCGTGAGTCGCATCAAGAAAGGATTTTAGATCTTTTCTTGATGCTTTTTTTATGAACATTAATCATCTGTTTTCATAAAAAGTTTGAATTGATTTAGACTCGAAGTAAGATCAAAAGCAGCATGATTTGTATAATGCTTGCGTCTTTGGCGAGCTGATTCTTCACGTTCCAACTCTCTTAATTTAGCAACTTGCAGCTTTCGATCCACTACATGCTTTTTCTTTAATGTCTCTTCTAACTCCATACCTACATGAGACAATATGACGTCACTTACAAGCTCGATCTCTTCCACAAATTGAGTCAGTTGAGCAGATCGATGCTTCTTAAACAGACCCTTCATGACCCCAAACAGGTACTTAAAGAAAGCATCTTCCCCTTGGAAATCCCCGGCAAGGACAGAACCCTTTTTCTGAACCGTTAAGCCCACAGCCTCCACCGATAAGCGTACATAATGCGGAGTAGACGAAATAGAACGATAAGAAATACCAAACTCTTTAAAGGCTAACTGAACTTTCCCCCAAGCCCGGAAAATAAAACGACCATCCGTAAAACCCCTGTTAAACAATGCACTAGTAAAGGCGGAAGGAACATTCCTAGGAGTAGGTGCCGGCTGTAGACTAGTAGAATACGTAGGAGGTAAATTTAAGGTACTATGTTCAGAAGAACGAGCAACCTCCATACCCGGAGAAAGCGATAGAGCCGTCCCACCCACCACCGTATCTTTAATTGTATTTGAATTGAGCCCATTATTTTTAGGAGCAGGGTCTTGCTCTTTTTTTGAGGCTTCAGATTGCGTTCTATGGGCCTTTACTTCGTCAATGATACATAACTCTGTTGAAGCCCCTCTTCCTTTGCCAGAGACCTTTTTCGAAAGGATTTCTTGCTCTTCCAATCTAGCAATTACTTTTTTGAACGTTGCATAAGGAATTTTCTTATCAGCATCCACACTCGAAGTGATTTGATCCGAAATATCACGCTGTGATCCTGAGACTTGTCCTCCTTGCGCACGGATGAATGCTAATACGTCCCCTTCCCACTCCTCGATATGACTGTATGTACGTTCTTCACGCGGTTTCGCTTCTTCCCAAACCACATAGCTAAATAACATGCCCGATAACTCACGAATTTTTTTCGCTGATGGAGCATGGAAACGGCCATTATAGGCACTCTTAACCTTACGTTTAACCTCAATTTGACGCATTTGAGGCGTATTTTTTTGATTCCAGTTATGTAAGTATCCTTCTGCTGTCTTTTCATCGTATCCAGCTGCCTTATAAGCAAGCGCAAGTGTGTAGCAAGCCGTATCACGTTGGCCTTCATTTACACCTTCTAGGATCTTTTGAACAGCAGGATGTTTTAAAAGAGATTCATAGCCTTTGCAAAAGCCTTTTTTGTATGTATGTACGTCTTGTTGCTCTTGTTCCTGAACCAGTTGGAACCATTCACATAGGTCATCAAACGATACGTGCTCTTGTGAATGAAAGACCGTATTCTCCTCCGTCGGTAAACGGAATAGTCGCTCTGGACCAATCGCATTTATGTCTCCTTTTAACATCTCAGCAATACACGTTTGAATACGACTATAATGTGCATTCAACTTGTCCGAAGCACGTTTTGACTTATCTAAAAACCAGTGAACATGAAACCCTTTAGAAGGCGTTTGAATGATTAAAGAAGGCGTTGGAAGCCCTGCTTCTGTAATTAACTCTTGTACATCTGGAAGAGTCATCCCCTCGTTCTCACCGTTCTTTGCATCAATATCAATCGACATCGCATTGATCCAACGTAGCGTACTTAGACGACGTAGATCGTTTCGATAAAATGTATTGGGCGTAAAGTATGTATAGTCTTTGCTGACATTAAATAACGAACCATATGTACGAACAGCTTTTGTTGTCTCTTTCGTAAAGTCTTTTGATACAAAAACCCACCCTAAACGGCTACTGTAACCGTTTTTTTGCTTTTGTGTTTGTTTTTTTGAATATTCCGTCAACTGGTTCCCGTAGATTTGTTGCGCAAGGTTTCTCATTACATGTGTCCCTCCATTTATTCGGAAACACAAAAAGCGTCGTTTACCGTTAAGTGGTAAACGACGCTTTTACATAGAGAGAAACCCTATAAATTTAGCGTTACCTGTTCAAATTAATCACTCATAATATCTTGATTATATTTTCTACTTGTAGTAAAATTCCAAGTAGGAAAATACATTATGTACGTTGAATACGTACATTGAGTGAAAAGCTTGAGCAGCAGTTTACCGTAGTGTCGTTACGGTGAACGATTAGATAGGATTGCCGTCCGATTCTAATCGCTTGAGCTTTTTGCTTTTTTTCCGTTCATTTAGTTGTACTTCTATGATACTGCTAAACTTAACCACTTTACAAGTATAAAATAAAAAAACATAACCATTTTATTCTAAATTATCTGACAACTAATCATGCAAACTATTATCTCTTACGCTGATTTTTAATGCCTTGTTCCCTTAAAATATGTTATAATACTGGCGTATTATTTATCGAGTATTATGTTACAGAAATACACCTTTAATGCTGTAGTCTGTGTTCAAAACGCGTAGAATCTTAAAAGATTCTACGCGTTTTGTCGTTTTTAAAGTACGATACTTTATTTTTAAGTATATTGAATTTTATTATACCTTAAAGAATTAGGTTATAATTAAGATAAGATTATATTAGTTAACCTAAAGTTCAATTAAAAATTATATAAGTCCTTGTGTACATAGGTTTATATCTTTTAAGTTGAACTTACAAACCTCTATAATAACATGTATAATATAATAATCACCCTTCAAGTTCAACTAGTTAATTTAATTACAAAGAAAGATTAAAATCCAAACATTAAGTTAAACTAAAGTTAAACTAATGTGTTTTTTTACTCATTCAACACTAGTTTCAAAGTATATTATAGGCACTTTAAACCTTTTAACATATGTACTAACATTTAAAGTAACTATCTTTACAAAGAAACAAATAAAAAATTTTGAATTTAAAAAGAGGATATATTATGCTGATTACATAATAGTTCTCTATAACTTTTAAATTAGGTTCTAACTTTTATAGTGCTGATAATCAAGTTTACATAAGTTTAATAGCTATATTGATAGGAAGAGAGGTAAAAACATGAGTACTGACGATAATCAAGTTAAAAATCAAGCTGTTGAAGAGCAAACAGAAGAACGTGAATACATTATAAAAGATATAGCAGAGATTTTAGATGAAGAGTCACATACCATACGTAACTGGTTAAAAGAACTTGAAGGCTATATTCCTTTCACAAAAAAGAAAAATGGATATCGTATTTTTAAAAAAGATGGTTTAGAAAGATTTCAATTAATAAAACATCTAAACCGAGATCAAGAGTATACACTTAAAGAGATAGCTTTATACCTTGATACTGGAGGAGAAGCATTCAAACCAGTTCCAGAAATAAGGGCTGATTCCATATTAGCTGATGAAATGAGAAGGATGAGAGAACGTCTTGATCAGTTAGAAGAACGTGATAAACAACGGGACGAAGTACTTACAAACTTAGCAGAACAGCTAACTAAGCAAAATGCTTATATAGAACATACCTTACAAGAAAGAAATGAAAACCTTACTGCTGCTATGCGTGAGATGCTAGAAGGTAAAAAGCTTACTGCAGTGAGTCAGACTGAAGACCAACCTACTAAGAAAGGTTGGTTACAACGATTATTAGGTAAGTGAAATTGTAGAAGTGAGTATTCAAACACATACAATTGTTTTTCAGTAACCTTTACTTTTAAAGTAATAAAATAATTTTTATAATTGGTAAGAAGCAATACAATGGAATGATTTTATCTCATTGTGTGCAACAAAAAAGCCTTGTCCTTCTAAGGACAAGGCTTTTTTCTATAAAAATATGAATACCTTGAACAAAGACCGCCCATTACCCCTAGTGTATAAGGCGGTCTTAACTATATTCATGCTATATGTTTATGGCCAAAATATCGACATTATTCTAAAAAGACGTCAGGAAAAAAAAGCAATAGCCAAAATTGTTGCTAAACAAGCTAAAAAGATATTCCCTCCCCAATCTCTTTTTCCCTTTTCATCCACCAAATAGCTATTATAAGAACCTTGAATTGGTTCTATTTTAAGCTTACGCTGCTGCTGAACCTCTTCATCTAAGATCAAGTCGTATTCCTCCGTTGTTTGATAATTGTATGGCAGGAAACGTCCTTGTTCGTCTCTCAATCGGTTGCTGACGTCTCTTAGACTCTGTTTGTTCTTCATTGATAAAAAGCTGCTGTTTGGGTTGAATAATTGTTTCTGATATTGCTCTACTATTTGTTGATGTTCCAAATAGTGTAGGAGCATTTGAAGACGCTCCTTTTCGCTCACTGTTATCACATTCACTTCCTCCTTTCTCTTCAATAATAGGCTCTTGCTCCATCCATAACTGGTGGGAAGAAGATTTCCATGGAGAGGAGGGAAGAGGGACGTCACTCATTTTATACTTTTTCATTAGTGCTAAGAAAATAGGGTTGTGCGCTGCTGTAAAAAGCGCACACCTCATAATTTGATTTCGGTCTAACTCGGTAGCCTGAAAAAGATGATTTACATATGTACGATAAATAGAATGATACCGCACAGTTGGTCGATAAGTGTCTACTTGATTTTTCGACTTCTTATTTTTCTTCATACGCGTTTTTATCTTTCAATATGACCTCTAACATCTGTTTCCCCTCTAGCGTTAAATAGACGTCTTTTCGACTTAATAACGAGATTGCTAATTCTTTTGTCATTTAATTCGCTCCATTCATGTTAGTTTACAGTGACGTCTTGCTCTGACGTCTTATTAAATGTTATGAGCCAATGCTTGTCCACTATGCCTACTTAAATAATCATTTATGTATATTTTTGTAGGCAGTTTGGAAATACTGCTAATACATAAAATCTAAAATGAGGGAGCTAGTTGATTACTAATGAATTTTTTCGGCTTAGGAAAACCCTATAAAACCAAATTGGGAAGGTACCTCGAATCTAAGGGGATTAGTGTTACATGGTTAGCAAAAAAGACTGGTTTAAATAGAAATACCATAAATAAGTTAGTTAACGAAAGTAAAGATTATTCACCAAAGCTAGTGACGATTAAGAAAGTTATGAAGGTAATAAACACTGAAATTGATAAAAATAAAAAAATACATGATTTTTTTGATATTTGATATATAAATACTAAAAATATGCGCTATCATTGATATTAAAGCTTTCCAGTTAATGTTTCATCAAAGTTTCGTCTATGCTACAATAAATTTTTTTAGAGTACATAAATAAAGCCTTTAACTTTTATATAACCTCTTAAAAACTTAATAAATATACTCATCTATATACCATTAAAACCATTTACTAATATATAATATAAAAACTACATGCTTTTTTATAAGAACAGCTGTATAATCGACGTCTAATCGATGAATTCCAACGTACCAAAAACACCTAATTTTAAAATTAGGTGTTTTTAATTTAACTTTTAATTCTAACTTCTTTTTTAACTCATCCATTAAACACATCAAATGGAGCTCCACTTTCTTTTTGACGTATTTCAATGGCCAGCACCCATTTATATATGTGAGCAAGTGTAAAACCTTTTTTCTCCAAATCCTTTGGGAAACAGTCTGGATGATCGCGAAGCCAATAAAGACGTTCAAGAGCTTCTGGCATGGACCCGAAACTGTATAGAGATTTACTTCTCACCTTTTTTCCTTCACGATAGGTTTTTTTTATAAATAAATAAGTTTTCCCTTTTGATTTTTGCTTTGCAAGATACCCAGGCTCTGTTGTTTTTACTTTCATAAAACCAGCTCCTTTTTTTGGAGTTTTACTACAATTTTAGATTCTAAATGTGTAGTAAAACTTTTATCAGTATGAAACCTTTTACACGTTGGTCAATTCAAAAAAAGATTTACCATATAATATTTGTTGAATATTCAGAAATATATATAAAAAAATTTTCATCTCTTGAAGCAATAGCATACTTTAAAAAGGCTTTTATCACGCGTTTTTAAAACCTCTCTATACAAATCGAGTTGCTGACGATTTTTTCATACTCCTCTTGAAACTCATCTTCATTCATATTTTTCAACTGCCCACTAGGATATTTTAAGAAATGACGTAAAACAGATCGATAATAACTTCCTTTTACTTTCATTTTTGAAAACTCCTAAAATTGAAATTTTATTCTATAAATAAAATATAACATATAATTATTAACATGCAAATAATTATATGTTATATATATATATTTAAATTACTTTCTATTTCTTTTGTTTTTAGCGTACTCTTCCAAATCTGCCCTTAAATATAATCGTGTTTTTCGTGCCTCTCCAAATTCGATAAAAGCTTTTATTTTCCCATTAGCTACTGACTGATTAAAAGCCGTTACAGATTGGCCAGTTATAGCCCGTGCTTCATCTTGCATTATTAAATTTTGTTCTATCCACTCTTTTATTTGTTCAACCTTCATTTTCTAGCCCTCCCAATATGTATGTATAGTATATTTTACATACAAATAACTATATGTAAAACAGCCGACCATTATTGTTTGCTTTTTTTAGCAAAGTGAGAGGCTTTTGAAGCCCTACCCAAAATCACGTATAGAATTCCAAAGAGGAGGCACCATCTCGCTCTTTCGTTTCTCTGGCTTAACTTCCTTATTACAAATTTCTAAATTAGCTCCAATACGTACACAAAGCCTGTATTAACGCAGTAACACTACCGAAGTAGCTACTGGATTAATGAACGAAGCAGATGGCTTTTAGATACTATGTAGGTACCGCGGCAAGGTTACTAACTTATGACCTTTCTAACAATTTCAACCTAGCATAAAGCTATTCTCATTACTAAGTTACCTTTTATCAAAAAACACCCATCATACAGTAAGTATGATGGGTGTTTTTTATTAATTATGCTTTGGGTTTATATCTTTTAAATTCCTAAGCGTAAATTATTGTTAATTTAATATAATATTAAGCGTATTCCTACATTTTGGACATTGAATTTGCGAATGTCGTTGTATTTCAATCCTATCGCCAACAATCGTATTTTTACATATAGGACATTTTCCTTTTACTTCATTTGGGTTACCAAAAATTAATGTCCCCCCTTCACTAAATCCTATCGATTCACCCGTAATCTGAATGTCCCCTTGTTGTGTAATCCCATTCATCCCAACAGTACCTATAGAATCTTTAAATTCCGTACTCTGTAAATAATTAGATGAATGATTTGTAGCACGTAAATGGGTTCGTCTTGAATTGATTTCAACATTTTGTAAACGATTATGGCTGTTATTATTGGCCGAAACTGATGTAAAATCTCCATTAATGATTTGGTTAATTATAGTTTGTGTACTCCAATTCTCTGTTTCGACAATAAATTCAGAAGGTAGCTCTTGTTGCGCTTGTTCAATAATTAAATTAATTTTATCATCTAGTGCTGACACGGCTGATACAGTAGTAGCCATTGATTGAATTTTCTCTACGTCATTTTCGAGTGTAGATATGCGTGTATTAGTTTGATAAATATTATTACGTAATTCAGTGATTAATAAGTTTAGGCTATGGTTGGCAACTAATTTGTTAACCAATAGAGCAGCTTGTTGGTATCCAGGAACCGGAATTAATGTAGCTAAAAAAGTATAATAGTCTAAATCCTCAGCAACTTGTTGATTCGTAGGTATGGTTTTTAAATAGGTTTTAATTTGAGTGATTTTTTCTTTAATCACTTTTCAATCTCCTCTTCTTTTGATTTTCACCTTTATTTTTCTGCATCTTTCTTTTCTTGGTAACCAAAGTACATTTCATCACTTTTACTTTTAATAATAAGATCAATCATGTCTAAACCTTCTTCAAGTTGCTTAACAACCTCATTGTTATTTTCTAGATATCCATCTAATGTTTCTACGAAACTTTCTCCTAAAACAATTTTTTGTCCAAAAATAGTGACTTCTGCAGATTTATCAATTACATGTTTAAACGGCAAGCTTTCATTTTCTAATAGATTATTAATTGTTTCTTTATTATCTTCTGCACTTACGCCAACATTAAAAGAATTTACTTTATGCTTTTGTTTATTTACAACCATAAGTGCCTTGTTTAAAGCTTCTTTATCTTCTTTATTCAGCTTTTCAGGGATAGTAAAGTATACTCCAAAGTGATTTTGAACTTCAAATACGTTTTTATAAAGTGTGGCATAGAAATTTACTTGATCTATAAGAGCAATCCCTTGTTCATTTTCTGCTACTACTGTGTCTTTTGGACTTTGGAGAGGAAATACATTTTTATCAGTGAAATTATTAAAAATTATAGTATAACCATTTATAAACCAATTTTGTAAAAAGGTACTTACTTTGTAATCTCTAGCAAGATTTCCTGAGTGTTTAAATGAAATATTAATTGTCTGTGTTGAAACATCCTCAACGGTTTTAATAATTGATTCTATAGTAAATGATTCATGAATAAATTTGATTCTGGTTGCATTTATCGTTTTAAATATATGAACTTTAATATCTTCTATAATCTCATTTGTTTCTTTTATTACAAAGTTACCCTCTAAAGTTCTATCTGGATATTTTATAACTCTCATATTCATTTTTTCGGTAGAGGAATCGAATGGTGGAAAGAGTATTCCTTTATACTCCGATATAATATTACTTATAGCTTCCCCACTAATGTCCATTTCTTGATTTTCAATATCATTCGTTAAAAAATTCATAAAAGAGTTATGCTCTTCTTTTCTTATATCAAATTTTAAATTTAAAGGTTCCTCTTCATCTTTAGTCCCAAATTCAACTAAAGAAGATTTTCCTTCTTTATATTCAAATTTAGCCTCAATATCTCGTTTTTGTAATAATTCATCTACTTCTGCTGGTTGTAGAAAACCAGCTTCATAATCTTCCACAACTTTTGAAATTATTTCAGAATGAGCTGCATCTATAAATTCTTCCCCAGTCATGTTTATATAAGTAATTCCTTTTCTGATAAGGTTTTGTACTTTATATTCTGGTAAATTGGGAACTACTAAAAAGTTTTCATGTCGGAATTTCCCCACTCGTTCAGTTAACTCATCTAATAGTTTAATTACATTTGGATCTTCAAGTGAGTAACCTAAAAATAGGAAGGAAGTTTCATCTGCTAAAGAAGTAACTTTATTCCAAAGAGACTGATTCTGATTTGTAAATGAGAAGAAATTATTATAATTAGATGTTGTTAGTACAACTGAGTTAGGGTGACTCATATCTCCATGAATTTTATATAATTTAACAGGCGTATTTGCCAGGGGTATATGAGAATTTTCAAGTATTACGGAAAGCTTAGATTCATCATAAGCTTTTTCAAATAAATTGTCATAGTTGGTTGTGACAATTTGTTTTATTTGAGGGATTTCTGCTAATTTTTCGTGATATTCAATACTGTTTGGTTTCTTTTTTAAATGAGAATTAATTATCTGAAAAACTTCTAATGTTGAACCATTATTCATTTGCACAAAGGCCTCTGCAACTTCAGGTAATGTTCTTTCCTTAAACTCAGATTGATATTCTTTAGGCATTTCTTTCACTATATCAGCTGCTAATCTTTTTCCCGTAGGTAATCCTGCATAAAGAGATAAGCCAGCCCCTGCCCATAATGTAATACCGTCTCTTCTAATCTTATTTATTACTCTCTGTAAATTTATATCCATTATATAAAGCCCCCTGATGATAATATGCTTATAATTATACCAATAAATTCTAAAAAACAGCTAAAGTAAGCAATAATGTAAAAATACTATTTCATAAGTTTCTAATAACGGTAAATTACAAATCCATGTTGTATATGTCATACACTTTTACTTCCCCTTAAATTTCAAGGGTGATAGTATTCTATCCAGCTCTTTTTGTTCTCCAATCAAAACGATTTGTACATACTACATATTTTTTTCCATATATATCTCTAGCAATAATTCTAAAATCGATTGGGTCTAACTTTTGGAAATAAAATTCCGTTCCATCATCATATTCGATTGTGGTTGAAACTTTAACTGTTTCTACTGTTCCAGGAGAAATATTCAGCGATCCACGTTCAGCTACTTTTTCTTCATATAGAACTTTCACATTAGGAGCTATGTTGTATGACTGGTCTTTAACTTTAAAATCCATAAAAAAATCTACAATACCTGTAGTAGCTTTACCAACATTAAAAACACTAAAAAGCACCTCTATATCTGAATGTGTCCCACCTATAGGAGAAGGTAAAATTTCTTTACCGTTTATATCTTTACCTGTGTATTGCGAAAGGTTTAAATTCTTCATCTCAAATTTCAACTTTGGTTTATTTTGTAGATACTCTTTAAGCCATGCTAATAAAAACCCTAATAAAACACCTAAAATCGGCATAAAATCTTTCAATGTCCTATCCCCTTTAAAAAATAAAAAACGATGTTTTGGATTAAGAACTACATAAATGAACTTGAGTTTGAATTATATAGATAAAAAAAACCTTAAAAGAATGTTTAAAATTCTATTGCCCTAGAACTTCCATTACACCTTCCAAGGTAACGTCTTTTGGCTATTGATCAAATTCCGCTTGCTCTTCTTTACATTCTTTAGTAATTCTTTGCCCTAATTCTTCAAATGAAGTTGATCCGTTTTCGACTAAAATTTCTAATATAACCTTTGTAATAGCCTTATTCATAGTTGAATCTGCTGCTGATATTCTTAGTAAGTTATTTTCCGTTTTTCACTTCCTGTCTTTATTATGTAGCAAAAAAACCTATTATATATAGTTTTTAAAATAAAAAGCACCTAAACTGGTGCTTTTTATCTTTTCAACTACTTCTAAGTAATCGCTAATTACGCCTTCATTTAATTTATCCAGCAAATCATTTACATGACCTGATAATTTAGCTTTATAGACTCCGTCTTCTAAACATTTATGAATACCCATGTCACATTCCCTACTAGCTTTTTTAGAATCCTTAGATAGCTCATCAAATACTTCTAAAAATATTCGAATAGTTTTTAAGAAGTGATCTTCTTCCGAATTTTCATTTTCAGGTTTATTCAAAGCCTTTAAATTAGAAATTCCCCCTTCAAAATCTTCTGGAGAAATAATCTTTAGAGCATCAGGAGGTATAACTGCCATTATTCCATCCTCAACACTTTGTTTAGTTAAAAAGCCTATTTGAAATTCATATCCTGTCTGCCCGGCATTCCTACCAAGATATGAAAATCCGACTGTAGTAGTTTCCATGCGTTCGCTGTATTGATGGGAGTCTTCTAAAGTTTTATTCATCGTTTCCTTAAATAGCTTAATAATTTGACCTGTATGACTTATTTCAGCATTAGAAAGTTTTTCATTGAATGGATAAACAAAGTTATATAAACCAGATCCAGTAGCCCAACCCATATTTTTTAAGTTAATCAACTTTTCGTTACCATCTGTATGATACTTTTCTTCATCCCCTAGACCGTAATTATAGCGTTGATCACTTAACATAATAGATATTAATAGTCATTTTCTATTTACCCCCGTCTAAATAATCCCACATTATATCTTTTAGCTTTTCTAACCTCTTTAACTCTGAGCTTAAAAATTGAACATCCGTCTCTAACAACTTTTTTAATTGAGGATCTAGCTCGGTACTACTTAGTCCCACTAAACCTGCTGCAATCGTTTTAGCTGATTTAATTTTGGACAACATTTGTTTACAAGTAATATACGTATCAACAGAAAAAGCTTTTTCATCAATCGTAAGTAATTTTTCAAGATACTCATCAATCTTAAATGTATGGCTTTGAAATTTCTGAATATCAGCGTATTCTTTATTTTCTTTATCTAATAGCTCTAAGATTTCCCCAAACTCAAATATTATCACCCTAACAGATGAAGAAAAGTTAGTTATCTGCTTAATAAATTCTTCATTTTTATCTTTTTGCTGCCTTCTAAATTGTTCTTTCATTACGTTAATTGCATATTTACCTGCCAGATAAGCCCCTAAAAACGATCCAATAATTGTACCTATCGTTTGAATCCAAGCATCTGGAGTTACTTCAGACCAAAATCCTATTATAAAATTGCAGTTCAACTATTTTCCCCCTAGATGCTTCTAATCGTTATAAAGATTAGAAATTGTAAAATCAATCATATTACCTCTAATATCAAGAAGGTTAAAAGTGAACTTCTTTTTTCCATAATCAATTTCTACTTGAGGATTAGACAATTCAACTTCTACAGTTTGAGGCTTTTGTTCACTTGATGAGACTACAAGTACTGCTGTATCTTCATAATTAACCTCTTCCAGATACACAGAAACCTTATTATCAAAAAGTGCTATACTTTCCCCTTCCATCACAGTTTTTTCTGATAAAACATCCTTGTTTACATCGATATTTTTATAATTAGACAGTTCTTCCTTTTGCTCCTGAATAGTGTCCTTTAAATCAGAGATTTTTTCATCTTTAGGACCAATAATTAAAGCAGTAACAATCCCATAAGTAATTGCTACTGATGCAATTACTAAGGCAATTCCAATTGGTAACCAATGATTTTCTATACGTTCTTTAAAAGTAGTCATCTACTGCACTCCAATTATTTCTATAGTTTTTGCTTATTACTACCATATTTCCATTGTTACTATGGACAACAGCTATTGATATTTCTCAAATATTTATATCTACTTCCTTACGCATCAAATTTCAATGCATATCTAGTTAACATAATTATAGTTATGTAAAATTTCATATTAACTAAATCACTCAAAATATAAATGTTATTTATTATAATTTCATAATCTTTTATCCCTCATTTGATTTAATCTTTCTCTCTGTTTTTTTTCTGCATATGTACTGTATTTTAAGAAAAAGAAGAATAAAATAAAAGCTACGATAAAGACAACATAAGTTGCTAATCCCCCGCCTTGAGGATTACCCAATAATTCAAATAAGTTACCTATAAGAAAAAGATATAGAAATATCCCCATTAGTAAAATAGTAATTACGTAAAGTCTCGTCTTACGTTTTAGCTTTTCTATGTCTTTAAAGTTGTTGTGAGCTAGTATCTTGGTAAGATGTTCAATAAAAAAAATGATACAAGCAAATGATACAAGCATAAAAAATATATTGTTCATGATCCTCCACCTTTAATTTTGAATGACAGTAACTTTACCACCTTTAAGGTACAGATATCATTAGCCACTACAAATCTAATATACTACAAGAAAAGGCTTATTTGTTACTTTTTTACTATACTATCTTCATAAATACATAGATAATTTACTACATGTGGTACTACCACACATCCATCAAGTAAGAAAATGGACTATCTCTAAAGAGAAAAGTGTCAGATACACTGTGAGAATAAGACTTCTTGTTACACCATAGTTCAGATTATCAGAAGTAAAAAATATATATAGATAATCCTAAAAGGTATACTTTTACGGACAAGATATTTAAATTAATTGTAAGATGCTAAAGTATTTATTATAGTTTTTGAAATATAGACATTTCTTCAAATGGATTATAATATCAAGTTGGTACGAACATGGCATGTACTGAAGCCTTATATAATATCAGCTAAGTCCCCCAACTTACGCTGTTCTCAAGTGTTTGTGAAAAGAGCCAAGGTTTAAATCTACCTTAGCTCTTTTCTAACACTATTACTTACCTAAAAGACTGATAAATTTACTCAGCTCTTCTTTAGCTTCATTGGTTGTCCCGTTCAACTCGTTTAAAAGATCAAGCAATTTATCATACGAATTTGTAATATCTGCTTTTACTTCTGTCAACTCTTGAGCCACTTGTGAAAGTGGAATAGCTTCTTCTTCTTCAAATGTGTAGACATAACGTGGAATGTTCAAATTGTAATCATTTTCTTTAATTTCATCCAAAGATGCCACATAAGCATATTTTTCAACGTCTTTACGGTTACTATGAGTTTCGATAATTTTGTTGATGTTCTCAGCAGTGAGTTTGTTTTGGTTCTTTCCTTTTTTAAACTCATTTGAAGCATCAATAAACAAAATATCTTTACTCTTGCGAGCCTCACGACCTTTGAACACCAGCACACAGGTTGGGATGCTTGTGCCATAGAACAAATTAGCTGGCAGTCCAATAACAGTATCTAATAGATTATTGTCTATGATATTTTTGCGGATTTTACCTTCAGAGCCACTTCGGAAAAGTACACCATGTGGCAACACAATTGCCATTGTTCCGGATTTATCCAAATGGTAAAGACCATGAAGAACAAAGGCATAATCTGCCTTTGATGCAGGTGCTACACCATAACCCTTGAAACGTGTGTCTTTATCTCGATCAACGTCTTTTGTATCCCATTTTTGAG
Organism: Priestia sp. 40; assembly: GCF_049368575.1. Taxonomy (NCBI): domain Bacteria; kingdom Bacillati; phylum Bacillota; class Bacilli; order Caryophanales; family Bacillaceae; genus Priestia; species Priestia sp. 40. The sequence continues at coordinate 56,630 of NZ_JBMPZA010000029.1, forward strand.
AATATGGGGGATTAGCCACGACTGCGTCGAACTTCAAAGGAATTTGTGTGCCATCTTTTTCAGCAAATGGCCAGTCAGCATTAAGTGTGTTTGCACGTTTCAACTCCATATTTCGATAGTTAACGCCATGCATCATTAAGTTCATGCGAGCCAAGTTATAAGTTGTCGTATTCAACTCTTGACCGTAAAACTCCACGCTTCCTTCTTTATCACCATTTGGCAATTCTCTTTGAACTGTCAAAAGAAGTGAACCTGATCCCATTGTAGGGTCATATACTCGAAATTGTTCGCCAGTACCAGCTGCATCAATTGTGACAATCTTTGCTAGGATTTGACTAACTTCATGAGGTGTATAGAATTCCCCACCTTTTTTACCAGCATAGGCAGCAAATTGCCCAATTAAATATTCATAAACGTCACCCAGAATGTCATGCCCTGAGTCGTCTTTGAAAGTGAACTCGTTAATCATCAAAACGATATCATTTAAAGCCTTTGCACGTTCGTTTGTATTTGAACCTAGACGTGTGTCCCCGAGGTTAATATCTGAGAATACGTTAGCAAAGTCGGCTTCTGCGACTGGGTTACGTTTGGCATTTGTGTTGAACGAGTCAAACATATCTTGGAAATCGCTAGCTTTGATTTTGTGATTTTCAATTTTTGATACGATTTTGTCCCAGGTATAGGCTGGGTCAATCGCATATCCGATACCTTTACTGATTTCTTCAAGGTAATCTTCTTTTTCAGTGTCATCTGTCACTTCGTAGAACTCTTCCAAATCATTGGCTTTTAAGTATTCATCTTGATTCTCTGATAAATAGCGATAGAACATAAATGGTAAAATATAATTCTTATACTCACTTGCATCCATAGTTCCACGCAGTTTGTTAGCCATTCCCCATAGACTTGATGTAATATCTTTTGCATTACTCATTTGTGTAATCTCCTTTTCTTATATAAACATTTGTTGAAGTAGTGATTTCTTTAAATTTTCAAGCAAATTTAACTCACGCTGATGAAGGGTGATGAGGTTGCCCAAGTCCTTAAATATCTTACCGACTTTCTGCTGTTCCTGAACAGATGGAATCGAAATAATTAGTTTTTCAAAGTCTGGCACATTAACGGATTGTACAGTTGTCCCCGTCTTAACTATTGAAGTGAGAATCATATTTTCTTTCATTTCAAGTTGGCTGACGAAGAAGTCTGTTTCTAATATCTCATTATCAAAGAACAGAGCCTTAATATCCTGGTTTATTGCAACATCAACTGTTGGAAGGGTAATTGGAAATTTTCGAGCAAGAATTCCGCTCCTTGAGACAATTAGTGGAGTGAATGCTGGAACAACTTTTGTAGCTGATTCACGCACAGCTTTTTCAGTTATCGTATAAGTCCCCGCCGAAACGTATCTACCTTTAATTTCCTGTGATGAGAGCCAAACAATTTCACCACCCCAGTAGGCCTTGTTTGCTTTTGAAGGTGTGGCTCCACCGACTATTTTTACAACATCCCCCAACTCACGCTGTTCCCAAGCATCGGTAAATCCTGCAAATCTGATTTCAGGAACATCAGATCCATCTTTCGGAAACATTTTTTGAAGCAGACTCTTTTTCGTATCCTGCAACAGTTCCAACTCGCGCTGATGAAGGGTGATGGTATCGTCCAGTTGTTTGAAAAATGAACCTATTTTTTTTTGTTCTTTCCAACTAGGTACTCGTATAGGGATTTGATAAAACGACTCTAATTCAAGATTTCGACGAACAACACTCGCTCCTTGTGTCGAAGCATTTTTGTACTCTTCCAACATTCTTGGAAGTCTAAGTTGTGGTTCGATGAACTGGCTATCTAAATCTACAAACTTAAACGTCTTATAGCTAGGTGATACAAGTCCTTTACCAATGTCATTAACGTTAATATTTCCAAGCCAAAGATTCTGTGGGGACAGTACTAAATCACCATCTTCAATAATTTTATATCCTAAGTTTGATGTCCCCGAGACTCGACCATTTCTAATTTCCATCCCAGAATTTGTACTTGATAGAACAGTATATTCATTTTCAGTCTTTGTCTTAATACTAAATTCTTTTAGCATTTCTCCCAACTTTCGCTGTTCCCAAGCATCGGAAAATCCTGTAAATCTGAATTGAGGTGACTTTGTTATTTTATCGCTCATTTCTGTTCTCCTCTTTGTAGTCTACTTAATTTTATTACTTGACTATTCTCCATTCTTAATTTCGTCAGCCATTTCGTAAAATGCCTTACGGAATTCGATGCGATATCGTACCCAGGTCAATTTTGCAATATTTTCAGCTGCAATTTCTTTATAATCAGCTCTTGCGTCATTCATGATTGCTGTTAGCTCACCTTGTTTATCCATATCCTCTTGACCTAAACGGTGTTTCTTAATTAAGTTTTCAAGTTCCTTAGGTTTTATGCTGTTATCAAGTCCCCAAGTACGTATGAAGTTCGTTACAAGTTGAATATTTGTATCTTTTTGCGATTTGTCCATCGCTTGATTCATTTTTTCAACACTTCGAGGTGCTGGATAATCATCAAATTCAAACTCTTTTGAGAAAATTTTAGATACAAAGTTACGCATCTTAGATTTTTCTTTTTCATTGTCAGACTTGGCAATTTCAAGATGGATTTCATCACGTGTACTTTCCGCCTTCGACATATCGTCCGCGTGAACTTCGTCAGCCATCTGGGCGATCAATTCAATTAAATAATCATAGTTGATGGTAACATCGTGAACATGAACCATAGTGAGATTGACTTGCGAAATATCAATGTCTTCTCGCTTTGCACGTCGTTCTTTCAACTCACCGGCGATTACAGTTGTTAAAATGACTTCCTGCTCTTCAGTAATACCTAGACGTTCATAGAACTCTTCAGGATTATCATAGGCTGAAATAGGATTTTTGTCATCATCTTCGGTATATTGTTTCAACTGACTCAACAAGCGATTATATTCTTTCAGATTCTCAAAAACTTCATCCTGTGCTTTTTCACTTGGTGGTAATTGTACAAAATCGTCTGTGAGCTTTAGGAGCTTCTTGATGACTCCTTGCATCTCAGCTTGAACCTTGCTAAATGGTTTGGAAGTGATACCCGACTCTTCATTTCTTTTCTTCAAGTCTTCAAGTGGAAGCTGTTCGTTGGCAGATGCACGATTTGAATAGATAGCAAAAGCCTTATTCATTTCATACTCGTTTTGCTCTGGCCAACGATAATTCACGACATTTCCCCAAGGCTTATCAACAAGGTTATGCATTCGGTTTGTACGTGAGTAAGCCTGAATCAAGTTGCCACCCTTAAGCGTTCGGTCAATATAGAGTGTATTCATTTCAGGAGCATCAAAACCGGTCAAAAGTTGATCAACAACGATTACCAAATCTAAATAGTTACCATCATCAGCTGTCTTGTTAAGCCGACGTGCTAAGTCTTCTGTGTATGCTTTAACTGTCGTCATATCAAAAGCTGTGCCAAACGTTGCGTTATAGGCTCTAATGGCTATGTGCAAGTTTTCGTTCGTTTTTAGTTGATGAATACTATTGGATGTATCTGCCGAGAAACTCACTGCAACTTTTAGTCGTTTATCTGCTGGACGATTCGCATTCTCTTCCGCGAACTTATCGAAGTATTCCATTGCTCTTGGTGTACTTGCTTTGTTACCGCCAACATGGACTGTAAACAAGGCATTATATTTATGGTCATTTGAACGTTTCTTCCAGTTATCGAAGATGTCTTTAACTACCAACTCCACATGTTCTGGACTATAGTCGTAAACACTACCACGAACGTTATCATCGATATCATCTTCTGTAGGGTCTTCGGGAGCTTCTATAGTTTCCTTGAATTCAACGTTAAACCCTAAGACGTTTTTATCAGCAATAGCTTCTTTAATGGTATATGCATGTAGTAGTTCACCAAAGATATCTCGTGTTTTAGGGAATTTTGGTGTACCGGTATAGCCCGCCCATGCAGAATTAGGAATAGCTTTTCGGATTGTTTCAAGCATACCTTCACTTTCATTACCGTCACCAGTTGAACGGTGAGCTTCATCAACAATAAACAGAATATTTTCATTAAGTGGCTTGAAGATGTCCCGGGCTACATAACGCGACATCTTTTGGATACTTGTCACAATGATGTTCTTATCACTTTTCTTCGTTAGTTTGCGATGGAGGTCTGAAATATTGGCTGTGTCACCCACGACACCAGTTTTTCCTTCAAAGCTCGCAACAGGATCATAGGCTTTATAGGCATCAGCTGTTTGGTTGGTAAGTGCTATTCGGTCAACCAAGAAGACAACTTTATGTACATTAGATAGACGGCTTGCAAGCCACGCTGTCTTAAAACTGGTGATTGTTTTACCTGAGCCTGTCGTATGCCAAATGTACCCCAATTTACCATCGTCATATTTGAAGTCAAACTTTCTAACTTTGTCAAGCACACGCTTTGTTGCATAGACTTGATAAGGACGCATTACTTTGATACTTTCTTTGTTTTTTGTACCATCAAGTATCATGTATCGTGTTGCCAAATCATGAGCCATTGGAATGGACAACACTTTATCTGCAAACGTCTTCCATGAACGAATTGGGCGAGCATCATCTTCGTTTTGCCAGTTGAATGCAAAAGCTCGGTTAAAGCTTCGAAGTGGGGTATTAGCCATGTAACGAATATCAAACTGCGTCATTGCGATTAGAATCTGCAAGGTTGAAAAGATACCACTGTATTGTTTTTCAGCAATATACTGTTCCATCTGGTTCAAGGATTCTGTAGCGCTGTGAAGTGCTTTCTTTAATTCGATTTGAATAATTGGCAAACCATTAATAAGCAACGTCACATCAAATCGACGGTTAGGCTTACCATCAATTACTTTTGGGCGTCTAATTTGATTTACCACTTGATAAACAGTGTTCCCGCCTCCTACTTGGGCTTGGTCGAATACTGTCAAAAACACATGCTTACCATTGTCAAGGTCAACTTCAATTTCAGAAACACCGTTAACACCATACAAAAATTGTCCAGCCTGATATGGTGATTCAATATTAGTGATGATTTTCTTCACCTGGTTAAATTCAGTGACAGACAAGGGTTCATTTAAACGAGCGCGATTGTTTTGTTCTAGGATCATTTTAAAGTTATCCCAAAGCTGTTCGGTTGTTTTAATGTCTTTTTTGTATTCCCATTGTTTTACTCCACCGATTTTGGTCAAATAATCGATGACTTCATTTTCAAATGCTGTTTCCGATTGACTTTTCATTTGATTAGTTCCCCTTTAAGGTTTCTTCTATCATTGAGCTTGTAAACTGCTCAATCAAGTCTGCATATGTGTTTAACTTATTTTGTAGCTTCAGTGTTTCTACGTATATAGCGCCTATTTTCTTCTGTTCTTCGATTGAAGCAACAGGAACAATAATTTCCCCAAGAGCACGAAGCGGAATTCTTAAAACAGGACCACTCCCCTGTAACTCCCTTTCTTTTTGTCGCCTCACATCTTTGTAGGCATTAAACAGGAAAAGAAAATATCTCTTATCAAGTTGTTCGCTATTAAACTCTATCTTTGTAAAGTTGAGGGACAACACTTTACCAATATTATTTTTACCGACCATTGTTGCAAGCTGTAATGAGTTACTGATAACAACATCACCTTCATTTAATGAAAGGTTATTTTGAGACGAAGATTTTGGCTCATCTCCAACTAATACGTCCTCATGATTATAATCAGCTTCAAAAGACAGCTGATCATAATAATTTATTACCTGAGTACCAAACTGTTTTTGCGCCCTCGTTGGATTTATACCTTGAACGAATGTTACGAACTCTTTTAATCCTCTTTTTTCCAAATGAATCACCCCCTAAACCAGAGATTGTATTTTTTGAAATATTTCTATATTACATATTAAATCACATTTAAGTCGTTTCGTCAAACGATAATATGTAATATTTTTATATTTCATATTATCGTTTGAGTATTTTAGGCGTTTTATCGTATTTACTTTATATCGGTAGAAAAAAAGTATAACTAAATAGTTATTCATTTTTATGATTAACTTTCTAATATCTCTTATTGTGTTAGGTAAATAGTAAAATACTTTATGAAAATATTTAGTTTTATAATTTACTCTTAGTGACGACAAAATACAACGTTATTCTCTCTATATATATAAATCGTATAATCTTATAAAAGATAATACGAGATTAAAAGGAATATAGATTTTTGAGTAAATTAAATTTAATGTTATTAACAGAAGTAATAGGTAACGTGCTTTATTAAAAATAGTTATACCTTTTACATAACTTGTGGAAAAACTCCATATTTGTCGTCAGATGAAGTAAATATTAAAACTTTATTTTTCAGAAGTTAGTTTATCTATTTACCTCTATACATAAAGTACATCAATTATTCGTTTTGAATATAAGTTACATAATTAAAAATTAACCAAATAAGACCACCTTATAATTTACTTATAAAGTGGTCTTTACTGTAACCAGGATATTAAATGTAGAAGAATGAATATTTTTTAAGTACTAACTATTTAAATCCAGTCTAGCAGTCACTCGAATTTCAACTAACTGCTCTGGGAGTGCTAAAGCCGATATTCCAACCGTTGTACTAGCTGGATGATGATCCTTGAAATATTCAAGGTGAAGTTTTTGTGCGGCTTCCCAGTTCTCTTGTAAATTGACGATCAATACTGTGTCGTCGACAATATTTTTCTTCGTTGCTCCAAACGCATTAAGCACTTTGTCTATGTTTTTAAAAGTAGTTCTTACTTGAGTTTCAAAATCACCTTCTCCAATGAAATTGCCTTCCTCGTCGTGTGACAATTGGCCGGAAACATAAAGAGTATCTCCTACTCGAACCCCTTGGCTATACCCAAATGACTCTTCCCATGGAACGCCATGCTTAAATGTACTGATCTGTTTTGACATATATTTCTCTCCTCTTCTAGTTGAGATAACTGCACAATAAACATCTATTTACTATAAGTAGGCACTCTTATGATACCTACTTTCTAAAACGATAGTACCACCATAGAAGAGTTGATTCCTTAAACAAAAATCAACTCTTTAATTGATTTCTACAAGGATAAGCTTACTATAATAGGAAAGGTTTATAATTCAAATTCCTTAATTTTAGCATCGGGTCTTAGCACTTTTTCTTGGTTGAACTCTGTCAATGGTTTTTCATTTTTAACTTTGCTAACCCAATCATGATTGGCTAGTGCTCCTTTTCCTAACGTAATCACATCGGCTTCCCCCTGCGCTATCATATCATTAGCTTTAGAAGGATTCTCTAGATGTCCATTTGCGATTACTGGGATTCTTCCATACTTCTTCGCAAAAGCTGCAAGAGACAGATCACTAGTATCAAAGGCTGGCTGCCATGCTTGATACTCCGTCACATGAATATAATCTAGACCAGTCTGTCCTAGCTGTCCAAAGATAATGGCAGCATCTTGCTCTTTTCCTGCCCATTTGTGTGCATAATCATTGACCTTTCCTTGTGAAATTCTAATTCCTACTGTGAAATCAGGACCTACAGCTTCACGTACAGCTTTAGATACTTCAACTAATAAACGAACTCGGTTTTCTGTGGTTCCTCCATACTCATCTGTACGTTGATTTGTGTAATCAGTCAAAAATGCATCTAATAAGTACCCATTTGCCCCATGTATTTCTACTCCATCAAACCCAACGGATTGAGCCTGTCTCGCTGCATTGACAAATCCATTGATAACATCTGTAATTTCTTCTTTTGTTGCTTCTTTTGGAAGTGAAAAAGGTCCTTTTCCCCCATAAAACTCAAGTTGTTCTCCTTTTGGTTGAACAACGGACGGAGCAATCGTTCCTTCCATAAACCGATTCCCTTGTGAAAGTGGTCCGGTATGCTGGATTTGCATAAAGATTTTAGCGCCTGCTTGATGGACAGAATCAACGACTTTCTTCCATTCTTGAGCTTGTTTGTCATAAACAATACCCGGTTGTTTAAAATAAGTCTGACTATATCGATCATCAATATAGGTTCCTTCTGTAATGATAAAACCGAATCCCCCTTGCGCAAAAGAAGTATAATAGGAAATCATTTGGTCCGTTACTAACCCTTCTTCTGTTGCACTTGTACGAGTCATCGGTGCCACGCCAACTCGATTATTTAATGTAGTATTGCCTAAGGTCACAGTTTCAAATAAATTTCCTGTATTAGTCATTCTAAAAACTCCTTCTCTTAATTTTTTTATTTCATATATCTCATGAAGTACATCGCCTAATCAAATTACTAACTTAAATCACTTTGAAATCTAAATACAGTTACATTGTAATATGGTGTATCAATTTAGTAAAATAGATATAAATGAACAAAACGTTCAATAAAATCGAACGAAAAGGAGACATATAGTATGGAGCTTCGACAACTTGTGACCTTTAAAACCATCGTAGAGAAAGAGGGTTTTAAAAAAGCAGCCGATGAACTAGGCTACGCTCAATCTTCTGTTACGAATCATATTAAAGAGCTAGAGGCAGAACTTAACCAGCCGTTGTTTGATCGTTTGGGAAAACGAGTAGTCCTTACTGCTTTTGGCAAACAATTCTTTCCATATGCTATAAAAATTATTAACCTTTATACGGAAATTAAGGATCGTGCCCATCAAAACAATGAACCTATAGGTGATTTAACAATTGGAGCATCAGAGGCTCTAACCACGTGTCGGTTACCTCAAATATTACTTGAGTACAACCAAAGTCACCCTAAGGTTAACTTATCAATTAAGTCTATCGACCATCGAAATATACTATCAGAGCTTCAACAAGGGAATATCGATTTAGCCTTAGCTTTAGAAAAAAATCAGTGGACAGTAAAAGACTTACACATTGAAAAGGTTAAACAAGAACCAATGGTATTATTGACTCCTTTAGAAGAGAAAGAGAATAGTAAGACAGTTCTGTATACGGAACGAACATGTGCTTACAAAAGTATATTTGATGATTATATTGAGGACCATCGTATTGAAGTAGACCGGAGCGTTGATTTTGCTAGTGTAGAAACTATAAAACAGTGTGTAATTAGTGGATTAGGTACTTCTATGTTGCCTTACTTTACGGTAAAAAAAGAGCTGGAAAATGAGATGTTAAATGGAAAAACCATTAATGATGAACAGTATGGTGTTTCGACATTTATTGCTTATCATAAAGATAAATGGGTTTCTCCAGCTATGGAGAGTATGATTTCTTTGATTCATACCTATTCTAGATTGTGGGATTGAGCATAAGGGGGGCTACTTGAACACGGATGTTACTTGCTTTACCTCATTTATTTAATAGTGCATTGCCCGTGAAAGTAGCCCTTTTTAGAATCGCGAGAGTTCTAGAAAAAGCCCATATTTATCGTCGGTTAGTATAAATAGTGAAACATGAATAATAAATAAAATACTTTAGTAATTACTTAAATAAAAACAAAACTTAAGTAAGGTAGCTTTCTAAAAACAAAGACCATCAAAACATTTATTTTTAAGAATATATGTATATGAATCTACAAATTTGGCCAAACTGATAACATATTCCCCCTATTCCAATAAGTTTGAAAACCCTTTGCCTACATGAGCAAGGGGTTCTTTTTTATATGAGATTACCTCTTAAGGTTAAAATCTATATAAATATATATCAAATGAAATAGTTGTATATAAAAATAGACTGCAACAATAAAAATATGCTTTCTGTTGCCTTTGACAAGACTATTATAAATAACTTCTAGCATAGTAATTAAACCCTATTATTTATGGTAAAATATATATTAAATTCTATGATAAGGTAATTATTAGACGAAGAGGTTTATTTATAACTACTCATACTAAAGCACGTCCTTTACCTTATTAAATTTCAGGGGGATACCAAAATGCCTAAATCAGTATTTGAACGTACTAAGCCATACCTTAATATTGGTTTTATTGGCCATGTTGATCATGGTAAAACTACTTTAACTGCAGCTATCTCGGCCTTTTTAGCAATGAAACATGGTGGTAAAAAAATGAGCTATGCAGATATTGATAATGCACCAGAGGAAAGAGAGCGAGGAATTACGATTAATACTCGTCATGTGGAAGGGGAAACTGACTCGCGCCACTATGCTTTCATTGATAATCCAGGTCATGCTGATATTGTCAAGAATATGATAACCGGGGTAGATCAAATGGATGGAGCTATTCTTGTTGTGGCAGCCGATAGTGGCATAGAGCCTCAAACACGTGAACATATTCTTTTGGCTCGTCAGGCGGGAGTGCCAAATCTTATTGTGTTCTTAAATAAAATGGATCTAGCAGATCCAGAACTGGCTGAACTTGTAGAAATGGAAGTTATTGACCTTCTCACTTCATACGGATATCCAGAAGATACCCCCATCATAAAAGGTTCTGCTTATCAAGACATGGTGAAACTAGAAAGTGGTCAAAATGCTGAGTACATACCAGAGCTGACGGATACTTTGGATGCTTATATTCCCCAGCCAACACGTAGTATTGACAAGCCTTTTTTAATGCCCATTGAAGATATCTTTTCTATTCAAGGACGCGGCACGGTTGTAACAGGGAAAATCGAACAAGGAATACTAAAAAAGAATGACGAAGTTGAAATCGTGGGTATAAAGGAAACAATCCAAACTACATGTACAGATATTGAAATGTTTAATAAGCTCTTAAGTGAAGCCGAAGCAGGAGAAAATGTAGGTTTACTTCTTCGTGGTATTGATAAAACGGGGATACAGCGTGGTCAAGTACTTGCTAAACCTCGATCAATATCTCCTCATACTAAATTTAAAGCTGCTATCTATGTGTTGTCGAAAGAAGAAGGAGGACGTCATAAACCTTTCTTTACGAATTATCGACCGCAGTTTTACTTCCGTACTACAGATGTTACAGGGGCTATTCATTTGAAAGATGGCGAAGAGATGGTCATGCCTGGTGAAAACACTGAGGTATATGTGGAACTCATTCACCCAATTGCCATGACTCCAGGCCTTCGTTTTGCTATTCGTGAAGGTGGACGGACTGTGGCCTCGGGTCAAGTAATTGAAATTTTTGATTCAAAAGACGATATTACGATAAAGGCAAAAGGATAAACATCATTCGATTCTAAGTTTGTTTTCTATAAAAAAGCTTCCTAACGAGTAGGAAGCTTTTCGTCTTATTATCGTATATCTTCTATAATTAATATCCTTACTTAACATAAAACCATTTATAGGAACAGAACTTATTAAACCTCTTTAGAGCAAACGGACAATGAGTTCTATTCCTTATAATTAACGCAGCTTTTAAGAGCTGAAAATTATTTCTTAAAAGCTGCGTATACTTATTGAGGTATGTTTACCTTAAATGATTTAAATTTAACAGGTTTTGAAGAACTACCTTTAAATCCTACCTCTTTTGACTCACCATTTTCATCGTATTCAACTCCTCCACCGTCTGACGGAAGGAATAAATAAGGAGTAACAGTCAATTCTGTAACATCTGAGCTGAGTGGGTCAAACTTTTTATTACTTGTAAACACTAGTTTATCTTTCACCTGTATACCTTCTGCTCCACCTGAATAACTCTTAATCTTTTTACCATCTTGATCAACAATTTTAAGTTCTATATTTCCAGCTCTACTTGCTTCGAAGTCCTCTCCTTTTTCAGAACTCTCATAAGATATACTCGTCCCCGTTTTACTGAAAGATAAGTCCTTGATATTAAGGCCGATGCCGTCTACATTTTGTGAATAATGGATTGGAACTTTCTTAATATCCTTAATTTTTTTGACTGGATTTGAGAAATACCAAGTTTCCCCCTTTTGTCCATGTAGGATTAATCCAAGCTCGAAAGCATTTGGCATGTCTTTAGATATATTTATTTCCTGAATGGCCGTTCGAGTTGTAGGTGATTGAACCTTTTCTTCATATCCACCCGATCCACCAATTATCTCGCCATTTACAGTATAATCCATGCCACTACCGCAATAATATTCTTCTAATTTTTTGTCTGACTTTATAATGTAACTAAGCCTAATGCCACTTTGATCGTATAGAATTTCTTCAAGCGTCACAGAGATTCCATTGACAGTCTGTGTCTCTCCAACTTGGCTGGCCAATCCATTTTTTTGAGCTTGTTTTAAACCAACGTAATTAGAGTCTCCAAAAACAGAACCGATAAGAGGTATTTGAGACAATGTGCTTGCTAAAGCTGGAGATTGATAGGAAGAAGCAACTAATAGTCCAAAGGCTACCGCCACACTGGACATAGCATACAAGCCTTTCCGTTTTCTGTTGCTAATCCTATGTCTATGCTTGTAACTTATTTTGTTATCCGTTATCAGTTCTTGTGCTTGACCAATCCCTGCTTGAATAGCTGAACGAACTTGTTCCTTAGGAAACTTTTCTACCTGCTCATGAAATTCTTTCATCTAATTTATAGCTCCTTTCCAATTCACTTCTTAATTTTTTCTTTGCCCTACGTAGATACGTTTTTACTGTACTAACTGGTTTTTCCATCACGTCCGAAATATCCTGGATTGATAAATCATGGTAGTAAAATAAGATAATAGATGTTTGATAAGATGAATTAAGCGTAGATAATGCCTGGGTTAAATGAAAAGATTCAATTTCCTCTTCTTGTTTCTCATCTAACTTCCTTAATAATTCGTGTTCTTCATAAGGAACAATTTGTTCTCGTTTCTTTAATAGCTTGTAACACTCTCGAATAAGGATTTTAAATAGCCAAGTTGAAAAATACTCTGGTTCTCGCAATTTACCTATCGCCAGAAAGGCTTTGCATGCTGTTTCTTGTATGACATCAAGGGCATCTTCCTTTGTTCTAACATAAGAAAGAGCTTTATAATAAAGCAATTTCTCTTCTTGGAAAAGTAATTCTTCAAAAGCCCTAGCGTCTCCACTAATTGCTTTTTTTACTGTATGTATATCATGTTTCACAGTATTATCACTCCTTTCATTAATTAGAGTCGTCTCGACACACGAAAAGTTTCACTATCTCCATTTTTTTTAAAAAAATTTTATTTTTTATAATGTATACCATATACAAAGATAGTTAACATAATGTCTCTTTTAGGAACACACCATAAAAAAGAACCCTTGTCGCAGAACGGTTACGCCGAGGGTTCTTTTTCCGGATTATGCAGCTTTTTATACATCCTTGATAGACCAACGTTTTTCAGATAGACGTTTTAGAAATAGATGTATAAAAAATGCACCTTTTATACATATGTAAATCAAGAAAAATATATTATTTATGGTAAATATATTATAATGTGTTTGCACATGCATTTTATAGTAAAAAGCCACCTGTCCTGCAAATACCGGGTGGCTTTTTATTTCGTATATATTAAAAATAGACAATTAATCATTTATATTAATTTCTTCTAATTTATTTAATAACTGGTCTACAAATTGACTAATTAAAATCGTATTATCGCTAGTAAATCCTTCTTCTAACCCTATTTCAATCATAAGTTCTCTCACTGCTTCTATATCTACAAGTAGAGCCTTCCTTAACATACTGTTGTATCTGTATCTCTGCAATTATATAGTCACCTATCTCTCTAAGTTGTTAAGTTCTTATTTAACAATAACTGGATTTTCAATGTATAACAATAATTGTTCTTGTAAAATCCAATTAAGAGCGTAGAATGCCGATTTTATGGTTTGAATAGTTACTTTTTATACTCAATAAATGTTCCAATACGTCTTGTAGATGCGAATGAAAATTTCATTTCTTATAATATAGGTAAGAAAATTCCTCAATCTATGAGGAATTTTCTTGTTTTTAATGTACAGTTAATCAGTTTTTAAAGGTACAAAAAATAATGAAGTATATTTGGCTTCCTTAATATGACTACGTTCTTCCAATACTTAAGTGATAGGTAAATGCATAAAAAGGCTGTCTTTTATACATATATTCATTCCTTTAAATTTGTTTTTGGCGGGGGGATTTCGATATATTTTTAAAACAGAAATTAATTCTAATTAATTACATATTTAGAATTAAGTATTGACATTTACAAATAGTATAAATTATAATTCTATTTATTGGAAATAAACATGTTGAGCGTTGAAAAGGACACGAATTATTTTTATATTTCTTTACAGAGAATAGGGCCTTTGGCTGTGAGCCCTTAAGAAAGAGAAATAATTTACCACCTTGGAGCTATTGTGGGGAAATATGTAGATAGAGTAACCGCAATCGGGAAATCCGTTATCTTTTTGAGAATATAACACTTGTAGTGTTTTATAAAATTAGGGTGGTACCACGACCGCACTCGTCCCTGTTAGAGGGATGAGTGCGTTTTTTTATGTTGAAAAATAAATAGGTAAGCAACGAAAAGGACATGAATTATTTTTATACTTCTTTGCAGAGAATAGGGTCTTTGGCTGTGAGCCCTTAAGGAAGAGAAATAATTTACCACCTTGGAGCTTTATTAGTGAACTAGTAGTAATTAATAACGTTTGCGACGTTACAGCACCAGAGCCATCGATATATTTATATTGATGGGAATTTGGGTGGTACCACGTGTGAAAACATACTCGTCCCTTACTTAAGGATGAGTATGTTTTTTTTGACTTTATTTAAATAGGAGAGGTTATCATGAGTAAAGATTTAATTCAAATTCGCTTTTTAGATGGAAATGAGAAAGAATTTTCAAAAGGTATTACATTACATACTATTGCAGAATCCATTAGTTCTAGCCTAAAGAAGAAAGCTATTGCGGGTAAAGTAAATGGAGAATTGTATGATTTGCATCGAGCCATTAATCAAAATGCAGAAATCGAAATTTTAACAGTAGATTCTGACGAAGGTCTAGAAATTATGAGGCATACAACAGCTCACATACTTGCTCAGGCAGTAAAAAGAGTACATAAGAATGTGAAGTTAGGGGTAGGACCAGTTATTGAAGATGGATTTTATTACGATATGGATCTTTCTACAACGATTGCTTCTAATGAGTTACTACAACTCGAACATGAAATGAAGAAAATTATTAATGAAAATCATCCTATTGAACGTACTGAAGTGACACGTAGTGAAGCTGAAAGAATATTTAGCGAGATAAACGACGAGTTGAAACTGGAGTTATTACGTGATATTCCTATGAATGAAACAGTTACGATTTATAAACAGGGGGAATTTTTCGATTTATGTCGAGGCCCACATCTTCCTTCTACTGGAATGGTTAAGGCGTTTAAATTAACAAAAGTATCAGGAGCATACTGGAGAGGTAACAGCGACAACCAAATGTTACAACGTGTATATGGCGTAGCTTTTCGTTCTCAAAAACAGTTAAATGAGTATCTGATGTTTCTAGAAGAAGCAGCGAAAAGAGACCATAGAAAATTGGGAAATGAACTAGAATTATTTATGTTTTCTGATGAAGCACCTGGAATGCCTTTTTATCTAGCTAAAGGACAAATGGTTAAAAATCAGCTGGAGCAATTCCTACGATCCGTTCAAGAAAAGCATAATTACGAAGAAGTACGTACTCCTTTTATGATGAATCAACAATTATGGGAAAAGTCTGGTCACTGGGATCATTATAAGGATAATATGTATTTTTCAGAAGTGGATAACGCTAAATTTGCATTAAAGCCCATGAACTGTCCTGGTCATATGCTTATCTTTAAAAATAAGCTCCATTCCTATAGAGATTTACCCATTCGAATGGGAGAATTCGGTCAAGTTCACCGTCACGAATTCAGTGGGGCTCTAAATGGATTATTAAGAGTACGTACGTTTTGTCAGGACGATGCTCATATCTTTGTTACTCCTGAACAAATTGAAAGTGAAATTAAATCGGTCATTGAATTAGTGGATTATATCTATAAAACATTTGGTTTTGAATATAGTATAGAACTTTCAACTCGACCAGAAGACTCCATGGGAGAGGATAGCTTATGGGAACTTGCTGAAAACTCCTTAGAAAACGTATTAAAAAAGTTGAACTTTGATTATAAATTGAATGAAGGCGACGGAGCATTTTATGGTCCTAAAATAGATTTTCATATTAAAGATGCCTTAAAAAGAAGTCATCAATGTGCAACAATTCAATTAGACTTCCAGCTACCAGAAAAATTTGATTTGAATTATATTAACGAAAAGAACGAAAAACAGCGTCCAGTGGTAATTCACCGAGCTATTTTTGGATCTCTTGACCGTTTCTTTGGCATTTTAATTGAACACTTTGGAGGCGTCTTCCCAACATGGTTGGCACCTGTACAAGTAAAGGTTATTCCAGTGTCTCTAAAAGTTCATCAGGAATATGCACAAGAGATTAAAGCAGCTCTAGGAAAGAAAGGGATTCGAGTAGAATTAGACAATCGAGAACAAAAGCTCGGATATA